>JAUNUJ010000001.1:273848-401472 GCA_030538235.1 Alcaligenaceae bacterium
CGCGGGTGTCACGACGACTGTCATCGCGTCTTTCATACCTATCGCGACGCTCACCACTCTCAGGTCTTGGACCACGGCCTTCACCGCCACGAGCATCGAATCTATCACGACGTTCACTGCTATCAGGACGGTCATTATCGCGGTTGCGAGGATTCCAAGCTTCCGAAGGAACATTCGGTCTGCTACGCTGTGGTCTGGTGGCATCCTTTTCGGCAGCTTGTTTTGCTAAACGTTGCTCCGTCATCCCTGTTTTAGAAAGTCGATAGGAGAGATTTTTATCCTCTTTTAACTTATCTAGACTAACACCGGTGCGCGCCAAGGTGCGTGCAGAAATCTTGCCTTGACCGTGTTCATAAGCTGATTGCTCAAGACGGCGAGCACGCGGGCCTGTGCGTTGGCGAGCGGCTTTACGTGCCGCTGTGCCGCTTTTTTTTGCGTCAGGATTGATTTTTAAAGTGGCTCTTTTGGAAGAATCTTGTTCAGACATAATTTTCTTATCTTAAATTAGATAGGTTTGAAAATAACTAAATAAACAATAATAAGCATCAAGAGCACCGGGATTTCATTGTACCAACGGTAAAAAACATGCTCCCTAGTATTGTTTTCATTTTCAAAGCGTTTGTAGATCACATAGCAAGAAAAGTGGTAGACAAAGACAAAAAACACAAAGAGTAATTTGATATGTAACCAGCCATGATTCAAGCCGATGATAGTAATAAGCAGGGTCCCGAAAATCAGGTTAGCGACAGCAATAATGGTCATAAAACGCAATAGTCGTTTAGCCATACCGAGAAGCAGGGCGTAGCTTTCAGAGCCGCGCTCTTGACGAGCTAGGTTCACATAAATACGCGGCAAATAAAATAAACCGGCAAACCAAGACGAAAATAAAACGATATGCAAAACCTTGTACCACAGATAACTCATTAGTCGATCCTTTTTATGCTGTGCGTTAATTTAGAGATTAGCCGCGCTTCTGACCGTAGCCATTTAGCACCCATTTGTAGGTGGTAAGCCCCTCAAGACCGACCGGACCGCGGGCATGAAGACGGTTGGTAGAAATGCCGATTTCTGCTCCCAGACCATATTCAAAACCATCGGCAAAAACAGTCGGTAGATTCACGTAAACTGAGCTGGAGTCCACCCCTAGTTGGAATTGTTCAGCGCGTTCGATATTATCGCTAATAATCGATTCGGTGTGACCTGAACTGTACTGAGTAATATGTTCAATCGCCTGATCGATTGAATCGACCACGCGAATGGCAATAATTGGACCGAGGAACTCAGTCTCCCAATCCTCTTCGCTAGCGTCTTTAATCGCTGCCTGCTCATTGGACTGAAGCCCTGCCGCTTCAAGAATGGCCTTGGTTTTAGGACAAACGCGCATTTCGTCACCATGTGCTTGGAAGCGTCTGCCAATCTCCGGTAGAACCTTGTCGGCAATGCTCTGATCCACCAACAGCGTCTCTAGTGCACCACAAATTCCATAGCGATGTGTTTTGGCATGAAAGGCCATATCTATCGCCATGTCTTGATTAGCAAATTCATCTAGGTACATATGACAGTTACCGTCGAGGTGCATAATCATGGGTACGCGAGCCTCTTCTGCAAGACGAGTGAGCAGTGATTTACCACCACGAGGGATAATCACATCGACGAATTCAGTCAGACGGATTAACTCACCAACCGCAGCACGGTCTGTGGTTTCAATCACTTGTACCGCATACTCAGGCAGGTCATTACTTAGGAGACTTTCTGAAATTAACTTGGCAAAAGCTTGGTTTGAATAAAAAGCTTCACTGCCACCGCGTAAAATACAGGCATTGCCAGATTTAAGGCAGAGTGCTGCAGCATCAACCGTGACATTAGGACGTGATTCATAAATAATTCCGATCACACCGATAGGTACACGCATCTGCGCTATTTTCATGCCATTCGGACGAACCGTTGTCGCGGATAGTGAACCGACCGGATTCGGCATGGCGGCAATTTGACGTAAACCGCTTTGCATAATATCCAGGTATTTGTCGCTTAGGGTCAAGCGATCCAATAAAGGCGCATCAAGATTATTTTCTTTGGCTTTTGCCAAGTCTTTGGCATTTTCATTCAATAAAAACTCTTTATTACTATGAATTAAATCGGCCAAAGTTAACAAAGCTGCCGATTTTTGTTGATCGTTGATGCGCATTAGGCGACGCGATGCTTGGCGTGCTTGTGAGCCTAATTGACGCAAATAATCCTGTACGGACAAGTTGGATGAAAGAGTAGACTGTGTGTTCATGACGATATTAAATAGTAAAAATTTAAATAATTAAGTTTTAAAGGGCTTAAAGTCACAGCGCTTGGGGGTTAACTACTTTTAGACTTAGACGTAATAATTCTTGCCAAGGGTCATTTAGACGACCATCGACCGGGATGCCCTTTAGGATACGATCCACCTCATGCGCATGTTGAATAAGACCCATAAGTTGCACTAGGTTGAGGCGTTCGAGGGCTTTTAAAATAAGCTCCGATTTCGGCGCTCGTATATACATGGAGCGCATTTGTGCCGAGAGGTTTAGTCCCTTATGACGCGCCACAGCCAAATTGTATAGATGACGTATATCAATCATCATAAAACCGAGAATGGGGGGTAGTGCCTCGCCCTCGGCTTCTAGGCCTTCAAGAATTCTGCGCGTGCGTTTGGCATCGCCTTCGAGCATTGCCGTGCTTAGTGACATCACATCGTAGCGTGCAACATCTTGAATAGATTGTTGGATGGCATTGAAGCTGATTTCCCCTTCGGGGTACATTAGTCCTAATTTTAGAATCTCTTGATGCGCGGCGAATAAATTACCCTCGACTTGGTCAACTATCCAACTCAACGTCTCGCCGTCAACAGTTTGTTTTTGAGCCTTTAATCGCTGTTTAATCCAAGCTGGTAATTGTTCGCGTTGGATAATTGCTAATTCGTGCACCTGCGAGATGGCTGATAGTTTTTGCCACCATTTGGCCTTTGCAGTTTGGAAATCCAGCTTTGGGAGGCTAATAATAACAACCGTATCGACCAATAATCCTTGTTCGGCTTGCTCCGCTAAGCGGAGCAAGGCATCACCGCCTTTACGTCCCGGTTTGCCGGTCGGAATAACTAATTCCAGTATTTTGCGCTCAGCAAATAAAGACATGCTTTGCGTGAATTCCTCAATTACGCCCCAATCATCCGTGGCACTTAAACTAAGCGAACTGCGCTCGGTGTAATCATGCTGTTGAGCCCATTGTCTCAGCTTATCCACTGCTTCAATTCTCAATAAGAGCTCGTCACCGACTACGCAATAGAGTGGTGCAGGTTCTTGCTCGAAGCGAATGGTCGTGAGATTAAACTTGGCCATTAATTTCCGTGTAGTTGCTGATAGCGATGAATTACCTCATCTGCGGTAATGCGCTGCAAAATAGAGGCGGCGATATTACGCTCCATATCGGCATAAAGTTGTTGCATTTCCGCGGCTTTGGCTGAGGCTTCGTTTTCATCATAAGGCAATAAACGCAAATTCGAAAGGGTAGTTGGTTCCAATAAGGTGTTGCCTGCGTTATCGACTAGGGTAAAGCTGATATAGAGACCTAATTCGTATTCCTCTACCTTGCCGTCGACGTTTAAAGACATTTCTTTGCGGGTGCGACGATTGTTCAATTGTAGCAGGCGTACTTCCGCCTCTTGTGCCGTATCAACGATTCGAGTATGTGGCGAGTTGGCTCTGATACCTCGAATAATCTGTGCCCCGAAGGAGCTTTGGCTACTGATGTTAGTGTATAAGCTATCAAATGGCAGGGATGAGGCACCGCGTAACTTAAAGCCGCAGGCTGTCAGACTGGCAATTAGAAGCATGAGCACTAAAAACCAAGCATACTGTTGCAGCTTTAGGCGCGGCAACAAAGAGTCAGAAGTTAACACCTTATTAGTCATGATTTTTATCCAACCACATTAACCAGACGACCTGGAACCACAATTACTCGCTTAATCGGACGACCCTCTAGGAAGCGCTCAACCGCTGAGTGTTCACGTGCAGAGGCTTCAATATACTCTTTAGTGGCGTCATTTGGAATCATAATCGAACCGCGTAACTTACCATTGATTTGCAGCATTAATTCGACTTCATCAGCCACTAACGCAGCCTCATCGACCGTTGGCCAAGCCGCATCTAGTAAATCGCCATAGGCTTCGTCCAGACCGAGTTGACGCCAGATATGCCAAGTAATATGCGGTACCACCGGGTAAAGCATACGCAACATAATAGAAACTGATTCACGGATCACGTGATGCTTCAGTTCGCCCTCGGGTAGTTTGGCCGCCTCAAGCACATTTAATAGCTTCATATTGGCCGACACAACCGTATTGTATTGAATACGGCTATAGTCGTAATCCGCTTGTTTCAAGAGTGCGTGAGTTTCAAGACGTAAGTCTCTGATGGCCTTGTCCAGATTGTCCTCGGCAGACCAGTCGAAATTATCTTGACCTTGACGAATATCTGCTTGATGCTTAAAGCAATAATTCCACAGACGACGCAAGAAGCGATTCGAGCCGTCGACACCACTGCCGGACCATTCGAGTGTTTGCTCCGGCGGACTGGTAAACATCACAAATAAACGCGCCGTATCGGCACCCATGTTGTCGATTAGCTGTTGAGGATCGATACCGTTGTTTTTGGATTTGGACATGGTACCAATACCTTCGTACTGGATTTCGGAGCCGTCACTCTTAAGCTTGGCACCAATGATATTGCCTTTGGCATCGGTGATATTTTCCACTTCGCTTGGGGCGAAATACTCCAGACCGCCAAGGGCATTGCGACGTGAATAGATGTGATTCAGCACCATACCCTGACACAGCAGTTTCACAAAGGGCTCATTGTAATTTAAGAGTCCCATATCACGCATGGCTTTGGTCCAGAAGCGAGCATAGAGCAAGTGCATAACGGCATGTTCAATACCGCCAATGTACTGATCCATCGGCATCCAGTAGTTATTGCGCTCATCGACCATAGCGTCGTTATTGTTGGCAGAAGCGTAGCGCATAAAGTACCAAGAAGAATCCACAAAGGTATCCATGGTATCAGTCTCACGACGCGCATCGGCGCCGCAAGAAGGGCACGTGACATGGAGGAATTCTTCACATTTGTTTAGTGGATTGCCACTACCGTCTGGAATCAAATGCTCAGGCAAAACCACCGGCAGATCCTTTTCGGGAACCGGCACCGGACCACAACTTGGGCAGTGAATAATCGGAATGGGTGTACCCCAGTAACGTTGACGGGAAATACCCCAGTCGCGAATACGCCAGGTAACTTTTTTCTCACCCAGTTGCTTCTGAACCATAAAATCAGCAATTTGCTCGATCGCTTCGGCAATGCTGAGACCATCATAGTCGCCGGAATTGATGAGCTGACCGCCTTCTTTGTCGGTGTACCAGTCTTGCCATTCGGTGTTTGAATACTCGCAGCCATCAATATCAATGACCTGGATAATCGGCAACTCGTACTTGAGAGCAAAGGCAAAGTCACGTTCGTCATGACCAGGTACTGCCATCACCGCACCATCACCATAACTCATTAAGACATAGTTACCGACCCAGACATCAATCTCTGCGCCGGTAATCGGATGAGTAACTGTCAGACCGGTAGGAATACCTTCTTTTTCTTTGGTGGCCAGATCTGCTTCGCTGGTACCGCCTTTGATTGCTTCTTGGATAAAGGCAGCTACTTTGTCATCGCGACGTGCGGCTTCGGTAGCAATCGGGTGTTCCGGTGCAACGGCACAGAAGGTCACACCCATAATGGTATCGGCACGGGTGGTAAAGACGTACATACGACCATCTTGTATCAGCTGATTATCCGCATCACGAATATCATGGGTAAAGGCAAAGCGTACGCCCTCGCTGCGACCAATCCAGTTTTCCTGCATTAAACGCACTCGTTCAGGCCAACCCTCTAAGTGATTTTTGGTGTAATCCAGTAATTCCTCAGCGTAATCGGTAATTCTCAAGTAGTAACCGGGAATCTCACGCTTTTCTACCAAAGCACCGGAGCGCCAACCGCGACCGTCAATAACTTGTTCATTGGCCAATACGGTCTGATCAACCGGGTCCCAATTAACAACCTGGGTTTTGCGGTAGGCAATGCCTTTATCTAACATTTTTAGAAATAACCACTGGTTCCAGCGATAATAGTCGGGATCGCAAGCACACATTTCGCGTGACCAATCGATGGCCAACCCCATGGCTTGCATTTGCTTTTTCATATAAGCAATGTTGTCGTAAGTCCATTTTGCCGGAGGTACATTGGAATTGATTGCGGCGTTTTCTGCCGGCATTCCAAAGGCATCCCAACCCATTGGCATCAAGACGTTATAACCGCGCATTCTGAGTTGGCGCGCCATCACGTCATTGATCGTGTAGTTTCTCACATGACCCATATGTAATTTACCGCTAGGGTAGGGCAGCATGGAGCAGGCGTAGTATTTTGGTTTTTCCTCGCCGGCGGCGTTTTTGGCGCCTTCTACAACACGATATACATCTTGTTCTTGCCAAATGTTATGTGCTTCTTTTTCAACAGCAGAAGCATGGTATTGTTCTTGCATAGATAGACTTCTAAAGATAATAGTGATAAAAATTAGAGTTTCTTAGAATAAAAAAGCGATTATGATTTATAGTTGCTTTGCTATAGTTGCTTTTCTAAAGCGCTTTTTAATCTTAATAATAAACACTCCATTATAACCCTGATTGCCCTTAAATCGAGTCTTAAGCAGGGGCTAGTACAATCATTGTAGCAAGCTATGAATACCCATCGTACCCATAAAATTTATTTGTTTTCTATGTTTGCCCTTGCTGCTGCGACGCTTAGTGCATGCAAAACCACGCCGATGTACACCGAAGGCGATGTGCATTTTGAAGCAACGTGTGTGCAGGGCGATAGTAGGATCTGTGAACAGGGCTTACGTGATGCTTGTGCAGAATATGATGGCGAGGTCGTAGAGCTTAAGGTGCGTCGCGAGCGATATATTAGTGAAGAACTAAAAGCGGAGTTACGAGCTAAGGGGGTAAATGCCCAATCGGTTCATTTGATTTGTCGCCCTCCGCCAAAAGCCCAGGATGAAATCGCGCGCCAAGGTAGTAATCATCCCGATAATTCAGCCGCTGCACAAAGAGATAATCTCAGTCAACCGATAAATTTGGATCCAAATGCTGAGCCTAAGCCAGAAGGCTAAGCCTCACAACAAGCAGCGCATAAGCTCATGACACCCCTAAGCGCTTTACAAATAACCGCAAAGCGTTTGAATAGGACGATTGAGTCTCTTTCGTAGCCTAAAACAATGCGTAATTTATCTTAAGCCAAAGCAATCTGCGCTTAGGCAATACTCATCGTATTTTTCCTTGATGTAATTGACAATTTTCTGTGGCTCATCCTCAATAATAAAGAGATCTAAATCGGAGGCGGAAATATAACCACAGCCCAATAGCTGCTCCTTGATCCAGTTAACTAAACCACCCCAGAACTCGCTACCGACAAAAACGATAGGTGCACGGTGAGCTTTACCGGTTTGAATCAACGTGAGGGTTTCAAAAACCTCATCCATGGTGCCAAAACCGCCCGGCATCATGATATAAGCTGAGCTACTCATAAAAAAGGTGGTTTTGCGTGAGACGAAGTATTTGAAATAGAGACTTTCTGATTGGTAGGCATTGTCGTGCTGTTCATGCGGTAATTTGATATTTAAACCCACACTATGACCACCGGCTTCAAAACTGCCTTTATTGGCGGCTTCCATCACGCCGGGGCCGCCACCCGAAATAATACTGAAACCGGCCTGAGCGAGTAATTTACTGATTTCTATTGTTTTGTTATAGTAAAAAGAGTCTCGGGGGGTACGGGCGCTCCCAAAGATACTAACCGCCTTATTTAGGTGGATTAAGTGTTGCGCAGCGGTGGCAAGCTCCTGAGAGATTTCAGAAACCTGACCCTTGATGGTGTCAGCCTTTGATGCTTCTACTTGCTTCATTTCTTGACGACTGATGAATTTAGCGTTTTCAGTATTCTCTTCTACTGTAAGATCTGAATTTACAGTTAATTTTTCTTTACTGGTGGACATGAAAAAAACCTTATTACTTGTTGATGGCTCAAGTTATTTATATCGTGCATTTTTCGCTATGCCAAATTTGAGAAATGCCTTGGGTGAACCCACCGGCGCTCTTTATGGCGTAATGAATATGATGCGCAAGATAAACCAGGATTATAAACCCGATTATATGGCTTGTGTATTTGATGCAAAGGGTAAGACCTTTAGAGACGATATCTACAAAGAGTATAAAGCCAATCGTCCGCCAATGCCTGATGATTTACGTTCGCAGATAAAACCCATCCACGATGCAATCCGCGCGATGGGTTGGACAGTCATTGCTCTTGAGGGGGTCGAGGCCGATGATGTTATCGCAACCTTAGCTAAAAAAGCCACTGAAAATGGCATTGATTCGATCATTTCGACCAGCGATAAGGACATGGCTCAATTAGTTCATGAGGGTGTCACTCTGATTGATACCATGAGCAACCATGTGGTGGACATCCCTGGGGTCAAAGAGCGCTACGGCGTTCATCCTGAGCAGATAATTGATTATCTGATGCTGATGGGTGATACCTCGGATAATATTCCCGGGGTACCTAAAGTCGGACCTAAAACCGCGGCCAAGTGGCTTGAAGAATACGGTTCACTGGATAATCTTATTGCTCATGCCGATAGCATTAAGGGGGTCGCAGGTCAAAATTTGCGCGACTTTATTCCAAATTTTGAGATGACCCGTCGCTTAGTGACGATTAAGGATGACTGTGACTTACCGGAAGAAATTGACTCCCCTGATGATTTACGCCCCCTGAAACAAGACAAAGACGCATTAATTGATATTTTTCAAACTTACGGTTTCCGCACCTGGTTGCGTGAGTTGAGCGGTGATCCGGATGCCATTCCGGAGCAAGACGCCAGGATTGAGGTCGATGTCATTCCCGAAGCGCCACCCAAGATTGACTATCTGACCGTGACCACCGAGCAGCAGTTAAGTGATTTAATTAAGACGCTAGATGAAGCTGAAATCGTTGCGCTAGATACAGAGACCGACGGTCTCTACTCAATGGGGGCGCGCTTAGTAGGTTTATCGATGTCAGTTAAGCCCGGTCAGGCTTGGTATGTGCCGGTGGGCCATCAGGGCTCAATGCTTGAAGAGCAACCGCAACAGCTTGAAAAGCAACTGGTGTTAGAGAAATTACGACCTTGGCTAGAAAATCAGGATGCCAAAAAAGTACTGCAAAACGCTAAATTTGATACCCATGTGCTGGCTAATGAAGGCGTCACCCTTAGAGGTATTGAGCATGACACCATGTTGATGGCTTATGTTCTTGACTCCTCGAAGCGTGTCGGCATGGAGGAGTTGATGCAGCGTTATCTGGGTCGTCATGGCATTAGTTATGAGGAGATTTGCGGCAAGGGTGCATCGGCCATAACCTTCGATCGGGTGCCTATCGATAAGGCCGCCGAATACGCTTGTGAAGATGCTGACGTGACGCTGCAATTATTCCAAGTGATGTTCCCTTTAATTGAAGCCGAAGAGGGTTTTAATCGAATTTATCAATTAGAGATGCAAGTCTCTCCAGTATTGACGACGATTGAGCGTAATGGGGTCAAGCTGGATGAAAAGTCGCTGCTTGAACAAAGTCGTGTGTTTGCCGAGCGTCTCGATGAGTTGGAAAAAGAAGCGCATGACATTGTCGGTGAAGCATTTAATCTCAATTCGCCGCGTCAATTAGGCGTTATTTTATTTGAGAAAATGGCTTTGCCGGTGGTAAAGAAAACCCCCAAGGGGGCGCCTTCAACTGATGAGGAAACACTAAATCGTTTGGCCGAAGATTATCCGCTGCCTAAATTGATTTTGGAGCACCGTAGCTTAGCCAAGCTGAAATCGACTTATACCGATAAATTGCCCACCATGATTTGGCCTGCAACCGGACGAGTGCATACCAGTTACTCCCAAGCTTCGGTGGTGACAGGGCGTTTAGCGTCATCCGAGCCTAATCTGCAAAACATCCCGGTAAGAACCGAAGAGGGGCGTCGCATCCGTCGTGCCTTTGTGGCAGAGCCGGGTCATGTGATTATGGCGGCTGACTATTCGCAGATTGAATTGCGCGTGATGGCACACATTTCAGGCGATGCCGGCTTACGCAAAGCTTTTGCAGAGGGCAAAGACATTCACCGCAGTACCGCCGCTGAGATTTTCTCTGTCGATAAGCTTGAAGACGTCACTGCTGAGCAACGACATTCGGCTAAAGCGATTAACTTCGGTTTGATTTATGGCATGGGGGTCTTTGGACTTGCCAATACATTGGATATTACCCGTGATGCGGCCAAGCTTTATATCGATCGTTATTTTGCGCGTTATCCAGGGGTCGCCGATTATATGGATCGCATTAAAAAAGAAGCAACTGATAATGGTTTCGTAGAAACCGCCTTCGGTCGTCGTTTATGGTTCACGGAGATTCAAGGGGCCAAGGGGCCGCGTCGAGCCAATGCTGAACGTCAAGCGATTAATGCACCGATGCAGGGGACTGCAGCCGATCTGATTAAAATGGCCATGGTGTCGGTACAACGTTTTATTGAAGAAAATAAACTTAAAGCTCGTATGATTATGCAGGTGCATGATGAACTGGTGCTAGAAGTGCCAGCAGAAGAAAAGGAGCTGTTACGCCAAGCTTTGCCGGAACTCATGAGTCAGGTGGCTGAGCTTAGTGTGCCGTTAATTGCGGAAGTAGCCGTTGGTGAGAATTGGCGTGATGCGGAGTAAGCTGCATTAGCTAAGTAGCAAAAAGCACCGTTTAAAATGATTTAAACGGTGCTTTTGTTTTTGTATTAGTCGATAAATAATCAGTCTTTATTTAGTTAAAGCCTGAATACGAACTTCCAAAGGTGGGTGGGTGGCAAATAAATTAGCCATTTTTGAGCGATTGGAAATACCTAAGGCCTGAATGTTTTTAGGTAATTCGCCTTCTTGCAGTTGTTGCAAGCGCTGAAGTGCCTTAATCATAGAGCTAGGGGTGCCCATCAGTTGAGAGGCACCGGAATCTGCTCTGAACTCGCGTTGGCGAGAGAACCAAGCCACAATCATTGAGGCAATCACACCGAAAACAATTTCCAAGACAATCACAGTAATAAAGTAACCGGGACCCGTACCATCACGGTCATTTTTAAAGACGGCACGGTCGACGAAATAACCGACCGCACGTGCGAGGAAAATAACAAAGGTATTGACCACGCCTTGGATTAGGGTCATGGTCACCATATCGCCATTGGCCACGTGAGCAATTTCATGACCTAAAACAGCGGCTACTTCCTCTTCGTTCATGCTTTGTAATAGACCGGTGGAAACAGCAACGAGGGCGTTATTTTTAAAGGCGCCGGTAGCAAAGGCATTTGGTGCGCCATCATAAATTGCTACCTCGGGCATGCCGATACCGGCACGCTGAGCAAACTGAGACACTGTCTCAACTAGCCAAGCTTCCTGTCGATTAGCTGGGTTATTAGGATCAATCACTCGTGCACGAGTGCTCATCTTGGCCATGGGCTTACTAATTAATAAAGAAATAATTGAACCAGTAAAACCGACAATTAGGGCAAAGATCAAGAGAGCAGTGTAATCAATACCTTGCTCAGTCAGCCAACGATTTAAGCCGAAGATACTGGTGGTAATTGATAACACCAAAATAATCGCTAGGTTGGTTGCTAAAAATAAAACAATTCGCATCATATGATTTCCATTTTTAATTTGCTCGACAAGAGATAAAATAGTTTATAAATTTTATGCGGTTAATAGTAACAATATCAAGTGTTAAATGTTATCCAAATGTCAGCTTTCAAGAGTTTTTAAGGGTTTTTATATGCATTCTCTCTGGATGTTACTAGCAGCGTTGATGTTTGCCATGATGGGTGCCGGTGTTAAGTTTCTCGGAGAGTTAGAGGTGCCGTTAGCGTTGACCATTATTGCTCGTGGTCTGCCTTCAGTCGCGTTGATATTTGTCTGGGCCGTGCTAACAAAGCATTCACTGAGACCTAAAAGTTTTAAGCTGCATTTTTTACGCAATCTTTTTGGGGTTTCTGCCCTAACCCTCGTCTTTTACTGTTATTCCGTCTTGCCATTGGCGACAGCCACCACGTTAAATTATACCTCGTCTTTATTTATAGGCTTGTGGGTATTTATCAAGGGGGTAGAGGGTAAAAGGGATTGGTTCCGTTTCTTTGCTTGTTTGCTAGGTTTTGCCGGCGTTATGTTGGTTTTGAGACCCAGTATTGGAGAGGATCAGTTGTTGGCTGTGCTGATGGGTTTGGGTTCCGGAATTTGTGCTGCGGTGGCGATGATGCAACTTCGCTCATTAGGGCAATTGGGTGAATCGACATGGTTGACTGTATTTTATTTCTCAGTGGTTGTGACTATCGCTGGTTTGATTGCATTTGATCACAACGAAATTCATGCCGTGTCAGTGCAGGCCTGGACCGCTCTGATGGTGGTCGGTCTTTGCGGTATGGTGGGTCAACTCTGTGTGACTAAAGCCTATGGTGCCGGTTCGCCGATTTTGTCGGCGGTTCTACAATACATGACCATTGTCTTTGCTGTCTTTCTGGGTATTTTGTTTTGGGAAGATGTGCCGGACTTATGGGTTTGGATCGGTATCGTCGGAGTGATTGCGGCGGGAGCATTATCAGCTTGGGCAACTATGCTCAATGCACGCAAAGCGATGGATGCGCAAAACTTGGCCGACAGTAATTAGACTTAAGAGGGGTGGTTTGACTTTGTTTTGAGTTAATTTTGTCTATACTGACAAGATAGATTCAAGACTAAAATAACCCAGTGGAGGAGACAGTCATGTATCCATTAATCTCAGCAATTGGTTTAAAAGAGTTTCTTCAAAAACGTAGTGCAGACAGTAAAATCCATCTCATTGATGTGCGCCATAGTTTGCAAGATCCGGACCTAGGTCGTCGCTCGTATTTAGAGGGACATTTACCCGGTGCCGTGTTTTTTAACGTGGACCAAGACCTGTCTACCACACCGACCGGCACCAATGGTCGTCACCCCTTGCCCGAGCGCAGCAATTTTACCGCTTTACTAAGCAGTCGCGGCATGCAAGCAAGTGATCACTACATTATTTACGATGAGCTTAACAGTATGTTTGCCGCTCGTTTATGGTGGATGCTGCGTTGGGTGGGTTGCGCAAATGTCCAGGTGCTAAATGGCGGTTTAGCGGCTTGGGTAGCTGTCGGCGGTGAGTTGGAGGCAGGTGACGTGCCTTTTGGTGCGGCAATTGAGTGGCAGGATTCGCCACGCTTAGATGGGGGGCGGGTAAATGTCGATGAGGTCGAGGTTAATATTCGCCTAAAAGACTTCCTCGTGATTGATGCGCGCTCGGCTGAGCGTTTTACGGGCGAGGAAAAGCAAATGGATCCGGTAGCTGGTCATATCCCCGGTGCGGTGAATCGACCGTTTACTGAGAATCTTGATGACAGCTGTCAGTTTAAATCTTCCGATGTGTTGCGCCGTGAATTTAATGACTTGTTAGGGGTTCGACCGTCAAGCGAAGTAGTTGCTCAGTGCGGCTCAGGTATCAGTGCTTGTCATAATCTGTTAGCGATGGAGATCGCAGGCCTCAAGGGCGCCAAGCTGTATGCCGGTTCTTGGAGCGAATGGATTAGCGATCCGAATCGACCAGTTGCGACCGGCAGTCAATAAATTACTTATTGTTGAGTTATAAATTAATAGAGCCCAAGTCAATCAAACTGACTTGGGCTCTTTGCTTGGTGCTAGGATTAATGAGCTTAGCTAAGCTGCATCATACGCTTGTACCATTGATGGAAGTGCAGCATGCCGTCTTCCATAGGTGATTGATAAGGCCCGGACTCTTGAGATCCGCGTTTAACTAGAGCTAAGCGGCCGGCATCCATGCGTTCAGCAATTTCATCGTCTTCAATGGCAGTTTCCATATAAGCCGCTTTTTGTGCCTCAATAAAATCCCGTTCAAAGGCCCGAATTTCTTCTGGGTAGTAGAATTCAACCAGATTCACGGTCTTTTGTGGATTAACCGGATAGAGGGTTGAGAGCACTAAAACGTGCGGATAGAGTTCTATCATTTGTGTTGGAAAGTACGTTACCCAGACCGCACCGAAATCAGGCGCTTCACCGCCGCGGAATTTTAATAGCTCATCATGCCAGCGTTGATAAGTAGCTGAACCCGGATTCGCTAGGGCTTGATGTACACCCACACGCTGTGAGCTAAAGTATTCGCCGTAGTCCCAACGCAAGTTCGAACAGGTTACAAACTGACCTAAGCCGGGATGAAAGGGCTCGACGTGATAGTCTTCCAGATAGACCTCAATAAAGGTTTTCCAATTGTAGTTGCACTCATGGATTTCCATATGGTCGAATTCAAACTCGGTAAAATCAAATTCCTCTAAAGCGAGGAGGGCGGCCATATCAGCACCCGGATCACGTGGGCCTTCATAAATCATGCCATTGATATTTTTAAAATCAAAACGACTGAGGTTTTTGCATGCGGGTTGTTCATTAAAGTGGGGGGCGCCGAGTAATTGACCTTCCTTGTCGTAGGTCCAGCGATGTAAGGGGCAGACGATATTGCCACCGGTGTTTTTTAAGTTACCGCGGTTATTATTCGGATCCGTGACATTGCCCGCTTGGCCTCCCAGCATAATGGCTTGACGGTGACGGCAGACATTGGACAGTAACTCAAGCTTATCGCCGTTGCGGACCAGCACACGTGCTGCATTGTCTTGGGTTAAAGTGAACCAGTCTCCGTTTTCTGGCACGTAGGATTGATTGGCAATATAAATAGCGCTATTTTTAAAGATAAGCTCTTGCTCTTTGGCAAAGACCTCATCGTCAAAATAATAATTTACAGGTATATCTGCTTCTGCGATAAGCTGTTGAGAAGCTTGTTTGATTTTGTCGTTCATACGAACCCCCCGAATGATATGAAAATTAAGAAAACCAACTCACCAAGGGTCATGAGTTAGTAACCGGCTTTGTAATAAAAGCAAAAATAAGACCATGAATTATAAAGTCTTTTGCTATTCTAAGCTATTGTTCATTGATGATTTATTGAAAATTAGCGACAAAAATCACGGATTTTCGTACAATGTTGGATTATTCAAATTTTAGGAGGCTGGGGTGTCTGAGGACAAATCAGTTTTAGATGCTGAGCAGCAGGAATTACCCGAGCAGTTCGAAGAGGCGATGAAGGAATTACAGACCATCGTTCAATCGATGGAGAATCAAGTGTTGTCGCTAGACGATGCACTAAAGGCTTATCAACGCGGTATGTTATTGAGTCGCGTTTGTCAGGAAAAACTCGAAGAAGCGCAATTGCAAGTAAACGTCCTACAAGAAAATCTGCTTAAGCCTTTAGCTCAGGATGACGAGGTTAATTAGATGACTCAGGAATTGTCCTTTGATCATTGGCTAGGCTCCCATGTAGTGCCTACGCTTGAAACGGCCTTAGAACAGGCCCTGACAGTGGCCGATGAAGTTCCCTATCTTGCCGGTTTGCATGAGGCGATGCGTTACGCCTGTTTGGGCGGTGGCAAGCGCATCCGCGCTGCTTTGGTCTTGGCTGCCGGTGAGGTGGCGCACCCTAGTGAGCAGGTTGAGCAGTCTAAAAAGGCATTGGTGGCAGCGGCTACCGCGGTCGAGCTGATTCATGCCTATTCATTGGTGCACGATGATATGCCTTGTATGGACGATGACGAGTTGCGTCGCGGTAAACCGACCGTGCATATTCAATATGGTGAGGCAAATGCCTTATTAGTGGGTGATGCTTTACAAAGCTTAGCTTTTGAGACCATTGCCAATATGCCAGTGGCTCCAGCTTTAGTGGTTAAAGCCATGCAGCAATTAGCTGTGGCTTCCGGTAGTCGCGGCATGGTCGGCGGTCAATACATGGATTTGGCGTCAGTGGATCAACAGATTACCAAATCACGACTGAAATTGATGCACCAGTTGAAAACCGGCGCTCTGATCCAAGCAAGTGTGTTGCTAGGTTCTATTACAGTAGCGACCAATTATGATGATCATTTGGCTCTTAAAACCTATGCCGAAAAATTGGGTTTAGCCTATCAGGTCGTTGATGATATTTTAGATGCCACAGTAGATACTAGCATCTTGGGTAAAACAGCAGGCAAGGATGAGCAGGACAATAAGCCGACTTATGTCAGTGTCTTGGGTCTTGATGAGGCTAGGGATTATGCCGAAACATTGCACCATCAAGCCATGGAGGCTATTCAGCCCTTAGGTCCGCGTGCTGAGCGCTTGAGAGCTTTGGCTGATCTGATTATTCGTCGCCAAAGTTAGGGGTTGTGATGAAGAAATTGTTAAGTAAAATTGAATCCCCGGATGATTTAAAAAAACTTAGTCGGTGTCAATTGCCGGAGCTTGCTCAAGAACTACGTCAATATATTCTAGAGTCGGTGGCCAAAACAGGCGGTCATTTATCGTCCAATTTAGGCACGGTAGAACTGACCGTGGCCTTGCATTATCTATTTAATACGCCGGACGATCGTCTGATTTGGGATGTGGGTCATCAAGCCTATGCACACAAGGTGTTGACCGGTCGTCGTGAGGATTTGCCATTTATTCGTCGTCAAGATCATATCTCTGGTTTTCCGAAGCGTTCAGAGTCACCTTATGATGCCTTCGGCACCGCGCATTCATCGACCTCGATTTCTGCAGCGCTAGGGATGGCGGTGGCGGCACGCAATCAGGGACTTAAAAATCGTCATCATATTGCGGTGATTGGTGATGGCGCGATGACTGCCGGTATGGTGTTTGAAGCGATGAATAATGCCGGCGACACCAGTGGCATTAATTTGTTGGTGGTGCTAAATGACAATGATATGTCGATATCACCCCCGGTGGGCGCTTTAAATAAATACTTTAGTCGTTTGCTCTCCACCGGTTTGCCACTATACAAAGAAGCCAGCGATATGAGCAAAGTGGTGCTCGAGCAATTGCCTGAGCCAATGGCCGAATTTGCCCGTCGCGTCAAAGGTCATGTTAAAGACCAAGCAAAGAGCTTTATGGGCGCCAATACCTTATTTGAGGAGTTTGGCTTTAACTATATTGGTCCCATTGATGGGCATGATCTCGATGCCTTGTTGCCGGTGTTGAACAATGTCAGACGTTTGGGCGGTTTGCAGTTTGTTCATGTGATTACTAAAAAGGGCCAAGGATATGGCTTGGCTGAAGAGGATCCGGTGCTTTATCACGGTCCTGGCAAATTTAATCCCTCAGAA
Source organism: Alcaligenaceae bacterium (assembly GCA_030538235.1). GTDB lineage: Bacteria > Pseudomonadota > Gammaproteobacteria > Burkholderiales > Burkholderiaceae_B > Oligella. The sequence continues at coordinate 291,207 of JAUNUJ010000001.1, forward strand.
GGTATTAAGTCTACGGGTGTTGCCTCTAAACAGACCTTTACACAGGTGTTTGGTGATTGGCTTTGCGATATGGGCGCGATCGATAACAAGCTCATCGGCATTACTCCGGCCATGCGTGAGGGTAGTGGTTTAGTCGAATTTGAAAAGCGTTTTCCCGAACGCTATTTTGATGTAGGCATTGCTGAACAGCATGCGGTGACTTTTGCCGGTGGTTTAGCCTGTGAGGGTTTAAAACCGGTGGTAGCTATTTACTCGACCTTCTTGCAAAGAGCTTATGATCAATTAATTCATGATGTGGCCTTGCAAAATCTCGATGTGACTTTTGCTTTGGACCGTGCTGGCTTGGTGGGTGCCGATGGCGCGACGCATGCTGGCAATTATGATATTGCTTATTTGCGTTGTATTCCTAATATGGTGGTTTCTGTACCATCTGATGAGCAAGAATGTAGACTTTTACTAAGTAGCTGTTATCAGCACAAAGGCCCATCGTCGGTACGTTATCCGCGTGGTGCCGGAGTCGGTACAGAAACTTCTGCTGATTTGGAGACTGTGCCTATTGGTAAAGCAGTGCAACGTCGTCAGGGTTCGAAAATCGCTATTTTGGCTTTTGGTCCTTTGCTGCACGAAGCTCAACAGCTTGCTGATAAGTATGATCTCAGTCTAATCGATATGCGTTTTGTGAAACCGCTCGATGAGGCGATGGTTTTGGAACTGGCTAAAACGCATCAAGGCTTTGTAACCCTTGAAGAGGGTTGCTTGATGGGGGGCGCCGGTAGCGCCGTGATAGAGTTTCTTAATCAGCATGATATAAATTTATCGGTCTTGCAATTAGGCTATCCGGACCTATTTATAGACCATGGCGACCAAAATGCCTTACGTGCGGAGCTAAAACTTGATGCCAATGGCATTGAACAATCAGTGGAACAACGCTTTGCTGAGCTTTTGAAGACGTAGCGCACATTCTTAGTAGTCGCTTAAATCTTATTGTGTAGGAATTAAATGAAATTAACTGAATCAAAAACGCCTGTGATGCCCGACGTTCAGGGTAGTGCAGATCTGCGTAGTATACAGATCGATCGGGTTGGCGTGCGTCAGCTTAAGCACCCCTTGTCGGTTAAAAATGGCCAAGGCGCTGTCTTAGGAACAGTCGGTGTGTGGGATACGGCGGTGTTGTTGCCGGCCTCAGAAAAAGGCACTCATATGTCACGCTTTATGGGCTTAATCGATGAGTATCATGCTTTGGGCATGGATGCTGAATTATTCAAACAAATGGCGACTGCCATGTTACCCCTATTAAATGCCGAAGAGGGTGAGATTCGTGTGAGATTCCCGTATTTCATCACTAAAAAAGCGCCGGTTAGCGGGGTGGCCAGCATGATGGACTACGAGGTGACTTGGACCGCAATTGCCGACCATAACGGCGTGCGTTTTTTAACCGAAGTGGTCGTGCCAGTGATGAGTTTATGCCCATGTTCTAAGGCTATTTCTGACTATGGAGCCCATAACCAACGTTCACATGTGACGGTAACGCTTGAAAGCACTGAAGATTACGTGTTGGATGATTTTATTCGGGCGATTGAAGAGCAGGGCTCTAGTCAATTATGGGCTTTATTAAAACGTCCTGACGAAAAGTACGTCACAGAATCTTCTTACGATAATCCAAAGTTTGTTGAGGATTTAATCCGTGATGTTGCTCTTCGTGTGAAGCAATGGCCAGGTATGGTTTCCTATCGTGTAGAAGTGGAAAATTTTGAATCGATTCATAATCACTCAGCCTACGCGGTCTTAGAGGGCAGAGCTTAAGTAGTTTCTCTTTGAGATTTTGCTCAAAAAGCGACAAGAATCAAGCGTTTATCCAAGATGGCGCTTGATTTTTTTTCATTTAATCTATATAATAATCGGTTTCTTGCTCGATCTTTTAGATATGCTGTGACTAAATTTAATATTAAAACAGCATCGTCGGAGGCGGGCTTTTTATGTAGGGCTCTGTTGGTATGCATATGCGGGGCTTTACTAAATATCCATAGGAGTTAATATGCGTCACTATGAAGTAGTGTTTATCGTGCATCCTGATCAAAGCGAGCAGGTGCCGGCCATGGTTGAGCGTTATCAAGCCATGATTACTGAAAAGGGTGGTCAAATCCACCGTCTAGAGGACTGGGGTCGTCGCCAATTGGCTTACCCAATCCAAAAACTAGTTAAAGCACATTATATTTGTATGAATATCGAGTGCGATCAAGACGTTTTAGATGAGTTAGAGCATTCTTTCCGCTATAACGATGCGATTCTTCGTAACTTAATCATCAAAACTGACAAGGCTGTTACTGAGCCATCTATCATGATGAAATCAGTTGAGCGCGACGAAGCGCGTAAATCAGCTCCTTCAGATGACAACACGGCAAGACAAAGACAAGAGCGTGATGACATCGAAGATGAGATGGAAGACGACGAAGAGGAAGTAACTGAGGATTAATTTCCGGTTACTATCGGTTTGCCTTTAGCAAAAGCCGCTTTATGAATAGGGTTCAACTACGGGTTATCTTAAGTGAAGTTCACGCATTAAGATACACACCGGCTGGTATCAGTGTTTTAGACTTGGTATTGGCACATCAATCAGAGGTTGTAGAGGCGGGTCATCCGCGACAACTGGACTTCGAATTTGAAGCGAGAGCGATTGGTGAGATAGCAGAGGCTCTAAGCACCGTTGAGTTAGGCAGTTTTTTGGACATTGAGGGTTTTTTAACCACCACTCGCAAAAACTCCCGCAGAGTATTACTACATATTCAGCGCTTTACTCGACAAGCAAGCAATCCGATCATCGTTTAATTTTAAAGAATTTAGGGATTGATTTCCCAACCATATTAAAGGTAATTATCATGGCACAAGCAAGACGAGGAAAAGAGAGAAGAAGTCGTTTTCCACAGCAAAATCCATTATTTAAGCGTCGTAGATTCTGCCGCTTCACGGTAGCAGAAGTAGAAGAAATCGATTACAAAGACATCGATACACTACGCGATTTCATTACTGAGACTGGCAAAATTATTCCAGCTCGTTTAACCGGTACAAAAGCACACTACCAGCGTCAGTTGAACACAGCGATCAAGCGTGCACGCTTTTTAGCTTTGTTACCATTTACTGACGGTCATAAATAATCAGGGGTGGTAACATGCAAGTAATTTTATTAGAAACAATCGGTAAATTAGGTGAGTTAGGCGATGTTGTTCGTGTACGCAACGGCTACGCTCGTAACTATTTAATCCCTCAAGGTAAAGCTCAGCGTGCTACTGATGCTGCAATCAAGGAATTTGAAGCGCGTCGTGCCGAGCTTGAAAAAGCTCAGGCGGAGCGTTTAGCTTCAGCTCAAGCATTAGCTAACAAGCTAGCAGATTATAAATTGGACATTTCTCAAAAAGCGGGTGTCGATGGTCGTTTATTCGGTTCAGTAACCAATATCGATATCGCTCGTTTACTACAGGAAGCCGGTTTTGATGTAGAAAGAAGTCAAGTACGTATGCCTGAAGGTGCTTTAAAAGCAGTTGGTGAATACCCGGTTTCTTTACATCTGTATGCAGATATTGATGCTGACATCACTGTTAACGTGATTGGTGAGATGGCATAAGTGTTAGTCTAATTTAAAATTAAACTAGTCTGTAGAAAAATAGCAGTAGCGATATAATCGTTACTGCTATTTGTTTTTAAACACCGATTTTAATCAGCAAAGAATATGTCAAATCAAGATGATCATCCTTTTGTAGAAACCGCGGAAAGTCATGGCGATACGCCGGCTCATGATTTCCATGAGGCTATTTTTCCGGAGGATCCTTACGAGGGTTTGCCAGATATGCCTCCCATGGCTTTGCCCCATGAGTCCTCGCATACGCAGCCGACACCTTTGGCTAGCGATTTAATCAGCATGAGTACTCAGATAGAGCATGAGCTGGATAATTTGCGTCTGCCACCGCATTCGATCGAGGCCGAGCAGTCAGTGTTGGGGGGGTTATTACTTAATAATCTAGCCAATGAGCAGGTCGGTGATGTGCTCACCGAAGAGGATTTTTATCGTCATCATCATCGTATTATTTGGCGTCATATTCAAAATCTGATCAGCATGGATCGCCCGGCTGACGTTTTGACGGTTTACGATGCTTTAAAACTCGAAGGCACAGACAAGGATGTCGGGGGTTTAGTTTATTTAAACTCCTTAGCGCAAAACACTCCCTCGGTTTCCAATATTCGCACGTATGCGGAAATTGTCCGTGAGCGGGCGATCTTGCGTCGTTTATTAACTGCCTCCGATGAGATTGGGACGGCTGCCTTAAACCCTCAGGGGCGTTCTGCACGTGAAATTCTTGATGAATCAGAAGCTAAGATTTATCGTATTTCTGAAGATAGTAATAAGAAAAACACCGACTTTGTGGCTATCAGTGATGCCATGCTGGAGGTGATCAATAACCTCACTGAGTTATCGCAACGTGGTGATGACTCCGAGGTGACCGGCACCCCTACCGGTTTTATTGATTTGGATGCTAAAACCGCAGGCCTTCATGGGGGTGATTTGACTATTGTGGCAGGGCGTCCGGCCATGGGTAAGACCTCTTTCTCGATGAATATCGTAGAGCATGTGGCCTTGGTTGAAAAGAAACCGGTACTGGTATTCTCTATGGAAATGGGCGCTGCTCAGTTAGCTCACCGTATGTTAGGCTCTGTCGGTAAGATCGACCAACAACGTATGCGTAAGGGTACCCTGAATAATGAAGACTGGGTTAAGGTGACCCGTGCTGTTGACCGTTTGCAGCATGCGCAAATTTTTATTGATGAAACCCCCGGTCTTAATCCCATTGACTTACGTGCTCGTGCGCGTCGTTTAAGTCGTAAGCATGGGGGTCTAGGCCTAATCGTAGTGGACTATTTGCAGTTAATGTCAGGGAGCGGTTTTAACCGTAGTGAAAACCGTGCCACTGAGATTTCAGAAATTAGCCGTTCCTTAAAGGGTTTGGCCCGTGAGTTGAATTGTCCCTTGATTGCGCTTTCGCAGCTCAACCGTAGCTTGGAGAGTCGACCCAATAAGCGTCCGATTATGTCAGACTTGCGAGAGTCCGGCGCTATTGAGCAGGATGCTGACGTGATTATCTTTATTTATCGTGATGAGGTCTATAACGAAAACTCACCGGACAAAGGTATCGCAGAAATTATTATCGGTAAACAACGTAATGGTCCCATTGGTACGGTGCGCTTAACATTTGTTGGTGAGCATACCAAGTTTATGAATTACACCGGCGCCAGTCCAGCCTTTATTAGTGAGTAAAAGGGTTGCTTGACAGGATGAGCGGGCTGAGTGCTTTAAAGCGACTCAGCACTTTTTGCTCCTATGATGTTGCTTACTTATCTAAAGCGCGCCGGACTAATCACTTCAGGCTTCACGCCTTCTTCGATTAACTTTTCGCTGAGCGGTTTATTTAGAAGTAAACAAGCAACGAGCTCAGATACCCCGGGCGCAGATTGTATGCCATAGCCGCCTTGGCCAGCTAACCAGAAAAAACCATCATGTAGAGGGTCATGCCCAATCACCAGATCCTTGTCAGGAGAAAATGTGCGTAAACCGGCCCAAGTATGGCTTGGACGAGGAATTTTTAAGGTGGTATTTTCTTCAATATGATAAATGCCGCTGGCGATATCCAACTCTTCGGCTACCACATCATGGGCTTCGGTGGGGTCGGCATTTGAGGGTGAGCCTAAAAATTGACCGGCATCCGGTTTAAAGTAATAGTTTTCCATCAGGTCTACCACCATCACCAGATTTTTTAAATCAATTTCAGTGGGGGCCTCAAAAGTAAAGGCGCTGCGACGACAAGGGCTAAAGCCAATCGCCTTGATCCCGCAACGCTCGGCAACAATATCCACCCAAGCACCGGCCGCATTGACCAAGGTTCGTGCTAAGAGGCTATCTCCCTGACTGGTCTTAATATGCCAGATGCCATCAATTCGTTCGGCTGACTCCAAGGTAGTAGAGTGACGAAACTCCGCACCTTGAGCGCGAGCGCCGCTTAAGAAGCTCAATAACATCACATTGACATCAATATCTTCGGCATGCTCCTCATAAATACCACCGACAACCTTGTCAGGGCGCATAAAAGGCACCAGCTGCATAACTTGGTCTTTATCTAATAGTTGGACATTGTCCGGCGAGTAACCACGAAGCTCCTCGTAGAATTCAAGTAAACGAGTTTTGTCTTCGGGTGCTGCTACATAAATGCAACCGCGTGGTGTTAATAAAGGCGTCGCTGAAAAAGATGAGCTGACTGCCTGATCAAAAAACGGTCGACTAGCGCGGGTCAGGGCCAGTACCTGCTCAGTACCATAGGTTTCCATGTACATGGCCGCCGAACGGCCGGTAGTGTGATAGGCCGGTTGTGATTCCCGTTCTAGAATCAAAACTGAACAGTGAGGGGCGAGCCGATAGGCAGCAGAAATTCCCGCCATGCCGCCACCGACAATCACAATGTCGTAAATTTTATTGCTCATAGATTACTCATTTTGAATCATAAAAAATGAAAAAAGAACAGGCTTCAGGTGCTATTTAAGCAGTGACTCTAGATGGCTGAAAGCTGATAAACTCGATTATAACGTAGTGGGGCATAAACTATTTTTTTATCCGATTGTTATTCAGGGGCTTTAGCTGAGGCTTTTGAGTTTAAATCACTCGACACCATAAAAATAATTAACGCACTCGCGGAATATCTAGCCATCGAGTCGTATAAGCAGGAGAGAGGTAACGACGCTGCATCATCCACTGAGCGTCTTGACTGAGACCTTGGCTGGCAAAGCGGATGCTGCCGGGTTGTTGGAGGTTTAATTGATCGATGGTCTGCATCAAGTAGCGGCCACGCATATTATGCATTTCGTCATCAAACAGCTGAGTCTGATACTGTTGCATAGTATAAAAATCACTAAGCATCACACCAGCCTTGTTGTAGTAATAATCATCGCGCCAAATTCGCTTTAATAAGTGCAATGCCAAGGTATTGAGCTCGCGGGTGTCATTGCTGGGTAGTAATAAATCGCCGCTGGCACTATTGTAGTAATACTTATCGTCTTGTTTGAAGCGATTGGTCTGTATAAACACACTGAGCTGCTTGGCTTGCTGCGCTTCCAGTCTGAGTTTGGTTGCGGCTAGGGCAGTGTATTCGCTAACCGCTTGCTCCATCTCATGAAGTTTGCTGATACTGCGACCAAAGGTGCGGCTGCTGATAATCTGCTTTTTGCTTTGTATGTCCTCCAGTGCTAGACAAGACTCGCCGTTGAGCTCGCGAACAGTGCGCTCTAACAGCACGGAGAATTGCTGTCGCGCTAACTCGGGGTCAAGACTAGCGAGCTCCCAAGCGGTTTTAATGCCAAGCTGATTCAAACGTTGGGAGAGACGCCTGCCAATACCCCAGATATCCTCAATCGGGGTGATTTTAAGTAATTTTTCACGTCGATGACTCTCTAGCAAGGTAACTACTCCGCCACTGGCCGGATACTTTTTAGCGGCATGATTAGCGAGTTTAGATAGAGTTTTAGTGGGTGCAATACCTACTCCGATTTGAATGCCTATCCACCTATCGATACGCGCCTGAATCAGCTGACCATAGCAGTGAAAATCGTCAATGTCACGCAGCTTGGATAGATTAGAAAGATCTAGAAAGGCTTCGTCAATGGAGTAAATCTCAATCTCAGGAGCCATCTCGGCGAGGAGGGACATGACCCGTCGACTAATATCCGCATAAAGACTGTAGTTGGAAGAGAAAAAACTCACTCGGTGTTGTTTGATAAAGCGTTTGATTTTAAAAAAAGGTGCCCCCATAGGAATACCAAGATCCTTAGCCTCTTTGGAGCGAGCAACGACACAGCCGTCGTTATTGGATAGAACGACTACCGGGCGATGACGTAGGTCCGGTCTGAATAGCTTTTCGCAACTGGCGTAAAAACTATTGCAATCAATTAAGGCAAAGACACTGCCGGAGGTGGCGATGCTTAGGTTAGTGGTGGGCTTAGACATGGCCACGGCGTAAGGCGTGCAAAACATAAGTCACCACCCCGAAAATTTCTAGCGCCTCAGTATCCCGGAGGATGATGGGTTGATAATGGCGGTTGCGCGGAAAGAGCCCAGGCTTGGGGCGTAGGCGTAGCTCCTTAACAGTGAGCTCGCCATACAGAGAGGCAATCACAATATCCCCATGAGCTGCACTCAAGGAGCGGTCGACGACCAAAATATCACCGCTATGGATAGCGGCCTCAATCATGGAGTCACCCTCACAGCGCACAAAATAAGTGGCTTCAGGGTGGTTGATGCAGAGCTCGTTGAGATCCAGGCTCTGCTCTATATAGTCTTGAGCAGGAGAGGGGAAACCGGCAGGCACCCGCTCTAGAAATAGGGGGAGGTGCTTGCTGACAGTCACCAACAGCTCAGAGCTCAGACTCTGTCCAAGTAAACTAAGCTTCATAACAATCACTTTAAAAGGATAGACTTATTAAATTAAATGCTGTATAAATATACAGTATAAATGATATGAATTGCAATTATTAGTCATGTTCTTGACATATCACAGTATTAAACTACGCGAGTGATTGACCAAGCTATGGCTGCTCAGTTACCATTAAGACAGAGAAAAAATCTCTTCTAAGTTATTGTTATATTATAACTTTTCAAATTTATTTGATACTTTATATCTAAAGTGTCATCGTCTCAAATCTACCACTAAGGAGTAGAATTTATGGCTATGATGAAAGCTGCAGTATTTATTGAACCCGGTCGCATTGAGTTAGTTGATAAGCCAATCCCTGATGTTGGTCCTAATGACGCTTTACTTCGCATCACCACGACAACTATTTGCGGTACTGACGTTCATATTCTAAAGGGTGAGTACCCGGTCAAAAAGGGCTTAACTATTGGTCACGAGCCGGTGGGTATCATTGAAAAATTAGGTAGCAATGTTCAGGGTTACGAAGAAGGTCAGCGCGTGATCGCCGGTGCAATTTGCCCGACCTTTACATCTTATCCTTCGCAAGATGGTTTTCCTTCTCAGGACGGTGCATGGATTACAGAAGATGGCACATGTTCTTGTCACGGCTATAAAGCCACTGCCGGTTGGCGCTTCGGTAACTGGATTGATGGTACTCAAGCCGAGTACGTATTAGTTCCTGATGCTCAAGCTAACTTGGCTCCGGTACCTGATAATCTGACTGACGAACAGGTTTTAATGTGTCCTGATATTATGTCTACTGGTTTCGTGGGCGCGGAAAATGCCAATATTAAAATCGGTGACTTCGTGGCAGTATTTGCTCAGGGTCCTATCGGTTTATGTGCAACCGCCGGTGCACGTTTACGCGGTGCTAGCATGATTATCGCAATTGATGGTAACAACGAGCGTTTAGAAGTCTCTAAAAAGATGGGTGCTCACGTAACACTCAACTTCCGTGAAGTCGATGTGGTTGACGAGATCATGAAACTCACTAACGGTCGCGGTGTAGACTCCAGTATTGAGTGCTTGGGCTTACAGTCCACTTGGGAGCAGGCTTTACGTGTGTTGAAGCCGGGCGGTACTTTATCTAGCTTAGGTGTGTACTCCGAAGATGTGGTTATTCCTATCAATGCTTTCGCTGCTGGTTTAGGTGATCACACGATTAAGACAGCATTATGTCCTGGCGGTAAGGAACGCATGCGTCGTCTATTAAATGTGATTGAGTCGGGTGGTGTGGATTTAGAAGCCTTAGTCACTCACACTCGTCCACTGGATGACATCGTTGCTGCTTATGAGATGTTCATGAACCAGGAAGACGGAGTATTAAAGATTGCTATTAAGCCTTAATTGACTTAATCAGTACTCCATCAATAGCCAAAGGCCTGCACAAATGTGCAGGCCTTTGGCATGGTTTAACTGATTTAAATTAGAATAAGCTAGGGTAGTCGTTTTGTACTACATGGCGTACACGAACGGCATCTGCAAAGCGGGTTAATCTGCCATCAGCATTTAATAGCACCACAGCAACCGGACGTTTCTCAAACTCGGTAATCATCACTAAGCTCTGACCAGATTCGCGGATATAACCGGTTTTGGAAATATGAATAGACCAGTCATCATTGCGAATTAAGCGGTTGGTATTGCGGTACTTTTCTGTGCGACCGTTGCTAGTGATAACACTGTAGTCATCGCTGGTAGAAAAGCGTTTAATTGTATTGTCTTTACCAACAGCGCGTAGTAGGCGTACTAAATCGTTTGGCGTTGAGACATTCATCGGTGATAAGCCGGTTGGTTCAACAAAGCGACTACGAGTCATGCCGAGTTGACGAGCAACTGAGTTCATCTCATTAACAAAAGCGGTCATACCACCGGGGTAGGTGCGACCTAGGGCATGGGCAGCACGGTTTTCAGAAGACATCAATGAGAGTAAAAGCATCTCGCGACGGCTCAGTGTGGTACCTACGCTTAAGCGAGAACCGGAGTTTTTAACGCGGTCGATGTCATCAGCAGTAATCGTGATTTTTTCATCTAGCGACAGGCCGGAGCGTGTAATCACTAAAGCGGATAGCAACTTGCTGATTGAAGCAATAGGGCGAATTACGTCAGCATTTTTTGAATACAGCACTTGATTGTCATTAAGACCGACAACAAGAGCAATCTCAGAGTTAAGAATCGCACCGCCATTGTCCACTTGACCGATAATCGGTGCAGACTCGATGCCGCTAATAGTTTGAGCCATCGTGCTGGTGCCGGCGAAACCGCAGCAGAGCGCAAATAGAGCTGCGCTCGCACGCTTGAAGATCGGAGATTTGTGCAAAGTCAACATAATATATTTATTAAAGTGTGTTGTTGAGAGAAAGGTTTTATCTATTATACATATAGGCTTATTAAATGTCTTTATTTATTAACAACTTAGAAGCTATTCTTAAGGGTTTTTATAGGTCATGTTTAAACTGTCTAAGTAGTTGAAATTTAAGTCAAAATAAGGAAATTATGGCTTTTTGTCTACGAAGTATAACGTCTAAATCATCGTCATTTAACATTCTTTTACAAAATAAATTGTAAAAAGAGAAACGTACAGTAAAAGGTGAAAAAAGGCTAAAATACGGTTAATCATTTTTTAAAAGATTTTCTTAAGATTTAATTCGGTCTTTAGAAGCTCTTTTTATATCCTTTTAATATCCTTGTATTAGGTAAATCACGTGTCATCTTATTTGATTGTCCCCGGTGCCGTTGCACTGCCAGAATCGACTAAAGCTCGTCTTAAAGAGCAAGTAAAAGCCTTAGACTTAGCTATTGATAAAATTTTTACGCGTTTCGAGTATTACGTGTATAGCCAAGAGCCATTAACAACAGAACAACAAGCTGCGGTGACTGAGCTACTGACGCGCGACACCAAGGTATTGGAAGCACAGATTTCCAAGCATGATGTTGAGTTGCGCATCTTGCCACGCCTAGGCACTATCTCCCCTTGGGCTTCTAAAGCGACTGATATCGCGCGTAACTGTGGCATTGAAGGCATTCTACGCATTGAGCGTGGCACCTATATGGTGATTACTCCCGAAAAGAGTTTTTGGTCCGGTAGCGATATGAAGCCGGAGAAACTGCAGCAATTCATCAAGTTAATTCACGATCGCATGACTGAAAATGTGGTGATTGGTGATGACTTTGACCCGCAGGCATTATTCTTGGAATTAGAGCCTAAGCCTTTGCGTACCGTGGCCATTTTAGAAGAGGGTGCAGCGGCCCTTGAAAAAGTCAACGTAGATTGGGGTTTAGCTTTATCTGACGATGAGGTAGAGTATCTTGTCGACTCGTTTGTTAAGCTTCAACGCAATCCGACCGATGTGGAGTTGATGATGTTCGCTCAAGCAAATAGTGAGCATTGTCGCCACAAGATTTTCAACGCCTCATGGACGGTTGATGGTGAGGCCAAGGATAAAACCTTATTCGGCATGATTCGTGATACGCATAAACATAATCCGCGCGGCACAGTCGTGGCTTATGCGGATAATGCAGCGATCATGGAAGGGGCAGAGTCCACACGTTTCTTTGCGCCGAAACGTGCTGACGGCAGCTTTATTTATCAACCTAAAAAGCGCTTAACTCACACCTTAATGAAGGTCGAGACACATAACCACCCGACTGCGATTTCACCTTTTCCGGGTGCCGCTACCGGTGCCGGTGGTGAGATTAGGGATGAGGGCGCAACCGGTCGTGGCGCCAATCCCAAGGCCGGTTTAACCGGTTATACCGTCGCCAATTTGCAGCTGAAAGACTTAAAAGAGCCGTGGGAAGAGGACTCTCATGGTAAGCCGAGTCGCATCGCGTCTGCGTTGGATATCATGATTGAGGGGCCACTGGGTGGTGCCGCCTTTAATAACGAATTCGGTCGCCCGAATATCTTGGGTTATTTCCGTACTTATGAACAGACCGTGGCTGGTCGTCGTTGGGGTTACCAAAAGCCCATCATGATTGCCGGTGGTTTGGGTAGTATTGACGCGGAGCTTTGTTTTAAAGATCCAATCCCTGATGGCGCTTTATTGATTCAGTTAGGTGGCCCGGGCATGCGCATCGGTATGGGGGGTGGTGCCGCGTCAAGTATGGCCGCTGGTACCAATACCGAAGCCTTAGACTTTGACTCAGTACAACGTGGCAACCCGGAAATTGAACGTCGTGCCCAAGAAGTGATTAATGCCTGCTGGCAAATGCTTGAAAATAACCCAATCATTGCGATTCATGACGTCGGCGCGGGCGGTTTATCTAACGCTTTCCCTGAATTGGTTAATGACGCTAATCGTGGCGCGACCTTTGATTTAGAGCGTGTGAATCTCGAAGAAAGTGGCATGTCTGCGGCTGAGGTTTGGAGTAACGAATCTCAAGAGCGCTATGTTATGGCGATTGCCCCTGAGAGTTTAGCGTTATTTGATGAGATCGCTCGTCGCGAACGTTGTCCTTATGCGGTTATTGGTATTGCGACTGAAGAGCGTACGCTACGTGTGGTCGAGGGTGAAGGGCTGCCGGGCGAAGAGGGTAGCACCAGTTTAGAGCCCGCTAAGCAGTTACGTCCTGTCGATGTGCCTATCGATGTGATTTTAGGTAAACCGCCTAAGATGCAGCGCGATGTTCAGAGTGAAACACTTGAGGTTGAAGCTATTGATGTGGTCGGTCAGGATCTACGTGAGCTTGGCTTACATGTGATGCGTCATCCGACCGTCGCTAGCAAATCCTTTATCATCACCATTGGTGACCGTAACGTCGGTGGGTTAACCGCCCGCGATCAATTGGTCGGTCCATGGCAGATTCCAGTAGCTGATTGTGCGGTGACTTTGGCTGATTATGAAAACTTCCATGGTGAAGCCATGTCCATGGGTGAGCGTACACCGCTTGCTATTGTGGATAGTGCGGCCGCTAGCCGTATGGCAATTGCCGAGTCTATTACTAATATCGCCGCTGCTGATATTAAACAGCTTGATGGGCTTAAGTTATCCGCTAACTGGATGGCTGCCTGCGGGACCCCAGGCCAAGATGCTGCGTTGTATGAGGCGGTTCAAGCGGCTAGTGAGTTTTGTCAGGCTTTAGATATTTCAATTCCGGTGGGCAAGGACTCAATGTCTATGCGCACGGCGTGGACTGAAACCGTTGCCGATAATTCTGAAGAAAGTATCGATAAGGAAGTGGTTGCACCGGTATCCTTAATTGTGACTGCTTTTGCACAAGTTGCCGATGTACGTAAAACCTTAACCCCTCAGTTAGTCACTGATCAAGGTCCTACCGCCTTGATCCTGATTGATTTAGGCGAGGGTAAGCAGCGTTTAGGCGGTTCTGTATTAGCGCATACTATCAATCAGTTTGGTAACGAAGTGCCTGATATTGACGATGCGGAAAAACTGCGTACTTTCTTTGCCGTGATCCGTAGTCTGGCAGATGAGGGTTCTATTTTGGCTTACCACGACCGTTCCGATGGCGGTCTATTTGCAACCGTCGCGGAGATGGCCTTTGCTGGTCATACCGGGGTGTCTATCAATGTTGATATGTTAACCTTCGATGGTGCGGTACAGGACTGGGGTGATTATAAAATCCGCCCTGAGCAGGTTAAAGTCCAACGCGACGAGAGCACTATTAAAGCCTTATTCAATGAGGAATTAGGTGCAGTGATTCAGGTTCGTGCAGAGGATCGCGATCAGGTGTTGCAGGTGCTGCGTGAGGTTGGCTTATCACTCTGCAGCCATGCCATTGGTACCTTAAATGACAAAGACACCATTGAAGTGTTCCGCGATGGTGGCGTTGTCTTAGAGTACCCGCGCGCTGAATTAGGTGCGGCTTGGAGCGAAGTGGGTTATGAAATCGCTAAGTTACGTGAAAATCCTATCACGGCTCAGGCTGAATTTGATCGTTGGAAGGATACTAGCGATGTGGGCCTAAATGCTAAAGTTGATTTTGACCCTCAAGAAGATATCGCCATGCCTTATTACAACAAGGCACGTCCGACAATCGCTATTGTGCGCGAACAGGGCTCTAATAGCCAGGTTGAAATGGCTTGGGCTTTCCATAAGGCCGGCTTTACCGTCTATGATGTGCATATGACGGATCTTTTAGAAGAGCGTATTAAGCTAGCAGACTTACAGGGTCTAGTGGCCGCCGGTGGCTTCAGTTACGGTGATGTGCTGGGAGCCGGTGAGGGGTGGTCTAAGACGATTCGCTACAATCCGCAATTACTTGATCAGTTTAGCGAGTTCTTTAGCCGTGACGATGTCTTTGCCTTAGGGGTATGTAATGGCTGCCAGATGATGGCGAGCCTAAGTGATATTATCCCAGGCGCAGAGGATTGGCCGCGCTTTACCAGAAACCAGTCGGCACGCCACGAAGCGCGCTTGGTGATGGCTGAAGTGAGCGACAGTAAGTCGATTTTCTTTCATGATATGGCTGGTATGCAGGCGCCAATCGTGATTTCACATGGTGAGGGCTTTGCTAACTTTTCTAAGCAAGGCGATTCTGATAATGTGATTTCAGCGTTACGCTATGTAAATAATAGCGGTGTGATTAGTGAGGCTTATCCATTTAATCCAAATGGCAGTATAAATGGCATCGCCGCTGTAACCACGGAAGACGGTCGCTTTACCATCATGATGCCGCACCCGGAGCGTGTAATTCGCAAGGCCATGATGTCTTGGGCACCTAATTCTTGGGGTGCGAAGGACAGTGGGGGTGAGCAAACGCCTTGGATGCGTATGTTCATGAATGCTAGAGTGTTTATCGATTAACAGATCATTTAAGCTAAATAAACAAGGCATAAAAATACCGCTTTCATCGCGGTATGACGACTTAAGCCAAACCTCGGTAAAATTTACCGGGGTTTGGCTTTTTATTAAATTTTATAGGCAGAAAAGTAGTATAATCCTCTTTTGCGCCAGGAGAGATTCATGCGTTTACTTCAAAAAGCGTTGACCTTTGATGATGTATTATTGGTTCCAGCGTATTCAAATGTGTTACCACGCGACACGTCTTTAAAAACCCAACTCACTCGAAATATCAGCTTAAACATACCTTTAGTTTCTGCGGCCATGGATACCGTGACCGAAGCGCGCCTGGCAATTGCCATGGCTCAAGAGGGTGGTATCGGTATAATTCATAAAAATATGACCGCCGATGAGCAAGCAATTGAGGTGGCCCGAGTTAAGCGCCACGAGTTCGGTATTGTTGTTAATCCCTATACCTTGACTCCGAACATGACTGTTCGTGATGCAATTGCCTTACAAAAAGAACATGGCATTTCCGGTCTACCGGTGGTTGAGGGTAAGCAGTTAGTCGGTATCGTGACTAATCGCGACACTCGCTTCGAAGAGCGCTTAGACGCCAAAATCAGCGAAGTGATGACCCCTAAAGATCGTTTGGTGACGATGCTTGAAGGCGGTACCTTAGAAGAAGCTCAGACTTTGATGCATCAGCATCGTCTTGAGCGCGTCTTGATTGTAAATGAGGCCTTCGAATTACGTGGTCTTGCCACGGTCAAAGATATTTATAAAAGCACTGAAAACCCAAATGCCTGCAAGGACGAATTAGGTCAATTGCGCGTTGGTGCTGCTGTCGGTGTTGGCGAAGGTACCGAGGAGCGTATTGAGAAGCTGGTTGCTGCCGGTGTTGACGTAGTTATCGTGGATACGGCTCACGGTCATTCTCAGGGTGTGCTCGACCGCGTTCGTTGGATCAAAGAAAAATACCCTAAAGTCGAAGTGATTGGTGGCAATATCGCTACCGGCGAAGCGGCCCTGGCTTTAGTAGAAGCCGGTGCAGACGGCGTTAAAGTCGGTATTGGTCCAGGTTCTATTTGTACCACACGGGTGATTGCCGGTGTGGGGGTGCCTCAAGTCACCGCCATTTCTAATGTAGCCAAAGCCTTAGAGGGTACCGGTGTACCATTAATTGCCGATGGCGGTATTCGTTACTCAGGTGATGTGGCCAAAGCGATTGCCGCCGGTGCATCAACTTGTATGATGGGTGGTATGTTTGCCGGTACCGAAGAAGCGCCGGGTGAGGTGATTTTATTTCAAGGTCGTAGCTATAAGTCATACCGCGGTATGGGCAGTTTAGGCGCGATGGAAAAAGGCTCCGCCGACCGTTACTTCCAGGATCCTGCAAACAATGCAGATAAATTAGTACCTGAAGGTATTGAGGGTCGTGTCCCATACAAAGGCAGCGTTTTAGCGATTATTTACCAGTTAATTGGTGGCCTACGCGCTTCCATGGGTTATTGCGGTTGTGCATCGATTATGGATATGCGTACCAAGTCCCAGTTTGTTGAAATTACAGCTGCCGGGGTGCGTGAGTCTCATGTACACGATGTACAAATTGTTAAGGAAGCACCGAACTATCGTGCTGACTAATCTTGTTCTTTTAAAGTAGTAAATCATTATGCATCAAAAGATCCTAATTCTTGACTTCGGTTCACAAGTCACCCAAATGATCGCTCGTCGCGTCCGCGACGCCGGCGTGTTTAGTGAAGTTTTTCCCGCTGATGTGGATGAAGCTTTTTTACGTGATCAAATTAATAATCACGGTGTTAAGGGAATCATCCTATCCGGCGCAAATCCGGACAGCAGTTCCGTTGCTCCGCGTATGGAACTCTCACCATTTGTGTTTTTAGCCGATGTGCCTGTCCTAGGTATTGGCTATGGTATGCATATGATGGCACAGCACTTAGGTGGTGAGGTTGCCGCTACAAAAGAGCAAGACTTTGCTCAAGCACATGTGGCAGTAAAGGGTAATAGTCCTTTATTTGCGACTTTGTCTGACGGCAAAACAGCCGAGGGTCTAAACCAGTTAGATGTCTGGATGAGCCACGGTAGTCAGGTTTGTGATTTACCGGCCGGTTTTATGGTTATCGGTACCTCTAAAACTTGCCCGATTGCCGCGATGTCTGATGAGGTTCGTCTCTTTTACGGTATTCAGTTCCACCCTGAGGTAACTAATACCAAGCAGGGCGAAGCGTTATTGCGTCGCTTTGTATTGGATATTTGTGAATGCGATGGTGACTGGACCATGGCCGCCTATGCCGAGGAAATGATCGATCGTATCCGCGAAGAAGTGGGTGATGACCAAGTTATCCTTGCGCTATCGGGGGGCGTGGATTCTTCTGTTGCCGCGGTGTTAATCCACCGTGCTATCGGTTCACAGCTTACTTGTGTGTTTGTTGATCACGGCTTGTTACGTCTCTTTGAGGGTAAGCAAGTGATGGATTTGATGCATGAGCATTTGGGTCTGAATATTATTCATGTCAATGCCGTCGATCGTTTTATGACTGAACTCGAAGGCGTCACTGATCCTGAGCAAAAGCGCAAGATCATCGGTCGTGAATTTGTGGAAATCTTCCAAGAAGAAGCGGCTAATCTGAGCAATGCTAAATGGCTCGCTCAAGGTACGATTTATCCGGATGTGATCGAGTCAGCTGCTAGCAAGCATGGTGGTGTTGCAGTGAAATCTCACCATAACGTCGGTGGTTTGCCAGATACTTTAAGCATGAAGCTTTTAGAGCCTTTACGTGAGTTATTCAAAGATGAGGTTCGTAAGCTTGGTGTCGCGCTCGGTTTACCTGAGAAAATGGTCTATCGTCATCCATTCCCAGGTCCGGGTCTTGGTGTGCGTATTCTAGGTGAGGTCAAACAAGACTATGCGGATATTTTACGTCGTGCTGATGCAATCTTTATCGAGGAATTGCGTAATGCCATTGACGCCGAAACAGGTAAAAACTGGTACGACTTAACATCTCAGGCTTTTGCGGTATTTTTACCGGTGAAGTCTGTGGGTGTCAATGAAGGTAGTCGTGTCTATGAGTACGTCGTGTCTTTACGTGCGGTGCAGACTAATGATTTTATGCATGCTCGTTGGGCGCCGTTACCTTATGAGTTATTAGGTCATATTTCTGACCGTATTATCAATGAGGTTCGTGGTATCAGTCGTGTGGTTTATGATGTATCTGGAAAACCACCGGCAACGATTGAGTGGGAATAGTTGAAGACCTATTCAGGGTACGTCAAATCTATTCAAAATGACCGCTAAGCCAGTAAATACAACACTTCTAATAATTCAAGGCTATTCAAGGTTATCCACAGTAAACCACTTTTTTATCGGTATAAGTGACGGTAAATTGAAAACAAATACACCTGTTTTTGCTTTACCGTCTTTTTTGTGACCTTAAAAGGCCCTATACCACACCAGCTGACCAATCATTAAAGGTAAATTTATTTACGCTGGCGGATTTAATTTCCTAAATTTAAAGGTCCTCTTTAACAAGCTTAGTTAGCACCGTCGATCTTAGTAATTTGATTGACAGCGCAAGACAGTTTACGCATCACCCCATATCCGAGTGCTCTTTAGCTAACTCAAAGAAAGCCTTCACGTAGTCCAATTGCGTATCTGTTTTTCTTGAACCAATAAAAATCTGTTTTGCAATGCCATTTTCCCCCAAGGTGATGGGAACCAGGGGCAGTGTTTCTTCATATTCTTCGATCAACCAGCGCGGTAGAGCTGTGACACCACGATTGCTAGCCACCATATGTAATAGAATATCAGTGGTTTCAATGGTTTTATGTTGCCGAGGCAAAATACCGGCAGGCAGTAGAAACTGACTGAAAATATCCAGTCGCTCAATATCCACTGGGTAGGTAATTAAAATTTCCGTTGCGAGTTGTTCCGGTGTGATATAGCGCTCCTTGGCAAGCTGGTGATTCTTCGAGACAACCAAAACCTGCTCGTAGTCGAAAACGGCTTCAAATGTCAGACCTGAACTAAAAAAAGGGTCAGGTGTCACCAGTAAATCAATTTCAAAATTAAATAAACCGCCAATACCGCCGAATTTAAACTTTTGTTTAACATCGAGATCCACATCAGGCCAAGCGCTTAGATAAGGTGACACGATTTTCAGTAACCATTGATAGCAGGGGTGACATTCCATACCGATACGCAAGGAGCCACGCTTGCCATGGGCGTATTGTTGTAGCCTGTCTTCGGCTAATTCTAATTGCGGTAGTACGCGATTTGCGACAGCCAATAGGTGTTGACCGGCTTGGGTGAGTTGGAGTCGACGTTTGTCGCGGCGCCAGATTTCGGTGCCTAGCTGTTGTTCTAGCTTCTTCATGCTATGACTGAGCGCCGATTGAGTGACATGCAGTTCATTGGCTGCGGCTGTTAAAGAGCCTTGTTTTTCAACTTGCTGAATAATGGATAAATGGATACGTTCAATCATTTCATATGAGTAAAATTCATGGATATGTTAAATAATACCATTTTACTTCATGTTTTGTTCTGCCTAAAATAACAAACATATTTAAAGTATTTAGCGCTTGAGGTTAAAGCATATTTGGATTTGAAAACAATGACTAAAGAGTTTGTATTTGAGATTAAACGTATTCGTTTTGATGAGGATTATCATCCATCAGAAGACACACGAATCACGACGAATTTTGCTAATTTGGCAAGAGGCGAAAAACGCCAAGAGAATTTACGTAATACGTTAAAGCTCATCAATAATCGTTTTAATAGCCTAGCGGATTGGGATAATCCTGAAGGCGATCGTTATACTGTTGAGCTTGATATTATTTCAGTTGATCTTGATGTGGAGGGTCAAGGAAATTTCTTTCCGGTGATTGAAGTATTAAAAACTAACGTTATTGATCATTTAAATAACACGCGTTTTGATGGTGTTGTTGGCAATAATTTTTCTTCTTATGTGAGGGATTATGATTTTAGTGTGTTATTGCCTGAGCATAATAAAAACAAAAAAGACTTCACACTCCCTGAAGCCTATGGTGAATTGCATGGAAAATTGTTTAAGGCCTTTTTGAATTCAAATGTTTATAAAGAAAACTTTAGTAAATTACCGGTGATTTGTCTCAGCGTATCAAGCAGCAAAACTTATTATCGCACGGGCAATGAGCATCCTATTCTGGGTGTTGAGTATCAGCAGGATGAGTTTTCTTTGACCGATCAGTATTTTGAAAAAATGGGTTTGGGTGTGCGCTATTTTATGCCTAAAAATAGTGTTGCCCCATTGGCATTTTACTTTGCCGGTGATTTGCTTAGTGATTATTCAAATCTTGAATTAATTAGCACCATCAGTACGATGGAGGCTTTTCAAAAGATTTATCGTCCCGAAATTTATAATGCAAATGTTATAGCAGGCAAAGTCTATCAACCGCGTTTAGAAAATCAAGATCACTCCTTAACTCAAATTATCTATGACCGAGATGAGCGAAGCGAGTTAGCCATAGCTCAGGGTCGATTTACCGAAACACATTTTATTAAACCGTATAAGTCCATTCTTGAGCAATGGCTTGTCAGTCACGCAATTTAATTATCAAAACTGGAACATTATGTTGAAAAAATTACTACCGACCTCTACCGCTGGCAGCTTGCCTAAACCATCTTGGCTTGCTGAACCGGAGCAGCTTTGGTCACCATGGAAGCTAGCGGGTGAGAGTTTAGTCGAAGCTAAAAAAGACGCTTTGTTAGTGGCGCTAAAAGAACAAGAAAGCGCGGGCATTGATATTATCAGTGATGGCGAGCAAACGCGGCAGCATTTCGTGACTACCTTTATTGAACATTTGGCAGGTGTTGACTTTGAAAAGCGTGAGACGGTAAGGATTCGAGATCGCTATGATGCGAGTGTGCCGACGTTGTTTGACGAGGTCGCCCGTATTAAGCCGGTTTTTGTTGAAGACGCAAAGTTTTTACGCCAACACACGGATCGTCCGATCAAGTGGGCGCTACCCGGGCCCATGACCATGATTGATACTTTGTATGATGCGCATTACAAAAGTCGAGAAAAACTCGCCTGGGAATTCGCGACTATTTTGAATCAAGAAGCCAAGGAATTGGAAGCGGCCGGTGTTGATATCATTCAGTTTGACGAGCCGGCATTTAACGTCTTCTTTGATGATGTAAATGATTGGGGCATTGCTGCCTTAGAGCGTGCTATTGAAGGCTTAAACTGTGAGACCGCGGTGCATATTTGCTATGGCTACGGGATTAAAGCCAACACAGACTGGAAAAAGACCTTAGGTTCGGAGTGGCGCCAATACGAGGAGTTTTTCCCGAAATTACAGCAATCTAAAATCGATATGATTTCTTTAGAGTGCCATAATTCTCACGTCCCAATCAGTTTACTTGAACTGATTCGAGGAAAAAAAGTGATGGTGGGTGCGATTGATGTGGCGACTAATCGCATTGAAACAGCCGATGAAGTGGCTGATACCCTAAGAAAAGCACTGCAATATGTGGATGCGGATAAGCTTTATCCTTGTACTAATTGTGGCATGGCACCCTTGACACGTGCTGTGGCTAATGGAAAATTAAAGGCCTTAAGTGCTGGTGCAGAGATTGTTCGTCGCGAATTATCGTGATGATTGATGTGATGATTAATATCGGATAAAGCACCAGACAGTCTGATTGAAAATATTGAGTTTAAGAGGAGCCCGTTTTAATAGCGGGCTTTTTTCATTTGTGCAACGAGTGATTTACTGCGAATTTTTACTTTAAACGCTTAGTCGTTGTGATTTTTTCCTTAATTAATTCATATCTTTATAACTTCAGATTATATTAGTTTGTTCTTAAAATATTATTGTTTTTTTTAAATCTACAATAAATCAAAAGCTTAGCAGCTAATTGAATCAATAAAAATCCATCATATATGATTCAGCTATAAGTAAAGAGTTTTTTATTCGTTCTAAAACGTCAAAAACATAACTAAGATAGTTCCTAGTTCAAAATTTATATTATTAGGAATTATTCATGAGTCGTTTAACTATTCACACCATCGAATCTGCACCGTCTGAAGCACAGGAGCGTGTTAAAACAGCTCAGAAAAACAATGGTTTCTTACCGAATCTGATTGGTGTTTTGGCCGGCGCCCCGGGCGCTTTAGAGATGTATCAGGAAGTCGGTGCCATCAATGCTCGTTCTTCCTTAACGGCAGCGGAGCGTGAAGTGGTGCAAATCACTGCTGCAGCAATCAATCGTTGCGCCTTTTGCGTCGCTGGACACACGGCCATTAGTACCAAGCAAAAATTATTCGTCGACGACGATCTGCAGGCGCTACGTGAGAGCACGCCGTTAACTGATGCGAAGTTTAATGCCTTAGCTGTTTTTACCCAAGGGGTAATGCAACACAAGGGAGCCGTCAGTGATGAAGCGCTGAAAGCGTTTTTTGACAGTGGCTATGATGAGCAGCAAGCGCTGGAAGTGGTTTTGGGGGTGGCTTTGGCGACCTTATGCAATTACAGCAATAACTTAGCTCAAACATCGATTAACCCTGAGTTGGAGCCTTACGCATGAGCTTTTCTTTGATTTTAGAAACAATTCGTGCGCACGCTGAAGAAAACTTGGCACCTTTGGCTCGTCAAATTGATGAAGAGGGTTTCTATCCCGAAAAGTATCTACGCGAGCTCGGTACCCTTGGTGGCTTTGCTGCTTTAGCGTCCGCAAATGCATCTAGCGAGCAAGAAGCTTTGGCTGCGCAAATTAACTACTTACGCGCTGTGGGTCAATCGTGTGGGGCAACTGCCTTTACTGCCTGGTGCCAAGCGACTTGTGCCTGGTATCTCTATCAAAGCAAGAATCCTTTAGTTAAGGAGCGTTATTTCTCCCAGGTTTCAAGCGGTGAGCTATTAGCTGGCACCGGCATGTCGAATACAGTTAAACATTTATCCGGCATTGAGAAAAATAATCTCAAAGCCAAACGCACTGATACGGGTTATGTGATTTCAGGTGCTCTGCCTTGGGTTTCCAATTTAGCTAAAGATCACTTAATCGCAGTCACCGCTCAAACGGAGGAGGGGGGCTATTTGATGTTTATGGTCTCATGCGCGGAAGTCGGGATACGTTTGCAGTCTTGCCCTGAGTTTTGTGCCCTAGAGGGCACCGGTACCTTCAATGTGTCTTTTAGCGAGGTAGCGATTAGTGAGTCTAATATCTTGGCGGAACCTGATGAGTTTGAGTCTTATATTAAGAACATCAAACCGGGATTTATCTTGTTGCAAATCGGCATGGCTATGGGAATCATTGATGGCAGTCTTAGTATCATTGAGCGCAGTAATAATATCGCCAATGCCTATCTGGGGGATGTCGCATCCTTAAAAGAACGGCTTAATCGACTCAGCAATCATGTCCGCAAACTAGCCATTTCAGCTCAGCAGGGTGCGATGCCTATGCTGCCGGTCTTGTATGCACGGGTTGAAGCCTCGGAATTGGCTCTAGCATCGGCCCAGTCAGCCGCATTGCATTCTGGTGCGCGCGGTTATTTAAAGCATCATGCTGTTTTTCGTCGTCAACGTGAAGCTATGTTTGTCGCCATCGTTACGCCGTCCTTAAGACATTTGCGTCGTGAGATTGCTTTACTGGAACATGCTGAGATAGCAGAGGAAGCGGTGGCCTGATGACTCAGACGAACAATTCAGTGATACTGCAAGCACGTCAGGTGCATTTGCGTTATGAGCAGCGCTCTGTGATTGAAAATTTAAATTTAACAATTTATAACAATGAGATTGTTATTTTATTGGGTCCAAGCGGCGTAGGTAAATCCTCATTATTACGGGTATTAGCTGGTTTGCAGGCTAAGCAGGGTGGTGATGTTAGGCTTTTTGGCGAGAGCTTAGATCGACCGCATCCCAAGGCGGCTTTTGTTTTTCAGCAGGCAGCTTTATTGCCTTGGCTTAATCTGCAAGATAATATAGCTTTTGGTTTAAATTTCAAACATCAGCCGAAACTGAATAAAGCCATGATCCAACAACGAGTTAACAAAGCCTTAGCCGAAGTGGGTTTAAGTCATGCCGCTAAACTCTATCCTGCGGCGCTATCGGGTGGTATGGCACAGCGCGCAGCCTTGGCGAGAGCCTTAGCGCGCGAGCCTGAGCTTTTGTTATTAGATGAACCGTTAGGTGCGCTAGACCCAAACACTCGCCAACAAATGCAACAGCTTTTGCGCGAGACTTTTAAAGCCCATCAGACCGCTGCCGTGATGGTCACGCATGATATTGATGAGGCCATCGCCTTGGGCGATCGAATTGTTCTTCTAGGTGCTCAGCCGGCAAGGGTTGTTGCCGAATGGCAATTAGATAAGGATTTATCCCTAACTAACGATAAGCAGAATACCTTGCGTCAAGAAATTTTTCACGCCATGCAGAGCGCGTGTCTAGCAGTACCTGCTACAAGCACCGAGCTTAAGTCAAGATCGTGCAGTGAATTAGCACTTGCTATCTGAGTAGTCGATTTAAGCCTAAGTCAACATTTATTTAACCTCGTACCTCGTTTATTACCTTTTATATTGTTTAAAAGGAAGGAATTCTTATGTCTTCTCGTCGTGAGTTTTTAACATTATGCTCTTTATTTACAGCAGCAGGCGCTTTGCCTTTATTACAAAAAGCAGCCTTTGCCAATGCCGATCCTAAGGCGCCATTAAAGATTGGTTATTTACCAATAACCGATGCCACACCTTTATTAGTCGCTCATGCCAATGGCTACTTTGAAGAAGCGGGTGTGCAGGCCGAAAAACCGATAATGTTTCGCAGCTGGGCCCAGTTGATAGAAGCTTTTTTAGCGGGTCAGGTCAATATTATTCATCTGTTATCACCGATGACTTTGTGGGCACGTTTTGGTAGTGATGCGCCGGTAAAAAATGTGATGTGGAATCATTTATCGGGTTCCGCCATTACGGTGTCCAATGAGATTGAGAAAGTAGAAGACTTAGGGGGCAAAACGCTGGCTATTCCTTTTTGGTATTCCATTCATAATGTTTTGTTGCAGCTTTTGTTACGTGAACATGGTCTCAAGATAACAGAGGATAATCCCGGAGCAGATGAAGTGAAATTAGTGGTGATGGCACCGGCCGATATGGTTGCGGCCTTAGCAGCCAAACGTATTGCCGGCTTTACCGTCGCTGAGCCATTTAATGCAGCCGCTGAGTTAAACGGGGTGGGGCGTATCTTGCGCTTTAGTGGGGATATCTGGCGCGAACATGCGTGCTGCGTGACCTTAATGCGTGACGAAGATATCTTGCAGCGACCTGAGTGGGTACAGAAAACTGTCAATGCCTTGGTACGTGCGCAAGCTTGGGTGCTGGATAATCGAGCAGAAAGCGCTAAGTTAATGTCTCGTCGCGCCAAAAATGGCTATACCCCACATGAAGAAGCAACGCTTTTAAAAGTCTTATCGCCAGCTTCTGAAGATGAGCAACAATACATTGCCCGTGGTGCCATTAAGCATCCTGAATGGCGTCAACAGCGCATTGATTTTCAACCATACCCCTATGAATCGTATTATGTGGAATTAATTAAGATGTTGCAGGCAAGTTATATTGCCGGTAATCATGATTTCTTGCAGACATTGGATCCAGTAAAGGCTGCGGCTGAATTAGTCGACAGTAGTTTTGTCCGTAACGCATTAGAATCACCAGAGTTACGAGCACGATTTAAGATTCCGGCTGATTTTAAACGAGAGGAGCAGATTGCTGTTTAATATGTTTAAAAAAATTCAGTCTGTTTCTTATTCAGCTATTGGTCTTTTGGTGCTGATAACTTTTTGGCAACTCACACTGTATTTTTTAAAAGACTCAGTACCAATCGCAGCCAGTCTAGCGCCGCTGCCTGCAGCCTATGGCCTTTGGGATTTACTCAGTAGTGGAGAGATTTACCCACACATTGTTTCAAGTCTACTGCGTGTTGCTGTTGGCTTGGCTGTTGCCTTGTTGATTGGTGTGCCGGTGGGTCTTTGTTTAGGCTTAAATAAACGGATTGAGATGCTCACAGGCCTGAGTTTTCAGCTGCTCAGAATGGTTTCGCCCCTAGCTTGGATGCCAATAGCGGTGATGATTTTTGGAGTGGGAAATGCACCAGTATTCTTCTTACTGGCAATGGCTGCAGTCTGGCCGATTATGCTCAATACCACAGTAGGCGTGCGTCAAATTCCGCCTTCATTCATGGCATTGGGCAATTCTTTATCAGCGACACCTTGGGAAATGCTGAGCAAGATCGTATTGCCGGCAATTCTCGCTTCGATTCTGACCGGGGTTCGACTCGCGGTCGGCGTGCTCTGGATTGTCTTAGTACCCGCTGAAATGCTTGGAGTTAATGAAGGCTTAGGCTATTTTATTTTAGATACACGCGATCGTTTGGCTTATAGCGAATTAACCGCAGCGATTGTGATCATTAGTCTGCTTGGTTGGTGCTTGGACTACCTGGCTCGGCGTTTAATGACATTGGCGACCAAAAGCAGTTCTTAGATAGTAAAAAACTCTCTTTCCGTGGAGGGTAAAAATCAGTCATTGTTTGTATGTTGATCTGGGACAATGACTAAGCGTTTAATTCTTAACACTTGTTTTTTGTACGGGTTTCCTGTTGGCATATTTGATATCATAATGTGCGCTCAGCTAACTTCAAACCCAGTTGGGATTTGAAATGCTGAGCGGCCGGGATATCGTCTTAAGATCCTAGCCGATTGATACCAAGTTTTGGTTAACACACATAAGGATATATCTATGACATCCAACATGAAAAGACGTGACTTTTTTAAAGTCGGCGCCGCGAGTGGCGCTATTTTATTGCCTAATTTAGGTTTCGCTGCCGTAGGCAAAAGTAACGAAACACCTGTCAGTCGAATTAATAACAAAGAACGCACTTTTGAAGTCACCTTAACTCATAATATTCAAGAAGCAGGTAAGGTCACTAAACTTTGGGTGCCTCTACCACTCAACAGCGATTATCAGCAACTAAAAAGCCTAATTAACAATAGCGGTACTTACGATGAGCTGATTCAAAGTGATTTTGAGTTCCCGACATTATTCGCGCAATTCAGTGAAAATCCAGCGTCCATAACCACTGGCTTCACGATCACAACACAAGAGCGTAATACGGACTTTTCTAAAGTTAATTACGATGAAAGCGAAGTATTAACTCCTGAGCTTTTAGAGTACTTAAAACCGACTCGACACATTCAAATCGATGGTGTAGTAAAAGAAAAAGCAGAAGAAATCACCAAGGGCATTAATGGCGATTTAGAGCGTGCCAAAGCCATCTACACTT
This sequence comes from Alcaligenaceae bacterium, assembly GCA_030538235.1. GTDB lineage: Bacteria > Pseudomonadota > Gammaproteobacteria > Burkholderiales > Burkholderiaceae_B > Oligella. Next base: position 318,775 of record JAUNUJ010000001.1, read on the forward strand.
GGGTTTCCAATAACATGACCCGTGACGAGAGTGTGACTGGTTGCGGTGTGGGTGATGCGAAAGCCATCTTAGAATCCGGCGAACTTTACGGTAAATGTACCGATATCAGTTCAGTCTTTGTGGCACTTTGCCGAAGTGTGGGTATTCCGTGCCGTGAGGTGTTCGGTATCCGCGTTGGTGAAAGTCGATTCAGTCCGGCCATGGGTAGTGGCAAGGACGGGGTAGCAAATATCAGCGGCTCTCAACATTGTCGAGCTGAGTTCTATCTCAAGGGCTATGGCTGGATTCCATGCGATCCGGGTGATGTGACTAAAGTCCGTTTAGCAGAAAATCTGAGCAATGACGATAGCAAGATCATCCAAGTCCGTGATTACTTATTCGGTAATTGGGAAATGTGCTGGATTGGCTATAACTGGGGTCGTGACTTTGCTTTAAAACCAATGCCTTATGAACACCCATTGAATAACTTTGGTTATCCATACGCTGAAGTGGATGATAACGTGCAAGATTACTACTCTCCTAAAGAGTTTGCATATGAGTACAAGTCAGTGGAACTCTAATCAGCAGAGCGAAATTAGTCAACTCAATAATCAAGAACAAGGCCCCCAAACAACCTCCAAAATCTGGTTGTTAGGGGCTTTCAGTAGTGCGGTAGCGGCAACGCTGTGTTGTTTGCCCGCGTTACTGTTCCTATTATTTGGTTCGTCTTTTGGTTTATTGTCTCTTGTCGGCCCACTGGAAAAGTTTCGAATTTTACTAAGTGTTTTAGCCTTACTTTGTTTTGCTGCTTTCATTTGGGCCCATTTTTTTAGACAACGCTGCGGTTTAAATAGAGGGCTTAGAGGACGTCGTTTGGCCTTAGTGGTCTTGGTTTTTTTCGGGCTAATTTTGCTATTGTTTTATCCGGAACTATTAGGAGCGTTTTATCGTTATGAGTAAGTTTCTACTCGCTATTTTAGCGGCACTTAGCATCAATGGAGCAGAGCAAAGTCATGTGATTCAAGTTGAGGGTATGCATTGTCCACTTTGCACCGCCATGGTTAGAAAGGCCTTATTAAAAGTTGAGGGGGTGACGACTGTTAAGGCTAGCTTAAAAGATAAAATGGCACGCGTGCAAGCTCATGAAGAAGTGACTAAAGAGAGTCTGTTGGAGGCCATAGCGACCACCGGCTACGAAGGCGTTTTTATTGAGGAGTAAGTCAGATATAAACAACTGACTTAACATTAAGCTGAATTTTGCCCTGAGGTGAGTTCAGCTTTTTTGTTTATTGGATTACTCATCAAGGTGGTAGGTCGTAAACTCATCAAGTTCAACGCGAGAGGTATGGAAGCTGTTAACAATGTGAGCAGTATCTTCATAACCCAGTGCGATTCCACAGACGATTTTTTTATCTTCAGGATAGGCTAAATGCTTGCGGACAATGCTCGGGTAATTAATCAAAGCGCCTTGAGGACATGTGCCCAGTCCGAGTGCTTGTGCAGCAATTAGAATATTTTGTACAAACATGCCGGTATCTAACCAGCTACCTAATTCCATCTCCTTATCAATCAAGACAAAGAGAACCACAGGTGCACCAAAAAAATTGAAATTTTGAGCGTGCTGGATTTTCATTGCCGCTCTGTCACCCTTTGCTATCCCTAGCGTAGCGTATAGACCCCAACCGTTTTCACGGCGACGAGCCAGATATGGGTCACGCCACTTTTCAGGGTAATAAGTGTATTCCGGCTCTTCGATCAGGTCATTCATAAAAGCTGCAGTCAATTCGGCGGCCAGTTCATCACGTTTTCTGCCACTGACCACATGAACTTGCCAGGGCTGAATATTACTGCCGCTGGGAGCGCGAGCTGAGCTTTTAATAATCGTCTTGATGTCTTCTAATGACACCTCTTTAGCTAAAAAATGGCGCACGCTTTTCCGCTCCAACATGGTTTGTAGAACGGGGTTTGTGGCGATATCAGTCGTCTTATCCATAAGGTCTTATTGGTCTCATTGACGTTGTGATGGTTATCTGCTTTATAGCATATCACTGCAAGCGTCATTGAGGTTTTGCTTAATGGACTATTTGCTTTGTTAATTGTAGGAATAAAAAAGAGGAGGTCGGTTTAAATCTAGCTTGAGTGCTTTGGAGCAAGGGAGAGAAAGGGATGACAGTCAATCAGGCCGGGGAGAACACCGTGAAGTGTCAACCTAACTGACTGTCTTAGGGGTTACTTTTTCCAATAGTTATTGGCCGCTGCAATGGTCTGGAAATTAATCGCAATCACTTGGGAGGCCGCAGTTAGAGCATCGGCATCATTAGCATATTCGGCACGCAGTTTATGCAATACTTCGGGATCCGGTTGGGTGGATTTAACACCACGACGGCTAAGCGTGATGGCGAGTTCAAAACCTTCTTGTGGGGTTTCGGTAATAAGAGTTGTAAGCCACTGTTCGGACATAGAGATTTCTCCTGTGATGTTTTTAAGCGCTTAAAGAAAACCTTAGCATAAGAGCTTAGATTTTAATCTAATTCCCTTAAAAGTTGAAGGAGTATTAATGCATATAAAATGCATTAATAAGATTATGTCATTGACTCTTTTGAATTGCGGTTAATTAAGACAAAAAAAGCAACTGTTTCAAACAGTTGCTCTAGAATTTAAAGCAAAAAAGCGGGTTGAATTTAACGTCGATTTCTATCTCGAGAATCTCGATAATAGCCATCTCGATAGTATCTATCTCTATCACTTCTTCTGGCCTTGGCTCTAGCCTCATAGTATTTTTTATTGTCTTTGCGAATTTCTTTTAAGACTTTAGCTCTTTCTTCGTAATATTTTGCATTATCTTTACGAATTTCCTTAATGGCCTTTTCTCTGGCTTTTGCCCGATCTTTGTAGTATTTACTATCATACTTAGCGCCATAAATCGGTCGATCATAAGGATCCCAATAGGCATAATCTCTGCTGTGGACACAGCCACTTAAGACTAAGACGGAAAGACCAACCATTAAAATAATAGCTCTCATCGCTCGCCTCCATAATGTTGTTGCGTGCAGCCATCATAATGTTTTTTGAGATGTATGTCTGTTAGCTTTGTAAGCAAAATTAGCTGACTAGTCCGACTTATTTGAGTTGAGACCGTTGCGCTTTGACGATTGCCTGCCTAATACCGCAGTCTCAATCTTGTGTTGGATTTGACTTGGAGCTGCGATATTAGGTTTTTTAGGGGAATCAGTGCACGACGTTAAGCACGCGTGATCATCACTGTCTTGATCGTGTTATTTTCAAACTCGGTGACTTTGAAGTGGACCCCTTGATAATCCAAGGTGGTTCCGACTTCCACTTCACCCTGGCGTTTGTCAAGAATCAAACCGGCAACACTACTATAGGCGGAATTTTCTTCAAGCAGATCGATTCCTGAGACCAGTTCAAGCTGATAGAGATCTAGACCGCCAGAGGCTTTCCAGGTGCTTTCATCGATTTGAATCAAATCAGGTAATTCGTCGGCATCAGGGAACTCACCGGCAATTGCTTCAAAGACATCATGTGGTGAGATTAAGCCTTGGATATTGCCATATTCGTCATTGACCAGAACCAGTGAACCTTTTGAGTTTCGTAAGGTTTTTATCGCATCAATCACTTTCATTTTTTCAAAAATGAAAATAGGGCGTTGTTGTTGCATCAAGGCTTCAAGTGCTTCCTGATTGTCGAGCAATTCTAAGATGTCTTTAGCATGTAAGACGCTGATTACTTCATCTAGGCTACCACGACAAAGTGGAAATAAACTGTGCGGTACGGACATAATTTGTTCACGAATTTTTTCCGGACTTTCATTGATGTTAATCCAAGAGATTTCACCGCGAGGAGTCATAATCGTTGCCACTGAGCGTTCCGCCAGGGTCAGGACACCGCCGATCATATATCGCTCTTCGTCGCCGAAGGCTTCTTGCGCTGCTGCGTGACGGTCAGGATCTGCCACGGTTACTGATTTGCCACCCATTAAACGTAAAATGGAATCGGCTGTACGATGACGTAATGGGACTTTGGATTCATGTTTTCTAGTGTTGTGCTGAGCGACTTGATTGAAGGCTTCAATTAAAATCGCAATACCGATACCGGCATAGATATAGCCTTTGGGGATATGGAAACCGAAACCTTCCGCTATCAAACTGATCCCAATCAAGAGTAAGAAGCTTAAGCACAGAATAATCACGGTGGGGTGACGATTCACAAAATTGGTCAGTGGCTTTGATGCAATTAACATAACAAGCATCGCGATAATCATCGCCACCATCATCACATAGATATTGTCCACCATCCCGATCGCCGTAATTACTGAATCGAGTGAGAACACGGCATCTAAAATAACAATCTGCGTGACAACCGCAATAAAACTGGCATAGACAACATTTGTGGTGACTTGAACTTCGGCTTGACCCTCCATGCGTTCGTGTAATTCACTAACCGCCTTATAAAGTAGGAATAGGCCACCAAAGAGCAAGATTAAATCGCGACCTGAGAAGGTCCAAGCAAAAACTGTAATAAGTGGTTTGGTCAAGGTCACAAGCCAGGCGATGGTAAATAACAAGCCCAGACGCATTAAGAGGGCTAGAGAAAGACCTAAAACGCGTGCTTTGTCACGTTGATGAGGGGGGAGTTTGTCTGCCAGAATGGCAATAAAGACTAGGTTATCGATACCTAGGACGATTTCTAAAATAATTAGGGTAAGTAAACCTGCCCAAATACCGGGGTCTAACAAAAATTCCATTAGATCATCCTCTCAAAAAACATAAGAGAGGGACTGCTTTTTATTGAATGTTCCGCAGGCGAGGGGTCCATATAAATTTAACCTTTTTCAAAATAAATAAAAATCGCTTAAGTCTAATTTTTAAATTGAACTTAAGCGAAGCGTTTAAGGGTGAATTGCCCTAATAGCCGGATGTTCTTTGAGGCTGAAATTCGGATCGGAATAACAGCTGCTGAAAGCTCCATGGCATAGATTGCGATTATAGCGTTGAAAATGTTTTTTTCGCTGTAATTTTATTAATTTTATTTGCAAAAAAATCACACCACTAGCGTGTTTTATTGGGTTTTTTTATAGATAAAATTGTCTAGCTCATCCTCTGAGTACTTTTTTTAAGTTTTCATCTTAAAATATGGACTTTTAGCTTTAATTATTGATTAGATAGTAGAGAAGGGATCGATGCTCACTTGGCAGCAATGGAAAGTAATTAATCGCGATAAAATTCAACATATAGTTGGTTATGAAGAGCGTTTTGTGGATGAAATTCTAAGTCAAATACCTGATATTGAACCTGCTGACGTGATTGCTCAATACCATTTCAAAGACAATAATCAGGGTAATCGTTATATCGATTTTATGATTAAAAACGACGACAAGGGCTATCGTCTGCCTATTGAGTTGGACGGTTACGACAAAATTAATAATAAAGGGTATGAGCGGTTTAATGATTTTCTTGAGCGCCAAAATGATCTGATTCAATTATTTGGCATTGTTTTACGCTACACCAATAAAAAGGCCTTTTTAGAGCAACAAAAAGTCATTTCTGAAATTAGGCGTGCGCTCAGTACTCAGGCACAAGAACAAATTACTGAGCAATCAAAGCAAGAGCAGGTGAGTCTATTAATTGCTGAATATGAAGTTAAACTAGCGGCTTTTGAAGAGGAGTTGCAACAAAGTAGCGCTAGCAAATCAACACTTCCTGACGTCGAATTAAAACGCGCTAAAGAGGAGCTGGCTTTGTTTAAACAGGATCATATTGAGGAGTTAAAACAGCTGCAAACTGAAATTAACACCATGAAAGCGCAGCAGTTGCAGCAATTTGATTCAGTTAAAAAAGAAGTGAAGAAACAATTTTATATAGTTTTGGCAGCGATCACGGTGTTGCTAGTTGTGGCGGTCGTGATTTTGAATGGTCGTACTGATAAAGAGGCTTTGCCATTATCTGCGGCTAATCAGGTGGTACAGACAAAGACAGGTAGTACCTCTAAATCGTCTCCGCCAGAGGTAGGATCTGAGGCGCCGTTGCAACGTGCCATTAAAGCCGCTGAGGCGCGTCATCATATCGGTGAAAACCGCACTGTTTGTGGTCAGGTGGTAAATATCCATGCGTTTTCTCAAGGTCTTTACCTGAACTTGGATAAAGCCTATCCTAGTGCACCATTAACCGTGGTGGTGTGGGACAAAAATACCTCGTTATTGCAAAAAGCGAGAACCTTTGAGAAAAAGGAATTGTGTGTTTGGGGTGTGATTCGTCAATTTAATGGGCAGCTACAAATCAATTTAAACTCAGAAAAGCAGTTGCGCTAATTTCAGTACCATGACTAATTAATTAGCCAATGTCATTTGATACGTGAAGATGCCGAGTAGGGTAAAGAGCAGTGAACCAATCACATGAATGGCGATGCTTAAGAGGGCATATTCATACTTGCCACTTTGTAACAGCGCGACCACTTCAATTGAAAAAGCTGAAAAGGTCGTCAAAGCCCCACAAAAACCGGTAATCATAAATAATTTGTAGTTATAGCTAAGCGCGCTATTTGCTAAAAAAGACACCACAAAACCGATAATAAAACCGCCGAATAAGTTCACCATCACGGTGCCGAGAGCGATATTGGAAAAGTAATGATTAAATTGCAGACTAATGCCCCAACGTAACCAGGCCCCTAACATAGCACCGAGACCAACAGAAATAAAAGATAGATACATAATTTTCCTCTGCCATCAATCAGAGAAAAGCAAATAAATAATAATTAGTTCAATAATACCGTATCGGAACATTTGATTTTATTAAATTCATTGACTTGAATAAGTCAACCGTTAATTTTAAAAACAACATTCGACTGTCATCGCCTTATTACTAGTCACTTTAGCGTCGAATTAATTAGATTTTACTAAACATTTGACATTAGTCATAATGAATAACCCTAGGGTGATATAGACTATTTGAACAATCTATTACAAATGGAAATATATCTTTCCCAGTAACGGTAATAGTACCTATCTAGCATACTCTGCCGAAACGGAGGGTTATTAATGAGTAAGCACACACAGCAAGAACAATTGCAGGCCGGCAAGCGAGGTTTTTTGAAACAAATGCTTGGGCTTAGCGCAGCAGCGACGGTGATTCCTATCGTCCCTGCTGAAGCCAAAATTAATCAGCAACCACCTCGGCGTCCCGGTATTGAGGGGAAGCGTTTTGCGATGTTTGTTGATTTACGTAAATGTATTGGTTGTCAAGCCTGTACGGTTGGCTGCTCCATGGAGAATCAACCACCTATCGGGCAATTCCGCACCACCGTATTGCAATACGAAGTAGAAAAGTACGACGATGGCTTACCGGCCATGTTCAATTTACCGCGTCTCTGCAATCACTGTGATAATCCTCCCTGTGTTCCGGTTTGTCCGGTTCAAGCAACTTTCCAACGTGAAGACGGTATTGTGTTAGTTGACAGTGAACGCTGTGTAGGTTGTGGTTACTGTGTACAAGCCTGTCCTTATGATGCGCGTTTTATTAATAAAGAAACTCAAACCGCGGATAAGTGCACTTTCTGCGAACACCGACTTGAAGTGGGATTGTTACCCGCCTGCGTGGAAACCTGTGTGGGTGGTGCTCGTTTAATAGGTGATTTGAACGATCCGGATAGTCAGATTAATCGTTTGCTGGAAGAAAATCGTGGTGAGGTAAAGGTCTTGAAGCCGGATATGGCGACATCGCCTCGTGTTTTCTACGTTGGACTGCCTGACGAATTTGTCGATGGCGTTGATGGTCAGGCTAGCGTGCGTCTAGTTGCTGACGCCTAGAGAGGGAATTATGGATATTATTGAAATTTTGACGCCTCACTATGATGCGGCTTGGTTGCCATGGGCGGTGCAGTACTTTTTCTTAATCGGGATGGCGGCGACGGCAGCGATTACGGCGGCGATATTATCGTTTTCTGCTGAGGGTTCTGATTCTCGTCGTTTATTGCCATCGGCAGTGACAGTGTTATTGGTTTGCGGTATTGCAGCACCGATTGCCTTATTAGCTGACTTACACCAACCGGGTCGTTTCTGGCATTTTTATGCTCACTTTACCCCTTGGTCGTGGATGTCGATTGGTGCGGTGTTAATTCCGATTTTTATTACCTTAGTAATTCTTTTTAGCTTGTTTTGGTGGATGCGCAAAGACGGTGCCATGCGCTTAATCGGTGTGTTGATGATTTTTTCAGCGGCCTCTATTTTACTTTACACCGGTTCTGAAGTGATGGTGATTCGTGCTCGTCCCTTATGGAATACGATTTTCTTACCCATTAACTTTGCTTTGACCGGTTGGTTAGCGGCCTTGGGTGCGATGTTGTTTGTGGCCCGTTGGTTGCCTGGCGGTTTAGCAACTTTCCCGAAGGCTGTATGGCGCCGTTATGCGCTCTTGGTGGTGTTGTTATTAGCGATTTGTGCAGCGGCTTGGGTGGTGACTGGAATGAGCGGCAAAGATCCATCGTATCCTGCTGCGGTTGAGTTGTTTGCCAGCTATCCAACTTGGCGTTTAAGCTTATACGGTTCATTGGTGATGGCGGCCTGTATTGTTTTCTCGCTGGTGGTTAGCCCGCAGCGATTCTCACAGCCGTTTTATTCCTTGGTGTGCAGTGTGATTATGATGGCAGCCGCTTGGGTCTTCCGCTGGATTGTCTTGATGGGGATTCAGACTGTACCTAAATATGGTGCAGGTCTTTATCTACACCAAATGCCACTCGGCTCTGACGGTTTGCTAGGTATGATTAGTATTTTCGGTCTGTGTATTGCTTTATTGGCAATCATTACTTGGTTCTTAGACCGTTACCCATCAAGCGCCGATTTACAGTCTAAATCTTATGCGGCAAATGCCACTCTATAATATTAAACGGTAGGAAGTACAATGAAAGATAAACCAGATAATAGTCGTCGTAAGCTGCTTAAGCATGGTACGGTTGCGGCGGGGGGTTTAGCCGCATTTGCAGCAGGTTATGGCCAAACAATTGGCAAAGCGGTCAAGGGGTTAACCCAAGGTTCAGCAGGCGAAACGCCTAAACACGCCGTACGCGGTAATTCTCTAACGCCAGAGTTTATGATTGACCCGGTCACCAAGGAATTAACTCAACAGCCGGGCCAGGTGGTTAGTCCATCGTCCTGCTTAGGTTGTTGGACTCAATGCGGTATCCGCGTGCGTGTTGACCAAACTAATAATGCCATTTTACGAATTTCCGGTAACCCATATCACCCCTTAGCTACCACTGCATCATCCCCAATGGATGTGCCAGTGCGCCAGGTCTACAGCACTTTAGGTCTTGAAGGCGGTTACGAAGGTCGCGCCACTTCTTGTGCTCGTGGTACCTCGATGCAGTTACAGGCACAAAGCCCATACCGTGTGTTGGGCCCTTTAAAGCGTGTCGGTGAACGTGGTTCAGGTCAGTGGAAGCGTATCAGCTTTGAGCAGTTAGTCGAAGAGATTACGGAGGGCGGTGATCTATTCGGTGAGGGTCATGTTGATGGTCTACGCGCTATTTATGATCGCGAAACCTTAATTGACGCTGAAAACCCCGAATACGGTCCATTATCGAACCAGTTGCTATTTACAGAGTCGGCTAACGAAGGCCGTACCGCCTTAATTCGTCGTTTTGTACAACAGTCCTTTGGTAGTGTGAACTGGGGTAATCATGGTGCCTACTGTGGTCAGTCATTCCGTGTTGGTGCCGGTATGGCCTTAGGTGATGTCAGAGCAATGCCGCATGGTAAACCTGACTGGACTAATGCCTTATTCGGTCTCTTTATCGGTGCGGCGCCTGCGCAATCGGGTAACCCGTTCCAACGTCAAGGCCGTGAGTTATCAGAAGCCCGTTCCCGTAAAGAGGATCCATTCCGCTACGTGGTGGTTTCTCCCATTTTACCGACTTCGTCCAGTTTGGCTGCAGGTTCAGGTAACCGTTGGATGGCGGTTAAACCGGCGACTGATTTAGCCTTAGTGATGGCATTAATTCGTTGGATCATTGAAAACGAAACCTATGATCATAAGTTCTTGGCGCAGCCCGGATTTGCGGCGATGGAAGCAGCAGGCGAAGCGGCTTGCTCAAACGCTACACACTTGTTGATTGATGATCCTGAACACCCGCGTTACGGTACCTTCTTACGTGGCGCTGATATGGGTTGGGAGTTACCGGAAGCACCGGAAGGTGAAGAGAAACAGCCGGATGATGTGTATGTGGTGCAGTTGCCAGACGGTAGCTTTGCGCCGCACACAGTGGCTTCTGAAGCGCAGCTATTTGTCGTTGACAGCATTGAAGCACCGGGTTTAACCGAGGCACCGATCAAAGTTTGCACTTCGATGAGCAAAATGCGTGCTGAAGCTGAGAAGAAATCAATCCAGGAGTACAGTGAGCTTTGCGGTATTGCGGTGGCTGATATTGAGAACTTGGCTAAGGAATTCAGTAGCTTTGGTAAGCGCGCTGTGGCAGATGCTCACGGGGGTACTATGAACGGCTCCGGTTTTTACACCGCTTACGCGATTTCAATGCTAAATACCCTTGTCGGTAACTTGAACGTTAAGGGCGGTCTAGTATTAGATGCTGGTCCATTCGGCCCATTCGGTCCGGGTCCTCGTTATGATTTCCGCTTCAAGGGTCAAGCCGCACCTAAGGGTATCGCTTTATCCCGTAGTGGTCGTCCTTATGAGCAAAGTAGTGAGTACAAGCGTAAGGTGGAAGCGGGTCAAAACCCATATCCGGCGACTGCGCCTTGGTATCCATTAGCCACCGGTGCGATTACCTCCGAGATGTTGGCTTCTGGTATCGCGGGCTATCCGTACAAGGTGAAAGTGTGGATTAACCACATGAGTAATTACATGTATGCGATTAATGGTTTCCGTAATACCTTGGGTGACGACGTTCGTGCTCCGAAAAAATTACCTTTAATTGTGGCGGTTAACCCGTTTATTAATGAAACTTCAGCGATTGCCGACTATATCGTCCCCGACACGGTGACTTATGAAAGTTGGGGTGTGTCAGCACCTTGGGCCGACGTGATTGCCAAGTCTTCTACGATTCGTTGGCCGGTATTAGAGCCGCGTGTAGAGAAAAACGCCGAAGGTGAAGCGATTTGTTTGGAGACTTTCCTAATTGCGGTCGCTAAGCGCTTATCGATGCCTGGTTTTGGTGACAATGCCATTGGTGTGGCCAAGAGCGAAGAGCGTCATCCATTAAATACGCCGGCCGACTTCTATCTGCGCGGTATTGCTAATATCGCTTTTGCTCAGGGTCGTCCGGTAGGCGATGCAACCGATGATGATATGGTTCTGACCGGTCTGACCAAGTACAGCGAGCTAATCCAGGAAAAAGTCACTGATCAAGAATGGCGTAAAGTCGCCATGGTGATGAGTCGCGGTGGGCGTTTTGATGAAGTAAAAGACGCTTGGGATGATACAAAGGGTCAGCTAAAAAACGCTCATAAAAACCTTCTTGCCGTTTGGGATGAGAGTTTATCAAAAACCCGTCACTCCATGACCGGTGAGCGTTTAAGCGGTTGTCCTACATGGTATCCAACGCGTTTGGCTGATGGTTCAGATATGCGTGAAGTATTTAATACAGATGAATATCCTTTCTTAATGACTTCGTACAAATCGAATTTGATGAGTTCTATGTCGATTGGCGTTGACCGTTTACGTCAGGTACACCCGCACAATCCGATTTCCGTTAACCGCAAAGACGCGGCTAAACTCAATATCGCCAACGGCGAAAAAATTCGTTTAGTTTCACCGGGCGGAAAAATTGAGGGGGTTGCGATGATTCGTGACGGCGTACAACAGGGTGCAGTGGCGATTGAGCATGGTTATGGTCACCGTGATTTAGGTGCCCGCGAGCACTTTATTGACGGTCAAAGTATGGGCAGCAATCCTGAATTAGGTGCCGGTGTTAACTTAAATGAATTAGGTTTCCGTGATATCACTCGTGGTGATCATAAAAACGTTTGGGTTGATTGGGGCTCTGGTGGTGTGGTTCGCCAGGGTTTACCGATTCGTTTAGAGAAAATTTAAACGCGCTCACAACTAACTTAGTTGATGTATATCGGTCGCCATGCGATGGGTGTACCTAACGCTTCTATGGCTTGATCTCTTTCGGGGGGTCAAGCTTTTTTATTGCCGCAATCAAATACTCATGTTTTAATAGCCTCGTGCTGAATTATTTAATTGTTTTTTCCACCGCCTTTGTTGCTGCGACCCTATTACCGGCTCAGTCCGAAGCTGTGCTTTTGGGCATGTTACATCTGTCTCAGCAATCGGTGTTCTTGTTGGTGTTGTTTGCGAGCCTGGGCAATGTTCTGGGCTCCGTGCTTAATTGGTATTTAGGGACTCAGATTCAACGCTTTAAGGATCGTCCCTGGTTTCCAGTGTCAGCTGCTCGCTTGGAGCAGGCTCAAGGGTATTATCAACGCTATGGATCGTGGATTTTGTTGTTGTCTTGGTTGCCTATTATTGGCGATCCTATCACCTTGGTCTCTGGTGTATTAAAAGAAAATTTCTATCGTTTTCTTATCTTTGTAACTATCGCTAAAGCGGGACGCTATATTATCATCAGCTTGGCGTATTTTTATTCAATGTCCTAGGAAGCAAAGCGATGGCTTTAACAATAATTCAGAAAAAACTGTTTGAGCTGCAAGACTTGGTTTATGCGGATTTCCAAAGTAAATTAGTGCCTGCCTTGGCAAGAGAGTTATTTATTGGAGTGAGGGTGCCTGAATTGCGACGTTTGGCTAAACAACTGAGGATGCAGGAATCTCAAGCGTTTCTTCAGCGGTTGCCGCATCACTACTATGATGAAAATTTATTTCATGCCATTTTATTGTCTGAACTTAAAGATTTCGACGAGTGTCTGCAAGCGGTAGAAAACTTTTTACCCTATATCGATAATTGGGCCGTTTGCGATATCTTATCGCCCAAGATTTTTAAGACAAATAAAACCGTACTTTTACAAAAAATCCGTCTCTGGGCGACCTCAAAGCACAATTATACTCGCCGCTTTGCCATAACGATGTTGATGAGTCATTTTTTGGATGAGGATTTTAAAGTGGAATATCTTGAGATTCCTGCTTCAATTCGTTCTGAAGAATACTATGTCAATATGGCCATTGCTTGGTTCTACGCGACCGCGCTGGCCAAACAATGGCCAGCGACCATTGTTTACTTAGAAGATAATCGTCTGCCGACTTGGGTGCATCTTAAAACCATACAAAAGGGGCGAGAAAGCTATCGTATTAACGCTGATCAAAAGCAATATCTTGCGACGCTTAGAAGAAAGACTTAAGGTGTTTTTATTGAATACTTAAATGGTAAATGACTTGAGATCACACTGCGTAATATGCCTTGAGGATTTGGTTGCCCCAGATGATGTGGGGCTCTCGTTTAAGTCGGCTTCTTTAGTCATGTAATTTGCCTTGAGCTGTCGAAGGCAAAGCTTTATGACATTTAACGTCAAGGGTCTTCTAGTCTGCGAAGACATCGGGATCTAGCCCGAAAGCTCTTATTAAGCTAGGGGATTCTTATGCTAACTTTGCTAGACTGGCCATCAATTCAGGCGTAGGCTCCAAGATGTATACTTGTGGCTGTTCATCTATTATAAGAGCCGTGCCCACGTACTCCTGGGTATCTTGATATTGCCTTATGTTGTACTGACCTGCATACATCATACCTTGGTTATAAAAGTTCTTAGAGTAAAGACTATTACACACGAGGATAAAAGCGATCCGGTATTCGTCAAGTGCTCGATGTAGTTGCGCCTAGGTTTGTTTAGATAGTTTGTGTAAATCTTCAGTCATGTGATAAACCAGTCGAATAAAAGATCTGCATTTGCAGGTGTGCAAATGTTGATTGCAGTTGAACAATAAAAACTAAATGTTCAAGCAACTTGCGTGACATAGGGTATTTAAAACCTTCTGCAATTCATCTTAGCAAGATGTTTAGAGACTCCTGTCTATTTTCTTGAAAAAATCCCAAATCATTCTAGTGGCCATGGGACCATTATTGGAATTAAAAGGGTGTTTTTCATCACCGCCTGACCAAGCGTGGGCTAGATGTTTGATCTTAATGACTTCAAGGACGCTTTGTTTATCGTCTTTGTACTCACTTTGCGTATACTCTTGAGCCGTACCGCTAAGATGTTTGGTGGTAGCAGCTTTGGTATCCAAGGGCAGATGATTAAAATACAGAAACTGTTTACTTAGGGCTGTGGTGTTATCTATATGGACCACTTCATCTTCCATGCCTTGGATAATAATTGCCGGTAACTGCAGTGATTTGGGTTGAGCAAAGCCGCGTAAATAGGACATCAAATCTTCATCAGTATCATTAAAGGCATTTTTCATCAGAGCTAAGCCACTCTTCATATCCTTTGATTTGCCGAGCACGGGGCCACTATGTAAAGCGACCGCACGAATTTCCTCCGGGTAGTAGGCTGCAATCACGGAAGCCATGCCGGCACCAGCCGACATGCCTGCCACAAAGACTTTTTCGGGATCCAATTCATGCATGATAATCGTGCTCTGGATAATTTTCATGATGCTATGGGCCTCGGCCAACCCTTGTGATTCGTTTAAATCAAACCAGCGCCAACATTTGCCAATATTATGTGAGACACCTTGTTGCGGATAAACAACGACAAACCCTTCTTGCTGAGCTAGCAGGTTCATTTTTGTGCCTTCAGCAAAAACCTGCGCATTTTGAGTGCAACCATGGAGCATCACGACCAATGGCATGCCTTTAGTATTAGGTCGTTCATCTGTCGGAGCGGGAGTGTAAATATAATAATCGAGCTTGGTGACCAGTTGCGGTTTATTAAAGGCAGGCGCAATGAAGATATGCTTTTTCCACTCGCCTCGGCTTGAGTCATCGGGTAAGGGCAGGGCCGTGTCGATGGGTTCAGACTTTGATTTACCGGAGAGTAATTGTTTAATCGTTTTAAACGCATTTTTTGATTTTTCAACAATAGTTGATAGCGTCGAACGAGCGTTATTAGTCATGTTTGCCTTGCGTTCAAAGTAAAAATTTTAATAGACCATTGTAACAACAGCATTCTTACAGGAATTTTTCTTTTTCATAATTAATTGAAACTAATTCCTTCAAACCTATGGCAATTACTAATAAAAGCAGATTTTCAAGTGCATAAATTAAGTCTTTGTTAAAGTGATATTTAAGTCCAATGATGCTCATAAGGGGAAGGCCATGTCAGCAACGAATTATTTCTTCAAACAAGATGAAGTGATTGATCAGCAATTCACCGTCAAATCGTTCTTTGCCATTAATGACTATGCCCAAACTTATAGGGTACGTAATACTAATTTTGAGGCAAAAGTCTTAAAGTTGTTTTTAACAGATGCTGAGGATGAGCTCGCGGTGCTCGAGCGACTCGATAATCCCAATGTCTTAAAGCTGGATGAGGTGGGGGAGGTTACCGTAAATAACACCGCCTTCCGCTATGCCGTGCTTGACTTTGTAAATGGTGATAGTCTGTTTGACCGAACAGAGCGTAAAGAACCGCTTTCCTTTATTGGCGCCTACAACGTCTTTTTGGGTATTGTGAGTGGTTTAATTTATTTGAGACGTTTGCATCCGGTGGTTTATCACAACCGTATCCTGCCCAAAAATATTATTCTTAATCTGGCCAGTAATGCGATGACACCGGTATTGGCTAACTTCAGTTTTAGTAGTGGCAACAACATTCAATACGCCGCGGATGAATTGTTTTTTGTGCCACCTGAAATGTTCCGCGATGAACCGCATCCAAGCAGTGATTTATATACCGCAGGGGCTATTTATTATTATTTATTACATGGTTATGCGCCATTTTCTAAAGATATGAGTCAAGAATCGCTGCAATCCATTCCTTTTAAGGACGCCTTGCTTCAGAAAAAACAAGAGCCTGTGGATTTTCATTTAGAACTATATGATTCCACGCGCTATATTATCACTAAGGCTATGCACCCGGACCCGGCTCAACGCTATCAAGACCCGGCAGAAATTCGCAAGGATTTATATAAAGATCCTCGCGCCAGCAGTTTTAAAGAACTCTTGGCGTCTCTCAAGGTTTAAACTATAGGTTAAATTTATCGTTTTATAAGCTGTTCAATTATTTGAACAGCTTTAATTTTTTGAGGCTTATATGGAGCAAAAAACACAAAGTTTGGGCTTATGGCTAAGTTTGTATTGCGTAGTATCGATTATTAGTGGCGTCGGTTTATTTATTTTTGCTTTAATCGGTTTAAAAAACTTGGCGGATGCACCTGATGGGTTAGGTTTTATTGTGTTCTTGTTTTTTATGACTGCCTTTATTAATTTCTTTTTAGTTTATCGTCTTATGGCGGTCAAGAATGTCACAACTATCTATTTGGTTCGTGGCTTTGAGGCACTAAATATCTTTCTAACTCTTTTTGCGATATCTTTAGCCGGTCCACAGACGATAGTGTATCTCTTGATCAGAAGCGCTTGGTTACTGTATTTCTTCAAGTCTCAAAAGGTCAAGGAAATCTACTTTCATACGCCGCCGACTGCCTTAAGTCACGACGCTTAATTTAGCCGGGGTACTGAAAATAGATGACAACCCAAAAAGCACCTCTAGGATTCTGGATTAACGCCTATTGTTTTTTGACGCTGATGGGCGGTTTCTACTTAGCTGTTTCAGCCGGCTTTAATTTAGCGACAATTAGAGCGGAAAATGCTTCTGCTGCTGCTGCGGTATTGAGTTTCAATGCATTGCCATCCTTAGCACTCTTAGTGTTTGCTTTGCTGAGTATTTATCTGGTCTACCGCTTAATTGCTCGTCGCAACCGTTTGACTTTAAACTTAGTCAGAGGCTATCAACTGATCGATCTCGCAGTCTCAGTGCTACTCGTTGTTCAGTCGTTTAATGCAGACTCTTTGAGTTTCTTTGCTTTATTTGAACTCTTGACGAATCTCGCTTGGCTTATTTTCTTTTTTAGATCAGAGCGCGTCTTGCTTAGCTATGTCGGTCCCGAGGCGATTATAAAAGCAGTTCGTCCCAAAGCCGTGCCTAGCGTGTTTCTGCTCTTATATTGTGTAGGGCTCTTAATCACTGCTTGGGTCTTTTACGTGGTGGCACTTAGCCCCGATCTAATTGCTATGGACTCCTTATCGGGTCAAGTTGTTTTTTTGTTTTTAGCTTTATTTGATCTATTTGTCTTATATCGCTTGTTCAATGTCTTTAATACCCAAACTCTGAATTGTCTCAGAATTAGAGGTGTCATCGGCGTGCTTTATGCCTTTACTTTGGTTTTTTTTGAGCCGTCACCGAGCCTGTTTTATCTGCATAGTGGTCTAATTTTCGTAACCATGGTGTTTGCTTTGTATTTTTTTGCTTCTTTAAGCTTAAATCAAATATATAGTGACAAATCTGTAAAAACAAAAGAGCTGAATATAAGCTTTGGCATATTTTTATATACTGCGCAGACGCTTGTTGGCGGCACCGCTGCTCTTTTACTAGTGTTTGCAGATCAATGGTTATATGATGATATGCGAATGACTAGCTCAATCAAAGGGCTCTACGTCTTGATTGCGCTTTTTTCATTTTATGGCGTTTATCGTTTGTTTTATCGGCTGAATCGTCTGACACTTAATTATATCCGGATTTTTCAGCTTGCTCTAATCGCAGTCAGTGTGTATTTAGCTCATTATTTTGAGACAGGTACTGAGGAGGGGGCTTTTACGAGGTTCTTGGACTATGCGATGCTCCTAGCTTTTGCGGCCTATTTCTTTTTCTCGAAGCGGATGCGGACGCGATATCATTAGATAATTTTCAGCTCTTTATGCTATATCAATTATTAAAAGCCGGGGCTTTCTGGAGATTGTGGACAGCGCTCTTAACATGATGCACCAATCTACTTAAAATCATCTAGGCACGGCCTTTGTTTTGAGGCACAGTAGTGAGTAGATCAATAAAAGGAGATAGTAATGCGAGGATTAACCCGACAGGACTTATTTAGACAACAAGCGTATATCAATGGTCAATGGCTTGATGCTGATAGTGGAGAAACGCTTGAGGTTAAAAACCCGGCTAATGGTGAGCTTCTTGGTACGGTACCCAAAATGTCGCAGACGGAAACACGCCGTGCCATTGAGGCAGCTGAAATAGCTCAGAAGCAATGGCGTAACAAGACCGCAAAAGAGCGTGCGATTATTTTACGTCGCTGGTTTGATTTAGTGATGCAGAATCAGGACGATTTGGCGCGCATCATGACCCTAGAGCAGGGTAAGCCATTAGCAGAAGCTAAAGGTGAGATTGCTTATGGTGCCTCTTATATTGAGTGGTACGGTGAAGAGGCTAAGCGTGCTTATGGTGAGGTCATTCCAGGTCCGGCTGCGGATAGACGGATTGTTGTGACCAAAGAGCCGGTAGGGGTGTGTGCAGCGATTACACCGTGGAATTTTCCCTCCTCCATGATCACTCGTAAAGCCGCGGCGGCTTTAGCTGCGGGATGTTCGATTGTGGTTAAACCGGCGACCCATACGCCTTATTCTGCTTTTGCGCTTTGTGTGTTAGCTGAAGAGGCAGGCGTTCCGCTAGGTGTTTTGTCAGTGTTGACCGGGTCCTCTGCTGATATTGGTAAAGAAATGACCTCCAATCCTATTGTCCGTAAATTCAGCTTTACCGGTTCAACTGAGGTGGGTCGCCTCTTGATGTCCCAATGCGCGGATCAAATCAAGAAGATCTCTTTGGAGCTTGGGGGCAATGCGCCATTTATCGTTTTTGATGATGCTGATCTGGATGCTGCGGTTGAGGGAGCATTAGCGTCTAAATATCGTAATGCCGGTCAGACCTGTGTTTGTGCTAATCGTATCTATGTGCAAGACGGGGTTTATGATCTTTTTGCTCAAAAGTTTGCCGAGGCTGTTAAACAGATTAAAGTGGGTGACGGTACCGTTGAGGGTGTTACTCAAGGACCTCTAATTGATGCTGCCGCTGTGGATAAAGTAAAAGAGCATATTGATGATGCCCTAGACAAAGGCGGGGCCATTCTTATTGGTGGTAAAAGTCATCGTTTAGGTGGTTTATTCTTTGAACCGACGGTAATGACTGGCATCACTGCCGATATGAAAGTTGCCCGTGAGGAAACTTTTGGACCGTTAGCGCCCTTATTCCGTTTTAATACAGAGGAAGAAGTGATCCAGATGGCAAATAACACTGAATATGGACTAGCAGCTTATTTCTATAGTCGTGATTTAGCGCGTGTTTGGCGTGTTGCTGAGGGTTTAGAGTACGGTATGGTGGCTATAAATAGCGGCATTCTGTCTAATGAAACAGCCCCCTTTGGTGGTATTAAGCAATCAGGGATAGGTCGTGAGGGTGCCAAGCAAGGTTTGGATGAGTATCTTGAAACTAAGTATCTGCTGATGGGTGGCATTTAGTAATTTCGCTCGACTTTGGGATGCTAGATATAGTGTTCTAGCTCTACTCGCACAGAGCCTTTCTGATGGTTATTTATTTTGAGGGGCTCTGTTCGTATAAAGCTGAGAAAGCTATTTCGAACGTGCTAAATGGCCTTTAAAAAAATGCCATATCAATTGACTTGAATTAGGTCCATATTTGGAATTAAAAGGCAGCCTGTCATCACCACCGGCCCAAGCATGATCCAGACGTTTGATTGCTATTAATTCAAGCATTCTTTTGCGACCGTCCCTATAGAGGGTCTGACTGTATTCCTTATTGCTACGTGGGTGATATCGTGTAGTAATACCTAGAGACTCCAAGGGGATATTATTCAGATATAGAAATTGTTTGACCAGTTCCTGCGCATTACGTTTATGAACTATTCTATCTCGCTCACCTTGAAGTATGATGGTGGGCATAAGATGTCTATGTGGTGGGGTAAATCCAGCCATATAAGAAGCCAATGCTTGGTCGCTATCAGAAAAATCATCTTGCATGACTTTGACTGCTGTTTGTAAATCATGAGCACGACCAAGTACAGGGCCGCTGTGCATTGCTAAGGCGTTGAATTGTTCAGGAAAACTGGCCGCCAAAATACCTGCCATGGCCGCACCTGCCGATAAACCAGCAATAAATACTTTTTGCGGATCTAAACCATGCATGAGAATCGTGCTATGAATGATTTTCATGATGCTATGTGCTTCTGCCATGCCTTGGTTATCACTTAAATCATGCCAGCGCCAGCAGTTAGCTATATGGTTACGACGACTTTGTTGAGGGTATAGTACAAGGAAACCATTGCGTTGGGCGATCACATTCATCTGGGTCCCTTGAGCAAATACCGACGCGTCTTGTTGGCAACCATGCAACATCACCACTAGCGGCATGCCCTTAGTATCAGGGTGGCGAACGGTAGGAGAGGGCTTAAAGACATAGTAATCGAGCCGAGAAACCAGTTTTTTATCACTAAAAGCGGGGGCGATAAAGACATGCTTGCGCCACTCACCACGTTTTTGAGGATCGGGTCGTCCTAATAATACATTAGCCGCTTTAAGTTGCTCCGGTAGGATGATCTTTGCTTGTTTTGCGATGTTTTGTTGAATTTTGAAAAGATGCCTACTTGCTTTAATTAAGGACTTTTTAGAACGAGAACGCTTGGCCATTTACTTCAGCTCATTTGAAGGCGTGGCATGATGATAGAAGAATCTTAAAATCATCTCACTTGAATTAGGTCCGTATTCACCATTAAAAGGTAAAGAAGTATCTCCACCGGCCCAATCATGAGCCATATTGTCTACCTCCAGAACCTTAATCACCGGTTTGTCCTTACAGCAATAGACCTTTTGCGTATAGGCGTTTTGAGTGTCTGTTTCGTGTCGACTGATGAGAGCTTCGGTATCAAGCGCTAAGTCATTTAAAAATAAAGCTTGCTTTGTCAGCGCTGCGGCATTGCTGATGTTGACTCGACGATCCATAACACCATGAATAATCAGGGTGGGAATATCATGGAGCTTGGGTTTAGCGAAGGTACGTAGAGAAGCTATCAAGTCCTCATCATTGGTCGCTGTGAATCGACTCATCACCTCCAGACCACTCACCATATTATTAGCATGACCAAAGACCGGACCACTATGCAAGGCGACCGCAGCGATTTTTTCAGGAAAACTAAAAGCCAGGACAGTCGCCATACCGGCACCGGCCGACATGCCGGCGACAAAGACGCGGTCGGGATGGATGTCGTGTTTTTTAATTGTCTGCGCAATTAATTCACTAATGGTATTGGCCTCAGCCATACCCGCATTTGAGGCGAGATTGAACCAACGCCAACATTGGGCGAGATGATGACTTTTGCTTTGTTCTGGATAGAGTACAACAAAACCGAAGCGCTGAGCAAAGACATTCATTTGTGAGCCCTGTGCAAAGACACTGGCATTTTGCTCACAACCATGTAACATCACCACAAGACCGCGATACTTGCTGTTAAGACCATCTTTTGCGGGGGCTGGGATAAAGGTATAATAGTCTAGCGAATCCACAAAGGTCTCAGTACTGCTTTTAGGAGCTTCAAATACATGTCGTTGCCACTCACCGATATGCCTAGGGTCAGGGCGTAAGACAGTCATTTCATTGGACTGAATCGTAGGTAGTAAATGACCCGCAGACTTTAAAAATTCATTTTGTATATTAAAAAATGTCTTGGTTTGTTGAATAAAGCTGGAAACACCTAGAACAAAGGGATTAAATAGCATAAATCGCACGGTCCTGTTAAGCAGTATGGCTAGGTCTTAAACCTGTTTCAATCCTTTAGCATAGCAACCGCTGAGCCTAGATGGCAAGTGTAATATTTACTTTAATCATGAGCATGAATCAAGATCATATTTTTATGGAAATGGCCCTGCGTCAAGCTGCTAAAGCTGCAGCGATTGGTGAAGTACCAATTGGTGCGGTGGTGATCGGACCGGATAATCAGCTCTTAGCCGAGGGTTTTAATCAGAGTATTACGCTCAATGACCCCAGTGCTCATGCTGAAATGCAAGCCATTAGGCAAGCGGCTAGTCGATTGGCTAATTATCGCTTAAGCGATTGCACGCTTTATGTCAGTCTGGAACCTTGTGCCATGTGTATGGGGGCGATTTTACATAGTCGGATTAAGCGTGTGGTTTTTGCTGCTAGTGACCCTAAAACAGGGGCCTGCGGTAGTGTGATTAGCCTACAATCCGAAGCCCGTCTTAATCATCACTGCACCGTCACTCAGGGCGTATTAGCGGAACAGGCAGCAATCATGCTAAAAGACTTCTTTAAAGCGCGTCGCTTGGCTAAAAAGAGCGTTTGAGATAGGCATAATTTATAATATAGCGAAAGTTTTTATAGGAAAATCCTCATGGATAATCACGAGCTGCCAAATAAAAGTATTGTCGAGCAAGAGGCTGAAAATTTATTGAACGATCAACAGATTGTCTCTGATGAAGCCAATGACGTGCCACCTTATGTCGTAGAGTACGCTGATAAAATTCCACTGTATATATTGTCACCATCAAGTGCGGTGAGAGATCCCGCTATGTTTGATGTGGCCAAAGCACGGCTTAGTGATTATGGTTTTGAGGTGACTCTTGACCAAGAAGCTCAGGGTAAAGTATCGCGCTTTGCCGGCACCGATGAGCAACGTGCCGAGTCTTTTAGCCGGGCGGCCCGTAGTGATGCTGAGGTGGTGATTGCTAGTCGAGGCGGTTATGGTATTAGTCGGATTCTACATTTAATTGATTGGGATCTACTTGCTAAACATCCTAAGCATTATGTGGGTTATAGCGACTTTACGGCGTTTAATTTGGCCCTATTAGCCAAAACTGGCATGATGAGTTACACCGGACCTGCTGCTATTCCTGACTTTGGAGGCGATGAGGTTGATGATTTGACCGCCGAGTTATTTATTGAAACCATGCGCGATGAATTGGAAATTCTCTGCTTCGAGGCAGCGGGTTCCGATGATGTCGATGTGCGCGGTACTTTATGGGGCGGTAATCTCGCCATGATTTGTTCACTTATCGGTACGCCGTATTTACCGAAAATTGACGATGGTATTTTATTTATCGAAGACGTGGGTGAGCATCCATACCGTGTTGAACGTATGCTCTGGCAACTATGGCAGGTCGGTATCCTAGGCAATCAGCGGGCCATTATCCTCGGTCACTTTACTGATTATCAGTTAGTGGAGCATGACAATGGTTACAACATGGATACGGTTATACAATGGCTGCGCGACGCGGTTAAAGTGCCTTTAGTGTGCGGCTTACCCTACGGTCATGGTGAGGTGCGCGTGACCTTACCAATTGGCAAAGAAGTCGGTCTTGCCACACAAAATGATATTGCTTATCTGGTCTTGGAAGAGCATGCGGAAGATCACGAACATGATCAAGAGCATGACCACGATCAACAACATAATTACGAATAAAATCTAAAAAATAGCTTAAGCTTAAAGGAAATTTAATTGATATCCACATCGAATTTGACCATTCAGTTTGGTCCTAAGCCATTATTTGAAAATGTTAACGTAAAATTTTCTGATGGCAACCGTTACGGTTTAATTGGAGCTAATGGCTCGGGTAAATCAACCTTTATGAAAATCATCGGTGGTGATTTAGAGCCGACATCCGGTTCAGTCACCTTGGAGCCTGGTCTGAGATTGGGTAAGTTACGTCAGGACCAGTTCGCTTTTGAAGACTATTCGGTGATTGATGTCGTGATGATGGGTCACACGGAGATGTGGTCAGCCATGCAGGAGAGGGATGCGATTTATATGGATCCTGAGGCGACTGACGATGACTATATGCGCGCCGCCGATCTAGAGGCAAAGTTTGCCGAATACGATGGTTACACGGCGGAAGCTAGGGCCTCTGAGTTGCTGCTTGGTTTAGAGTTTCCCATCGAACAACATCGTCTACCAATGAGCGAAATTGCGCCGGGTTGGAAATTACGTGTGCTTTTGGCGCAGGCGCTTTTCTCAAATCCTGATGTGCTGTTATTGGATGAGCCGACTAACAACCTGGATATTCACACCATTCGCTGGCTCGAAGAAGTATTGGATAAATACGATTCAACCATGGTGATTATTAGTCACGACCGCCATTTCTTAAACCAAGTTTGTACGCATATGGCTGATGTGGATTATGGCGAGATTCGAGTCTACCCAGGTAACTACGATGATTATATGTTGGCTTCAACCCAAGCTCGTGAGCGTTTATTGTCAAATAATGCCAAGGCCAAAGAGCGGGTGGCTGAATTACAGGATTTCGTGAGTCGATTTGCAGCGAATAAATCCAAATCTAGACAAGCTACTTCACGTTTAAAGCAAATCGATCGTATTAAAGCTGAGCAGGTGGAGATCAAGCCTTCTTCGCGCCAAAACCCCTATATGCGTTTTGAGCAAAATAAACCATTACACCGCTTAGCCATCAATGCCGAGAAAATCAATAAAAGTTATGACCAGCCGGTCATCAAGAACTTCAATGCCATGATTGAAGCCGGTCAAAAGGTCGCGATTATTGGTGCCAATGGCGTCGGTAAATCCACTTTATTGCGTTTATTCGCAAATGATATAAAACCCGATAGCGGTGAAATGAAATGGGCCGAAAATGCCGATATGGGGTATATGGCTCAAGACGTTTCAGACCAATTTGAGGCGACCATCAATGTCTTTGATTGGATGGCTGATTTTCGTCAAACCGGCGATGATGATCAGGCGGTGCGCTCGATCTTGGGCCGTTTGCTATTTTCAGCTGATGACATCGTTAAAAAAGTTTCTGTGCTCTCCGGTGGTGAAAAAAACCGTATGACCTTTGGTCGTCTCATGCTTGGACGTCATAATGTGTTATTACTCGATGAACCGACCAACCACCTGGATATGGAATCTATCGAGTCCTTGCAAATGGCATTAGAAAAGTATAAGGGCACGGTAATTTTGGTGTCTCATGACCGTCAATTTATCTCCGGTATTGCCGATAGGATCATTGAAATTTTGCCTGATGGTGAGATTATTGACTATTCAGGCGATTACGACGGTTATCTGGCGTCCCGAGGTCTTGAGCTTTAATGTAATAAGACTCAGTTGATATTGAGCTCTTATTAAAACGAATTTTTGAGGTAAATTTTTTGTTAGAACTGACAACAGCGGTCTCTTACGAAGAAGTAATTAAGAAAAGTCTTTTTATAGTCCATGCCGCACCGGTCAAAAGCGCTGATGAGGCATTGCGCTTTATTGAAGCGCATAGCCAGCCTGATGCCACGCATAATTGTTGGGCTTTTCGCATTGGCGAAGAGTACCGTTTCAACGATGATGGCGAGCCCGGCGGGACTGCAGGTAGACCAATTCTCGCTGCCATTGAGGGGCGTGATTTAACCAATACCGTTGTGTTAGTGATTCGTTACTATGGGGGCATTAAATTAGGCACCGGCGGATTAGTACGCGCTTATGGTGGCACCGCGGCTAAGTGTCTACATGAGGCACCAAAGCGTGAGATTGTTGCCATGAGTCGTGTCTTTTGTGATTGCCCTTATTCTGAGATGGAACGAGTAAAGGTGCAACTATCACAAGACGGTGTACAGTTGGTATCCGAGGACTTTGATGATATCGGGGTGAAGTGGGAGTGGTTGATTCCTGTGCCCTTAGTCTCGGAGCTATGGGAATCTCATCGAAATTTAACCAGAGGTCAGGCAAATTGGGAGATTATCTCTGAGGAGGAGATGATCTAATGCGCTATAACCATGGCGACTATTTGTCACGACTCACATAGCAATTAACACGCATCAAGTGCTAAAAAGGACCGGACTCGGCTTATGCAAAAAACACTTTATATCAGAGCCCAAGCATCTGAACAGGCTTTGTCAAATGTCACAATCGCCTACGATGCTTTTCTCCAAGGCCAAGCAATTGCTGATGAGGAGGCTTTGACAAGCGAATTAATTAATTTTAATCAGGCGGCTAAGTTTTCCGCCGAATTAAATACGGTCTACTTGAGACGTAGTCCCACTCATTTTCTTTTGCAAGTAGAGGCGCTTAAAGACGATCAGTCAAAGCGTATCGTTCCGGTGATTTGTTATGGTAGCTACGATAGAGTAGCAGTGGAGTCGGGCGTTCTGACAAAGCACGTGCTGGCTGCGTTGAAGGATTTTATGTCTGAATCTGCTTATCAATTTCAGACGGAAAGTGAGGGCGAGATTGAGCGAGTTTTTAAGGAAATCATTTGGCCTTGGTCCACGCTGATTAAGAAAAACATCCTAATTGCTGTGTTGCTATTGCTTGTTTTTTTGTTGGTGGCGATTGTGTCGGGTATTTTTCTCTTAGCTTAGTTCAGTCTGTGATAGCTTTAATTCAGATATAAAAAAGACCGACTAGCTAGAGTCGGTCCTTTGTAATAATCTAGCATCTCAAGGTGATTAATTAAGCTTGAGAGCCATCTTGTTGCTGCTCTTGTGCGGCAATTTCTGCGCGCACTTCATCCATATCGACTTCTTGGACCTTGGTTAAAAGCTCTTCAAATTGTGCGGGAGCTAATGCGCCGGGCTGAGAGAATAACAGAATGCGATCACGAAACACCATCAAGGTAGGAATAGAGCGGATCTTTAGAGCTTGAGCAATTTCTTGTTCCTGATCGGTGTCGACCTTGAAAAATTTAATATCTGTATGTTTTTCAGCAGCTGCTTCAAATGTAGGGCCGAACTGCTGACAAGGGCCACACCATGGTGCCCAGAAATCAATTACTACGGTGCCGTCTTGGTTTAGGGCATCCTGGAAAGTATCTTTGGTTAAATCTTGATAGCTCATAACTGTCCTTTTAATAGGGTGAATGGGCAGAAACTTTAATGCAACTGCTAACTAGACCATTATATGGAGATATATTAGATAAATCCAATGTGTCTCTGCTGATTCTGTCTCAACCGGTCTTAAATTTTAAGCCTATTCGATGGTGAAACGTACGATAAATAAGGCTGCAACAAGAACTGTTGCTAAATGTAAGTCTCTGAATTTACCTGTAATCAGTTTCAGTACCACATAGCTTATAAAGCCAAAGGCAATCCCTTCGGCAATTGAGTAGGTAAATGGCATGATTAAAGCGGTCAGAGAAGCAGGCACCGCTTCAGTCGGGTCTGACCACTCAATCTCCACTAATTCACGCATCATCAAACCGGCCACATAAAGTAGAGCAGGCGCAGTGGCGTAGGCCGGCACAATACCGGCTATCGGCGCAAAGAATAAGGCAAGCAAAAAGAAAATACCCACTACCATGGCGGTCATACCGGTACGACCACCACTTTGCACACCCGAAGCACTTTCAACATAGGCAGTGGTACTGCTAGTGCCGAGCAATGAACCGGTTAAAATGGCTGTGCTGTCTGCAAATAAGGCTTTGCCCAAGCGATTCGGTTTGCCCTCGGGCATCAAGCCGGCGCGCTTTGCCACACCAATCAAGGTACCGGTGGCATCAAATACCTCAACCAAGACAAAGACTAAAATGACATTAATAAAACCGAAGTTCAGTACTCCCCAGACATCTAACTGTAAAAAAGTCGGGGCGATTGAAGGGGGCATGGAAATTAGGCTATCCGGTGCTTGGCTATAACCAAAGATCATGGACAGTAGGGTCACAAATAAAATACCAATCAGGATAGCCCCACGGATGCGCAAGGCGTCCAAGGCGACAATCACAAAGAAGCCTAAAATAGTAAATAGAACTTGGTGTGAGGTCATATCACCCTGGCCGACCAATGTCGCTTGGTTATCGACCACAATACCCGAAGTTTGGAGGGCAATAAAGGCTAGGAATAGACCAATACCGGCAACAATCGAAGAACGTAGAGATTTGGGAATCCCCTCGATTAACCACGCACGGATACCGGTAGCGGTTAAAATAATGAAAATCACGCCAGAAACAAACACCGCACCAAGGGCTTGTTGCCAGGTATAACCTAAAGCGCCCACCACGGTAAACGCAAAGAAAGCATTTAAACCCATACCAGGCGCCATACCGATTGGCCAATTAGCCACAAAGGCCATAATAAAACAGCCTAGAGCCGCAGCCAGACAGGTACTTACAAAAACGGCACCCTGATCCATACCAGTGGTGCCTAAAATTTGCGGGTTGACGAAGATAATATACGCCATGGTCAAAAAGGTAGTGATACCCGCGACCAGCTCGGTTCGAACATTGGTGTTATGTTCTCTTAACTTGAATAGTGATTCAAACATAATGGTTTGCACTCTTTATAAAAGAAGTAAAAACTAAAAATATAAGATAGTATTTTAAATCTTTAGAAAAATTTATACAGCAATTTATGAATATTCTCGGTTTTGAAAGTTCCTGTGATGAAACAGGGGTGGCAATTGTTAATACAGAAAAGGGGCTGTTAGCCCATGCCTTGCATAGTCAGATTGATATGCACCAAGCGTATGGTGGGGTAGTGCCGGAATTAGCATCACGTGACCATATTCGCCGAGTCTTGCCTTTGACCTACGATGTCTTAACTAATGCCGGTCTAAGCGTGAACGATATTGACGCCGTTGCTTTTACCGCCGGCCCCGGGTTGTCCGGTGCGTTATTAGTCACAGCCAGTGTGGCTCAAGCCTTTGCTTGGAGTCATGATTTGCCGACCATCCCCATTCATCACCTCGAGGGGCATTTGCTATCGCCTATGCTGTCCCCTGACGTGCCTGAGTTTCCTTTTGTGGCATTATTGGTCTCAGGCGGTCATACTCAATTAATGCGTGTTGATGGGGTGGGGCAGTATGAGCTGCTAGGGGAGACGCTAGATGATGCGGCCGGTGAGGCCTTTGATAAATCTGCTAAGTTGATGGGCTTGCCATACCCAGGTGGACCGCACTTGGCAAAATTAGCCGCTGGCGGTGATCCTCAGCGATTTCAGCTACCACGACCTTTAAAACATAGTCCGGATCTGGACTTCAGCTTTAGCGGTCTGAAGACTGCCGTACTCACGACCCTAAGAAAGCAGGAAAAAGAGGCTGAGATAAGCGATCAAGTTCTCGCCGATTTGGCTGCTTCCACGCAAGCTGCGATTGTTGATGTGTTGGGTCACAAGGCTATTAAAGCCATGAAGCAGACAGGCCTCAAGCGTTTAGTGGTGGCGGGCGGGGTTGGGGCAAATATCCATCTGCGTGAATTTTTAGAAGCGCAAATGCAGCGTTTGGGCGGTAAAGTCTACTTTCCGCCGCTCGTTTTATGTACTGATAATGGGGCCATGATTGCCCATGCCGCTAGCGAACGAGTCAAAGCCGGTCTGGTCGACTTGAGCCAACGGAATTACAGCCATCGTATCCGTACCCGTTGGGATTTGGCTGAGTTGTAGTCAATTTTTGACTTAGCGCTTGTTACGTTTGGCGCGACGAGCTGATTTGGCGGTAAGATTAGACGGTTTGTCTTTGTTGCTACCGATTTTGCTCTCTTTGCCATGCATTAGATTGTTGATATTGGCTTTGTGTTTATAAATTAACCAAATCGCAATAAACAGAATCGCAGTCAACCAAGGCCAAGTAAAGCTGCCATCACCGGTGCTGAGAAATAAATAATACACTGGCGCCATGGTGGCACTAAGCAAGGCGGCCAATGAAGAATATCTGAACATCATGGCCACGACTAACCAGGTCAAAATACAGATAAAACCTAATAACGGATTAAGAGCCAATAAAATCCCCACACCGGTTGCCACACCTTTGCCGCCCTTGAAACCGAGCATGATCGAATAAACATGTCCTAAAAACACGGCGATTGCAGCAATGGTCACTATCCAGGGGGAAAGTTGCCAGTGAGTAACCAGCTGTAGGGTGACAAAGACAACTAGCCAGCCTTTAAGTAAATCACCTAATAGGGTCATCACAGCGGCCTTTTTATTGCCACTACGCAAGACATTTGTGGCGCCGGGATTGCCTGAGCCGTAGCTACGCGGATCCTCAAGTTTAAGCAACTTGGAACTGACAATAGCAAAAGAGATCGAACCAATCAGGTAAGCGACGATAGCGATAATAACGGCAAATAGCAATGATGACATGCGCTTTGAACTCTCAAAATAAACAATATGGCTAGATATTATATTGAAAAACTGAGTTTATCTGCCCGAGTCAGGAAAAAAATGCATTTTCCCTTGGGATTTTTGGGGACTGTTATGAGTGCTAAGGCTGTTATAATCTTGGTAGCTTAAATTTAATGATATGACGAATTTTTATTTATGAGAAAACACATTCTGCTTTCCAATGATGACGGTTACAGTGCTAGGGGTATTGAGGTACTCTATGATGCCTTGAGTGAAATTGCCGATGTCACGGTGGTTGCACCTGAAACCAATCATAGTGGCGCTTCTAATTCATTGACCTTAAATCGTCCTTTGGCAGTGCGACAAGCTAAAAACGGTTTTTATTATGTTAATGGCACGCCCTCTGATTCAGTGCATGTGGCCTTAACCGGTCTAATCGAAAGAAAGATCGATTTAGTCGTAGCAGGTATTAATAACGGCGCTAACTTAGGTGAGGACACGCTGTATTCCGGTACCGTAGCCGCCGCCACCGAGGGTTTCTTATTCGGCTATCCCTCAATTGCTTTTTCTTTGGTCGAGCGCGAATGGCCACATCTGGATGCCGCTGCCGAAATCAGTCAATACATTGTTAAAAGGCAGTTAGAGCAACCGCGCCAAGAACCGATGCTGTTAAGTGTTAATATCCCTGCCTTGGCTGCGCATAACCCAAATAATATCCGTGTGACCCGTTTGGGCCGTCGCCATCCTTCACAATCCGTTGTTCCTACCACCAGTCCAAATGGTGAAATCATGTACTGGATTGGCTCAGTGGGTAATGTCCGTGATTTTGCCGATGACACTGACTTTGGTGCTGTGCAAAATGGCTTTGTCGCCGTGACGCCGTTAAATCTTGATTTGACCCATCATGACGAAATCGATTTAACGCATCAGTGGCTTCATAGTAAATAAGTTTCAAGTAGTGTATGGCAAGTAATCCTTTAACATTTAGACCTCATTTGCGTGATGCGCAGATTAAGCGTGAAGCCTCTAAGCTTGAGGGCATGGGCTTAATTCGTAAACCCATGGTGTCGGCGGCAAATAGCAACACCCGTATTTTATCGGGTAGTCGTGAGTTAGTAGGTGATAGCATTCGACCGGCACGTCCTTTGGAGCAACCGAATTGTCGAGCTTCCATGAATATCGGTCTAAATTCCACTCGTATGCGTGAGGTGATGGTGCAACGTTTGCAACAGCAGGGGATTACTCATCCTGCGGTATTGGATGCAATGCTTGCTGTGCCACGTCACGCCTTTGTCGATCAGGGCTTAGCCAGTCGTGCCTACGATGATGCTGCGTTACCTATTGGTTTTAAGCAAACTATCTCTCAGCCCTATATTGTGGCGCGTATGGTGTCTTTGGCGCTTGAGGGTTCGAGCAATAACCGTGTTCTCGAAATTGGTGCGGGCTGTGGATATCAGACAGCAGTGCTCGCAGAGTTGTACAATCGTGTCTATGCGGTTGAGCGTATTCGCGGTCTTTATGAGTTAGGTGAGGAAAATCTTTCGCATATGCCAAACACCTCACATATTCATTTGTTTTATGGTGATGGCCTCAAGGGCTTACCACAGTTTGCGCCTTTTGATGCCATTGTCATTGCCGCTGCGGGCTTGGAGTTGCCACAGACTTTATTTGAGCAGTTGACCATCGGTGGACGATTAATCGCCCCGGTAGGTGGTGTGCGTCAGCATCTGGTTATGTTCGAGAGGGTGGCTCAGCACCACTGGGAGCGTCATGAACTCGAGGAAACTCGTTTTGTGCCTCTGCTTCCTGGGATACAGTCTTAATTAAATTTGTTACCCCCTAGATAGTTTTGATAGGCTACAATTAATTAACAGTGGCCAGATTTTGTTAGAAAATTTTATAGTTTCTTGGTTTTAAAAGTTCCTTAGTGATAAAAGGTTTATTTGATGAATAGAAAAATATATATCGTCGGAGCAATATGTTTTTCAGCTTTATTAGCTGCTTGTGGTTCCGGCTCCAAGGCCCCAATCACATCTGCCGGCGGTGCCGGTGCAGCAAGCTCGGCAGCTGGTACCTATGTGGTGCAGCGCGGTGATACTTTGTATTCAATCGCCAGACGCCATGGTACAACAGTTGCTAATCTCTCTAATCTCAATGGTATTACTGATCCCTCGCAGCTTGAGGTGGGTCAGCGTTTACGTGTGGGTGGTGCGGCAGCGAGATCTTCTGCGCCGGCACGTACCACTGCTGCTCAAACACCGGCAGCTAGCGGACAAACCAGTCGTGCCGCCGATGCAGCAGCACTCTCATGGGCTTGGCCGGTGCGTGGCAATGTGATTAATCAGTTCTCTAACACCACACGCGGTATTGATATTGCCGGTACCATCGGTACTCCGGTCAATGCCGCCGCTGACGGTACCGTATCTTATGTCGGTAATGGTCTGCGTGGATTAGGCAATCTCGTTTTAGTGACTCACAATAATGGCTTTATTACTGCCTATGCACACAATAGCCGCATTACTGTACAAACCAATGAACGCGTGAAGCGAGGCCAAAAAATTGCCGAATTAGGGGATAGTGATACCACATCGCCGCGACTGCATTTTCAGATCCGTCGCAACGGTACCCCGGTAAATCCGCTTTCCTACTTACCTCGATAGTTTTTGTTGCTTGCTCTTGCCATGTATCCACGCCTCGTCTTTGATTTAGAAACCATCCCTGATGCACATGGCATACGTCAGCTGATGCAACTCGATCCCGCTTTATCGGATGCCGAGGTGGTTGATCTTGCTATGCAGGAGCGAATTGAGCAGACCGGCTCTGATTTCATGCCACTCCATCTACAGAAGATTATTGCGATTGGCTGTGTTTTTAGAAATAAAGACAGTTTTCATGTCAAGAGTCTTGGTGAGCCCGGTGATGACGAGGCCTCACTGATACGTAGTTTCTTCAAGGTCATCGATCACTATACACCGGTGTTAATTTCATGGAATGGCTCCGGTTTCGATTTACCGGTACTGCATTATCGGGCCTTAATTCATGGCATTGCTTCGCGTCGTTATTGGGATAAAGGCGAGGATGATCGCAGTTTTCAATACAATAATTACCTCAGTCGCTATCACGAACGTCATACTGATTTAATGGATGTGTTAGCTGCTTATACTTTTCGTGCTAATGCGCCACTGGATCAGCTTGCCAAGTTATGCGGTTTTCCGGGCAAACTCGGAATGGACGGTAGTCAGGTCTGGCCCACTTATCTTGCCGGTGGCATTGATGAGATTCGAGCCTATTGCGAGACAGATGTCGTCAACACCTGGTTGATGTACTTACGTTATTTGCTTTTAAAGTGCGAATTGGATCAGACCGCATATGATACTGAGGTTCAATTGGTGCATGATTCCTTATCTGCGATAAAAGATCAGGCCCCTTGGACTGAGTATCTGGCCGATTGGAATTATTCTTCCTAAGTTCGTAACGGACTGAAATAATTAAGCTAAATTTGAAATTCTTTAGAAACGACACCTGGTCTAAACTACATTCAATGGTTAACAAACAGGAGTTATTTCAATGAATACGAAGACATTTTTAAAGGCCTCAATTATTTCACTAGGTTTGACTTTAGGTTCAACTGCCGCTATGGCTCAAGCAGGTCCCGGAGCAGGTCAGGGCATGCAACAAGGCGCTGATGGTGTGCAGCGTGGTATGAAACAGGGTCCACGTGCCGATATGCGTAAGCAAGGCCGCATGATGCAAGATTGCCAGATGACGTATGGTCAGCGTGGCTTTCAGGGTTTTGCCATGATGGTACCCGGTTATGGTCCAGTCCCACAGGATGTTGTGGACAGTTTAAATCTTAGCGATGCACAAAAAGACAAAATTGCTAAAATTAAAGCCAGTGTTCAGGACAAAATGCAGCAACGTTGGGATTCTCGCCCATTTACAGCCATGGTAGAGCTGCGCAATAAGCAATTGGCTGACGGCAAATTAAATCCTGAAGAAATCATCAAAGAGCGTGAAAAGCTAAGAGATTCCATGCAGGATCGTCGCGGCGAATTCACTGATGAGTGGATTGAAGTGTGGAATGATTTAAATGACGAACAGCAAGCCAAACTTGCTGAGTATTTTAAAGACACCGATACCAACACACGTGGTGCTCGCGGCACGGGTCCTCGTAACCGCTAGTTAATTGTAGCTTGGCAATATAGTAGTTGATTTTTTGTAAGATGTTTTAACCCCCCAAAGTCTTTTGTAGACTTCCTCTTGACGGTGCTAGTGATTGTTTAACTGGCACCGTTTTTTTATTGTTCGCAAATCTCAGGTAAAATAGCCCCTTAGCTATAGCAGGTGAGATATGTCCGAATTTTTTACGATTGAATCCATTGATCTTGATGCCCGCGGTATTGCTCGTCGCGACGGTAAAACGATTTTTGTCGAAGGCGCACTACCGGGTGAAAAAGTCAGAGCCAATGTGGTTAGAAGAAAACCTTCTTATGAAATTGCTGTGACCCAAGAGGTACTAAAAGCGTCTTCATTACGAGTGGAGCCCAAATGTCCAAATTTTGGGGTTTGTGGCGGCTGTTTGATGCAGCATCTAGATCCACGGGCACAGGTAGCCATTAAACAAAGAGCATTAGAGGATTGTTTTAAACATATTGCTAAGCTCAATATCCCACAAGTCTTGCCCGCTATCTATGGTCCGAACTGGCATTATCGCTATCGTGCTCGCTTATCGGTGCGTTATGTTGCCAAAAAAGGCGGCGTACTGATTGGTTTCAGAGAGCGTAAAAGCAGTTATGTGGCCGATATGACTGAGTGCTTGGTGTTGCCGAAAAAATTATCGGATATGCTTCCGGCTTTGCGCAAATTAATTGAGTCGCTGAGTATTCGCGAGCGCATTCCACAAATGGAAGTGGCGGTTGGTGATGAATTGTTGGTTTTGGTGTTACGTCATCTTGAACCCTTCGAAGAAAGTGATTTCGAAAAGCTCAAAGTCTTTGCTGCCGAGCATGGAGTGAGCTGGTGGTTACAACCCAAAGGTCCGGATACGGTGCATGCCCTAGCGCCTGATGATGAGACGAAATTAGCCTATACCTTGCCACAGTTCGGTTTGAGAATGGCCTATCGCCCCACAGATTTTACACAGGTGAATCACTTTATTAATCGCTCAATGATTGCTAAAGCCTTGAGTTTACTTGCTGTAGAGCCAACGGATAGGGTCGCGGATTTATTCTGTGGTTTAGGAAACTTCACTTTGCCCTTAGCAACGCAGGCTAAGGAAGTGGTCGGGATCGAGGGTAGTGACACCCTGACTGAAAGGGCCTTATCCGCAGCCACTGAGCATGGATTGCAGGACAAAGCCTCTTTTTCTACATTGAATTTATTTGAGGTCGATGTCGCTTGGTTGCGTGATTTGGGTTACTTTGATCGTATGTTAATTGATCCACCTCGCGATGGTGCGTTGGCGGTCTCTAGAGCATTAG
The DNA here is from genome assembly GCA_030538235.1 of Alcaligenaceae bacterium. Lineage (GTDB taxonomy): Bacteria > Pseudomonadota > Gammaproteobacteria > Burkholderiales > Burkholderiaceae_B > Oligella. Next base: position 354,228 of record JAUNUJ010000001.1, read on the forward strand.
CCGCATTGGCAGCGGAAGAGCGTCCAAAACGCATTGTGTATGTGTCCTGTAATCCATCGACTCTGGCCCGTGATGCGGCTATTTTGGTTAGAGTGGGTGGTTATCGTCTGATGAGTGCCGGTGTCATTAATATGTTCCCACATACAGGGCATGTCGAATCAATCGCTGTCTTTGAATATCATCCAGGCGATCCGATTCCGGAGTCGGAAATTGACGAGGAAGTGCTTGATGAGTCGCACAGCGTCGAAAGCGACAGCACAGATTCAATTGAATAATTGATGTCATACTATCCGCATTAAACCCCAAGCATTATCATCTGTTTGGGGTTTATTTATTCTAAGACTAAACTTTTCTGATACCCGCTAGATTTTTAAAACAAGTTTTAGTAACCAGTGCTAAGAACTCTTGTAGATAGCCGGATTGTATATCTTCTTGTCTGGCGCCAGCATAGAGCGTAACCCAAATACCCGGTGCTTTATCTAGATGACAGATCCTTAGCCAATCATATTTTAAGGCTTGCTCCAAGGCCCAACTGGGGAGTGCTGTAACCCCTCGATTGCTGCTGACTAATTGAATAATCATGGGTGTTAGCTCGTTATGACGAATTTGTTTGGGCTCTATCCCTGCGGGATCTAAAAATTCAGTAAAAATATCAAGCCTATTTTTATCCACAGGGTAGGTAATCAGCGTTTCGTTTTCTAAATCTTTGGCTTTGATGAATTTCTTATTGGCGAGACGATGATCATGCGCTACTGCAAGCACCATCTCATATTGAAAAAGCGCTTGGTATTCGATACCGGGAATTTTTTCAGGGTCCGAGGTAATAACTAAGTCCAGTTCGCCCCGACTTAGCGCCGGCAAGGGATTAAAAGAAAAAGCAGCCGATAAGTCCAAGGATACATCGGGCCAAATCAGTCGATATTCATTTAGCGTGGGCATCAGCCAATCAAAACAAGAATGACAATCAATGGCCAAGTACAGTCTACCGCTATGACCGCTAGCTAAACGCTCGATCTCTCGTTCGCTTTGCTCAAGTCGGGGTAAAACCTCATCGGCTAATTCCAGAATTTTCAAACCCGCCGTGGTGAGTTGCGCCGGTCGACGGCGACGATTCAAGACATCAAGCCCTAATTTATTTTCTAATTCTTTAATTTGATGAGACAAGGCGGATTGCGTCATCCCTAGACTTTCCGCCGCTTGTTGGAGGGTCGGATAGTCACGTAAAGCGACAAGACTATAAAGATGACGAATTTCAAGTTTGTTCATAGTAAGAAATGATTATTTGGATTGGCTAAAGAACTTAATTCCTTATAAAACGGACACAAAATCTTATCAACCAAGGAAAAAACTAAGTTTATATATTGTACGTAGAAAAGGTTTTTTATGAAAATAATTCATTTTATAATTTATTTTTTATTTGAAATTTAAAGTAAGTTGTGATATTTAGCAAATTGATAACGCTAAAGAGATTATATTCAGGGACCGCGGCGGTTAAAGAATGGCTGTGATTGGACAGCGCCCCCATAATACGGTAGACTGACACCATCTTGTCGGGGTGCCCAAGCATTTGCTAGGGCTGAGATAACACCCGTGAACCTGATCCAGTTCGTACTGGCGGAGGAAATAAGATGCGATACCACAGGCCTATATCAGGTCGGTATGTCCATGCAAACTCCTTAGTCCGTGATCTGTTGTTCAGTAGAAGCATTTTCACTAGGCAAAAGGAGTTTTTCTATTTATGTCACCGGGAATCACTTTGCAGGATATTGGCCTCAGTTTTGCCAATAAGCCGCTTTTTAGCCGTTTAAATTCGCATTTCAAGGGTGGCAGTTGGCATAGTATCCTGGGTCGTTCCGGTGTCGGTAAGAGCAGTTTGCTGCAAAGCATTGCCGGCTTGCTAAGTGGCACCACCTTGGAAGGTACGGTGATAGCAGACGATCAACGCCCTCTAAACGGCAGAATTGCCTGGATGGGTCAACGTGATTCATTACTTCCTTGGCTCACTGTGCAGGAAAATGTCTTATTAGGTCCTCGCTTGCGTAAGCAACGTTCTAAAGAAGCGCAGGCACGTGCTCAAACTTTATTGGAGCAGGTGGGTTTAGGTGATTTGGGACATCGAATGCCCGAACATCTGTCGGGTGGTCAACGTCAACGTGTGGCCTTAGCTCGAACCCTGATGGAAGACAAACCTATTGTTTTGATGGATGAACCTTTTTCCGCATTAGATGCCATTACCAAACTTCAATTGCAAGATCTGGCAGTGACGCTATTGCATGACAGAACCGTGTTACTGATTACTCATGATCCCTTGGAGGCCTTGCGTTTAAGTGATGAAGTCTGGGTAATGACAGGCCGACCGGTCACCATGAAGCGGATGTTCAATATTAAGATGCCGGCACCGCGTGCTTTGGATGATAGCCGTATTTTATCGTGGCAGGGTGAGTTATTGTCTCATTTGCAGCAAGACCAGGAGGTACCGGTAGCGTGAGGGTATCTCGATCTTTTCAAAAAATTTCTCCGGCAATTCGATTGCTACTAGTGACTGTCAGTCTTTTTATGTTGTGGCAGGTGGTGGTCTGGATAACTAAAACACCACATTTTATTTTGCCGGGACCGCTGCGTGTTTTTAACGTGTTGTGGGCGCAGCGCGTATTAATTGCAGAGCATTCTCTGGTGACTTTAGCGGAAATCCTGATGGGTATGTTCTTAGGCAGTCTACTCGGATTTCTTAGCGCCATGTTGTTGCAGTGGTCACGCACGCTGAGTGCATGGTTATTACCAGTTTTGATTGTGAGTCAAGCTATTCCGGTCTTTGCTTTAGCGCCTATTTTGATGCTTTGGTTTGGTTACGGTATGGCTTCCAAGGTGATAATGGCCGCGTTAATCATCTTTTTCCCGGTGACTTCAGCTTGTTATGACGGCTTGCAACGCACCTCAAGAGATTGGTTAGAATTAGCTAATACTATGGGTGCTACTAAGTCACAGCTTTTATGGCAGATTCGTCTACCTGCCGCTATGCCGTCACTAGCCTCAGGGCTTCGCGTGGCTGCGGCCACTGCGCCGATTGGTGCGGTAATTGGCGAATGGGTTGGTTCCAGTCGTGGACTGGGTTATTTGATGCTACACGCCAATGCCCGCATGCAGGTAGATACAGTCTTTGCCTCACTGATTGTCTTGGCCTGTTTATCTTTATTGCTCTATTTCACGGTGGACTACCTTTTGCGTAGGCTCATTTATTGGACTGTTTAATATTTCTTTATTTATCATTTGGAGGAGATTTATGAAATCTTTATTTTCAAGTAAAAAACTTCTTGCTGCAGGTGCTTTGAGTCTGCTCATGAGCGCTCAGGCTCTGGCAGAGGATAAGGTCACTTTGCTACTTGACTGGTTCGTTAATCCGGATCACGCACCCATTATTATTGCCGAGAAAAAAGGCTATTTCAGTGAACAAAATCTTAAGGTTGAAATACAGGAGCCGGCAGACCCCTCTATGCCACCCAAATTAGTCGCTGCCGGTAAAGCCGATATGGCGGTGACTTATCAGCCGCAATTGCATATGCAGATTGATGAGGGTTTGCCATTAACCCGCATTTCAACTTTGGTCGCCACGCCGTTGAACACTCTTGTTACGCTCAAAAGTAGCAATATCACCTCAATTGCCGAATTGAAAGGTAAGAAGATCGGTTTCTCAGTAGGTGGTTTCGAGGATGTGTTGTTGAAAGTGATGCTGAGAAAATATGATTTGACCTTTGATGATGTTGAGCTAGTTAATGTGAACTGGTCACTGTCGCCATCTTTGATTACCGGCAAAGTCGATGCGGTGATAGGGTCATATCGTAACTTTGAATTAAATCAGCTGGATATTGAAAACCACCCAGGTCATGCATTTTACGTAGAGGAAGAGGGCGTACCGTCATATGAAGAGCTGATTATCGTGGTGAATAATGCGGATCGTGACGATGATAAATATCGTCGTTTCAATATTGCCATGGCCCAAGCGGTGCAATACCTTGTCAATCACCCGGATGAGGCTTGGACTTTATTCAAAGACTATAAACCGGCTGAATTGGATGATGAGTTGAATCGTCGCGCTTGGAAAGATACCTTGCCACGCTTTGCCTTGAGACCTGGCGCGTTAAATCATCGCGGCTATGAGTCATTTGCGAAGTTTATGCATGAACAAGGCTTGATTAAGCAAGTGCCAGCAGCGGTTGAGGACTATGCGATTGAACCATGATTTTCTGGTTTGCTCCTAATTGAGTGAAAGCTTAGCTTAATTAAATGTTAGGTGTATGGGCGTGAGGCTTGTACACCTGTTTTTTTGGGGATGCTTTCCAACTGATTAGATAAATATTATTACGGGATGGATTGATTTACTTATAGCCGGTGTTTATTCGTGTCAGAATCGATAAAATCCAAACTTTCCTACTACACGTCAGTGCACTTGCAGGTTTTCAAGGTCATCATTCTTTACCAAGTACTCTCCGTGCAGCTCCTTGTTATCAGAGCTAATCATATAGCCAAGTCCCGGTCGTCTCCGTACACGTTTAATGAGTAAGCTGTCGTGGTAAGTGAAGACATATACGCCGTTGTAATCAAACTAAATGGTGGATCGGTCTACTAAATTGATTGAAGGGGCGCTGACTGCTCAAATGCTTTAACTCTTAATTAATAGCTCTGAGAAATTTCAAATAAATTAATCGACTCAAAACACTAAGCCATCTAAAAATCCGCTATCAAGCCACAGCTAATTTAGCCGCCTCATGCCACATAAAGGATGGCATTGGATCACGTAATCCCCAAGTGATATTCATGGGTTTGCTGCCACTGTGATGTAAGTAACAAACTTCGCCGAAGTTAACATAGCCCATGGTGTTGCCGTGTTCGTCGTTTGATTGTTCTCGTACAAAAAGAAATATGCGTTTGCGGTTTATATGCTGTTCAACGTAGCTGAGTCCCCGACCTTTATCCGGTCGTGCGCTATTTTGTGATTGCCAGTGAAAGAGTTCTTCACTAATCGCATAATCATGGTACATGGTAGTTGGCGAGAACTGCTTAGGGTTTTTGTTTAAAGTGACAAATAACAATTCAATGTTGTCATTATTTAATTCCAAAACCCCCTCGCGTGTAGACAGTTTCTTTTCAAAGCGATGCGCTCCGAAAGCGGCTAGAATCTGGTCGCGAGCATATCGTGCGTGTAATAAGAGCGGTATCTGTTCCAGTTCAGGCAAGGGTTTTTGTATGTGTTTAATTTGATTGATGAGTAGGGGTATCAGGGCTTTCAACTCAGTTTTGAGGTGAGGGTGATCCAAAGCCTTAATACTCTGCGCTAAGGTTGCAAAACCAAGCGCTTCGCCTGATTCATTCCATAGGTCATAATGCAGCATCAAAGCTAACTTAGGATTCATTTCATCACTAAGGCAAAAGTCTTTTTCAACAAGTTCTTGAATAAAGTGTAGATAATTACTTGCATCACAATTAAGCAAGCGGTTTTTTATTCTGGATATCCAGTCTTTAAGGTGGTCTGTTTTAATCGAATCAGATAATTCATAACTTAGATTCGTATTATTAAGATTTAACCAACCACCATACTTATAAATATCGTTAAGATTTACTTGTGGGAAAATTCGAAGAAAATTAGCCAGAGTTAATGGTTTAGTACTTGTTTGTGAGTAATTTCCGAGCAAGCGTAGGATACTTCGTTTATTAACAATAGCTTTGCGGATATTATTCAGAATAATCTCTTGGCTGGTTTTGGTCATTTCGATCTGACAGCCCAGAGGTAGGCGAGGGAATCCTTGCTTAATCTCACCACTAAGGCTTTGATGGCTTGGCCCTATTAGGGCCCGGAATTTCTGACTAAAGTCATACTCCACTCGAGCATTGCCAATAAAATCTAACACCGTGCACACTTCTTTATTCGGGGCTAAGCGTAAGCCGCGGCCTAATTGTTGCAGAAAAATGGTTAAGCTTTCGGTAGGTCGTAAAAATAGCAAGGTATCGACTTCCGGAATATCTATACCTTCGTTGAAAATATCCACCACGCACAAGATATTAATTTCGCCAGTGCGTATTGCCTGTTGTTTAGCGCCACGCTCTTGGCTGTTTTTGCTCGTTAGTACATCGCTTTTAAGGCCTTTAAGTAGAAATTGCTTGCACATATATTCTGCATGCTCCTGACTGACACAAAAAGCTAAAGCGCGCATCTGCTTAATATCGGTAATAATCTCTGCGATGGATTGAATGATTTTTACCGCTCGCGTTGAGTGATGTGTGTAGAGCTTGGTTAAAGCAGCGATTTCGTAACGGCCGTTACTCCAATTAATACTGCGTAGATCCGTGTCGTCATCGATTAGAAAATACTGAAAAGGGCATAGGTGCCGGCGATTAATAGCTTCAGTTAAGCGGATTTCAGCAGCAATGGTGTCATGGAAGTCTTGCAGAATATCTGCACCGTCATGACGCTCCGGGGTCGCTGTTAGGCCTAAAAGAACCTTAGGTTTAAAGTGATTGATAATCTCGCGATAACTTTTAGCGGCAATATGATGTACTTCATCTATCACGATATAGTCGTAGAAGTCTTCAGATAGGCGTAGGTTTTGTAATTGTCTATCTAAGGTCTGCACAGAGGCAAAGAGCTGACGATAATTTTCCGGCTCATAATAGCCAACCCATAGTTGACCGAAGTGCCTATCTCTTAATACTTGACGGTATGAATTTAAGGCTTGTTTTAAAATTTCTTCTCGATGGGCTATAAATAAAAAATTTGCATCAGGTTTGTCTTGAACAAAACGCGCGAAATCAAATGCTGATATTAAGGTCTTGCCTGTACCGGTAGCGGCAACCACTAAATTTCTATAACGACCGTGCAATTCTCTTTCAGCTTGAAGCTGGTCAAGGATTTCTTGTTGATGAGAAAAAGGGGTTATGGAATAAAATGTGATTTCATCTTCTTCTGTCGTTTGAGTGCGTTGCTGCTTCAGTGATTGGCGTAGCCTTTGAATTGATTCCATAGAGTGTTCAAAACGGGTGAATTCTTTGGATTGCCAATAAGTCTCAAAGGTGTGCAGTGCTTTATCAAGAACATGAGGGATTTCTTGTGTGGTCAGTTTTAAATTCCACTCTAAGCCATTTGTCAGTGCAGAGCGAGAAAGGTTAGAGGATCCAATATACCCCGTATGAAAACCCGTATCTCTTAGAAAAAGATAGCTTTTAGCATGTAAGCGCTCAGTCTGAGTGTTGTAACTTACTTTAATTTCCGTATTAGCCAAACGTGCTAATTCTTCAATGGCTTTAGAGTCGGTGGCACCCATATAGGTGGTGGTGATGATTTTAAGTTGTCCACCTTGTTCAGTGAATTGTTTAAATGCCGGCATCAACATTCGGATGCCGCTCCACTTGATAAAAGACACTAATAAATAAATTTGATTAGCGCAAACAATTTCTCGTTTAAGCTCCGATTCTAAGGATAGTTCAGCATGGCTACCACTGAATAACTCACTTTGAGATAATCCGGTTTGCGGGTAATGATCCTGAACAAAGCGTTGAAGATTATCGGCGATTGGGTTATCCAAGCGATATAGTGCAGTAAGGATCCGACCTTGCGTATCAAGTAAGTTGTCCTCGACTAAGTGCTCGTCTTGAAGTCGGTCTTTAAGCCAAAAAAGCAGGTCATTCGCTAAGGTGATTTGTTGTTGTAATTGTTGATCACTCGTGGGTATGGAATTAACCGCGTATTCTAAAATTCCCGCTAAAAATCGACTCAAAAAGGTTGCGGCTTCAGTTTTATCTAAGACGCGTTCACCAATGAAAAACTCTTGCTCATTTAGATTCGAAGCAATAAGTTGAGTAATGAGTGATTCATAAAGACCGAGTTGCTGCATAGGTTTCACTTAAATCAATTGGAAAATCGAAATAGACTATCTCATTATGCCAGGTTAGTCTTAAGTTGTTAGAGCGTGGTATTTTTATTTCGAACTTGAGCGTTTTGATGGTTGATTTTCATGGTTGTTGCTTTTAAAAATAACTAACACGGTCTTGCGCTCAGGTGAACCGACGAGCATGTACTCATGGTAGTTTTTAAGTTTCATGAGTCAATAGTCATCCCAGACGGCATATGACCAAGACATTCAAACAGGATCAAAACAAACTTCGATGTTGACCGGGTCGGTAGGATCCACATCATCAGATAATCGATTTTTTTCAGCACAGTGTCATAGCTGAGGTCTGCGAGGCGACAAGCATTTATTAAAGTGATGCTCTCATCTTTATTGAGGGCATCATTAGCGTGAGCATCCCTTACGCAATAAATCCGTAAGAATTAAAATCTCGATTATCAACTCAATATGAAACCGTATCCCTTGTCATTGCCAATTTTCTAAAGAAGAAACTAGATTCTCGACAATTTACGGTGAATGGAAAATCATATAAATCAATAGCTTAAGATTTAGTATTAAGTTTACTCATATTAAACCAATTTATATAAGAGCAAACATGCGCTTGTATGAACACAATAGATACATTGATTGGGCTCTAAGTTAAAAACTTCTTGTTCAGTAGTAAAGAAATAATGTTTTATTGTAAGGTAATAATATGTCTAATATTCATAATTTAGGTTTACCAAGAATTGGCGCAGACCGCGAACTTAAAAAAGCACTGGAGAGCTTTTGGGCTGGGAATTCCAGTGAGGAATCACTGCTGGAAACCGGCAAGCAACTCAGAGAGCGTCATTGGCAAGCACAGAAAGCCGAGAATTTCGTTTGCGTCGGTGATTTTGCTTGGTATGACCATATATTGGAGTGGTCTTGTACCCTTGGGGTGATTCCAAAGCGTTTTCAGGGTCTTGAAAAAAATAAAACCATCGGTTTAAGAACGCTATTTGCGATGGCTCGTGGCATTCAAGGCGACGATTTCCAAGCGCCTGCTTGTGAAATGACTAAATGGTTCGATACGAACTACCACTATATCGTGCCTGAGTTAGAGGAAAATCAGATGTTTTCTCTAAGTCGTGATTTTTTCTTTGAACAGATTAAAGAAGCGCAAGCGTTAGGCCACAAAGTGAAGCCTATTATCCCCGGTCCGATTACTTACCTTGCCCTCAGTAAGGGTGAGGGCTTAACGGCAGGTACCGATTCCGATGATAAATTAGTGTTATTGCCGGCTTTAGTGGTAGCTTATGTAGAGGTCTTTGCCAAGCTTAAAGAGTTGGGTATTGAGTGGGTGCAGATTGATGAGCCAGTAGCGACTCTCAATCTTGAGCCAAGTTGGCAAGAGGCTTTGCTTGATTCACATAAAATTTTAGCTGAACAAGGCCTGAAAACCTTAGTGGCAACTTATTTTGAAAGTCCTGAGCCGAACAAAGCGTTTTTATTGGAGTTTGCTACCCAAGGCCCTCATGGTTTACATATTGATTTAACCCGTGGCGAATTGGATTTAGATGGTTTTGTTCGTGCATGGCCTAAGGACAAGGTGCTTTCTCTGGGTGTGATCAGTGGTCGTGAGATTTGGCGCACGGATCTTGAAAAAGTGTTGGAACGAATTTCACCAAGTGCACACTTACTGGGGGATAATTTATGGTTAGCACCGTCTTCCTCACTATTGCATGTCCCTTATGATGTGAATCTGGAGCAAAAGCTCAACAAGGATGTGAAGCAGCATTTATCCTTTGCGTTGCAAAAAATCGATGAATTACAATTATTAGCGAGCAAATTAGAGTCGGTACAACTGGGCCAAGCCCTAAGCGTCAAACAACAAGCGGTTTGGGAACAGCAAGCAGCCACCATTGAAAATCGTCGTCAATCCACACAAATTCATAATCCGGCAGTACAGCAGCGCCTCAAAGAGGTAGACAAGATTAAGTTAAAGCGCCCAACGTATGAAATTCGTGCTGAAGCTCAGCGGAAGCGCTTGAATCTACCGGCATTCCCCACCACAACGATTGGTTCTTTCCCGCAGACCGCCGAGATTCGTCAATTACGACGCGAGTGGAAGCAGGGCAAGAGTAGCGATAGGGCTTATGAAGAGGGCATCAAGGAACAGATTAAGGATGCCATTCAACGCCAAGAAAAGCTGGGTATTGATGTGCTCGTGCACGGTGAAGCGGAGCGCAATGATATGGTTGAATACTTTGGAGAGCTCTTGGGTGGTTTTGCCTTTACTGAACACGGTTGGGTACAGAGCTACGGTTCGCGCTGTGTTAAACCACCGATTATTTACGGTGACGTGAGTCGTTTGATGCCGATGACGGTGAGTTGGAGCCAATACGCCCAATCACTCAGTGATAAATACGTTAAAGGCATGTTGACGGGACCGGTGACTTTATTAGAATGGTCTTTTGTTCGTGATGATCAACCGCGTGCTGAGACTTGTCGTCAATTGGCATTGGCATTGCGTGACGAGATTCTGGACTTGGAAAAAGCCGGTATTAAAATTATTCAAATTGATGAGCCAGCCATTCGCGAGGGCTTACCGCTACGCAAAGAAAATTGGGAGCAATATTTACGTTGGGCTGTCGATTGTTTTTTATTAGCAACATCAGGTGTTGCAAATGACACCCAAATCCATACTCATATGTGTTATTCGGAGTTTAATGACATCATTGAATCAATTGCGGAGTTGGATGCTGATGTAATCACCATCGAAACCTCACGCTCTAATATGGATTTACTTGATGCCTTTGAAGCGTTTCACTATCCAAATGACATTGGTCCCGGTGTTTATGATATTCACTCACCAAATATCCCTGAAAAAGACTGGATGGTTCAGCTACTGGAAAAGGCCTCACAAAAAATTCCAGCCGAAAGGATATGGGTTAACCCTGACTGTGGTTTAAAAACTCGCCATTGGCCTGAAGTCGAGGCGGCTCTTGAATTGATGGTGGCAGCTGCTAAGGAACTAAGGACACGCTTTCAGTAACATGCGGTATCATTTTTGCGTTGTAGAACACCGAGTAAAATATATCTTGCTGTTCAAATAATGCGCTTAAATTAGCTTACCCACAAAAAAATCATATTCAAGTAAAGACCATCGTTCCTTTGAAAGGGTCGATGGTTTTTTGGATTTAAGAGTTGACTAGCTTAGTAGAATATTCTCCTTTTGCCTATATGCTTTTCTTTGAGTCTAATAAACTTATGCGCTTTTAAAATTAATTTAATAATCCATTGTTAAACTGAGTACTCTTCAAGGTAAAGCGAGAGAGCTCTGATGTTTATTTGCAACTTAAATCTAAGTGAAAAAGCAAGTAATTTTGTAACGCTTAAGTGTCCAGGTATTGGCAATTTCAAAGTCTTTTCTTCCTCAGACGCTGAAACAAGAAATCGCATTGAGTGTTCTCATCTCACAAATGCAACGCTCCCTCCCGGAAGTTATTGGATTGTCGATCGTCCCAGAGGCGGCGTTCGATCTCGAATGATTGCGATGATTCAGGGCTTTGTTTCAGGTAATGATCGAGACGACTGGTTCGCTCTTTACAGGATTGATGAAAAGTTTGATGATGAGACCGAAATTCAGGGTAATACCCGTTCCAATTTTCGTATTCATCCAAGGTCTTATGCTGGTACTTCCTATGGTTGTATCACTTTCGAACATCAATCGGATTACAATGTTTTCCGCAATTTTGTCTTAAAAATAGCTCCCCGTACCATGGGGGATAGAAAAGTGTATGGCATTGTTAATGTATTTGGTGTCGCGTTTTCAAACGAGGATTGTTGATGTCAATAAAACCTGATCCGGAAAAATTTAAAAATAAATTACTATTTATTTTCTTATGGCATATCTTGTTTTTAATACTCATTAAATTGAATCCCGTGTTTGAGCTTACCTCTGTACAAGCAACAAATATCATGAAGTTTATGCAATCACTGGATTTCAATTATACGATTGATGCACATAATACAGCGTTTTATACGCTGATGATTTCGAGCTATTATTTAATCAGTTATTTTATTTTAAAAGTTTTTCTCTTTTTTTTTGAGTTGATATATTTTCTTGTGATCCGACCACTATTAGCTCGCCATAGAAAAATAGGTCGCTAGATAGCTTAGGATAAATCATTTGAGTTTTACCATCGAAACCTCACGCTCTAATATGGATTTACTTGATGCCTTTGAAGCGTTTCACTATCCAAATGACATTGGTCCCGGTGTTTATGATATTCACTCACCAAATATCCCTGAAAAAGACTGGATGGTTCAGCTACTGGAAAAGGCCTCACAAAAAATTCCAGCCGAAAGGATATGGGTTAACCCTGACTGTGGTTTAAAAACTCGCCATTGGCCTGAAGTCGAGGCGGCTCTTGAATTGATGGTGGCAGCTGCTAAGGAACTAAGGACACGCTTTCAGTAACATGCGGTATCATTTTTGCGTTATACTCTGCAGAGTAAAAAAATATAAATTGTATATTTGAGGTTATAAACTCAAAGTGGTTGAACGCAAAAAAATCCATACAAGACAAATGACCATCGACTCTTATGAGAGGGACGATGGTCTTTGGGATCTGGAAGCTAAATTAGTTGATTTCAAAAACTACGATTTTACAAAATCAGATGGTTCAGTTAGAAAATCCGGCGAAGCCGTACATGATATGACTATCTGTTTGACGGTAGATGACGAGGGTTTGATTATAGATGCCAACGTTTCATACGACGCCGCACCTTATGGTGTGGTTTGTCGGGCCATCGAGGAATCATACAAAGGCCTGATCGGACTTCATCTCTTAAAAGGTTTTCGTCACAAGGTTCGCGAAAAGTTTAGTAAGACAGATGGGTGCACACACATGAGCGAATTAGCTGTGCTGATTCCGACCGTGTTTGTACAAAGTTTATCCAGTAAACGCATCAACGACGCTGTTGATAGTGGTCGTCGACCCTTTCAGCTAGAGGGTTGTCACGCTTATTCCTTGGATTCCCCAGTAGTAAAAGAGTTTTATCCCCAATGGTATGTACCTAGTACAGACTAAGGTTGTTGTAAATCGAGTACTTTATTTTTTTAAATAGAGTTTTTTCCATTATTTCTTATAGGTCATCTATGAATATTCATGAGTATCAAGGCAAGGAACTATTAAGAAAGTTCGGCGTTAATGTACCTCGCGGTATTCCGGCTTTTACGGTAGAAGAGGCTGTCAAGGCAGCAGAAGAGCTTGGCGGTCCAGTTTGGGTTGTTAAAGCACAAATTCATGCCGGCGGTCGTGGTAAAGGCGGTGGTGTTAAATTAGCAAAATCTGTTGATGAAGTACGCCAACTAGCTTCTGAAATCCTCGGCATGCAGTTAGTTACTCACCAGACCGGTCCTGAGGGTCGTCTGGTTAAGCGTCTGCTTATCGAAGAGGGTGCGGATATTAAAAAAGAGTATTACCTCGGTATTGTTACGGATCGTGGTACTCAGAAAAACGCCGTTATGGCTTCTAGCGAAGGCGGTATGGACATTGAAGAAGTGGCAGCTGAAACGCCCGAAAAGCTTCTTAAGGTTTTTGTTGATCCAGCCACCGGTTTAACCGCAGAAGATGCTGAGCAATTAGCTCGCGGCATTGGTATTCCTGATGAGTCTATCGCCGAAGCGGTTGACCAGTTCCAAAAGCTATACCAAGCTTACTGGGAAACTGACGCTTCTTTAGCCGAAATTAATCCGCTAATTTTAACCGGTGATGGTCATATTCGTGCCTTAGATGCGAAGTTTAACTTTGACTCTAATGCTTTATTCCGTCAGCCTGAAATTCTTGAGTTCCGTGACCTCGACGAAGAGGATCCAGCAGAGATTGAGGCGAGCAAGTTTGACTTAGCTTATATTCAGTTAGACGGTAATATCGGCTGCTTGGTAAATGGCGCCGGTCTCGCCATGGCGACCATGGATACGATCAAATTATTTGGTGGTGAGCCTGCAAACTTCCTTGATGTAGGTGGTGGTGCAACAGCTGAAAAAGTAACTGAAGCTTTCAAAATCATGTTGAAAAATGACGATGTAAAAGCGATTTTAGTTAATATTTTCGGCGGTATCATGCGTTGTGATGTGATTGCTGAGGGCGTTGTCGCTGCATGTCGTGCGGTGGATTTAGACGTGCCTTTAGTGGTTCGCATGAAGGGCACTAACGAGGAGTTAGGTAAGCAGATTCTTGCTGACTCCGGCCTACCGATTATTAGCGCTGATACGATGGCTGAAGCCGCAACCAAGGTTGTTGAAGCTGCCAAATAAGATAGAGGATTACAAATGTCAATTTTAATCAATAAAGATACCAAGGTGATCACTCAGGGGATCACCGGTAAGACTGGTCAATACCACACGCGCTTTAGCCGTGAGTACGCTAACGGCAAGGAGGCTTTTGTCGCTGGCGTTAACCCAAAACGTGTGGGTGAGGATTTCGAAGGTATTCCTATTTACGGTACTGTTCAAGACGCTAAAAATGAAACCGGCGCCACAGTCTCTGTAATCTACGTACCACCGGCAGGCGCTGCTGCTGCCATTTTAGAAGCAGTTGAAGCCGAGCTTGAACTGGTTATTTGTATTACTGAGGGTATTCCGGTCCGTGATATGTTGGAAGTTCGCAACAAAATGCGTGCTCTAGACAGTAAGACCTTATTATTAGGCCCTAACTGTCCGGGTCTGATTGTTCCAGACGAACTGAAAATCGGTATTATGCCGGCGCATATTCACCGTAAGGGCAGAATCGGTGTTGTTAGCCGTTCCGGTACCTTAACCTATGAAGCGGTTGCTCAGTTAACTGAATTAGGTTTAGGTCAGTCTGCAGCTGTCGGTATTGGTGGTGACCCGATTAACGGTCTGAAACACATCGACGTACTTAAAATGTTCAATGACGACCCTGATACCGATGCCGTTGTGATGATCGGTGAGATTGGTGGTCCTGATGAAGTAGAAGCTGCTCGTTGGGCTAAAGACAATATGAACAAACCGGTGGTTGGCTTTATTGCCGGTGTTACGGCTCCTGCCGGTAAGCGCATGGGCCACGCCGGTGCGTTAATTTCTGGTGGCGATGACACCGCAGATGCTAAATTAGCAGTGATGGAAGAGTGCGGCATTAAAACCACTCGCAACCCATCTGAAATGGGCAAATTATTAAAGTCTATTCTTTAATATAGTCCGGTAGTTGTTCTAAACCCCTAGCTGTTTTTTGATGGCTAGGGGTTTTTACTTACTTATTATCAAAACATAGAGATTTTTTGCCTCTATAATAAGCGCGCTTGAGTTATAATTTTTTTCTTCCTTTCGTGCTTATCAGGAAAAAAACAACATGATTGAATTCATTCAGATGATTCACTGGGGTGCAGTGTTTCAAATCATTCTAATTGACATTTTACTCGGTGGCGATAATGCCATTATCATCGCATTAGCTTGCCGTAATCTGGACAAGCATCAACGTATCAAGGGTATCCTCTGGGGAACAGCAGGAGCGATTATTCTCCGTGTGATCTTGATCTTCTTTGCGATGTCACTCTTACTGATACCTTATTTAAAAATTGTCGGTGCTTTATTGCTGCTATGGATTGGTATTAAATTATTAGTCCCTCAGGAAGAACATCATGAGGTTAAGGCTAGTGCAAGCGTTTGGGGTGCCATACGAACCATTCTAATTGCTGACTTGGTGATGAGTTTTGATAATGTCATTGCGATTGCTGGTGCTGCACAAAACACCGCTGATGATCATCAGATGTTCTATGTAATCTTTGGTTTGCTGGTGAGCGTCCCGATTATTATTTGGGGTAGTTCCTTAGTTCTTAAATTGATTGATCGTTTCCCATGGGTGGTTATTTTTGGTGCCGCTTTATTGGGTTGGATTGCCGGTGGTTTAATCGTTGGGGATGTCGCTTTCAAAGACTACTTCTTTGAGGGTCAGGCGGCCAGTAAAACCATCAAATACACAGCCGAACTAATTGGTGCGGCAGTGGTTGTGGGTGTTGGTTTGTTATGGGCGCGCATCAAAACGAATCAGATGAAAAATAATCCTAAGGTTTCTTAGTTTAATCCTTTCGATTTATTTATTAAGTAACCATCATGTGTGTGGCTTTGATATCATTATTAAAGTCTAACCATGATGGTTATTTGTTTTATAGTTAAAGAATTTTCTCGAGAACACATGAATTTACCTGAAAAAATCGTGATCGCCACCCGTGCCAGTCGATTAGCGCTTTGGCAAGCCGAATTTGTTCAAGCTGCTTTGCAAACTCAATACCCCGGGTTAGAGGTTGAGTTACTCAAAATGACGACCAAAGGTGATCAGATTATTGACCGTAGCCTATCAAAAATTGGCGGTAAGGGCCTTTTTGTCAAAGAATTGGAAACTGCTTTGCTAGATGGTCGCGCAGATTTAGCGGTGCATTCTCTTAAGGATGTGCCGATGGAGCTTTATGAAGAGTTCTCACTCAGCACTATTCTAAAGCGAGCTGATCCCCGTGATGCGTTTGTTTCTAATCAATACGACACGCTCGATGATTTAGCTGATGGCGCTATCGTCGGTACCTCAAGTTTACGACGCGAGGCGCAGATCCGAGCACGCTACCCTCATCTTGTCGTGCAGCCTTTACGTGGCAATCTAGACACTCGTTTAGGAAAATTAGACGCTGGTGATTATGACGCGATTATTTTAGCCGCTTCCGGTTTGGAGCGTTTAGGTCTGGGTGATCGTATTCGTTCACGCTTATCATTAGAGCAAAGTTTACCAGCCGCTGGTCAGGGTGCTTTGGGTATCGAAATTCTCGCCTCTCGCAATGATATGAGCGAACTATTAGCCTTTTTGTCCTGTGCCGAAGCGACCGCGACAGCGATGGCTGAGCGCGCTATCTCTCAAGCCCTCGGTGGTTCTTGCCAGGTGCCTATCGCCGCGCACGCCATTATTGAAAATGGTCAATTGTATTTAAGAGCGATGGTTGCTTTGCCTGACGGCACCGAGAGTCTAATGACTGAAATTCGCGGTGACTTAGCTGATGCCGAATCGTTGGGTAATAAAGCAGCTGAAGACTTACTAGCTCAAGGTGGTCAACGTATTCTGGATGAAGCCTTAAAGCAAAGCTCAGCTCGTACATTTTAATCCCCAATTCGACATGCAATTCGATTTAGTGGTCAATACTCGACCGGCGCACAAAAGCTCGGAGCTTCTAAATTTGTTGACTGATTTTGAGCAGTTGAGTTTACCTGCTCTGACTTTGTTACCACTAAATTTTGAATTGCCGAAAAATTGGCAAAGCAATGACTTTGTTTTTTTTGTGAGTCAATTCGCTGTCGATAGTTTTTTTGCCCGCCTTAAAACCTTAGGACTCGATTGGCCGAACTCATTATTTGCCGCTGCCGTAGGTCAAGTATCGGCAGACGCCTTAATTGCTCAGGGTGTTGCTGTCAATAAGGTCTTGGTCGCACCACAGGGAGAGGCGGACTCAGAGTCCTTTTTAGACTGGTTCCAAAGTAATTATCAAGCGCCCAAACAGGTCATGATTGTACGCGCAGAGCATGGACGCAACTGGTTAAATGAGCAGCTACAAAAGCGTCAGGTTAAAACGACTTTTTTAGCGGTTTATCAGCGTGGAGCGGCCACTTGGTCGGTGTCAGATAAGCAGCCTTTATTGGATTTATTAGCCACCAAACCGCAAGCAAGAGTCTGCTGGCTGCTGACTAGCCGAGAAAGCGTCGATGCGGTGCTTAGCCAATGGCAACAAGAGCCTTTGCTTGCTGAATTATGTTGGCAGCATGATTTCTTAGTCTTTCATCCGCGTATCGCGGAACATTTAAAACATAAACAATTAAGCTATGCGCCGAACTATCGGGGTAAGTTGAGTGTGCATCTATGTCAACCGGATAACCCAAGTATTGTAGAGACTCTGCAGCGATTGTGCAGCAAAGGATAGAATTTTGACTACTCAATCATTAAATCACTTTGTTCTATTAGATGATGTCTCAAGTGATAGGGCGACCTTGTTGAGCGATTTTCACAGTCATTTGTGCTTTGATGTGGCACAGCTTAGTCAACTGGATAGTGCGGTTTCCGGTGCTTGGGAGCAGGGTTTATCGACATTTTTCTATATACCCTATGAGTTTGGGGTGGAGCTTGTTAATGAGCAGCTTAGTCCCGAAGTCCATGATCATTTGAATCGTCATATTCATGTCTTTTGTTTTAGAAAAAAGCAGAGTCTGAATAGTGACGAGATTCGTCAATATTTAGATTCTCATCCTGATGAGGCAGCAGGTATTGCCGAGGCTAAACTTTCAATAGGGCCCGATGATTTTTATCAAAAGATTGAGGCTGTTCGTGCGGCGATTAGTCGTGGTGATCTCTATCAGATTAATTTCACAACCACTTTGGATTTTAAAAGCTATGGCCATCCGCTCGCCTTATACCGTCGCTTGCGTAAACAGCAGCAAGTGCCTTATGGGGCGCTTGCACATTTGCCCATAGAAAATCAGCCCTGGTTATTGTGCTTTTCGCCGGAGTTGTTTTTGGAAATCCTTCCTGACGCCATGATACGCGCTAAGCCGATGAAGGGCACTGCGCCTATCTTAGATGATGGTCAAGACGAGCAACGAGCACTCGATTTAAAACGCGATCTCAAGAATCGCGCTGAAAATTTGATGATTGTTGACTTGTTGCGCAATGACCTTGGCCGTATTGCCAACATAGGACAGGTCAAAGTCCCGGCTTTATTTGAGGTGAATCGTTTTGGTGCCGTGTGGCAAATGACCAGCACGATTGAAGCGCAAATGCCGAGCAATCTAAAACTATCCGAGTTGATACAAGCAACTTTTCCTTGTGGTTCGATAACCGGTGCGCCTAAGAAAATGAGCATGCAGTTAATTAACCAGTTGGAACAAAGACAAAGAGGAATTTATACTGGCAGTATAGGTTTAATCGAAGCGAATTCGGATGCGGAACCGCTTAATTCGCTGTCTTTTTTCGGTCAGCTCAATGTGATGATTAGAAGCTTTCATTTGCAAGAGGTTGATGGCCACTACCAAGCCTCTGTGGGGGTTGGTTCAGGTGTGGTGATTGATAGTCAACCCGAACTGGAATATGAAGAATGTCTATGGAAAGTGCGTTTTCTTTTGGGCCTAGTACCCGAATTTGGTATTTTTGAAACCATGCGCTGGGAAAATGGCGCTTGTGTGCTGTTAGAGCGGCATAAAGCACGTTTGCTTAGTTCTGCTGAAGCGCTACGATATCCACTAACTGCAGAGGCCTTGGCGCAGGCGTGGTGCTATTTTTTGCAAGAACTACCGAAGCAGGGCGTATATAGACTAAAGTTAAGCCTGCAACCAAATCAACACGTCACACAAAGCCACAAAAATAGCTGGCGCTTTGAATTTAACACCGATTTTAGCTTAGTTGCCACACTGTATGAACTTGAAGAGTTAGCGCCTAATCAGTCGCTTTTAGTTAATAAAAACTCAGTCTTTCAGCTGGATTATTTAAGTCGTCATAAAACCGACCAACGAAGTGTTTATGATCTTGTATTAAATCAAGCGACCACTGATGGAGCCTTTGATCAACTACTTTTTGACCACGAGTTGACACTCCTAGAGGGCGCTCGCAGCAACGTTTTCTTGAAAATTGATGGTCAATGGTATACACCATGTCATGAATTACCATTATTAAATGGGGTGATGCGACAGGAAGTCATGGCAAATCCTTGGCATTATCTGGGCGCTCAGGAAGTTATTGAGGCTCATTTGCATTATGATGACGTCATCAAGGCTGAAGAGATCGCCCTAAGCAATGCGTTGCGCGGATTAATTCGGGTAAAGCGCTTATTAGTTTAAACTTTATCAATTAAGTACTTAGTAATTCGTGATAAATTGCATTAATGCTTAATCCGTCGTTGTGATTGGTATAGAATCAAAAAGATAGTAAAATTCTAAATCACAATAGAATTGCCTCTTTAGGCACTAATTTAATGATAAAAATATCAGTCCTATCAAGGCTAACAACTTAATCATCTGAAGGAAATGCAATATGGCCAAAAGTCGTAATCGTAATAATCAGGGTGGCGATCGCCCGGAAGATATTGAAAACACTACTGATGCAGAAATTCTAGACCAAGATGATCAAGTTGAAGATCAATTGATTGAAGAGGAGGCGCAAGAGCCAATGGCTAATGACAATGATCAATTACAGCAAGTTGAGACCATAACCGAAACTGATAACTCGACTGAGGTTGAGCAACAGACTGCAGCTTATGCAGACAGTCCTAAGAAAAAGGGCAATAACGTAGTCTGGTATGGTGTTGCCGCTGTGTTAGTGGCGGCGGCTGTGGGTGGTATCTATTATTCCAACCAGGATGAAGGCAAAACTCTGACTCCCGGTACGGTAAATCAGCCAACAGCAGAAGCCAATCCTATTCAGGAAGTGCCTGCCGATACGCAGGGACTCGAGAGTAATGACCCACCCTTAAGTGAAACTGAAGTTCCTGAGCCGAGCGCTTCTGAAGCGTTCAGCACAGAGGTTGGCGAAGAAGAGTCCAAGGCTAAATTTATGGGCACTGAGACCACATCAACAGCCGCTGCCGATGAGTCAGTTCCAGCTGATGCTAATTCTGATGTCGCTAGTGCCGCTGATGTAGTAGAGCATCAGTCAGGTGCTGAGCTGGATACTGACACTGCAGAAGCGCCAGATGTCGCTAGCGGTGAGTCTGTTGCACAGGAATCCTCTGCAGCTGATGAGTCAGTTCCAGGTGAGCTTGGCTCGATCGTTAGCCCAGAAGTAGGCATTGGGGCTTTTGAGCAAGAAGCGCTTGCCAAAGGTGAGAAAAGCACTGAAGAAATGACTTCCATGGATGAACCAAATGCCGAGATGGTGCCGGCATCTGAAGTCGAGGTTGTTGAAAGCTCTGAGCCGGTTGTTTCAGCATCTGAGCTTTCTGAAGCTGAGGGGTCGATTGAAGAGCCTGTTGTAGCAAGCGAGTTAGCGACCGATGTGACAGCTCAAGAGTTGCCGCCGGTGGCAAATGCTGAGGAAACTGCCCCTGTAGAAGCGGTAATTGTAGAAAGCACTCCGACGGTTGAAGCCGAGCAGCTTCAGTCAGCGAATCCTGAATTAATTGCTGAATTAGAGCGTGAATACGAAGTACTTAATGCTCGTCAACAACAGGAAATTCGTCGATTACAAGAAGAGTTGGCCGGTATGCAGCAGCATTTGCAAGATACTAATACCAGCGCTGAAAACTTGCTTCTCAATGACGTTTCCCGTTTGATGCAGTCTGCGGAAAATGAATTGCGTTTTAATGCTAACGTGCCTAATGCTGTTTCTATCTTGACTGTTGCTCAGCGCATTACTGCTGAATCTAAAAACCGCATGCTTGAGGGTTTAGTCGGTGCGATTGGTGCTGATATCGTGGCTTTAAAATCCAGCGAATTTGCAACAACTGAGGATATGTTCAGACAGGTTCAACAGCTTGCATTACTGATTGATACAGCACCTTTGAACACCCCTGATTACAAATCTCACAGTCAGCTGATGTTACCTACACCGACTGCTGAAGGTACCGCAGGCGTTGAAAGTACTGCTGTCGATGTAGCTCCTCCAGCGACTGATGCTGTCGATGCAGACAGTAAGTGGTATGAGCGCACGTGGACTCAAACTAAATCATTTGCTTCTAAAGCTTATGGTGCAGTAGCTAGTGATTTAGGCGAGTTAGTTCGCGTTGAAAAGCTATCCGATCCGAATTCAGGGCTTTTATCTTCTGAGCAAGCGGGTATTATGCGCAATAACCTGAAGATGCAGTTAAGCTTTGCACAACAAGCGTTGATGAGTAGACAGCAGGGCGTATGGCAAACTTCGCTAATGACAGTGGAGCAAGCGTTAGCTCAATATTTCCGCCCAGATGCGGCAGAAACTGTACAGGCTCAAACCATGTTAGCTGAATTAAGAAAAGCCTCTGTTCAACCGACGATGCCGGATATTGCGCATAGCCGTCGAGCCTTGTCTGAAACCTATGAACAACTGCGTGTTCAGCGTAATTTTCAGGAGTAACTAATGAAAACAGTCATTAAATTACTCTTATTAATCGCCGTTGCAGTGTTTGCCGGAATCACTTTACAGGACACTACGGGTTATGTCAGCTTAGTCGTTAATGACGAACGTCGTACCGTCAGTCTGGTAGTCGGTCTTTTGTTCTTGGTATTGGCGTTTTTCGTTTTATATATCCTTTTACGTATTGTTTCACGCCTGCTTAACGCACCAAAAGACATTGATAATTGGCGCGAGAAGCGTCGTACTCGTCGAGATCTTGGGCTTTTAGAGCGTGGCTGGATGGGCTGGTTAGAGGGACGCGTTGATGTAGCAGAAAAAGACTTTAATAAGTTACACAGTACGACACATAGCGAGCAGCGTCAGGTTTTAGCCAGTTTGGCGGCAGCCAAGGCAGCCCATCAGGCGAATGACAATCTTAAACGCGATGAGATGTTGGCTTTAAGTCTTGATAAGGCGATGAGTTATCCTGAACTTTATGATGCTGCAGTCACTGTAAAGGCAGAGATCTTATTAGATCAAAGCAAAAGTGACGAAGCGATTATGCTTTTAGAGAAACTCAACGAGTCACATCCTAATCAGATCCATTTGCGTAAACTGTTGCTACGTGCTTATAAGCAAGCAGGTCGTTTACGTGAAGTGATTAAGGAAGCACGTTATCTACTTAAGAAAAAGAAAATCGACGTTAATTATGCCGAAGATTTGATTCAAACGTCCGCCCACACGATTATTTCCTCGCCTTCTGAGATGCTATGGGAATCTGTTTACGATCAGTTGACGGCTCAGGAACAAAGTAAACCGGCTATCGCCATTGCCGCATCACGCCGCTATGCTGATAGAAACGATTATAAACAGGTGATGAAGGTTCTTGAGAAGTCCTACGAGACGGATTACGATCCACTGATTCTTGAGGAGTATCTGGAGGTTGATGTCAAGGAGCAGCAATCACAGCGTCTTGCCAAGGTGCAAAAATGGTTGGAAAATGATCCTGAAAATCCCGATTTGTTGCGCGCCGCAGGCCACTTATGCTTATTGGAGCAATTATGGGGTCAAGCTGAGCGTTATCTGACTAAGAGTTTGGTACGCAAAGCTGATGCACGTACTCATGCTTTATTAGGTACTTTATATGACCGTATGTCAAAACCTGAAGAGGCGCTTAAACATTGGCGTAGAGGATCCTCTGCGGTGATTGTATTGCCTGGAGCGTCTGCTTTACCATCAGCAGATACGAGAAATGATCCTTTAAATCCACCGGATATGAAAAACTTGGATGCACCCGATGACCACTTTATTTCATCGCGTGCGAAGTTGCAGACCATCAATAAAGATGAGTTGCCTGAGGATAAAGCATAAGCAGTAGCTTAGCTTGATTTATAATTTTTTAATTTTAAGTTCTAACATTTTGAGGTAAATTATGAGCTTAGTAAATGTCCCTGCCGGCTGCAATGCGCCGGATGAGTTCAATGTTGTGATTGAAATTCCGATGAACTCTGATCCAATCAAATACGAAGTTTGTGACAAAACAGGTGCGGTTGTTGTGGATCGTATTATGCTTGCAGCCATGCATTATCCTTTAAACTATGGTTATATACCACAAACTTTATCGCTTGATGGTGACCCGGTTGATGTTTTGGTTAAAACGCCATATCCGATCCAGGCCGGTGCGGTTATCAAATGTCGTACTATCGGTGTCTTAGAGATGGAAGACGAAGCAGGTATTGACGCTAAACTGATTGCTGTACCTGTCGATAAGTTATACCCAGTGTATGCATCAATTCAATCAATTGATGATTTACCTGAGTTAGAGCGCGCGCAAATCAAGCATTTCTTTGAGCATTACAAAGATCTGGAGCAGGGCAAATGGGTCAAGGTAACCGGCTGGAATACAGCTGAGGTTGCTAAAAATGAAATTACTGCCAGTATTGAACGCTTCAAGCCTGAATAATTTTGTTTCTTGATACTTTGTAAGCACAAAAGCTGCATCCCTTCGATGCAGCTTTTGTTTTTTCAGAGATTGAATTGATTGCACGTGGCAACTTTATTAAAACATTAAACTGTGGTGTTGAGTAGACGCTTATTTAAGTCTAAACATTTAAAATGTAAACGGTCATTACATCATTACTTTACTCCTGCATTAGTTTTTATCCCCTCAATGCCTCAAATTTAGTTGCTGAGTTAATTAGCTCATTGTTCTTATTAAGACTATGATATGTCAAGGCGCGTATAGGCCCTTGATTGCGCTATTTAAGCTAATCCTCATGCTGCGAAGCAGCATGAAATAATATCGTGACTATGATGAGAAATTAAGCTGCTTAGTAAGTTCAAGTTTTTGAATCCAAGCTATTGCTGAAGTTAATTAATTTGGTAATAAAAAGTCGCATTTTTAACCCTTGGTAATACCCTAAGCGCTTAAATACGGTCTACACTTGACGCAGTTTCACTTGATTCTGCTTTTAAAGCAAATTACATAAGGGGTAAAAAACCATGAAATTAAATCTATTAATCGCATCTGTATTTGCATCTGTAGCATTAGTCGCTTGTGGTGATAGTGGTTCATCTAACAACGCAACAACATCCTCAGATGCACCGGCACCTACTGTTGAGTCGACCAACTCTTCTAATGCCGTCGTATCTACAACAGCTTCTGAAATTCCACCGATTTGTGCAGAGTATTTTGCTGCAATTGATGAGTTTGTTGCAAAATACCCTGAAATTGGCAATACCTATCAGGAAGCGGTAGCTACCACTAAAAAGCAGATTGAAGATGCCGCAGCCGCTGATAAAGATTCCTTTGCAGCAGGTTGTCAAGCGTCTTATGACGCCTTCAAAGAAGCAGTTGCCAGTATGCCTCAATAAATCTTAGTCCTGTTCTTCTCGCTTTATGGCGTCTCAGAAGGGCATTGTATTTAAGGTTACAAAAAGGATGATAGATAAAAATCTATCATCCTTTTTTTGCTTGTCATAAATCTTATATATTGCCGACATCGTACTGACATATTACTATGAAACAATGTCAGCTGCTTTTGGAGATAAAAGTTTCTTGTTTATGTTTTAAGGTTATATATTATGAAATTAAAATTATTAGTCGCTGCTATATTTGCTTCAGCATCTTTTGCTACTCACGCATCTGCTATTCCACAAGTTTGTCAGGATTATTTTTCTGCTGTTGAAGAATTTGCTGCAAAACACCCACAAGTTGCTGACGTTTACAAGCAATCAATTGAAAGCACTAGACAACAATTAAACAGTGTACCGGGCGACAAATCGATGTTAGCTCCTGGTTGTCAAAGCGCTTTTGATGCCTTTAAGCAATCAACCGCTAGCATGTAAGACAATCTGTATTGTTAATATAAGCAAAAAAGCTGTGACTCATAGAATCACAGCTTTTTTGTTTTTGGGTTAGCAGACTCAGCGCAGGTTTCAAGGTTTGACAGTTGAGCCGAGTCTAATCAGCTTATCTTCGCGGACTAACTAGGCCAATTTAGCCATTTGCTCCTTGACCTGAGTCAGTTGTTCACCAAATCTGGCGACGCGTTCTTTTTCTTGCTCAACCACAGCAGCCGGGGCTTTGTTAACGAAGTTTTCGTTGTTGAGTTTGGCCTCGGCCTTGGTGATCTCGGTTTGTAAGCGTTGGGCTTCTTTGTCTAGACGAGCTAGTTCGGCTTCTTTGTCGATTTCTACCTTAAGCATTAACTGACTTTGACCTAAGCTTTGAACTGGGAAGCCTAAATCCGGAAGTTCATCAACAATCTGCACTTCACTGAGTTTAGCCAGAGCTTTAAGATAGGGCACGTAGCTAGTTAACTTATCAGCATCACCCACAGCTAATAAAGGCACGCGTTCAGCAGGGGAGAGTTGCATTTCGCCACGTAATACGCGAATCGCTTCAACGTGAGCCTGTAAATCTTCAACCACGCTGATGGCATTGTCGTCGATTAGACTCTCATCAGACTGAGGATAGGGTCTGATGCTGATTGATGTCTTTTGCGATTTGGTCATCACGCCGGCCGCCAAAGCGACTTTTTGCCACAATTCCTCAGTAATAAAAGGAATGATCGGATGAGCAATTCTTAAGAGAGATTCAAGTACATTGATCAACGTGCGACGGGTGCCACGCTGTTGGGCTTCATTGCCATTTTGTAGTTGAACCTTGGCCATTTCCAAGTACCAGTCACAATAAACGTCCCAAACAAAATGGTATATAGCATTAGCCAAAATATCGAAACGATAATCGGCAAAGGCTTTAGCCACAGTTTTCTTAAACTTGTGCAACTCACTGATAATCCAGTGATCAACAAAACTCAGTTCGAATTCAGATTTGCCAAGATTATGACCCTCGACATTCATCAGTACAAAGCGGGTCGCATTCCATAATTTATTACAGAAGTTGCGATAACCGCCACAACGATTTAAGTCGAAGTTCATATTGCGCCCTGGGGTTGCATAAGCAGCCATGGTGAAGCGCAACGCATCGGCGCCATAAGGTTCGATGCCGTCCGGGAAGTTTTGGCGCGTGACTTTTTCGATCTGAGCGGCTTGCTGAGGATTCATCAAGCCCTCGGTACGCTTTTTAATTAGTGTTTCTAAATCAACCCCGTCGATAATATCAACGGGATCTAGGGTGTTGCCTTTAGACTTTGACATTTTTTGACCCTGAGCATCCAGAATCAAACCGTGAATGTAGACCTGTTTAAAGGGGATTTGACCCGTCAAGTGTTTGCTCATCATAATCATGCGAGCAACCCAGAAGAAAATAATATCGAAACCGGTCACAAGGACATTAGATGGCATGTAACGACTGTAGTCAGGCGTTTTTTCAGGCCAACCCATAGTGGTAAATGGCACTAGGGCAGAAGAGAACCAGGTATCCAGTACATCTTCGTCACGAGTCAGTGCTCCCTCAACACCGGCTTTTTTAGCCTGCTTCAGAGCTTCGCCTTCAGTGCGTGCCACGAAAACTTGACCATCTTCGCTATACCAAGCCGGAATTTGATGACCCCACCAGAGTTGACGAGAAATACACCAGTCCTGTATGTTATTAAGCCACTGATTATAGGTGTTGACCCAGTTTTCAGGATGGAATTTAATTTCGCCACTGCTGACTGCTTCCAACGCGACTTCGGTAATGCTCTTGCCCGGATTGTAAGTGCCTTCAGGGGCCGGCTTTGACATGGCGACAAACCATTGGTCCGTCAACATGGGCTCAAGCACGGTTTTAGTGCGATCGCCACGGGGTACCATCAGTTTGTGTGGTTTAATTTCAGCTAATAAATCCAATTCTTTGAGTGCTTTTAGGATTTCTTGACGCGCTTCAAAGCGATCTAGTCCTTGATATTGAACTGGTGCATTATCGTTGATCTTGGCGTCTAATGTCAGGATGTTGATAATTGGCAAGTGGTGGCGCTGGCCAACGGCATAGTCATTAAAGTCGTGAGCCGGCGTGACTTTAACCACACCAGTACCGAATTCCTTGTCAACGTAATCGTCGGCAATGATTGGGATAATGCGTTGCGCGATGGGTAACACGACATTTTTACCAATCAGGTGGTTATAGCGCTCGTCTTCTGGGTGTACCATCAGCGCAGAGTCACCCAACATGGTCTCAGGGCGCGTGGTGGCCACAGTTAAGTGCGTTAATTCGCCACTGGGTTCAACCAATGGATAACGTATATGCCAGAGTAGACCATTTTCCTCGGTGTTTTCTACTTCCAGATCGGACACTGCAGTTCCCAGTACCGGATCCCAATTCACTAAGCGCTTGCCGCGGTAGATTAAGCCTTGTTCGTATAAACGTACAAAGGTTTCGACCACACCCTTGGACATGCGTTCGTCCATCGTGAAGTACTCACGACTCCAGTCGGCAGATGAGCCTAGGCGACGGAATTGTGACATCATGGTGTTACCGGATTTTTCCTTCCAGTCCCAGACGCAATCGACAAATTTATTACGACCTAAATCATGACGGGAGATTTTTTGTGCGTCCAATTGACGTTCCACCACGATCTGGGTGGCGATCCCGGCGTGGTCAGTACCTGGTACAAATACAGTGTCACAACCGAGCATACGATGATAGCGAATTAGACTATCCATAACCGCTTGGTTGAAAGCGTGTCCCATATGTAGGGTACCGGTGACGTTCGGCGGGGGGAACTGGATGGTATAGGGTTTACCGCTTTCAGGTGAGCTAGTTTGGGTAAACTGTCCCGCTTTAAAAATACCTAAGTCATTCCATCGATCATACCAAGAAGATTCGATATTTTTTGGCTCAAAACTTTTAGCAAGTTCTTCACTAAGAGGGGTTTGATTCATTTGTTTTCCGTCGTTAAATACTGGATTAATTCAAGTTTTATAAAACTAATGCTTTTTCTTATTTAATGCTATATTTTAGGATGTAAGAGCCACTGTTTGCATGTTAAAATGAAGGTTTGTGTAAAACAGCTGAAAAACTCAACTATCTAGGCAGCTTTGCTGACTCGATAAATCGTGTCTTTATATGTTTTTAGATAGCTTTGGGTCGATTCCTAAGCTTTGTTTTGGACTATTCAGTGTTGTTTTGTACTTTACTTTTAAGATTAACCTATTTATTTTGGAGCAAAATATGGCAGCTGAACGCACCTTATCGATTATTAAACCTGACGCAGTAGCTAAAAACGTAATCGGCGAGATTATTTCTCGTTTTGAAAAAGCAGGTCTAAAAGTAGTTGAAGCAAAAATGGTACAACTATCTCGCGAAGACGCCGAAGGTTTCTATGCAGTGCATAAAGAGCGTCCTTTCTTTAACGATTTAGTTGAATTCATGATTTCAGGTCCTGTATTTGTTCAGGTTCTGGAAGGCGCTGACGCTATCGCTAAAAATCGCGAACTAATGGGCGCTACTAACCCTAAAGAAGCTGCTCCCGGTACTATCCGCGCTGACTTCGCTGAAAGCATCGATGCTAACGCTGTTCACGGTTCAGACGCTCCTGAAACTGCTGCAGTTGAGATCGAGTACTTCTTCGGCAAGTAATTAATTTCTATTTCAATGACTGAAAAGCAAAACTTATTAGGTTTAGATTTAGAAGCCCTGACCTCTGAGTTATCAGAGGCAGGGCATAAGCCTTTTCGTGCTAAGCAACTACTGCGTTGGGTTCACCAGCGTGGTGAAGCTGATTTCACCCAAATGACTGATCTGGCTAAGGACTTTCGTTCTCAGTTGGAGAGTCGTTATTGTGTACAAACACTGAATCCCATTCTTGATAAAACTTCCGCTGATGGTACTCGTAAGTGGCTCTTCGATGTGGGCAATAACAACGCCATTGAGACAGTTTTTATTCCTGAGGATGACCGCGGCACTTTATGCATCTCAAGTCAGGCCGGTTGTACAGTGGCCTGTCCTTTTTGTTCGACCGGTTATCAGGGCTTTAATCGTAACTTAAGCGCCGCTGAGATCATTGCTCAGCTATGGTATGCACGCGCCGAATTACTTAACAATCAAGCAGCAGCACGCACCGATGGTCAGTCACCATCTGAACCGCTACGCGTTATTTCTAATGTGGTCATGATGGGTATGGGTGAGCCATTACTTAACTATAGAGAGCTATTGCCGGCCTTGAAGTTGATGGTTGAAGACAACGCCTACGGTTTATCGCGTCGTCGGGTTACCGTTTCGACTTCCGGGGTGGTACCCATGATGGATCGTTTGGCTGAGGATTGTCCTGTTGCCTTGGCGGTTTCTTTACACGCCCCAAATGACGAGCTTCGTGATAGGCTTGTTCCTTTAAATAAAAAGTATCCTTTACGTGAGTTGATTGCTGCTTGTAATCGTTATTTAGAGCATGCGCCACGTGATTTTGTGACTTTCGAATATATTATGCTCGATGGCGTCAATGACTCCGATGGGCATGCTGACGAGTTGATTGAGATAAGCAAACAAGTTCGTTGCAAAATAAATCTAATTCCTTTTAATCCCTTCCCGCAATCAGGTCTAAAGCGTTCCTCCAATAACCGCATTCGAGCTTTTGCAGAGCGCTTACAAAGCGCAGGTGTGGTAACAACAACACGCAAAACACGAGGCGATGATATTGACGCCGCTTGTGGTCAATTGGCCGGTGACGTCAAAGACCGTACGAAAATCACCCTAAAGCGTCGAGATGACGAGGTGATTCCTATTGCAGATGGGGTTATTCCAATTTACGAGGTGCAAAAGTGAACCCTCAAAATGATATGCCTGATTTAACCAGAGAGTCCGCACCCCAGCCGGAGATGGCCGATTCATTGGGTGGCTTGCTGCATGCGAGCCGTATACGTAAGAGTTTAAGTCTTGAAGAGCTTGCCGGTGCAACAAAGTACAGCAAGTGGCAATTACAAGCACTTGAGGAGAAAAACTGGGATATCTTACCTCAGGGTTTTGTCCTGCGTGCCTTGGTGCGTAAATATGCCGAGGCCCTCGGCGTTGATCCTGATTTAGCTATTGAGATGTTAGCTCGAGAAACCGGCAATAAACCCCAGAATGCTAAATCGCCTAACTTGGTTAGTAGTCTGGATTACAAAATGTCGCCAACGCCGACGGGTGACTCTAGAGGTCGCGGTTTTTCATTTTCCACCCTTATTTGGTTGTTGCTTTTAGTGATTCTGGTGGTTTTAGGGGTAGCATTGTGGCAGGGCGCTATTACCCTTGAAGACCTTAATTTAGGTTTCGTCAAAGATTGGTTTGACGCAGTTTGAGTGAGTATATGAAGACTGATTTTGACCCTAGAGAGACTCCTTTTGCTATAGGACCACTAAGACGCCATCACACCCACCAAGTCAACATCCGTTGGCAAGACAATGTCGTGTCGGTTGGCGGCTCAGCCCCGGTGGTAGTGCAATCGATGACTAATACTGATACTGCTGATGCGATCGGAACAGCGATTCAGGTCAAGGAGTTGGCGATGGCTGGTTCTGAATTAGTGCGTATTACAGTCAATACCCCCGAGGCGGCAAAAGAGGTCCCCGTTATTCGAGAGCAACTCGACAAGATGGGCATTGATGTACCCTTGGTCGGAGATTTTCACTACAACGGTCATAAGCTTCTAACTGATTTTCCTGATTGCGCTCAAGCACTTTCTAAATACCGCATTAACCCGGGCAATATGGGTGGTGGTAAGCGTCGCGATGATAATTTTGCGCAAATGATTGATGTTGCCATTAAAAACAATAAACCGGTACGTATTGGGGTGAACTGGGGCAGCCTAGATCAGGATTTGATGGCCACCATGATGGACCAAAATAATCAACGGGCCAAGCCTTGGGAAGCCCAGGCGGTCATGCGTGAGGCACTTGTGGTTTCTGCCATCACCAATGCCATGCGCGCAGAAGAGCTTGGTCTTGCGGCCGATAAGATTATTTTGTCTTGTAAAGTCAGTCATGTGCAGGATCTGATTTCGGTTTATCGTAACCTCGCTTCACGCTGTCATTATGCCTTGCATTTAGGGTTGACAGAGGCCGGTATGGGTTCCAAAGGCATTGTTGCATCCACCGCTGCTTTAGCCGTGCTGATGCAAGAGGGGATTGGTGATACGATTCGTATCTCATTGACACCGGAGCCGGGTGGCAATCGAGCCAATGAAGTTATCGTGGCTCAGGAAATGCTGCAAACTATGGGGCTTCGAGCCTTTACGCCGATGGTCGTAGCTTGTCCGGGATGTGGTCGAACCAGCAGTACCTTTTTCCAAGAATTAGCCGATAGTATCCAACAATTCCTGCGTAATAGTATGCCAGAGTGGAGCCAACGTTATCCTGGTGTAGAGAGTATGAATGTCGCTGTAATGGGCTGTGTGGTTAATGGTCCTGGCGAAAGTCGTCATGCCGATATCGGTATTAGTTTGCCCGGTACCGGCGAGGTTCCTGCAGCCCCGGTATTTATTGATGGGGAGCGTCGCATGACTCTCAAAGGCGATGGTATTGCAGAAGAATTTCAGAAAATCGTCGAGGAGTATGTTGATCAACGCTATGGTCAACGCTCTTAATTAAAAAATAGTTTAAAAAAATAATTCTTATGTCAAAAACTTTTAATAAAGTTAATGCTATTCGCGGTATGAATGATATTCTGCCCGATGAAAGTTATAAATGGGAGCAGTTAGAAAGCATTATCAAATCACTGCTTTCTCAATACGGTTATCAAAATATCCGTACGCCGATTCTAGAACAAACTCGTTTATTTGCGCGAGGCATTGGTGAGGTGACAGATATTGTCGAAAAAGAAATGTACACCTTCACCATGAACAAAAGCGCTGAAACAGTTGATCCCGAGGATATGTTGACCATGCGTCCTGAGTTCACCGCCGGCGTGGTGCGGGCTGCGATTCAGCACAATCTTTTATACGATCGGCCGGTGCGCGCCTTTGCTATGGGTCAAGTTTTTAGACATGAACGCCCACAAAAGGGGCGTTATCGACAGTTCCATCAACTATCCGTTGAGGCCATGGGATTTGATGGTCCGGATATGGATGTTGAGGTTATTTTACTACTGGCGCGCTTATGGCGAGCTTTAGGTCTAAACAATATTCGTCTGGAATTAAATTGTTTGGGACAAAGCGATGAGCGCGCCAAACATCGTGAGGCATTAATTGCCTATCTTGAAGAGCACGTTGACATTCTTGACGAAGATGCTAAACGTCGTATGTATAGCAATCCTTTGCGTGTCTTAGATACAAAAAATCCGACGATGCAGGAGATGGCTGATAATGCCCCTAAGTTATTCGATTACTTAGGTGCTGAGTCCGAGGCGCACTTTGAAGCAGTTTGTCAGCGCTTACAACAGGCCGGTATTGAGTACATCATTAATCCGCGTTTAGTCCGTGGTTTGGATTATTACAATCTAACTGTTTTTGAATGGGTAACTGATGAACTCGGGGCCCAAGGCACGGTCTGTGGGGGTGGTCGTTATGATGGTTTATTTGAACTTTTAGGTGGTAAATCGACCCCTTGCGTGGGTTTTGGTTTGGGTTTGGAGCGTTTACTTGAATTGGCTGATGAGCAGGGAGCATTTACGCCACCCCAAGAGGCTGAGCTGTATTTTGTCCATCAGGGTGAAAAAGCCTCTCAGACAGCTGCTTTATTAGCTGAACAATGCCGTGATGCTGGTTGGAAGGTGATGGTGCATTCGGGCTCTTCTGGATTCAAGTCGCAGTTCAGACGTGCAGACCTTAGTGGGGCGCGTTGGGCTATCGTGATTGGTGAGCAAGAGTTAGAGCAAAGCAAAGTGGCTGTTAAGCCTTTGCGTGAATCAGAAAATGGTACTATTGAAAATCAGTTTGAAGTAGCTCAAACAGATTTAGTTCAAGTTTTAGCAGAAAGGAAGTAGAAAAGCATGGCTTTTGACTTAGAAGAACAGGAAAAAATTGACCGGCTCAAAGCGTGGTGGGAGCAGTGGGGGAATGTTGTCAGTGGCCTTATACTGGCAATTTTATTAGCCATTTTAGGTTGGTATGCTTGGAATTGGTATCAGAACTATCAAACACGCAATGCTTTGGGTTATTTTGAAATTGTAGAAAATAACTACCGCACTTCAGACGATGCTTCTTCCCGTCGTCTACAAGAGGCCAATCAAATTTTACAAGACAAATACAAGGGCAATATCTATGCTGGTCGAGCTGCGTTATTAGCCGCTCGCGCGTTTGCCGAAAAGCAGGATTATGTTCAGGCCGAAGGTGAATTACAGCGTATCCTTGACAATAGTAAGCAATATCCTGAGTTAGAGGGTGTTGCAAAATTACAATTGGCGACGATTTATACCAATCAGGAAAAATTTGACCAAGCACTTAACTTGTTAAATCAAGAGCTGAGTGGTTATGAAGCCTTGTTTGCCGATAAACGTGGTGATGTTTATTTTGCTCAAGGCGATCTTACAAATGCAACTACTCAATGGACTCAAGCCGCAGAAGCAGTCGGAGTAAGTGGCGAATTCGTTCAAACCATGCAGTTAAAGCTTAATGTATTAGGAGGGGTAAATGAGCAGCCTCAACGCTAAATTCCAATCGACTCGTTTAGTAGCGCTAGCAGTCATTACTGCAGCCAGTCTAAGTGCTTGTGGATTATTTACTTCCGAGAGCCGTTTTGACCCGGTTGATTTGACCTCATATGAACAAACCGCACAAGGTAACTTAATCTGGTCACAGGCGATCGGTTCTACCGGTGATTACGGTTTTGCTCCGATTGTTTTAGGTGAAGAGGTTTTTGCTGCTGTTCCGGGTGGTCAAGTGGCACGTTTAGGTCTGGCCAACGGCGCTGTACGTTGGAGTACTAGTGTTGGCACCAATTTGTCGGCAGGCGTTGGTACTGACGGCCAAGTTGTCGTAGTTGCTACTCGTGATGGTCGTATTATTACGCTAGACGCTGCCAGTGGCAATCAATTATGGGAGGCTCGCACTTCTACGGTGAGCTCTACGCCTCCGGTTGTTGGCGGCAATACCATTGTTGTTCGCAATGACGATTATCGTGTTCAGGGCTTTGATAGACAGAGCGGCGAATTACAGTGGTCATATATGCGTACGGCGGCGCCATTGGCTCTAAAAACCGACACTCGCATGGTGGTTGTCGATAATTTAGTTATCGTGCCGGTACCGGTGGGGCGCTTAGTGGCAATCAATCTTGCCGATGGGCGTCCGGTATGGGACATCAAGGTTAGTTCGGCGATCGGAGCGACAGATTTAGACTCAGTCATTGATGTGGTTGGTTTGCCGGTGAGTATAAATAATGCGGTGTGTGCAAACAGTTACCAGGGCTCTATTCTGTGTTACCAGGGTGGTAGAGCACAAACGGCGCCCCAATTACTATGGACTAAAAGTTTCTCCAGTTCCGTTGGTTTAGGCGCTGCACAGAATCGTTTATATGCTTCAGGAATGCATGGTGAAGTGACTGCTTTTGATGGCAACAATGGTGACATCATCTGGCAGGACAATGAACTGCGCAACCGTGGTTTAACCAATCCGGTTTATTTTAATAATAAAATTTATGTCGGTGACTATCAGGGTTATGTGCACTTCTTCGAACCCAATATCGGCCAGTTACAAGGTCGTGTTTCGGTTGGTGACAGTCGCGCTATCCGGTCTCCGCTGATTGCGACTCCCTATGGTGTTTTAGTACAAACCGGTGGGGGTCGTTTAGTTATGCTAGGTGCTCAGTGAGTTCAAAGTTTAAACCCGTCGTGGCTATTGTTGGGCGTCCCAACGTTGGTAAGTCCACTTTATTTAATCGTCTGACGCGTTCACGTGATGCGATTGTGGCTGATTTTCCCGGTCTAACTCGTGACCGTCACTATGGTGAGGGTCGTCTTGGTGATTCACCTTATTTAGTGGTGGATACCGGGGGCTTTGAGCCTGAAACCAAAACCGGTATTTTGGTGGAAATGGCCAGGCAAACTGAGCAAGCCATTGTCGAAGCGGATGTCGTGATTTTCCTCGTCGATGCTCGTGCTGGCATCAATAGTCACGACCATGATATCGCTGTCAAGATTCGCCGTATTGGGCGTCCAGTGGTATTGGCGGTCAACAAAGCCGAGGGCATGCAGCCGGGCCAGGCGGCCGCTGAGTTTTATGAGCTTGGCTTAGGTGAGCCCTATCAAATTTCTTCTGCTCATGGTGACGGCGTTAAAAGCTTGATTGAATTGGCTTTGGAAAAAGCGCATGAGCAACGTGATATTCACGAGGAACTGATCGAATTTGCCCTTGATGATGACTTAGTTGATGTCGAATACGATGATGATGAGCTTAGCGAGGAGGCAATCCTTGCACTGGAAGCTGAAGCAGATGCCGTCGAGGTGAGCGAATCTGAATCAGAGTCAGAAGAAGCTGCGCCGTTTCGCGATCACCGTATTAAATTAGCCATTGTCGGTCGACCCAATGTCGGTAAATCTACACTAATTAATACCTTATTAGGTGAGGAGCGAGTGATTGCTTATGATTTGCCTGGTACCACACGTGATGCGATTGAGATTGAATTCGATCATGGGGATCGTAAATACACCTTGATTGATACGGCAGGCTTACGTAAGCGTGGTCGAGTTTTCGAAAGTATCGAAAAGTTCTCAGTGATTAAAACCTTACAGGCCATTGAAGCGTCTAATGTCGCAATCTTGGTACTTGATGCGCAGACCGAAATTTCTGAACAGGATGCTCATATTGCCGGTTTTATTATGGAAAGTGGCAGAGCATTGGTCGTGGCCATTAACAAATGGGATGGTCTGGACGACTACAACAAGGAGTGGATTGAGCGCGAATTTAATCGTAAGTTACGCTTCCTTAGTTTTGCCAAAATGCACAAAATTTCGGCTCTTAAAGGGCGTGGAATCGGCGCTTTATTGCGTTCAGTTAATGAAGCTCACGATGCCGCTTTCCGTAAGCTGTCGACACCGAAATTGACTCGAGTGTTGCGTGAGGCTGTGGAGCAACAAGCACCTCCACGCAAAGGCATTTTCCGTCCTAAACTACGGTACGCTCACCAGGGTGGTCAAAATCCACCATTGGTGGTGATTCACGGTAATCAGTTAGAAGCCGTGCCTGAGTCCTATCGCCGTTATTTGGAGACTCGCTTCCGCAAAGCGTTCAAGCTGGATGGAACCCCATTGAGGATTAGTTTTAAATCCTCGCATAATCCTTACGCTTAGTGTTTAAAGTAACCTGTGGAGTGTTTCTTTAGGTTAATTTGTTTTCCTTTTTTCTATCAACGCTGCAAATAATTCGAGTAAAACAATGAGTAAATTTTGGAGTCCCTTTGTTGAGTCCTTACAGCCCTATGTGCCCGGTGAACAGCCAAAAGAGGGCGAGTTTATTAAGTTAAACAGCAATGAATCACCGTTTCCTGCAGCCCCTGCAGTGGTGGAAGCGATTAAAGCGGCTGCTGACGGTGCTCTGCAACTTTATCCGGCAGCAGAGTCAGATGAATTACGCAAGGTGGTCGCTGAGTATTATGGTGTTCAAACTGATCAAGTCTTTGTGGCTAATGGCTCTGATGAGGCCTTAGGTCATGCCTTTAACGCGTTATTCAGGCATCAAGGCAAGAAGTTGGTTTATCCGGATCTTTCTTACAGTTTTTATCCGGTGTATGCGCGTTTATATGAAGTAGAAGTTGAAACAATCCCGGTCACAGAGGATTATCGTATTAATATCGATGATTACTGTGCTTTAGATCCAGCAGAGGTTTCCAGTATCATTTTTCCGAATCCCAATGCACCGACCAGTGTGGCATTAGCTTTGGACGAGATTGAGCGTTTATTAAAGGCGCAACCTGATATTTTGGTAGCAGTCGATGAGGCTTATGTGGATTTTGGTGCAGAAACCGCCATTAAACTAATACAAAACTATCCGAATTTGATCGTCTTCCAGACCTTATCTAAATCACGATCCCTAGCAGGTCTGAGAGTGGGTTTTGCATTTGGTCAAGCGGAATTGATGCAAGCTTTAACACGTGTTAAAAATAGCTTTAATTCTTATCCTCTTGATCGCCTAGCACAAGCAGGAGCAATAGCTGCCTTTAAAGCCGATGATTATTTCCAGGAAACGCGTCAAAAAATTATTCAATGGCGTGATAAATTAACCACAGATTTGGAAGCATTAGGTTTTGAGGTGTTACCGTCATCAGCAAACTTTGTCTTTGCTACACACCCTCAACACGAGGCTGAGACACTAGCACAGGCCTTACGTGAGAAAAAAATCCTAGTCCGCCACTTTAAAATTGAACGATGCACCCCATATTTAAGAATTACTATCGGCCTTGCCGAAGAGTGTCAAGCCTTGGTCGACGCTTTAAAAGATTATTTAAGCAGCAATGGCACTAACTAATCTTTTGAAAAAATGTTAAAGTAATAGCTTCCTATATAAAATTACAATTTTAATCATATAAAAATTAATGGAGTCTCGAGAATGAGCAATAAAGGACAATCATTACAAGATCCTTTCCTAAACACCTTACGTAAAGAGCATATTCCCGTATCTATTTATTTGGTCAATGGCATCAAGCTACAGGGTCAAATCGAGTCATTTGATCAGTACGTTGTTTTACTGAAAAATACCGTGACCCAGATGGTCTACAAACACGCAATCTCTACTGTGGTGCCGGCTCGCGCTGTTAATCTACAGGGTGATGAGAACCAGGAAACTCAAGCGTAAGCACTGATTCCGCTAAATAAATTGACTTTGTGAGTCCTTGTGATTCTAAGGTAGTTCTAAGTCGTAATAAGCCCGCTTTTTACGCGGGCTTTTATATCTAATAGACAGTTTTGTTATATGCTAAATTTAACAAAACAAAGTGAGAGCCAAATCCAAACCCCACAGATGCAAGCATTTATAGTCGACGTTAATCTCTATGGTGACCTTGATTTTCAGGCACACCATGAGGAATTAATCATGTTAGCAAAGGGTGCCGGAGCAAATATTGTCGGCACCTTGGTTGCTAATCGAGACAGGCCGGATCCGGCCCTGTTTCTTGGTAAAGGCAAGGTCGAGGAGGCAGTTGGTCTGGCACAAGCTGCAGGAGCCGAGATTATCTTATTCGGTCAAGCCTTGTCGCCAGCGCAACAGCGTAACCTCGAACGTCAATTCCAATGCCGTGTCGTTGACCGAGTGGCGTTGATTTTGGATATTTTCGCCCTCAGAGCCCAAAGCCATGAGGGTAAAATCCAGGTCGAGCTTGCTCAGTTACAGCATCTACGCTCGAGATTAAGTGGTATGTGGTCAAATCTTGAGCAGCAACAGGGTGGTATCGGTACTCGCGGACCGGGTGAAACTCAGTTAGAGCTTGACCGTCGAGTGATTGGCGGGCGTATTAAAGCCCTAGGAGAGCGACTCAACAAGGTTCGAAAGCAGCGTGATAATCAACGTCGTCAGCGGATGAGAAGCGGCACTTTTATGGTATCTTTAGTCGGTTATACCAATACCGGCAAGTCAACCTTATTTAATGCCATGACGCGAGCCGAGGCTTATGCGGCCGATCAGCTGTTTGCTACATTAGATACAACCACGCGTCGAGTCTGGATTGAGGGGGCAGGGCAAGTGACTTTATCCGATACCGTCGGATTTATTCGTGAGTTACCTACAACCTTGATTGAGGCTTTTAAGGCCACCCTTGAGGAGACGCTTTATGCGGATCTCTTACTGCATGTCATTGATAGCAGTAACCCCCAAAAAGAAGAGCAGATTTTCGAGGTAAATAAAGTTTTACAAGAGATTGGTGCACAACACATACCCACCATTCTTGTTTACAATAAGACAGATTTGACAGAACAGACGCCCAGACTCGAACTAAACGAGTCTGGATATGTTAGTCGAGTCTTTTTGAGTGCTAGTGAGCGAAGCGGCTTAGAGTTTCTTAGAGAGGCTATTGTTCTAACTAAACAGCAATTAGAGAAAACGATTGATGCTAAGTAAGATTTTTAATTTAAATGATCCAGGTTGGGGTAAAAAACCTCAAAATGATGATAGTTCTCAGGAACCTAAAAGACCCCAACAGGACCCCAATAGTCCGCCCGATTTGGATCAAGTATGGTCCGATGTAGAAAAGAAGTTCAAAGCACTGTTTGGTGGCGGCGGTAATCGTGGAGGCGCTCCGCGCGAACCTGGCTACGGTGGCGGTCGTCCCAATATGCAGATGTCACCCAAGTTCATTCGCAAAGGCATTATATTTGCTCTGATCGTGGGTATCTTGTTGTGGCTAGCTAGCGGTTTCTTTATTATCCGTGAAGGGCAGGTGGGTGTGATTACCCAATTCGGTCAATACAAGCGCACCGTTATGCCTGGTTTCCAGTGGCACATTCCTAATCCCATTGAAAGTGTCGAGCATGTTGATATCGCCAATGTTCGTGCTTTCTCTGTAGGTTACCGTGAAAACTCTCGCAACAAGGTTCTTCCTGAAGCCCTGATGCTTACCGAAGACGAAAACATTGTTGATGTACAGTTCGATGTTCAATATCGTATTAAAGCCGGTGTTGCGGACATGGAAAATGGCATTGATATCGGTAAAGCATTGAGTCCGGCTGCAAGTTATCTGTTTGCCACCGTAGACCCCGATGAATCAGTTCGTCAGGCCGCTGAAACTGCCATGCGTGAGGTGGTCGGCAAGGAATCAATGAACAATATTCTGTACGAGAGTCGTACTCAGGCAGCGCAAGACGTGATGCGTTTGATGCAGATTATCTTAGATCGCTATAACACTGGTATTGAAGTGATTACCGTAGCTATTCAAAACGTACAACCACCAGAGCAAGTTCAAGCGGCTTTTGAGGATGCGATTAAAGCCGGTCAGGACAATGAACGTCAGAAGAACGAGGGTCAGGCGTATGCTAGCCGTGTGATACCTGAGGCTCAAGGTCGTGCTTCTCGTATGCTGCAGAGCGCCGAGGGTTATCGTGCGCAGATTGTCGGTGAGGCCATTGGTGAAGCCGAGCGCTTCAAACAAATTGCTAGCGAATATGCCGCAGCTCCTGAGATTACTCGTGAACGTATGTATATCAGCACCATGGGTGAGATTTACTCAAATGCTTCTAAAGTGATGCTGGATACTGCCGATCAGCAAAATAATCCATTGATGTTTATGCCTTTAGATAGTATTTTGAATCGTAACTCAACTAGCTCCGGTACACGTGTGGTTCCAACTGTTCCAAGCACACAGACGCAATCACAAGGCACTGTTGATGGTTCATCATTTGAGCACGGCAACACAAGCGTCGGCGGCAGCAATACTACAAGCAGTTCAACTTCAAGCGATTCGCGTAGCCGTGAGCTAAGTCGTGATCGTGAAGAATCTGCACGTCGTTAATTAAGAGGATATCGTTATGAAAAGACCTGTTTTTTGGGCAATTCTCCTAGGGCTTGCATTTATCATCATCTCCTCTAGTGTGTTTACGGTAAATGAGCGTAATTTTGCTTTAGTATTTAAATTAGGTGAGTGGCAGCGCACGGATACTGAACCGGGCCTTAAATTTAAAATGCCGTCACCGTTTGAAAATGTGATTTTTTTGGATAAGCGTATTCAATCGATTGAATCCAGAGACGCTGAGCGTATTCAGACATCCGAGAAAAAGAACCTAATTATTGACTCTTATGTGAAGTGGCGTATTTCTGATCCGCGTCTCTATTACATTTCTTTCGGTAATTCAACCCAAGCAGCTCAAAATCGTTTGGCGGCACAGATTCGTGACGCTCTTAACGCTGCGGTTAACGTGCGTACGGTGCGAGCAGTTATTTCTTTTGACCGTGATGTGGTGATGCAGGAAATTCTTGCCAATATCTCCACACGTGCTGCGCCTTTAGGTATTGAGGTGGTTGATGTGCGTTTGAAACGTATTGAGTTCTCGGCCGAGGTCTCTGATTCGGTTTACTCTCGTATGCAGGCTGAGCGTAAGCAAGAGGCCAATAGCCTACGTGCTAGCGGTGCTGCAGAAAGTGAGCGTATTCGTGCAGAGGCCGATCGTCAGGTCGCTGAGGTCTTGGCCCAAGCCCAAGCCGAAGCTGAGGCAGTACGTGGTGCGGGTGATGCCAGTGCAACTAAGATCTACGCTGATGCTTATTCACAGCAGCCCGAATTCTTTAGTTTTTTCAATAGTTTAAATGCCTATCGCGCTTCTTTTGCAAATAAAGAAGATACGATTGTGGTCTCGCCGGATTCAAGTTTCTTCAAATACTTCGGAAATCCAATTGGGGAGTCAGCGGAGTAGTTATGAGAGCTAGTAACTGGTTATTGCCGGAATTTATCTCTGATATTTTACCGGCAGAAGCGCGTGGTCTTGAGGAGTTACGTCGTAAGCTTCTAGATCTTTATCAACACAGCGGTTTTGAATTGGTGGCACCACCTTTGGTGGAATTTACCGAGTCTTTATTTGCCGGACAGAGAGTGGATCTCCCGCAAAAAACAGCTAAGGTCATTGATCAGCTGAGTGGGCGTACCATGGGTATCCGACCGGATATAACCCCACAAGTATCACGTATTGATGCACATTTATTAAATCGCCAGGGCGTGACTCGCCTCTGTTATTGCGGGGTGGTTTTTCATGCTAAGCCGAGCGACTTGATTGGCGACCGTGAGTTAGTGCAAATAGGGGCTGAGATTTTTGGGTACGCTGGTGGTGAGGCCGATTTGCAAATTATCGGATTAGCGTATCAGAGCCTTGAGACGGTAGGCATTACAAATGCGACCCTTGATTTGAATCATCCGGCTATTATGCGTGCTCTGGTGGCTTCACATCCTGATTTAGAAGCTGAGGTTGATAAGCTCAATGCCTTTGTGCGCGAAAAAGCAATTACCGGTTTAAGATCATTTTTAAGTCAATTAGTTGATGTGCCCGATGAGATTAAGAAAGCCTTATTAGTGTTACCTAATCTCTATGGTGGCAAAGAGGTCATTGAGGAGGCACGTTTGTGCTTACCGGCATTGCCTGAAATTGAGAGTGCTCTCAATGAACTCGAAATGATCGTCAAGCGATTCCCATCGGTCAGTGTGGATCTGGCCGATATCAGTGGCTACGATTATCATACCGGTATCAGCTTTGCCTTGTACGCTGAGGGTTGGCACAATGCGGTAGTCCGTGGTGGTCGTTATGACAAGGTAGCGCAGGCTTATGGTAGAAATCGTCCTGCCACTGGCTTTAGTATGAATTTACGCAGTTTAGTCCAGGGTTTGCCTGCGGCTGAGCCAGCAGCAGCCATTAAGACTAGCTGGTCTGATGATGCGGCACAATTAGCGGCTATTCAGCAGTTGCGCTCAGAGGGGCATATTGTTGTGCAATTATTTCCTGGCACAGAGCAAACTACTGAAGAGTACGTGTTCACTCGTGAACTGGTACTTGAAAATAATCAATGGCAACTTAAAAACATTAATTAATTAATAAATCGATTAGCTGCCAAACAGTGAATTAATAAGATAGACTAGAACTGATCCGGTTTTTTTTTTATTCAAAATATGAGCAAAAACGTTGTAGTGATAGGTACCCAATGGGGTGACGAGGGCAAGGGCAAGATCGTTGACTGGCTAGCAGAGTCAGTACATGGTGTTGTACGCTTCCAAGGTGGCCATAATGCCGGTCATACTTTGTGGATTAACGGTGTTAAGACGGTATTACGTCTGATACCGTCGGGTATTATGCATCCGCACACCACTTGCTATATCGGTAATGGCGTGGTGCTATCTCCCGAGGCTTTATTTTCTGAAATTCAAGAGCTTGAAAGTGCTGGTGTTGATGTACGCTCGCGCTTGAAAATCTCCGAGGCCTGTCCTTTAATTCTGCCTTATCATGTGGCAGTTGATCAGGCACGTGAGGCTCAGCAGGGTGACAAGAAGATTGGTACAACCGGTCGCGGAATTGGCCCAGCTTACGAGGATAAAGTGGCTCGCCGTGCCTTGCGTGTTCAGGATCTGTTTATGCCTGAAGTCTTCGAGGATAAACTGCGCACGGTGGTTGACTATCACAACTCGATTTTAACTAATCAGCTAAATGCTCAGCCAGTCTCTTACGAAGAGGTCAAGGCGTTATGCATCAAACTAGCTGAAGTGCTTGAGCCTATGGTGGCGGACGTGTCTTATCTTCTTTACGAAGCCAAAAAAGCAGGTCAGCGTTTATTATTCGAAGGTGCTCAGGGTGCTTTATTGGATATTGACCACGGTACCTATCCCTTTGTGACTAGCAGCAATTGTATTGCCGGTCAGGCCTCAGCCGGTTCCGGTGTGGGTCCTCAGGAATTAGACTACGTCCTGGGTATTACCAAGGCTTACTGTACTCGTGTGGGTTCAGGTCCTTTCCCATCAGAGTTAGAGTGTGAGATTGGTTTGCATTTGGCTAAACAGGGTAATGAATTCGGTGCAGTGACCGGTCGACCGCGTCGTTGTGGTTGGTTTGATGCAGCCGCGCTTAAACGTTCTGTGATTATCAATGGTATCAATGGCCTTTGCGTTACTAAGCTTGATGTGTTAGATGGTTTAGAGGAAATCGGCCTCTGCGTAGGTTATGAGATTGATGGTAAGCGTTTGGATGTTCTGCCTTATGGTGCCCATAAAGTTGCTCAAGCTCAACCGATTATCGAAATGATGCCTGGCTGGTCTGAAACCACAGC
This sequence comes from Alcaligenaceae bacterium, assembly GCA_030538235.1. Taxonomy (GTDB): domain Bacteria; phylum Pseudomonadota; class Gammaproteobacteria; order Burkholderiales; family Burkholderiaceae_B; genus Oligella. Next base: position 398,238 of record JAUNUJ010000001.1, read on the forward strand.
CGGCATCAAGAACTACGATGATTTACCGGCAAATGCCCGCCATCTAGTTGCTCGCATTGGTGAGTTGTGTGAAGTTCCGGTAGCTATGATCTCCACTGGTCCTGAGCGCTCAGAGACTATTATGTTGGACAATCCTTTCGGACTATAATTGTTATTATTTGATTGGAACTAGTAAGAGGTAAAGCATGGCAATCCCACCAAGTACCGATAGTGATTTATGGATAAGCTGGAGTGATTATCACCGCTTAATTGAGCAATTAGCTCTTAAAGTCTATGAGTCTAAATATCAGTTTGATACTATTGTTTGTCTAGCGCGCGGTGGTGTTAGGGTGGGTGACGTTTTATCCAGAATCTTTGATGTGCCCCTAGGTATTCTGGCTACTAGTAGCTACAGAGAAGCCGCAGGTACTGTTCAGGGTCAATTGGATATAGCTCAGTTTATTACGATAACTCGAGGTAGTCTTGAGGGGCGTATCCTGTTGGTTGATGATATGGTTGATACCGGCTTTACCTTTCAAAAAGTTCATGAGCATTTGCTCAATCAATTTCCCGGTATTGTTGAGATGCGCTCGGCAGTCTTATGGCTCAAAGGTCATGCAACTGTAGAGCCTGATTATTATTGCCAATTTTTACCGACTAATCCATGGATTCATCAGCCTTTTGAGGATTATGATAGCCTCAGACCGCATCAATTAGAGTCTTGGATTCGCAAGGGTAGATCCTCCTCGGATTAATTACCCAATTGCCCATAAGTGTCGCTTAAAAGCTTTTGAGCGTTCTTTAAGTGCAGCTTATATTATATTTGTTTGCCTTTTCTATGGTTTTGCGCTATAGTAGAGGGCTATTATTTTAGTTTTATTATTAAACCTTTTTAGTTGATTGTCTATGCCACAAGTACGTATTAAAGATAATGAGCCGTTTGAAGTTGCTTTACGCCGCTTTAAGCGCACTGTTGAAAAAACCGGTCTTTTAACCGAGTTACGCGCTCGCGAATTCTACGAAAAGCCTACAGCTGAGCGTAAGCGTAAAAAAGCTGCTGCCGTTAAGCGTCACTACAAGCGCATCCGCAGCCAGCAACTGCCTCCGCGCATGTACTAATCTGTATAATTTTATTCTGAGTTGATTCCTGAAGAATTCATCCAGGAACTACTTGCGCGAGTTGATGTTGTTGATGTCGTTGGCAAGTATGTTCAACTAAAAAAAAGCGGTCAAAATCTCCAGGGACTTTGCCCCTTTCATCAAGAAAAAACACCTTCCTTTACCGTGAGTCCTACTAAGCAGTTTTATCACTGCTTTGGCTGTGGAGCTCACGGTACAGCTATTGGTTTTATCATGGATCATGTCGGTCTGAGTTTTCCGGAAACTGTTAAAGTTCTGGCTGACTCAGTCGGCATGCGCGTGCCTGAACCAAATTATAGTCCTGAGACACGCGCTCGTTTCAAGGAACAGAAAACTCGCTACGATTTGATGCATGAGGCTCTGGATAAGGCACAGGACTATTATCAGCAGCAATTAAATCAATACTCACCGGCTCAAGATTATTTAGTAAATCGTGGTTTGACGCCGGAGATTGCTCGTCGTTTTGGATTGGGTTGGACCGGTAGTGAGCGACAGAACCTACGACGCGTTTTTGAAGATTATGACAATGATCTCTTAATCGATGCAGGTCTGCTGACGCAAAACGAGCAAGGGTTGCGCTACGATCGTTTTCGTGAACGTATAACCTTTCCCATTTTTAATCAGCGCGGTCGATTGATTGGTTTTGGGGGTCGTATCATTGGCAAGGGTGAGCCAAAATACCTGAATTCACCGGAAACTGAGCTTTTCCACAAAGGCAGTGAGCTTTATGGCCTTTGGGAAAATCGACAAGGTATACGTAAAGCCGCTACCGTATTGGTGGTCGAAGGCTATATGGATGTGGTCGCTTTGGCCCGTTTCGGTATCGAATATGCGGTAGCCACCTTAGGGACGGCGACAACTACCGAACATATTAATAAATTAGTCAAAGTTTCTCATCGTATTGTTTTTTGCTTTGATGGTGATCAAGCCGGTCAGCGTGCTGCTTGGCGGGCTTTAAATACATCCTTACCGTTGCTGCGAGATGATATTTCTTTGCGCTTCTTGTTTTTACCTAAAGAGCATGACCCCGATTCTTTTGTGCAGGCCTATGGTCTAAAAAAATTCGAGGAAAGGGTCGCAGAAGCGCAAGCATTATCTGCTTTTATGTTACAGACATTAGCAGCAGACTTTAATCTAAATGAAGCAGAAGGGCGGGCCGCTTGTTTGAAAGAGGCTTTAACTCTGGTTGATCAGATACCCCAGTCAACCATTCGCACGCAAATTGAAAATGAATTATCACGGTTGGTACGTTTTACCAGTGATGAATTTAGATCGGCTTTAAGTCGCTATCAAGCCGATAAAGAAGCCTCCTCAAGAGGTTTTGCTATTTCTGATCGAGCAACTTATAGCCAGCAGTCTAGTGGCGCAATCTCTCCCACTATCGAGACGCGGGCACCTCGGCAGCTTATGCCGGAGCAATCAAAGCAAGTTAGATCGCGCGACAATTATCCTAAGAAACGTCGTGCGCACGAGGCGATACGCCAACCGCAACCTTTAGCACGTCAATTATTGAGTCTACTGGCCAACCACCCGGTCATTCTAGATAAGATAGGGGAGCGACAACTTGAAATTTTACGTCAACATCCCCATATGGAGGTGGTAGTTGATTTTATCGCCTTTGCCTTTGCAAGCGGAGCACGTCATATTGGTTCTCTTATACAACAAGCAGAACAAGGAAGCCCACTTCATCAGCTCTTGATTTCTTTAGGCAGGGATAACTCAACCATTGAATCACTCCCTAATCCCGAAGCGGAGTGGAGTGATGCGATTAAGAGGATCGAACTGGACAACCTTGAAGCTGAAATAGCCACATTAATAGGCTCGGGTATAGAAACTGATGATCAACGCAAGCGTTACTTGGCGGTACTTGCGCGTTACAATTTCCTAAAGTCCTAAGCAGTTCATGCTACAATATTTGGTTGTATTTACCGCCGAAACTTAAGTTGACAGGGTACTCATTAAATGGTTAAAAAAACTGACACCACAAAAACAGTAGCTGCTAAAAAAGCAGCTTCAAAAGCATCCAAGTCTATTGATGAGGCTATCACGTCTGCAGAGACCGTTGATACAGGAGCGTCAACTGAGGCAGTGACAGGGGCTGCTTCTAAATCAACTG
>JAUNUJ010000002.1 GCA_030538235.1 Alcaligenaceae bacterium
GTGATCGTCGTGATCGTGAATGTCATCAAACTCAAGTGGCTTAATGCCTTCACTTACGACAATGGTCTTACCTTTAAATCCTGAAGACTCCTTGATTTGCTCTACCCAAGGCTCAAGCTCAAGACCATTTATAAAGAGCAATTTAACGCCTTCGGCTTCAGTTAGCTTTTTAACATCACTGGGTTTAGGTTCGAAATGGTGCAGATCCACGTTGTGACCGGCTAAGTTGCTGACTGTAACATGATCGCCGCCAACATTTTCCACCATATCGCCAATAATCGTGAAACTACTTACCACCTTGAGTTGTTCTGCTTGGGCTACACTTAAATGAGTAAAACTAAAGACTGAACCTGCTGCCAATGCCGTTACTATGCGTGAGAATTTCATACTTACTCCATGTTTTAAACCGCTGTCGGTTATTAAGATTCTTTAAGATTGATAACGCTTACGAGCACTCCCATAAGGGCCGAATAACATCGCGAAAACAGCAACAATGCCATTTAATAAAATAATGGTGGCCGAGGCCGGTAAATCATAGGCATATGAAGTCACCAAACCGATATACTGACAAAGCACACCAACAGTGGGCGCGACAATCAACTGCATACCCAAGGTTCTTCCAAAAAAACGAGCCGTAATCGCCGGCAAAATCACCACGCCCACCACCATCAAGGTGCCAAGTATTTGGAAACCGGCCACTAAATTTACGACTAACAACACCATAAAGATATTGAAGACCCATGAACGTCTGCCTAGCTCAACCTGTAAAAACACCGGGTCAAAGCAATCAAGCACCAATGGTCTATAGATCAAAGCCAACACCAAAATTGACACACTGCTAATCACCATCGTGGTTAATAATGATTCATCGCTAATGGAAAGTATCGATCCGAACAGCACGTGCATCAGGTCGACACTGGTGCCGCGCATTGAGATCAGCAAGACGCCCAATCCCAAAGAAATCAGGTAAAAGGCAGCAAAACTGGCATCTTCTTTGAGACTGGTATGACGCGCAATAAAACCGGCCATTAAGGCCACAATTAAACCAGTTGCTAAGCCACCAAAAAGCATCGCTATGATGGAATTACCGGCCCAGAAAAAACCTATAGCAACACCAGGTAAGATAGCGTGTGTCATCGCATCGCCAACCAGACTCAATCGTCTTAAGATGAGAAAAATACCCAGTGGCGCGGCGATTAAAGACAAAAAGATCGCGCCAAATAAGGCACGTCGCATAAATGCATAATCAATAAACGGTTGTACTAAAAACTCAAACACAGCCGTCCCCTACAAAGTCACTCGACATAAACGCTGAGCCTGTTGCATATTGTCAGCGGTATAAACTTCAGCTGTCGGCCCCCATGCCACCACCCCGCGACCGAGAATTAGCGTCTCGGGCACCAGTTTTTTGACTAATTGTTCGTCATGTAAGACTACCAGTATGGTGCGCCCTTCTGCATGCCACTGTTTGAGAATTGGCAATAGACCTTCTTGAGTCCCCTCATCGACCGCCGCAAAGGGCTCATCCAAAATAATGACTTGCGCATTGCGCACCAGTAAGCGAGCAAAAAATGCCCGTTGTAACTGCCCACCCGACAAACTGCCAATCAAGTCTTGCGCTTGCTCTACCAACCCAACCTGCACTAAAGCCTGCATAATCTGATGACGTTGAGCTGAAGACAAGGATCGAAACGGACCTAAATCACACCACACCCCCATACTCACCAAATCAAACGTGGTCATGGGAAAATCTCGATCTAAATCGGTTTGTTGCGGCAATAAGGACAATTCACGCTTAAACTCATCGGCCAAAACAATCTCACCGGACTTCAAAGGTAACTGTCCGGCAATAGCTTTAATTAAAGTCGATTTGCCCGCGCCATTTGGTCCCACAATAGCGGTAAATGAACCCTTTTTAAAACTGCCGTTAATATCCTTTAGGATGGTTTTATTACCCCATGCCAATGTCACATTATTTAGGCGCAAGACATCACTGCTCATAAATCCCTATAAGCTTAAAATAAAAATTTGAATTTAAAAAAAGACACTTAGTAAATACTAAGGGTATTATCTGAAAAAAGATTAAAAGAAGCGGGTTAAATCCCAACCCATGGCAACGAATACCGTCACCCAAAGAAAAACCAACAAGAGGAAAACCGCTGCGGTGCGCTTCAAAGCCGACATGGACAAGCACGAACGACAACGACAACCGATATCATGGACTTGCTGGGCGGTAAAAACTCTTTCCGAAGGATTCATATCAACTCTTAAATAATTGCAATAATATAATGTTATTATACATAGATTAAGCTCTATTTGTTATGTTATAACATTATTTGGCTTTTATCAATTCCTAACTTACACATATTTCACTATACAAACCTATGGTTCAGACTAAGCCTGTGCAATCTCTTGAAGATTTCCTCAAGCAAGCCGAGACAATTTGCCAATCACGAGCTAAGCGCATGACGCCGATTCGCAAGCAAGTTCTTGCCATCATTGCTGCAGATGACCGCTGCATGAAGGCCTATGAAATCCTTGAACTGATGCAGCAAGATTTTCCTAACGCCAAGCCTGCTACTGTTTATCGTGCACTGGAATTTCTCGAAACCGAAGGTTTTATTCACCGCTTGGACGCTTTAAACGGTTGGACTGCCTGCAATGACATTGACCTGCACGGCCACGATCACAACTTATTAATTGTTTGCACTCAGTGCGGCTTAGTGTCGGAAGTGGACGCACCAGAGGTCAGTCATAAATTACAAGCCCTAATGATGCACACCGGTTTCGTACAAAAAAGTGCCCAAACCGAGATTCGTGCCACTTGCAAAAAGTGCGATCTCAGCAATGCTTAATAAGCAGCTAAACCTTATTCGTCCTCTTCGTTTTACAAGTATAAACCCTTAATTTTAAGAATTTATTACGAAATTATTACTTTATCTCAAGTATTTTTATCTTTATTAGGGCTATTTTGTTTGCTATAAATGCAAAGCTGTGATGTAATCTTTTATTAATTTTTGACTCTCTGAAGAAGATTTTCTATGGCTGTTACTGCAAAGCAAGCAGATCGTATGGTACCCGTAACCATTCTTACCGGCTTTTTAGGCGCCGGCAAGACCACATTGCTTAAACGCATTTTGACCGAATTTCACGGTCAGCGTATTGCCGTGATTGAAAATGAATTCGGACCTGAAAGCATTGACAATGAGCTATTAGTCCAAGAGAGTGATGAGCAAATCATCGAACTCAATAATGGTTGTATTTGCTGCACAGTGCGCGGTGATTTGATGCGCACCTTAAGTGATTTACGAAGCAAGCGCGAAAGCGGTGAGATTCATTTTGACCGCGTTGTTATTGAAACCACCGGTATGGCCAATCCCGGTCCGGTGTGTCAGACCTTCTTCATGGACGACTATGTAGCAGAGTACTACCGCTTAGACGGCGTGATTACGATAGTCGACGCTAAGCACGGTATGGAAATCCTCGACCGCCAAACAGAGGCACAAGCTCAAGTCGGTTTTGCTGACCGTATTTTGATTTCTAAAAAAGACCTCGTTAGTGAGGCCGAATACGAATCTTTACGTCATCGCCTAATCAAAATGAACCCTCGCGTCAGCATCAGTGCAGTTCATTTTGGCGATGCCGATTTAAACGAACTCTTAGACATGAAGGGCTTTAATCTAAACTCCGCGTTAGAAATTGACCCCGACTTCCTAAAGATAGAGGAAGATGCTCACGCTCACCACGATCACCACCATCATCACGAACACGACCATGATCATGAATGTGATGAGCACTGTGGCCATGAGCATCACCATCACCATCATCACGATGATGAAATTGGCGCCTTTGTATTTAATTCTGACCAGCCCTTTGATCCATATAAATTGGATGATTTCTTAGCCGGTCTGGTGCAGTTTTACGGTCCGGATATGTACCGTTACAAAGGCATTTTATATATAAAAGGTATCCGTCAACGTATGTTACTCCAAGGCGTTCATATGTTATTAGGGACCGAACCGGGCAAAGCTTGGGGTTCAGAAAAACCGTATAATAAACTAGTTTTTATCGGTAAAAAGCTACCAAAAGATATTTTTCTTGCGGGCCTCAAGAATTGTTTGACGAAATAAACTAAGATTGACTATTAGCTGGGAGATTAGCGTAATGGCCAAAGCAAATAAAACAACACCTGACACCTTAGAAGAGCAAGCAGCTGCATTAACTGAAGAGCAGTTATTAGCGATGTCTGAAGATGATTATATGAATGATCTTCAATTGGCTTTTTTCAAGAATCGCCTAAGAACCTTAGAAAACGAAATCCTTGACAATGCCAACGCGACCACTGATAATCTACGCGAAACTCAGTTTGTGCCGGATCCTGCTGACCGCGCAACCATCGAGGAGGAGCACGCATTAGAACTCCGTACTCGTGACCGTGAGCGCAAACTCCTCAAAAAGGTACAGCAATCCCTAGCCTCCATTGATGAAGGCGATTACGGCTGGTGCGAAGAAACCGGTGAAGCTATCGGCATACCGCGTTTATTAGCCCGCCCTACGGCGAATTTATCGCTAGAAGCACAAGAGCGTCGCGAAAAGCGTCAAAAGCAATTCGGCGATTAATTCACTCGACCGTAGTTTGAACGACTGTTGTTTTCTTTAAGACGACAGGCGCATAGGTGTCCGCATCATTTAATTGAAGCGGGCATTTATTTTTTTAAGAACAGATAAATTTTCGCTCTTGAAAAAAATCTTAACAACACCATATATCACTGAATCCTTTTTTATAAAAAGCAGAAAGATATTATGGAACAATTTCACGCTACAACAATCATCTGTGTTCGCCGCGGCAATGACGTTGCTATTGGCGGCGACGGTCAAGTCACCCTTGGCAATATCGTCATGAAGGGTTCTGCCCGTAAAATCCGCAAATTACATAATGACACCGTACTGGCAGGCTTTGCCGGTGCGACAGCTGATGCCTTTACGCTGATTGAGCGCTTTGAAGCCAAATTAGTTAAACACTCCGGTCACTTAATGCGTGCTGCCGTTGAGCTAACCCGTGACTGGCGAACTGACCGCATGCTACGTCGTTTGGAAGCGATGCTGATCGTCGCCGATAAAGACCACACCCTAGTTTTAACGGGCAATGGCGATGTACTGGAACCTGAACACAGCCTAGCTGCTATCGGTTCAGGTGGTGCCTATGCACAATCCGCCGGTCTAGCCTTACTACACAACACTGATTTATCCCCTGCCGAGATCGTGAAAAAATCACTGGAAATCGCAGGTGACTTATGTATTTACACCAACCAGAATCACGTGGTTGAAACTCTTTAAATCCAAATCGAATTTCCTACAATGACTACAAACATGAACGAAAGCGTAATGACTCCCCAGGAGATTGTCTCTGAGTTAGACAAAAACATTGTCGGCCAAAACAAAGCCAAACGCTCGGTGGCTGTGGCACTAAGAAACCGCTGGCGTCGCCAACAAGTACCTGAGCCTTTACGCCATGAAATTGCCCCGAAAAACATCCTAATGATCGGCCCTACCGGCGTCGGTAAAACTGAGATTGCCCGTCGTCTGGCCAAGCTCGCTAATGCACCATTCATTAAAGTTGAGGCCACTAAATTCACCGAAGTCGGTTATGTCGGACGTGACGTCGAAACCATCATTCGCGATCTCGTTGATATGTCGGTAAAACAAACTCGTGAGCAAGAAATGCAGCGCGTACGTACACAAGCAGAAGAAGCGGCTGAAGAGCGCATTTTAGATGCGATTATCCCGCCGGCTCGTGACGCTCAAAGTCAGCCTATCCGTGAAGAAGGCGTGGCCCGTCAAAACTTCCGTAAGCGTTTACGCGAAGGACAGATTGACGACATGGAAATCGACATTGCTGTTGCCAATACAGCTCAATCACTGGATATCATGGGCCCTCCGGGCATGGAAGAAATGACCGAGCAACTACGTACGATGTTCGCCGGTTTGCAACGTGACAACACCAAGCCCAAGAAAATGACGGTTCGCAATGCCTTTAAACTCTTAGTCGAAGAGGAAGCCGCTAAGCGCGTTAACGAAGAAGAGATTCGTAATGTCGCAATTCAAAACGCCGAGCAAAATGGGATCGTTTTCCTCGATGAGATTGACAAAATCGCCGCTCGCCAAGAAAGCCAAGGGGCTGATGTATCACGTCAGGGTGTACAGCGTGACCTACTGCCTCTAGTTGAGGGCACCACGGTGAACACCAAGTACGGCATCATCAAAACAGACCATATCCTCTTTGTGGCTTCCGGTGCATTCCACCTATCACGACCTTCGGACTTAATTCCTGAGTTACAGGGTCGTTTCCCGATTCGTGTGGAACTGGACTCCCTAAGCACCGAAGATTTTGTACAAATTCTGTCGGCAACCGATGCCTCGCTAACTAAGCAGTACAAAGCCCTAATGATTACCGAGGGCGTGGAGTTAGACTTCACTGAGAACGGCATCAGACGCTTGGCTGAAATTGCCTTTGATGTAAATGAGACCACTGAAAACATCGGTGCCCGTCGTCTGTACACGGTGATGGAAAAACTCCTTGAGGACTTATCCTTTAGTGCGACAGCCGCTCAATCCGGTACAGTAGTCAAAATCGACACCGACTATGTTAATGACAAGTTAGATCAAACAGCAGCCGATCAGGACTTGGCTCGCTACGTACTATAATTAACGATTGGTGCTAAGTGATTAGTGCCATTAAGTACAAAATCCGCCATCGCTATTTAAGCAATATGGCGGATTTTTTTGTCTCTATTTTGTCTCTACTAAATGACTGTTAAAGTGCTTAGGCGCCGGTCCTATTTTTTAAGCTCAATCACTTCATAGGTGTTGTTTTCGTGACGCACCTTGAAGCGCACCTGGTCACCCGGTTCAATGCCTTGTAAAAGCGCAGCATCTGCCTCATAGACCAAGGTCATCGCCGGTAAGTTCAAGTCCGTAATGGCGCCATGCTTAATAGTTATCGTCCCCTTAGTCAGATCAAGACGACGCACCTCACCCTTGGCAGAGGCTTCATCCTGAGCAGTACTGACTGAAGCGATTCCAAAAACACTTAGGCCTAGCAAAAGACCCGTTAAAAACTTTCTCATTACAATTACTCCTTTTAGTCTTGCACGTATTTTAACTCTTCAAACGCTTAGCTATAATGGATTAGTTTTAAAATTACACCCTTTAACAAATTGATTAATAAATATGACTGATCGCCTGAGCACCATTGTGACCAAAACCGGGGATGCCGGAACCACCGGATTGGCTGATGGCCAACGCTTAATTAAAAGCCATCCTCGTATCTGCGCCATTGGTGAGATTGATGAGTTAAATAGTCACATCGGCCTGCTAATCAGCAAAATCCAACTCATGAACACTCTTGAGGCGAAGAATCATCTAAACTTACTCTCAACAATTCAACACTCCTTATTTGACCTGGGAAGTGAGCTCGCAGTTCCAGGATACAACGCCTTAAATCCTCAACTCCTTAGTACATTAGAGCAAAGCATTGAAAATATGCTTGAACAACTACCGCCACTTAGAGAGTTTATTCTGCCGGGGGGTTGCCCACAGGCAGCTCAGGCACATATTTGTCGGAGCGTCAGTCGTCGGAGCGAACGCGCTTTAGTTTCACTTAATAGCCAAGAACCGATCAGCGATTTGTCGATGCAGCTGATTAATCGTCTGTCGGATTATTTCTTTGTCTTAGCACGTGATTTAAACCGCCTCGAACAACAGTCAGATATTTTCTGGCAAAAAAGTGACGATTAGATTGATTTTGAACTAATAACCCGCAAGTAACTCTTAAAGCATTAGCTTATTTTTAACGCCCAATAAATGACCACATGATTATTCAACACCCACAATTTGACCCCGTCGCCATTTCTCTAGGCCCTCTGCAAGTGCATTGGTATGGACTCATGTACCTACTGGCTTTTGGCATTGCTTGGTTCTTAGGTCGGCATCGCATTAAACAGGGCTATTTGGATATTAGCCAGAAACGCTTTGAAGACTTGCTGTTCTACGGCATTGTCGGGGTCGTGGTCGGCGGTCGTCTGGGCTATGTGCTGTTTTATCAGTTAGGCTACTATCTACATCACCCCTTGGAGATATTCGCAGTCTGGGACGGCGGCATGGCCTTTCATGGCGGTTTAATCGGTGTGTTGGTGGCAATGCTCTACTTCGCTCACAAAGAGGGTAAGACCTTTTTCCAACTCGGTGATTTTGTCGCACCACTAATTCCACTCGGTCTCGCTGTGGGTCGTTGGGGCAATTTCATGAATGGTGAGCTTTGGGGGCGTCCCACCAATGGCAACTGGGGCATGATTTTCCCCATGGCCGACCATCTGCCGCGCCACCCTTCACAACTCTATCAAATGGCCCTAGAGGGTATCTTATTGTTTGTGGTACTGTGGTTTTACTCAAAAAAACCACGCCCCACCGGCTATGTGAGCGCGGTTTTCTTGATCGGTTATGGCTTGTTTCGCTTTATTGCCGAATTTGGGCGCGAGCCGGATAGTCATTTAGGCTTATTGACCATGAATCTCAGTATGGGTCAATGGCTCTCTTTACCAATGATTATTGCCGGCATCATCCTCTTTATTGTTAGTACAAAGCAATCTGGCCAGTCACAGTAATCGTTACGCGCTCCTTGCCGGCTGCTAAATCAGGGCCAGCAAAGGCCGCACCCTGCGCCATCTCTGCCTTCACCATGTTGAGACGCGGCACCGGCGCATAGACTGAGCTTGAATCATTGAGTTGCACGAATTTAATATCGTAATTATCAAACCCAAATTCTCTAGAGACAGCGCGTGCTTTGTCCTGGAAAGCTTGTATCGCTTCGGCACGAATGTCATTTTCAATCTGACGACGCAGCTCAGTGGTCATTGCAAAAGCAATATTGGATAAATTCATCTGATCGCTCACCTGCTCTACAAAGCGGGTAGCTTCGAGCATATCGCTCGAATTGACAATCACCTCACCATTTACCACATAGGTGGTTTTACCAGTCCGCTTACCATTTTCATCATATTCTTGCTGTGGCCAAAGGTTATAAGCACCACTTTTAAGCTCCAGCTTTGCATTGCCTTTGCCACTTTCCATGACCGCGTTGATGGCTTTATTTACCTCATCTGCCAAAGCCTTAGATTCTTCGCCGCGCGCCTCTTTTGACAAAGTCAAAATCACTCGATCCTGCTGCACCTCTCTGTAGGCATCTGCCGCCAAACTGATAATCGTTCTGTCATCGTCTTTACTAACACTCGCTACGTCGACAGCGGTCTGTGCAATACTGAGCTGCGAAGCAAAAAGAGCAGATAAGACAAAAGCTAAATGTGGGAGCTTCATATGTTTTCTCCAAAAGGGTATGACATTATTTTAAAATAATCTGACCGGACACCGAGACCCTAACCATTTGCTTACCACCCTCTAGAGGCGGTGCCGCACTTGGCGTAGGCGCTTTAACACTGGCTGTATCAAGACTCATGGTCATTGAGCGCAGCGGTCGGATAGGTGAAGAGGACTCAGAGTCACTGACCTCGATATTACGCACCTCAAAACGCTCATAACCCAAGCCCGTGGCAATGGTCTCAGCCTTCACTCTAAAAGCCTCGATCGCCTCTTCGAGAATTTCTTCTTCGACAGAACGGCGTAAATCAGTGGATAAATCAAAGTGGATATTACCGACCAACATATCTTCATGGGCCGCTTCGACAAATGCTAATAATTCATCAAAATTCTTTGATCGTACAATCACCTGACCTATGGCAGTGTAAGTGATTTTTTCTATTTTAGTGGTATCTTTTTTATACTGAATATTTTTGCGAAGGGAGTAATTGCCGGTTTCTAATTCCAGTTCGGGATTGTCCTTCCCGAGTTCGACCACATTGCGCATGGCCAAATTAATATCGCGCATCAATTGACGCTGATCTTCACCATCCAACTCTTTAGAAAGAGTGACATTGGCGCGATCCTCACGAACTTCACGATAGGCCTCGGCCCCTACCCGCACAAAAGACTCGGGCTCAGGTCTAAAAAAGCGTTGAGTGTCCTCAGCACTCTGAGCAAAAACCAACGTACTACTTAACAGTAAGGGCAGAAAAACGGTGCGACGGAGTAACTTCATATCTCATCCTTTTTTAAGTATTTGTTCTTAGAGTGAGATATAAGCTAAATAGTTCGAAAACTATCGCTTACGAGCAATTAACTGAACCACTGCCGACATCCCGGAATGCGCTTCGCCCTCTTGAATCTCACGCTCTAGTTCCTCCAAATGGATAATGTCCATATCGATAAAATCGTGCTCAAGCTCTTCTATCGTGTAAAGTAAATCGACATTGCCGGGACCACCGGTTTTGAATTCCAACTGCCTGGTGCTATAGCATTCGAAAATAACCAGACCACCGCTTTTGAGACCGTTTTTAATTTGCTGATGAAAAGCCGGTCGCAGTGATTTATGCATATGACAAAAGATATTGATCGCCGCATCCCAAGCACTGGCTTCTAATGGGTACTCACTGAGATCAGCATGCACAGTTGCTACTTTGACCCCTCGCCCCTCTGCCAACTTGGTGACTTTTTCTAGACCCGATAAAGCCATGTCAACCGCCGTCACCTGATGACCCTGTTCGGCTAGAAAAACAGCATTACGACCCTCACCCTCACCTAGAGAAATGACCGTACTACCCACAGGAATGTAATTACTTGCTTGTTTTAAAAAGTCATTTGGGGCAGTACCGTAATAATACTCATCATTGCTATAACGCTGATGCCACATATTATCTTTGAGATTGCTCATTGCCAGTTCCTGAGATAGATTGAAAAAAACCCAATACCTAAATAAATAAGTATTGGGTAATTTCGTACTTAAGGAGAATACAACTAAATACCCGCGGTACCGTCAAGGTCGGCATCTCGAACCCTAAAGTTCAAGTTGGCGGTCGGCCCATAAAGGCGCTCCGGGATCCTCTGACTAGAGAGGTTCACACCTGCGCCTGAGCTGACTACCTTAGCCATAAGCATCGGTAAGAGATGTAGGACCAAGGTCACGAATACCGCAGGAAAACTTTTAAAGCGATGTCGCTTTGTTGAAACTAGTATAGCACTTTTTCTATCGGACTTCAAAGCTCAAAACAGTGAAAACACACTGCTTAAACGACAAAAATAAGGACTATTTTAGCTGGTTGATGCCATTGTCCAGCAAGGCATTAATATGGTCGACTTTGTTTTTATAATCACCATAAGACACCCCCTGGAAAGGACCGTCAGTCGATTCAGCGGACAGCAATTGAGAAGCCAACTGTATACATGCCATAAATGCCACGCGCTCGTTATTCATATTGCCGGAACTCTTGATCATGGTCATCAGATCATTGGCCTGCTTGACTGCGGCTAATAACTTTTCTTTTTCGCTAGGTTCACAGGCGAGGGTCAGTTCTTTATCTAAAATAGTAACTTCTAAGTGTTCCATCTATACACCCTCCTGTGTTGCGCCACCCGGTAGATTGGCTAAAACATGAGTCACACGCTCTTTAGCATGATTAACGCCGGCCTTTAATTGTTCGGATTGAGCTCTCAGCTGCTGTAATTCCGCTGTCGCCGCACTTAATTCGGATTGAGCAGTTTCGAGTTGATGCTTTAATTGTTGATTTTCATGGTTAATCTGCTGCTGCTCACTAAGCGCAGATTGCTTAATCTCAACAAGCTGAGCACTAAGGCTCTGATGCGATTCGCTTTCAGTAGCGAGCTGATTTTGAGTGTTTGATAGTTGAGTACGAAGCGCTTCCAGCTGCTGATTGAGCTCATCACGGTCAGTCACTAAGCGCTCACTTAGCTGAACTAACAACTCGACGCGCGCGGCCAATTGATCAAGGTCTTGTAACATAATGGACGTCTAAAAATTAAATAAGCAATTCGCTTATAAGTTTAACTTAACCATGCCGCGGTGCAAAGCAGTCACGACAAGCGTGATAACAATCCTGTGCTCAGCATGGGGAGTTGGTATTAATGCTTGTGCTTTTCTGAAAAAATTAAGCTCAAGAGTTATTTATACTACACCCTTGAGCTTAATTAAGATTTTAATAAGCGACTATTTTTAATTTATTTTAAAAATTAGTTGCTGGTAGCACTAGCAGGATCTTGAGTCTGTGTTGGACTAACTGTTCCGGCCGCACTATCCTGCTCTAATACCTGCTGGTTTAATGGCACCTCTTCGGTAACAGCGGCGGTTTCTTCAACGACTGCTTCAACAGTAGCAGCAGCTTCGCTTGTCGCTTCTTCAATTTTTGCTGCAGCCTCTTCAGCGGCTTCGGTTGTAGCTTCCACTGTGGCGTCGACACTTTGTTCTGCGCTTTCTACAGCAGTTTCCGCAGCTTCAGTCGCTTCTTCTACTGCAGTTTCAGCATTTGCGGCAGCTTCTTGTGTAGCCGTCTCAACCGCTGTGGCGGTTTCAGCAATCGCTTCCTCTGTTTCTGCTACTGCGTTCTCAACCACTTCAGATGCCGTTGTTTCTTCGGCAGCTGGTGACTCTTCAACCGCAGGGGTTTCCTCTACTGTGGCAGCTTCTTCAGCGGCAGGAGCACTTTCTTCTGCGGCTGAGGCTTCTTCTACCGGGGCTTCTTCTTCAGCAGGAGCAGCATCAGCACCACCGTCGGCAGAGATATTGCCACCGGAAGCATTGACCATAAAGACGACAGCATTTTTCACTTCATCATCAGATAAAGACAAGTCGCCACCCTTGGCAGGCATCGCATTGAAACCCTCTAAAGAATGCTTGAATAGAACATCAGCGCCTTGAGCAATACGCGGAGCCCACATCTCGGTATTACCCTTGATAGGAGAGTCAGTTAAACCAGTATCATGACAGGTCATACAGAGTTTGTTGTACACCTGTTCGCCGGTTAAAGGCTCGGCAGATTTTGGTTGCGCTAGCGGGGCGCCGGTATTGTAGTGAGCTACCGGAGCGATACGACTTAATACCATCTCGGGGGCCATGGACTGCCTATCAGTACCGCCACTGCCAAGATTCATATTAATCAGGAATATAATCACAGCTATCGGCACAATAAAAACTAAAGCGCCAACTTTTAACATTTCTCCGGGTGTTTTTGACCCTTGTCTATTGGTAGAACTCATATGCGTTTCCTAGATATCACTAAATAATTATTAGAAAATTTATCCACTAAAAACAAACAGCGATTGGGAAATAAGCCACTGAAGCCAACTCAACTTCCCTCTCCCTTTCCTCTTAACAGGCTATTATAACGATATCCATAAATTTTGTAGGATTTTGTTACCCTGAATTTTAAGATACGAGGCATAGAAGTCTATATTTACTGCAATAGCTGTCGAATGATAAGCAAAGTAGTTAATAAACGTCAAAAGACTCTAGGATTAACCCTAGGCTTTGTGAGTAAGAAATAACATTATTTGATTAAACTCCAAGCCTAAATAGGCTAAAATGGCATGCTTAAAGTTTAAGTTTTACCAAAAAGTCGCCGTAGTTCAATGGATAGAATTAGAGTTTCCGAAGCTCTCGATACAGGTTCGATTCCTGTCGGCGACGCCATACCTAGATTTTCTAACCAACTCTAAATCATGCTTATCTAGCCAGAACCCATTATAAACAAAGGCCTTAGAGAAAATCACATAATCTAAACAATTCTTAGTAATGCTTGATTACGCAAGAAAAAGGCAGCATATTTGACAGTATAGACAAACACTAATGGCATAAACCATTAAGCAAGTACTTTAAATTACTGACATGAAACTAAAAGACAGTGTAATCAAGCACGCTCAACCTAGGGAAAAGCAGTACAGGCTCACTGATGGGGGCGGCCTTTATATCCTGATACATCAAAACGGCGGTAAATATTGGCGACTTGATTACCGCCATAACAGCACTCGAAAAACGCTAGCTATTGGCGTATATCCTGAGGTGACACTTGCTGAAGCCAGAAAGGCCAGAGAAGATGCTAAAGAGCTACTAAGACAAGGGATTGATCCTAGCCAGCATAAGCAAGAAACCCAAAAAGCTAAGACCGGCAGCACAGCAGATAACAGCTTAAGAGCCTTAGCTAACGAATGGCTAGATATTAAAAAACCCGAATGGAGCGACAAGCACATTATAAAAATAACGGGTTTACTAAACAATCACATCTTACCGGCTTTAGGTAATAAGCCAATTGATGATATTAGCGGCAAAGAAGCCTTAGACCTTGCAAAGCTAAAAGAAAGTGAGGGGTACAAATCAATACAGAATCTTTTACTTCAAACACTTGCCCAAGTCGCACGTTATGGAATAGCCACACAAAGAGCCAATAATAACCCCTTTGTAGGGCTATCTAGCTATCTACAAAGCCAGATTGAAGAACACCATAGACATATATCAGTAAATCAACTAGAAAGCCTTTTAAAAGCCATTGATGGCTATACAGGCAGCCCAATAACCATAATGGCTTGTAAGCTCACCATGCTAGTTTTTTTAAGAAGCAACGAGCTAAGACATGGCAGATGGGAACATATTGACTGGAAAAATAAAACATGGACAGTACCAAGCGAACAAATGAAAGGCCGAAAAATAGCTAAAGAGAGCGGCATGCTTACCCACGTTGTACCACTGGCTGACCAAACCATAAAGATACTTAAAGAACTTCACTTGTTGACCGGCAAAGGTGTAAACATGTTTCCTAGCCAGCGGGGTGAAGGCAAAGTTATAAGCGACGGAACAATTAACAAAATGCTAAAGACTATAGGCTTTCACGACGCACAGACCACACACGGCTTTAGAGGCCTAGTTAGCACCGTATTAAACGAGAGCCAGCTATTTAACCAAGACATCATTGAACGTCAATTAGCCCATAAAAAACGAAATAAAGTAAGGCGTGCTTATAACCATGCTGAGTACTTAGAAGAGCGCCGAAAGTTAATGCAGTATTGGGCTGATTATTTAACCGAGCATGGGCTAAAAACTAAGATATTAAACGGCAATAATTAGTTAGACGGGTTTGTGTTTGTGGTTTTTTCATAGTCACAACGGTTACAGCGGTTACAGCCTTTATTTATGCGACTCACAGGAGAGAAAATCAATCATTGAAGACGTGCTAGGCGATGATTAGCACGCCATTATGGACGGTATAGGTGCGCTGAGTGACGAAGCGCTAGATGTCCCCCGCTTTCACGACAAGACTAAAATCGCTTGCCTTGGCTTGTCTTTCATCGGCAGCGTGTGCTTTGCCGGTGCTACGACGTGAAATTTTATCAGCGCAGATCTTATTCAGGCCAGGGAGTCTCCACCCTGGCACCACTTCAATCAACGCGCGCAAGCACGCAAGGTTATCAGGGATAGTTACCCACCACTCACTTTCCTTAACCAAGCACCCGATGCGCTAGAGCAAAAAGCCCGTATACACTATAATTATCTTTTGAAATTTTATGGGACAACTTACGTGACACCTCTTAATCGAGAGTCTCTAATTAATGGTCATTATTTGAAATCATTTAAGGAAACGCCAGGTATTGACTGGTGGTCCGAAGAGCGAATCGTTGCCTCTATGCAGGCGACCTTAGCCAAGCGTTCGCACCAAGAACCTGTCTGGCTGTTTGCTTATGGCTCACTTATCTGGAATCCACAATTTCATTTTGTGGAAAAAGCGCCGGCACTGTTAGAGGGATGGCGGCGCAGTTTCTGCATGCGATTAATTGCAGGACGCGGTTGTCTGGAGCAGCCCGGCCGCATGTTGTCATTAGCTCCCGGTGGTCAGACTCAGGGGCTTGCCTTACGCTTAGCCGAAGAAACACTGGAACAAGAGCTCTTAATGGTCTGGCTTCGCGAAATGGTCGGCGGTTCCTATCAACCGGATTGGGCTACGTTGAGACTGGATGATGGCCGTCAAGCCTCAGCCATTATTTTTAGAGCCGATCCCCAAGGTGCATTTCACGAAGACGACGATAGCATTGAGACCATCAGTCCATTAATCACCTCAGCACATGGCATCTTAGGAAGTAATAAGGACTACGTCTTTCAGCTCGAAGCGGCTTTAAACGAGCATAAATTCCGTGATGATTATGTGCACGCACTAGCCGCTCACTTAAAACAAATCAAGTCTGCGTAGAACTACAAGGACTCCGCCAAGAGCTTCAAGAGTTTAATTCTCTCAGCATATAAGTCCTGAGCAGCATTCCAAATCGCATCCTGACTGGTACAGTAAAAATGCTCTTCAGGATCTTGCTTGTCAGCGTCAATGATTCTGAGCACTTCGTAAGCATCGACATCATCCATCCACTCACCCAGATAGTAGTTTTCAAGCGCTTTACGATTTTCTTCGATCGCTTCAAATCGGGTAATCAGCTGTTGCATTTGCTCCAAGTCCTGCTCAGCCTGACGTGTTCTCACGTCCATTTCGCTAAAAATTCGGCGCAATTGCTCTAAGCTTTTTTGATTGTCATTACTCATAAAAACTGCCTTTATATATAGTTAAAATCCCAAATAGACACTACTTTGATTAAGCGGGCGGCATGACTAACCTGCTCGCTCGCGCTACAAACATAGCCTAACTCAACATACCACCATCAATACGGAACTGCGAACCGGTCACAAAGCTGGATTTATCGCTGGCCAAGTACAACACCATATTGGCAATATCTTCAGCCTCTGCATAACGCCCCAGAGGAATACCTTTGGCAATATCCTCTTGTGAAACGCCGGAACCCTGTTCTAGAGAGCGCATCATCTGCGTATTAACCGGCGATGGGTGAATTGAATTTACGCGCACTTGATAAGCTGCCGCTTCATTAGCCACCACACGGGTCAGACCATGTACAGCGAATTTGGAGGTGACATAAGGAGACACCGGCATAGGTCCGGAAACTAGACCACCAATCGATGAGGAGTTAATCACACTACCCGATTTTTGGGCGTACATCACCGGTAACACGTACTTCAAACCCAACCAACTGCCGCGCACATTAATCGCCATCACACGATCGAAGTCTTCAACGCTCTGCTCAACGATTGGTGCAACCTTGCCCTCGATACCGGCATTATTAAAAAACACATCAATGGTACCAAAGGCCGCAACGGTCTCATTCACATAACGCTTAACGTCGTCTTCTTTGGAAACGTCAGCCACAATCGCAATCAAACGATCGGAATCAGCACCTAAATCGGCGGTTGTCTTAGCTAGTGCATCGGCAGAAATATCCACAATGACTACCTTACAACCTTCAGCTAAAAAGGCTTTGGCAGCCTCTGCACCTAAACCGGCTGCACCACCGGTCACTAAAGCTACTTTATTTGCCAAGTCGGGGTAAGTCATAAACACGTTTTTCCTAAAAAAAATTAATCCAACGCCGGACGCTCGCCATCTCAGTTTCGCTTGCTACATAAGCGCTATCGAAGCTTCTATCCATAGCAAATTATAAGCCTTACAAAAAACTTTCTCTAGGCAAGGATCAATTCAAAGCAGCTCAATCAGGGCAGATGCGTTTTTACCTTGAATCCACCGGTTTATTTGCTATATTAAAACCTCGACCGATTTAATAAGGCAATCGCCATCCTCATATGAGCTACCCCATCGACAAAAAACTGGTTATTGCGATTTCATCTAGCGCCCTCTTTGACTTGAGCGATTCACATCAAGTTTTTTTAGAGAAAGGCATGGATGACTATCGTCGCCATCAGGAACAGCACCTAGACACCCCTTTTGGTCAAGGGGTTGCCTTTCCCTTTATTCGGCGTTTCTTGAAAATCAATGAGGCATTTCCTGAAAAGCAACCAGTCGAGGTCGTGTTACTTTCACGCAATTCACCGGAAACCGGTTTACGAATTTTCCGTTCAATCGAGCACTATCAATTAAATATCAGCCGAGCAGCCTTTATGGGTGGTAATTCGCCACACTCCTATCTTGAAGCTTTCAATGCCTCTTTATTCCTAAGCGCCAATGAAGGGGATGTACACAATGCCATTCGTGATGGTTTACCGGCCGGTGTGGTGCTACCTAGTACAGCAGAAGACGACCCTAATGACTACGAACTGCGTGTCGCCTTTGACTTTGACGGAGTGATCGCCGACGATGAGGCGGAAAGTATTTATAAGCAATCGGGAGATTTAAATCAATTTATGGCGCATGAACGGGAAAAACAGCATATTCCACACAATCCCGGCCCTCTGGCTAAGCTGTTCCGCCGACTGGCCGCTTTGCAAGAATTAGAACGGCAAAAACTAATAGATAACCCGGATTATCAAAAAATAATACGTGTCGCCATTGTGACCGCGCGCAATGCCCCGGCCCATGAACGGGTCATTACCACGCTCAAAGATTGGGGTGTGTTTCTGGATGAAGCGTTTTTCCTGGGTGGGATGCAAAAAGCACGCGTCCTTCAGGTATTAAAACCACACCTATTTTTAGATGATCAATTACATCACTTGGATACTGCAGCCGGTGCTACGCCGATGGTGCATGTGCCTTTTGGTATTGCTAATCAACTAAAATCTTAGGTGTTTTTACGTTAAAAACTCATTTTAAAAATTAATAATTACTATATAGCGCATTGATGTCATCGAGCGATAGTATTTCGTGGATAGAAAGACGTTGATTGCTCCGGGTGATAGAGGAACTTGTTCCCGAAGCAACTCACAAGAAATACTTATTAGTTCGAACTGTAGGCAAGCGAAAAGTCAAACACCTTTTCGACCACAACAACACTAACTTATGCTTAATGGTTCAGCTTTCCATGCCAGTGAATTTTCTCGCTTGAGCAACAGGGCAGTTATCTCTTAGTTATCGATATCAACATATTGGTTGAAACTCTAGAGGATAAACAGTCGTGGTTGATGTTTTTGGTGGGAATAATTAATTATTATTCATGCAGGGTTATCATTTAGCTACTTTATGATTGCTTTATTTTTTGATAAAAATACTTGTTCGCTGTGGCATGAATAGAAAGTGACCTTGCTAACTTAAGCTACACCCCATATCCGAAGACTCTCGAGCCCATCCAAAATACCTTCGCATAGCCTAGCTCAGTCATTGTTTTACCTGATTCGAAAAACCACCTCACCGACTCAAGGATTTGAGCTCTTCGCAACAGTCCGCGTGCCTAGAATACGTCATTTCATCACTTCAATTGACGCTAAGCTTGGGACCCACGATAGACCCACGTTAAAACATAAATACTGAGATCTTTGCAATAACACAGCAAATTATTTTATATTCAAACTAATGCCTTTTTGTTAATCTCTTAAGAGTTAACCAATCAATTATCTCTCAATAATTTCTCGCTTTTTGGCCAAAATTTAATTAGCTAAACAGCCTTTTACAACTCGAAGTAACCCCCAAAGGTCGCTTTACAGGCGTCGAACTTTATGGGGATACTTCATTGATTGACTCAAGGGTGTTCTGTCTACTTGGCAAGATCTTAGTTACTTATCTTGTGGCACAAGCCCTAAAGGATAGGGACTCGGCTCCATTTTCCGAGCAATGTCTTGAACCGCGGACTGTACCATTTCTTCAACTACCGGATGGTAAAAAGGCACTGCCAGTAGTTCATGGACTGTCATTTTCTGCGCAACGGCAAGCGCCAAGAATTGCGCAATGTGCTCAGCCCGAGTACCAATCATGCTGGCTCCCAGTAATTTACCATCGCTTTTATCAGCATAAATACGCAATATGCCTTTGCTACTCGAAAGGATACGGCTACGACCATCACTCTCAGTATAAGCAGCACCAATTAGAATTTGTGCCTCATCAAGGCTATCAAAACTTGCACCGACGCTGATAATATCAGGCTGGGTAAAAGCAATGGCTAATGACGTTTTACGAGCAAAGGCTTGTTCGGTGTCGCGACTCGCATTAAAGCCTGCCATCGCCCCCTCAGCGGCAGCCTCATGCATCAAAGTGCGATAAGCATTGGCATCACCCACCAAATACACTGGATGATTGTCGATTTTCAAGGTGTTTTGGTCAAAACTTGGCATACCCTTAGCATCCAATGCAAACCCTGCTTCCGCTAGATTAAGTTGGTCAATATTTGAGCGACGACCCAAGGCCACTAGCACCTTATCGACAGTTACATGATGCTCACCACTGATTAACTGCACGCCCTGTTCGGCTTTTTCTAAGTTGGCCTCTTGCCCCAAATACATAGGGAAACTATCCACAAAGGCTTCATTAGCAAATTTCGCTACCTCAGGGTCACGAATACCACCAACGGCATCTGCCATATCAGCACCAACCACTTTAACGCCTAGGCGATGCATAGCCAAAC
Organism: Alcaligenaceae bacterium; assembly: GCA_030538235.1. GTDB lineage: Bacteria > Pseudomonadota > Gammaproteobacteria > Burkholderiales > Burkholderiaceae_B > Oligella. The sequence continues at coordinate 20,290 of JAUNUJ010000002.1, forward strand.
CCATTTCCAAACCAATGGCCCCTAAACCCAAGACGCCCAAGCGTTCGGGTAACTCTTCTAGTTCAAACAACTCATCTGTGGTAATCAAAAAGTCTTTAAACTCACTTAAAAAGCCGGGAACCACAGGACGAGAACCAACCGCGATAATGACGGATTTAGCTTTAATGCGTTGTGTACTCTCTTCACCCGTCACCTCAATTACGGTAGGCTCGATAAATTTCGCTTGACCCATGATCAAATGGTCACCAGCTGCTTTTTTAGCATTATTTGCCGCACCACCGGCAAAACCATCACGCATCTCACGAACTTTCGCCCAAGCCGATTTGCGATCAATCTCTAGTTTTTGCGTACTGGAAATACCATAGTTTTTTTGCTCCTCGCGCATCGACCAAAGCTCGGCAGCGTGGAGAGCGACCTTTGAGGGCATGCAACCCACACGCGCACAAGTGGTTCCCAACGGCCCTCGATCAATTAGCACAAAACTTTTGTCAGCACGCTTGACCTCTCGTAATGCATATAGGCCGGCACTACCGGCACCGATAATGGCAACATCAACTTGGCGTTCTTTCATGATTAACCTCATTGTTTATTTATGTGTTATATATTAGCTACTACTAATGTATAACACATAATAGATTCTTCTCCAACACAAGATTGCTACAAAAGTTGAAGATTTACTTTAAACCTCAAACGCCTGTACCACAATATTAATCACTTCTTGCGGATCGTTGACCTGACAGCCATGAAAGATTAAAGACTTACCACCTGCTTTCAAAAAGGGATCGACACTTTTGCTGCGGTCATCTAATAACAAAGCCTTTTCATAAGCATAACGAGCTTTGTGTTCACTTTTATTAACAAAATTACTGACAATATCATTGCTCACATGCTCCGCTAACCAAGCTTGCTTTTGCTTAATCACGCGCTCCGGGTAGAGTTCACCGACTGAGCTAAGTATCTCAACTTGATAGCCTAGCTTTTTCAACTGTTTCAGTGCAGTGATGACTTTGGTAAAGGGTCGAAGCTCTCGATAAAATCGGCCATTACCGTCAATCTCCATTCGATAAATATCTTGTTCTTTTCTAGTGAGCGCATTGTATTCACTATAGGCAATCGTCGGAAATAGCGCTTCAAAGCCACTAACCCAATCGGCCAAAACCCCATCCATATCAAAATACACTGTCTTAATCACAAAAAATCCCTTTTTAAAACTGCTTATGAGTTTCAATTCTAGTCTATTGATCGCAGGCATTAAAAAAGGGACGTTTCGCAACGCCCCCTTGACTCTCTAGATACTAAAAAGCTCTAACGCCACAGACTAAGAATTATCCTTAGTCGCTTCAAGCTCTTCGATCATCATTTCACGAATTTTGAACTTCTGAATCTTACCACTGGCAGTCATCGGGAATTCGCTGGCAAATCGGATGTAGCGCGGGATCTTTTGACGAGAGATCTGACCCTCACAATACTCACGCAATTCTTTTTCACCTAAATTGACGCCGTCTTTGAGCATCACCCAGGCACATAGCTCTTCACCATAAATACTATCCGGCACGCCAACCACTTGAACGTCCTGAATGCTCGGGTGGCTGTAAAAGAACTCCTCAATCTCACGTGGGAAAAGGTTTTCACCACCACGAATCACGAGATCTTTAATGCGACCAACGATATTGCAATAACCATCCTCGTCCATCACCGCCAAATCACCGGTGTGCATCCAACGCGCTTTATCAATCACCTCAGCAGTTAAATCAGGCTCTCCCCAATAACCCTGCATAACCGAGTAACCGCGGGTACAAAGCTCACCGGACACGCCACGCGGCACGATGCGACCCATATCATCAATGATTTTCACTTCCACATGTGGGTGAATACGGCCGACGGTACTGACACGCTTATCTAATGGATCATCCACATCAGACTGCATGCTCACCGGCGAAGTTTCAGTCATGCCATAGCAAATGGTCACTTCGCTCATGTTCATCTTATCAACAACACGACGCATGACTTCCATCGGACAAACGGAACCGGCCATCACACCGGTACGTAAAGTGCTTAAATCAAACGAATCAAACTCAGGATGCTCCAACAGGGCAATAAACATGGTTGGCACACCATAAGCGGCAGTACACTTTTCTTCGGTAATCACCTTTAGATTATCGGTCGGATTAAACACCGGACCATGATAGATCATCGCCGCACCGTGAGAGGTACAAGCCAGATTACCAATCACCATACCAAAACAGTGAAATAAGGGCACCGCGATGGACACTCTATCAGCAGATGTTAACTTGATTTTCTCACCGATAAAAAAGCCATTATTTAAAATATTATGGTGAGTTAAGGTCGTGCCTTTGGGAGAACCGGTGGTACCGGAAGTAAATTGAATATTGATCGGATCATCAAACTGCAGCTCGTCACCCAAGGCCTGTAACTCTGCCAATTCCTCAGCAGTGGGCTCAGCCAATAGGGCTTTGTAATTCAACATACCCGCGCTAGGATCGTCCTCTAACTTAATCACATAGCGTAAGCTAGGTACTTTTTCAGCGCGCAGCTCACCAATTGTCGAGTCTTTAAGTTCAGGAGTCACATCGTAAACCATCGACTCGTAGTCGCTGTCCTTAAAAGAAGAAATCAGCACTAAACCGGCACAACCCACTTTATTTAATGAATACTCCAACTCAGTACGGCGGTACGAAGGATTCATGGTAACCAGAATAATACCGGCTTTAGCTGTGGCATATTGAATCACTGTCCACTCAGCACAGTTGGTTGCCCATAAACCTAGACGGTCGCCTTTACGAAAACCAAGACGACGCAGACTGCAAGCGACACGATCTACCTGATCACGCAATTCACGGTAGGTATAGCGAATGCCCTGATGACGTGAGACTAAGGCTAAATCATCACCGTATTTCTCTGTTGCCTGATCAAAGTTTTGACCAATAGTCTGACCTAATAGTGGCGTATCAACTGCTCCGTGTACATAGCTCAATAAAGTCATGTGTCTCCCCTAAATGAATTTCTGTAGGTTTCAATTATTAAACAATATCGTGTTTGACGATAACGCTAGCAATATAATAATCGATAATCAAGTCTTATATAAGACCTAAGGTGACATTTGGAGCTAAAAATGAACCAAAAGATGAGTTAAAACAAAGTATTAGAATAAATTTATACCGTCTATCCACTTAACGTAACGTCAAGTTTTGCAAAAAACCAGTGTCAGCTTAGGCTCTTAAAATCGCTCCAAAACATGCTAGGATTAAAATAGCTAAATGAGTTTCTGAGCAAAATCTCATGTATCGAAACACGCTATTTTTTAATTAAGAGAATTTATATTATGAGCCATATCACGATTTACCATAACCCTCGTTGCGGCACATCGCGCAACACTCTCGAATTAATCAAAAACACCGGTCAGGATGTCGAGATTATCGAATACCTCAAAACACCACCAAGCAAAGAGGTACTACAAAAACTAGTGCAGGACTCGGGACTAGCCATTCGCGACTTTATGCGCCAAAAAGAAGCCATTTATCAAGAAAATGACTTAAATAACGCCAAATGGTCAGATGACGAGTTACTTGATTGGATGGTTAAGGAGCCGATTCTGATGAATCGCCCGGTGGTAGTAACAGCTAATGGCACGCGCCTTTGTCGTCCTAAAGAGGTGCTATTTGAAATTTTGCCTGAAGCGCAAGTTGAGTAATCCAATCCTCTTAGCACAGTAATATATCAAATCAAAAAATGGCACTACCCCTAGGGGTTGGTTGCCATTTTTGATGTGCACCCATATGTAAGGTGGCACAGTTATAGGCATCTTGAAGGAATTTTCTCCTGTCCTTTTCCTGAAAACCAGTTTGGCTAATTAAAGTTTCTCGCAAGGGGTGGTGACTCGTTATCAGGTATTCATTGCGATGATGTAAACGCTCTAACAAGTCAACCGAAGGTAACTGATCAAATTTGCCTCTGACGCCGCGATTGCATTCAGGGCAAGATAAGACTAGATTAGCCACGCCATTGACAGGTTTTTGATTATCACACTCTCGTAATTTATGAGGAAAAAAGTGATCCACATCAGCCGACAGCTCAAAGCAATCCGCAATAGTGATGGGTGCATAACAATAAAAACAACGACTTTTCTGATAGCCATTAAGAGCAGCTCTAGCTGATGTCACATTCACTCGCCTAATCTTGTTATCTGCAATCAAAATTCCATGATCATCGTGTTGAATTTGAACTAACTGCTTTGGCAAACTCATGCCCCAAGCAGTTTCAACCAATCGCCATCTAGCTTCAGTTTCATCAATCAAATCTTGAGCATGCTGCGGTTCAAATAACTGATATATCTCATCGGTCAAAATAATACCTTGTTGAGTTTTACGTGCATCCTCAAAAAAGCGCTTGGGAATCTCGCTATTATGTACATTATGAAAAGCATCAATCACATTGTTAAAACCCGATTGCACGGTTGTTTCAATTAGATCAGCTTGTGTTAGAGCGCCAGCATTATAAGCACGACAAGTATCTAAAAATTTACTCGAAGCTGAAGTTGACTGTTTATTCGACAACTTCAAATGCTCACAAATATGTCGACTAAATGGCTCAGCCAATTGAGCCAAAGTCACTAAGGTATTGCCCAGATCCTTTACCTCATAAAGAGATTTAGCTAAGGCAAATTTATAAGACGCGACATTACGACCAAACAAAATAATGGCACGCCAATAATTTTCTAGTGATGGTTCTATTTCATAAAACTGGGACATAAGATGTTTCTATCCGTTATTGTGTTTTTTTGAGCAAGAGATTTAACCACTCTTCTTGGCGATCAGGACGTTGATCCATCGTGATCCATTGCTTTAACAGTGAAGCATTTGCTAATTTCTCTAGTATTTCTTGGGCCTGCTGCTCATTTAAGTCAGTAAAGCAACGGCCATCTTTTTCTCTATCGCTGTCGCCATATTTAAATGACATGTAGATCACGCCATTCGTTTTGGTTGCTCTCAACATTTTATTGAGCACTTCAATTAATCGTTCGCGCTCGCAATGAAGCAGTGAAGCACATGCCCAAATACCGTCGTAAACTTCGATTTCATCCAGTTCATAGAAACTTTGATGCCTAACCTGGATACCGGTGCGTTCTGTAGCCTGCTTAACCAATGCTTCGGAATAATCGATGGCTTCAACGTGATAGCCTTTATTCTTGAAAGCCAGACTATCTCGACCTGAGCCACAACCCAAATCCAATATACGAGCAGGAAATGGCAATCGCTCTAGAAACGGTAGGTACAAGTTTTCCATATCTACGTCAAACGTAGACTCCGCAAAATCTACTGCATGCTTGTTGTAATAATCTATTGTTTTCATTGTTCTACGTACACATGTTGCAATTTAACTAGTCTACTAAAATTAGTGACTAAGAAGTAGCAATTAGCATAAACAGGAGCCATTCATTGCCTGTAGGTCTGTCCTAATACTTAAAGAATCAAGAATCAGGCATAATGAGCAAAACAATGGCGGGAGTTTATTATGGCTTTAAACATAATCTGGATGTTTTTCTTTTTCATCACTTTCGGAGTGGCAATAATCAAGTTGCTCAGTGGTGATGTCGATGTCTTTCAAAATATTGTCAATTCACTTTTTGATAGCTCACAAACTGCCGCCTCTATTTCCCTTGGTCTAATCGGCATTATGGCTTTTGCGCTCGGCATTATGAAAATCGGTGAAAGAGCCGGCGTGATCGACTTACTATCGCGCATGGTGAACCCCTTTTTCCAGCATCTCTTTCCAGGCATACCGAAAAACCACCCTGCCATGGGCTCAATTTTGATGAACTTCTCAGCCAATGCCCTGGGTTTGGACAATGCTGCTACGCCATTGGGTTTAAAGGCCATGAAAGAGCTGCAAACACTGAATAACAATCCGGATACGGCGACCAATGCGCAGATCATGTTCATTACGCTTAACGCCTCTAGCCTCACGCTACTGCCTATTTCAATCTTGGCACTGCGTCAACAAGCCGGGGCGCTCTATCCAGCAGATGTGTTTTTGCCGATTCTGATCGCTACCTTCTTCTCCACCTTGACGGCTTTACTGGTGGTGTCTTTTTATCAAAAAATCAATCTCTTTAATCGCACCGTGATGCTCTATCTAGGCGGTCTGACGGTCGCAGTGATTGGCACCTTAATCTACTTTACGACCTTAGAACCCGAAGAAATTAATGTCATTTCTAAGGTCTTTGGTAATCTCATACTCTTTGGTATTTTTACTTCCTTTATTTTTATGGCTTTTGTCAAAAAAATAAATGCCTACGAGGCGTTTGTGGAAGGTGCTAAAGAAGGGTTTGAGGTGGCGGTAAAAATCATCCCTTACTTGGTAGCGATTCTGGTGGCTGTCTCTGTCTTTAGAAGCTCAGGCACCATGGACTATATTGTCAATGGCATCCGTTTCGTGGTGGAGGGTCTGGGTTTTGATAGTCGATTTGTCGAGGCACTACCGGTGGCGCTGATGAAACCGCTGAGTGGTTCGGGGGCGCGTGGCCTGATGGTAGAACTAATGAATGCCCGTGGTGCCGATGATTTTGCCGCTCGCGCCGCTGCCATTATCCAAGGATCGACTGAGACGACTTTCTATGTATTAGCGGTGTATTTTGGTTCGGTGGCCATTAAAAATACCCGCCACGCCTTACCTTGCGCCTTAATCGCAGAATTAGCCGGTGTGGTTGCCGCGATTTTCATGACCTATTTATTCTTTGGCTAGGATTTACAATTTAGCAAAATTAGCAATCATCCCTAACTTTTAACCGAGTCCACAATACGTACAATGGATTCACTAATTAAAAGAGACAGGAGTTGTAGATGAAAATTATCGCCCCTACCCAAGCGCAGATTCAACGAGTTTTATTGACCTCGGCACTTAGCTTTGGTTTAGTACTAGGTGCCTATAGCATAAGTCATGCACAAGTACGACAAGCGACAAATGATCAGCAGATCAGCTATCAAACTGGTGGCGTTGGTCAGGAGGAACTTGACCAATTGCGTCAACACGAAGCGAACTACAATACCCAACTTAGTTTTGCCAATGCCTCTGATCGCGCTTATTTGAATAACCTCCAAGTACAAGTCTTAGATGCTGAGCAACAAATCATTTTCGAAGACGATAACGTTGGTCCGCTGCTTTATTTGCAATTAGCACCTGGCACTTATGAAGTAAAGGCCATTAGTAATGGCGTTGAAAAGCAACAGAAATTTACCGCCAAAGCAGACGCGACCTATAGTGAAGTCCTGACATGGTAAATTAAGTTTAGTTCTTTTTAAATTTAAACTCTTAAAAGTCTGTGAGTGATCAAATTCACAGACTTTTGTCATTTCCAAACCATTCAACCCATGAGCGAACAAAAAACCAAGGAGCAACAATTACGCTTCCACAAAGCTCGTGCCACCGGTCTTTTAGTGCTGATGGCGGTCGTTTTTATTGTCAGCAGCACATACCAAACTACTGATTCTCTGACTTGGCTCGCTTATGTACGTGCCTTTTCTGAAGCGGCCATGGTGGGCGCTTTGGCAGATTGGTATGCGGTGACGGCACTTTTTCATCATCCCTTGGGTTTAAAAATACCGCACACCAATATTATTAGAAAAAAGAAAAATCAAATTGGTGATAATTTAGGCGAATTTATTGTCGACAAATTTCTTAGTGACGAAAATGTTCGACCCTATATTGAGAAGTTACAGCCCTCTAAAGTTGTTGGTGATTGGTTAGCTAAAAAAACAACCCAAGAAGTCGTCGTTCACGAAAGTAGCAAATTGATTCAGGAGACGCTCCATAAAATGGACGACCGAGAAGTCGTTGCCTTTATCAAAAAGCAAATCAAGGCAATGAGTGAGGGCCTGGAAGCGCATAAAGTGGCCGCTACGGCTATTGATTTTGTCTTGGATAAACAATGGCATCAAACGCTAATCACGACCATTTCACGCGAAATCAGAAACTATATCGTATACAACCACAAAAATATTTACGAATTGGTGCAGGAAAAAAGCCACAAACTGGTGCCGGATGTTATCGATAGAAAAATTGCTAAGGAAATCACCATTTCGTTAATCAGTTATTTATTGGAAATGGAAAATGACCCCAAGCACCCGGTGTATCGGGAAATGCCTCAAAAACTTTGGGAGTTGAGACAGCAAATTCTAAACAATCGTGAATGGCAGGAAAAACTAAACTCTCTTAAAGACGAGTTTATTCAGGACGACAAACTGGAGCGCTTTGCTTATGACATCTGGTATGCCATCAAAAACACTGCTAACACTGCAGTTGATGGTGAGGAGTCGGTGCTGCATAAACACTTGAGACGACAGATCGCTAAATTCGCTGACGAGCTTCAACAAAGCAACACCTTACAAGAAAAACTGGATCCTTGGATTCACAAAACAACTTATCGATATTTCCGTAAAAACCGCCATTTAATCGCACAATTTATCAGCTCCACCGTCGGTAATTGGGAAGCCGATAGATTGAACCGCACCTTGGAGTTGGAAGTCGGCAAAGACCTGCAATACATTCGCATTAATGGCACGATCATTGGTGGCTTGGTAGGTGTGATTATTCACTTTGTGGGAACGTTGCTTTAAGATTAAATTACTGTGCAGTCAGACCCAATTCTTTCAGCAACTCATAACGAACAGGACGTGTTTTCTTATGAAACAAGAGTATTGTGGCTTGCATCACTTCATCATATTTCATTCTTAATCACCCTGTTCTCGCACGCTGACTCACCTACTCTGCGGAATCGCATAAGTCCCAACCACATGACACACTGCCTTATCCTCCTGACCCTCCGAATAAATGTAGACCTCACCTACTGCCAGCGTACGGCCAAGTTTCAACAGTCGACAATCAGCAATCAGATTTTTTTCACCATCAGGTTTTCTTAGAAAAGACACATTTAAATTGGTCGTGACTGCTAAAGGCACAATACCGATTTCACCCAAAATAGCGATATAAAGTGCCACGTCAGCCAAGCCCATCATGCACGGACCGGAGATTGTGCCGCCGGGACGCAAATCCTTCGCGGTAACGATATGGCGGACTCGCGCTTCGCCGTCACCGACACGAATTACCTCCACCGGCATTTGCGGAAAGTCTCTTGCCAAGAAACTCACAATTTCATCAATTCCGGCTTTATCAAGTTCAAAGTTACTACTCATCTTAAACCCCTATAGCGTTTACCCTGTTATTTCCTGTAAGCTACGTATTTACTAGCTTTGGAGAGAGTTTACTTTAAGTCTAATACCAAAGTCTTGTATAAAAAAATGGCAACTAAAAGTATATTAATCATCAGTGTGCTATTAGAGCGCCTTTTATTGCTAATAGCAATAGTTCAACCATCAATTAAAACACTATACAAAACAATAACTATTACCCAGGAGACAATTATGACTACTTCTAGCGACCATGTCGCCAAGCTGATAGCCAGTCCTAAGTATCAGGAGTTGGTACAAAAAAGGAACCGTATTAATAATACGTTCTTTATTATCATGCTGGTGGTTTATGCCGGCTTCATCTTCTTAGTCGCCTTTGCGAATAATTTGATGCAGCAACCTATTGGCAATATGACCATGAGTGTTGGTGTGGCATTAGGTACTTTAGTGCTTGTGAGCGCCAGTATTATGATCGTTCTGTACACCATCATTTGTAACAGAACCATCGACCCTTTGCTTAAAGAAGTTCTCAAGGAGGTTCAAGAATGAGCAAGTTATTTACGACCCTCTTTCTTTTAGCCGGCTCCAGCTCTTTAGCTCACGCCGCTACGGCCGGCCCTAGTAAGCCTGCAATCATCATGTTCTTGGCCTTTATTGTGGCCACCATGGGTATTACTTGGTGGGCTGCTCGCCGAACTCAATCAACTTCAGACTTCTACACCGCCGGTGGTGGTATTTCAGGTTTCCAAAACGGCCTAGCGATTGCCGGTGATTACCTATCCGCAGCGTCCTTCTTAGGGATTGCCGGTATGGTATATGTGAGCGGTTTCGACGGCATGGTTTACGCCATCGGCTTTATGTTCGGTTGGCCAACTGTGATGTTCTTAATCGCTGAGCGTTTACGTAACCTGGGTAAGTACAACTTCGCCGACGTTACTGCTTTCCGTTTAAAGCAAACACAAATGCGTACCCTAGCAGCTAGTGCTTCACTACTCATCATCTGTTTATACTTGATTGCTCAAATGGTTGGTGCCGGTAAGCTAATCGTCTTGCTATTCGGTATTAACTACAAATTAGCTGTCGTGATTGTTGGTGCCCTTATGATGGTCTACGTGGCCTTTGGTGGTATGACTGCCACGACCTGGGTACAAATCATTAAAGCCGTACTCATGCTATTTGGTGCTACTTTAATGACCTTCTTGGTACTTAAAGGCTTTAATTTCAACATCGACTTCATGTTAGAAAAAGCCGTTGAGATTCACCGCGATGGTCGTAGTATTTTGGCACCGGGTGACAGTTTAATTTCTAATCCAATTAATGCCTTATCACTCGGTTTAGCCCTAGCTTTAGGTACAGCGGGTTTACCGCACATCTTGATGCGCTTCTTTACGGTAGCTAACGCTCAAGAAGCTCGTAAGTCTGTGATTTGGGCTAGTAGCTTTATCGGTTACTTCTATCTCTTGACCTTCATCATCGGTTTCGGTGCTATCTGGTTCTTGAGCCAAAACCCTGAGTTATTCAACCGTGGTCCTGACGGTAACTTCGACCTAATCAAAGACCTTATCGGTGGCACGAACATGGTAGCGGTTCACTTAGCTAGCGCAGTGGGCGGTGAGTTATTACTAGGCTTCTTGGCGGCAGTTACCTTTGCAACCATTGTTGCGGTAGTAGCTGGTCTATCTCTAGCCGGTGCGGCAGCCATTTCTCATGACTTATACGACAACGTTATCGCTAAAGGCAATGTTACCGAAGAGCAGAAAATGCGCTTATCACGCCTATCTTCTATCGGCCTAGGTGTCCTAGCGATTATTTTAGGTATCGTGTTTGAGAACCAAAACGTTGCCTTCATGGTTGGTTTAGCCTTTGCGATTGCTGCAAGCTCTAACTTCCCGGTATTGGTTTTATCTATTTCTTGGCGTGGTTGTACTACTCGCGGTGCCACTATCGGCGGCTTCATCGGGTTAATCACAGCAACGGTATGGGTTGTATTGAGTAAGACGGTTTGGGTTGATGTATTTGGCTTTGCTGAGCCAATCACACCATTCCCTAACCCGGGTATTCTTTCTATCCCATTAGCGTTTATCTCAATCTGGTTCTTCTCTATTACTGATAAGAGCGCCGATGCTGAAGCTGAAAAAGCGGCTTTCGATGCACTAAGCGTACGCTCTCAGACCGGTCTCGGTATCAGCAAGGCAGAAGCTCACTAATTTTGCTATCGCTAAAACCTCACATTTAATTTAATAAATGTGCCTATAATAAAGGGGGTCTCTTAGTAGACCCCCTTTTGTATATTTGGGGTTTTAGATGAACGAATTATTGATAGCTGATGACCATCCATTATTTCGTGAGGCATTACGAGGCCTTATTTCCAAGCATTATCCCAACACTAAAATTTACGAAGCTGAAAATTCAGACTCGCTTTTTGCTTTAGTCGATGATCACGCAGATGCGGATTTATTATTGTTGGACTTAAATATGCCAGGAGCCGAGGGCTACAGTTCGCTCGTGTTTTTGCGTTCTCATCACCCTCAATTACCCATTGCTATTATTTCTGCACACGAGGATCCCACCTTGATGCGCAGAGCCGTAGATCACGGCGCTATGGGTTATATCCCCAAGTCAGCCGATATCGATACACTCTGTAGCGCCATCGATCAAATCCTCTCGGGTGAGATCTGGTTGCCACAAAATGCTCGGAAAACACCGGCTGTCACTCTCAAGGAAAAAGAAGCCGCCAAATTAGTCAGTGAGCTCACACCTCAACAATTTCGCGTACTCCAAATGGTCACTCGCGGTCGTTTAAATAAGCAAATCGCCTATGATTTGGGGGTTTCAGAAACCACGATTAAGACTCATATGACCGCTATTTTGCGTAAGCTCGGGGTGAGCAATCGTACTCAAGCAGTACTTCTGGCGTATGAACTTGATTTGCAGAGCAAGGGCGAAAGTGATCTACAAGAATTTCTAGGCGACTAAACGCCTAAAATAACTGTGTCTATTTAGAGCCGCAAAATAATCACCAACTTGCAGTGGCCCCCTCTCAGGCCTTGCTAATCCTAAGCGACTAAACGCTATTTCAAAACAGAATCATCAAACTTCGGTTTGGTACTTTCATATTGAGCTGACAAAAAGGCTCGTAATCTAGCCGGCTTTATTGGTTTCGTCAGTACTAGATAGCCACGTTGTCTGGCTTTTTTACGCAACTCATCGCTGCCATCGGCGGTTAATAAGGCACCATGCAGATAGCGCGCATTCTCACGTAAGGCATCCAGACTATCCAGCCCATCCAAGCGATCATGCAAATGATAATCAGCTAACAACACATGCGGTTTTTGCGCCATCTTAACTAAAGCTTCATCAATGGTTGTTGCCGTAATCACCACAACACCCCACTGACCTAATAGGATCTGCATACCGCGAATAATTTCTACGTCATTATCCAGACAGAGAACGCGCATGCCTGCCAAAGGTAGATCGGAACTTGTCTTCAGGATCTGGTTAGGTCTAACCGCCTCCTCTTTGGAAGCAATCGGCACTCTGACACTGAACATACTGCCCTTGCCGACCTCAGAGCGCACCGCTAACTGATGCTCCAATAACACTGATATACGCTGACAAATAGACAGGCCCAAGCCTAAACCACGCTCACCCCAATCAAAATTTTGCTCATAGCGTTGGAACTCGTCAAATATTCTTTCTAAGTGATTGTTAGGAATTCCCTGTCCACTATCCCAAACCTGAAATTCAATCTCATTACCACGTACCCGACCACCCAGTATAATCCGACCTTCTTGCGTGTAACGCAAGGCATTAGCCAAGAAATTCTGCAAAATACGACGCAATAAACGCATATCACTACGCACATAGACCGGTCGCATATAAACACTTAAGCGAAGCTTCCGGCGCTTGGCTGATGGTGCATATTGTTGATACAAATCTTCTAATAATTCTTTGGCATTAAAGACCTGGATTTCGGCTTGCAAACCGCCCGAATCAAGTTGAGAAACATCCAACAAACCCTCTAACAATTCCTCTGCAGCGCGCAATGAGGTGTCCACTCGTTCTGCCAAATGACGCATCTCCTCAACATCTTCCGACGAGTCATGCAAAGCGGAAGCAAAGAGTCTCGCGGCGTTGATTGGCTGCAGAACGTCGTGACTCACTGCGGTCAAGAAATAACTGCGTGATTGCTGAGCTTTTTCAGCCTCTTCGGTGCGTTCAGCAACGCGTTGCTCCAAATGCACGTTAATTTCCAGCAATTCCTTTTCAACTCGCTTGAACTCGGTGACATCGGTGTAACTGGTGACATAGCCACCGCCCGGCAGTGGTCGACCACGCAACTGAATGACTTGCCCCTCGCCAATGATACGTTGCGCTGAATAAGAACGCCCTTCAAGCATATAATTCAGGCGGCGCTCAATCGATTCAGTCACATTGACGCCGTCGACCATACGCAATCTGCCACGTTCCGCATTAAAATGCATAATCTCCGCAACCGGTTGACCGACACGCAACATTCTGAGGGGAATATCCAGAAATTCTTCGTAGCGCTGATTCCAAGCCACCAGACACATATCCGCATCAACCACACTAATGCCTTGCTCAAGATTTTCTAAGGTAGAGACTAGAACATCGCGATTAAAACTTAGCTCCTGTCGCGCCTCATCCAACACCGAAACAATCGCATCAACCTCAACCCCTGAGCCACGTAAGGCGCTACTTAAGACCAATCTAGCTGACGCAGCACCAACCACCGCAGCTAACATCAGCTCAGCAAATTGAATCCATTGGGCATCCGCTCGTAAATCCTTGCTGAGCTCCTGCTCCCTTTCTTTGGCATGACTCTCAAATGACCACGTCGCTTTGGCCTCACCGACAATACGCCCGCTAATCACTAGCAAGTCTTGAACCAATAAATTACTCGGCACGTTCATGGATTCGAGACTACGATGTTGCGCATAAGGCTCCAAGAAAGGTCGCGCTCTTAACCTTTCGCCTAGGCTAGGGGCTTTGATCAAGGAGAAAATCAGGAAAAAACTGGTATTAAACAGTAATGACCAAAAGGTACCGTGGGTTAAAGGATCCATGCCACCCAAGCCGAAAAGTTGGTGCGGCATCAACCAGTCTATGCCGAAAGGCCCGCTTTCAACCCAATCGCCGGAAAACCAACCAAAGTCTGCCAAAGACGGTAGCAGCAAGGTATAAGCCCAGACCAGAGAACCCACTGCCAAGCCCGCCTCCACACCACGACGACTGGCACCCATCCAGCTTAAACCACCAATTAAGCCGGGCGCAAACTGCACTACCGCAGCAAATGCCATTAAGCCATAAGCTGATAAGGCCGTTTCAGAGCCGGTTCCGGCATGATAACCGTAAGCCGCCATGACCAAAATAAAAACCGCGGCCCGCCGCATCCATAACAAGGACTTTGAATAATCGCTGTGGCCACCATCAGCCCAACCACGACGAAGTAAAAACGGCATAATTAAGTCATTACTCACCATGGTTGCTAAGGCCACACTGGTCACAATCATCATGCCTGTCGCAGCGGAGAATCCACCGATATAAACCAATAATGCCAAGGTGGTTTGCTCTTTATGGAGTGGCAGAACTAAGACATAACTATCCACCGCACCGGCTGCCGTATCGCCAAAAATATTGAGTGACACCACGGCTATTGGCAAGACCATCAAAGCGATCAACACCAAATAAAGACAAAACATCCAACGCGCATAACGAATATCGCGCACATCACCGCACTCAACGATAGCCACATGGAATTGACGCGGCAAACAAACCACGGCAGCAAAAGCCAATAAGGTCTGTCCCACAAAACTCATTGAACTGGTGTGTTGAGTCAGGGTTTGAAGCGCTCCTGTCGCATTTAGATTTTCAGCATTGGCCCACATAAAAGCGAAAACACCGACCGCGATCAAGGCAATTAGCTTAACCAACGACTCAAAAGCGATGGCTAACATCAGGCCAGGGCGGTGTTCAGTCGCATCAGCCTGACGCGTACCGAATACAATCACAAACAAGGCCATTAAAGCCGCTACATAAAGTGCCGGATCACCAAAAACAATAGTGGAAATCTCCTGACCGATAAAAACCCCGATACTCATGGTCACCGCCTTAAACTGCAAGGCTAAATAAGGTACCACCGCAATCAACGCAACAATAGTGACCAGTCCGGCCAAACGTTGGGAGCGCTCGTATCGACTGGCCATAAAGTCAGAGATAGAAACGATCTTCTGCGTCTGAGCCGCCAGCGCTAGACGCTCAAGAAAGCGACCGAAAAAAACAAAGAGCAGAAATGGCCCTAAGTAAATCGGTACATAGCTCCAACCATAACGCACAGCACTCCCTACCGCACCATAGAAAGTCCATGATGAACAGTAAACCGCCAAAGCCAGACTATAAACAGCAGGCCTTAGCCAAGGGCGCTTTTCATATAAAGGGTAACGATCACCGATCCAAGCTATTCCGAACAAAATAGCTAAATAAACAAATGACGCCAAAATGACCCATGTTGGGGACATATGCCCTCCTACTTTAGTAGCGTCTTATCTTTTTAAGCGCTTTTTGGATGTATATTATAGTCATGATAATAAAAGCTCACTGGTTTTACTAACTTTTACACTTTTAGTTAGTGTTATCGATAAGTTCTTTCTTTTAGAGCTTAATCCATAATCAAATCATCAACACGAGCTCTAAAAACATCAGAATTTAAAACTTTGTTAATTGAAGCAAAAAAACCATGGAGACATTATGGCTAATTCAGACTTAAACTTTGACAAATACCCTCAAAAACCTCACGGTGGTGTGTTAGTTAACCAGATAGTACCGGAGGAAAAGCGCGCCTCTGAAATCGAGCGTGCGCGTTCTCTACCGAGTATTCGTGTCGACTTAGAAGCGGTCATCACGATTGAGATGATTTGTACCGGCGTATTATCGCCGATCAAGGGCTTCATGAAAGAAGACGATTACCTATCCGTCCTCGCAAGCGGTCGCCTCAAAGACGGCACCATCTGGCCGGTACCAATCAGCTTTGCACCTATCGGTGAGCGCAACTCACAAGTTATTGCTGAGCTTAAAGTAGGCGGTGAAGTCGCTTTGACCGACTCTTCAAATGAACCCGTCGCTATTTTAGCTATTGAGGATATTTTTGATTACGATAAAGAGCACCGTGCTCAGAGCTTATTCGGCACAACTGATCGCAATCACCCGGGCGTTGACTCGATCCATCGTCGTATGGGTAACAAATCACTCGGCGGTACCTTACATTTATTGCAACGCGCCGATTGGGGTCCTTTCGAGAAGTTACGTCTAGAGCCTAGAGACACTTGGAAAATGTTCTACGAAGAGCGTGGCTTCAATAGCGTAGCCGGCTTTATTACCGGTGCGAACCCATTACACCGTGGTCACGAGTACATTCACCGCAATGCCCTCGAAGAGGTTGACGGCGTTTTCTTACAGCCGCTAGTTGAGATGGCTAAGCGTGAGTACGTGCGCCATGAGTACCGTATGTTGGCTTATCGTAACGTACTTGATACTTACTATCCAAAAGAGCGCGCCATTTTAGGGCCACTACGTGTGACCTATATTTTTGCAGGCCCACGTGAAGCCGTTCTACACGTCTTACTGATGAAAAACTACGGTTGTACTCACGCCCTAATCGGTCGTGACCATGCGGGTACCGGTAGTTACTACGATAAGTACGCAGCGCACAGTATCTTCGATGAGTACACGCCTGAAGAGATGGGTATCGATGTTCGCTTCTTCCACGAAGTCTTCTATTGCACCCGTTGTGCTAGCCATGCGACACCGCACAGCTGTCCACATGACGAGCGCTTCCGCTTGAACATTTCGGGTACCGGTATTCGCGAGATGTTGCGCTACGGTTTCGTCCCTCCTAAAGAAGTTATTCGCCCTGAATCTGCACTCGCTGCTATGCAAGGCGTACAGCCTAAGGGTGTAGATAATGAGGGCAAAGCTCTCTTATCAGTAGGTAGTGTGATTAAAAGTATGTACCCTTACTATACTCACTACACCCGTTTAGGCGGTTCTGAGCGTCCGGTGCCTTTAAAAGTTGAGGACTTGACCCTACTCGATCTGGAGCAAGCAACATTTGATGCTCGTTACCACTCAACGGATATCTACAAAGATGTTTACGGTGAGTACACAGCACTACTTGACCATAACCGCACCTTGCAGCCTGCCTGGCGTGGTGATGCTCGTCGCGATATGGCTCGTATGCAAGAGCGCACTATCTCTGACTTAGAGGAGAAATTAGCACTTGCACCTGAGACCACCTCTGATGAGTTCATGTATCAAGACCGTGCCGAAGTCGAGCATGAGTTAGAGGTTGCTCAGAAGTTGCTACGTGATGCCCCGTCAGCACTAGACACCACAACGCTTGACGAACGCTGCTGGAATGTCTTGCCGTACAAACGCTATCGCGGCGCTGACAATGACTAGTAGTAACAAGCACTGGCAAGGCGCTCGGCGCCACTAAACGCCGGTCTCTGCCCCCTGCCTTGTTGCAGGGGCTTCTGCTTAAGCAACAAGCGTAACCAGTCTACAAATTACTGGTTACGCTTTTTTGCACTTAAGACAGCCAAACAATTCAGATATTAATTATTAATTGAGGTGGGCCATGGATGATGTAATTCGTGCAACGATCAATCATTTACAGCAATTTTATCCGTTTCAGAAAATGGAGATGCCGTTTTTGGAGTTACTTGCTAAGCATTGCGAAACCAACTACTTTAAAGCTGGCGAAGTTATCTTGGATATTACTGAAGATGGCCCTCCCGACACTTTTATCATTATTAAGCAAGGCTTTGTTGAAAGCGAACTAGTCGGCAAAGAAGCAAAAAACCATAAAAATGTCTTTGAGTATGAGGAAGGCGATGCCTTTCCCTACGGTCCGTTAATTTCTAATCAACCGAATACCATTCGATTTATCGCCATTGCCGATAGTTTTGTTTATCAAGTGCCGGCTGAGATTTTCCACCGCCTCCGCGATGAGTGTCCGGTCTTTAGAAGCTTTTGTGAGGCTCGTCTCGCGTCTTTGCTGGAAGAATCCAAGCGCATGATTCACAATCAGCAAACCCATTCGCAAACTAGCGAGCAACCCTTATCGCTTGAGCTCGGTGAAGTGCTTAAGCGCGAAGTCATTACTTGCGGCCCTGAAAAGCCTTTAAGAGATGTGCTGACCATTTTGGCTGAGACTTATATCGGCTCAATGGCTATTGTCAACGAAGACAAACAGCCCTTGGGGATCTTTACACTTAATGACGTACTACGTCGCGTCGCGCTTCCGGAGGCTGATCTGGATCGGCCTATCTATGATTTTATGACTCCCAACCCGATTGCCTTAAACAGCAATGACTTGGCTTATGAGGCCGCCTTAATTATGGCTAAACATGGCTTTAGACATATTTTTGTGATTGACGATAATAAAAAATTACTCGGCGTGATTTCAGAGCGTGACCTCTTTGCACTGCAACGCATCGGCCTGACAGATATTGCTCAAGGCATTGAAACCGCAAAAAACCTAGATGATTTAAGTCTAAGTCTCGTTCAGATTAAAAATTTAGCTAAAAACATGATGGCTCAAGGTGTCGCCATTGATCAACTAACACACCTTACTTCACACTTAAATGATCGAATTGTTCGCTCTGTTATTAATTTACGCTTCAAGGATCACCCTGAAGTCGAAAACATTGATTTTGCTTGGATAGCGATGGGCTCTGAAGGACGTGAAGAGCAGTTATTTTATACCGATCAGGACAATGGCATTATCTTCAAGGATACGGATAATCGTGCTCACACACGCGCTACCCTACTGGCTTTTGCTAAAGATGTAAATCATGATCTGGATAAGCTGGGTTTCCCGCTTTGCACCGGCAACATCATGGCCATGAATCCTGAGTGCTGCCTGAGTGATGCTGAGTGGAGACAACGCTTTAGCCAATGGATTAACAACCCGGACCCGGAAGCGCTATTAAATGCCACTATTTTCTTTGATTTTAAAGGGATCGCCGGCAACATCACCCTAGCTGAGCAATTAAGAAACTGGTTAACTCAGTATACCGCTAGTCAGGATTTATTCCTCCGCTTCCTGACTCAAAATGCGCTGCGGAATCGCCCGCCTTTGGGCTTAATCAAAGACTTCTCGACACGAGACGATGGCACCATCAATTTAAAATTCAATGGTGCTGCCATTATTGTTGATATCGCCCGTATTTTGGCTCTGGAACACGGCGCTACCGCCACGAATACATTGGAACGACTGACTGCTGTCATGGACAAGTCTGATCTGCAAAAAAAGCAATTGCAAGGCTGTATAGATACCTTTGCCTTTATTCAGTTGATTCGCATGAAGCTTCACTTTGAGTTAGAGGACAAGGGTCTTGAGCTCAGTAATAATATCGACCCCAAACAACTCAATGCTTTAAGTACCCGAGTGTTAAGAGAGGGCTTTCGCTTGATGCGTAATATTCAAAACACTCTGGCTCATAAATATAGACTCTAAAGGGATTGATATGTCATTTCTACAATCACTCTCATCACTTTTTAAGTCTAATAACACTGACTCGGTGCCGATCCTTAGTGCGGATATTAAAAGTAGGCTTGAGCATTGGCAGAATCTGCCGAGTCCGGACTTGAGTAGGCCCTTTATTAATACGGATTGTGTGGTTTTGGATTTAGAAACCAGCGGTTTTTCATTTAAAAATGATCATCTAATTGCTATCGGCGCATGTCGTCTACAAAACGGTCTGATACCGCTTGGTGATTCCTTTCAAATTATTTTGCGACAAGATCAAAGTAGCAGCAAGGAAAATATCCTTATCCATCATATTGGTGACAGTGATCAACGCTCAGGCATCGACCCAGCAGAAGCGCTTATGCAATTCTTGGAGTATATGGGCAAAGCGCCTTTGATTGTTTATCATGTCGGTTTCGACCAACCCATGCTGGATAAGGCCTTAAAGCAGTATTTAGGCATCGAACTCAAGCAGCATATTTGGTTAGATGTGGCGTTTATTGCGCCGATGTTTCTACCTACGGTTGCAACTAAGCGTCAAAACTTGGATTTCTGGACTAAATATTTTCAGATTAACAATCCCAATCGACATAGTGCGGTCTTTGATGCGGTCTCAACCGCTGAAGTGATGCAAGCCGTGATGAAGCAACCGGTTAAGGATCACAGCGGCCTCTGCGTAGGTAAAAGTCTGCCACTGCAGACTATCTGCAAGATGCAGGCGCGCGCCGTCAAGATTCATCGCCAGCTTTACGGTGGTCGCTAGGGTCAACATCAATTAATCACGCAGGATGGGATACAAGCAACGCCACCCTGCTTTAAGCTGCTGTTAGCATGTCTACCGAGTTAAAGCACAGTCGTGTGTTTAGTAGCGCTGGCGCCGAAATCCTTTAAGGCCTCAAGTCCACGAATATCCTTTGCCTGCAAGCCGTAGTAATAACGATCTTGTTTAGGAAAATCCTTTTCGATGGCCTCAAGAATACTCGCTTGGCGAGCATAACGACTCTGCCAAAATGCATTATCCGTCTCGGGTTCAGGTAACACCTGATTAATAATCAAATGACGACATGGCATATTAAAATGTGCCAACTGATGCACGGCTCGACGCGTTTCCGCTAAAGGCAACATCTCCGGAATCATCACTAACACAATACTGCACTTCTCCTGATTATCAAGAATATGTCCGGCCTTGTGAAACAAACTTTGACGCTTTTTGAGGATGTCCAACGCTTGCTGCCAACGACTGTCTTTTTCATCACTCATCAAGGCCGTTTGCTCGACGTTCTTCTTGTCCCAAAAAGGCTTGGCTGCTTCACGCATTTTTTGCTGACGACCTTGCTGACTCATGAGGCCCTCGGTCCAAGCATTCATCAACTTAGGCAGTTCGAGTAAACGCAAAGTATGACCGGTCGGTGCCGTATCAAAGACCACATGCTCATAACCCATCGCAGGAGCATGCACAATATAATTGCACATCGCCTCCAACATCGCTGCTTCCTCTGCGCCCGGAGAGCTTTTAGAGGCTTCGATATGCTCTTTCAGTTTAGGTAACATCTCGGGACGCGCATAGGCTTTGATGGTAGTGATGACTTGGGCAAAATGCTCATCGACCATCTTGTGTGGACTCATTTCAAGCGCAGACAGATTGTCGGTGAGCTGAGTGATCTCCCCACTCAACTCCGTATTAAGCACATCACCTAAACTATGCGCCGGGTCAGTGGAAATAATCAGTACCTTTTTGCCAGATGCTGCTAGGCGCGCTGCCAGTGAAGCGGCATGAGTGGTCTTACCAACCCCGCCTTTACCACCGACAAAAATAACTGATTTATTTGAGAGGTCTTTTAATAATTCATCCATAGTGTATCCAATCAAAAACTAGCAACAACCAAAACGATCCATGGGTGAATGCTCCATCCCCATGCGCAAATGCCATTCGTGGAATTCCTCCATCAATAGCGGCTGTAATTCCATCGTATAGTAGGTCATGCTATTAGGAACTCCGAGACTTTCGGCAAAGACAATTAACATAAACAAGTCCTGCTCATCTCGATAAGCGCGACTCAAGGTTTGTCGATACGGCGCATGATAAAACTCATCCAGTCCGTCAAAAAATGCGTTGATTTTTTCTTTAAAAGACATGATCAACCTCCTATTGACAACATAAGCCTTGACCCATGACAGAGTGCAAGGCTTATGTTGATGATTTACTCTTTAGATTTAGCTTCGAACAATATCGCCTTTTTTAGGCCAGTAGCGCTTAAGAGTTGCAACACTCTCAAGAATTACTAAAACCGAACAAACTAAAATAATAATATCCATGGTGATGAGTAACCAGTTACCCTCATCATAGAACTGCTTTAATTGCAACAATAAAGCAATCACAGTCATGAATAATAAAAACACCATTGGGATTAGAGTAAACCAAACTCTACGGCCGGCTTTTAATAGCATCACACTCACGACTAACAGTGTTAAGCCCGCCATAATTTGGTTAGTGGTACCGAATAAAGGCCAGATTTTCATGCCGCCATCGCCACTTAATCCGCCGGCACCGAAAGCAAGCAGCACACACGTACCGACAGCTAGCAAGGTTGCTATAGAGCCATTTTGGAAGCTCTTGATATTGTACTGCTCGCCCCATTCTTGGAAGATATAGCGCTGTAAACGCACCCCCGTATCCATGGTAGTACCCGCAAACAACGCAGCCATCACCGTCAGCATGGTAGCTGACAATTCAGGACTAATACCAAGACCCTCGTGCATTACACTGGCGCCACCTTTAATAAAGGCCCCTGCACCACCTTGGCCAAAGCTATAGTAAACAGTTTGCCAGTCAACTAAGGTAGCGAAACCGGCAGTCGCTGCCAGAATTGATGCGAGCGCTAACATACCCTCACCAACCGCCCCGAAGTAACCGACAAAACGAGCGTCAGTTTCTTTGTTGAGTTGCTTAGAGGAAGTACCGGTGGAGACCAGACCGTGGAAACCGGATATTGCACCGCAGGCAATGGTCACAAATAACAGAGGCATAATCGGTGGCGTACCTGGCGGAACATCCGGGTTAAACGCCGGTGCCACAATGGTCGGTTGCACAATCAAGAAGGAGATATACAGAACGAACAAACCGACAAATAGCTGCAAGCCATTAATGTAGTCACGAGGCTGCAACAACATCCAGACCGGTAGCATTGAAGCGATGGCTGCATAAACAAAGAGGAAGATAATCCACCAAGCATTAGCTGGTAAACCAATCATGCTATCAGGTAGAGCAACCGGTACCATGGGACCAATGTAGATCAATATATACAGGGCGACGACACCAATCAACGACACCAACGGTAGATTTAGCTTCCAGCGATAAATTGACTGACCGATAAAGAAGGCCACAACTAAGGCTCCCCAGACAGGCACTACCGAGGACGGTGTATTAATCATCATACCGGCGATTACCACGGCAAAGACCGCGTTAACCATCAATAGCAATAAGAAAATCACCACTGAAAAAAGAACACGGGCACGTTTGCTAATCACAATACCTGAGACCGCACCAATGGATAAACCCTTATTGCGCACGCTCGCCCAAACTGCGGACATATCGTGAACGCCAGCAAAGAAGATAGTACCGAAAACCACCCACAAGAAAGCCGGGACCCAACCCCAAATCACTGCAATCGCAGGACCAACAATGGGTGCTGCTCCCGCCACTGAAGTAAAGTGATGGCCCCAAAGTACATACTTATTAGTTGGCACAAAATCGACCCCGTCATTAAACTCGTGGGCAGGAGTTTTATAGTCGGGGTCAAGAGATAGAATTTTTTGGGAGATAAAGCGCGCGTACACAAAGTACCCGAGCGACATCAACACCAAACCTAGAATCAAAATAATGACTGAGTTCATGTTTACGCTCCAAAAAAGAAACAAATGACATGAGTTGACTGAGAAGTCGATGAACAAGACTTAAGCTATGCGAAGAAACTAAGCACTTCAATAGCTTAAAGCTTGAACATTACTCACTTGTGTCATTTTATAACAAGTGGTAGCTTTTTAAAAACATAAACTCGCTCTGATTCAGTAAAACTAAGGGTTTGTCCTATGCTTTAAGTATCAAGCGATGCAGCGTCTTCACTTGTTTCAGCTGTTGCTTTATTGTCATCAATGCGTTTAATACGATCGCGATAAAGCCAAAGCAGGAACAAACCGGGGAAAGCAATCACAACGGTAAGCAAATAGAAGGTCGGCCAACCAAAGGCTTCAACCAGAGGTGGTGTCAAGGGCCCCGCTAAAAAGACACGGCCCACGCTGGCCAAGGCGGTTAATAGGGCAAACTGAGTCGCTGTGTAACGTATATCACACAGCCCCATCACAAGCGCCACAAAGGCGGCCGTTCCCAAGCCGCCACAGATATTTTCAATCCCCACTGCGATCGCCATGATCGGGACATTGCCTGGCAACATGGCGACCACGTAATAACCGAAATTTGACACGGCCTGTAACAGACCGAAGATCATCAAGGCACGGTAAGTACCCCATTGACTCATCAGGGAGCCACCGATCAGAGCACCGATAATTGTCGCAATGACCGCTAAAATCTTATTCACTGTACCTATCAGTTCCGGGGCAAAGCCGGCACCACGGATTAAGAAAGTGGTCGATAAGGCACCGGCAAAGGCGTCACCTAATTTATAAAAAACAATCAGGAGCAGCAAGGCCCAAGCTTCAGGACGCGAAAAGAATTCCTTAAAGGGCAATACAAAAGCCTCTTCTAGACTACGTGGTTTTTGCACCTCCCCAGGCTCCGGAGCTAAAAAACTGACCACCGCACAGGCCGCCATGATCAAGCCCATAAACATATAGGTACCGCCCCAACCCAACCATAAAGGAGCAATAATCAAAGCCAAACCACCGGAGATGATCATGCCGACGCGATAGCCTAGAGTACGGATCGCCGCCCCCGCTGCCCGCTCATCCGGTGGTAAAACCTCGGTACTATAAGCATCAAAAGCAATGTCTTGGGTCGCTGATAAAAAAGCTAGCAGCGTTGCCAACAAAGCTAACAACAACAGATGCTCAGCCGGATTCAACCAACCCATCATCACTAGCACGCCAGCCAATCCAAGCTGAGTTAAAGCCATCCAGCCTCGTCTACGCCCCATAAACGGTGGCACATAGCGGTCAATAAAAGGTGCCCATAAAAACTTAAAGGTATATGCCATCCCTACCAAAGTCAAAAAGCCAATCTGCTGCAGAGACACATCGGAGACTGTCGCCCAAGCTTGAAAGGTACCGCCTGACAATGCTAAAGGTAAGCCACTGGCAATACCTAACAAAAACAATGGCAAAACGCGAGGACTTAGATAGGGCTGTATATACTTGTAAAACACACTGATTCCTTAGGCAGCAGAACGTTCTGTCGTCTCTGCTGCCGGCGACCCGGCGAGTGCGCGAGGTGTTTTAAAATAATAAACAGCTAGGGAACTGCGCCAACTCGGTAAGAAATCGACTTCTTTGCCATTGTTATAAGTAGAGCGCTTGATGATATGCAAACCTAAGCGCTCGGCTAAATCCTCAAAGTCCTTGAGCGTACAAAGGTGGATATTTGGCGTGTTATACCACTCATAAGGCATTTGCCCCGTGACCGGCATGCGGCCCTGAAAAATCGACCACCAGTGAGTCCAGTGACCAAAATTCGGAAAGGACACGATACCATAATCCGCCACCCGCGCCATTTCCTTAAGAATATGCTCGGTATTGACCATGGCCTGTAAGGTCTGCGACAACACCACCACATCAAATTGCTTACAATCAAACAGCGCCAAACCGTCCTCAAGGTTTTGTTGCACCACCGGCACACCCTTTTGTACACAACTGACCACGCGATCATTGTCGATTTCGACACCGACCGCGGTGACATTTTTATTGTTTTGCAAGTAATTAAGCAAATCGCCGGTACCACAACCTAAGTCGAGTACGCGACTATTACTGGGAATCCAGTCAGCCATTTCCTTTAGGTCAACACGAATACCATGTTGTGTCATAAAGCACGCTCCTTGGCAATTTTGTCAAAATAACCGCGCACTACGCCGTGGTAAGTCGGATTATCCAATAAAAAGGCATCATGACCATGAGGCGCGTCGATTTCAGCATAAGTCACCTCATGTTGATTTTTTAATAAAGCTTGAACTAAATCTCGCGTCATTGACGGTGGGAAACGCCAGTCAGTGGTAAAAGACACCGCGAGGAAACGTGACTGCAAATGCGCTAGGGCTTTGGCCAGATCACCGTCACCATATCGTCGAGCCGGATCAAAGTAATCCAAAGCACGGGTAATTAATAAATAGGTATTGGCATCAAAGTATTTAGAGAATTTCTCACCTTGATAACGCAGATAAGACTCAACCTCAAACTCCACGTCAAAACCGTAGTTATAACGACCATCTTCGGCAAAGTTGCGACGCTCACGGCCGAATTTCAAGGCCATATCATCATCAGATAAATAGGTGATATGACCCAACATACGTGCCACCGACAAACCGGAACTAGGCACCGTATCATAGGCGTAGAAATTACCGTGATGAAAATCAGGATCCGTGGTGATGGCGCGA
The DNA here is from genome assembly GCA_030538235.1 of Alcaligenaceae bacterium. Lineage (GTDB taxonomy): Bacteria > Pseudomonadota > Gammaproteobacteria > Burkholderiales > Burkholderiaceae_B > Oligella. The sequence goes on from JAUNUJ010000002.1 coordinate 46,644, forward strand.
CGGGCGACTTCATTGAAGGCGATATTTTGCGCAGACAAACTGGGGGTACTGGCAATCACCACACAATGCTCCACCCGCTCCGGCCATTGGATAGCCCAACTTAAGGCCTGCATACCGCCCAGAGAACCACCCATCACAGCGGCAAATTGCTTAATACCGAAATAATCCGCTAAACGAGCCTGGGCATTGACCCAGTCCTCCACGGTCACCATCGGGAAAGAGGCCCCCCAGGGTTTATCAGTGCGTGGATTAATACTCGCAGGCCCGGTTGAGCCGAAGCAAGAACCTAGATTATTAATCCCTATAACGTAGAACTTATTAGTGTCCACCGGCTTACCAGGACCCACCATATTGTCCCACCAGCCAATGTCCTTAGGATCATCAGCATTAATGCCGGCCACATGATGCGAGGCATTAAGGGCATGACAGATTAAGACAGCATTTGAGCGCTCGTCATTTAATTTGCCGTAGGTCTCGACTGCCAAGGTGTACTCGGGCAGGGACTTGCCACTACTTAAAACTAGGGGTTCACTAAAAGAAATATATTCCGGCCGTACTGGACCAACTGAAGATTGGGGACTGCTGTTTGACATATAAATTAAAACCTTTTTTAGCGGGATTTTTAGACGCCCGCAAGCAAACAAATCGGCGTCACAAATAAAGTATTATGGTCTAGGGTCAAGCAAAATGACCCGAGTTGTCGGGAAAATTACAATTTCCGGATGCAATCAGTCGATTGTAGCACCAATTTTTAGCTCCTCAAAAAAGCGCTGACTTTGCTTTAGGAAGTTTTTATCGCCTTCGGGGCCTGCCGTATAAAGCTGTACAATTAAACGCCCCTCTTGTAAGACTTTAGCGCTAGCCACCAGATGCTTACTATCAGCTCCGATAGACACCCTAAACTGCTCACCCAAAGCAGGCAAGTCCTGTTCGTACTCTTCTACAAACTGTGGCGGAGCAGTCAGCAAGCGTGGATCACGCTTTAAACTCATACTACGAAGCAACTCGTTAACCACAAGCGCCGGGTCCAAGTGCGCCGGCACCAATAAGTAGCTCAGATTAAAGCTATTTTCTCCCACCGCGGCAAACCATTGCACCATCGTCATGGGCTCTTCGCTCTGCTCATCTAACAATTGATAGGGCCGCTCGAGCATCATGGGCTGGTTAGGAAATTGAGCCTCTATGCTGAAGCCCTCCGGGTTCAACTGCAGAACATGCCATGTTTTATCCTGACAAGCAGTCAACAACATAGCTAGACACAGTGTCAAAAGCACATAACACGTTTTTAAAAGATTTCTTTTTTGAACGCTATTCACCGGAAGCACCCTAGAAGAAAGCTAAAATTATTAGCCTTGGTAGATTGAATAAAAAACCCACAAGGAGATAAAGAATTACAATGAGTCTAAGCTAATAAGGCTAACATATGCACAAAATACTATTTTATTTTTTGTTTGAAGAAAATCACAGGATCTAATTGTGTCTAAATTTACAACAATAAAAGCGCAGCAGGACTTACTAGCGCATATCGGCAGAGGGATTGAGCGAGAGACGCTTCGTATTGATGCCCGTGGCGAATACGCATTGGATTCACACCCAAGAGCGCTGGGCTCCACCTTAACGCACCCCCATATTACGACTGATTACTCCGAAGCGCTGATGGAGTTAGTAACTAAGCCCTATCATGAGGTAGGCGCCTTATTTAAAAACCTACAGTATATACACAGTTTTGTATTGCAAAACATTGGCGAGCAATCACTTTGGATGCAGTCTATACCCTGTGAACTACCACCCGAAGAGCATATTCCGATTGCTTGGTACGGTAACTCCAACGACGGCATGATGAAGTATGTCTATCGTCGTGGTCTCGCTGAGCGCTATGGCAAGTCCATGCAATGCATTGCCGGTATTCACTATAATTTCTCCTTGCCTGAGGAAATCTGGCAACACCTAGAGCCGACAATAGACGATCCTAAAGAGCGCCAATCGGTCGGTTATATGAGCTTAATCCGTAACTTTAAGCGCAAAAGCTGGTTGTTAATGTATTTATTTGGAGCCTCTCCGATCGTCAACCGTAGTTTTGTCGAGGGCGTCGAGCATGGTTTAGACACCTTTGATAGAGACAGCCTCTATTTACCTTATGCCACCAGCTTGCGCATGAGTGATTTAGGCTACACCAGTGAGGCACAATCAAATATCCGCACCTGTTATAACCGCGTCGAAAGCTATGTTTCCCTTATTTATAACGCAGTGACACGACCTTGGCCGGCCTATGTAGAAATCGGCACGCACCGTGATGGTGAGTGGATTCAACTCAACACCAGCATGCTGCAAATCGAAAACGAATACTACGCCAGTATCAGACCCAAACGCACGGCTAAACTCGGTGAGCGTCCAAATAACGCCTTAATTAATCGAGGGGTTCAGTATATCGAGGTGCGCTGCCTGGATATTGACCCCTTTGAACCCTTAGGCATCAGCCCTGAAAGCGCCTATTTTTTGGATACTTTCCTGCTCTACTGCGCCTCTCAGAACAGTCCCTTGTTTAACGATAAGGATGACTGTGAAGAAACCGACAAAAACTTTGCCAACGTAGTGATTGAAGGGCGTAAACCCGGATTGGCGCTAAAGCGCTTAGGTCAATCCATCGATTTAAAAGTATGGGGTTTAGAGATTATAGAAAATCTTAGCCCTTATGCCGCGTTACTGGATGAGGTTCACCAGACCGACGCCCATAGTAAATCCCTAGCGACTCAAAAAGCTAAACTCGAAGATGTTTCACTAACCCCATCTGCGCGTTACTTAAAAGCTGTGTCCGATAGTGGTTTAAGCTTTAATGAATTCACTAAGCAAAATAGCTTTAAACACTCTGAGGCATTGCGCGATCTCGAACTCCCGTCAGATATTGAAGCGGCCTTTGTTGCCGAATCTGAACGTTCTTTACAAGCACAATTGGAGCGTGAAAAAAGCGATACCATCAGTTTTGAAGAGTATATGAGACGCTTTGAAAACAGCCTAATGGAGCCGGAGGGAGAACCTGAAGCATTATAAATCGCTTCTATGAACCTATTTGTTCCATACTAAAGATACGCTTAACTCATGAAAAAATCTTGGCTCTTTATACTAGTACTACTTATCGCCGCCGGTGGCGGTGCCTATTATTACAACCAACAACAATTGGATCGCGAGCCTGAGGGCCTTGCTCGCTCCAATGGCCGTCTACAACTAGAACGTGTCGATGTGGCCGGGCTGTTTGCCGGTCGCGTAGAAAATGTCTATGTGCGAGAAGGCGATAAAGTACAAAAAGACGCTGAACTCGTGAGCCTTTCTTCCGATCAATACGATAGCCAACTTGATGCTGCCATTGCCCAACGCACCCAGGCAGAAAAGGCCGTAGCCCAAGCCGAAGCAGAGATTAAGGCACGGCAGGAACAATTACGTCTGGCCCAGGTAGAATTATCTAATGCCAACACCTTACGGCGCGATCGTTTGATTTCTGCAACCGAATTAAATAAACGACAAATTGCCGTGAGCGCGCAGCAGGCCGCGGTTGAGGCAGCCGAAGCCGGTAAAGCTCAAGCCGAAGCAGCGGTTATGCAAGCACAAGCACAAATTGATGCTTCCAGAGCCACCACTCGTGACTTAGTGATCAAAGCGCCGATAGATGGTACCGTCGAATACCGCTTTGCTCACCCGGGCAATGTCGTTGCTGCCGGCCATCCGGTGGTCAGCCTACTGGATCCAAGTGATACTCGTATGTTCATCTATTTACCGACAGAAGTCATCGGGCAAATCACCTTAGGTGAGGAAGCTCGCTTGCAGTTGGATGGTCAACACTATATCTGGCCGGCTTATATCAGCTTTATTTCCGCACAAGCGCAATTCACTCCAAAAACCGTTGAGACAACCGAAGAGCGACAGAAACTCATGTACCGCGTTGAATTGCGAATCCCGTCAGAAACAGCAATTGCTCACCAAGATTATTTAAAAAGCGGCCTGACCGGTATGGGCTATGTAAAAACCGGCGCAGAACATTGGCCTACCGAGCTTGAGGTGACACTACCTTAAGCCATCTCAACTATGTCAGCACATTAACAGCATGTTTAATCCAACCGACTCCTCGAATGACAGACAGTTTGCCGTTGAGGTTGAGGGTGTCAATCATCACTATGGCAAAACTCACGCCTTAAAAAATGTCAGTCTCAAAATTGAGCGCGGTCAGACGGTCGGTTTGATCGGTCCTGACGGCGTCGGCAAGTCCACCTTGCTCTCATTGATTGCCGGGGTTAAGGTGCTACAAAGCGGTCACATAACAGTCTTAAGCAATGATGTCGCGAAACGCCGCGAACGTGAAGACAATGCCTATAAAGTTGCCTTTATGCCCCAAGGTTTGGGCAAGAACCTCTACCCCACCCTCAGCATCAAAGAAAATATCGAATTCCATGCCAATTTATACGGTTTGGGTCGCCGCGAACGCGAAGAAAAAATTGCTCGCCTTCTTAAAGCAACCGCCCTCGATCCCTTCCCGGACCGGCCGGCCGGCAAACTATCCGGCGGCATGAAACAAAAGCTAAGTCTTTGTTGTGCACTCATTAATGATCCGGAATTATTAATTCTGGATGAACCCACCACCGGCGTGGATCCCTTGTCTCGCCGCCAGTTTTGGGATTTAGTTGAAGAATTGCGGACAGAATTCGAGGGTATGACGGTGATCGTCTCCACCGCTTACATTGAAGAAGCCGAGCAGTTTGACTATTTGCTCGCCATGAATGCCGGTGAGCTGTTGGCAGCCGATCCTACCACCAAGGTACTCAAAGACACTAACAGCAAAACACTGGAAGAAGCCTACGTAAGACTGCTACCCAAGCGCGATCATTATTTTGATTTTGACAATATCCCACCCTTTGAACCCATTCCTAATGAAGCACCTGCCATCAAAGCTGAAAATCTAAGTAAGAAATTCGGTAATTTCACAGCGGTTGACAATGTTAGTTTTGAAATCCCGCGTGGCGAAATTTTCGGCTTCTTGGGCTCCAATGGTTGCGGTAAATCCACCACCATGAAGATGTTGACCGGACTCCTAGAGCCAAGCTCGGGTAGTGCGGAGTTACTGGGTCAAGCGACCGATGCCAACGACATCAAAACTCGTTTGCGCGTGGGCTACATGTCACAAAGTTTTTCTTTATATGAAGAGCTAAGCGTAAGAGCTAATCTAGAATTACACGCTAAGCTCTACCAATTAGGTGACAAAGCCGGCGATGACGCGGTCGAAGAATCACTTCAAAAGTTCAAGATTAAAGAATATGAAGATGAATTACCACCCGCGCTGTCTTTGGGCTTAAGGCAACGCCTGCAACTGGCCGCCGCTTGTCTACATAAGCCCGAGGTATTGATTCTGGATGAGCCGACCTCCGGCGTCGATCCGGCGGCACGCGATATGTTCTGGGATTATTTAATCAATCTCTCGCGCCATGACAGAATTACCATTTTTGTCTCCACTCACTTTATGAATGAAGCGGGATGGTGCGACCGCATCTCCTTTATGCACCAAGGCAAGGTGCTGGCGCAGGATAAACCGCAGGAACTGGTTAAGGCGCAAAATGCGGCCAATCTGGAAGAGGCTTTTATTGCCTATTTGGAACAAGCCGAGGCCGAGGATAACGCTGACACTGAAGCAAGCAGAAGAGAGCTTGACATCGAGCGTCCCACCAGCGAATCTGCAGACCCCACAAACTCCGAAGACGCAAGCACAAACATAGACATAAGCAACGCCAGCTCAAGCAACAAACGTCGTGAAGCAAACAAGCACTCAGCTAATTCTTTAAACAATATTCTGGCCTTTGCAGCGCGCGAAAACAAGGAATTACTGCGCGATCCGGTACGCCTAGTTTTTGTTCTTTTCGGACCGGTTATCTTAGTCTTTTTCTCCGCTCTGGGCATTACCTTTGATGTACGCAATATCGGCTATGCCATTTATGACCAAGACCAAAGCCAAATCAGTCGCGAACTGACCTCTCAATTCAGTAGCTCGCCTTACTTCAAAGAACTTGCTATTTTGCACAGTGATGAGGATTTCGAACAGATAATAAAAACTGGTAAAATCCGCTTAGTGGTTGAAATACCGCCGGATTTTGGTCGTCAATTACTGCTGCAACGTAAGCCGGAACTGTCTTTTTACGTTGATGGCTCCATGCCCTTTACGGGGGAAAACATTAAGGGCTATATCCTCGGTATCATGACCGAGTATAGTCAAGATCTGGCCCAAAGAAAAGGCTATGGGCCGGGACCTGCCGGTCAATTGCAAACTCGCTTTGTCTACAACCAGGACTTTAACAGCATCAGCTCAATCACCCCCGGCATGATGATGATGGCAATGGTTTTAATTCCGGCCATGATGACGGCGCTAGGCGTAGTCCGTGAGCGTGAAATTGGTTCAATCATGAACTTATACGGCTCACCGGCCACCGTGATGCAATTTTTGATTGGTAAGCAAATTCCATATATCTTTATGGCGCTGCTAAGCTTCTATATTTTGACCCTAATCTCGGTCTTAATATTGCAAGTGCCGGTGACAGGATCCTTTAGCGCTCTCTTTTTTGGTGCCTTTTGTATTGCTTGGGCTGCCACATCACTGGGTTTGTTGGTGTCATGTTTTGCGACTTCTCAAGTGGCGGCTATTTTCGGTTCCGCTATTTTGGCCATGATCCCCTCCTTGAACTTCTCGGGCTTACTAACCCCGGTATCCTCTCTGGAAGGGGCAAATGCTCTGATTTCACAATTCTTTCCTAGCTCTTGGTTCCATAAAATCGTGATCGGCGCTTTTGCCAAAGGCCTTTCTTGGACCGACTTCATAAATTACTATGTGATCCTGGCTGCTTTTGCCATTAGCTATTTATTATTAGCTAATATCTTTTTAAAAAAGCAGGAGACATAACGCCATGTGGATTACTCTCAAAAACATCTGGTACCTCTGCTTAAAAGAATTTAAAAGCGTGCTCAGCGATTATGTCTTGATGGGCTTAATTGTGGTGATGTTTTCAGTGGCCACTTATTCGGTTTCCAAAGGCATGGCCGTTGAAGTAAAAAATGGCTCTGTGGCTGTGATTAACGAAGACCAGTCTGCTTTATCTTGGCGTATTATTGACGCCTTAAAAGCCCCCCATTTTCAAAAACCTGTGCTGATTAATCACGACGAAATTAACGAACTTATGGACCGCGGTCAATATACCTTTGTACTGGTAATTCCCAAGGATTATGAAAAAGACCTGCTTCAGCGATATGCTCCGGACTTACAATTACTTATTGATGCCACTGCGGTAAGCCAATCAGGGCTTGGCGCTTCCTTTATACAGCAAGTGGTGGTTGCAGAAACCGCGGCTTATTTTTTAAAAGAAAACCCCTTGGCTGACTTGCCAATGAATATGGTCACCAAGGTCTTATTTAATCCTAATGCCGATTACACCTGGTTTGCCGGCCCCATGCAAATCGTCTCTAATGCTGCCTTACTGGCCATGCTATTAGTCGGTGCAGCCATTATCCGAGAAAAAGAACGCGGTACCATTGAGCATTTACTAGTGATGCCGGTACGAGCCTTTGAAATCGCTCTTGCAAAAGTCATCAGCAACGCCATGGTGATTACCGTGGCCTCCATCGTCTCGCTGTACTTAGTCATTCACCTCTGGCTAGGCGTCCCCCTCGTCGGCTCAGTGCCTTTGTTTATACTGAGTCTAATTATTTTCTTATTTGCGGTCGGTTCTTTGGGTATATTATTAAGCACCTTTGCGCCGACGATGCCGCAATTCGGCTTGTTAGTGATACCGGTGTATATGATTATGCGCTTATTATCCGGCGGTGAGTCACCCCGAGAAGGGATGCCGGATTGGGTGCAATTTATGACCTCATTTTCCCCACAAACACAATTTGTGCAGACCACTCAAAACCTTTTGACTCGCCAAGCAGGTTTGGAAACCATCTGGCCAAATCTTATTTATATGAGTATTATGGCCATTGTATTTTTTGCCTTAGCCCTCTCGCGTTTCAAAAAAATGCTGGCTAATCAAGGTTAAGCACGCCATGAATTACTTTAATTTCAAACTTTCCACTATCCTCCTCAGCAGCGCTCTACTCGTGGCCTGCTCTGGCACGCAGATGAATCTACAAAGCGAGGTCGAGTTACCGGTCGCTTTTGAACAGTATCAAGGCGATGCGCTAGTTGAACTGGATCGTTGGTGGTTAAGCTGGAACGATCCGGAATTGACCCGTTTAATTGACATGGCGCTAAGCAATAACAAAGAACTGGCAGCGACTAGGGCGCGACTGGAAGAAGCCAGAGCGATGGCGCGTGCGGCCAGAGCCAATATGGGTCCGGAAGTCGGTGCCTCGGCAAATGCCATGGGTATGAACACACGCCTACGCAACCCCGTAGATGACAGGATGCGCAATGTCCTCGGCGCCATGGGGAGTGATTTAGGTGATAAGTACCTAACAGCGGATGGTATGGGTTTAAGCGGCGGTATTGCGGCTAGTTGGGAGCCTGATTTTTTTGGTCATAAACAAGCCGATGTTGATGCCGCCACCCAAGGTGCCATCGCCCGAGCCGAACAATGGCATGCCGCGCAAATGCTTTTAAGCACTGATATTGCCGATTACTACAGTCAATGGCTGTATTTTGGTGAGAAACAAGCTCTCACCGCACAACAAATTCAACATTTGCAAGACCTACTACGGTATGCCAATGGCCGCTTTAATGCCGGCCAAGCAACGGCCTATGATGTGCTGAAGATTGAAACACAAATTCAGGCAGCCACCGCCGCTCGAGTTATGTTGGAAGCGCAAAAGGCCAATGCAGAACGTCGTCTTGCTGTTCTCACTGCTCAGGTTCCGCAGCACTTTAAACTAAGCCCCAGCAAACGCCGCTTAGCGAATCAGACTCCGCCCATGCCAAGAGGTCAGACACCGGCTAACGTTTTAAATCGTCGACCGGATATACGCGCCAATCAAGCATTGGTTTATGCCGCATCAGCACAATTAGCCAGTGCCCGAGCCGACTTATTGCCACGTTTTAAAATTAACTTTTTAGGCCAAGGTGGCGTTGTCAGTCTCGATAGCGATATGCCTAATATGGGAGGCCTGTCCAACTTGATCAGCGTGGGTGTGCAATTGCCGATATTTACCGCCGGTCGTATCCAAGCCAATATCGACAGCAAAGACGCCAAGCTCCAAGCCGCTTTGTTGGACTACGATCACTCTGTACTTTCTGCCTTGGCTGATGTAGACAGCGCCTACCAAGCGCAATATCACTTAAGAGCTCAAGAAAATCAATTTCAACAAGCCCTTAACAGCTCACGTCAGCAAGTCGGGGCGTCTGAAAAACTCTTTAAATATGGTGAGGCCACGCTCGATCGCACACTGGAAGCGCGTCTGCAACTGAATGAATTGCAAACTCAACTTTTGGATCTGAATTTGGCCAAAAGTCAGGCCATGCTGAATTTATATAAGGCGCTCGGAGGGGGTTGGCAAGCCGATGAAACAAAGGCCCAAACCGAGTCCGGACTGCTCAACGACGGTGCCTTTACGCCAACCACCAGAAGCACTGATAGTTAGTCAGAGGCCTTATTTTTATCTGAACGCGCCTGATTTCGTCGTCGTAAATAGTTTTGATTGCGTCTGCTACTTTTAGAGGCGGTCTTTTTAGAGGCGCGCTGAGTTTTTTGCGCTTGGCCTTGATTCTGCTCAGCACTACTTAGCCGAAGTTCAACTTTTGTGGTGGTGACACTCACTGAACTCAGCCTATAGTGAAAACTGCGAGGCCTGCGACGAACCATATCCTGCGGTAAAAGAGGCACGAGCTCATCCAATGCATCACGATAAACCGTACGTTTGAACTCGATCACTGCCTCTAGCGGCACCCAGAACGGATGCCACATCCATGCATCAAACTCCGGCGTCGCACTGGTTCTAAGATTAATGTACGACTCACGAGCAACTAAGCGCAGCAAAAACCAAATCTGTTTTTGTCCCTTATAAATTCCTTTTGAGTCCCGACGAATAAAATGGTCGGGCACGTTATATCGTAACCAAGTACGCGTACGCCCTAAAATCTTTACATGCTCAGGTTTTAAGCCGATTTCCTCATAAAGCTCACGATACATTGCTTTAGTGGGACTTTCACCATGTTGAATGCCACCCTGAGGAAATTGCCAAGATTTTTCTCTTATTCGCTTGGCCCAAAAAACCTCATTATTTTGGTTGAGTAAAATAATCCCAACATTAGGGCGGTAACCTTCGCGATCTAGCATGAGGTTCCACCTATAATAAATTTACTAACCCTAAATTATACGGTTCTTTTACAAAAGGTCTTAAAAACTGCCATAAAAGAGAAATTTAAAGCATCTTAACTTTCTCTTAGCGGCGCGTTAAGGCGCTATCTTTTTTTAGATTCTGACCCCCACTAACGCACTCGCGGCTTGATTATAAATACAATGTAAAATTCGGTCTAAACTACTGATCTAAGGCAATTAATCAAAAATTATCTATGTTAGCGTCAAAATTTCATATTAATACTTTAAAAGAAGCACCTGCAGAGGCAGAGGTTGTTAGCCATAAGCTGATGATCCGCGCCGGCATGATTCGTCGCTTGGCTGGCGGTATCTATACTTATATGCCGTTAGCGCTTAAATCACTACGCAAGGTTGAGAAAATCGTGCGCGAAGAAATGGATCGCGCAGGCGCCTTGGAATTATTGATGCCGGTGGTGCAACCGGCTGAACTATGGCAAGAATCAGGTCGTTGGGATGCCTACGGTCTGGAATTACTACGCATCAAGGATCGCCATAACCGCGATTTTGTATTACAACCGACCTCCGAAGAGGTAGTAACCGACATTGCCCGCAATGAGATTCAAAGCTGGCGCCAGTTGCCGGTTAATTTCTACCATATCCAGACTAAATTCCGTGACGAACGTCGTCCGCGCTTCGGTTTAATGCGTGGTCGTGAATTTACCATGAAGGACGCTTATTCCTTTGACAAAGACGAGGCCGGTGCCGCCGCGTCCTACGACAATATGTACGATGCCTATGTGCGTATTTTTACTCGTCTGGGTCTAAATTTCCGCGCCGTGGCAGCGGATACCGGCTCGATTGGCGGTTCACGCAGTCACGAATTCCAGGTTATTGCCGACACCGGTGAAGACGAAATCGTTTACTCACCAAACTCAGATTACGCCGCTAATATCGAATTAGCCGAGGCCACCTGCTTAATCGCCGAGCGTGGCCAACCGAGCGAGAATTTAGCCGAAGTCCATACGCCGGGCGCAAACAAGTGTGAATTGGTTGCGGGTCAACTCGAAATCCCTTTATCCCAAACAGTTAAATCCGTGGTCTATCACACCACCGACGAGCAAGGTCAGGATCAAATCTGTTTATTATTAGTTCGTGGTGATCACGAGGTTAACGAAGTCAAAGCCTCCAAACTACCGGCGCTCAAAAATGACTACCGCCTCGCCAACGAAGCGGAAATCCTAGAGCACTTTGGTTCCAATCCGGGCTTCTTGGGTCCTGTTAACACCCTCAAACCGGTACATGTAATTGCTGATCGCACGGTTGCCAATATGCATGACTGGGTTTGCGGCGCCAACAAGGAAGATTATCACTTACGTGGCGTTAACTGGGGACGTGATCTACCTGAGCCTGAAGTCGCTGATATTCGCAACGTCGTTGCCGGTGACCCGACCATTGACGGCAGTGGCACATTGGCCATTCAACGCGGTATCGAGGTCGGCCATGTTTTCTTCTTGGGTGATATTTACTCCAAAGCGTTAAACGCCACTTTCTTAAATGAAGACGGCAAAGCCGAAGCGTTGCAGATGGGTTGTTACGGCATTGGTGTGAGCCGTATCGTCGCTGCCGCCATTGAGCAAAACCACGATGATAAAGGGATTATCTGGCCGATGAGCATTGCGCCATTTGAAGTAGTAATTTGTCCTATTGGTTGGGCTAAGAGTGAAGCCGTACGCGAACAAGCAACTCAACTTTACAATACACTGTTAGAAGCAGGGGTCGAGGTCATTCTCGACGATCGCGATGTGCGTCCCGGGGTCATGTTCTCCGAATGGGAGCTTATCGGTGTACCCATCCGCGTAACCATTGGTGACCGTGGTTTGGCCAATCAAGAGGTTGAGGTACAAGCGCGCTCTGCCTCTGAATCACAAAAGGTCAATCTAACTGATTTAAATACTTACGTTTTGAACCTTTATCAAAACTTAAAAAATCAGTAATATAGGCCTTTGTTTGCACAACAAGTCTACCCTTGGCGCCAGTCAGGTGTAGACTTTTACACTATTTATCATCCTTCCTATGAACGATACTCAATCAAATCAGGACAATAGCAAAGACTTTGTTCTTCCGGTGCGAGTCTATTATGAAGACACCGATGCCGGGGGCGTGGTCTTTTACGCAAACTATTTAAAGTTTTTTGAGCGTGGCCGCACCGAGTGGTTGCGCAACTTAGGCGTTAATCAAGCACAACTTGCCGATAAGCACCAGCGTATTTTTGTGGTGGTTGGCACACAAGTCCGCTATCGTAGCCCGGCACGCCTTGATGACGTTTTGGAAATCAGAACCAGACTAAGTAAAGTCGGCAATTCCTCCAGCAGCTTTGAACAAGTTGCGGAACGAAACGGCGAAATCCTTGTCGAAAGTTCTATTCAAATTTGCTGTGTAGATACCCAAAGCTTCAAACCGGCCCCTATCCCGGATGATATTCGTAGTTTATTTCTTTCTGTTCAGGATATTTAATCGCTATGCCACCGATCGAAACACACGACACTATGTCGGTTACCTCCTTAATTCTTAATGCCAGTTTACCTGTGCAAATTATTATGCTGATTTTAGTCATTGCCTCAGTAGCATCTTGGGCGATTATGATTAGCAAGTACTTTCAAGTTAAACGCGCCATGAGTCAGACTCGCGAGTTTGAAGAGAGCTTCTGGCAAAGCAAAGAGCTATCCGATCTACACCAGAGTGTGGGCAAGGACTTGGACCAAAGCGGTCCTTTGGCGCGAATTTTTAACTCCGGCATGACCGAGTTTTTGCGCAGTCGACGTAGCGGCCAAACCGATAGCGAGCGCATTATTGATGGTACTTACCGCGCCATGCAGGCCACCTACCAACGCGAAGTTGACAGCTTAGACTCCAAGCTGAACTTCTTAGCCTCTACCGGTTCAGTCAGCCCTTATATCGGCCTGCTCGGTACGGTTTGGGGTATTATGCACTCATTTATCGGTCTCACCACTGCTGTCAACGCAACGCTTAGCGCAGTTGCCCCGGGTATTGCCGAAGCACTGATTGCTACTGCCATCGGTTTATTTGCCGCCATTCCGGCTGTCTTGGGTTATAACTATTTCACTACTCAAAATGACAAAATCGCCGGCCGTTTCGACAGTTTCTCTGATGAACTTTTAAATATTTTACAACGCCAGCTCCGCTAAGATGAAAACATACCAACGTCGCCGCCGGCGCGGCTCACGCCGTACAAATGAAATTAATGTAGTGCCCTACATTGATGTCATGCTAGTGCTGTTAGTGATCTTTATGGTGACTGCTCCCATGATTACTCCGGGAGTGGTTAATCTGCCTTCAGTCGGCCAAGCCACTGAAGTGCCTTCGACGCCGGTAGAAATTCAGATTTCTGAAGACGGCAGCTTTGGCATTCGTCTGCGCAATGCCGGTGCCACCTTCCAAGACATTTCTAAAGAAGCGCTTCTGAGCGAGGTTCAAATGCTGGTGCAACAGCCTGACACGCCGGTGGTTATTGCCGCCGATGGCAAGGTGCCCTACGAGGAAGTGATGCAAGTGATGGATACCTTACGTTCTAACGGTGTCACTCGCTTAGCTTTGATGGTAAACCAAACAAAAAGTAGTAACCAATAGTCTATTAGTCAATGATTAAGTTTGAGAATCCTAACGAGTTCTACGAGAGCAGTGATAACACCAAAGGCCTGATTGGTTCTTTGGCGTTTCACATGGCTATTGTGGTGCTTGTCATCGCCAGTCTCTTTATGACGACCGAGCAAGCCGCCGGCCCGATTCAGCTCGAGCTGTGGGCCGAAGGTACAGAGCAGATTCTCAAAGCGCCGACTGAAACAGCCACTATGAATCCGGCTGACGAAGATACCATCAACGAAGATGAAATGGATCCGGAACCAGAGCCCGAACCTGAACCCGTTCCTGAACCGGAGCCCGAGCCCGAACCTGAACCAACGCCGGAACCGGAAACCGAAGCCCCGGCTCCTGAGCCTGAACCAGTAGTAACGCCTCCGGTGGCCCAAACCCCACCGCCTGTACAGCAAGAAGATCCTGAAATCGCTCTTGAGAAAAAACGCGAAGAAGAACGCTTGAAGCGTGAGGAGGAAAAGCGCCAACAGGAATTAGCTCGCCAAGAGGAAGAACGCCAACAGCGTGAAGCCGAAGAAAAGCGTCAGCAAGAGCTCGCCCGTCAGGAAGAACAACGCAAAAAAGAAGAGGCCGAAGAAAAACGCCAGCAAGAGCTCGCCCGCCAGGAAGAGCAACGCAAAAAAGAAGAAGCCGAGCGCCAGCGCAAACAAGAACTTGCTAAGCAGGAAGAGGAGCGCAAAAAGCGTGAAGCCGAAGAAAAACGCAAGCAAGAGCTCGCTCGCCAAGAGCAAGAACGCAAAGCAGCCGCAGAGAAAAAGCGTTTAGCCGAACTTGAAGCCAAGAAAAAGGCCGATGCTAAAGCTGCTGCTGATGCTCGCGCTGCTGCCCAAACCAAAGCTCAGGCTAATCGCCAAGGACCTGACGTGCGTGGCGCCATGCGTGGTGATATTGCCAGCATTGCCGGCATCCCGGGTGGTCGCAACGCCCAGAATCAACGAGGCGGTGGCGGTGGTAATAGCGCAGTGATTCAAGCGATTCAACGTTGCGTACAGCCTTTGCTACGCTTTGGTGGCGGACAGCGCTTAACAGCGCATTATGAAGTGAGCATTGACGCTAATTTACGGGCGACAAATGCCAGAATTACTCGTCGTTCGGGTAATGCGGCTTTTGATAATGCCGTGGTCAATGCCTTAAAAGCATGTCAAAAGTACCCGGCGGCCATTCGCAACTCAAAGTTTAACGGTCACTTTAATTACACGCGTTAATCGCAAATTAAAGTACTTGTGTTAACGTAGATTGAACTTAACAAAGTATTTGAGTTTATAGACTCTTTTGACTTAGGAGATAAATTGCTATGACAAGTACATTACTCTTAGGCAGAGCTAAAAGCCTGCAATCAAGTGCATTTTTTACCATCAAAACCCTAGTCAGCTCATTAACTCTGAGCTTAGTTATGATCAATGGCCTCGCTCATGCGCAAAGTAAAGACCTAGATCCCTTGTCGGCAGAGATTAAAAACTCACAACTAAATGACGCAATACAGCAGTGCGCCCGTGCCAAACTGCACTTTGCTTATAGACAAGAAAATCTGACTGCCCACTATGCAGTAACTGTAGATAATGATTTGCATGTAAGCGATGCTAAGATCACTCACCCCTCCGGCGATAAAGCCTTTGATCATGCTGTGCTCAATGCCTTGACGGAATGCCCGGAATACCCCGAAGAACTGCGCAACTCAAGCTTCGAAGGCATCTTTAATTACACTCGTTAAGAGTCCTTTAAAAATTTTTGTGTTAACTTAATTAAAATTCACCCATTTATCAAAGACTCTAATTCAGGAGATGACGTGCTATGACTTCAGCATTATTTCCACGCAGAACTAAAAACCTGCGCTCAAGCATTTACCGTGTGATCGGTACGGTTGTTACCTCACTCGCTTTAACTCTCGGCATGAGCAGTGCTCACGCCGATCTTTATGTACCGCTTTCGTCTAGCGGTCAGGAAAACTTTAAATTCCCGATTACGGTAGCGGACTTCGCCGGTCCTAACGGCAAAGAAATTGCCGATATTGTGGCTGCCGACTTGATTCGCTCAGGTGAGTTTGAGGTAAATCGTGTTGAAGCCGTTACCTCCGATTCCGCCGGCACCCCTAACTGGGAGGCGATTAACGCTTTAGAAATCGCCAGCCCATTAGCCTATGGTTCAAGCACCGGTAGCGCGGTCAATTATGGCCTACTGGATCCGGTTCAACAAAGCACCATTGAAAGCAAAACCTTGACCGGTAGCAACCTGCGTCGTCAAGCGCATCGTGTTGCCGATGCCATTTACGAAAACCAAACCGGTGTCCGTGGTATTTTTTCCACACGTCTTGCCTATGTCGCCGGTAACCAATTGTATGTAGCTGATGCAGATGGTCAAGGCGCTCAAGTCGTGGCGTCTTCTAACTCATCAATTATTTCGCCTAAATGGTCACCCGATGGTCAACGATTAGCTTATGTAAGTTTCGAGAGTGGCAAACCGGTAGTCTATGTACAAAATCTGGCTAGTGGCGGTCGTATCGTCGCCGCTAATTTCCATGGCAATAACAGTGCGCCGGCTTGGTCACCTGACGGCAGCCAGTTAGCGGTTGCTCTTAGTAGAAGTGGTCTCTCCAACATCTTCTTGATTAATGCCGGCGGTGGTGAGAGCGCTCGTCAAATCACTAATTCTCCGGAAATTGATACAGAGCCCTACTTCTTTCCTAATGGTAGCGGTATTATTTTTACCAGTGACCGTGGTGGTAGCCCTCAAATATACCGCTCCGGCTTAGGAGGCGGTGGTGCTAGTCGTATTACTTTCAATGGTTCACAAAACGTCTCCGGTGCTATTTCTCCTGACGGTCTACGTCTCGTTAACTCCAGCCTAAGAGGCGGTGCTTACTCGATTGCACTGACTAATTTAGGTGGTGGCGGCGATCAACTACTGACTAATGGTCCAAACGATCTGTCGCCTAGTTTTGCAGCTAATGGCATGCAAGTTTTGTATGTTTCGGGCTCAAACTTGGCCTTAGTAAATATCGATGGCAGTAATCAACAAATCATCCCGACCTCTTCTGGTGGTATTAGCAGTGCTGCTTGGGGACCATTTGTAGAGTAAGTAGCAAGCGACTCTGATTAAGCAGTGGATAAAGAGTGTCATTTTTAGTTGGCAAATAAAGATTTACTTGCACGGAGTCGCAAAATGTTTCAGGTTTTATTTCACGAAATGCTTTAAACCTGTTATATTCTTATCTTAAGAGGTAGTGCGCGCTCTATAGCATAATCCAGCTTTGGGGAAGGCAGTGAGCAACATCTCACGTTGAGGAGTTAGCGAACTGTCTTCGAACTTTGCTACCATATTGGTAGTAATTATAAAATTTCGATTAATTAAAAAAGAGGAGCTTTCCCATGAAATCTCGTATCGTAAAAGCATTCGCTATTGCTGCTTTAGCTACTACACTAGCAGCGTGTAGCTCTACAAAAACCACGACTGATACTACAGGTCAGCTTGGTGGCCAATCAGGCGCTACTATGGATCCGTTCAACCCTAACAGCCCATTAGCTCAACAGCGCTCTGTATTCTTCGGTTTTGACCGCTACAACGTTGAAGACCAGTACTTGCCTTTAGTTCAAATGCATTCTCAGTACTTATCTGCTAACGGTCAACAGCGTGTTCGCATCGAAGGTAATACTGACGCCCGCGGTTCATCTGAGTACAACTTGGCACTAGGCCAGCGTCGTTCAGTTGCTGTGGCTCAGCAATTAGTTAACCGTGGTGTAAACGGTGCCCAAATCGAAGCAGTCAGCTTCGGTAAAGAGCGTCCAATTGCCCAGGGTTGGTCTGAAGAAGCTCACGCTCAAAACCGTCGCGCGGACATCAACTACATCCGCTAAGACGCAGACAATCAGTCACAATCTGAGCTGATGTTGTATTAATGCCGCAACTATTTAGTTGTGGCATTATTTTTGCAACAAACGGCAACAAGTGTTTCAGTCAAGAGCACGCTCTTTCTGCTAGGATAAACTTTAGTTTATACTAAGCAACAAGCTATTTTTGCGACATAAAACGATAAACCACCAAGGAATGTAAAGCATGTTAAAACGTCAACTCTCCTTATTAGTTTGCAGCACAGCCATTTTAAGTGCCGGTTTTACGACTCCGGCCATTGCCTTTGAAGATGAAGATGCCAGACGAGCTATTCTAGAGCTACGCTCTCAATTTAAAATGGCCGGCTTATCGCGCTTGGAATTATCCAATCAGATTCAGGCTTTGCAAAGAGAAGTCGCCCAATTACGCGGCCAGTTAGAGAGTATTGACCACTCAGCCCGCCAAGCCTCGACTCAACAAAACTACGAAGATTTCGGTCCTAACCCACAAGTTGGTGACCCGAATGAGCAGCGCGACTACGATAATGCCATTAACTTATTCCGTCAGGGTGAATACGAAATGGCTGCGCAGGCCTTGGGCAACTTTGCCAATACCTACCCACGCAGTGTGCTAACTCCCGGTGCCCGTTTCTATGAGGGCAGCAGCTACTATGCAACGCGTGATTTCCAAGGTGCAATCAGTCGCTTGGAGCGCATGGTAAGTACCTATCCGCAAGACGAGCAAGCAGGGGACGCTTTACTGGTGGTGGCCGGTAGTCAGTTAGAGCTAAACAATATCGAGGGCTCCAAACAAACCTTACAGCGCGTGATTAGTCAGTACCCTAACTCACCAGCTGCGGATACAGCGCAAGAACGCTTGAAAATGTACTAATCAATTCAAAGCATTTAACTGTTCTATCCGTGTCACAATTACAAAAACAAAGTATTAATGGTCTGACCCAAGCCTTTACTGATGAAGGCCGAGGTCAGACCTTATTATTAGTGCATGGCTCTCTTTGCGATCACCGCTACTGGCGCTGGCAAGAAACCGAGCTTGCAACCATCTGTCGTACCATTATCCCTAGCTTAAGGCATTACTGGCCAGTGACTGAACCCGAGTCTGAGGGCTTTAGTGCTGAGCAACATGCCGCCGATCTGTTAAATTTATTACAACATTTAGGCGTTGAAAAGGCTCACGTCCTTGGTCATTCAAGAGGCGCTGCAGTTGCCGTACGGATGGCTCAACAAGCACCTGAACAAATCGCCTCACTGATTCTGGCCGACCCCGGTCTGCGTAACCCGCAAGAACTCGAAAAGGGCATCAATTGGAAAGCCTATGCTTTGAATATGATTCAATCCGGTGCCGTTGATGAGGGCTTAGAGATATTTATCGATGCAGTGAGTGGTGAAGGTACTTGGCAAAAAATGGTCCCTTGGTTTAAACGCATGGTCCGCGACAACGCCAACACACTAGTCTTACAACAACATGAAGCACCCGTTCTATTTGATAGGGATGAGCTGGCTGCACTTGCTCAATTCAAGATCACTTTGATTGGTGGAGCTCAGAGTCCGGAGCCATTTCCCCATATTATTAGTGAACTCGCCCAACTATGGCCTCAGGCTAAAGTACATATCTTAGAAAATGCGACACATGGCATGAATCTCGCCATGCCCCGGGCTTTTAATCAGGCCGTCATAGAGCATATCAGCACTTAGCTGAACTGAAAGCACAGTGAACCGAGACACTGAAGCCGCGGTCTAAACAGCCTCGGAGCGCTAGTTAAACCTTAAAATACAAAAGGCAGGATTTTCACCCCGCCCTATGCTATATCACTGAAAAGCCCTAAGGACTTATGCCATCACGCTTAGTCAAATGATATCGTATTAATCGGCTTAACAATACATTCGGTGCTAGCGACTTGTTCACCCTCGAACTTAAACTGCAAAGCGACCGTATCACCTACTTTTACTACATCTGCTGAATCAGCAGTTAACATCACGTGATTATCCTTGGGCTTAAAGACGGCGGTTGCACCCGGTTCAATGGCTAGCTTTTCTAAGCCAATCATCATGCCTTTACCATCTTCAACGATGGTTTGATGCAGCATAACGTCATGAAAATTATCTGCGCGCGCAGCAATTAAAGTGACCGTTTCGGTGCCGTTGTTCTTTAATTCAAAATAAGCCGCCGAAGGACGCTCCGGCACTAAACGAACCCAGCAACGAGAAAACTCAACGCTATCTAAGCTCGTTTCATGACCCGTAAACTCCACTTGTGCGTGAGCGCCATGATGCATATCATGCGAATTATCCGTTGCACATGCCGTAAGCCCCATCGTGCCGGCGGCCATCAAGGCCAGAAATAATTTATGTGTCTTCAACAATTGAATACTCCTCTAGTAGTTAAGTGTGTTTTTTGTTACTGTATGATGTATCGCCCGACGACGTATTGATTTATATTAATAGTCGCTGAAGTAACATAGCCTAACACAAAACATCCAAACCATGAAGACTGATAAAAATCTGAAACATAGTTATGGCAAAGGTCCATTTATCCTGCCGCAGATTATCCACTTTGCCGACAGTCTCGCTGCAGCCGCTATAGAGGCCGGCGACACGGTAATCGATGCGACCATGGGCAATGGCCATGATACGGTCAAGTTAGCCCACTGGGTGGGGCCTGAGGGCTTAGTACACGCTTTTGACATTCAGCCCCAAGCTCTGCAAAGCACACAGGAGCGTTTGCAAGCACATGGTTTACTTGAACGTTGTAAATTACATCTGCGCGGTCACCAGTTTATGGCCGATGCAGTCAGCGAAGACGTCTCGGTCGTACTCTTTAATTTGGGCTATTTACCCGGTCAAGATAAATTAATCACCACCGAAGTCAGCACCACTTTGACAGCCATTGAACAAGCGCTCACGCTACTCAAAGAAAGTGGTGTGTTGATTGTGGTGGTGTATCCCGGCCATGAACAAGGCCGTTCTGAGCAGGAAGCGCTGGATCAGTGGATTAAGCAAGTCGATACCGGGCTGTACAGAAGTCTGCGCTATCAGTTTGAAAATACCGCAGCTCCTGCACCCTATGTCCTAGCAGTAGAAAAACTAAAAACCTGTTAATTGACGACTAATAAAGAATTTGACCGGTGGTAAGTTGTTACTTAAACGTACTACCGCTGAGCGCAGTAAACGTGCCGGCGCTTGCTCATTTGTAAAGAGTTTGACGATGGTATTGGTACCATGAAACAAAAATAATGTGTGCGGCATATGCTTACGCTCATAGCGCTTTAACACCGCTTCTGAAGCAAAATCCTCGCCACGTCGATAAGCCTCACTAATCACTGTGGCCAGAATATCGGCACCACCTAAACCCAGATTAAAGCCATGGGCTGTTACCGGATGCATACCCACCGAAGCATCGCCAATCAATGCACTCCGCTTAGCGACAAAATTCCTAGCATGTACGCCGACCAAGGGATAGCTATGGACATCACTGATCACCTTCATCTCGCCAAAACGATTACTTAGCATACGCATCATTTCGGCGCCCAATTCCTCTCTGCTCAGGCCCAGAATCTCATCTGCCCGATGGGAGTCAATGGTGACCACACAGTTGGTCATAAAATCACCCAAAGGCAATAAAGCCAAAGTACGTCCGTAGAAAAAACACTCCGAAGCGGTTTCATTATTAGGCACTGTATGCTCAGTACGGAACACCATCACAGTGCGGCCAAAATCATGCATATCGGTGGAGATACCGAGTTGACGTCGGGTGTTGGAAAATCGACTATCCGCTGCAACCAGCATTTTAGCGGTCAGAACCTTGCCGTCTTCTAGTGTCACCGTGGCTTTTTCTGAGTCGGTTGTTACCTTAGTCACGCCCTGAGCCGTCTGAAAATTGACATTGTCAAAGTCTTTGATAGCTTCGTAAGCCGAGCGACGAATATTATGGTTAGAAATCAAATAACCTAAGGTATCGATTTCGCGACCACGCACCTTTTTTGGATGAGGAAAAGTCAATGAGTAGTCCGATTCTCCATCGAGCACTCGCGCCTCGCGCAAAAAATAAATCTCATCTTCCGGCACTCGCTGCCACATATCCAACTTTTGCATGATATCGCGCGAGGTATGGGTTAAAGCGATTTCGCGACCATCATAAGGCGGATCAGCCAACACTGACTCGGGACTTTTCTCAATTAAAGTCACTTTTAATCCGCTAGGCGCTACGCCACGAGCGAAGCTAATGCCCGCAGGACCCGCGCCGATCACAATAATATCGCTATCAAATTGATTTTCTTGCATAACCAAAAATCCTATAAATTCTTGAATAGAGCATATTCTAATAGTACGAGTTTAACAAAGCCCGCTCATCTGAGGGTAATTAGCACTACGATGCTGTGGTCTTTTGCTTTGTTTCTAATCAATCAGAGTTTATTTTTTCTGCGTCAACATCTCACGAAGTCGCATCAGCCGCTCTTTAGGTGACATGCCTTGGAAGGGGTCCTTTTCAATCTCCACTCCGCTCGCCAGACCCATTTCCGCAATAAAGCGCGAGGGTTCACAAATCATATCCTCGCGTGCACGACGACGTTTTTTACACCAAGTCACCGTCAAATGCTTTTGTGCTCGGGTAATCGCCACGTACATCAAGCGACGCTCCTCCTGTATACGGTCGCTGTAACCGCCATCTTCTTTATTGGGGTCACCGTACTCATCATCCTTGCCCAAATGTGGCAGCAAGCCCTCTTCGGTCCCAATCAGATGCACATAGGGATACTCTAAGCCTTTAGAAGCATGCACAGTGCTGAGTTTGACCGCATCCACCTCTTCCTCGTCTTCACTACGCTCCAACATCGTGATCAAGGCAATACGCTGCACAAGCTGCATAAAGTCCATGTCCTCTTCAACCGCCTTGGTTTTGAGCCAAATAATTAGCTCTTGGACATTTTGCCAACGGGACGAGGCGCTACGCTCCTCAAGGGTGTCATATAAATAACGCTCATAATCAATAAAGCGCATCAATTCATCTAACAGTTCCGGTGCCTTGCGCTCTTCACTACGATAAAGTTCCGGATTGCTCAACAAATCCACCGCACGCACCGGAGCCCGTCCACGATTGGCTTGCCATCGAATACTTTCCATCACATGGGCAAAGGCCCTAAGCGCTTGGAGCTGCTTTTCATTGATGAAATTAATCAGCTCATCTTCAAAAATTGCCTCATAAAGACTGATTTCCTTAGTCGCCGCTAATTCACCCAGACCGGTCAAGGTCGCCTGACCAATACCGCGTTTAGGCGTGGTTACTGCGCGTATAAATGCCGGATCATCGTCTTCATTGACCAGCAAACGCAAATACGCCAAAATGTCTCGCACTTCTGCTTTATCAAAAAAACTCTGCCCGCCAGCCAACACATAGGGGATATGCATCTCTCTAAATGCCTGTTCAATCACTCGAGCTTGGTGATTACCGCGATAAAGCACGGCAAAATCCTTCCAGTCGGCACGCTGCTGAAAGCGCGCTTGGGTAATACGCATAGCCACCGTCTCGGCCTCGGCTTGGTCATTTTCCATGACCACGACTTGCACCGGTGATCCTTCTTCAAAAGAGGACCAGAGCTTTTTAGAAAATACGCTGGGATTTTTGGCAATGACATTATTTGCTGCTTCGAGAATCCGTCCCACCGAACGATAATTTTGCTCCAGCTTAATCAGTTTAAGCTTAGGATAATCGGTCAATAGACGCGAAAGATTTTCTACAGTAGCACCGCGCCAAGCATAAATGGCCTGATCATCATCACCCACTGCGGTGAACATATGACGAAAATCAGTCAATAATTTGACCCATTCATATTGGCAAGCGTTGGTATCCTGATACTCATCGACCAATAAATAAGCAACCCGTCTTTGCCAACGCTCACGCACTTCCGCATGTTCGCGCATGATCATGAGCGGCAATAAAATCAGATCATCAAAGTCCACTGCCTGATAGGCCTTTAGCGTCGCCTCATAGCTACGATAGAGCTTAGCGGCATCCTGTTCATCCGGCGTTTGTGCCAGTGTTTCAGCTTGGTCGGGGAAAATTAACTGATTTTTCCATAAAGAAATCACTTGTTGAACCGCACGAATCCGCCCCTTATCCGTGGTATTCAACATTTCTTGGATAATACCTGCGGCATCGGTGGCATCCAATATCGAAAAGCCACGCTTAAGCCCGGCGAACTTAGCCTCTTCTCTGAGAAAACGCACCCCTAGGGCATGAAAAGTACAGACTGTCAGGCCCTTCATCAAAGCCGGCTCAATCAATGGCTTCAGTCGCTCAACCATCTCCTTAGCGGCTTTATTGGTAAAGGTTAGGGCCACCACGGAACTCGCCTGGTAGCCACAAGTATTGATTAAATAGGCGATTTTTTGTGTAATCACCCGAGTCTTACCACTACCTGCCCCCGCCAACACTAAGCAAGGACCGTCTAGATACTGCACAGCTTCTAGCTGCATAGCATTGAGACCGAGCGCTGGCGCCGAAGGTTGCACAAAGGATGGTGTAGACATAATAATGGTTTTCTCTATCGATTTAAGTTTGAACTAATATGCTAATACGTATCAAAATACCTTTGAATCGTGCTGATATCATGCGTTTTAGTCAAGGCCAACATCAATAGGATACGGGCTTTTTGAGGTGATAAATTGCCCGCGGCGATTAATTGATTTTCTCGTAAATAATGTCGACGCGCCACTCTACCGCTACCGGCCCGACTGCTTTGCACAATCACTACCCCCTGCTCCCGCGCAGATAAGAGACGCTCACGCTCAGCAGGGGTATTAAGTCCGGGGGCAAATCCGGCGCTCACAATACCGGCACAATCAGCAGCCAAAAAAGCATCAACAGCAGCGCCGTCACTGCCCGCATAACTGTATAAAATATCGACTCTCGGCAAAGGCCCATCAAGTTGTGCAATATCAAAATCCGAACTTAAGGTATGCGGTGTATTAAGTTGTCTAAAAAAGCAGACACGGTCAGGATCTACATGAGCTAAAAGACCGACGTCAGGGCTTTCGAAAGCTTGCAACCGATAGGTCGAGGTCTTTACGACATCGCGCGCCGAGTGAACCTCGTCATTAAGCACTACTAAGACCCCATGATGAGCGGCCTCCGGTGCACAAGCAACGCGTACAGCCGCCAGTAAATTCATTGTCGCATCTGAACTGAGCGCACTTAAAGGTCGCTGCGCCCCCACCAAGACAACCGGTTTAGCGGTTTTTAAAACCAGATGAAGAAAATAAGCTGTTTCTTCTAAAGAGCCGGTGCCATGACTAATCACAAATCCGTCAAAGTCATCAGCGTGAATCATCACTAAACGAGCGATTTGAAGCCATTGTGCCGGTCCTATCAAAGAACTACTAACCGCTTCAAAACTCAATGGCACTACATCGGCAATACGGGATAATTCGGGTACTTGCGCTAAGAGCTGAGGGGCCTCGAATCGTTGGCCTATATCAGGATAATCAAGGATATCTAGCGAGTCCTCAACATAAGAAGCGATGGTTCCCCCGGTGCCGATTAAGGCAATTTTCAACATAGTCACACTCTTTTGTCCATTTTAATTGCTCGTCACCTAGGATTAAATTTCCAAAGGGTCCACTTCAATCACGTATTTTACGCGGTGCTTTTTGGCAATCTCAGGCATCAATGCTGCCCAAAGTGGTAAAAATCGCTGTAACCTGACTCTGGAATTTGACTCAATCAATAATTGGGCACGCTCAATATGAAAAACTCTGACAATGCGTAAAGGCACCGGATCATAAAAACGTATACCGTCTTTAGCCATTGCCAATTGCCTATGCGCGGACTCATCAGACTGCTCCACACCCACCGCCAAGGCTTTAATTTCCTCTAAAAAAGCCAGACAATTTTCAATCTGTCGGTGATTAGCCGTGACTAGCGCCTGAAATGAATAGGGTGGCAACTCAGCAATCCGCCGTTCCTGAAGATTATGCTCGGCAAACAACTCATAATCTTGCAGTTGCAAGGCCTGATAAAGAGGATGACTCACCTCCTTAGATTGTAAGAGCACCTTGCCGCCGGGCAAGTGACGTCCCGCTCGTCCGGCAACCTGCAAAAGCTGCGCAAATAATCGTTCGGATGAACGAAAGTCGTGGGTATAGAGGCCCGAATCCGCATTTAGAATGCAGACTAAATTAAGCTTTTTAAAATCATGACCCTTGGAAACCATCTGCGTACCGACCAGAATATCCACCTCACCCTCGTGCACTCGATTAAATAGCGCTTCGGCCTGACCTTTACGTTTGGTACTATCCGCATCAATACGCTGAATACGCGCATCTGGAAACTGCTGTGCCAGATACTCTTCAATCTTTTGTGTGCCACGCCCTAAGGGCTGAATGTCCAGATTGCCGCAGTCAGGACACGCTCTAGGCGGACGACTTTGCAAGCCACAGTGATGACATTGTAAAACATAGGCATTAGGGCCACGGCCGCCACTATCGAAGCGATGCATTACCATAAACGCCGAACACCTAGTGCACTCACTATTCCAAGCACAAGATGGGCAATGCAAGACCGGAGCGAAACCGCGTCGATTAATAAAAACCAAGGCCTGTTGACCGCGGGCGATGCACTGCTCGATCTCATCTAACATCAACTGACTGATCCCCTCGACTAAGGCTTCTTTGCGCGTATCAATAAATTCAAAACTTGGCTTAAATGCAGTAACACCTACACGCTCGGGCAAGCTACAAAGATCATACTTGCCCTCTTTGGCGTGATGCCAAGTTTCTAAAGACGGAGTCGCTGAACCCAACACCACCGGTATACTGAGCTGATGAGCGCGCCAAACCGCCAGATCACGTGCTGAATAGCGCAGCGCATCAAGTTGCTTATAGGAGGGGTCGTGCTCCTCATCAATCACAATCAAACCGAGCTCTTGCACCGGCGCAAAGATCGCCATGCGCGTGCCGAGAATGATGCCGGCCTCGCCGGTTTGTACTGCAACCCAAGCCGCTAAACGCTCTCCATCTGAGAGGCTGCTATGCATAACAGCAATCTGCTCGTTTGGAAAGCGATCCTGAAACTTGCGCCGAAGCTGTGGACTCAGATTGATCTCCGGCACTAGGATCATGACCTGCTTACCCGCTGCCAAGATATGCTCGGCAGCATGCAAATAGACTTCGGTTTTGCCACTACCAGTGACACCGTGCAGCAAAACTGTTCGATAACCATCAATCGCGATGATATGTTCAAAGGCCGCCTGCTGAGCCTCTGATAATTGCGGTCGCTGTACTTGCTGTGTTGACTCTGTGGTTGAAGTATCCTCGCTTGGCAGCGCTTCCGTAGCAAGCTTTGCTGCTTTTTTAGCTGCTCTAGCCACTTTTTTAGCAGCCGAAACCTGTCGATTCAATAAACGCTGAACCGGTCCACCCGCCGATCTGACACCTGTGTATGCCTTTGGGTTACGCAAAGGCGTGGGCATCGTAGGTAATAATGCCTCACCTAAGGGACGCTGATAATAGCTACCGGCAAAACGACCGAACTCAATCCAATCCGCAGGCATCGGTGGCAGATCATCATAGACTTCTAGCACCTCCTTAATAGAGGACTCCTCGAAGGAGGGTTGCTCAGGTTTTTCAATCACTAGACCGATCAATTCCTTGGATCCGAAAGGCACGCGCACCCGCTGTCCGATTAAGGCTTGCATGCCCTCGGGCAAGCGATAATCAAACAAATCCGCCAATGGCAAGGCCAAGGCAACGCGCACCCAAGGTTGCTGCATAGAAATTAAACTCCAGTCAAAACGAGCCCATTAATCCGGAGAAAAATGGGCTCTTTTTATTGAATCGACAATAAGGATTACTTGTGATACTGCTTACTGTGATTATGTACTTCGTCAACTAATGCCGTCACTTGATCCGGGTTAGTAAACTGAGAAATACCGTGACCCAGGTTAAACACATGACCACCCTGGCCCACCGGACCAAAATCATCAATCACACGACGAACCTCTTGGCGTAGACTCTCTTCGCTGCCGAATAAGGCCATCGGGTCAATATTGCCCTGCAAGGCGACCTTATCGCCGGTGACTTGACGGGCGCGAGCTAAGCTCATAGTCCAATCCAGACCCACTGCATCAGCGCCGGTATTGGCGATATCTTCAATCCATAACCCCCCGCCTTTGGTAAAGGCAATCACCGGGATATTTTGACCCTCGTGCTCACGCTTTAATTGATCAATGACTTTTTGCGTATAGGCTAAAGAGAACTGTTGGAATAAACCGTCAGGTAGCACACCACCCCAGCTATCGAAAATCATCACTGCCTGGGCGCCGGCTTTAATCTGCTCATTTAAGTAAATGGCGGTGGTGTTGGCAGTAACCTCAAGAATTTGCTTTAACAGATCCGGACGTTGGTACATCATGGTTTTGATCTTGCGGTATTCGCGAGTTGAGCTACCCTCAACCATATAGCAAGCCACTGTCCATGGGCTACCGGCAAAGCCGATTAAAGGTACCTTGCCACCTAATTCCTTGCGGATTAGAGTAACTGCATCAAAGACATAACGCAGCTTGTCCATATCGGGTACTTCGAGCTCGGCCACACGCTCTTCGCTGTCAACCGCTTTAGCAAATTTAGGGCCCTCACCCTGTACAAAGTCCAGCCCAAGACCCATGGCATCAGGAATTAACAAAATATCGGCAAATAAAATAGAGGCATCTAAATCAAAGCGACGAATAGGCTGTAATGTCACTTCACATGCATACTCCGGATTAGTCGCTAAACCCATAAATGAACCAGCTGTCGCACGGCACTCACGATACTCAGGCAGATAACGTCCGGCTTGGCGCATTAACCATACCGGTGTATATGGAACAGGCTGACGTCTCAAAGCACGTAAGAAAATATCATTTTGTAAGGTAGGGAACATTAAACCTCCGGAAATAATGTAAAAGAGCAGGCGCAGACGCTAATTAAAGCTCGAAAGACACGAGCTTTTCTGCGACAGAGTTATTTTTTGATGACAAATTATAAACGACTGCCCCCCTTTAAACAAACCGAATCGCTTAAATGTCCGGACGAAATTGCTCTGCATCAATTTTGTGTTTACGCATCAACTCCCAAAAAGAGCGTCTATTTTTCTTAGCTAAACTGGCAGCCTGAGCGATATTGCCTTTAGTGGAGCGCAACATATAGCTAAGATAACCATGTTCAAAACGATCAACGACATTTTGTTTGGCCTCTTTAAAGCTCTCAGTGAAATAGGTCGCATGCTGATCACTGAAAGCAAAGGCATAGTTACCGGTTTGTTGCTCGGCATTGCGCAACAACTCCTCGAAAAACTCTCGTTTAGGTTCCTGATAAGAGGGATAACTTGGACTTAACAAGCCTTCCTGATAAGCCATCTCATGCGACTTAGGCTCAAGTACAGCTCTTAATATAGGTTTCGTCACTGCCGCCAATAAACGGACTCGCAATTCCTCCTGATTAATGGGGAAATGCATAAAATCACTTAAACCCAAGCGCATCAAATCGATCATCGCCACCGGTTGCACACCAGAGGTTAATGCAAACACTGGACAAAGGCTCCGATTAAACTCATCGGCACTATGCATAAAAAATAAGAAACGCCTAGCTAGGCTTAAACTCTCGGTGTTTAATAAGAGCACTACCACGTCGTAACGCATCAGTTGCATCAATAAAAACTGACGCTCCTCCTCGCGAAACGGCACGCCCTCTGTGAAATCCATCAGCTCAGACAAATCCAACTCATGAACTCTTAAGCGCTTGTGCTTGATAGGCAATTCCTTAAACTGATCCGGGACGGCCAGCTCAAGCTGTCGGTCGAAATGCAAAATGGCGCAATCCAATGTCTGCTTCATAAGATCCTCGCAAAGTATCTAATCTCATTTCTCAATTAATCGAATGAGTCTCTAGACTAAAGAAAAAGCAAAACAAATAACATACCGCCAACTACCTAAGCAAAACTACGTACATAAAACTGTCTTAATCCCCTCAATGAGTGGATAGATTATTAGTAAAAGTAGGTGATGAGCCATCGCACCATAAAAGAACTGTTGGCTCAACGCATTTTGCACTACTTACTGCATCACATAGATTAGATAAAAAACCCTCGAAACTAGTTATTGGCAAAAAAGCGATTCTCACCTTGATTTGTATTGGTATTCATATAAAAATACTGTCACACACATTCAATCATGAGTCAGAAAAAAATTATCATCTGCGCTTAAGCCGAGCCTTAGAATTGGATACCACCTTTTTTAGAAAAACTTATGAACATAATATTAGCGACAGTCTTTCTTTCTATTATTTTAATGGTCCCGACTGCCAGTCAGGCACAGTCGCTATGTCCCCTACCGGAAGGAATGCAAGCATCCGTGGAGATCACCAAACAAGCCATTCAGGCAAGACGTAATGGGCAAACTAAAGAAATGCTCGAAAACCATATACCATCTGTTGCCTCTCGATTGCCTTGGGCCGCTCAACTTATGCAGTCTATTGTAGATGAGGTTTATTCAACACAGGAAACGCTTGATCCTGAAATTCATGCAGCCTATCGGATGGAAGTCTGCTTTATTTTAAATCAACACCCTGATGCAGAGAATTCTCTAAGTTATGCTCAAGCCTATCCTCTGTTAAGAACATGTGTTTCAGATGACATGGGCCTACAAACGCGTTGCAGTATGAGCGTGGCTCACAAAGTTTCCGGAATTGCAGAGTGATTTCACAAAGCCTACTTAATGATTAAGTCATCTCTCCCCGAAAAACAACTCACTATCACTCCGCCAGTGTTTGCAAAACAAGTCGCCCCTACTTAAATGATTCTGAAAAATCGCTTTAAATTACTTGTCATGTGCAAACAAGAGTTAATTTAAAATTTACAGGGGTGTCAGTTTGTTCTCTACAACAGATTTGAGGCTATCCGCAATTTAAAACTTGACACTTGGGGGAAACCCTTTATAATAGTTGGTCTTGTCTGTTAAAGCACAACATCCATTCATTGGATATCATGAGCCACACAAACTTAGGCCACACTTATTGGCCACAGACGGCCAAGTCATATCGCAAGCAAAGATTTAATAAAAAAATCATCAAACAATTGCGATTAATTTAATTTTAAACAAATCGTTTTTGTATATTATCGCTCCAACCCCTGACGTAGTTTCACCATGCGTTGATCCGGTCGGCACGATATAAACCGACACGAGATTAATTAGGAAACAACTATGTCATTCGAATCATTAGGATTGGCACCCGTTCTACTGGGCGCCCTAAATAAAGCCGGCTTCACTGAACCGACAGAAGTACAATCTACTGCCATCCCGGCCGCTCTAGAAGGTAAGGATTTAATTGTTAGCGCACAAACCGGTAGCGGTAAAACTGCTGCTTTCACACTACCCGCCTTACATCGCATGGCCACAGTACCGGCCGGCAAACAGCAAGCCGTTCGCTTATTGGTTTTAACTCCGACTCGTGAGTTAGCGATGCAGGTAGCTGAAGCAACCAAACTATATAGCTCCGGTATGCGCGGTTTACGCGTAGCCACCGTGGTTGGCGGCATGCCATACGGCCCGCAGATTAATGCCTTAAAGCGTCGCGTCGACGTTTTAGTCGCCACGCCGGGTCGTCTGATTGACCACCTAAATGCTGGACGTGTTGATCTTAATAATATTGACACCTTGGTGCTTGACGAAGCAGACCGCATGTTAGACATGGGTTTCTTAGACGATATGAAAGCCATTGTTTCGCACACACCTGACTCTCGTCAGACCTTGATGTTCTCAGCAACCTTTGAAAAAACTCTGGCCCAATTAGCAGCCAGCATGCTCAAAGACTCTGTACGCATTAACGTTGCTAACCAGACCCAACGACACGAAAACATTGAGCAAACTTTACTCTATGCTGATAACGCCGGACATAAATTCCGCCTCTTAGAGCATATTTTAGATAATGAGCCGGTTTATCAAGCCATCATCTTTACTGCCACCAAGCGTAGTGCCGATGATTTAGCCAATCGCCTTAAAGACAACGACTACAAAGCCGCTGCTTTACATGGTGATATGAACCAGCGCCAACGTACTCGTACTATTACTCAGCTACAAAACGGCAAATTACATGTCTTGGTTGCTACCGATGTAGCAGCTCGTGGTATTGATGTGCAGGGGATTAGCCATGCCATTAACTTCGACTTGCCAATGCAGGCTGAAGACTATGTTCACCGTATCGGTCGTACCGGCCGCGCCGGACGTGATGGTCGCGCTTATAGCTTTGCCACCTTTGCAGAAAGCTTCAAAGTTAAAAAAATCGAACGATTCACTGGTCAAACCATTGATGTTGAAACTTTCGAAGGTTTAGAGCCGATTCGTCAAAGCAGCAAGCCGAAAAGTAGTGCGCCTAACCGCAAACGCAGCTCAGGCAATGCCGCCGCTGCCAAGCGTCGTAGCGCTCCGCGTCGTGAAAGACAGTCCGACTTTGAACGTTCGGATAGAGACTTTGCTCGCCCTGAAGGCGGTCATCAAGCTCGCCACTCCGGCTCCGCTAGCAACGAAGAACGTCAAGCTCGTCCACAACGTAGCCGCGACGACAGTCAACAAGAGCGTCGCCAAAGACCTGCTCAACAGCGCTCTCGTAGCCGCGCAGAAAGCCCTGCCGCCAACGACGGCATCCGTCCTAGCCGCAAGCTTCGTAAAGACAGCAAATCACTTATCGATCGCGTCAATCGTGCGGTAGCAGATCGCATGTCTTACTAAGACCTAAATTAAATGCCGCTGCCAAGCGCATCGCATTGAATTAAACTATATGCCGGAAACAGTTATAGACTGCTTCCGGCATTTTTTTATTGCTAAGCGTTATAATCAGAACGTTATTAGATTTAGACAATAATCGTCAAACTATATTTTTGGAGATGAAACATGAGTCACGCCGCACAAATTAAGATCCCTGCCACTTATATGCGTGGAGGCACTAGCAAGGGAGTATTTTTCAAGCTAAGTGATTTGCCGGAAGTGGCTCAAAAGCCGGGTCCTGCGCGAGATGCAATTTTCAAACGCGTTATCGGCAGCCCTGACCCCTACGCCAAACAAACCGACGGCATGGGAGGCGCAACCTCTTCAACCTCCAAAACCGTGATCGTAAGCAAAAGCTCGCAGCCGGATCATGATGTAGACTACCTCTTCGGACAGGTCGCCATTAGCAATGACTTTGTTGACTGGAGTGGCAACTGCGGCAACCTGACCTCAGCAGTCGGTCCGTTTGCGATTTATGCTGGTTTAATTGATCCGACTAAAATCCCTGAAAACGGCACTTGCACCATTAAAATCTGGCAAGCCAATATTCAAAAAACCATCGTTGCACATGTGCCTATCACTAATGGACAGGTGCAAGAAACCGGGGATTTTGAATTAGACGGCGTGACCTTCCCGGCCGCTGAAATCATCATTGAATTTATTGACCCTTCTGACGATGACGGTGCCGAAGGCGCTTCAATGTTTCCTACCGGCAACTTAGTCGATCAGCTTGAAGTCCCGGGCATTGGTACATTTTCTGCCACGATGATTAGTGCCGGTATTCCGACCGTTTTCTTAAATGCCGCTGAGTTGGATTACCGCGGCACCGAGTTACAGGGTGACATTAACAGCAGCCCTGAAGCCCTCGAACGCTTTGAAACGATTCGTGCTTATGGTGCCAAAGCCATGGGCCTTATCGAAGACATTCAAGAAGCCAAAGATCGTCAACACACCCCGAAAATCGCTTTTGTGGCGCCTCCACAAGACTACACCACCTCAAGTGGCAAAGCGATTAAGGCTGATGAGATTGATTTACATGTCCGCGCGCTCTCCATGGGTCAATTACACCATGCCATGATGGGTACTGCCGCAGTAGCGATTGCTGCTGCCGGTGCAGTTCCCGGCACCTTGGTTAATCAAGCGGCCGGTGGTACTGAGCGTGAGAGTGTGGTTTTCGGTCACCCGTCCGGCACGTTACGCGTAGGTGCTGAAGCAGTTCAGGAAAATGGCCAATGGCAAGTCAAAAAAGCCATTATGAGTCGTAGCGCCCGTATCATTATGAGCGGTTGGGTCCACGTACCCGGCGATTGCTTCTAATCCTAAACCAGACCAAGCAAAAGGCATCTACCATGAATAAGCTCCCTGCCATTATTGCCCCCAGTATTTTATCGGCCGACTTTGCCCGTCTAGGTGAAGAGGTCAAGCAAGTTATTGCTGACGGTGCAGACTGGATTCACTTTGACGTGATGGACAATCACTATGTGCCGAACCTCACCATCGGCCCGTTGGTCTGTGAGGCTATTCGTCCACACACTGAGGCCGTCATTGATGTGCACCTGATGGTGGAGCCGGTAGATAGCCTTATCCCACTCTTTGCAAAAGCCGGTGCTGATATTATCACCTTTCACCCGGAAGCTTCCAAACACGTGGATCGCACGCTTAATCTGATTCGTGAGCATGATTGCCTAGCCGGTCTGGTGCTAAATCCTGCCACCAGCCTGAGCGTACTGGACTACGTTATGGACAGGATTGATATGGTCTTACTGATGTCGGTTAACCCCGGTTTCGGCGGCCAGAAGTTTATCCCATCGACCATGGACAAAGTGGCGGAATTACGTCAACGTATTGACGACTGGGTTGCCAAAGGCGGTCAACCGATTCGTCTGGAGGTTGATGGCGGCATCAAGGTCGACAATATCGGTGACATTCGTGCGGCAGGTGCTGATACCTTTGTGGCCGGTTCAGCGATTTTCGGCGCTGCTAACTATCAAACGGTGATCCAAGCGATGCGCGAACAAATTGCCCTTGCTGATGGCAAATTAATTAAAACCTAACATGAACAAGCAGATTAATTCCGCTATCACTACCGTTTTATTTGATTTAGATGGCACCTTGGTCGATAGTATGCCCGACTTAGCTTACTGTTCCAATCAAACCTTAAGCGATATGGGCCGTGCGACGCTGTCACAAGAAACTCTCAGCACCTTTGTCGGTAAAGGGCTGGATCGCCTGATTGTTCGCTTTTTGGCAAACGACATTGATGCCGAGACGGCGGAGCCGGAGCTATTCCAACAGGCCAAAGAGATCTTCAAAGGCCACTACCATGCCACCAATGGTGATTTTAGTGTGCTCTATCCAAAGGTTATCGACGCTCTGGATAGACTCAAAGAGATGGGGCTCAAACTGGGTCTAGTGACCAATAAACCCATGGAGTTTACGGTCCCACTGATTGAGAAAAAAGGCATCTTAGCTTACTTCGATGTATTGGTAGGCGGCGACACTTGTGAGCATAAAAAGCCGCATCCCGAACCGGTTCTCTATGCTATGGCGCATCTGCAAAGCAACCCGGTCAGCACCGTCTTTGTCGGCGACTCACTTAATGACGCGCTGGCGGCAAAGGCCGCTGCAATCCCCTGTTTAATGCTACCTTATGGCTACAACGAGGGTCAAAGCATCAGCAAACCCGAACCCGGTGCGCTAGTGGAAGACTTGATGGCGGTAGCGGCATGGATTCAAGCTGAAAATACTAAAACCGCCGCCAGAAGTCATTCTTGTAGCAAAAGCTGATAATTGTCATACTTTTTTAATAAATCTGTGTTACCATTTTCTATGTTCGTCAAACTCGATTAGAATTTTTTTGTAATGATGCAATTTAACCCCATCGCTTATGCCCTAAACAACATCGCCTATTACTGGCGTTGGTGGTTTTTGCGTGCCGGGTTTATGGCGTCTTGAGGCTATATCAAGTAGAGTTTTTATAGATTATTTAACATACTCTGACACAAAGCCTAAAAATTTAAAGACCAACGTATAGAACCCGGTACCTCCAAGTAACCGGGTTTTTTCGTGTTTAAAATATGCAAACACCCGGTCAAAAGATACCACTTGAAAGAGAGTAAACAACCATGACTGAAATTGAATTTAACGCATTAAAAGCCCAAGGCTACAACCGCATTCCCCTCTTGCAGGAGACTTATGCGGATTTGGATACAACCTTGGGCATTTATTTAAAACTTGCCCATGCTGATAAAAAACGCGGCAAAATGACTTGCCTCTTAGAATCCGTCGTGGGCGGTGAGCGTTCAGGTCGTTACTCCTTTATCGGCTTACCTGCACGCACTGTGATCCGTAATATTGGCACTAAAACAGAGCTCATCACTGACGGCGAAGTCGTTGAGACATACGAAGGCGATCCATTTGAGTTTATTCGCTCCTATATGGAGCGCTTCAATGTCGCCAACCGCCCGGGCATTCCGCGCTTTACAGGTGGGTTAGCCGGTTACATCGGCTACGATGCCGTACGCCATATGGAACCAAGCTTAGGCCCGGCGGTCAAGCCATTTCCTCACGGTCAGGGTGAAGGTACACCGGACATCATGCTGATGCATATTGATGAAGCAGTGATTGTCGATAATGTCATCGGTCGCACCTACCTCTTAGTCTATGCCAATCCGGCTGAAGAGGATAGCTACTCAAAGGCTCAAAAACGTCTATTAGAATTGCGTCGCATGTTGCGTCAACCGGTTGAAATCCCTTACAGCTTAGCCAGTTTGGTCACCGAAGAAGAGCGTCCTTTTGCCAAAGAAGACTTCCTTAACGCCGTCACTAAAGCCAAAGAACATATCGCCGCCGGTGATTTAATGCAAGTCCAAGTCGGTCAGGTCATTAGTAAACCCTTCCGTGATTCTCCCTTGTCTTTATATCGCTCATTGCGTTCTCTCAACCCTTCCCCGTTTATGTACTACTATAATTTCGACGATTTCCACGTGGTGGGTTCATCGCCTGAAATTTTGGTACGCCAAGAGCATGTTTGTAGTGCTGAAGGTGAAGAGCGCACCGAGGTGACTATTCGTCCTTTAGCAGGCACCCGACCACGTGGTCAGACCCCCGAAGAAGATCAGGCCTTAGCCAAAGAATTACAAAACGACCCTAAGGAAATTGCCGAACACGTGATGTTAATTGATCTGGCACGCAATGACATTGGTCGGGTTTCCAAAACCGGCACCGTCGAAGTAACCGATCAATTAACCGTAGAAAACTACTCGCATGTGATGCATCTAGTTTCCAATGTCAAAGGCGTTTTAAAAGACAATATGGATTGTCTCGATGTATTGCGCGCCACTTTCCCGGCAGGTACCCTAACCGGTGCCCCTAAAGTGCAAGCCATGAAGTTAATCGATGAGCTGGAGCCGGTACGTCGTGGCATTTACGGTGGCGCTGTGGGCTACTTAAGCTACAACGGCACCATGGATATGGCCATTGCGATTCGTACCGGACTAATTAAAAACGGTATGCTCTACGTTCAAGCTGCAGCCGGTGTGGTAGCGGATTCAATCCCTGAAAACGAATGGTTAGAAACTGAGCACAAAGCTCGAGCCGTATTACGTGCTGCAGAGCAAGTTCAATATGGTTTAGATAAGCCGATTTAATAAAAACAGATAAAGGATAACAATCATGGCTAAACTTTTTATGCTCGATAATTACGATTCTTTTACCTATAACCTAGTACAGTATTTCGGTGAATTAGGTGCAGACGTTGTCGTGGCTCGTAATGACGAAATAACGATTGAAGAAATCGAAACGCTGGCACCGGATCTGATTTGCGTATCGCCCGGCCCCTGCACCCCGGCCGAAGCTGGGATTTCGGTGGAGCTGATTAAGCATTTTGCCGGTCAGTTACCAATTCTTGGCGTTTGTTTAGGTCATCAGTCCATTGGTGCGGCCTTTGGTGGTCAAATTATCCGCGCTCAACAACTCATGCACGGCAAGACATCCAGCATCACTCATCAGAGCAGCGATGTCTTTACAGACATCCCTTCACCCTACACGGTGACTCGTTATCACTCTCTGGCGATTGAGCGTGAGACATTACCGGACTGCTTGGAGATTACGGCAGAAACTGATGATGGTGAAATCATGGCGGTGGCACACAAAGAACTACCGATTTTCGGCGTGCAATTTCACCCTGAATCCGTGCTCAGTGAATATGGTCACGAACTATTAAATAACTTTTTAAAATACGCCGAATAATAAACTGATACACATGCTGAGGCGGTCGAGTAGTTTTTAGCTCGGTGCCGACCTCAAGCGGAGTAAACTTAATGAAAATATCATTTCAAGAAGCCCTAACTCGTCTAATCGAACACCGTGAGATTTTCGAAGACGAAATGATTGGCTTAATGCGCACCCTAATGCAAGGCGAAATGCCTCCTGAAATTGCTGCTGCTTTTTTGATGGGTCTACGAGTCAAAAAAGAAACCGTCGATGAGATCACGGCCGCTGCAATGGTCATGCGCGAGTTCAGCACCCCGGTCAAACTGGATAACCCTGATGACGCACTTGATATGTGCGGCACCGGCGGTGACGGCAGCAACACCTTTAATATCTCCACCACGGCCATGTTTGTGGCGGCCGCCGCTGGGGTTCCTGTGGCCAAACACGGTAACCGCAGCGCCTCTAGCCCTGCCGGCAGTGCCGATGGCCTGGAAGCCTTAGGTGCCTTTGTTGAAACACCACCTGAGCGCGTTGCCGATAGTCTGAGAGAAACCGGTATCGGTTTTATGTTTGCGCCTTTTCACCATAGCAGCATGAAAAACGTTGCGCCGGTTCGCAAAATGCTCGGCGTTCGAACGCTATTTAATATCCTCGGCCCACTCACTAACCCGGCCAAGGCTGGCAATCAGCTAATGGGCGTATTCCACCCTGACTTAGTCGGTATTCAAGTACGCGTATTAAAGCAATTAGGCTCTAAACACGTACTAATCGTACATGGTTTGGACGGCATGGATGAGGCCACACTAGGAGCCACCACACTCGTTGGCGAACTGAAGGATGGCAAGGTAAGCGAATATGAAATCCACCCTGAAGACTTCGGCATGTCGATGGTATCTAATCGCAGCTATCGCATTAAGAACAAAGAAGAATCCAGAGATATTATGCTGAGCGTCTTAAAAAATGAAGCCAGTCCGGCACTGGATATTGTGATTCTTAATGCCGGCTTAGCCATTTACGCAGGTAACAAAGCCAATAGCATCAAAGAAGGGATTGAAATGGCCAGAGAGCTACTGGCTAGCGGGGCCGCATTTGCTAAAATGCAGCAATTCTGTCAATTCAGTCAGACTTTAAGACCGCAACAGTAACAATAATATGGAAGAGATATGGACGATATTTTATTAAAAATTCTTAATGTGAAGCACGAAGAAGTAGCTGAACTTAAGAAGATTCGCAGTACAAATGATTTATTAAGAGAGGCCGAAGCCCGTCAAGACACGCGCGGTTTCGCTAATGCGCTAAAAGAGCGTATTGATATCAAAAAAAATGCCGTGATTGCAGAAATCAAAAAAGCCTCGCCATCTAAAGGTGTGATCAGAGAAGACTTTGAGCCGAGCGCCTTAGCCATGAGTTATGCCGCCGGCGGTGCTGCTTGTTTATCTGTGCTGACCGATAGTCAGTTTTTCCAAGGCTCTCACGATTTCTTGCGTCGTGCGCGTGCTGCTTGTTCTTTACCGGTCATCTGCAAAGACTTTATGGTAGATCCCTATCAAATTTATCGCGCTCGTGCCTTTGGTGCGGATTGCATTTTATTGATTGTGGCCGCATTGGACGATAAAGAATTGCACGATTTCGAGCAAATTGCGACTGAATTAAAAATGGACGCTTTGATTGAAGTTCACAATGAACAAGAAATGGAACGCGCCTTGAAGCTAAAATCCCCATTAATCGGTATCAATAATCGTGATCTTCGTAGCTTCAAGACCGATATTCATAACACGCTACGTTTAAAAGATATGCTGCCAAAAGACGAAAACCGTCTCTTAATCACTGAAAGCGGCATTCTTTCCAAAGACGATGTGAAGCTGATGAATAATAACGATGTCTATGGTTTTTTAATTGGTGAAGCCTTTATGCGTGAAAACGATCCCGGCCAAGCCTTAGCCACCATGATGGCTCAAGACTAAGTGAGCGGTGGATTAGTGCAAAGTTCGGATTGTATTCTTTGTCGCGAAGTGGGTGGTCGCCTACTTTGGGAAAACGATTTAGTCCGTATCATCAACGCCGATGATACGTATTACCCTGCCTTTACCCGAGTCATTTACCAAGCTCACGTCCGTGAGATGAGTGATCTGACGCCTGCCCAACGTCAAGTCCTAATGGATTTTGTCTGGTTAGTTGAAGAGGTGCAGCGAGAGGTTCTACAAGCCACAAAAATCAATCTGGCTCAGTTCGGTACGATGGTACCGCATGTGCATTGGCATATTATTCCTCGCTATAAAAACGATCCGCATTATCCTGATGCTATCTGGGCTGCAGCAAAATACCCACTGGACCATTCCGCTATCCAAGACTATTTAAGCAATCAAAAAGAATTGCTGCCACAATACGAATCAGCATTGATAAATCGTTTAAAATCAATCAACAATTAAAATCTATAAACCGGAGTGTAGACAAAATGGATTATCCAAAAAAAGTCACCATTGTTGAAGTCGGTCCACGTGATGGCCTGCAAAATGAAAAAGAATTTGTTCCTACTGCGAGTAAAATCGAATTAGTTAATCGCCTAGTTGACGCCGGCGCCCCTAAAATCGAGGCCGCGTCTTTTGTGTCACCTAAGTGGGTACCACAAATGGCTGATGCTGCTGAAGTGATGCAAGGCATCGAGCGCAAAGACGGCGTGGTTTATGCCGCCTTAACCCCTAACGTACGCGGTTTAGAGGGTGCTCTGGAAAATGGCGCAGGTGAGGTAGTCATTTTCGGTGCTGCGAGTGAGGCTTTTTCTCAAAAAAACATCAACTGCTCTATCGCCGAATCCATTGAGCGCTTTGTTGAGGTCGCCCGTTTAGCCAAACAAGCCGGTGTCTTATTACGCGCCAGCATCAGCACTTCTTTCGGTTGCCCTTATCAAGGTGACGTCGCCATCGATTCAGTGTTGGATGTGGTTAAGCGCATGCAAGACTTGGGCTGTGATGAGATTGATATTGCCGACACTATCGGTGTGGGTACGGCAGCGCAAGTTTATGAGGTGATGTCACGAGTGACGGAAATTGTCCCTAAAGAAAAAATTGCCGGACACTTCCA
Organism: Alcaligenaceae bacterium; assembly: GCA_030538235.1. GTDB lineage: Bacteria > Pseudomonadota > Gammaproteobacteria > Burkholderiales > Burkholderiaceae_B > Oligella. The sequence continues at coordinate 87,525 of JAUNUJ010000002.1, forward strand.
CGATACTTACGGTCAAGCACTCGCCAATATCGTCGCCTCGCTGCAAACCGGTGTCAGTATTTATCACTCATCGGTTGCCGGTCTAGGCGGTTGTCCTTATGCTAAGGGTGCCACGGGCAACGTCGCCACTGAGGATGTGCTGTATATGCTCCACGGCATGGGCATTGAAACCGGTATGGATTTGGATAAAACCGTACAAATCGGTCAGTGGATTTCAGATCAAATCGGCCGCCAAAATGCCAGTCGTGTTGGTCGTGCTTTGATTGCTAAGTGTGCACCTTAATTTACCTGCCAGCACCGCCTGATGCACTAAGAGCGCCCACCATAGCGCTCTTAGGCTTATTTTATTTAAAAAGCACAAGAACCAGGGGAAAGCAGTGAAAACAATCGGTTTAATCGCTGGCATGAGCTGGGAGTCAACAGTCCCCCTATTATCGACTGATTAACGAAACTATCAAAGAGCAGCTAGGCGGTTTGTCTTCGGCAAAAATCATTTATACAGTGTTGATTTTCATGAAATAGAACAACTGCAACATGCCGCCAATTGGTCAGCAGCAGCTGAGTTGCTTGCGAATACCGCGCGTGCTTTGGAATTGGTCGGTGCATCTTTTTTGGTTTTATGTATCAACACCATGCACAAAATTGCCCCTCAAATCCAAGACGCCGTTGCTATCGATTTGCTCCACCTCGCTGACCCGACAGCGACTGAGTTCAAACAACACCAGCATCGTGTTGTCGGGCTATTGGGAACCCGCTTTACTATGGAACAAGATTTTTATAAGACCAGATTAATTGAAAATCATGGTTTAGAAGTCCTAATCCCTAAGGCACAAGATATTAACATCATCCATCGCATCATCTATGAGGAACTATGCCTCAGCATAATCAAAGATGAATCGAGAGCTGAGTACCGTCGGATCATAAATGATTTAACGGCGCAAGGCGCTCAATCAATTATATTAGGCTGTACAGAAATCGCACTTCTTGTGTCTGACAATGACTCCCCGGTGCCATTATTTGATACCACTGCTCCCACGCCCGTACCGCTGCATTGCAGGCGCTCAACCAGCTCGCTCGGGCAAATTAAGCGCACTCAACTCCTCTTCGATATCAGCTGCTTTTTCGACTAACTTGGCGCCCTCACGTATCAGTTGATGACAACCTCGTGCCAAGGGTGAATGAATCGAACCCGGTATGGCAAACACCTCACGACTATACTCGAGCGCTTGTTTAGCCGTAATCAAGGAACCGCTACGCCGTGCCGCCTCAACCACTAAGACGCCCTGACTAAGCCCCGCCACAATCCGATTACGCTGTGGGAAATGAAAAGTCGCTGCCTCGGCGCCAAGTCCGTACTCACTCAACAATAAACCACTATCGCGAATTCGCACCGCTAAATCAGTATGCTCACCGGGATATACCAAATCCAAACCGGTAGCCATCACGGCAATCGTAGAATTTGGTACCCGTGAAGCCAAGGCCCCCTCGTGAGCAGCCCTATCAATACCATAGGCCAGACCACTCACTACCGCCCAACCCTTGGCGGCAAAATACCGAGCAAAGGAGCGAGAATTATCACTCCCCCCTGACGTAGGATGACGTGAACCGACAATTGCCAGTTTAGGCTTTTTGAGGGTGTCAATTTGTCCTGCATAATAAAGCAGAAAAGGCGCATCATGCAGAGCAAATAACTCACTAGGAAAATGCTCATCCGGCCAGGTCAAAATGCCATGAAGCGAACTGCTCTGCAACCACTGCAAAGTAATCTCGATCCGCTCTTCAATCTCGGTACTAGGTGGCGCACTCAGCTGCCGTGCCAGATTAGGCTGACAATAGGGCTCAAGACTGCTATAAGAAGCGTCAAAAATTAACTGAGGCAAACCGATTTTACTCAGCAACTCACGACCGGTTACCGAACCGATTCCCGGCTCCATACTGAAACGCAACCACGCTTTAATTTCTTCAACTGAAATGCTGGACATCAAAAAACCTTAAGTAAAAAATCATCGTCTACTATCAATTCGTCTATTTTGCCATTTCCATTAAAAACAATTCGTACTTTGGTCAAAAACATCCATCGCTAAAATGTTAAAATGATTAGATCTATTGATTTTTTATTTATTAAATAATGGCATTATTACCTATTCTTAAGTACCCTGACCCCCGTTTGCACAAGATAGCTAAAGCGGTTCAGGAAGTTGATGACCGTGTTCGTCAAATCGTCAAGGATATGACTGAGACCATGTACGCTGCCGAAGGCATTGGCCTAGCTGCGACTCAGGTCGATATTCATGAGCGCATCGTAGTGATTGATATCTCCGAAGAGCGTGACGACTTATTGGTGCTGATTAATCCCCAAATTACCGCTCGTAGCGATGACAAAATTATTTTCGAAGAGGGTTGTTTGTCCGTACCCGGTATCTATGACAAGGTCGAGCGTTCCTCTGAAATCACTGTCGAAGCCTTAAACGAACAAGGTGAGATGTTTAGTCTTGAAGCTGATGGTCTATTAGCAATCTGTATTCAACATGAACTAGACCACTTGGTGGGCAAGGTATTTGTCGAACACCTTTCAAGCTTAAAGCAAAATCGCATCAAAACCAAAATCAAAAAAGCTGAACGCGAAGCCAAAAAAGAGGCGCAACAGGTTTAGTCTCCACTCAGATTACCTTTCGCTAGAGCACAAACAAGCAAAAGGGCACACCGATTGGGTGCGCCCTTTTGCTTCTTTAAAACAGCGTGCGGCTATTCGTAATCGCGACTATCTTGAATTACTAAGCCATCGTTTGGTAGCGAACCCGTTCCAACCACCTCAATGGCTGTACGTAGTTTCACCACTTCACGAGCCTCGGCCTCGGCTTTGGCAATCCAAGCCTCATCGGCCGCCTCTGCACGCTCTAGTTGCAAGACTAGGTTATCACTACCGACCTTGCCATTTGCCACCATACGCGCTTTGCTAACGCCGTCTAGACGCTTACTTAACTCTGCCACATGTTCAGGGTGAACAAACATGCCGCGTACCTTAATGCTTTGATCCGCACGCCCCATCCAACCCTTGATGCGGCGGTTAGTACGTCCACATGAGGAAGGCTCACTTAAAATCATGGACATATCACCGGTACCGAATCGTAGCAATGGATAATCCGGGTTCAGGGTGGTTACCACCACCTCGCCCACCTCGCCATCGGCTACCGGATCATTGGTGCCGGGACGCACAATTTCAAGAATAATATCCTCAGCAATGACTAAACCGTCACGGGCCGATGTTTCATAAGCGATTAGCCCTAAATCTGCCGTACCGTAGCATTGATAACCATCAACACCGCGTTCGGCAAACCATTGTTGCATAGTCGGCGTAAAAGCTTCACCGGTAAAGAGAGCATGCTTTAAGCTATCGAGCTTTTCGCCCATCTCCTCAGCTTTTTCCATAATGATCTTTAAAAAGCTGGGGGTACCTGTGTAGGCATCCGGACGCAAATCAAGCATTGTCTTAACCTGTAGCTCTGTCTGCCCGATACCGCCCGGGAAAACTGAACATCCTAGGGCTAGAGCACCGCTCTCAAGCATATTACCCGCCGGGGTAAAGTGATAAGAGAAACAATTATGCACTAGCATCCCGGGACGCACACCGGCCGCATAAAGCGCCTGAGCCATACGCCAATAATCCGGGCGGTTAGTATCCAGCTCATAAATAGGGCCGGGTGAACCGTAAACTCGTGCTACCTGGCCCCAAGAAACTGGGGCAAAACCACCAAAAACGCCTTCGCCAACCTCTGCGGCACCACGTAGCGCATGTTGTTGCTGCATTAAGGTGGACTTTCGTACCACCGGAATTGCAACTAAATCCTCACGCGCTTGTAATGTGCCAATTTCGATACCATCAAGCTGTTCTGCTAATCTGGGCGTTGTCGACATCAATTCGCGCAGATTATGACGCAATTGAGAAAAAAGCTCGAACTCTCGCTCTTCAGTCCCACGTGTTTCACGCGCACTATAGTATGGTGAGGAATGTTCACTGACACGACGCTTAACAGTGTTATCCATATAATGCCTCTCCTTAGGCTAACCAACGCTTACGACGACGATAAAACTTACCCTCACGGAAGCTTTTACGATCGCCACTTTCAAGACCTAGATAGAACTCTTTTACATCATCATTGTTTAAGAGCTCTTCGGCGGTACCATCGAGCATCACACGTCCACTCTCCAGGATATAACCGTAGTCAGAGTAACGTAAAGCGATATTAGTGTTTTGTTCGGCTAATAAGAAGCTCACACCTTCGCGAGTATTTAAATCACGAACGATTTCAAAAATCTCAACCACAATTTGAGGAGCTAAACCCATTGATGGTTCATCTAAGAGAATCATCTCTGGATTAGCCATCAATGCACGACCAATGGCCGCCATTTGTTGCTCACCACCTGAAGTGTAACCGGCTTGGCTGGTGCGGCGCGTTTTAAGGCGCGGAAAATACTGATACACCATATCCAAACTTGCTTCTAAATCGCCTCGACTGATATTGCGTGTATAGGCACCGGTAAGAAGGTTCTCTTCAATCGTCAAGTGCTCAAAGCAATGACGACCTTCCATCACCTGAATCACACCACGTTTAACTAAATCGGCTGGGGTTAAATTCTGAATTTCCTCGCCTTTGTAGCTAATGGTGCCTTTGGTGACCTCTCCACGCTCACTTTTCAGCAAGTTGGAGATCGCACGCAAGGTGGTGGTTTTACCAGCGCCGTTGGCGCCTAATAAAGCAACAATTTTCCCCTTTGGTACGACTAGAGAAACCCCCCTTAACACCAAAATAACGTGGTTATAAATTACCTCAATGCCATTGACGTCCAGTACGATCTCAGCTTCTGGGACTGCAACGGCAGCTTGGTCCTGCTGTGTTATTTGGCTCTGCATAACAACCTCCAACTACTATTTACTGATGTTAAATTACTCTACTGCAGAGCAATCACGAGGGGTAATGCCTTTAGACTCGGCATACTTCTTGGCTTCTTCCATGACGATTGGACCAATGAACTCTTGATCACCTTGCATCCAGTCAGAGATAACCTCCCACTCAGAACCGTTCCACTGTGCAATACGAGCCCAGTCACCGCCTACGTGGTCTTCACATGTGGTGCGTACAGGACGTACCATGCCGGCCATACCGGTTTCTTCTAAGCGAGCCTCATCAATGTTAAGGTTTTCAAAACCCCAACGAATTTGCTCTGATGTCATGTGCTGACCGACACCGAATTTCTCTTGTGCTGTACGAATCGCTTCAACAGTCAAGAAAGAAATCATCATGCCGCGGTTATAGGCCGTAGTACCGTGAGTACCATTGCTCTTACCCATGCCCTTGCCTTTACCGAACACCTCGTCTTCAAGTTTTTGGTAAACCCCGAAGTCCTTGCCGACTGAGTTATGTAAGGTGATGGTTTTGTAACCTTTAGCGACTTGAGCGATGTCTTTTACATCGTTCTCAGAACCAGCCCACCAGATAGCAAGCATTTTGTCGCGCGGATAACCGGTCGCTTGTGCTTCACGAATCGCCGTTGGTGTCATCACACCGGCACTCCATAAGATCACATGATCAGGACGACGCTGACGAATTTGCAACCAAGTAGATTTTTGCTCTACACCTGGCGCTGTTACCGGATAAAGCTGTAACTCGAAGCCATGCGCTTCAGCACGCTTTTGTAAAAGAAGGATTGGCTCCTTACCGTATGGGGAGTCATGATAGACAAAGGCGATTTTTTTGCCTTTTAACTGGTCTAAACCGCCCATTTGCTCGGCGATATGTTGAATCGCAACGTCAGAAGACGTCCAATAGGTACCTAATAATGGGAAATTCCACTCAAAATACGCACCGGCAGCAGACTGTGATAAACCGTAACCGGTTGTCTGAACAGTTACCTTGTCAGTCGGTGCTCTATCGGTTACCGCAAAAGTAATGCCGGTAGACTGCGTATCAAAAGCAGCAGCACCGCCATTAGCGTGCTTCATGCGCTCATAGCACTCCACACCACGGTCCGTAGCATAGGAAGTTTCGCACTCCTCAAAGCGAACTTTTACGCCATTAATACCGCCTTGCGCGTTAACCAACTCAAGATAATCGATCTTACCGTCACCCCAGGCAATGCCTAATGGTGCAAATGAACCGGTACGATAAGTTAATAAAGGAATATACTGCTCAGCGGTTTGTGCCTTAAGCGCAGCACTGACACCGAAAGTACCGGCAACAACCATTGAGGCTGCTAATGTTTTTACAATAAATTTCTTCATCCTTGTCTCCTGTAAATGAAGTCATTGTTTTAATTAAGTGTGTACAACATTTTTTAGTTTTAAAAATTTCGCTCTTCTTAACGTAGCTGTTGTTAAATTTTTGATTAATGCGGGAATGGCCAGATTCTGAGTTTCTCGCGTGCGATTGCCCATAGTCTCGCTAAACCATGCGGTTCAACAATTAGGAAAAACACGATTAAAGAACCGAAAATCATATGTTCAATATGCGCTGCCGTATCAACCGGGATATTCAGACCGAAAAGCTCCGGAATACGTGTTAGTAAAATCGGTAGCAGCACAATAAAACCTGCACCAAAGAAACTACCCGCAATTGAACCCAGACCACCGATAATCACCATAAATAAAAGCTGCAATGAACGGTTCAAGTCAAAAGCCAGAGGCTCCCAAGAACCTAAGTGCACATAACCCCATAGACCGCCGGCAATACCGATAATAAATGAGCTCACAGCGAAAGCACTTAGCTTAGCGTACATCGGACGAATACCAATTACTGAGGCAGCCACGTCCATATCACGAATTGCCATCCACTCACGACCAATCGCACCACGCACCAAGTTTTTAACCAATAGCGCTAACACAATGACCACCAAGAGCACAAAGATATACTTTTGAACCGGTGTCTGTACAGGCAATCCGAAGAAATCTAAACGAGCCACTGATACACTACCGGAAGCCGAGTAATTGGTCAGATAAGGAATTCTTAAAAAGGCCCAATCCACAAAGAACTGTGCAGCTAATGTGGCGACAGCCAGATAAAGACCACGAATTCTTAAGCTTGGAATACCAAAGATAATCCCGAAAAGCATCGCTCCAAAACCGCCAATCAGCAGTTGGAAGATAAAGGGAATCTCCGGAATACGCACACCGAAATTCCAAGCGACATAGGCACCTACCGCCATAAAGGCGCCACTACCTAATGAAATTTGTCCGCAATAACCGACTAAGACATTTAAGCCAATCGCTGCTAAAGACAAAATAATAAAAGGAATTAAAATTGCACTTAAAAAGTAGTTGCTGGCGATAAACGGCACAACAAATAAGGCAAAGGCAATTATTGCTAAAATCGCGATGCGATCTTGGCGAATCGGGAAAATCTGCTGATCCGCTCTGTAACTGGTTTTAAATTGACCATTTTCACGGTAAAACATTTTTTATACTCCTTAGGCCTTAGATACTAAACACGGTCGATAATTTTCTCGCCGAATAAGCCCTGTGGTCTGAATAATAAGAACACTAAAGCTAGTACATAGGCGAACCAGTTTTCGATACCACCACCCAAGAAGGGACCCAAATAAGCTTCTGAGAGCTTTTCGCCGACGCCGATGATCAAACCACCGATAATCGCCCCCGGAACTGAAGTTAAACCACCAAGAATAACCACCGGCAAGGCACGTAAGGCAGCGGTTGACAGCGTAAAGGATACGCCGAACTTGGAGCCCCAGATAATACCTGCAACCAGTGCTACCACACCGGCCACCGCCCACACAATAATCCAGATTCTATTTAATGGAATACCGATTGACTGGGCGGCTTGGTGATCATCCGCTACCGCACGTAAAGCACGACCGGTTGGCGTAAACTGGAAGAATAAAGCCAACGTTGCTACGAGAGCAGCCGCAATTGCCGCAGCAGTCAAGTCCTCGAGACTGAGTAAAATACCCCCCTCAAAGATGCCATCCAGAACAAATAACGGATCCTTAGGCATACCCACATCAATGGTATACATTGCACTACCGAACAGGGTCTGACCGAAGCCGTCTAGGAAGTAACTGATACCTAAAGTCGCCATCAACAGCGCTGTTGCCTCTTGGTTGACTAAGTGCCGCAGCACAAAACGCTCAATAGCAATAGCAAAGAGAACCATAAGGAAGGCACTAATGATAAAGGCAAGTATATTGGCCAAAATCAAACTTTCAAACCCTAGCCACTGTGGCAACCAAGATGAGAAGCGAGCCATCGACAAGGCGGCCACTAGGACCATGGCACCCTGAGCAAAGTTAAAGACACCGGATGCTTTGAAAATCAGCACAAAGCCCAGTCCGATTAAGGCGTACATCATGCCACTCATGAGGCCGCCAAATAGTGTTTCTAAAAAATAAGACATGTTGGCCTCTCCTTACTCTTGAGCACCAAGATACGCACGAATAACCTCTTCGTTGTTGCGTACCTCATCAGGCGTTCCGTCACCAATCTTTTTACCGTAGTCAAGAACCACCACGCGATCGGAAATATCCATAACAACACCCATATCGTGCTCAATTAAAACAATTGTCGTACCGAATTCGTCGTTAACATCAAGGATAAAGCGAGACATATCCTGCTTTTCCTCGATATTCATACCGGCCATCGGCTCGTCTAAGAGTAGGAGTCTTGGTTCCATTGCCAACGCTCTACCCAAGTCCACACGCTTTTGCAAACCGTAAGGTAAGCGACCTACCGGAACTTTACGGTAAGCTTGAATTTCCAAGAAATCAATGATGTTTTCTACAAACTCACGGTGTCGTGTTTCTTCTTTTTCGGCTCCAAAAACTCGGAAAGCCTGAGATAAGATATTGGACTTCATGCGCAGGTTGCGACCCGTCATGATGTTGTCCAACACACTCATCCCCTTGAACAGAGCCAAGTTCTGGAAGGTACGACCAATCCCTCTGGTCGCCGCGCGACGCGGTGTCATTTTTTCGAACACCACACCATCAAGGGTGATTTTGCCCTCTTGCGGTGTATACACACCGTTAATAACGTTAAGCATGGAGCTCTTACCGGCGCCGTTAGGGCCGATAATGGCACGAATTTCATGCTCTCTAATGTTGAAAGAAATATTTGTAAGTGCCTTTACCCCACCAAAAGAAAGCGAGATGCTATCTAGGTCCAGGATAACCTCACCAATTCGACGTTGATGCTGCATTATGCGCCCCCTTTATACCGCAACGACTTTGGCAGGTTCAATCTTCAGATCGGCACTGATTTTACCGATGCGACCATCTTCATAGCGCACCTCAGTTTCGATAAATTGACTGGACTTACCCTCAAATAGTGCATCAATTAATACACCATACTTATCGACAATAAAGTTACGTCGTACTTTACGAGTACGCGTTAACTCACCGTCATCCGGATCGAGCTCTTTATGTAGAATTAAAAAGCGATGAAGCTGTAAACCTGACAATTGCTCATCTTTGGCCACATCGATATTAGCTTCTTCGACACACTCTTTAATCAGTTGATACACTTCTTTTTTAGAGGCTAAATCGGTATAACCCGCATAAGCTAAACCACGACGCTCGGCCCAGTTAGCCACCGCCTCTAAATCAATATTAATAAAAGCCGTGCAATAGTCTTTATTTGCACCAAAAACCACAGCTTCCTTGATGAAGGAGAAGAACTTCAGCTTGTTTTCCATGTACTTCGGAGCAAACATACGACCATCATTAAGCTTGCCGACGTCTTTGGCGCGGTCGATAATCTTCAATTGACCGTCTTCTGTCAAGATCCCTGCGTCACCTGTGTGATACCAACCATCCTCTGTAAAGGACTCGACTGTCGACTGAGGATTTTTGTAGTATTCCTTAAATAGGCCCGGGCTCTTAATCTGCACTTCACCAGTATCGGCGATACGCATTTCGACACCCTCACATGGTGGGCCGACCGTATCCGCTTCCACATGACCGTCTTCCTGCACACACACGAACACCGAAGTCTCGGTAGAACCATATAACTGCTTTAAGTTGACACCAATTGAACGATAGAAACGGAATAAATCCGGACCAATCGCCTCACCCGCGGTATAAGCCACTTTGATGCGATTCATCCCCAGTGCATTACGCAACGGCGCATAAATAAAGAAGTTACCTAAGGTATATAAGAAACGATCCTTAGGATTAACCGACTGCTTGTCCAAAATGCGTTGACCGGTTTTTGCCGCCACATCCATAAAATATTTGTAGAGCCACTTTTTGAAACGACCAGCATCCTCCATACGGATACTGACTGTGGTCAAAAGCTCCTCAAGCACTCGCGGTGGTGAGAAGTAATAGGTAGGACCGATATCATGCATATCGATAGACACCGTATCCGGCGACTCCGGATGATTGACGGTGAAACCAGTCACTAAAAACTGAGTATAAGAGAACATATTCTGACCAATCCAAGCCGGTGGCAAGTAGGCTAGAACGTCTTCCTTGTCGCTTAGATTTTCCAGACGCTGAATCACTTCGCCGCGATCAATCAAGGCATGATGTGTCAAAACCACGCCCTTTGGATTGCCGGTGGTGCCCGAGGTGTAGAACATGGCCGCCGGTTCTTCGGGCTGTAAAGACTCAACGCTTTGCATATAGAGATCCGGATTTTGTTGACGATGCGCCTTGCCCTGCTCGATCAAGTCAAGGTAATCCGTCAACAGATCTTCGGAGTAGTTACGCATACCGCGCGGATCGTCATAAATTACATGACGCAAATACGGTAGCTGCTCCTGCACTTCAAGCATCTTGTCCGCCTGCTCTTGGTCTTCGACGACTACCACAGAAACTTCAGCGTCCTTGAGTACATAGACCATCTCTTGGGCTACGGCATCTTGGTACATAGGCACAGGAATGGCCCCCAGACTCTGGGCAGCCATCATGCTCATATATAGACGTGGTCGATTTTCGCCGACGATTGCCACGTGCTGACCCTTTTGTACCCCTAAGGTCATAAAGCCGTGAGCGAGGTTTTTAACCTCATCAGCCATATCTGCCCATGTAATCGACTGCCAAATACCCAAGTCCTTCTCACGCATCGCCGCTTGCGTAGGACGCTCCTTGGCGTGCTTTAAAAGCAACTTGGCAAAAGTATTTGCCGTGTTTTGCTGAGTGACCATATCTAATTGTCTCCTTAATATGGTTCTTTTATTAGCTCATTTTTAGAGTTCGTCTTTGAAAAAGTAAATAATTAATTACTTTTTCGATATTGTTATTGAAAATATATGCTTTTAATTGTAATCTAAATGTTACTACCGTGACATTTGACCAGTTTTTAGGGAAAATACTTATGCTTAGAACGCGTTTATCCAATACGCCCTGGTTCACGATATTGACCGAAGAGCAACAAAAGCGTGTCATTGATGAGACCTTATTACAACAATACGCGGCCGGTGCTTTTGTTGTAAGAAAAGGGGACCCGTCTCGCTACTGGATTGGCGTTATTGAGGGTTTAGTCAGAATTTCTGTCGGTACCGCTGACGGCAAACTGGCCGCTTTAACCGGCGTACCTCCCGGCGGTTGGGTGGGCGAAGGCGCTTTATTAAAAAATGAATTACGTCGCTACGATTTGGTCACCTTACGCGACAGCATGATCGCTAAAATGCCGATCGAAACCTTTTACTGGCTATTAGACCACAGTTTTACCTTTAATCGTTTTTTACTGGATCAGTTTAATCACCGCATGGGGCAATTTATCGGACGTATTGAGTCAGACCGTTTATTTAATGCCGATATTCGTGTGGCTCGATGCATTGCCGAATTAGTCCGTATGCCGAATTACGCTGACGATAATTACAACCGACAGTTAAATATTACTCAAGAAGAAATCGGCTATTTGGCCAGAGTATCCAGACAGCGCACCAATGGTGCGTTAAAAAAACTGTCGGACGCAGGTCTTATCGAACTGCAATACCGCAGTGTGTTGATTAACGATTTACGGAGACTGGAGACACTGGAAGAGATTTAATGCTCGCTACACGCTAACGCTTTTATATCTCAGTGCTTGTCAATCATTGACGGGTTCTACTTGAAGCTTTTCTTGCTTTTGCTTGACGAACTTACCATTCCCCTAATTTTAAATAACACACAGGGAAAACGAAGAAAAGTCATACCACACCTCATGGTAATCACACTAAAGCGATGCTTCTACCATAAACAAATAAGATGACTAAGGTATGAATTGATTATCAATCGATCTTTTAGCTAGCTCCCAAATGATGAAAGCGACTAATCAACGATCTGTAGGGACTGAAAACTTTGAAAGAAATTTAGCGTCTGAGTATCTCAATCACAAACTTTCAGACGCTAGGGTTTACAGTAGGGCCGCTTAAAAAAAACTGGACTTATGCCTGTTCTGTGGTCGGTTCAATATAATCCGGAGCCTTGACTAACAAGCGATCGATTCGGTATTTATCCATATCCACGACTTCAAAATAAAAACCCTGCCACTCCAGACTCTCCGCTTCTTTTGGAATACGGCCTAGCTGATTGAGGATAAATCCCGCGAGCGTATGGTAATTATCCTCATGGTCGGGAAATGCCAGAGCCAGTTGGAAGTGCTCATTAAAACGGTCTAGCGTGATACCGCCGCCAATCAGCCATGAGCCGTCTTTACGCTGCACAATCTCGGATTCGCCGTCTTCATTGACCGGGATCTTATAGCCCACGAGCACTTTAAGCACGTCGCGCAAAGTCACTAAGCCCTCAACCTCACCGTATTCATTGATCACAATGACCATCTCGGTACGATACTCTTCAAAAGACTCCAATACATCCATGGCAGAATTGGTTTCAGGCACAAAACGCGCCGGCTTGACCAAGGAGCGAATATCAATGGCATGGCCACGAATTTGCTGTTCAAATAAGGTACCAGCATCGATCACACCGAGGATATTGTCCAATCCACCTTCACAAACCGGAAAACGCGAATAACTACTATCAGCAATATAAAGCAGGGTTTCATTGAGCGGACTGTCCAAATCAATGAAATGAATGTCATTGCGCGGCGTCATAATAGTCAACACACTCTGATCATCCATGCTGAGGGCGCGAGTCACAATATCATGCTCAGTCTTTTCAAAGAGACCGGCAGTCGCCCCCTCTTTTAAGATGCCGCTAATATCCTCTTCGGTGAGCTCATCGCACTTGGCGTCAACTCGCATCAGTTTCAATACCAGGTCCGTGACCACAGACAAAATCCACACAAAAGGCGCTACGATCTTTGACAAGATGGTCATCGGTCGGGCCACGAAAGTAGCGATACCCTCAGCGTGATTCATCGCGATACGCTTAGGTACCAGCTCACCAAAAATCAATGAGAAAAACGTGATACCGACCACCACCAAGAACATGGCAATGGCTTTGGCAGTCTGCGCACTGAGACCGATATCCTCAAATATCGGAGTCAAGCGTGTGACAATAGAAGCCTCACCAAAAGCCCCCATGAAAATACCGATCAAGGTAATACCGATTTGTATTGTCGACAAAGAACGACTCGGATTGTCTACCAGAAGAAGTGCCGCGGCGGCAGAAATATCACCCTGTTCAGCCTGTTGCTGCAAGCGCATCCGCTTGGCAGAGACTAGAGCGATTTCGGACATAGCAAAAACGCCATTGACCAAAATTAAGAATAAAATTATCAGTACACCGATCATACTTGCTTAAGCTGAGCCTCCGAGCGGTAGCCAAGAAATAAAAAACAACCTATAAATGCCATATTACGATGAAATTTAGCTTAATGTCACAGAATTCAAAACTAAACTCAATACTCAATTTAAATCGATGAGAGAGTCTAGCAAAACTATATGACAACTAAATGAAGTCTCTGCAGACTATCCTCGCAACCTCATCAATCCCTCTTGTGCCGCACTGGAGATCAGTTCACCAGCACGATTAAAGAAAGCCCCATGGACCAAGCCTCGACCACCTTGGGCAGCAGTAGACTCAGACACATAGAGCAACCACTGATTCATATCAATCGGACGATGAAACCACTGCGCATGGTCAAGACTGGCCATTTGCATTTGCGGATCAAAATGCCAACGAGCATGTGGCAATAACGCCGTTGTCATCAGGTAGAAGTCCGACACATAGGCCAACATCCCCTGGTGCAAACGTTGGTCATCCGGCATCAACCCATTAGCTCTAATCCAATACATGGTTTTAGGCTCATGCTGAGCCAACTCTAACTGTCGCTCCGGATACACCATACGAATTTCCAGTGGACGTTCGCGTCTTAAGCGCTCATTCCACTCATCAGTACCGAGCTTTTTGACCAGCGCCAACTGCACATCCTGCTCAAGTGGACAGTCTTCGGGTGCCGGCACGTCGGGCATGCTAATCTGATGCTCAAAGCCGCCCTCCAAGATCTGATAGCTACAAGACAGCGTAAAAATAAACTTACCCTGCTGGCTAGCAGTCACACGACGCACCGAAAAACTGCCACCGTCGCGGATATTTTCCACCACGTATTCGATGGGTTTAGTCGCATCTGCCGGACGGATAAAATACGCATGCATCGAATGCGCAAAACGATCCTCCGGCGTCGTGTAATTAGCCGCCATTAAGGCCTGACCAAGCACCTGTCCACCAAAAGCACGACCCGAACGAAAGATATCCGTGCTACGGCCGATATAGCGCATATCGGAGATTTGCTCAAGCGCCAGCTGCGCAATCAGACGGTTTAAAATACTCATGACAGTTGATTAATCCTCAAAGCTTAGGCCGTGATACTTTTGGCCTAAGGCGATATTGGCACGGAAAAAACCCTCTTTAGAGCCACAATCGTAACGCACGCCCTCATAATCGAAGCCAAAGACCTTGCGACTTTGTAGCATGGCGGCAATCCCGTCAGTTAGCTGAATTTCATTGCCAGCACCCTTTTGAGTGTGTCGTAGATGCTCGAAAATTTCCGGTTCTAAAATATAGCGACCCACCACCGCTGAATTCGAAGGGGCATCCGCAGGCGACGGCTTTTCTACGATTTGCTCCACGCGTCGCACACTCTCACCCACTAATGGGCCGGCAATAATACCGTACTTTTTGGTATCTTCTTGAGGCACTATCTGAGTACCTAAGACACTGCCACCATAGGCATGAGCCGCATCAATCAACTGTTGGGTCACCGGCACATCGGCATCAATCAGGTCATCAGCCAACAACACGGCAAAGGGTTCATTACCCACCACCGGCTCTGCACACAAAACAGCGTGACCTAAACCCAATGGCGCCGGTTGGCGGATATAAATACAATTGACATTGCTCGGTAAAATACCGCGAACTATGTCTAGCAACTCGGCCTTGCCCTTTTGTTCCAACTCGTGCTCAAGCTCCGGCAAATAGTCAAAGTGATCCTCAATAGAGCGCTTATGTCGACCCGTAATAAAGATTAAATCTGTAATACCTGATTTAACCGCTTCCTCTACCGCATATTGAATCAACGGCTTATCCACTACCGGTAACATTTCTTTGGGCATGGCCTTAGTTGCAGGCAAAAAGCGAGTGCCTAAGCCGGCAACTGGAAATACGGCTTTACGAACAGGGTTCATTTTTATCCTTTAAAATATCAATGTAATGAGCAGATTCGCTAATTTAGAGTTAATTCCCTGATTGTAATATAAAATCAAGAAGCATTAAGCAAAGCCATCTACCGTCATCTTAACCGGGTACGACAACTTTTTATGAAGTATGAACTACTATTTAAACAGCTTGAACCCTTAGACCAACTGCCGCAATGGGAGCAGTTTAAGCAAGCCGTTGTCAGCGCCAAGATTAACTGCGAGCAGACAGTGATTCTCAATGCCGCTGGCCTGAGTATTGACCTCAGTGCCCAGCGACGTTCGACCGCCTTGACTGAAGCCGCACAAAAGCTACTGGATGCCAGACAGTTAGCTACCTTAAGGCAAGCTTTATTTAACGGTGAGCACCTCAACAGTACGGAGGATCGGGCGGCCTGGCACACTATGTTGCGGCAACCTCAACCCTTGGTTGAGGTGCAGAGCGAACGTCAACGTGTGCTGGAGTTGGTACGACGTGTGGATAACGACCGTCGTTGGCGTAATATTGTTCATATCGGCATCGGTGGCAGTGATTGGGGCGTCCGTTTAGCGACAGAGGCCTTTGGTTATGCTGGTTCTTGGCGTCAAATTCGTTTTGTCTCTAATATTGACGGTCACGCAATCGAGGGTGGATTGGCCGGCTTGGACCCGCACGATACCTTGGTAGTCGTTGCCACCAAGTCCTTCCGCACTGCTGAAACCATGGAAAATGCAGCGCGAGCCCGCGAATGGTTTGAATCTGCCGGGGTCAATGCCGGTAACAATATGATTGCGGTGACGGCAAATCCCGAGGCCGCTGAGAACTGGGGCATTCCCACACATAATATTTATCGTTTTTGGGATTGGGTCGGCGGTCGTTTTTCACTGTGGTCAGCGGTCGGCGTGGCCGCCGGTTTAACCGTAGGTTCCAGAGTTTTGGCCGGACTGCAAAGCGGCGCTCATGCCATGGATCGGCATTTTCTCAATGCGCCTTTTGAGGAAAATGCCCCAGTGCAACTCGCTCTAGCCGAATTAGCTAACCGCAGCGTACTGGGTTACGGCTCTCGTAACTTGGCGGTTTATGACTCAAGACTCAGCTATTTAATCCCCTATCTACAACAATTAGAGATGGAGTCTCTCGGCAAGTCCGTTGATCATCAGGGCCGAGACATTAAAGTACCCACCGGTCCGGTGGTCTGGGGGATGCCAGGTACGGACGCCCAACACACTTTCTTCCAATGGTTACACCAAAGTAGCGAAGGCTCGCCGGTGGATTTTATTGTTTGTAAAGAGGCCGATCACCAATGGCAAGCGCATCATAAGCAGCTACTCGCTCATTGCTTAGCTCAACGTCAGGCCCTATTACACGGCAAATCGGCGGCTCAGGCTGAACAGGAAAACCGCCACAACGGCATGGCGCCTGAGCAAGCCCTTTGGCTTGCACAGCATCGTAAGCAACCTGGCGGCAGACCTTCTAATCTGATTGTCTTACCTCAATTGACGCCATTTTCACTGGGTGCTTTGCTCGCCATGTATGAACATAAAGTCTTTGTAGAAGCGGTGATCTGGGGCTTAAACCCCTTTGACCAATGGGGCGTAGAATTAGGTAAAGCCCTAGCTGATAGCATCTACGATGCGTTGAGTGGCAAAAAAGAACCCGATAGCGCCATTGACCAATCCACCATGTATTGGATTGAGCAGTTTAAGTCTTAAGTGTTTAAACAGCGCTTTGACAATCTATCAGAGCGTTCAACTCAACACAGCAAATTAAGACTGGCTAGGCATCGCCACCAAAAATATCACGCGTATAGACTTTCTGCTGTACATCATCTAGCTCAGGAGTCATGCGATTACTTACAATCACATCAGCCTGAGCCTTAAAGTCATCAAAATCCGCAATCACTTCACAGTTATAAAAAAGTGATTGCTGTAGAAGCGGCTCATAAACCACGATGCGAACGCCTTTGGACAAGAGGTGCTTCATCACCCCTTGAACCGAAGAATCTCTGAAATTATCAGAACCGGCCTTCATAATCAGGCGATAAATACCCACTGTTTTTGGCTGATGCTCTAAAATATCTTCAGCGATAAATTCCTTGCGCGTACTGTTCGAGTCGACAATCGATTGAATCAGATTTTGTGGCACATCCTTGTAATTGGCCAGTAATTGTCTGGTGTCTTTAGGCAGACAATAACCACCATAACCAAAGGATGGATTATTGTAATGGGTGCCGATCCGTGGGTCTAGGCAAACGCCCTTAATGATTTGCTCGGTATCCAGCTTTTTAGTAGCAGCATAGGTATCCAGCTCATTAAAGAAAGCCACTCGCATCGCTAAGTAGGTATTAGCAAATAACTTAATGGCCTCGGCTTCGGTATTGTCAGTAAGTAGTACCGGCACATCGTCTTTTAAAGCGCTTTGGCACAACAGCTCGGCAAAGCACTGCGCACGCTCCGAGCGTTCACCTACAACGATTCGTGAGGGGTACAAATTATCATGCAAGGCCTTGCCCTCTCTTAAGAACTCAGGCGAAAACATGATATTGTTCGAATTTAATTGCTGCTTTAAATGCTCAGTAAAGCCCACCGGCACCGTTGATTTAATCACGATGGTAGCTGTCGGCGCGTGTTTTAGGGCATCTGCGGCCACCAGCTCAACAGAAGCGGTATTAAAGTAATTGGTTTCGGGGTCGTAATTAGTCGGCGTCGCAATCACCACATAATCGGTGCCGTGATAAGCTTCTTCGGCTTCAGTCGTGGCTTTTAAGTTGAGATTATTATGCTCAAAATAATAGGCAATCTCTGCATCGACAATGGGTGACTTTCTTTGATTAATGAGAGCGACTTTGTCTGCATCAATATCGAGGGCGACGACTTCGTGCTGCTTTGCTAAAAGTGTGGCTATAGACAAGCCAACATAACCGGTACCGACTACAACTATCTTCATTTGATTTCAGTGATTTACAATAAAAAACAGATCAAGTGTAACGATAGAATTTGACAAAATGGTGACAAGTCTAAAAAGCACTACACCTGATTAAAGAGACGACAGTTCCGGCAAAAGTGCGTCTTTAGCCGATAAGACAGGCTCACGAATCGGCCAATCAATCGCCAGAGTAGGACAATTCCAAATCAGACCACCCTGATCGTCAGCATCATAGTAATCCGTACATTTATATAAGACTTGAGCACTCTCACTTAATACACAAAAACCATGGGCATAGCCTGGCGGAATCCAGAGTTGTAGATGGTTTTCAGCACTCAACTCTACCGCCACATGCTGACCAAAACAGGGGGACTCGGAATCGATATCAGCCACCACATCAAAAACAACACCCTGCGTCACCATCACTAATTTACCCTGAGGCTTAGTCTTTTGAAAATGCAGACCACGCAACACACCCTGCTTTGACTCAGAGAGATTGTCTTGCACAAAATGATCCTCAATACCCAACAGCTGTTGATACCGTCGTTGGCTGAAAGTTTCTTTTAAAAAACCTCGCTCATCACGATGAACAATGGGCTTCAATAATTTGACGCCGTTAAGCGGTGTATTTATCAGCTGCATCAAAATCTCTCACAAACCAAGCCACCGTGTTAGCTAACCCCCGCTCAAAGTCTTGCTCCGGCGCCCAAGTAGTGGTTGTTTTTAATTTGGTTGAATCAACAGCGTAACGCACATCATGCCCTGGCCTATCACTAATATGCTCAATTAAATCAGCATACGACGCGCCATCAACGCGCGGCACTAACTTATCCATCTGGCGGCAAATCATATGCACGAGTTCAAGGTTGCGTCGTTCATTATTAGCGCCGATATTGTAAATCTCGCCTATCGCACCTTGTTGCACTAATAAATAGAGCGCTTTAACATGATCATCCACATACAGCCAATCACGTATCTGCTGACCCGAACCGTAGATAGTCATAGGCTGCAATTTCAGGGCAGACTGCACCATATGAGGTATCAGTTTTTCAGAAAACTGATAAGGGCCGTAGTTATTGGAACAACGACTAATCATCGTAGGTAGCCCATAAGTACGGTGCCAAGCTTGGACTAAATGATCAGAAGCGGCCTTGCTCGCAGAATAAGGTGAGCTTGGTGCTAATAAGGCGCTTTCATTGAAGCTTAAAGCACTGGCCTCGGGATCCTCATCAGGGTGAGTTAAAGCGCCATATACTTCGTCCGTACTGATATGCAAAAAGCGGAACTGTTGGCGCTGTAGCCTTGGCAGCGCTTGCCAATACTGTCGCGTCACTTCTAACAAATGATAAGTGCCCATGTAGTTACTGCGCATAAAGGCATCGGCACCTGAGATAGAACGATCCACATGCGTTTCTGCCGCCAGGTGGATCACCGCCTCGGGTTTGAATTGCTCAAAAACGCCGACCAGTTTATCGGCTTCACAAATATCAAGTTTTTTGAAATGATAACGCGGATTGGAAGCAACACTTGCCAATGCATAAGGATGCACTGCATAGCTCAACTTATCGATATTAAACACCTCGTCTTGCTGCTGCTCAATAATATAGCGGACCAAGGCTGAGCCAATAAAACCGGCACCCCCGGTAATAAGGATCTTCATAATACGCACTTAAAATAGAATTGATTAATCAAACTTGATTTGCGTCCGGCTTAAACGCAAGACCTTGAAATAACCGGCAATAACGGTCATAAAAGCGACAAACACCATGACCCCGTTGTTGTGCCGCAAAAAGGACTGGGTCAAACCAAAGTCAAAATAGCAAAGCGATAAAAGCACACCCGCCATAGCCACTGCTCTGGTGGGTAAATGATCATCACGCTTAGCTGAGGCGAAAGTCCAGAGCGGCACCTGATATAACAAAAGCAGCGCCACAAAACCCATCAGACCCTGCTTTACCAGTCGGTCAATAAATTCATTGTGAGCATGATTAAAAGCGTTTGCATTACCGCGAATTTTATCTTCCTCGCGTAGCTGCTGCATACCCTGTTTATAACCCTCTTGACCCCAACCGAAGAGCGGTTTTTCTTGAGCTAATTTAAAGGCACCACGCCACATCACCAAGCGCAAACCCACCGATGTATTGACCTTGCCGTCCTGAAACAGACCGATTTCCTGATAAGCTCGCTGAATTCGATCCTTAACACCGATTTGCGGGCTGTTGACTAAATAAAAACCACCCACAAGAATAAACAGCAAGGCGAAAAATTTGGCTCGCAGTGAGAAAATAGAGTAGTAGGCAAAAAAGACCACCAATAAAATAATTGGCAAACCCAACCAACCGCCACGACTCCCAGACAAAGCAGAAGTAACCACACCGGCGACCGCAGCCAAGCTCAATAAAATGACATACTTGCGTCGATGCTTGGTTAATGAAGCAGCCCAACCTAGGCCGGCCAGGCAAAAGACACCTAATAACATGGCCAAATTGCCGAATTGAATCGCATGCGAGTGTCCATATACCCGAGGTACCCCTAAGTAAACACTCTGGTAGACGGCAAGAACCAATGCCCCGATAACACCAAAAG
Organism: Alcaligenaceae bacterium; assembly: GCA_030538235.1. GTDB lineage: Bacteria > Pseudomonadota > Gammaproteobacteria > Burkholderiales > Burkholderiaceae_B > Oligella. Next base: position 108,609 of record JAUNUJ010000002.1, read on the forward strand.
CGATACCTAACCACAAGGCATGCAAAGAAGGACGCGCCCTATACACCACATAAAAAACCGGCAAAGCCAGAACAAAACGAGATGCCTTGTCAAAATCCCCGTCAAAACCATGCCATAGCCAGTTAAACATGCCCTCCAGACCGAAAAACATGAGCGTGCCTAAAATCAACTTGTCATAACCATCGATTGGCAAAAAGCCCCGATCCTTGACCAGCACATAAATCCCACCCAACAACAGTAGGACTGAGGCATAAGAATAACCGCTCGGAACGATCAAACATAAAAAACCCAAAAGAAAAACAGAGACTTCTGTGTACCTTTTAAGTCGGGGACAGGCAGGTCTAGAATGAAAGACTAGAACATCGGTAGTTGAAGGTGCAGAGAGAGCCATATAAAGAGCATCAGCATTTTTAACAATGCTAGATTATAAATCATAACGCTCATAGCCGCCCCAGAGGTAACAATATTTACCAATACGTGCACTTCAACGCTACTTAATCAGCTGCTTTAATACCACGGAAAAATTCGGATGTTCAGCCGTGGCCATTAATTCGAAAGCGACCATTTCGGTACTCACGATAATCGCTCCCGCCTGTCTGAGACGCTCGATCGCTAACTCAATATTGCTTAAGCGCCGCGATGACACCGCATCACGTACAAGATAAACAGTTTTATCCTTAGCCAATAAATCCAAGCATGTTTGTAACACACAAACATGTGACTCCATACCGCAGACAATAATATGATCTTTGTCTTTTAATAAAGTACGTTCAATCAAGCCATCGCGCACAGCAGAGAAACTGCGCTTCTGAAAAACCTGAGCTGCCGCTGCTGCCTCGATGACTACTTTATTAGTGCCACCGATTTTATCCACGCAATGCTCACTGACCACCGTTGGTAACTCCAGATGCTCTGCTAATTTGCACAACCAAAGCACCTTATTCACCATCTGTTCGGACTCATGGAGATAGGGAATCAGACTATCTTGTATATCAATAATTAATAAAGCAGCTTTATCAAAGCGAATACGCATATCGATCTCCTAAACACTCTAAAATACTATGCTAAAGCTATTTCTCACTACAGTTAATTACTGAATAAAGCCTAAGGGTATTCATGGAGACGCTTTAATTGCTTAAAATAGCTTCTTATCACAACTTTTAGAATTTGAATTTAAGTGAAGCAATCAATCGACCAAAGCGATTTAAATGATATCCGTCACGATGACTGGGTAGAGCGTTATCTACCGGCATCATGGCGCCCCTATGCGCGGATTGCGCGTTTGGACCGACCGGTGGGCACCTGGCTGACCGTCCTACCCTGTATCGCCGCGCTATTTCAGGCGGCCAGTGGTTTTCCTGATGTTTTCCGTTTGTTTATTTTCTGTCTGGGCGCCTTATTGATGCGAAGCGTCGGCTGCACCATCAACGATATCTGGGATAGGGATTTTGACAAACATGTCGAGCGTACTCGTTTTCGTCCTTTAACCAGCGGCGCTATCAGTTTAAAGCAAGCCATTATTTTCTTGCTTGCCCAATTTGCCTTAGCTGCTGTTTTATTACTATTTATTAATAGCTATAGTCGTTGGATGGCCTTGGCGTTGGTACCTTTGGTGATTATTTACCCGCTCTGCAAGCGCTTTACGCATTGGCCACAAGCTGTGTTGGGAGCCGCCTTTAACTGGGGCATGCTGATGGCTTGGTCCGATACCACCAATACCGTGCCGCTTGCCGCATGGGCTATGTGGATGGGGGCTGTGACCTGGCAAATCGGTTATGACACGATGTATGCCTACACTGATATCAAAGATGACCTAAAACTGGGCCTGAAGTCCACCGCTATACGTTTTGGCGACAATGGCCTTTACTGGCTCAGTGCGTTTTATATTATCACCATGATGTTATGGACTTGGGCTGGATGGTCCATGGGCATGGGCTGGGGTTATTTCCTATTGATGGTCCTGATTGCCGCGCACTTTGTCTGGCAATTGGTGATTTTTGATATTAATAAACCGGAACGTAGTTTTTATCTGTTTAGAGCCAATATGCTAACCGGTGTCTTGCTGATCGCCGGGGCCTGGCTGGGTGCGATTACTGCTTAAATCCACAGCTCACTATTTTTTAAAGCCGTATGCACCGGGCGTTTAACCAGTGTCTGATAATCCTCCGTACTTGCTGCCTCAATTCGGGGCAGCGCTTCTAATTCCCCGCGCTCCAAGGCCGCTACTAAGATCGCCTTGGCTAACTCTAGACGATTCATTATCTTGTCACCGGAGAAATGCATCACTCTCCCCTTATTAGTACCCAAGACTTTGCTTAAATGCAGTAAAAACGCCACTAAATCCGGCGCATACGTCGGACTACCCCATTGGTCACTAACAACCTGCAAAGACTCACCACTGGAGAGCCTGTCTTTGGCCACCCGTAAAATCTTTGTTTGAAAGTTTTCCCCAAACTCACTATAGAGCCAGGCGGTACGTACTATCACTGTCGCCGGATAAGCTGCAAAAACTGCCTGCTCACCGGCCCATTTGCTTTGCCCATAGGTATTCAGCGGATTTGGTTGATCATTGACCTCATAGGGCGCAAGCTTGCTGCCATCAAAAACATAATCCGTCGACAGATGAATAAAACCAATATCATGCGCCGCACAGGTCGTCGCTAACCAAGCCGCTGCCTCAACATTGACCGCAAAGGCTTGCTCAACCTCGATTTCCGCTTGGTCGACTGCTGTATAGGCTGCGGCATTAATCACCACATCCGGCTGATAACGCTGGAATACGGTTTCTATGGCTTCCTGATCAGTGATATCTAAAGACTGCCGATCCAAAATCGACAGCTCAATACCAAGATCCTTAGTCAGAGTACAGGCTGTAAAAGCTTGGCCCAACTGACCCGCTCCGCCCGTGAGCAAAATGTTAGTCATTCGTTTTATCAAATAAAAAACGGCTCAATCGGGTTTTATAGGCCTCTTGAATGTGTCGCCGAGCGGCTTCGGCTGCAGCCTCGGGATCACGTGCCTCCAACGCATTAACAATCGCCTCGTGCTCATGACGTGCTTCATCCGGGCGCCCTCTCTCAGCCAATGTACTATTGCCCAATAACAGCATCGAGTTTTGTAGTGCCTGTAATGTTTTCAATAAAAAACGATTATGCCCGCATTGGTATAGCACTTGATGAAACATACGGTTGTTATTGGCGATCTCCACCGGCTCGCTCATCTCCTTATCCGCTTCCATCAAAGTGCGCAATAAAGAAATCTCAACATCAGTGGCATGTTTAGCCGCCAAAGACGCTGCTGTGCTCTCCAGTACCCCACGCATTTCATACAACTCACCGACTAACGCTTGATCGAGTTCAGTAATAATCATGCCGCGATGGGGATCGTTGGTTACCAAGCCCTCATTAACCAAGCGATTCAGTGCTTCACGCACCGGTGTTCGACTGATACCGACACTTTTAGCCAGTTCGGTTTCGCGCACCCGAGTACCGGGTTGCAAACTGCCATCCTCCAAACCCCTTATCACGTAGTGATAGGCTTGCTGAGCCGAGGTCGTGCCGCGCTGCTTATTATCCATCTCCACCTCATCCAGAAGAGAGGATTTCTTTAAGGCAAATTCGGCCGCAATAGCTGTTTTGTTTGCTGTAGTCATAGCTTTAGAGTTAAAAAACGTTGTAATTTTTCATCAAATATTTATTCATTATATATAAAAAAACACATTAGAAGTTTTATGTATACAAAAGAATACATACTTGTGTACAATTAACTATCGATTATGCACACAATTGAATACACTAGTATTCTTTTAGTGTTTTCACAGAATTTTTAGCTTAAATGGACCAACCCGATATGGATCAACTTTATGATGTCATCGTCATTGGTGGGGGCAATGCAGCCTTATGCGCTGCCTTAAGCGCCAAAGAACAAGGCGCTCAGAAAATTGCCATGATTGAAAGCGCGCCAAAAGAATGGCGTGGCGGCAACAGTAGCCACACTCGCAACCTGCGCTGCATGCACAATGAACCGACTGACGTACTTACTGATAGTTATACTGAAGACGAGTATTTCGACGATGTCTGGCGCGTAACCAATGGCCAGACTAATGAAGACATGGCTCGCTTCGTTATTCGTTCAACCGTGGACGCCACGGCTTGGATGAAAAAAAATGGCATTCGCTTCCAACCTTCATTAGGCGGTACGTTACAATTAGGCCGCACTAACGCCTTTTTCCTTGGCGGCGGTAAAGCTTTGGTTAACGCCTACTTCAAGGCAGCAGAAAAAGCTCAAATTAAGATCTTTTACGAAACCGAATGTATTCGCCTGAACTTCGAAGGCAATCGTCTTGAATCCATCACGGTCAAACAAAACAATCAAGAAAAAATCATGCGTGCTAAATCCTTTGTGATTGCTGCCGGCGGTTTTGAATCCAATCGTGAGTGGTTAGAAGAAGCTTGGGGCCCTGCTGCTAAGAACTTCTTGATTCGCGGTACGCGCTTTAACCAAGGTGTGGTCTTAAAGGAATTAATCCGTAACCAGGCCATGATTATCGGTGACCCGACTCAGGGTCACGCGGTTGCTATTGATGCACGTTCACCCCTTTATGATGGCGGTATCGTGACCCGTGTTGACTGCGTTTCCTTAGGTATTGTGCTGAATAAAAACGGCGAGCGCTTCTACGATGAAGGTGAGGATTTCTGGCCGAAGCGTTACGCTATTTGGGGCCGTTTGGTCGCAAAACAGCCTGACCAAGTTGCTTATTCAATTATTGACCAAAAATCCATTGGTCGCTTTATGCCTTCTGTTTTCAAATCAATCACAGCAGATACCCTTGAGGGTTTAATTGAAAAACTTGGCTTACCGATGGAACAATCGTTAAAAACCATCCACGAATACAACGCCGCTGTTCAACCGGGTACTTTTAACCATAGCATCTTGGACAACTGTCGCACCGAAGGTCTGGAAATTAACAAAACTCATTGGGCAACCACAATTGATCAAGGTCCTTTCTATGCTTATCCACTTGCAACAGGCATTACCTTTACCTATATGGGCGTCAAAGTGGACAAAGAAGCTCGCATCACCATGGCCGATGGTTCAATGGCTGAAAACCTCTTCGCCGCAGGCGAAATCATGGCGGGCAACATCTTAACTCAAGGCTATGTGGCCGGTTTCGGTATGGCTATTGGTACCGTTTTTGGTCGAATCGCAGGCAAGGAGGCCGCAAAAAATGCTAACGCTTGAAAAACTTCTTGAAGAATCCAAACACTCCATCGGTATTTGTAACTCCTGTCGTTATTGCGAAGGTTTCTGCGCCGTGTTCCCGGCAATGGAAAAGCGTTTAGACTTTACTGATGCGGATATGCACTACCTAGCAAACCTTTGCCACAACTGTAGTGAGTGTTTTTACGCTTGTCAATACGCACCTCCACACGAGTTTAATGTCAATATCCCACAGCAATTGGCACAACTCCGTCTCAGCACCTACACTGAGTATGCGTGGCCACGAGGTATTGCCAAACTATTTGCTAAGAATGGCTTGATTGCGACCTTGGTATTTGTGCTTGCTTTGATTGCTTTATTCTTTGGCGCTACGCTATTTAGCTCAGCTGGTCCTGCCAATGGCGATTTCTATGCGATTTTTCCACATAATTTCCTAGTGATTGTCTTTGGTGCTGCCTTTACTTGGATGCTGATTGCCATCTTGATGGGTTTTATGAATTACCTAAAAGATATTGAACCCGATACTAAGTCGTTATTTGAGGGTGGCAATATCAAGCAGGCCTTAGGCGATGCCTTAAGCATGAAGTATTTGCACGGTAATATCAAAACCGGCTGTACCTACCCTGATGACAATATTTCACCATGGCGTCGTTACTTCCACCACTTTACCTTCTATGGTTTTATGCTGTGTTTTGCGGCCACCACAAGTGGCACGATTATGCATTATTTCCTTGGTATGGTGGCCCCATATCCGTTTTTCAGCGTCCCCAAGATTCTAGGAACGGTAGGCGGTGTGTCATTGGCCATTGGTACGGCTGGCTTATTTGTACTTAAAAGCAAAGCTGATGAGAGCATTAAGGATATTCGTCAAATGGGTATGGACTACGCTTTTATTGCCTTATTATTTATTGCCGCCATCACTGGTCTGGCTCTGATGATTTGGCGTGAAACCGGTGCTTTGCCTAGCTTATTGATTATTCACTTAAGTGTTATCTTGGCTTTATTTGTGACGATGCCCTTTGGTAAATTTGTTCATGCCTTTTATAGATTAGGTGCTTTATTGAAGTATGCTAAAGAGACTAAAGGCGAGACTCACTAATCACTGTTATCGCTTAGTGTTTCAATTCAATAGGTCATAAATACCTCTAGCCCAAAGCAAAAAGGAGAGCATCAGCTCTCCTTTTTTGCTATCTCTAAACTACTCTGTCAACGGCCATTAAGTTATTTCCTTAGTAGTAGGACGAAGCTTTTTTGCATCAACAAAACAACCCCAAAATTTGGTCATAACACATTCCAATCGTTGGGGCTCGCTTCATCGTTTGGGTTTCATCTTAGGCAGGAGCCTAAGATGAAACACTGATTACCAGCGTACCTGTATTGTGGCAGAGGCGTTCTGACCGGTGTAACCCTTGCGTAAATTAACACCATAACGGCCAATCAGCTCGACGTTCTTCGCCGGGCGATACACGGCTCCGACAGCAACATTACCCACCACACGACCATAGTCCGTGCTGCGTGTTTTGAAGGCTAGACCCGGTGCACCGGTGAATTCAGCGGTGATCGGATTGTCATGTTCTAAGCTCTCAAGACCAACCGAGGCTGTACCAAATAAAGCCAAGCTATCGCCCACTTGCTCCTCACCACGGACACCAACACGCCACACTAAGGAATCATAGCTTTGACCCTTCACCTTCAAGTTCAAAGCGTCCGCTCCTGTTTCCGTGTAACCACTGCTCTTCACATGGGTATAGTCAACACGTGCGAACGGGGTAAGATGGCTTTGCTCACTACCAAGACGGTAGTTTAGACCAGTGCCTGCTTGCACAACAGTGGCGTGGTAATCGGCCTTAGCGGTCTTATTGGCAAAGCCAATATGACGCTTGCCTTCGAGGCTGGCGCGACCCAAACCGACTTGCGCATCCAGTGAGAGTGCCTCATTCAAAGCATAATCACCGTAAGCAATGGCTTGCCACGTATCCGCTTTAAGCGTGTTGCTTGCCAATTGATTGAATTTACTGATGATTTCTTGGCGCTTCGACTAGGGCGCCATCAACCACCAACTTGTTTTTCTTGCCTTGTGCGCTCACTAATTCTGAAACGCATTGCCATAATCCTAATGAGTTGTTCCAAAGCACTCGAAAAATTTTATTCATTGTATCCCCCCATGTTATACAAATAGTAATAAAATTTACTTCTTCTATTACTATTTTATACAACTTTAAATGATACGGGCGAGCAAGATCATTTCTTTTAGTTATTAAATAGTTAAATACCCTAATAAACACCAACTGGGTTTCAACCACGCATCATTAGTCACCACAGACACATCGCTAGGTCTTTTTTTACGCGTTTAGCGCTCTCAAAACTTATTTGAAAAAACGTTCAACGCTGTCTATGGCGCATTCAGGTCATTTGACTAACGCACCTCAGGATAAAGCTCGTTGAACAACGGCCATTTAAGCCCACAAAACCCCACTTCTACAACTCATCGCGTTAGTGACTCACTCAACATCCGTGAAGTATAGTGAACGGTAACAGATGAACTTGAAGAGCACGAGATTTAAATGCCAAATAGCCGACCTTCGATAAGATTGGCCTGACCCAGGGCCTGCAAGACATAATGCTCAGGCAGTCAAGTTCGGACACCTAAGAGCCAACATCAATCACCTATTCTCACGCAAAAGATGTTTGTTAAAGAGTTTATAACTAGGCCCTACGGTTAATAAAACAAAGAGCAATCGACTGACTTGGAAACTGGTCACCACCGGTGCCCCTAGCATCAAGACCTTGGCCGTAACTGCCATTTCAGCCAGTCCGCCTGGACTCATCGCTAAGACAGCGGTAGGAAAGTAAATACCGGACATCTTAGCCACAATCACACAAAACACAAAGGCCAACATCAAATACACTAGGGTCATCACCGTCACCGCAGCAAAGAAACGAGGCGCTTGTTTAAAGAAGCCGGGTTTATAGTTACTGCCAAGCGCCCAACCTAAAAGTAGCTGTCCTAACTGCTGAACCTCCGGCTGCAAATGCGTAAACACAATATCATTTGCCGTCAATGCGGCAGTCACTAAGATTCCGCCTAACATCATAGCATTGGGTGCATTTATTCTATCTAAGATAAAACAGCCAATACCGGTCAAGGCCAATAGTTTAAGTAGACCGAGATAACTGTAGTCGAGCAACTGGACTTGTGATCCGATATCCCCTTTAAGCCCCAAAAACTGATATGTAAAGGGAATTAAAATCACAATTAACAAAACCCGTAAACTATGGGCAGAGGCAACAAGCGGAATATTGGTCGAACCATGTCTTTCGGCCAATACGACCATTTCACTTGCCCCGCCAACAGTACTACCAAAATAAGCCGTAACAAAATCCACTCGACCTAATTTATACAAAATCACAGAACCGACCAGACCGATAGCCAATGCAAAGACACAACCAGCAATCACATAGGGCAATAAGGTTTTGATGATTTGAACGGTTTCAGGCGTAAAGTGAAGTCCCAAGGCAATGCCGATAATCCATTGACCAAGTTTTCTAAACGCGACATGGCAATGGATATTAGCGCCGTTCACTCGAAACGCCGCAGTAAAAATCAACGACCCCAACATCCAAGGGATTGGAGTCCCCAAGGCCACAGCAATCAAAGAGCCGGCAAGAGCAACCAGAAAACCAAAAAAAATTTGTTTAGCCATAGGACATTAATATCACTATAAAAGCGGGAAAAAAGCTTGATATCATTAGTTAGCAATCAACATCAAGCTACTTTTCAGCTGAAAACACAAAAGGCGCTAGCTTGATATGCTAGCGCCTTTTACTTCAAGAACTAATAGATGAGCGCATCAGGTCATTAATTTAGTTCGCCGGAGCCTTACGGCCTCCGATCCAGCGGCGCATCATTGGTGGGAACACAATCACGGAAACCGCTAAAATCCACAACACAATGCTGATGTTACTTTGGAATAAAATACCTATCTCACCGTTACTAATTGATAACGCACGACGCAGGTTCTGTTCCATCATATTACCGAGGACCACGCCCAGTACAAGCGGCGCTAGCGGAACATCGAGTTTTCGAAAAAAGTAACCGATAATACCAATAATCACCACCAGATAAAGGTCAAAGCTAGTACCATTTAAAGCCCATACCCCGATAAAACTAATCGCTAAAATACCCGGTACTAATAGCCACGACGGGATATTAAGCATCGCCGCAAAGACACGAACTAAGGGAATATTCATCATCAACAGCATCAAGTTAGCAATAAATAATGACGCAATTAAACCCCAGACGATTTGCGGCTGATGATCAAATAAGGCAGGACCTGGCGTGATATTATAAAGCGTTAACGCCCCCATCATCACCGCCGTCGTACCAGAGCCCGGCACACCCAAGGTCAGCATCGGAATAAAGGAACCGGTTGCCGAGGCGTTATTAGCAGCTTCAGGCGCAGTCAGACCGCGCAAATCGCCCTCACCGAATTTAGCATTCGGATCACGACCTTCAACAAGTTTTTTCTCTGAAGAATAAGCCACCGCCGAAGCCACACTGGCGCCCGCACCCGGTAACACGCCGATAATAAATCCGGTAATGCCGCCGCGAACAGAGGTCCACCAAGTCTGTCTTAATTCACTGAAGTTAAACATCTTGCGTTCACTCTTAGGCACACTGATTGACTGACCTTTTAAGAGATTTTCAAGCATTTGCAACATCTCAGATACCGCAAATAGACCAATCACCACCACCACGAAATCAATACCATCAGACAGATTGGTAATCTCAAAGGTGTAGCGATAAACGCCGGAGTTAGCATCCACCCCGACAGTGGAAATTGCCAAACCTGTTAAGGCGGCAATCACACCCTTGACAGGCTGTTCACCTAATAAGCTAGTTAAAGCACAAAAAGCAAACACCATTAAAACAAAATACTCAGCCGGGCCAAAAGCAATCGCCCATTTTGCTAAAGCCGGTGCCAAGAACAACACACCAATAATTGCGATTGTCGAGCCCACAAAGGAAGACCAAGCAGAGATCGATAAAGCAACACTAGCCATCCCCTTGCGCGCTAGTGGATAACCATCCAAGGTGGTCATCACGGCAGCGGCCTCACCCGGCACATTAATCAGAATAGAGGAAATACGTCCGCCATACTCTGCACCCACATACACCGCAGCTAATAAAATCAACGCACTTTCGGGGGGCAACTGCATGGCAAAGGCGATCGGTACCAACATGGCCACCGCATTAATCGGACCAAGGCCCGGCAAGACACCAACAATCGTACCAATAAAAGCACCAATGGCTGCAATCAGGAGGTTAATACCCGAGAAGGCAACCCCCATGCCCATACTTAAGTTTTCTAAAACGCCACTCATAACACACCTCGTAAAAGACCCTGTGGTAAGACGACATCCAGACCCTTATCAAATAACAAGAAGAAAAGCACGGCCATAACGACACCGCCAATGACAGCTTTGAGCCAACTAGCGCCGAAAAGTTTGCCGACAAACACTACCATCAGCGTAGTAGAAATCACAAAGCCCAAGGTTTGGAAAAGGAAGGCGTAAAGAATAATATAAGCTACCATTGCCAAGATGCGCAGATTAGCACCTCGTGTATTGGCTTCTGCTTCATTACCGCCTTTGACAGTAAGGATCAAACCACAAATCGCCATCAATAAAGCGATCAGTAGAGGGAACGCTTTAGGGCCAATCGGTTCATAAGAAAATGGCGGTTCCAGATCATATCCAAAAACCCCTAAGAACACAGCGAACATAATCGCTACGATCCCAAGTGTACGATCAGTTAATTTCATGTTTATTTCCCCGTAAAAATGTTATTTTTTTAATCGGAATTAGAGCCATAGTACGGAGATGTGCTATGGCTCTAGTTGAGCAGCGGCTCAGATAGTGAGTTTATTAATTGTTTGAAACTATCTGATCAAACCAAAGTTGTCGGCCAATTCAGCGTATGCTTTAACACGCTCTTTGACATAGTCATCGATTTCTTTACCAGCAACATCACGTGGGAATAAGCCTTGTTGCTTCTGAATTTCTTTATAAGCATCAGTTTTGTACAACTCATTAAAGGCATTTACCCACCACTCGTACTGCTCGTCAGTCACATCAGGCCCAACGTAGAAACCACGAATAATCGACCAAACAATGTCATAACCAAGCTCTTTGCCGGTTGGCACATCACTCAAAAGACCTGGTAAGCGCTCTTCACTGAAAACAGCTAAGACACGCATATCAGAACCACCTTCAATGGCACCAACAGCCTCGGCAGCACCGGTAGAGAGAATTTGTACGTGGTTACCACTTAATGCAGTTGCTGCTTCGCCACCACCTTCAAAAGCCACAAAACGGATTTTCTTATAATCCACTTCTGCTGCTTTGGCGGTTAAAGCCACAACCATCCAGTCTTGGCTACCAACTGAACCGCCGGCTCCAAAGACGACTTTACTGGGATCGGCTTTTAAGGCTTGGATCAGATCATCAAGATTTTTAAAGGGAGAATCTTTGCGAACCATCAGCGTACCGTAGTCAGAACCCACGCTCGCTAACCAACGTACGTCGTCGACACCATAACGACCGAATTTACCCTGAGCTAAGTTCAATAAAGAACCGCCGGAGAAAGCCACGATCGCATTAGGGTCATCGCGGCGCTGCGCCACAATATTGTTGTAAGCGACGGCACCAATACCACCCGGCATATAGATTGTGCGCATCGGATTTTTTAGAATGTCGCTCTGCTGAAAACCGTTAACCGCGATACGACAGGTTAAGTCAAAACCGCCACCCGGTTGAGCCGGTGCGATACATTCAGGACGATTAGGCTCCTCTGCTTGTACAACATTGGCAGAAAGCACTAAACCACAGGCCATAAATAAAGCTGATAACTTTTTAGTTAAACGCATAATTTCTCCTTGATATATTTATAAATGTTAGCTATGTGCCTACAATAACTTTCAGAAGCTTTCGATTAGCTTTCAAAATTAAAAAACCTAGGGAAAATACTTATACATGTTGCAGCATTTTTAAACAATTTAAAGTTTTATGCCTTCTGATGGGTTGCTTTTTATTGATTAGTCATTGTTTTTTGATTAAAAATCAATCGTGTACATAAGCCCGGCCCTTCTTGATTATTAAAAATCTCGAAACGTCCCTGATGGGCTTCCATCACACTCTGCACGATAGATAAGCCTAAGCCGAAACCATCCTGCTTTTTGCCCTCTTGACCTCGTCTGAAGCGCTTACCTGCTCCGGCTAAATCCTGCTCACTCATACCCGGACCATTGTCTTTGAGCTGTAGAATCACTTCTGCACCATTATCAATGACTGTGACCGTTATTTCCGACCCCTTTGGGCAATAACGTATGGCATTAATAATCAAATTAGCCAACGCTTCACGGATTAACCAAGCAATCCCCTTAATCTTAATAGCTCGCTTCTCTGGTTCAAAACCATAATCCATTTTCTTCTTGAGCGCTACCGCCGCATTGTCTGATACCACCTGCTCAGCAAGTGAATTTAATTCGATCAACTCGAAATCATCACTATTAGCGTAGACATCAACCGAACTCTGCACCTTGGCAAGACTTAAAAACTGATTGGTCAGATTAACCGTATTTTGTAAGCGACTTTTGGCGGCGCCCAGAACCTCTAATAACTCCGGCGAGTCGCTGAGGCTTTCCGCATATTCCAACTGCGTATGGATAACTGACAAAGGAGTACGTAACTGATGCGAGGCATCATCCAGAAAAACGCGCTGTTGCTCCGCCTTTTTAGCATAGCGCTCGATATGGCTATTAATGGCTTTGGTCAGGGGGTGCATTTCACGCAACAGTAGATTTTCATCGAGCGGACGTAAATCATCCAAATGTCGATTCTCAATATTTTTTGAGGCGGTTCTTAATAAGGAAGAAGTGAGTACAACAGTCAGATAAATAAAAGCAACCAGCAACAACAAGATAAGCAGGTTACTGAGTATCGTCTCCAACATATATTGACGAAGTACCGCATCACGATCTTCTTGAGTTTCCGCCACCTGAATTAACAACGACGAAACGGAACGATTTTCCAAGGCTAGGGGCATCTCAATCAGCATACTGGCAACTCGCACCGGCTCCCCCAGATAGACCCCGTCATCGAAAAATGGCATATTTACAGTCAAGGGCTCCTGCGGCAATGGCAGATCTATATAGCCAATCTCGGTCAGACCGTCATTGCTAATCACCCTGAAATACACCTTGCTATTCGTCGTAAGCTCAAGCAGCTCCAACATATAAAAAGGCTGCTCCATACCAATACCGCCACTTTCGTAATGCATATTTTTAGAGATAGCATAGAGGGCGCCTGCCAGAGATCGGTCAAATGCTTTATTAACATGTTGGTCAATATTTGCCAATGAGCTCCAGACACTAAATGCCATCACACACAGTGATGAGGGCAACAACAACCACAGCAACAAACTTTTGAAGCTGCTGCCACTCAAACGCTTAAGAAGTAATTGACGCAAATGGTTCATAAAAGCATAAAAAATATTGGTTTCTTGATACTTAGTCGCTCTCGGCTTTTTGCAAACAATAACCAATCCCCCGCAAGGTAGTAATTTCCACCTCTGTGCATGGTAGTTTTTTACGTAAACGATGGATAATCACCTCAATCGCCTCAAGACTCAAATCACTATCCGCATCAATCAGGCGATCAAGAATGTATTGCTTAGCGACCGGTTCGCCGCTTTTTAGCATCAAGGTCCGCAGTACCGCAAACTCACGTGGGGTCAGGGCTAATGACTCACCACCATAGGTGAATTGATGTTGATTTAAATCGAGCTTTAAATTCCCTAAAGACATACCGGTTTTCTCAAGACCACGACTGCGTCGAACCAAAGCGGTTAAACGCGCCTTAAGCTCTTCAATACTAAAAGGCTTAGCCAGAAAATCATCGGCACCCAATTCTAGCGTTTGCACTCGCTGGGCTAATGAATCCCGTGCAGTCAATATCAGAATGGGGGTGTAAATCTCTTGAGCGCGTATTTTTTTGATTAAGGTCATGCCATCGATGCCGGGCAAACCCAAATCCAAGATCAACACATCAAAATCCTCGACCGTTAACCTTTTATAAGCCAAAGAACCGTCACTGGACCACTCAACGATCCAGTCACTATTTTGTTGTAGGCTTTTGCTCAACCAATGAGCCAAATCATGCTCATCCTCAACAATTAAAATTCTCATAAAGCACCAAAGATATAAACAATCGCCGTAGTAAGTCACAAAAGCAACATTGCCATACTAAGGAAAAAGATTTAAGTTGTTTTTAACGATATTAATGAATATATTAAGCTAAAACACTGTCATACTTTGGTAATTATAGGCATTTCTTAGGAGTAAAAAATGAGCAAAATAAAAACAGTTATGCTGGATGACTGGGAAAATTACTTCAGTTCTCATATCGACTGCTCTGCTTTTAGGGATAAAATTGAACTCACCATTTATCAACAAACGCTATTAGGAGAGGAACTATACCGAGCGATTGCTGAGGCTGAGGTCATTATATTATTACGTGAACGCACTGCGGTTGATGCCGCGTTCATCGCCAATGCCCCCTGTTTAAAACATATCATCTGCACCGGCAATCAAGTACGTAATCTCGATGCAGAGGCTGTGGAAAAAGCCGGTATTAGCCTGTCCTTTGCCAAGGGTGGCGACTCCAAATCCTCGACCTGTGAATTGACTTGGGCCCTGATCCTCGCTGCTTATAAGCAACTAGATAAGCTTAGAATCGGGCAACATCAAAAGCAATGGCGCCAACATGCTGAAAACCAAACTGCCTTTATACCGCCAACTCTCAAAGACAAACAATTAGGGTTGATTGGTTTAGGCAGTATTGGTCAGAAAATGGCTGGCGTCGCCAAGGCATTCGGCATGAACGTTGTGTGCTGGAGTCCAAATATGACGCCCGAACGAGCGGCCGAACATGGCGTAGACGCCGTGAGTCTGGCGCATTTATTAGCCGAATCGGATATTATCAGTATCCATATGGTCTTAGGCGAAAGTACTCGCCACCTTCTACATGCGGATAACCTGTCTTTATTTAAACCAGGGGCTGTCTTAGTCAATACTTCGAGAGCCGAGATCATAGATCCGGAGGCTTTATTGAGCGCTCTAAAAGACGGCACTCCGGCTTTTTATGCCACGGATGTCTTTGAAACAGAGCCATTGCCAAGCGATCACCCCTATTATTCGCTTGACAATGTGTTGATGTCCGCCCACTTTGGTTTTGTTGCTGCTGAGGTGTACCAATTGTTTGCGGAAAATATTAGCAACGAGTTGCGAGCCTATCTCAGCTAAACTTCGTCTCAGTTAACACCGCATCATAAATGGCCAGAGCCTCTTTGATTTGCTCTTCGTTAACCACTAGAGGGGGGCCGACATGGATGCGGTTATCGGCCATAAATGGCAATAGCCCTTTGGCAAGCAAAGCACCTTTGACCTGATTCATCTCTGCTGCCGAAGGCATTGCTTTGCTCTGACGGTTAGTCACTAATTCAATAGCCCAGAATAAACCGCGACCACGCACATCCCCAACGATCTCATGCTTGTCTAACAAAGCCTTTAAGCCGGGACCCAAGATCTCGCGACCTAAACGATCGGCATTTTCAACCAGCTTTTCGTCCTTCATGATGGCAATATTTTCAACAATTGACGCCATCGCCAAAGGGTGACCGGAATAGGTCAAACCGCCGGGGAACATCTTATCATCAAAGTAGTCGCTGATCGCCTCTGAAACAATCACCGCACCTGCAGGCACATAGCCTGAGTTGACGCCTTTGGCAATGGTAATTAAATCTGGGGTAATATCGGCATGTTGATGTGCAAACCACTTACCGGTACGACCAAAGCCCGCCATCACCTCATCCAGAATCATCATGATTCCGAATTCATCACATAGTGCCCGCACCCCCTCAAAATACCCCTGAGGTGGCACAATAACGCCGGCACTACCCGGTAAACTTTCGAGAATAATCGCTGCGATATTAGTCGGGTCCTCAGACTCAATCACCCGACGCAAATGCTGTAGCGCACGCTCACACTCTTGCTCCTCGCTAGTTGACCAGAAATCACTGCGATATTGGTGTGGTCCGAAAAAATGCACAAAACTATGAGCATATTCGTTTTTAAAACGACGTCGCTCACCGGTGGCCTGAATAGCACCACTGGTATTGCCATGATAGGAGCGATACTGAGAAAGAACCTTATCCCGACCGGTAAAGACACGAGCCATACGGAAAGCATTTTCAACCGCATCCGCCCCCGCATTGGTAAAGAAAACCTTTTTGAATCCTTGTGGAGCAACACTCAGAATTGCTTCTGCGGCACGAGCACGGGTAATATTGGCATGCGCCGGTGCCACGGTAGCAAGCTCGGCCGCCTGCTCTTGAATTGCCTTAATCAGACGCGGGTGCTGATGGCCCACATTGGTATTGATTAGTTGGCTGCTGAAGTCCAAATACTCATTGCCCTCAAAGTCCCAGACCTTGACGCCTAAGCCGGATTTAATTACCAATGGATTAAGTGTGCCCTGCACAGACCAAGAGTGTAGTACCTGGCTAATATCGGCTTTTTTAACATCGTCATTGCTCAAATTCTGAGTCATTAGATACTCCCTTTTTATTACATTATCTTGAACGGTATGCCGCTTGGCAATCCGTTTATAGTAGCCTGTTCTTAGACAAAGCGCCAATAAAAAACGACGCTCCGATATATCTAATCGAAGCGTCGTTTAAACTTAATTTAATAAGTGCTACAGAGATTTTTAATTACTCTGCTTTTGTTTCTTCCGGTTTCTTACCAAAATAACGCGGTACTAACACGTCAGGCCTCAAGAAATCCTTGTAACCGACGTTGTCATGATCACCCATAACTTTACCGTCAATTTCCTGACCATAGTAAGTGAACTTATGGAATGTCTCACCATAAAGCTCCAAGGTCTCAGCGACATCACCTGTATAACGTGCATCCTGAGGACGCTCTTGGCTGTTGACAAAGGCAGCGATATCCCACGCTTCTTCGTCAGACACTAAGGGCGCTGCACCTAAAGGCATATTGTATTTAATAAAACCGGCTAAGGTGAAGATACGAGAAATACCGGCACCCCAGTTATAAGAGCCATCACCCCAGACCGGCGGGAACACCACCTGGTTATCAGTGAATTGACCCTGACCATCTTCGCCGTGACAGATAGCACAGTTTTGTGCATAGAGCTCCTTACCGCGAATGCGGTCTGGCTCTCTACCTTCAGGCAGTGCAGCCGGTCTAGGATAGCCGCGACCATAAATCGGTGCATCAGGATACATACCGACACCCTTGGCTAGCCACTGGTGATACGCAGTTAAAGCAACCATCTCATCACTACCGTAAGCAGGCGGCTTACCGTTCATCGAGAAGCTGAAACAACCGGCCAGACGCTCTTCAAAGTTGTTCACGTGATTATTTTTACCGCGGAAATCCGGTAAGGTCACAAGCGCAGGCCATACCGGGCCGGCAAATGGTCGAGAACCGTCACCCAAGTGACAACTGGAGCAATTCATGTCATTAAAGACGTACTTGCCACGAAGCTGCTGCGTATTGGTAAAGAGATCGTGACCATACTCAATCGCCTCTTTGAGCTTCGGGTGCATCTTAGCGTCTTTTAGATCATCCATGGTCGGAGGAATATGAACTAATTCCTCGTCTTTTGGCTCAGGGAATCCGGGTAACAGTTCCTTTAACATCTGACGATCTTCATCGCTCAGATCGGCACCCATCTTGGTGAATTGAGCACTAGCCGGACCGGCAATCGCCAATCCCAAACCTAAACTTAATGCTAATAATAATTTTTTCATCATGGCCTCCTATTCCTTAGCTTCTCTTGTAGCTGGTTGAGAAGCCAAATAGGCTGCTACCGCTTCTACGTCATCATCTGTTAAGCGCTTGGCAATACGCCCCATCAAGTCCAGAGGATCATTAGTGCGAGTATCTTCTTTCCAATCTTTGATTGCTTTCTTAACATACTCAGGATTTTGGCCATTGATGTTAGGGAAAGAATCACCGATACCATAGGCATCGATACCATGACAGGTCGTACAGGCCGGAACATAACGGCTCCAGTCACCCTGATGAACCAACTGCTCACCACGCGCTAATACTTCCTCGTTCGCAGTCACTTCGTAATCCTCAGCTTTAATTGCCGGCAAAGAAGCATAGTAATGACTTACGTCACTCATCTGCTCCGCAGTCAATAAGTCAGCAAAAGGCTTCATGCTGGCATTAACGCGAGTACCATCTTTGAATGATTCGATTTGATGAACCATATAATCAGGATCTAAGCCAGTTAGGCGAGGCCTATACTCAAATCCGGCGATACTTGAGCCCGCACCGGACTCCATATGACATGCAACACAAAGCGCAGATACTTCCTTACCGCGATCTAACACGGCTTGATCGACTTCAGCACTAGCAACGGAACTAACCGCTAGCACTCCAGTCATAAGTAACGCCTTGGTCATCTCCCTTGACCTAAACATCATGTCAATTTCTCCTCAAGAATAAATTGAATACTTATGATTTAAAGCAAAAATCGTTAAATAATTAACAAAGGGGTGATTGTACCCTTTTGTTTTAGGTTTATAAATCCCAAACTTAAAATTTCAGTAATTATATAAGTCTCCTAGATTACCGTATTAGCGGTTCTGCCTAAAATGGTATAAACCCTTGCTTTCTATTACTGTGCCTAAAAATTGCTAAAATAATTGATTAATCACAATAGAACCCTTATAAAATAGATTGAGTTTCAGCAATCAATCACATCCAAGGGGGCAATATGTCAAACGGTAATTTACCAAAGGTCGCCATAGGGTCTTTAGGGGGCACTATCAGCATGACACCGGAAAGCGGCTCCAAAGGGATTGTGCCAACACTCTCCGCGGTTGATTTAATTTCATCTATTCCCGGGGTCAATCAACTGGCCCGGGTTCATGCTGAGGCGCTTAATCAAGTCGCTAGCATTCATCTCAAATTCGAAGATCTCTTAACTGCCCTGAACTGGGCCGAACAGCAAGTGCTCGATGGTGCCGATGGGGTGATTCTTACTCAAGGTACCGATACCTTAGAAGAAAGTGCCTTTTTACTGGATTTACTGTGGTCTCACCAACAGCCCTTGATTTTAATGGGCGCCATGCGCGGAGCTGCCGCTGTAGCAGCCGACGGCCCGGCAAACCTACTCAACTCCATTCAAGTCGCAGTTAGTGCCAATAGCCGTGAGCGCGGTGTTTTAGTGGTGATGAATGAGCAAATTCACTATGCCCGTTGGGTACAAAAACGCCACAGCTTAAGTCTCGCCGCCTTTGTTTCTGATGTAGGCGCTGCCGGCACCCTGGTCGAGGGGCGGGCGCTGTACTTTGCAGCACCACCCAAACGCCTGACATTTGACAAACCTGCCCGCTGCTCAAAAACCGTTTTATTGTGGATTAATCACTTGGACGAACACAGTGATTTGTTAAGTAAACACGATAGCCTGGATCCTCTGGGTGAGAGCTTTGATGGCATGGTCTTTGGAGGCGTGGGCGCAGGTCATGTCAGTGCCGTGGTGGCTCAATGGATCGCCAAATGGGCTAAGCTAAAACCCGTACTAATTAGTACCGGTACCGGTGCCGGCTCCACCGCTTTCAGCACCTACGGCTATCCAGGCGGTGAAGTCGATTTACAAAAACACGGTGCTCTGATGGCGGGTTTCTTAAGTCCCAAAAAAGCGCGTCTATTGCTCTGGGTCGTTCTGGAGAATCAGCTGGAAGCTAAAATGGCAATTCAGGACTACTTAGATAGCATGAGCTACTAATTAAAAAGCTAAAACGAGGAGTTAGGCTCTTTTAAAAAGGCCAGCTCCTCTGCCGTGGACTCGCGCCCTAACACCTCGTTGCGATGCGGATAGCGACCAAAGCGCTCAACAATATCCCGATGAATTAATTCAAACCTCAATGATTCCTCATCACCCAAATCCGTAAACAATCGAACACCCTCTTGATGAATCATCGCGGATTCCGAATGCATATAAGGCATAATGCCCCACTTTTGATAGGCCTTAGGCAGGGCGTCGTAATCTTGTGGGTTAGCCACTAGAGTCTGGGCTAAAGCCAGAGCCATTGGGTCTTGCTGAAAGGCTTGAGGCGTACCTCGATAGATATTACGGGAGAATTGATCAAGCACGATAATTTCCGCTACGCGTCCCAAGGCCGTCTCACGCCAAGTATAGAGTTCGCCTCGAACAGCCTGTTTAAGGGTATCAGCAAAACGTTCTGTTAATTTCTGATCAAAGGCATCTGAGACTTCAAACCAACAAGGAATACTTTTCTCATCAAGCCAAAAATCCAGCACGGCTTGTGCTTCCGGATGTATAGACATAGGGTTCCTCTCTAGGGATATCAAGAAAATCTTATCTTAATCAATGACCATGAACCTGTCGAGCGTCATGGTAATGGAAAAACAAAAAGCAGCTTTAGACAAACTCAGCCCATGATTAAAGGCGTCTCGGCTTTGATCTAGAACTGCTTTTGCTGGCAGAATGCGACAAATGTTGATTAAAACGGTAAATCGTCGTCTAAATCATCAAAAGACTCGCGAGCTTTTGGTGCTACCTGCTGACGAGGCGGTTCAGTTGGTGGTCTCTGAGGAGCGCTTGTTTTACTACCGGTGCCAGGCATCGGGCGGCTGTTGTCCTCAAAACCGCCACCACTGCTAGTTCCGCGGGAGCGGGAGCGGGAGCCGAAGTCAGGCGGACCATCACCCCCAGAACCAGAGGGGTTCGAATTGATATCACGTCCACCCAACATCTGCATACGCTCACCGACAATATCCGTTGAGTAACGCTCGATATTATCGCGATCAGTGTATTTACGGGTTTGTAGGCGACCCTCAACATAAATCTGACTACCCTTGCGCAGGTATTGCTCACATATCTCGGCCTGACGCCCGAAAAACACCACGCGATGCCATTCGGTACTTTCGTTTTTATTGCCTTCACGATCATAAGACACGTGATTGGTCGCAAGACTCAGGTTACAGACCTGAAGACCGGCAGGTGTAGCACGTGACTCAGGATCTGCGCCTAAATGCCCGACAAGAATTACTTTATTAACTGACATGCTCTCAAATCCTTAAAAATATTTTTTAACTAACTGATTTTAATACGGTGCACAAAATTTGCTTAGCAAGCTTGTCCTGCCGTCACCCTCAGCATTTCTTAATTTTTTGCCTCAGACTATTGTACAAAATTGATTTGCACACGACGAGTGGCTAAATAAGAAATAGCACATAAAACGATAGCCATCACAAAGACACTCGGATTACCTAGCTTGGCGGCCACTAAGCCCCCTAAAAACCCACCGCTCGCCACACCCAAGGCCTGGGTCATATTAAAGACCCCTAAGGCCAAGCCCTTATGCTCGGGGGGACAAGTACGGGATACCGCGGACGGCAACAACGCCTCAAGGATATTAAAGGGGATAAAGTATAGCAACAAAGCAAGGACTAGCATCACAAAACTATACATACCGGAAATCATGATACCCAAAGAAACAATAATCCCTAACAAGGTCAAGCCGATCGCTTCCTTGTGCATGCGCTTTTTCTCGACCGTCATCACCGCCGGAATCATAAAAATCAAAGCCACCACAATCACCGGCAAATACACTTGCCACAACTGACCGATACTCATATCGCCCAGACGAATCAGCACCGGCGGAATCACCACAAAGATAGCCATTAAAACAAAGTGTAAACTAAACACGGAGAGATTGAGCAACCATAAGCTTTTAGAACCCAAAACTTCAACCATGGTAAATGACCGATTAATGGCCTGATGATCTTGAGGCACCACCGGCACCACCCAGACAGCAAGTAGCAAGCACAGAAAACCCAAAATACTGATCGTCCAGAACAATCCGGACAGCTCAAACCATTCGACCACTAACGGCGCCATCACCATAGAAATGGCAAAGCTTAAGCCGATAGATGCCCCTACCATGGCCATCGCGCGAGAGCGCACTTCCGGACGCGTAGAGTCGGCAACCCAAGCCGTAATAGCCGCTGAAACGGCCCCAAAACCCTGAATACCACGACCAATCGCCACCCAAGTCACGCTAGGCGCAAGGGCACAAACAATACCGCCAATCACAAACAGCAGCATCCCAAAAATAACCACTGAACGGCGACCAAAACGATCCGATAGCAGTCCCATGGGAATTTGCATCACGGATTGAGTCAAACCATAAGCACCAATAGCAATGCCGATCATTAAAGGATTATCACCCTGTACTAAGGTTTTGGCTGCATCGGCAAACACCGGTGTCAGCAAGAACAATCCCAGCATGCGGACGGCAAAAAGCAAAGCTAAACTGGCGCTAGTCTTGCGCTCCAAGGGGGTGAGTTTAAGTTTTGTTGTTTGAGTACTCATTAAGGCTCTTTAAAAATAGCTAAGCCCTAGCGGCTGAGCATAAAGAAAAGTGGTGAGGATAAAAAATCAATGAATCATTATATCACCGAGGCTATATTATTTATCGCTGACATTTTACAAGTACGGCTCTTAGTACTCATGCCTTGTCAGTCTGGGTTATAGTTAAAGGTTTAATCCATTCGCTATAAAGCACATGAGCAATCAATCATCCTCAGACGATCAGCATTATCTAGGCAAATCAAATAACACCATCCGTATTCGTGGCGCGCGTACCCATAATTTAAAAAACATCGATTTGGATTTGCCTAAAAATAAGCTAGTGATTTTG
Source organism: Alcaligenaceae bacterium (assembly GCA_030538235.1). Classification (GTDB taxonomy): domain Bacteria; phylum Pseudomonadota; class Gammaproteobacteria; order Burkholderiales; family Burkholderiaceae_B; genus Oligella. The sequence continues at coordinate 131,659 of JAUNUJ010000002.1, forward strand.
ACCGGCCTATCCGGCTCCGGCAAATCGTCACTGGCCTTTGATACGCTCTATGCTGAGGGACAAAGACGCTATGTAGAGAGCCTATCGACCTATGCCCGTCAGTTTTTACAGCTGATGGATAAACCCGATGTTGATCTAATCGAAGGCCTCTCACCGGCCATTGCCATTGAACAAAAATCGGTCAGTCACAACCCACGCTCTACGGTTGGTACGATCACGGAAATCAGTGATTATCTGCGCCTGCTGTTTGCTCGTGTCGGTACGCCTTATTGTCCGACCCACAAAGAAGCCTTACAGGCCTATTCGGTATCGCAAATCGTCGACTTTGTGTTGCAATTGCCTGCCGAATCACGCTTGATGGTCTTGGCACCTATTATTCCAGAAACCGATCAGAGCTTGGCAAATTTAGCACGAAGTCTACAAGCTCAGGGCTTTATCCGTGTGCGCATCGGCGGTGAACTCTATGAGTTGGACCACTTGCCGGGTGATCTACCTAGCGATTTCGCGCAAATTGAGTTAGTCATTGACCGCCTACGAGTGCGTGAAGAACAAAAGCAACGACTCGCCGACAGCATTGAGACAGCACTTGAAGTCGCCAATGAACGCGTCCTAATTGTGGATATGGAGCAAGCGCAAGAGCATGCCTTTTCCAGACGCTATGCTTGTGCTCATTGTGATTACCAACTACCGACGCTTGAGCCTAAAATGTTCAGCTTTAATAGCCCTGAAGGTGCGTGTCCAAGCTGTGATGGTTTGGGTTTGATGCAGGTTTTTGACCCTGATAAAGTGATTATTAGCGAGGAGCTCAGTTTATTAAATGGCGCTATCAAGGGCTGGGATCGTCGCAACCTGTTTAGCATGGCGCTATTTAATAGCCTAGCGACTCATTACGACTTTGATTTGGAAATGCCTTGGACCGAGATTCCGGACACCCTTCAACAGATTATTCTCTACGGTTCCGGCGACACCGAAATTGATTTTGTTTATTTCAATGACAAGGGCAAAAGCACCGTTCAACGCCACGCCTTCGAAGGAGTTCTGCCGAATCTGCAACGCCGTTGGGATGAAACCGACTCTCATGCGGTGCGCGAGGAATTAAACCTTTTACGCACCACCACCGTCTGTACCGCCTGCAAAGGCACTCGTCTACGCGAGGAAGTACGATTTGTCAGAGTCGGCAATCAAATCGAGGACGATCTTAAGGTAGCGCCTGACAGTGAGCAAAGCAGCTCAACAACGACAGCGGAAACCGCCGTCGCAGCAGCGGCGACCAATAAACTTCCCGGCTATAACATTAGCGAGATTAGTCATTTATCGTTGGCGCGCGCTCAAGCTTGGTTTGATGAACTCGCTCTAGGTGGCGCGAAAAGCGATATTGCCCGCCCTATTGTGTTGGCAATTAAGTCGCGTTTACGCTTTCTAAATAATGTCGGTCTAAATTACTTATCTCTGGATCGCAAAGCCAACACGATTTCCGGCGGTGAGGCACAACGCATCCGTTTGGCCAGTCAGATTGGTTCCGGTCTAAGCGGGGTTTTGTACGTGCTGGACGAACCATCCATCGGCTTACATCAGCGAGATAACGATCGTTTAATTGACACGTTGATCCATCTGCGCGACCTTGGTAACACCGTGATCGTGGTTGAGCACGATGAGGACATGATCCGAGCATCAGATTGGGTCGTCGATTTGGGACCGGGCGCTGGTGAGCATGGCGGTGAAATCATGGCCAGCGAAACCCCTGACGCCTTACAAAAAGATCCTAATTCACTGACCGGTCAATACTTGAGCGGTGCTAAGAAGATCGCCATTCCTCAACGCAGACCAGTTAATCCACTGGGCCCCTTACCTTGGCTGCACCTCAATGGCGCTAGCGGCAACAATCTAAAAAATGTGGATCTGCATCTGCCACTACAACGCTTGGTCTGTGTTACCGGTGTCTCCGGATCGGGTAAATCCACCTTGATTAATGACACCTTAGCGACTGCCTTGGCGCGCAAATTAAATCGCGCACAAAGCGAATCCGCCCCTTATAAATCAATCAGCGGCGTTGATCACCTAGATAAGATTATTACCGTGGACCAAAGCCCCATTGGCCGTACCCCGCGTAGTAATCCAGCGACTTACACTGGTTTATTTACACCGATTCGTGAGCTCTTTGCCGGCACCCCGGAAGCCCGCACCCGCGGTTATGACCCCGGTCGTTTTTCCTTTAATGTTAAAGGAGGTCGTTGTGAGCATTGTCAAGGTGACGGTGTGATTAAGGTGGAGATGCACTTTCTACCTGATGTTTACGTTCCTTGTGATGTCTGTCATGGCAAGCGCTATAACCGTGAGACCTTGGAAATACGTTATCGCGGCTTAAACATCAGTGAGGTATTGGAGCTCACGGTTGAGCAAGCACTAGACTACTTCTCTGCGGTGCCAGCGATTCAACGGCGCCTACAAACATTGGATGATGTCGGTTTAGGTTATGTGCGTCTAGGCCAAAGTGCCACTACCCTCTCCGGCGGTGAGGCACAACGAATTAAGCTGTCCTTGGAATTATCTAAACGCAGCACCGGTAACACACTTTATGTGCTGGATGAGCCAACCACCGGTTTACACTTTGCCGATACCGAACTATTGCTTGATGTACTAAATCGTTTGGTTGACGCCGGCAACTCCATGGTGATTATCGAACACAACCTGGACCTCATCAAAACAGCTGATTGGATTGTCGATTTAGGCCCTGAAGGCGGTCAAGGGGGCGGTGTGATTGTGGCTGTAGGCACGCCGGAGGACATCGCCAATCACCCTGATAGCGCAACCGGAAAGTATTTAAAGCCGTATTTGACGAAGGCTTAGGAGGCTTTGGTAGCGGAAGCGATATCACAGCAACAGTGAATTTTTTATAGAGAACTGAAAACAGCCAAGCGAGGTCACCATACAACTAAGCGTAAATGACTGCTATACTTTCTTAGCAATTTAAATAACTACTAGCTAAAAACTCATTGGCTTGCCTTCTTTTAGCTAGATAGCAAATAAGACCGCTTGAAAATTAACTATCAAGCAGCAACATCTGACTGAAAATACATAAATACGTTGCATCTCCTAGATACGGTCTTGTGCAAATGATTATTCTTATGCAGCTCAAGACCATTGACACCATGCTAGACAACACACATTCGAATTTAGTGGGGAATATACTGTGACAGACCAAGGCCAGCACTCAGGGGAAGTCCTTGCGCCCAAAGCTGAGACACAAAACAATGAGAAAAAAAGCAAAACTCAAGCCAGCCAAACGCTGCTTCGTGGCTTAGATATCATCGATGCCGTAGCCAATGGCATCGATGATTTATCCGAGATTGCCAAAGTCACAGGCATGACCTACAGTACGGCACATCGCATTTTGAGCGCTTTGCAACAGCGTCACTATATTCGACGCGATCCTGAACAGGGTTACCGCTTAGGACATGCCTTATTAGGCTTGGGATTTCAGGCTCAAGCACAAATCGACTTAGTCACACTCGCCAAACCACTACTGATAGAGTTGGCGAGACAAACCTCCGATACCGTGCATTTAGGGATGCTGATTCAGGACTCTATCGTCTATCTGGAAAAAATATCGAGTCGTCGCCCCGTGGAAATCAGCTCTCGAGTGGGAGGCAATAAACCGCTATTTTCAACCGGTATAGGTAAAGCGCTGCTAGTGGATCAAAGCGAGGAGCAGTGGCTGGCACTGTATGATCGCAGTTCTACACAACTACAAGCGACCTACGAGCGTAACAAGTGGCTCCAAATGATGCGTCACTATGCGCGCGGTGGCTTTGCCTTTGATTTAGGCGAAGACGAGTCTTCGATTCGCTGCGTGGCTGTCCCGATTCGCGATGGACGTGGTCAGATCGTCGCTGCGGTCAGTGTCTCCAGTACCGTAGAATATATGCCGCCATGGCGTATGCAGGAACTTGTTAAAACGGTACAAGACACGGCTTTAAAAATTAGTACAAGCCTAGGCTATCGGGCCATCTAGGGCGGCGGACTAAAACTGAATACACATAAAATCGTATCAAGTGGGTGAATAAATTTATCTAGCTGCTCGCTGGTGTCGTACCTTGTTGTTACAACAATAGGGTTGATATGCCTAGACCTGTTAGACTCACACCAAGCAATACTACAAGCCCACATCCCATTTTTTTCTTTTTTGCGGGCAGACCGGTTTCCGGATGACCAAAAGCATCCTCCATGACACCGGCGTGCTTGGGTTCTCCGCTCAGTTTAAGTTGCTTAGACAAGACCTGAAAGAAGGCATCTCTAACAGCTTCATGACTAAGCTCTCCCTCATACTCACCAAAATTTAGACGCATCTCAGCAGTAAACAACGCAAGAAAAATAGGTCCCAAGTTTGCATCAGAATTTTCCGGTAATATAATTGTGACTGTTCCATCGCGAAAGAACTTCATCGCCTGATCGTAATCACTTTGCTCCAGACAGATTGCCATAATAGGTCGGTGTGATGGACCGTGCGGGTTTTTATCAAGCTGATAAAACACGTTCATTGCATAGCGATAAGTCATGCCGGTTTCTAAACTTTGACCCTTCATTTGCTGAGAGAGCATATCCAGCGCTGTCTTTGGCTCTTTCTGTAAAGTGAAGAAATAATCACCCCAAATCCACAACTCGCCAGGGTCGCTACTTGACCAAAGAGCAGGTGCTGAAGGAAACTTAGTTATACTCATTAAGGGGTATATTGCTTGCTCTTCCGACATAAAACTCTCCTCTTCATCTTTAAAATACGACTATCAAAGTTAGTGTACTATCAATTGATTATTTTGGAGAGTTAAGCTTTAATCTACTTATCATATTGCTTATCAAATACGATAAAACATAACCCATCAAAACCCTTAACGTCATTTGTCTCGCTACACGCTAAGTACTGAGTGTTGAGTTTTTTCATGCGCTCAGCGTGTCTAATTAAACGTTTTTACTCATAGTTAATCCTGAATCTTCCCGGGATTCATGATGTTACGCGGATCTAGGGCTTGCTTCATTAGCTTCAAAGTTTGCAATTCGGCGGCGCTGCGACTATGGGATAGCCAGGGCTTTTTATGCAAACCAATACCATGTTCAGCGGATACCGAACCCTGATTGTCGCGAACCACTTCGTAGAAAGCCGCTTCAATGGCTAAAGCGGTCGCTTGATCCGGCAGAGGACCTACAACCACATGAATATTACCATCGCCTACGTGACCAAAAAACATAGCTCGAAGGCCTTTAAATTTGGATCCCATTATGTCTTTTAAGGTATCTACACAACGACCAATACTGGAAATAGGGAAAGAAATATCAAAATTAAGAGTAGGCGTATAGGCTTTTAATAACTCTGCAATCGCATCGCGCAATTCCCAGAAAGCGTCAGCATCTGCATGGGTCTGCGCTACAGCCGCATCCACCACCCACCCTTGTTCCAGAGCATACTCTAGCACCGCTTGGAATTGTTCAGCCTGTAGCTGTGGATTTGCGCTCTGCTGATCCATCAGAACGTAGATAGGGTATTCAGTCGACAAGGGTGCACGCATACCGCCATCTTCAACCGCTTCTTTATAATAACTTTGCCACATCACTTCAAATGCACTGACTTGGCCTGACAGCTGCTGCTGTGCGTACATTAACAATTGCTCTACGCCGCTAAAATTCTCTAAAGCCAACAAAGCTGTATTAGCACCGTTGACCTGTGGATGCAGCTTAACCACCGCTTTAGTGATCACACCAAGGGTACCTTCGGCACCGATAAAAACCTGCTTCAGATCAGGACCGGCATTATTTTTGACCATTTTGTTTAGCATCGAAAGTATCGTACCGTCCGCCAATACTACCTCCAACCCCAACACCAAGTCGCGTGCCATGCCATAACGAATCACGCGATTACCTCCGGCATTGGTGGCAATATTACCACCAATTTGACAGGAACCGCGGGCCCCCAGATCGAGTGCAAAAAAGAAACCGGCTTCCTCAGCACTCTCTTGTATCACTTGTAATGGCGTACCGGCCCACACAGTCATAGTACCGGAAACAGCATCAAGCTCGATGACCCCGTTCATACGCTCCATCGAGATCGCTACACAGCCATTAATGGGTGTTGCGCCACCGGCCAGACCGGTTAAACCGCCTTGAGGAACGACCGGGCAATTGTGCTCGTGACAAATACGCAAAATTTGCGATATTGCTTCAGTATGACGTGGCAGTACTAATACGCCAATCTCACCACCCTCTTCGCCACTCCAATCTTGGTGATATTTTTCACTAATATCGCCACCTATCAATATCTCGTCCGCCGCTAAAACCTCACGTAACGCATTAATAAGCATCGCTTTTCCACTCATTTTTAAATCCCTCTTTTTCTTAGTATTCTCATTTATTAAGAATTCATATCAATAGTTGAAAATATTTGCAAAAATTTTACCACTGATAATATAATTTCGTCAGTAATAAACGTAACGGGTTGACACATTCGCCGTCACACTTTTAACAACCAACCTTGCCGTGCTTGTCACACTAGGAGACTCTTATGCTAAAAAATGCTTTTCGTAAACGCACCTTAACCCTAAGCTTAGGCCTCTGTTTATCTCTATTTGCAGGCCTATCACATGCCAACACTGTTCTAAAAGCCGGACACGCGTCCTCCAACACCAGTACAGGACAAGCCGCATTTGAGTTTCTAGGTAAAGAACTCGCTGAAAAAACAGATGGTCGTATCACAGTAGAAATTTTCCCTAATTCACAGTTAGGCAGTGAGCGTGAGCTAATCGAAAGCATCCAGCTAGGTAATGTGGACATGGCTTTCGCCTCTTCTGCCGTGTTGGGTAACTTCAACAAAGAATTCTTTGCTTTAGACATTCCGTTTCTTTTTAAAGATCGTGAAAGCGTGTATCGCATTCTAGACGGTGAAATTGGTCAAGATCTACTAAAAAGCTTAGAGTCCGTGGGCATTAAAGCGGTTGCTTATTGGGAAAATGGCTTCCGTCAATTAACCAACAACAAAAAAGTGATTCAATCACCTGACGATTTAAAAGGCATGAAAATGCGCACGATGGAAAACGAAGTGCATATTGCCGCATGGAAAGAAATCGGCGCGAACCCTTCACCATTAGCCTTTGGTGAATTGTTTACAGCGTTGCAGCAGGGCACATTTGATGCACAGGAAGGTCCGATTAATCTGTTCTACGATATGAAATTCTTCGAAGTTCAGAATCAAATCACAAAAACTAATCACGTGTACTCACCTTGGCCAGTGATGATTAACCCGGATGTATACAACAGTTTTAGCGATGAAGACCGTGCTATTTTTGACGAAGCAATCAAAAAGACTACTGAATTCCAACGCGCTCAAGCACAAGAGGCTGACGAGAAAGCCGTTGCCGACATGCCGAATGTGACCATCACCGAGTTAACGCCTGAACAGCTTGCTGCCTTTGCTGATCATATGGGACCGGTACACGAGCTAGTCAAGAAAAGAATCGGTGCGGATATTGTTGACCGAATCGTTACTGAAGCCAATCGTTAAAACATCCTAAGTGGTCTAACGATTGACCACTTCCATTTCTCGACTGGGCAAGCATTTGCTTGCCCACTTGCCGACACCATTGCCGGCATAGGGGATTTCCATGCTCAAATTTCTAGACAAGCACTTAGAGGAAAGCATCTTAGTGCTGCTACTGTCGCTTATGTCAATATTAATTGGCGTACAAGTTTTCATGCGCTATGTACTCAATGACTCGCTCACTTGGTCCGAAGAACTTGCTCGCTACTGCTTTATCTGGGCTACTTACATTGGCGTAGCCTATGGCGTACGAGAAAACGCCCACATCTATGTGGAAGCCGTAACCAACCGCTTACCTGAACTTTATCAAAGATATGCCGCCATTCTTTCGCACATCATTTTTATCTTTTTTGCTGTCTTAGTGATGAAAGAAGGCTACGCCCTAAGTATGAAAGTGTTTAAATTCGGTCAAACCTCATCCTCGCTTAGCATTCCTATGGGCTATATCTACTTGGCACCGACCGTTGGTTTTGCTTTGGTTGTTTTACGTTTAATTCAAAAAATCGTCCAAGAATTTCGCACAATACGTATTGAGAGGCAGTCATGATTTCCTTATTGCTATTTGGTTGCTTTATCCTATTATTGATTATCCGCGTACCGGTTGCTATTTCCTTAGGCCTATCATCGGCCTTAGCGCTACTTTATAGTGGTAAAGTAAGCAGCTCATTTATTGCCCAAGGTCTGGTTACCTCAATTGACTCATTCCCTCTGATGGCGGTGCCATTCTTTATCCTGGCCGGCGATCTGATGGGTCAAGGCGGACTGTCTCGTCGCCTGTTAAATGTCGCCAGTATATTTTTCGGTCGTTACACCGGCGGTTTAGCGATTATTGCGATTGTTACCTGTATGTTCTTTGCAGCCATCTCAGGTTCCGGTCCGGCTACCGTTGCTGCAATTGGTGGTTTAATGCTACCTGCCATGGCTAAGGCAGGTTACGACAAAGGTTACTCAATTGGTTTGATTGCATCTGCCGGTAGCATTGGAATTATTATTCCACCGAGTATTCCGATGATTATTTATGCGGTATCTGCCAACGTATCGATAACACAAATTTTCCTGGCCGGTGTTATTCCAGGTTTGATGATTGGCTTGGCCTTAATTGTCACTGCGTATATCAAAGCACGCCGTGAGGGTTACAAAGGCTCGGATAAGCGTTATACATCTAAAGAAATCTTTCAAACGATTTGGGATGCTAAATGGGCTTTGTTGGTCCCCGTGATCATCCTTGGTGGTATTTACGGTGGTATATTTACGCCCACTGAAGCCGCCGCTGTCGGTGTTATTTACGGTTTTGTGGTCGGCGTATTCGTCTACAAAGAATTAAAATGGTCAGACTTGTACCGCGTTATCGCTGGCTCTGCTCTAACCTCTGCTACGGTCATTGTTATTGTAGGTACGGCTACTATCTTTGGACGTATGTTAGCAATTGAGCGTATTCCATTCATGATCGCTGATTATATCGTACAAATCACCGATAGCCCAATCCTGATTCTGCTGTTAATTAACGTACTGCTTCTCTTTGTAGGCATGTTCATGGAAACATTGGCAGCCATCATTATTTTAGTTCCTATCCTATTACCTGTAGTTACTGCAGTAGGTATCGATCCTATTCACTTTGGTATCGTGATTATCGTTAACTTGGCAATGGGCCTAGTCACACCACCAGTTGGTGTGAACCTGTTTGTTGGTTCACGAGTAGGCGAAACTAGTTTGGAAAAAGCCATTGTCGGAAGTATCCCATTCCTATTTGCGATGCTTTTAATGCTGTTACTAATTACTTATGTACCGTGGTTTTCGCTGTTCCCCTTAAGCTTAGTAAGCTAAGAACAGCTCTAAATTTTAACTTTTCTTTTGTTTTACTCTGGAGAAATACATGGCTGAAAAAATTCGTGCCGCCATTATTGGCCCTGGCAACATCGGCACAGACTTGCTTGCCAAATTAATGCGTAGCCCTGTCATTGAACCCGTCTGGATGGTGGGTGTCGATCCACAGTCTGACGGCCTGAAACGTGCTGCTGATTTGGGCTTAAAAACGACTTCTGACGGTGTAGATAGTCTCTTGCCACATATTGAAGCGGACAATATTCAAATCGCATTTGACGCAACCAGCGCTTATGTCCACAAAGACAACTCTGATAAACTAACGGCTCTGGGTGTTTTGATGATCGACTTGACTCCTGCTGCGATAGGACCCTTCTGCGTGCCACCGGTGAATCTGCATGATTTGCTAGGCAACGGCGTACAAAATAACTTAAACATGGTAACTTGCGGCGGCCAAGCAACCATCCCTATGGTACATGCTGTATCCCGCGTACAGTCGGTAGAATACGCTGAGATTGTGGCGACCGTTTCATCACGCTCCGCCGGTCCCGGCACCCGCAAAAACATTGACGAATTCACGACCACGACCGCCGGTGCGGTAGAACGTGTTGGTGGCGCTCGTCGCGGTAAAGCGATTATTATTTTAAACCCTGCTGAACCACCTTTAATTATGCGTGATACGGTTCACTGTTTAACCGACGATGCTCCTGATGAGGCGCGCATCACTGAATCGGTGCATGCCATGATTGCCGAAGTCCAAAAATATGTACCTGGCTACCGTTTAGTTAACGGCCCAGTCTTTGATGGCAATCGTGTTTCGATTTACCTGGAAGTAGAGGGTTTGGGTGATTATCTACCTAAGTTCTCCGGTAATTTAGACATCATGACTGCCGCTGCAGCGCGCACAGCCGAAATGTTTGCTGAGCGTCTGCTTGGCAAATAATGACACCCTCTTTTGCAAGGATTGTGTAATGAGCAAACAAAATATTATTTTGCATGACATGTCGCTACGCGACGGTATGCACCCAAAACGCCACCAGATTACCTTAGAACAAATGCGTAACATCGCGCGTGGCCTAGACGAAGCCGGTATCCCCCTAATTGAAGTCACTCACGGTGACGGCTTAGGTGGCGCATCGGTAAACTACGGTTTCCCGGCGCACAGTGATGAGGAATACCTCAGTACAGTGATACCTGAGCTTAAACAAGCTAAAGTGTCTGCTTTATTAATCCCCGGTATCGGCACAGCCGAGCACCTACGCATGGCCCATGACTTGGGCGTAACTACAATTCGTGTCGCTACCCATTGTACTGAAGCTGATGTAGCAGAACAGCATATTACTCTTGCTCGCGAACTAGGCATGGATACTGTAGGCTTTTTAATGATGAGCCATATGAATAGCCCCGAAGGTTTAGTGCAACAAGCCAAACTAATGGAAGGCTACGGTGCTAACTGCATATACGTCACTGACTCTGCAGGTCACTTACTACCTAATACTGTCAAAGAGCGCTTGGTTGCTGTACGTGATGCATTAAAACCGGAAACCGAGCTTGGTTTCCACGGTCACCACAACTTAGCGATGGGGGTTGCCAACAGCATAGCAGCGATTGAAGCAGGTGCAAATCGCATTGACGCTGCCGCTGCCGGTTTAGGGGCAGGGGCAGGCAATACGCCAATGGAAGTATTGGTCGCTGTTTTAGATCTGATGGGTATTCCTACCGGTGTGGATGTATTCCGAATTCAGGATGTCGCTGAAGACTTAGTAGTGCCTATTATGGACTTCCCAATCCGCGTCGACCGTGATGCTCTAACTCTTGGCTATGCCGGCGTTTATGGTTCTTTCTTGCTATTTGCTAAACGCGCTGAACAAAAGTTCGGCATCCCTGCTCGTGAAATCTTGGTCGAAATGGGTAAACGCGGCATGGTTGGCGGTCAGGAAGACATGATTGAAGACACGGCCTTGTCTTTATTACGTCAACGCCAAGCAAGTTAAGTAAACGGGCGCTAAGCCTAGTCTACTGCTCAATCTTGTGCGGTTTTGCAGTTAGAATTAAATAAAGGACTGATTTCTGTATTACACAGGACTCAGTCCTTTTCATTTGGTGTTTAGTGTTTTTCACTACATGGGTATCGATGTCCTTACCCCACAACAAAAGTTAGAACAATTTTTTAAAACTGTTTCCACCAAAAATGACTACTAAAAGGCGCTGTTTTTTTTACTTTCCAATTGCTCAGGGTTAATATTAAGCGCCTTTGCTATTTTCTCTCTGGCTGATTATGTAGGATTTATGAGGAAAGTGATTGGGTGTGTCGAAAAAAGTGACTAAGAGAGGAGATCACTGCATCACTCACTCTCAATCGCTGGGCTATAAAAGCCCCTTCCAATATCTGCAGGAATTAGGATTAATTTAAATCATCAACCTGTCCAAGAAAAGATCCGCACCTCCTTGTGCTATGAGCTAATATGACTTATATGTATCTTTTAGTCTTCATAAACTACTATTTTTTATTTAACGCTTCTTGCAAACGCACTTTACCTGACTTGGCATGCTGATATATTTGCTTGGGGCTCGTTGGTTTTTCGGGCTAAGTCATGACTATAAGCCCTTTTTCCAATGAGGAGTACAAATAGTTTTCTCTGAAAGTAGGCCTATGCTTTAATCCCAGCGCATACTGTAAATCCTTCGGTGCCAAAGGTTTATCCCTCAACAAGTATAAAAACTGTCCAACTTTACTAAAAACAATTGTTAACCCATCAACTAGGTCGCCTATGTTTGCATGTCGATATTTTTCAGAAAATTTAAATATAGTCCAAAAATCGCCCCCGGATACTTTCCAGTCCGGCTCAGGTATTTCCGCTAATTTACAAGCTTAAACAAGCTAAAGTATCTGCTTCATGAAAAAACCGCATGATTAACAGCATTCGGTTTAGTTTATACTATTTGAATAGTAGACTATACTCTTCTCTAGAAGTAGATATATTGCACTTTGAGGCGTTTCTAAGTGCCACTATTTCACAATTTGTTTGCGTGTATTTCAATAAGTCTTTTTCTACAGCCCTAAATATACTTCCTGTATTTTCGGATTATCGCGCAACTCCTCGCCTGTGCCTTCAAGGGATACTTGGCCTGTTTCAATCGCATAACCTCTATCACAAATCGCTAGCGCATGATGCAAATGTTGCTCGACTAGGATTATCGTGGTTTCTTTCTTAATATCGACAATTTTTTGAAAAATCTCTTCAGTTAATATCGGTGAAATACCCAATGATGGCTCATCAAGCAGCAATAACTTAGGTTGAGAAACTAGACCTCGACCTATAGCCAACATCTGTTGCTCTCCACCTGACAAGCTCCCCGCTAGATTACTGATACGCTCTTTTAACCGAGGAAATATTTCTAGGACATGAGCAATCATTTCTTTACGAGCTAGCCGAGAACGTCTGTTATAACCACCAATAACCAGGTTTTCCATTACCGTCATCTCAGGAAACACTTCTCGTCCTTCGGGAACATACGCAATGCCTAATTCAACCATGTGATGAGCAGGAACGTTGGAAATATCCTTGCCTTGAAACTTAACGCTCCCTGTTTTCCTGACTAATCCAACAATTGATTGGAGAATAGTCGTTTTGCCTGCTCCGTTAGTCCCAATAATAGCAACAATTTCACCTTCGTTTACTTCAAGTGAAACATCCCACACCGTCTGAACATTGCCATAGAAACTATTTAACTTATCAACTTTTAACATGCCCTTCCCCAAGATATGCCTTAATCACTTGAGGGTCTTGCACTACGTCACTTGGCTTACCTCTTGCGATAGTTTCCCCATTCTGCAATACAATAATGGACTCAGCTACAGCCATAACAGCTTTCATAATGTGTTCAATAATAACCACAGAGATCCCTTGCTGATTTATTTCATGTATCAACTCAATCGCTCGTTCAACCTCTGATGGAGTCAATCCCCCCATGGGCTCGTCCATTAACAGCAGAGAAGGCTCTGTCGCTAGAGCTCGAGCGACTTCTAGACGCTTCAGGTTACCAATTGATAATGTACCAGCAAGAGTATTAGATAAATTCAATAATCCAGTGCGCTCCATCACTAGACTAGCTTTTTCACGCGCGACTCTGATATTCTTGCTTTTTGACAAGCATGCAACCATAACATTATCAAATACACTCAACTTTGGTAATGGCTTAACAACCTGAAATGTGCGAGCTAAACCTTGTGCATTTAGAGTATATGGCTTTTGCCCGGTGACGTCTCTACCATTAAAAACCACTCGACCTGACGTAGGCGACATAAAGCCAGCAATCATGTTAAAACATGTTGTTTTACCAGCGCCATTAGGTCCTATTAAAGCTAAGATTTCACCTTTATGAACCTCAAAAGACACATCATTTACAGCAGTCAAGCCACCAAAGCGTTTAGTCAGATTTTCCACCCTAAGCGTAGGAGTCAACATAAATCAAGATCTCCCTTTTGCAAATGCACGAATTCTTTGTAGACCCTCGACCAAGCCACCGGGTAAATAAACAATAACGAGCATTATTATTAAACCGTAAATAATCAAATATAGCGAAGGGAAAGCTTGAAGAAACTCTAGACTCTTGAGGTACTCTTGCATTGAAATCAATACTGTAGAACCAATAATTGGGCCAATAATCGTACCAATTCCACCAAGTACTGTAACAAATATCATTTCGACAGACATATGAACACTCATGGTCATATCGGGATCGATAAACTTATTATATAAACCGTAGAAGCCACCAGTTAAGCCTGCTATAAAAGCGCTTATAAATAACGCCTTACTTTTTATAATAGTCGAGTTCATACCCATGGCCTCGGCAGCATCTTGATCCTCGCGTACCGCAATAAAACTATACCCTAGTTTGGTACGCATCAAAAAAGCAACAAATAACGTAATTAAAACGGCCAACAATAAGGCTAAATAAAAATACTCTTCTTTAGTAAATATCTGTATGCCTAAAAATGTTGGGCGATTCATGAGCATGATACCCTCACCACCATTTGTAACACTTTTCATATTACGTCCGACAATATGAATAATTTCGGCAAATGCAAGTGTGCCTAATGCAAAGTAAGGCCCCTTTAACCTAAAAATCAAAAAACCAACTATTAGCGATACAATGCCACTCAATAGACCACTTAACAGTAAAGAAATAGCCATGTCTAGATTAAAGGAATTAACGATCAACATCGATGTATAAGCACCAACACCAAGGAACATCGCATGGCCAAACGAAACTTGTCCTGTATATCCTCCTAATAAATTCCATGAGTGACCAAACATAATCCAGATTAATACCGTAATAGCGATGGAGAAAATATGAATATTGGCGAAAAACGGAACAATAATAGCAGCGATTAAACCAAAAATGATTGTGTTTAAAAGTACGATTTTCATTTATTAAACTCCCCTACCAAACAGACCTTGGGGTCGATATAACAAGACTATCAAAAATAGCACTAATCCAAACACATCACGGTAAGCGGTTCCGCCAGGGATATAGGTAGCTCCAAAACTTTCTGTCACTCCTAATACAAGTCCCCCTAAAGCTGCCCCAGGAATACTTCCCATACCTCCTAACACGACAACGACAAAAGCTTTCACTAGAAACAATGAGCCGATACTCGCATATATGGGATAAGTAGTTGAAAGAACACTTCCGGCAATACCGGCATAAATCGAACCTAAACCAAAAGTAATTCCAGAAATAAAAGGTACATTAATACCAACAATGCGAGCTGCTGTTGGTTTCTGTGCAGCTGCTCGCATAGCTAAGCCTGTATCCGTTTTTCTGAGAAAAAGAGTTAACAAAAAGAACATCAGTACAGTTAATAAAAAACCGACAGCAAGCGAAGCATTGAAAGTTATACCCCCAAAAACCCAAATTTTGTTTTCCCAATAAAATGACTCACCAGTTAGTCGAGAATAATTAGGACCTAAAAAGAAAGGTAATGCAGCAACATTAACTAATAAGATACTTGCGCCTGCGGTAAGCATCAATGTATTTTCTTCACTTCCTTTTTGAGCTTTTGAAACAAAAACACTGTAAAGAAAATACCCGATAAGGAAGCAGACTGGTGTGGTAAACAAAATGCTCACAAAGGGATCTATTCCAAACACTCTGAAGGTGAAGTAGCTAACAAACATTCCTATCATGACGAACTCACCGAGCGCCATATTTATAACTCGCATAACTCCAAAAATAAGAGTTAAGCCAAGAGCGATGCTGGCGTAAACACCACCAATCATCAAGCCATCAAAAAGAGTTTGAATCATTCTAAGCTACTCCAATTTCGTCCAGATTGTTAATCCCAACCTTTAAACTTCACGATTTCACGTTGTGCAACGTCTTTTGGATAAACTGTATACATTTTCCCCTCTATCCATTGTGACAAGTCCGTGATAGCGCGGTTTTGGTTTTCATACCCATCAAAATTTTCAAATTTAATAGGACCAAAGATTGTATTTAAATCAGTTTCTGCTAAAGCATCCCGTACAGATTCACGATCCAGATTAGTTGCTCTTTCTAAAGCATCTGCTAAAACGTACATGGCTGCGTAACCTTCAACCTCATGCTCACCAGGCTCGTGACCATATTTATCTGTAAATCCCTTATGGAACGCTTGAAATGCTTCATGACTGCGATCGCCGTGCCATGGACCTGCCGTTAAAACCGTTTCAGCTAATATCCCAGCTTGTTCAGCAAATCCCTGAATTGAGTGACCCGCGCCTGTACCAACAAATATTTCTGGTGACAATCCTGCCTCTTTTGCAGCTTTGATCAATTGAGTTGCATCATTGTCATCACCGGCAGTCATAATGACAACTTGTGGCTTAGAATTGCTTGCACGAACCATAATAGGCTTAAGATCTAATTCACCTGCTTTATACTTAATCGCTGTATAGTCAATGCCGGTCTCCTTTATATAATCCTTAAGACCATATTCGTAAAGCGCCTCACCAAAGGCATTGTCTACGTTAATATGAACAACCTTTTGTGGTGGATTCTCATCTAAATAGGCTTTAAGAGCTGCCGGATACATACCTGAAGTAGGGTTCATACGAAACACATATTTGTAACCAGAGCGCGTAGCTAGATCACTTGAACCATGATCAATCAAGTATGGTATTTGATTCTCTTCGGCAACTTGGGCTTCAACTAGAGTCACTCCCGAAGAGCGACCACCTGTCAACACCAGAACTCCCTTATCAGACACTAATTTTTCTGTTGCTGTTTTACCTACTTGAGGACGTTCTTGTGAATCCTCAATAACTAATTGAAGTTTTCTACCCTTTACTCCACCAGCATCATTAATCTCATCCAACGCCATAGAATAAGCTTGTTGAAATTTCTCACCGAAAACAGCTGAATTACCAGTCATAGGTAAAACTGCACCGATTTTAATCACTTCTTCAGCAACAACCGGGGTTGCTGTGAGAGCCATTGCTAGTAATGTTCTCGTGATGATATTTGCTTTCTTAGACATACTCACTTCTCCTACCCTTTTATGATTAAAAATCACAGTAGCCACAAACTTTTATAAATACCCACTGAATCAAAGCTGACTGACGATTTTGATTCTTTCTATTTCAGTATATGAATCCAAAAAAATTATAAACATCGGGGAATACCCAACTAAATGAACTCAACATAAATTGTGTTTTCACAACCTCCTTAAAAATTCATTTAACCATCAACATCCTGAATGATAAATAGTAAGGGCATCTAGGACGATAGACGACCTTACTATCAAATGGAGAATTTAAGAACTACTCATTTAGTCACTATTATTCATGACTGTATGATTTGTACTGCTCACTTTTTAAAATTGAATCGTCAAGAGTTTTCAGCCAATCATGCGTTTTTTCACCAACTGGGGCCGTTAAGGGTTCGCCTGGATAAATTGTCATCTTATCTAAAATCATAAATGGATATTCATCTACTTTTTTAGTAGTTCCAAACAATTGTGCTTCATATGATTGTCCATCAGCTCTATTAATAGTAACTTCACGCCCAAAGCCTTTGAAAGTAATATCATGCATCGCTTCAGCTACCTGTTCAGGGGTTGGCCAAGCACCATTATTATCTTCAATGGCTTTCTCATAACCAGCTTTTAAACCATGCAAAGCTTGAACCATGTGATAAACGGAATAAATGGGGTAAGCACCTGTTTTTTCGCGAAACTTTTCTTTAAAATCTAAATGCTCTTGGTCATTCTTAGTTTCAGGGTGAAGAAAATAATGATCTCCACGTGCGCCAATCATAACGCCCTCAGGTAAACTTGTTCCGAGACGCTCAAGTGAGCTTTCTGCTAATGGCAAAATAAAGGTAGAGTTATTAAACAAGTTTCTTTGCGAAGCTTGTCTTACAAAGTTATCTAAGTCCCCGCCCCAAGACGTTGATAAAATAACATCAGGTCTTAAAGCTGAAAGACGGCTGATCTCCGTTGAAAAGTCTGGAGCTCCAAACTTAGGGAACATCTCAGCAACAACTTTTACATCGGGCTTAAACTGCTTTAATGTATTTAAGAATATATCTCTTGAATCCCTACCCCAAGCATAATCTTGATTAATTACAGCTAATGTTTTAAAGTCAGGTTTTTGTTCAAGCAAATATAAAACTGCAGCCACCATTTCTGCGGTTGCATTAGCTTGTGTACGGACCACATACTTATACTCGCTTTCCTCTAAGACCTTTTCTGTCCCACAATCCCACAAAACATTAAGGACTTTTAGATCTTCTGCAACTGGCGCAACGATATTGCAATGTCCACTGGAAATCGCCGACAGCATAACCCGTGTTCCACCCTCTGATAATCTTCTATATTCAGATAACAGCTTTTCACTACCCCCGCCTTCATCAATGTACGTTGGAACGATTTTCACTCCATCAATCCCGCCTGATGAATTGATGTTTTCAATAATCATGTCAGCTGCCTCTTTGGCAGGTATACCAAAAACAGAAGCCGAACCTGATAAATAGGTAGAAATACCAACTTTTAATTCTGTTGGTTTCTCCTGAGCAAAAGTACTAGACGCAGACATTGCCATCACAGCAGCACCTAACACACTTAAAACTTTTTTCTTAAACATTATTTGTCTCCAATTTTTTAATCAAAAATTATTGCATCTCTTAAACTGCTACCGGAAGCAAGGTGATCAAATGCTTCATTTACAGAGTCTAAGTTAAAGGTTTTCCCCATCATTAGATCAACTGGTAACTTGCCATTTAGATATAAATCAATATACCTCTCGATGTCACGCATTGGCACACCTGAACCCAAGTAACTACCTTGAATTGTTCGTTCCTCCCCAACCAATTGCACCAAAGACAAGGCAAAACTAGTTTTTGGATTTGGCAAACCTGAAGTAATAGTTGCTCCTCCTTTTTTTGTTAAATTATGCGCTGTCTCAAAAGCCTTGACCGCACCTGCCATATCTAATCCGTAATCCACGCCACCACCTGCTGCATCTACCATCTCAGCTGGACTATTAAAGTGGGCGGGATTAATCGTATGTGTTGCACCCATTTGTTTTGCTAAAACCAATTTCTCATCACTCAGATCAACTGCCACAACACGGCGAGCGCCAGATGCAACAGCTGCCAACAAAGCACTAAACCCCACACCACCCAGACCAACGATGGCCACTGTATCACCCGCCTTGACTTGAGCACGATTAATTACAGCACCTGCACCTGTCAAAACAGCACAGCCAAACAAAGCCGCTTCTCTGTGACTTAAATCTCTCTCTATTTTCACGCAAGATCTTGCTGAAACTACTGCATACTCTGCAAAACATGAGACACCTGTTTGGTGGTTTAATACCTCACCATTAAGTGATTTAAGACGTCTATCACCTCCAAGCAAAGTACCTTCAGCATTTGCTTTTTGACCTGGCACACAAAGAGCAGGTCGCCCTTCGGAGCAAGGCATGCAACAGCCACAACTTGGAACAAACACTAAAACCACATGATCACCAACAGATAGATCTTTAACTCCAGCACCTAACTCTACAACCTCTGCAGAAGCCTCATGGCCAAGCACTATAGGTAACCCCCTAGGACGGTCACCATTAATTACCGAAAGATCTGAGTGACATAACCCGGCGGCGCGTATCTTAACTAGCACTTCTCCCTGACCCGGTGGATCTACTGAAACCTCCTCAATACTTACCGGTTTACTGACACTATATGGCAAGTCTGTCGACATTTCTCTAAGAACTGCAGCTCTAAATTTCATAAAAACTCCTCCTTCATTTATTGTTTTTAGTTATATTGTTCTACCGCCATCCACCGGTAATTCGACACCAGTAAAAAACTCAGCTTCATCACTAGCCAGAAACACAGCGGCAGCAGCGATATCTTTTGGCTCTGAGAATCTTCCTAAAGGAATGGTACCTATAAATTTAGCGTTATTTTCTGGAGTATTTGGAAGCCCTGTAAATAGTTCAAACATGCCAGTCATACCCATCACCGGGCAAATTGCATTGACACGAATATTATCAGGACCAAGCTCAACTGCCATTGATTTAGAAAGAATATTTACAGCACCTTTGCTGCCGTTGTACCAAGTTAACCCTGGACGAGGTCTGATGCCGGCTACTGAACCAACATTTAAAATGACACCTCTTTTCTGCTCACGCATAACGGGTATCACGGCTTTTGACATTAAGTAAATAGATTTAACGTTGACAGCGTAAAGCTTATCAAACTCTTCTTCTTCCACATCTAGCATAGGTTGATTTTTATGAGTAATAGCTGCGTTATTAACAACAATATCTATTGAACCAAAGGTTTCTTTAGTAAATTCAGCCAAAGCCTGAACTTGAGAACGGTTTGATACATCAACCTCAAAAGCCCGTGCATTTTCACCAAGCTCTTGAGCAACTCGTTCCGCAGCATCCAGTCTAATATCTGCTACAACTACCTTTGCCCCCCTTTCGACATAAGCTTTAGCGATGCCTTCACCAAACCCACTACCTGCACCAGTAACAATAGCTACTTTTCCATCTAGTCTAAACATAATCTCTAGTTCCTTTTAACCATGAAAGTGAATTATCGTTTTCGTGGTACTCAACTCTTCTAAAGCGATGAAACCTTTTTCACGACCATGTCCACTTCTCTTTACTCCACCGAAAGGCAATTCAACACCACCGCCTGCTCCGAATCCATTGATATATACCTGACCTGATTTCATAGCCTTTGCAACTCGGATTTGTCTTCCACCATTCTCAGTCCATACAGCCCCCATCAATCCATAATCAGTGGCATTAGCGAGCTTAATTGCCTCTTCTTCTGTATCAAATGGAGCAGCAACTAATACGGGACCAAAAATCTCATCATGAAAAAGCTGACTATCGTGATTTTGAGCTTTAAATAAAGTTGGCACGACATAATAACCTTCAGTTGGAGTACCCTCTTCAATAACACCCTGAGCAATAACCTCTAAACCCTCCTGCTTACCTTGCTCTACATAATGGTTCACTCGATTAAACTGAGCTTTATTAACCACCGGACCACAATTTAGATCCATATCGGGCGAACCTACTCTAACCTTAGAAAACTCTTCAGCCAACAAGACCATAAATTCATCGTAGATTTCTCTTTGAACTAGCAATCTGCTACCAGCAGTACAAGTCTGACCAGTATTACCAACAATACCTCTGACAATGGTTGGCACAGCCAACTTAAAATCAGCATCATCAAAAACCACATGAGCCGACTTGCCACCCAACTCCAGAACACATTTAACAGCATTAAGAGCTGCTGCTTGTTGGACTAAAACGCCAACTTCGTTAGAGCCGGTAAACGAGACAAAATTAATATCTGGATGTTTTGATAAAGCTGCACCGGCCTCCTCTCCTAAGCCCGTCACCACATTTAATGCCCCAGGAGGAAAGCCAACCTCTAATGCCATTTCCGCAATTCTAATCACAGAAAGACAAGCATCTTCAGCCGGCTTAACAACACAGGCATTACCCATTGCAAGCGCAGGTGCGACTGCTCTTCCTAACATCTGTGCAGGATAATTCCAAGGTATAATGTGCGCTGTTACGCCTAGAGGTTCCCGAATAACTTGCACGTTATATTCATTCATAAATGGAATCACTTCACCGTGGATCTTGTCAGCACCACCACCATAAAACTCAAAATAACGAGCTAAAACATTGATATCAGTTCTAGCGGTAGTAATTGCTTTTCCTGTATCTTTCGCCTCAAGTTGAGCCAACTCTTCAAGATTTTCTAATACCTTAGAACTCAACTTCATCAGTAAACGACCACGCTCTGCAGCGTTAAATTTCTTCCAGTGATTTTCTACAGCCTTTCTAGCTGCTTTAACAGCTAAATCAATATCAGCCTCATCCCCCCTAGGAATGGTAGAAAACTTCTCACCATCAACTGGAGACAATACATCAAGGACTTCTCCCGATACAGAGTCAACTTTCTTACCATCAATTATCATTTGTGCCATGTTATCTCCTTCACGATTTAGATACTTTTTATTACAACTTAGAAATACTTCCACGCTCAATTTGCCAAAATTGATCTGGAATTCCGCTAAGTAATTTAATATTTGATTCTGTAATAACTACTGTTAAATCAGATCTTATTTTCTTTAATCTTGACAACGCTTCCGTATATTCAAACCCTAACTTTGGAGCAAGACCTTGAAAGGGCTCATCTAAAAGCAACATTCTCTCACCGATCATGACCGCACGTCCAAGCGCAACCATCTTTCCTTGACCACCCGAAAGAGCGGAGCCTGAACGTTCTAGTAAAGGTTTTAACTGTGGGATAACCTCCAGAACCTCTTCTAATTTCGCATTGGTTTCCGCATTTGAATAATTTTGAATTTCACAAGGTAAACGCAAGTTTTCTTCCACACTCAGTGTAGGAAAAATAACCCTATTTTCTGGTGCATAACCAATTTTAAGAAATGCTCTCTCATGACCTTCTTTATCAGACAGAAGCTCGCCATCCAAACTAACATCTCCAGTCTTGATTTTCGTTAAACCCATGATAGTTCGAAGCAGCGTTGTTTTGCCGGCACCATTATGACCAACCACACCAATGGTATAAGCGTTTGGAAATTCCACATTAATATTTCTTAATACGCTGGTGCCCGCAAAATCAACACTTAGATTATTAATCTTAAACATTATTGCTCCCCCAAAACTTCCGAACGAATCATCGGGTTATTTAGAACTTCTTCTGGAGTTCCATCTGCCACTATCCGCCCAGAAATCCAAGCCGCGACACGTGTGGCATATTTTTCTACAATTTCTTCATCATGCTCAACAAACCAGCTTGTCACATTCCTTTCTGACAACGCATCCATAATCATTGTCATCAGTCCGTGTTTTTCTTCAGCAGCAACACCACTTGTAGGTTCATCCATAATCAAAAGTTTTGGACGCAATGCTAATGCCATTGCAACATCGAGTAATTTTCTCTTTCCTTCCGGCAAATCTGCAGACAACTTATTAGCGTCCTCACTAAGACCTACTAGTCTCAATGTTTCATTGATCTCGTCTGGATCAACAGAGTTAAATAACGATTTAAAGTAGGTTAAATTGCCATTCCTACTTGCCGTGGATAACTCTATGCATTCTCTAACAGTATGTTCTGTAAATAACTGCGGCAACTGGAATGATCGACCCAATCCAAGTCGAACTATTTTTCTTGGAGAAACACCTGTTATATCTTGACCATCAAAGTAAACCTTACCTGAATCAGGTTTCAAAAAACCGGTGCAGATATTGATAAAAGTCGTCTTGCCTGCGCCATTTTGGCCAATAACTGCAAGGTTCTCACCTTCATACAGTTCAAAATCTATACTATCGGCACCCATCACACCACCAAACTTGAGCGATAACTGTTCAGTTTTAACCAACGGTTTCATTATCTCGCCCTCTTCTTATCTTCTTGACGTTTAATAAACTCACCAACAACTCCTCGCGGCACCAAAAATATAACTAAAATGAGTGTAATTCCTAAAATTGTTTGCCAGAACTCAGGGAAATATGCAGACGAGAGTAATTTGACACTTTCAAAAATTGCTGCCCCTACAAAGGCTCCAGCAGCATGAACAGCACCACCCAAGATAGTAATAAAGACATATTCTCCTGAACGCAACCACATACCTATTTCAGGTGTAACAAGCCCCTGTATCAGAGCAAGAAGCGCCCCTGAGAAGCCAACGATCGCAGCGGATAAGATATAACCCTTCAGCATTACTCGGTGTGCTGACACTCCCAAATACTCCAAACGAGTTTCATTTGTTTTAATCGCGGATAGTGCTTCACCATTACCGGACTTGAAATAACGCTGGACTACAGCAGCCAATAAAAGAGAACCTAAAATGGTAATAACTAGTAAAATAAGCTCAAATTCAGTACGTTCGAATTCAATACCAAAAATCGTTGGACGAGAAATTCTAAGCCCATCAGTACCTCCTGTAATCTCGTACATTTTTCCTAAAAGTGCAAATAAGACCATACTCAAAGCTAAATTCAACATGCCGAAGAAAATACTACGATACTTGACAACGAAAACCCCGACCAATGCACTAAATAGCGTACTTATAACCACACTAACCACTATCAATACCACAGTATCTGTACCTGGATAAGCTCTAGCAATAAACGCTAATGAATAAGCTGCAATACAAGCATACATAGCATGACCAAATGATATTTGCCCTGCCCTAGCCATAACAGAAACACCTAAAGCTGCAATACCATATGTCAACCCAATGATTAGAGGTGTCACAAACCATGGATTTAAGTAGGCAAAAATAAACGCAATTACGGCCAACAATAAACTAACAATAGCGATTCTCATATTTTTCTCGTCTCCGCAACCGTGAACAACCCATTAGGTCGAATAATTAGAACTAGGACCATGATGATATATGGGACGGCGACTTCAATCTCAGGCACTGTATAAATCGCAAACGAGCGTGCTACACCTATAAGTAAAGCTGCAATTAAGGCACCTGTAATTTGCCCTAATCCGGCTGTTGCAACTACCGCAAACGATAAAACAATCATTTCGGCACCCGCTCCAGGTACCAATGATGTTGTTGGTGACGCTAAAGCTCCCCCTAAAACTCCTAAAATAGCACCGATCAAAAACGTGACATAAGCAATCTTCTTAGCATTAACACCTAAGGTGGTTGCAACCTCACGATCATGGGTAATAGCTACAACCTGTTTTCCAAGTTTTGTCTTTCGCAAAAAGAAAACCAAACCCAAATAAGCAAAAAATGCTGTTGCTGGAACAACAATTAGTTGGTACGTCGTATATGTGATATTGCCAATCTCAATATTGCCAAAACTGCCCACTACTTGACTTGCAGAATATGGTTGTGCTCCCCAGATAACTTTTTGTAGATCCTCTAAAATCAAAAAGGCTCCGAAAGTCAAAAGCAGTTTTAATATTGGATCGTATTTCAAAGATCTTTTTACTAGAGCCAATTCAAAAATACTTCCCAAAACTGCACCTATTACTATTGCCACCAAAAATAAAAGCAACAAAAGAATTAATGGTGATTGAGTCTTCGCATAAACCAATCCAACAGCTGTTGCTGCGGCATAACCCCCATAAGCATAAAAAGCTCCGTGGGCAATGTTTAAAATACCCATCACACCAAAAATAAATGTCAATCCCAACGAAACGAGGAAAAGTAAGCCAGCGTATGAAAACCCATCCACAAAGGCGATCATGATTAAATCAATACTCAAGTTGTCTCCTTATTTATAAATATTTTTATTCAGATCAAATGCAAGTCAATTAAAGACAAATGATTCAATCTAGATACAACAATAGCATGCAAAAAATTTTCAACTAAACGGTAAAAACCCTACGATTCATTGCAATTTGACAAACATAGTCTTTCTAAAAAATTAAGACATTTATTTCAAGTTTTAATTAATAATTTAATAGTTTTTGAAAAGAAATCGGAATTTGCTAAATTTTAAATATGCACTAGAACTAATATGTATTAATTGATTAATACATACTCGCAGGCAGTTGTTTTTTTAAAAGCTCTTTGGAAAAAAGAAAAATAATAACGTAAATTGTATTGGCGAAAACTACGACATTTTTCTATTAAATATTGGTCGTGCTTACAAAAATAATTACAAAATAGTTAGATGATTTAAGCTTGAATAAGAAATCTAAAATATGCCTCCATCTATAAAAAACAATACTTATTGTTTGCCTGAAAATTTCCTACACATGCTTTCTCGACCTAATACAGCTAACATGCTGAACTTATTCCAATCCTATTTAGTTTCCCACCTCAACCATCTAAACATTATTCCTAAAATAGGAATAGACATTTAATTTTTATCCTATTTATTCATTTTAATAAACTTGTTAAAGTTACTACATCGACAGGGACAAAGAAATACGTAATCAAAATTTCTCTCCCAAACTCAAAAAACATTAAATTATTTAAAGGATAAATATTATGAAAAGCACTCAAATCTCTGCTATCGCTCTTGTTTTTACTTCTCTTTTTGCTAGCCAAGCCATGGCCTCAGAGGTACAAACATTACAAGGTGCATATGAAGTGGTGACCGAAAGCGGTCGTTTTGCTAAAGATGTGTTCTCAAGCAATTACCCTGCACCGCAGACAGAGTCATTAACTCGTGAACAAGTACGCATCGAACTGGCGCAAGCAATTGAACAGGGCAATGTCATGGTCACTGAAAGCGGTCAACGCGCAAACGAAGCATTTTCCGCTAATTATGCGACTCAAGATAAAGCGGGCCTAAGCCGTGAAGACGTACGTGCAGAGTTAGCTATCGCGATTGAGAACGGCTTA
Source organism: Alcaligenaceae bacterium (assembly GCA_030538235.1). Lineage (GTDB taxonomy): Bacteria > Pseudomonadota > Gammaproteobacteria > Burkholderiales > Burkholderiaceae_B > Oligella. Next base: position 157,932 of record JAUNUJ010000002.1, read on the forward strand.
TTAGACCAGCATATTTCATTCTAAGTAACTGATCTTCTTAGAAACGCCTCAGAGAGTCTACCCCCATCTCCTTAGACTCTCTGAATTTTTATCATTAAAAGCAAAGCAATTAAACTCGATAAATCCGACGATGCTCTTTTATCGCATAGCGATCTGTCATACCGGCAATATAATCAGCAATGCCGCGAGCCTGGCGATTGGCATCCTTAAAGCGATGGTCCGGTGGAAGCAAGCGCGGCTCATCTAAAAAAGCCTCAAAGAGATCATGAATCACCCGGCGTGACTTAACCGCCATCCGCATCACTTTGTAATGTCGATATAGATTATCTAAAAGAAATTTCTTTAACTCGTCTTGTAAAGCTCGCATCTGCGGGGAAAATGCCACTAACACCGGTGAATTAGCCACATCTTCAGGAGTCTTCACGCCATGTGTACTGATTTGCTCGAGAGTGTGTTCAGTGACATCTCTAATCAGCGTATTGATCATGCGTCGTATAGTCTCGGAAATCAGGCGTTTACCGCTAAGATTCGGATATTTTTGTTTAACTTCAGCAAGATGTTGGGCAAAGATCGCCACGCGATTTAATTGCTCTATGGTAATTAGCCCGGAGCGTAGACCGTCATCAATATCATGATTGTTGTAAGCAATCTCATCAGCCAAATTCGCCAGCTGCGCTTCAAGTGAAGGTTGTTTCCGATCGATAAAGCGCTGCCCGACCTCGCCCAAGTTGCGTGCATTTTTTAGCGAGCAATGCTTTAAAATCCCACTACGCGTCTCAAAGGTCAGATTAAGACCGTTAAAATCAGCGTAACGCTCTTCTAACTGATCAACCATGCGCAAACTTTGTAAATTATGCTCAAAGCCACCCACCTCATCAGGCAGATGCGTGCGCATATAGTCATTTAAAGCATCCTGACCGGCATGACCAAAGGGCGTGTGACCCAAATCATGGGCCAAACAAATCGCCTCAACCAGATCCTCATTAATTAACAAATTTCTTGCTAAAGCGCGCCCTATCTGAGCCACCTCCAGACTATGGGTCAGACGAGTTCTGAACAAATCACCCTCGTGATTAACAAAAACCTGGGTCTTATACTCTAAACGTCTAAACGAATTGCAGTGAATAATACGATCCCGATCGCGCTGAAAGGGATTACGTCTGGGGTCGCTGTCTTCGGCGTGTAGTCGACCACGAGAGGCCTCGGGATGGCTTGCATACGATGCCAGGCTCGCGATACAGACCATGAGATTACTCATCGCTTGCCGGCCTTACACCATCAATGCCGTAAATACCGCCGGTGCGACCGGTACCCGCCCCCGCATCTCTAGCCACTTGCGCTTGACGCGCCACCTCAGCGGCGGCTTCCGAACTATCAACCACGGTCGCCGCAGGCTCTGCTGTTACAATCGTCGGCATAGGCGTCGCCTCGCTCCCTGTCTCTGCGCTTGGCTCGCGCACGGTTCGAGCTGCTTTAACCTCAGATGAGGTGGTGTTTTCCAAGACTAGACTGACTAATTCCTGAGGAGCGCCTTGGACTTTAGCCTGACCGATTTCTTCTAATACGACGAATTTGATCTTACCCGCAGTGGCTTTTTTGTCTAGCTTCATAATCTCAAACCATTTGTCTTTGCCACCCAAACAAGGGGCGACCGTAGGACAACCGATTTTTTCGACCAAAGCACGTACACGCGCTACATCTTCTTTGGGGAAGTTACCAATCAAGGCCGATAATTCAGCTGCCTGCACCATACCGCAACCGACGGCTTCACCGTGCAGCCATTCACCGTAACCCAAGCCATTTTCAATGGCATGGGCAAAGGTGTGACCAAAATTCAGAATCATGCGACGGTTTGACTCCTTTTCGTCCTCTTCGACCACTTGCGCTTTTAATTCACAAGAACGATGAATGGCATAGCTAATAGCCTCCGGCTCCAGTGCCTTAAGCTCTTCAGCAAAGTCTTCACACCAATCAAAGAACTCACGATCCATAATCAAACCGTACTTGATTACCTCGGCTAAACCCGCTGCAATCTCGCGCTGCGGCAAGGTTTTTAAGACATTGATATCAATATCGACGGCAATTGGTTGATAGAAAGCGCCAATCAGGTTCTTACCCAGTGGGTGATTTACCGCAGTTTTACCGCCGACCGATGAATCCACCTGAGCTAATAAGGTCGTCGGCACTTGTACAAAGCGAATACCGCGCATAAATGTAGCCGCTGCAAAACCGCCCAGATCGCCAACTACACCGCCACCAAGCGCAACCAGTACCGATTTACGATCCAGTTTTTGCTCCAACATAAAGCTAAAGACATCGTTTAACGTATCCAAATTTTTATACTGCTCGCCATCAGGGATATCGAAACAATAAATCTCTTTGCCCGTAGCCCTTAAGGCTTTTAATGCGATGTCACCGTAAAACTTACGCACCGTGGGATTACTTAACAAGACAATGGCACTGGCATCGGGCGGGATGGACGTGGCAAGCTGTTGCATGATATTTGGTGCAATCTGGATCGGGTAACAACCACCGGGGGCATTTACTCTAACAATACTCATTTATCATCTCTTCTGGCTAACAAGTTAATAATTTGATCAACAATGACATTTAGCGAGTCCTCTGCTGAATCGAGGATATGATCCGCAGCAGCTTCATAAATTTCGGCACGCTCTGCTAATAACTCGCTAAGGCGCGCTTTGGGATCCGCGGTAGCTAATAATGGGCGATTTTTGTCTTTGGCCACTCGTCTAAACAACTCATCAACCTCGACTCGCAGATAAAAAACCTGACCATATTGTTGCATTAATTGACGATTTTCCGGACTCAATACCGCGCCACCACCGGTCGCCAAGACGATATTTTGGTCTAAAATGACGTCTTGTAAAACCTCTGTCTCACGTCGACGGAACCCTTTTTCACCCTCGATGTCAAAGATGGTGGGGATGTCTACACCGCAGCGTTCAACGATCGCATGATCCAGATCGACAAACTTGCGTCCGATTTTTTTGGCCAGGGCGCGTCCAACCGTTGTTTTACCGGCACCCATCATACCAATCAGGATGATGATGCTCTTTTCAGGTAAAACAGGGGGTGCTACAGTGTTAGTCATTGTATTTTCAAGCTTTAATATAATTTATAATTAGCAAAATTTGCACTTTAGCCAAATTTTACACATTTCCCGCTGTCTTTGTCGTAATTTTAACGCTAAACTAGGGGCTAAGCTTAATATTAGCCGTATTGTATCCAGGTTCATACCTTCGCTTCTGAAGCGCATTTATTACTCATGAGTCAAAACAAGCAATCTCCTAAAACTTCCGGTTTCGGTTCCTTTATCGGTCGGTTTATTATTAAAACCTTATTTTTCGGCTTAGGTTTAGCGGTTTGCGGGCTGATCTTCGGCACCCTTGTCGTCAGTTCCGTATGGCCAAACCTACCCAATCTGACGGCGATGACCGATTACCGTCCCCGTATTCCCTTGCGCATTTATTCCGCTGACAAGATCCTGCTCGCCGAGTACGGTGAGGAGCGACGCAATGTTTTACGCATTGACGAATTCCCGGAAACCATGAAATTAGCCATTCTGGCAGCTGAGGACGACAACTTCTACGAACACTCCGGTGTGGATTGGCGTGGTGTTGTACGTGCCACCTTGGCTAACGTCTCCTCTGGTGGTCGTGCCCAGGGTGCCAGTACGATTACCATGCAGGTTGCTCGTAACTTCTACCTCAGCACCGAGAAATCTTACTTGCGTAAGTTCTACGAACTATTGTTGACTTACAAAATTGAAGACAACCTGAGCAAAGACCAAATTCTTGAGCTATACATGAACCAGATCTATTTGGGTCATCGCTCTTATGGTTTCTCAGTAGCCGCACGCACCTACTTTGCTAAGCCCTTATCCGAGGTGACTTTAGCCGAAGCGGCGGTCTTGGCCGGTATCCCCAAAGCCCCTTCACAAAACAACCCCCGCACCAATCTCAAGGGCGCCCTCGACCGTCAACATTATGTCTTAAGTCGCATGTTGCGCTTAGGCTATATTACGCAGGACGAGTTTGATGCCGCCAGAGCCGAGGAAATCACCACTCGTTCCATGAGTGAAATTGAAAGCGAAGAGGCTTCACGCATCACCCAAGCACAACGTCAGGGTAGCTATGTCGCCGAACTGGCCCGTCAGTTGATGTACCTGACTTACAAGGACAATGTCTACGGTCGCGGCTTAAATGTCTACACCACCATTGACTCTAAAGATCAGGCTGTGGCCTATCAGGCTTTACGTAAAAACATTATGCAGTTTACGCGTAATCGCCCCTACCCGGGCCCTGAGGGTCAAATCGAATTAGCCGAAGGTATCGAACACGATGACAAGGCCATGGAAAAAATCATCTACGATGTACGTATTGCGCATCCAAATGACGATGATTTGTTAGTTGCTGTGGTTCTGTCTGCCACTGCTGACAAGGTAACCTTGATGCGTCGTGTCGGCGAAATCCTCGAATTAAGCGGCAAGGAATTAAACAACGCACGCCGTGCCCTACCACCCAAGCCTAAAAATGCCGAACCGATTCTGCGCGGTTCCATTGTTTATATTCAACGCTTCGGTGACAATGGCTGGACTATTGTGAATCAGCCGGAGGTCGAAGGTGCCTTTGTCGCCCTAAACCCAAACACCGGGGCAATTCAATCAATGGTTGGCGGCTTTAATTTTAATCGTGGCGACTTTAACCGTGTCACCCAAGCGTGGCGCCAACCGGGCTCTACCTTTAAACCATTTATCTACGCCGCCGGCCTAGAGCGTGGCTTGACCCCTGAAACCCGAATTTCTGATCAACCCTTTGTACTGACTGCGCGCCAAACCGGCTCCAAGCCATGGCAGCCTAAAAACTACGGTGGCCGCTACACTGAGAGCCAGACCATGCGTAACGCCTTATATCAGTCACGCAATATGGTGTCGATTCGTATTTTAGAGGCTGTGGGCGCTGACTTTGCTCGTGATTACATCACCCGCTTTGGCTTTGATATTCGTCGTCAACCACAAAAAGGCGCCTACTTAACTATGGCCCTCGGTGCGGGTAGCGTGACTCCACTACAAATGGCCGGTGCCTATGCCGTCTTTGCCAATGGCGGTTATCGGGTGAATCCATACATTATTGATTATGTTCTGGATCCCGAGGGTAATGAAATCATGCGCACTAAACCGCAAGAAGCAGGCGATGAATCTAACCGTGTGTTGGACGCTCGCACTGCCTATGTGATGAATGATCTATTACATGGTGTAGCCACTTCCGGTACCGGCGCTCGTGCCACTAACACCATTGGTCGCAAGGACTTACATGGCAAAACCGGCACCACCAACCAGGCCTTTGATGCTTGGTTTGCCGGCTACACTCGTGATTTAGTCGGTGTGGCCTGGTTAGGCTACGATCAGCCTCGTTCCTTAGGCAGCAATGCCACCGGTGGCCAATTAGCTATGCCGATCTGGATCGAGTATATGCAGACTGCCCTTAAAGGCACGCCGGTTAAAACCGCCGGTAATTTACCGACAGGCTTAGCCAAAACCGGCGGCAACTTCTACTTCTCAGAGTTCCCTCAGGGTAAAGCCTTTGCTAATCTCGGCACCCGTGGTGGCTCCGGCACTTCTACCGGCAGCAGTGGCAGTGGCGGTCAACGCTTTACCCCGATTCAACCACGCCGCGACCCGGTTCAACGCACCATCGAATCCTTTAACCCAACCGGCGGTGCACCGATTCGATTCTAAGAGCGCCCCATTTTGAAATAATTTAAACAGCAAGAGTAGTTATAATCGGCTGGTACCATCAAAAGTACCGGCCGTTTTTTTGTCTTAATTAAGACTTTAGCAAAGCGGATAAAGACATATGATGATTAGAATTACCTTAAAGTATCAAGCCAAACTTTATACTTTAAATCCATACTAAATTAAAACTTTTTAGGAGCAGGAGATGATTTATTCCGGACCGGCAATTACTGTACAAATGCTAGATGACGGCATTGCTGAATTCAAATTTGATTTACAAAATGAGTCCGTTAACAAGTTTAACCGCGTGACGTTGGACGATCTAGATGCGGCGGTTCAAGCGGTCAAAGCGACGCCCGAGATTAAAGGTCTGCTGCTCACTTCAGGCAAAAATTTCTTTATCGTAGGCGCCGATATTACTGAATTTGGCGGTGTCTTTGCCCGTGGCAGCGACTATATCAAAGACTGGGTGATGGACATTCACCGTATCTTCAACTCTTTTGAAGACCTCGAAATTCCTAAAGTAGCTGCGATTAATGGCTTTGCTTTAGGTGGCGGTTTAGAGATGTGCCTAGTCGCCGACTACCGCGTGATGAGCGATAAAGCGCAAATTGGTTTGCCCGAATTAACCTTGGGTCTCATTCCCGGCTTTGGTGGTACCGTACGTCTTGCTCGTGTTGCCGGCGCTGCTAAAGCCATCGAGTGGATTAGCACCACCAGTCCTCGCAAAGCTCAACAGGCGCTCGCTGACGGCGTTGCCGATGAGGTTGCACCTCATGATGAGTTAAGAGAGACCGCTCTAGCCGCACTTAAAAAAGCCATGGCCGGCGATATTGACTGGCAAGCCAAACGCGCGATTAAATTACAAGCCATTAATATGCCGGTTGATGATGCCAAGGCCTACTTTGATGGCGTTCGCGCTGAACTTGAAAAAGGCACTAATCCTGAGCAATACCCTGCCAGCAGAGCTTTTTTGAACGTCATTGAAGAATCAGCCGATATGCCGCGCGACCAAGCAGTCGAAGTCGAAGCAGACTACTTTGCTGAGGTTTCAGTGACTCCACAAGCTGATGCATTGGTCGGTTTATTCCTCTCTGACCAAGTCATTAAGCGCGTCGCCAAGAAAAACTCTGCCGCAGCCATTGAGGTTAATAAAGCAGCGGTTCTAGGTGCCGGCATTATGGGTGGCGGTATTGCCTATCAGGCAGCAACCAAAGGCACGCCTATCATCATGAAGGACATTGGCCAAGCCCAACTGGATCTGGGTATGGGTGAAGCTGAAAAGCAACTTGATCGCCAACTGCAACGCGGTCGTATCAACGAAGACAAAAAAGCAGCTACTCTCGGCATGATTGAGCCTAGCTTAACTTACGATGGTTTCAAAGACGTTGATATCGTGATCGAAGCTGTCACTGAAAACATCAAGGTCAAAGAAATCGTCCTTAAGGAAGCAGAAAAAGAGGTTCGTGATGATGCAATCCTCGCTTCTAATACCTCGACCATTTCTATTACTGAGCTCGCTAAAAGCCTTGAGCGCCCGGCTAACTTCGTTGGTATGCACTTCTTCAATCCGGTGCCAGTGATGCCTTTAGTAGAAGTCATCCGCGGCCAAGAAAGCTCCGCTGCTGCCGTATCTACTGCGGTTGCCCTCGCACTCAAAATGGGTAAATCCCCTATCGTTGTTGAGGACTGCCCCGGCTTCTTGGTGAATCGCGTACTCTTCCCATATTTCGGTGCGTTTGATCTTCTAGTTAAAGACGGCGCATGTATTCAGAAAATCGACCAAGTCATGGAGGATTTCGGTTGGCCTATGGGACCTGCTTACTTATCCGATGTGATTGGTCTAGATACTTGCGTCCATGCCGCAGACGTGCTGGCTGATGGTTTCCCGGATCGCATGAATCCAGACTATAAAGGCGCCACGAAGGTATTGTTCGAAGCTGGTCGTTTAGGTCAGAAAAATGGCCAGGGTTTCTACAAATACGTCGCCGATGACAGCGGTCGCAAGCGTAAAACACCTGACGAAGAGATCAGAGACATCCTAGCTCCTCATGTAGACGCTGCTGATGGCCCCGGTTCTGTGGAGTTTTCTGCTGAAGAAATCAGAGACCGCTTAATGCTCGCCATGTGCAACGAAGTGGCTCGCTGTATCGATGAGAAAATTGTAGCTAGCCCTGACGAAGCGGATATGGCCTTAATCATGGGTCTTGGTTTCCCAAGATTCCGTGGTGGTGCCTTACGTCACATCGATCAAACTGGTCTAAAAGACTATGTTGAGCTTTGTGATCGCTATGCTCACTTAGGTAAAGCCTATGAAGCACCGCAAATCCTGCGCGATATGGCTGCCAAAGGCGAGACTTTTTTTAATTAATTATTAGAGCAAAGAATGCACACCGTAGACTACGTTTTACGGTGTGCTAAAGGGCTCATCTTCGGCAGCCTATCATTTTATGTGCCACAAGCCGGAGCCATCCGCTTACTTGCCTCGACCCTGATTTAAGCCTTGTTTTATTAAAAAGTGCAAAGAGTTTTTAACTAAACACCTCTTTAACTCCGGGCAATCTGCACTCCCATCAAATGCCTCTCCTAGCCGTCCCGGATCTTAATCAAAAATTTCAAACTTAAACAAATAGACACCTTGCCTGATCTAACTAAGGAAAAGTGCATCACAACTCACAGCTAATCGCTTTAATTTTAAACATCTGGCGACACTGAAGGCAATTGCCCTAATAAGGATACCTAAAAAAGCCCTAAGGCTATGATTACTATAATAAAATCATCATTAACCGACATAACGTAAAGCATCGCTAACGATCGCTGTTTGCTCGCACATCGCAGCTAGCAACAAGTCTCCTTGACTTACATCAGAACTATCTTAATAAACACGACTTATTTGTCACAAAAGTGAGTAACAAGTTGTTATGCTTTATAATTAAATTGAAACTTCATTTATTCAATAACTAAGGGGGTAGTTATGGCATACGAAGAACGCAAGACGAAGTCGTGGGGATCCAAACTTGGCGATGGTCTTAAGTCAGTTGTAATAGGTTTGATTTTAATTGTTGTCGCTACCGCTCTGCTCTTTTGGAACGAAGGCAGGGCAGTTAAGACAGCTGATTGTATTAATGAGGTTGAAAGTGTTTATGTTACTTTACCCGATATTAATACGCTAAACAGTGAACTCAATGGCACCGTAGTCTATGCCCAAGGCAACGCACAAACTGAAACCGTGCTAGAGGATGGGCGTTTTAATATTCAAAAAAATGCTTTGTCGCTACGTTATAGCGCCGAGTACTACCAATGGGTAGAGACCAAGACTGAGCGTGAAGAAAAGAATGTGGGTGGTTCTAGTGAAGTGATCACTACCTATGACTATGAGAAGCGCTGGGTTACCCAACCTGTGGATTCATCTAATTTTAAGCAATCTGAGACTCACCACAACTTCATTTTAATGGAAGTGGACACAGACACTATCTATGCAACGGATGTCAATCTAGGTGCCTATCAATTGCCTGATTTTCTTTATAAGGGAATTAAAGCCAGCGAGCCATTAGCCCTTGAGTTTGATGAAGAAACTTATGCTGAATATGCGCAAGCACTTAAAGCGAATATCACTGCTTTGACGACAGTCCAAGGCTCACAAAACATAATCACAACGGGTGAGTTCGATGTTTTAACGCCAGAGGCTATAGGGCGAGAGTATGTTCACGTCAAATCTGATTCAGTATATATCGGTCGTCATAGTTTAAGTCCTCAAGTGGGTGATGTTCGGATCAAAACTAGCTATACCCCGGCATCGACACCTATTGCGATGGTAGCCATGCTAAATGGCAATACCTTTAGCAAGTTTGTGGGTAAGGCGTGTAAAGATGGTTATGAATACAGTTCCATTTACGATGGTCAAAAAACCGCAACAGAAATTTTTGAAAGTAATCGTCAAGAAAACTCCATGCTCAAATGGGGCCTTAGATTTGTTGGTCTGTTCTTGCTATTTATCGCTTTCGGAATGTTCTTCAAATTAGGTGAGGCCTTATTAGATGTGCTGCCTTTCTTGGGTAACGCCTTCAAATACGCAGGCAATATGTTAGCGGGTCTGCTGGCCTTAGCTTGGACACTGGTGGTCATTGGTATTGGTTGGCTTTATTATCGACCAATCCACTCGATAATTCTCTTTGCAGTCGCTGCTGGCTTAGTGTTCTTAGGCTATATGCTACGCAAAAAACGCAAAGAGCAAGTCCTAGCAGCAAGTGCAGTTGCATCACCCGGTGATGCCAAAACCATAGGTCAACAAGATCTCGGAAACTAAAGCCCTTTTGCCAAACTTTACATAGAACAATTCGGCTTTTAAACACACCCATCCGGGAGCAGGAGCAACTAATAAAACTCATCAGTCATCACAAAAAAAGTACTGATAAGCATTGTTGCCCCTGCTCTTTAGTTAGACCGGATAGGCTGCACTCAACAAGAAAAAGCTCATTCTGTTGTATCTGCAAAAAAGCCGTTTATGTATCTCTATTTCTTTTAGAAGTTCTACACATTAATAGGTGAATTTTATGAAAAAACTACTAACGACTGTCATATGCGTGTTGGCATTGCTAGGCGCTGTCAGCCATGCCCAAACCAAGGAAAAGGTGCTTCTTGACACCGATATGGTTGAGGTATTTGACGACGGCATTACCATGATGATGCTAGCCAATGCACCAAACATTGATTTATTAGGCATCAGTATTGTGGTTGGCAATACGTGGGTGCCTGAGGGAACGGCTTATACCATTCGCCAGTTGGAGGCCATTGAACGCACTGATATTCCAGTTGTACCTGGGATACGTTTTCCACTTTACCCAAACCGTCATGACAATATGAAGCATGAAATGGCTTTATTTGGTAATGGCGACGGTTATCTAGGGTCGGCCGGTTATGCAGAGCCTGAGTCATGGCAGTCGGTTTATCAAAAAACCTATCAGCGTGAGCCGACTGTACAACCTTTGGATATGAAAGCGGTTAATTTCATCATTGACCAAGTCAAAGCCAACCCTAATGAAGTCACTGTATTAGCGATTGGCACGTGTACCAACTTGGCCACCGCGGTACGTATTGCGCCGGAAATTATTCCTTTGATTAAGCGTGTGGTGTATATGGGAGGTTCATTCTTTAAACCCGGCAATACCACCCCGACTGCGGAGTTTAACTGGTGGCTCGATCCTGATGCGGCTAAGATGTGCTTGCGCACTCCCTTTAAAGAGCAAGTAATCGTCGGTTTAGAGGTATCAGAAAGTATTCCTTTTGTAAAAGACCGCTACGATCATCTTATCGATATCACCCAAAACCCTGACATTAAGGAAATGTTGACACGTAACTTCCTCAACGGTATTTACGCTGAAAATCCGGACTATGTTCATTTCATCTGGGATGTGATTGCGGGCGCCATTGTGATTGACTCCAGTCTTATTACAGAAGAAGTCACACGTCATGTCGATGTTAATGCTCAATTCGGATCTTCCTATGGTGAGTCCATAGCATTTACCGAAAACCCACCCTTAGGCACACAGCAGGCACGTATTATTTTAAAGGTAGATACTGATCGCCTGTGGAAAATGATCGAAGATGCCATGGCGAAGTTTTAACTGACAGTCAAAGGTTCTGATATGAAAAAACTGACGTCTTTTCCCGCTTTAACCGCTCTAGCCATCGCCTTGGCTACTCCTGTTTATGTTGCCGCGCAATCACCGGCTAATCAGTCAAGCTATGCGCAAAGCAACATGGCTATTCAAGCAACAGTCACGGGTGGCTATAGCATACCTACCCAAAAATCAAACGATGGTGGTAGTGTGACTATTACTCGTTTGCCAACGACGGTGGAGGAATTCAAGGTCTTACGTCAACAAATCGCAGACGAACCGCATGGAGCGGCAGCAGCTTTTGTGGTGGCATTACAAATGTATCTGGAAGATGCCGAAGTGGGTGAAGAATGTCTAGCAATGAGTGTGACACCTAGTCAACGCAATACCGGAAACCCTAAAAAACTCGCATCGGTAGGTCAAATTATCCGTCATCGCTATCACCCTTCCAATACAGGGTCTTCGGTGTATTCGCCATGGATACCTTACAGTGTTGTTGAGGGATTCGAGCTCAGTCAAGATTGGCAAAAGCCCGAACCACCGTATCAGATGTTTTTTGGACACAACCCCGGTCGTGACAACATGGATCAATCTGGCAGTAGTAGTTTTGAGGGTTATGCCATTCCCATGACCATCGACGCCTTTAACAATACGACCAGCGAGCGCAGCCGCTACCGTAATGTCACTGCGGTCAAGGTCAAGGGTGAAACACAGTATGTCTTATCAGATTTCGATAACTTAATAAGTACCGCTTCTTATAAGCGTCCTTAATTTACATTTAAATTCTAGGTTAAACGTATGAAAGTAATGGTCAATCAGATTGAGTTAACGATTTTTACTGGCGCAACGGTTGCCGATGCGCTTCGTGCTTATTTTACGTCTCAGAACCAGCGCGCACCCTGTCCTTTACCGGAGGTACGGGACAGGTATGGCAATGAAGTTGCCCACGATGGCGCCCTCACCGAGGGATGTCAACTGATTATCCAAGAGAGTGATGACAATGAAGATGATTAAAAAAATACTTAGCTTGCTAGTAGTGACGGTTTTAGCAAGTTGCGGCACCAGCCAACAGGTGACTGAGCACACCGCAACAACCGGGGTAGAAACACCCGTGGTGCGAGAAGCAACCATTTTAGCCGTCAATGATATGCATGCAAACATTGATGACTTCCCTAAACTAGCCTATATAGTGGATGAGTTACGGGCACAACATCCTGATATGCTGTTAGTTTCTGCGGGCGACTATCAGACAGGCAACCCCATGAACGACCAATATGAAGAGAAAGGCCGACCGATCATCGAATTAATGAACGTGCTTAAATTCGATCTCACGGCCGTGGGCAATCATGAGTTTGATTTAGGCATAGAAAGCTTTGAAAAGCACACGAAGCTTGCCAATTTTGAGCATATTTCCGCCAATATGAGTTGGCCAAAAAACAGAAACTTGAATGTTAAACCCTATAAAACCTTGACCCTAGCCAATGGCTTAAAACTGGCGTTTGTTTCCGTCATTGATTTAAATGAGAGAATGCAGCCGGATGCGCACCCCGATCGTCTCAGCGAATTCAAGTTTACTGACCCTTATACAACAGCTCAACAATACTTGCATTTAGCAGATGAGAGCGATGTGTTGATTTATATGACACATCTTGGCTTTGAAAATGATGTGAAATTAGCCAATAGCTTTCCGACTGGTGTGGTGGATTTGATTATTGGCGGACACTCGCACACCAAAGTGGATACTGAGCAAATTCACAATGACGTTTTAATCACCCAAGCACAAAATCGCCTTAAATATGCCACCTTAATCCGCTTAAAAGTTTATGCCGACGGCTCTATCGAACGCGCCATGGAGTTACTGCCTGTTGCTGCAAGCAAAAATGAGCAAAGCGCAATGAAATCCTTGGTGGATAAGTACAACCAAAATCCCTACATGATGGAAGTGCTTGCTAAAGCGCCCAACGATTTCCGCACCCGAGAAGAAATCGCTTATTGGATGGCAGATGCCATGAAAACCACGGCTCAAACCGATATCGCTATCATCAACCGTGGCGGGGTACGTATTGATGAGTTAGCAGCGGGTGATATCACACGTAAAACGCTCTTCTCCATTGACCCTTTTGGTAATAGCCTCGCTACCGTCAATATGACCGGGCATGAGTTACAACGCTTTATTAGCAATATGTTTAGTCAGGATGATTACCGATTTATGTATCCAGCCGGTCTACGCTTAAAGTACACCACAGCGGATAACAATAGCAAATTAGTCAATCTAGAGTTATTTAATGAAGATGGCACACCCTTAGATATGGATAAGACTTATCGTGTGGCAACGTCTTCTTATGTCTTGTCAGTTGTTAAATATGACCGCAAAGATCCAGGTCAAAGCTTAACAATCACCTCAACCGAGGGATGGATTGATTGGTTATTAGATGGTGCTGAGGTCAAAGACTATCAGACCGTAAAGCGCACCTATGTCAATGAATAATCCATCTAAGGCTTATTAAAATGAAAAACTTCACCTTATCATTACTATTCCTAGGGCTTGTGGGCGGCTTTCAGGCTGCCGCTGCACAGCCTGTCGATACTTACTCAAGTGAAGACCCGCTTGTCGAGTTGGTGGCGCAATACACGCCTGAGCAATTAAATCAACGTATTGCCAAAGCCAAGCCCGCTGATATTAGGGATCTTTTATTGCTATTACCCGACAGCGATTTTCTGTTTTATTTTAATTTTGATGCAACTCAACGTAAGCAACTACTGGCTGGTGAAACGGTTTCCTATGTCACAATAAGTGAAATTGATGTCGCTCATGGCTACTTACAAAGTGGCTATGAGGGCATTTGGGAAATGATCGCTAAAGCCGAGGGAGATGCATGGCAGATTGCACTTCACGAGCGTAATTGCGGTCAGTACTGCTACACGGTGATGCAAAAGTCATATCGTTACCAAGACGGCAAGCTATTCGCACAACATGCGGCCACGATTGCCGGTTTCCAAGACTATTGGCCTGAACTGTTTATTGACTTTGAACAATTGACTCAGGAGCAAAAAGACACGGCCAGGCAAATCTGGGAAGATCATGGTATTGAGGGAGTTTTGTATAACTTACCACGTGATGGGCAGTCACCTATCGTAGTTTATCTTGATGAGGCGCGCTATACCGATGCAGGCATTCCTGAGTCAGCCCTGATGGAAGTCACTGAGAATCAGGAGTGAGCTCGAATTAACCTAGGAGTGTAAACCATGCAACGCTTTATTAAGCCTATTTTATTGGCGCTTTTAAGCTGGCAGTTACCAGTCGCTTGGGCGCAAACAGAAGCAAACTTTCCAAATTTCACTTGGGTCACACCTAATATCGAACATGAAAGCTCTCGCTTTGGTTTTGAGCCGGCGTCCTTCACCTTGGTCAATCAAGATTGCAGAAAAGTAGCCAAAGACCACCCTTGTTATGAAGACCTTGAGTGGACTGAAAACATTTTATTAGGCACCTATCAAAACGCCTCCATGCCTAAGCCTGTGCATATTATTTATTCACCGGGCCCAAGCGCTGATCCTTTGTTCTCAATCATTGATCAAAGCAATCAACGTATTTGGTCTGAAGGCGCAGAACAAATGGCGATTAATTCTAGCGGGGTGATTTATCTCTCGGGCAATGCCAATAAAATGTTTAATCAGCGGATGAAGTTTCAGTTAAGTAATTATCAGGTAAAGGAAATACCGCAACCTTATTATTACGTGGATGTCAGGGGGTCATTGCTAAAACCGGTCAAGCTTTATAGTCAGCCCAATAACCAAGGTCAACTCATCGCGACCTTGTCTGTTGGTTATGACATTGAGATTTTACTGGCGGCAACCACTCCACAGGCGACTAGGGACGACGAATTTTCATTAAGCAAAGACTATCTTGCAAAAACCGCCTTTGGTCTGGTGGGCTGGTTGCGCCTAACTGATGACGACACGTTTCATATGAATCCTATCGTGCCAGGTCTAGGCTTTATGGGTGATTAACACCACAGGAGAGAGGAATGACAAAATTTCATCGACTAGTCATTGGTGTTTTATGCTTTTTTATGAGTCATATGCTCTATGCACAAAGGTGGAACGCCGCCCCAACAACACCGCCCTCTCAAGAGGTGCAAAAGTTTTTTTACGGCTCACTTCTCAGCCATCAGGTGTATATTCAGCTAAATTTTGCCGCTGATGGCCAAATCACTGGGGCTGTGGGTTCCGATGAATATACGAACCTGGCTCAGACTGTTCCCTTTACGGCACAACAAAGCGATCAGGGCTTGCAAGTAAGTTTTGCCGAAGATCCCCCTGCAGTCGGTAAGGCCTCTGATTGGTTATTAGATAAGGCTTGGTCACTAGAAAGCAACGGCAATCAAGAGGTGCTTTACATACCCATGATGGCTAGGAATTATGAGACCTCGACATGGGAGGAGACGATCTTCGAGTATCCGTGCGTGGACGATAACTTACAGTCAATCGTTATCACCCCCCAAATGCCTGAGGACGCGCCGGAGCTTCCCCCCTATCGCTGGAGCTCTGCCGCAATCGATTCTTCAGAAGGTGGCAATACTCATGCCCTACTAATAGAACCCCTTAACACGCAGCGCAAGGGCGTACTGATTCAACGCGAAGGCTCCATGTTTGTAGAGGCTGTGATTGGCCACCATGTCGTGCTGAGTCTAGGCACCGGGGTAGTGCTAGATCTGGAGGTAATTGATTTGGCCTTGCTTCAAAGCACTCGCTTAAAAAATGTCAGCTTACTAAATGAGATTACCGTTGATCCGAACCGAGGCGGCTTTAGTTTTTATAATTATGCGGGTGATATGCCAATCGTCGTGTGGAATGCCGCAACTAGGGTATGGGAATCTGATACGGACATCCCTGAAACGCTTTTCAATGATGACTTTCATCGTGTAGTAGAGCAACTGCCTGAACGATGGAATGGGCTGAAATTAGCGGTCATGCAAAAAGTCCATGTCGATCTGGAAACACTAGCGACAGAGTTTTTAGATGAGTATCAGTGGTTTTATATTGAATAAGGCGCTTGGGCTTGCGTATGAAATCCCATTTGAGTCGTATTTCAAGACGGCTAGGCTAGGAAAACTCTATGCACAGCTTAAATTGATGGTGAGGTAACAAACAAATGAAAACTAAACTATGGTCCTACCTTTTAACCGTGCTTTGTTGCTTTGCCTGCGCCCAAGTGCAGGCCGAAACAAGCTTAGATACTAAACACACCGAACAATTTATATCTAAATCTTTTGAACTTAGCACAGAAGAACAACAAAAAATCGAGGCTATCTTAACGCGTGAAAACAATCACCCAAGCTATCAAGTGTGGAGCTACGCCACTAGCTTAGGGCGTTTTATCTTTAGCAGTTATGGTCTTAAACAATCGTTTACCGTTTTGGATGGTGCGTCGTCTGAGTTCCCATATCTGGCCATTTTCGACTTGGCAGCAGAACAGCGATTACCCAACACTAAAGCAACCCTAGCCCTCATCATGGGTGAAATAGATCTGTTTAATCAGCCGGCTTTTTCCGATCAAGAGATTATCATGCTGATTTCAAAAGTATTGTTCAATGACACCGTGTTAACAACGGATTACCAATATTTTGATGAGGCTCAACCACCGGTGGTAGAGCGTAACAAAGAGCGGATTAAATGCGTCTTTTACGCGGTCATATCAGACAGCCCGATGACTCAGCCAAGAGCGCAAAAACACGAGGTGCTCATTGATCAGACGTTTAATGTTACCGTCACAGCACTGCCTTAGGAGGCGATTTCATGAAGAAAATCATATACCTACTTAAACTCTTTTTCCTAAGCTCATTGTTGATGGTCGCAGCAACCACGGTCTCAGCACAACCAAAGGCTGATGTTAAAACCTTATTTCAGCAATTGCCTGAGATCGCATTCCAATTTCTACCTTCAAACAATCCAGCTGAACTTGAGCGCTATATTAACGTTAACGATCCTCGCCATGGCTTTCTTAGTTTAGAACTTCCTGATGGGGATACGTGGGAGATGACTCATTGGAATTTGAAAAATGGTGATAAGTTAGTTGCTGTTAGTGTTGATTGGGCTTATATTTTTTTTCATTATCACAAAGGTCAAATGACGCTCACCAATCAATTTGGACTCGAGCAAATTGATGAGGATATCGGGTCCAGTGAGGCTTGGAATAATTTTGATAATGCCCTTCGTTTTAGTCTACCAAGACGCGGCACATCACTTTATTTCGATTTAAATGGCATGATCCCCTTGGTTTATCAATGGCATGCTGAGCGTTTTGTTCGAGTCGAGGCTTATCCTCCCGAAAACCCAACAGAAGAAACCCTTATTCAAGGCTTTATTAGCGCAGTTAAGGCAAAGGATATTGACCGTAGTATCCAATATCTATTACCTAGCTATGTATCAGCACAGGGCATGAAAATGTATGAAGGCGATCTTGAAAGACTCGTATGTGAAATACTTAATGGTCAAGATGCGCAAGGCAATTTCATCACGCCAAACAAATTTACTGAATTCAAAGCAATTAGCTATCGACCTGAGACAAAGACATTTCACGTTGAGCTCAATAGCGGACAAAGCTATCAAGTAGAGCCCACTCTTCAGCAGATTGAAATCCGAGAGTCACGAGAAACACCCGATGATCCACCAGGTAAATTATTAAAAACCATTCCTTTTCTTGTCGGTGCAGTGGGTTAAATTGTTAGGAACTAGCGAATTACTAAATGAGCAAAGACAATTGAAGCGCTTCTTATGGTTATGCCGAGATGCCCCAGCATCCACAGCTGATACTGAGAGTGCCGGCTTATTGTACGGTTAAGGGAAATTCATATGGGGGAGTATGACGATGAAAAAAATCACTAAACAATTGATAACTGTTTGCCTAGCTTTTTTAATAGCGGGCCTCGCACAAGCACAGCATACCCTGCGTGATACAAACGGCAGCCAATTAGGTCAAATTCAATCAGACGGCACAGTACGCAACGCCTCCGGCAACGCCATGGGTCGCATCGATTCAGGTGGCTCTGTGCGTAATGCCAGTGGCAATTTGCTTGGCCGCATTGATGGGGATGGCACGGTACGCGATGCATCGGGCAGCCGCCTTGGGCAAATCCAATCAAATGGCACAGTGCGTGACGTGACGGGTAGCGTTATCGGTCAAATTGATCACAGCGGCACAGTGCGTGATGAACGAGGCAATCGGATAGGTCAAGCTTCCGGCAGTAATCAGCGGATGATTGGTGCCAGTTATTTTTTCTTCTTCTTTAATGGAAATTAACTATGAAAAAAATCTTTTACCTTATCCTAGCGTCATTGCTTGCTATCAACTTGATGGCGGGTGCCGGACGTACGCAGACTGCAACGATTAGTTTTGAGACAGTTGAGATTGAAGAGCATATACAAATCATAGCTGATGGGGATGAAAGCTCTCCCAATGCTACATTTGAGCTGACCATGAGTCATCCCAATCGCTTTAATAATAAACAGGATTTAAAAAGTTTGCAGCAGCTCATAACCGCTAAGGTGCTTGGCGATGACTATGCCAACTATCCTAATTTGGAGGCAGCAATTAGTAGCTATTTGGTAGCTTATGAGCGTGAATACCGCGACAATTTAAGCGATTTCTTTGGTGATGATTTAACAGAGATGTTAAATGATCATCCCGTCGCTTTGTATCATTCCAACGCCATCAACCAGACTATCGATTATCAAAATGACCATATCCTCAGCTTTACAGTGGAACATTCGGTGTATCAAGGAGGCGCTCATGGTCTCAGCACCCAAAGACACTATTCGATTAACCTCAAATCAATAGAGGAATTGACGCTGTCACAACTGATGAAGCCTGGTTACGAGGCAGAGCTGACAGAGATAGTTAAACAAAATCTGCTGCAAATCAAAGCCGAGAAATTCAAAGCCTATCAAGATAAGCTGTCCCAACTGGACGAGCAGACGCTTAAAGAGTCCTTTTTCAACTACGATGAAATCACCTTGCCCGATAACTTTATGCTGACCGATATGGGTTTGGCCTTTACTTACAATCCCTATGACATTGATGCCTATGCCGCAGGATCGTATGAGGTGGATATTGCCTATGCTGAGGTGGCGCATTTAATGAATCAACCCGTTGTACAGCGCTTATTACCTGAAATCGATGTACAAGCCGCCCACAGTCATCTTGATCCCACTGAGCTCAACTACGACGGTTACCATAATTCACGTTATGACTTTGAGGTGCAATACCCTGATTTTTTAATCCCCCAAGGGGAATCCGAAACAGGAGATGGGCAGCGCTTTATATCAAGTGATGGCGATTATGTGATGTCGGTTTATCGAGATTTTAAGGCCTTAACCGGTGAGAATCCATCGTTACAAGATGCCTATTATGCCGAGATTGGTGGTTTATCTAATATCTTGTACGATAAGCTGAGCGATAATTACTATTGGTTTCAAGGCAAAACCAAACGTACTCGCCATTATCAGCAGTTTACTTTCTTGATTCAGGATGAGTATTTTACTCTTTATATAGAGTACCCTCTAGCGGCTGAAAATACGCTGCAAGCTATCATCGAACACATCGCTGACTCTTTTTCTTTGGCTGACGCTGAGACAGGCGCTGAGACTAGTACTATGTCTGAAGAGCAAAGTGATGAATTTGTTTTTTTCTTAAATGAGTTTCTACAGTCGACTTATTGGAATAAAAACTTCAATGCGATATTGCGTGACAATGATGAGCAACTAAGCACGTTCCTCGATCCCGGGGTGGATGTGCGACGCTACCATAGTCCTGGCGCCGTGCCCCATTTATATGCCCGTGCAGATAATTTCGGTTTTGATCACTTGACGGATTTTGTAACCCCTCTAGAGCCGGGGGGTGAAAATTCTTTTGCCGAAATGACAGCTGATATGTCAGTATGCGAGTTGAATTTTGAATCCACAGGGTTCATCACTGTATATTATGCTCCTAGCACATGGGAATTTACTGCGCTAGTTAATCCTGAAACCTTTGATTTTGCGCCCATCCCCTCACCCTACCCTGAGGCTACCGTGATGCAAGTGTTTGTCCCTAAATATTATCAAGGTTTTGTTAACCCACGTGGTCTGTATTTTATTCAAAGTCCTGAGGGTTGGAAGCTTATGTTTGTGGATGATTCACTTTGTGGAGGATAGACAGTTAGGTATGCCGCTTCGCTGAGCAAACAACATGCCGACCATCACACGTCGTGAAAGTCGGCATGTTACAAAAAACGGCTTTTGAAAATATCTAAGGAATTGTGACCTTGAGCTCGCGCCCGGCCAAGTCCGTACAGAGTTGGCTTAAACGCTCATCCAGATTAGGACCTTCGCGAGTATCGACCCACTTGCCGTCTTGATAGCCATAGTGCCAAGCACCGCTAGGTGCAGCCAACCACATCTCCTGCAAAGGCGATTGGCTATTTAAAACAAGGTGGCTGGTACGATTAAAGACGATCGTCAAAACCTGGCCATCAAGCGTGGTGTCCAAGTCTAAATCGAGCTCATCAAACCAACCCTCTGCTTGATCTTCGACTTCTGCCAAAATTGCGTCTGCTAAGGCAAGGAATTCAGATTCTGTCATAATGTATATCTTCTAAAACTAATTGGTTTAAATAGGGAAAGCTTTTAAGATACTATAACAAAGCACCCTATAATTTACTGATTATTAGAATTCATGTTAATTAAATTATTTAATCAAACCAAGAACGACCTTGAGGTTGGTGTGGCTACTCAAAAAAAATTACTCTCCGCTGTGATTGCAGCTTTTCTGCTCTCGGCCTGCGGTCAAAAAACACCGGTCTACTTACCTTCGGCGGCTCAGCAGCGTGCCTTGGATGAGCGTGACGCCCGGATTAAGGCTCGCAAAGAAGCTCGCAAAAACGAAACCGCTGAACAAAAAGCCGCCCGCCAAGCTCGTATCGAATACGGTCGCCAACGCGCTCAAGAGTTTCGTGACGCCCAAGAGCTCTCCAATAGCGATGGAAAACTAGATTAACGCTTAAACTAAGACCTTATCGCCCTCTCGATCCTATTTTATTTTAAGATTATGCAAAATCACTTAGCTAACAAAACCACCCGCGCGCCTGTAGGTGAACCACACTTTCACTACCAAGATAATGCCTTATATGTTGAGCAGCTTGCTATCAAAGAGCTAGCCAAAGAACACGGCACGCCGCTGTATATTTACTCCAAAGCCGCCTTAAGAGCAGCTTGGGACAATTATCAAGAAGCAGTTGGCGATCGTGATGTATTAATTTGTTATGCAGTGAAAGCCAACTCCAACCTAGCCGTGTTAAATCAATTTGCCCAATGGGGTGCCGGTTTTGATATTGTCTCCGCCGGCGAGTTGGAACGAGCTCTCAAGGCCGGTGCTGAGCCTCAGAAGATTATTTTTTCCGGCGTCGGTAAGCAGGCCTGGGAGATCCAAAGAGCGCTGGAAGTCGGCATCAAGTGCTTTAACGTGGAGTCCATCCCCGAGTTAAGTTTAATTCAGGAAGTGGCTGCTGAGATTGACATAAAAGCCGCGGTTTCACTACGCATCAACCCCGATGTCGATGCCAAAACCCACCCCTATATTTCTACCGGTCTCAAGGGCAATAAATTCGGTATCGCGATGGAAGATGCCTTAGCCACTTATGAGTATGCCTTGCGCTTATCACATATCGACATTGTCGGTTTGGATTGCCACATCGGCTCTCAAATCACTGAGCTCTCCCCCTTTCAAGATGCCCTAGAGCGTTTGATACAACTGATGGATCAACTGGCTGAAAAAGGCATTAAGTTAACACATTTAGATATCGGCGGCGGTTTGGGAATACGCTATCTGGACGAGGAACTACCACATCCACGCGACTTAATTAACCCGACCCTTGACACCCTTAAGGCTCGCGGTTATGGTGACTTACAATTAGTCCTAGAACCGGGTCGTTCACTGGTCGGCAATAGCGGGCTCCTCGTCACTGAAGTACTGTTTTTAAAAGAGGGGGAAGTCAAGAACTTTGCCATCGTTGATGCAGCGATGAACGATTTACTGCGCCCCACCCTCTATGACGTTTACCATGGCGCGCTCGCAGTAGAAGCAGTCGAAGGCACGAGCACGCGTTACGATGTGGTCGGCCCGGTGTGTGAATCCGGCGACTGGTTAGCCAAAGACCGCGATTTTGTTATTAAACCTGGCTCTTTGATAGCTATCGAGTCTGCCGGTGCCTATGGTTTTGTGATGAGCAGTCAGTATAATAGCCGCCCTCGTGCCGCCGAAGTGCTGGTCGATGGCAACAAGAGCTACCTTGTACGTCGTCGTGAAACCATAGCAGAGCTCTTTGAGCACGAAGTGATTCCCAGCGATAGTTAAATCACCCAATAGCTAACCACCTGAGGAGACGACCACAATGAACAGACCACTGAGCGGAATCCGCGTCATCGAAATGGCCGGTATCGGTCCAGCGCCCTTTTGTGCCATGATGTTAGCCGATATGGGTGCTGAGGTGATACGCATCGACCGACACGGCGATACCTTTTTAGGTGGAGGTGGCACTGTGATTGAGCGCGGTCGTCGCAATCTTATCCTGGATCTCAAGCAAGCAGAAGCTAAAGACATTGTTAAGAAGTTGGTCGCCAAAGCCGATGTGCTGATTGAACCATATCGACCGGGTGTCATGGAAAGACTGGGTTTAGGTCCGGATGACTGTTGGGAAATCAATCCCAAATTAGTGTATGCTCGCATGACCGGTTGGGGTCAAAGTGGTCCTCTGTCTAAAACAGCGGGGCATGATATCAACTACTTAGCGGTTTCCGGTGCTTTACATGCCATGGGTGAGGCGGACTCACCTCCCACACCGCCACTGCATCTGGTGGGCGATATGGGTGGCGGCGCGATGATGTTGGCCTACGGCATTGTCTGTGCCTTGTTAGAAAGTCAACGCTCCCAACAGGGTCAAGTCGTTGATGCCGCCATTACCAGTGGTGCCTCCCTGATAAGCACCATGTACTATGCCCTCATGCAGCAGAATCTCTGGAATTTAAATCGTGAATCCAATCTACTGGACGGTGGGGCCCCTTTTTATGGCTGTTACCGCTGTGCTGATGGCAAGTTTGTCGCGATTGGCGCGATTGAACCGCAATTCTATCAACTTCTAGTGAGCTTATGTGGTGTAGAGGATCAAGCTATCTTCCAAGAGCAAATGAATAAAGACATGTGGCCGGCACAAAAACAAGCTTGGACTGAGTTGTTTCTGACTAAAACACAAGCCCAATGGTGTGACATTTTAGAAGGTACGGATGCCTGCTTCTCACCTGTTTTAAATTTTGAGGAGGCAGTGAGTTACAACCATCACCAAGCTAGACATAGCTTTGAGACCATTGACGGGATTGACTGCCCTGCGCCCGGACCGCTGCTAAGTCGCACCCCGGCCAAAGCCGACGTAGTTAATGCACCCGGCGCTCACACTCAAGAAATCCTGGAGGAGTTGGGCTTTAGTACAGCAGAAATTCAAGTCCTTAGAGACAAGAAAGTCAGCAATTAAAAGCAATCGCTGAGCACCGGACCTTTACTATTTTTCCCGCACCTACTCAGTCGCAACGGCAATGACGCTAGGGTAATAGCTTAAATAGCTAATTGCCTCACTAGGAAAATACAAAGGGTCACAACGCTCAATCTCATGAGAAGTGCCCTCAAGCGTCGTGTAATTTAATGTATAACAATCCAGTTGTTGATAGTTCATCAAGCCGGCTCTCTTACGCTGAGCCACCTCTACCACCGGGGTCTGCTCGCCTATGGCATTAATCGCCAGGACATTTAAAGGTAGAGTCCATAATTGCAGAAAAGGCAAAATAGCAAAAGCCCCAAGGGCTAGAAAAAACAGTTGTCCTACAATCTGTTTAATGGACACGGATTTAGTAAATAACGGCTCCGGCCGCCAGTCCAAGAAGGATGAGCGTCTTTTTTTACCCTTAATGAAACGCTCTCGACTCGCTTCCTGACTTTTAAGCTGGCGCTTCTTCTGCGCCTTGTTGCTGTAATAAAGCCATTGAAAAAGCAAATACAACGCCACAACTAATGGCACAAAAACCCACGCACTACTCATCGGGTAATAAAATAAGGCCACTAAACTTTCTAATATAAACGTCATATAGAGTCACCCTAACAAGCCACGATAAATTTAGTCTGGTCGGGTGATACTTTGGCGTGCATTGGACAATTAACACTATTGCCCTTACCTGGGCTAGACAAGCGTGTACCTTTGGACTTTACTATATAAAAGCTACTGACACCCTTCGTATGCTTATGTTTGGATCCTAGCTTATCCGGCCATAATTAATTTGCCGTCCATTTTTAGCAAATTCTTGCCATTGACAATGGTCGTCTCAGTATTAAGTCTGGCAGACGTTTTAGCTGAATAATCAATATTAAAGGCGCGTATACGGTCAGAACCCAAGACAGTTTTGTCTGAGCGCTGCAATGCTTGTTTCAATCTCTTGTCAACCTATTGTGGATCAATACGCCAATTTTGAAATTTCTAAAAGCGGTTCCACTAACATACATTTTGTCATTATCAAAATTATTGAATTCACAGTATTCAAATTGACATGACTCAAAGCGACTTTGTATAAGAGCGCGTAAAAAATGATCTCTCGAAAAAACGAGGCTTAAATTCACTATCTACATCCAAATACATAACCACGTTAGACTATTGACGAAGAGGAGCTAGTAAGGAAATAAATCTATTAATAAGATTTAAGACAAAAATCTTAACAAGCTGATATGACATTATGATTACGGAGTTGTTACGAATACATGAATATCATCAGACTAAGTGAGCTTAATACGACTTCCGGTTCTTCAGCTTTTAAAATAGTGTTAACGGCAGTGTAAAAATGACCCTAGGGAGGTGCGGCAATTGAAAAATGACCCCCAAGTTAATAAGCTCCTGGATGCTTTACGCCCAACAAGGTGTGTCATATGTCATGATGCTAAGCTGATCCTTTCGGTCTGAGTCAGCTATTGATCCAATGGGAGTCTCTTATAGCTGCCCCACAATGGAAAGTTATGCAGAATATCGACTTATCCACTAATCTGTATTGGTCCAGACCATACAAAGAATCCCTAGTAATATTATTAGGCAAGCACCCACTAAACACATGTATTCATGCTCTTCGAATTGGACAACACTAGTGAAGACTAGTTTTATGTTCATGTTAGAAGAGAAAACTTGAGTCACATCGGTATTGAGTTAGGCTATCTAGCTTCTCCACAGACGGATATGTATTCACTTAAGATTTACGATATTTTCTTGAACTTGTCCCTAATTTTCAGCCTGCATTATTGGTAGAAACGGTTTTATAAACTCGTTCTAATTTCTGTTCTGGAGTAGGCTCGCACCGAACTTTTCATTAAATTCATCATTAATTATAAAAAAAGCGCTGATGATTCAATTATTCATCAGCGCCATTTAATACGACTACTATCTAATTAAGCTCTCAGCCTATAGCTCACCATATGAGTGCAAGCCTGATAGGAAGATATTGACCCCTAAGAAGGCGAAGCTGGTCACCACAAGACCTACTAATGCCCAGTAAGCCATCACTTGACCACGCATACCCTTCATTAAGCGTAAGTGTAGCCAAGCCGCATAGTTTAACCAGACGATAAATGCCCAAGTTTCTTTAGGGTCCCATTGCCAATAGGTACCCCAAGCATCTGCAGCCCAGAAAGCGCCTAACACAGTAGCCACCGTAAAGAAGGCAAAGCCGATAGAGATCGCGCGGTACATAATATCATCTAGCACCTCGAAGCTAGGGAGGCGCTCGGCAATGCGCTTACGGCCCAGTAAAATTGCCGCCACAATCAGCACGCTTAGACCGAAGTAAATCACCCATACCGCGTAATCACCACGAGAACTGAAGATTAATGGCTCAGCCACCAAAGCACCGCCCACCAATAACAATGGGATCATCGGACGCCAAGAAGTGGTATTACCATGCAGTTTGACCAAATAGGCAAAACCGACCATCGCTGCCAGAGCGAAAGTACCGTAACCCACGAAGTTGGCCGGCACATGAATTTTCATCCACCAGCTATTAAGCGCGTTATTAAGTGGTTGAATAGTTGCCGCATCACGCAGGAAGGTATACCACAGCAGGAAGGTCACAGCCGAGGCTACGACCAACATCACGAAACCACCTAAAGCACGAGTATTGTATCGACGCTCATAATACAGATAGAAAAGCACTGTGATTAGACAGAAGAGTACAAAAACCTCATACAAATTACTGACCGGAATATGACCCATATCGAAGGCAATTAGATGACTTTCACGCCAACGCACCAACAAACCGATTGAACCCATTACCGTACCAGACCAAGCAAAAGCCGGACCCATCCAGCTCAGGCGGTTATTGACAAAGCCTAACCAATAAGCCACTGTCGACATAAAGTACAGAGCGCACATCCACAACACAGCGGACTGGGAAGAAAAGAAATACTTTAAGAAAAAATTCGTATCGCCTTTAGATAAGTCGCCCCCGTAAATCAACACCGCACAGGCTGACAGTACAAAAGTCATAATTAAATAGGTACGTAGCGGGCGCCATAACCAACCCACCCACACCACCATAAAGGTAGAAGCGACTAAGATAACTTTTTCATAGATATCCATGGAGTCCGGCCACTCTACCAAAAAGTAAACAGCGGCGGCCATCAGAGCTAGGAAAAAGACAATGTCTGTCCAATTAAAGCGACCTCTTAAGCTCTCGGTAGTGACACCTTCGGAGCTTTTTTCCCATTTGGCCGCTACCGTAGCGGCTTTAGATTGTGCTAATGTTTCACTCATTTTTAAATACCCCTAAGTCCTAGCTACGTCCGAGAAATCATCTTGGAACTTAGCAAATTCCTTGCGGAAGTCTAAAGTACGCTTATGTGATGTCATGGCGGCCTTAATTTCACTACCACCATCGTCACGTCGGTTAACCCAGAACCAGATACGGCGATCGCGCACATAAAGCATCATAAAGACACCGATCATTAAGAAAAAAGTACCCAGATAGACAGTCCACTTGCCCGGTGAACGTGTGGCTTGCAGCACGCTCGCCTGCACATGTTCGAATGTTCTGAGATGTAAAGTCATCGGTACCGGATAATGTGTCAGATCAGATAAGGCACGAATGGCCAGATTAAGCCACTCGGCATTTTGCTCAATGGCTTCAAAATCTTGGAAATTCAACTCAGGATAAGCGAGATCCTGGCGCACGTATTCTCTGACTTTCATTGTACTAAAAACAACATAATCACGCATAAGGCGCTGTAAAGAATCACGCAGGTTTTCCGGAATACGCTCTGCTTCAGGTACGCCTTCGCCACTAATATAACGGTCTAATCCCTGGAAGCCACCCTCGGCAAATACGCTCAACGCCGTATCGGCCATGGTAATAATCGCTGCGGCCGGCACCTCGGAACTTTGCATGAGTTGCGCGTACTCACGAGCAATACGAGTACGGACTGATTGATCATTGAGCGCCTGACGCATAGCCAAGAACTCGTCGAGTGCACCCTTTTCGTCGGCCGGCAGATAGATATAACGGAAGCCCTCACCGGAGCCATCACTGATACCGAATAAATACACTAGCCCCTCTTCCAGAGGAATCGGCAACATGTAGTTTTTAAACTCAAGTGACTGATTCGCTTCATTCGTCAAGGTGTAGCTAAAGCTTGGGCCTACGTTGTGAATTTTTTCATTATTTTTGCGTGCTGCGCTACCGGTTACAGCAACCACTTGTTCCTGCAAGGTGCGTTTGGTCTCACCGGGGCGGGATAAATCCTCGACATTGATCGGCGAAAACTCAGTAAAGTTGACACGATAAAGATCGCCACTGTCGGAAAACTTAATCTGCACCGGATTAACCGCACCAACTTCACCTTGGAAATCAAAAGATTCTTGAGCATTGCCTTTTAAGGGCAAAGCAGTCACATAAAGCTTAGAACCGCCATCATCAAAACTGGATTGATAGAGAGTGACGCCATTAATTGTATAAGGATGATTAACCTCGATAATATGATTTTTAGTGTCACCGGTTTTGTAGTCGGTAATATCGACGTCACTGGCAAAACGCTTAGGCATGCCATTGGACTCATAGTATTCGATAATAAATTTGTTCAGCTTGACCTGAAA
Source organism: Alcaligenaceae bacterium (assembly GCA_030538235.1). Taxonomy (GTDB): domain Bacteria; phylum Pseudomonadota; class Gammaproteobacteria; order Burkholderiales; family Burkholderiaceae_B; genus Oligella. The sequence goes on from JAUNUJ010000002.1 coordinate 186,509, forward strand.
TGGCAACTCCTGCATAAAGAAGCCACCACCAATACTTAACAAAGCATAATCAGTGGCCTGACCCTCAGAGATCATCATATTGCCACGGAAACTCGGGTTATTGGTTGTATAACGGGAACCGGAATCGACTTCTGAGATAAAGCGCGCTTCATCGGGAATCGCATTTTTGTAACCGGTCCAGATTTGTAGACGGTTAGGCAGCTCACTATCCAGTAGACCGCCTAAACTGATCACAACAATCGCCATATGAGCAAAGATAAAGCCCAAGCGATTACTACTGCCTTTTTTAGCAGCTAATAAAACCGTATCGCCATCGACCTTTTCCTTGAATTTATAGCCATGATGCTGTAACCAAGAACGGCCTAGAGCAAGGCCATCTTCCTGATTTAAGTCAGACTCAATCTCAATTTTGTGAGGAAAAGCGCGCAAGCTGCTTTGGCGTACATATTCGCGGAAAGTGCGCATGTCCTTGAGCATTTTAGGGACATTACGAATCAGGCAGACAGTGGTGGAAACCACCAGGAAAGCCATAATTAATAAAAACCACCAGGTATTATAAATTTCCGCGACATCGAATTTTCTGAAAACAGAGTACCAATAGGTCCCGAACATATCGATATACTCGATTTCGGTCATGTTTTGCTGGAGTACGGTACCGATAATGGTCGCAATCGCGATAAAAGTCAGAAGACTGACAGCAAAACGCATCGAGCCTAGAAGCTCATAAAAATCTCTGCCTAAATTTCTTTTGCGCCTGGCGCCCTGGATCTTATCGTTTTGCATAAAAGGAGGAAGCTCGGCTCCCTAAAGAGCTCGAAATTAAATTTCAGTGTTAAAAGTGTCGGAATTTCTTGCGCCAATGCAATGAATACAAGGCGCTAAAAAATGTTACAGAATATTTGAGTCAAATAAGGCCCTAGAGTTCCCTAGAGCCTTAAAAAGTTTTTTATCCTGTAACAATACGCAGGAATGGTAGAAAATTAATCGCTTAGTCCTAGCAAGTACTTAGCGGATGCCCGCTGCGTAGTCGGCTACCGCCTTGATATCTTGGCGGCTCATGCGATTAGCGATCTCAGCCATGTGGTTATCGGTACCGGCATTGTCGCGCTCACCATCGGCAAAAGCGATTAACTGCTCAGCAAGATAAGAAGGAATCTGACCGCTTAAACGAGGATACTGACCGGGGATACCATGACCATCCGCACCATGACAAGAAGCACAGGCCGGGACATTACGATCAGCGATACCGCCACGCCAGATCTGACGACCGCGTTGGACCATCTCTTGATCGGCTGCCATTTCGGCAATCGCCGGGCTAGTTAACTCAAGGCTACTAACGAACAAGGCGAGATCGGCCATCTCTTGCTCAGTCATCTGCACAACGTTTGGCGCCATCAACATGGCATTTTGAGTGCGACGATGACTCTGATTTGTGCCTTCAACAACTTTGAAGTTTTTAAGCTGAGCCAAAATATACTCATAGGATTGACCAGCAATGTGCGGATAAATTGGCACCAAGCTCACACCATCCATGCCGTGACAAGCAATACAGGTGGTGATACCACGCGCTGGATCACCGGTCATGTACAACTGCTGACCGCGCTCAATATCCGGTTTAACCGGGCCTACAGCAGTTTGAGCAACGGCAGCACCACTAGCCACACCTAAAGCCAAACCACAAGCCATGACAATTTTAGAAATAACGTGCTTCATGAATATCCTCTGAGACCATGCCCCAACAACAGGCAGGTGCCAATTAAACACTAATGACGAGTTAAACGACAAAATGAGTACGATCTGCCTGATTAATTACAACTCGCCCAATTTAAAATAACGCTATACATTTTAATGCAATATGGGATGAATAGTTGCAAGAATTAAGCTTTGTAATAAATTTTAGACATCTTAAGCGCTTATTTTAGACAAAAACTATACAATATAGTGATTATTAACCACAAATTTGTCTTAGCGCAATGTCCCTTTTACATAGAGCCTCATTTTACCAGTCGGCAAGCAAGGTATCACAATTACCCGCCCCCCGAGGTCCTGAAGTTTGTTTTGTCGGACGCTCAAATGCAGGCAAATCTTCTGCGATTAACGTCCTCACCAACCAAAAGCGCCTCGCCTACTCCAGTAAGACCCCCGGTCGCACTCGTCTGATCAATATGTTCGGCATCCCCGATCCTTTGGACCCCGATCATCCCTTAGGCTATTTGGTTGACTTGCCGGGTTACGGCTACGCCTCAGTTGCCCTAGAGGCACAGCAAGAGTGGGGCCGTGAGTTGGGTGATTATCTGGTCAAACGACCATCGCTCGCAGGCGTTGTACTCCTGATCGATATTCGTCGCGGCATCACTAAGCATGACTATGGTTTGGTTGACTGGATTGCCCAAGCCAAACATCCGGTATTGATTTTGCTCACCAAAGCAGACAAGCTGCCCTATGGTCAAAGGCAAAAAGCCATCACAACCATTCGCAAAGAGGTGGCCAGTCAGCTAGGCGATGTTGAAACCATTGCCTTCTCAGCTACTAACCGCCTTGGCCTAGAAGAGGCCAATGAGAAAATTCTAAACTGGATTTCTCCTCAGGTAGTGCCTTAGTCTTGTTACCTTGAGCTTGCTCATTTGTCGGCAGTGCGCTGTGGCGATTTAAATAATTTATTTTAAGATTCAAAAATTTCGGAGTTAATTAATTATGTCTTCCAGTTTTATTCTTGCTGACTTCCCTGCAGCACGTCCGCGTCGTAACCGCAAACATGAGTTTTCTCGTCGCTTGATGCGCGAAACCGTCCTGAGCGCCGATGATTTTATTTATCCAGTGTTTGTGCGCGAGGGTCAAGGGGTCAAAGAAGAGATTGGAAGTTTACCCGGCCAAAAGCGTTATTCACCGGATACGATTCTAAAAGTTGCTGAACAATGTGTCGAGTTAGGTGTCCCGGTCATCTCTTTATTTCCTAATATTGATCCTTCCCTAAAAACGCCTGACGGCATTGCCGCTGCTGACCCTGACGGTTTGATACCACGTGTGACGCGGGCCATCAAAAAGGAATTCCCTGAATTAGGCGTGTTGTGTGATGTTGCTCTGGATCCCTTTACTAGCCATGGTCAGGATGGCGTGATCGATGACAATGGCTATGTGCTAAATGATCCCACCTTGGAGGTTCTGGTTAAGCAAGCCGTCGCGCAAGCCGAAGCCGGTGCCGACTGGATCGCCCCTAGCGACATGATGGATGGGCGTATCGGTATTATCCGCAAAGCCTTGGACGAAAACGATCTAATTTACACCCAACTGATGGCCTATTCTGCCAAATACGCCAGTGCTTTCTATGGTCCTTTCCGTGATGCGGTTGGCTCTGCCTCTAATCTCGGCAAGTCTGACAAAATGACCTATCAATTAGACCCCGCAAACCGCTTAGAGGCGTTACGCGAGGTTGCTTATGACATCAAAGAAGGCGCCGATTCCGTGATGGTTAAACCGGGCATGCCTTATCTGGATATTTTACGTGAGGTCAAGGACGAATTCCGTATGCCCACCTATGTCTATCAAGTGAGTGGCGAATACGCCATGCTTAAGGCTGCCGCCATCAATGGTTGGTTAGACCATGACAAGGTCATGATGGAGTCTCTACTCGCCTTTAAACGCGCCGGTGCAGATGGCATTCTGAGCTACTTTGCGATTGAGGCTGCACGTTGGCTCAAAGAGCACCGCTAAATTAGCGTGGGGCATCGGGGTTAGACAAGCACTAACCCCTATTTTTTACCTTTTTGTTGGACCGAAACAAGCCACAGAGGATAATGCTATGAGCCTTGATGCTTCAACCAATACAGATACCAAAGCGCTAATTATTCAAACCACCACACCCACCATCGAACTCGCAAAACAGATTGCTGAGGCCTTAGTTCAGGAGTCCTTGGCGGCATGTGTGAACTTAAGTGCCGCTTCTTTGTCCATTTATTCATGGGACAATAAACTTCATCGTGATGAAGAATTTACGCTCACCATCAAAACAAGTACCGGACGACAGGCGGACTGCATAGCTCGTATACAGGAGCTGCACAGTTATGATGTGCCGGAAATTATTGTGTTACCGATTATCGGGGGTTCAGAGCAATATTTGCAATGGATCACCCATGAAACTTTATGAACAATATTAAGCATTTCTTAAGTCTTTTATTCTTTGCCCTTTTCAGCTTTTTCTTAAGCATTGCCTCCATTGTCTCGGTGCAAGCGCAAGAGGACTTTTTACCGCCTGAAAAAGCCTTTGCTATTAGCACCACGACACCCTCTCCCGATCAGCTGCATATCCGCTTTAAAATCGCCCCCAATTACTACATGTACATGAACCACGTTAAATTTCATGTGGTCGGCGATGATGATCAAGGCACTTTTAAGCAGGCCTTATTAGGAGAGCCGGTCTTTGGTGAGCCTATTGTCAAGTTTGACGAAACCTTTGGTGAGGAGATGCCGGTCTTTTATGACCCCATGGTCATTGATGTACCGCTCAGAGCCATCGGTCAGCCGGTACGCGTGGTGGTGACCGCTCAGGGCTGTGCTGATGCAGGACTCTGCTATCCGCCCGAAGAGTATCCCATTGATTTGGAACCCACCGAAGTCGGTTATAAAATCAGTGACAGTGCGGGCCTACTAGGTCGCATGTTAGGTGGCAACAAGGCGACTGAGCCGACGCCTCTGGATTTTACTGCGCTCGCTTTAAATCACCCTGCCGCTGACTCATCCTCGGCACCCGTTCTGACTGAAGTTGATGAGCATAGCCCGGTCACAGCAATTGAGCAGACTGATAGCACCACGGACTCGACTAGTAATTCAATCTCAAGCAACACGACTGCCACAAGCCCTACGGAACCGACGGCACGCAGCCTAAGCACGGCCGGTGATACGCAGATTGCCGATTGGCTAGATGAATCAGGCTTTATGAAAATCATTCTGATTACTTTTGGTCTGGGACTCTTACTGTCGCTCACACCTTGTGTGTTACCGATGCTACCCATTCTATTAGCGTTGGTGGTGGGTCAACAAAACACCGCAGCAACTGCCGGCGCCAAAGAAAAGTCTTCCGACACTCGCTTCCGTAGTTTGGCCCTCACGCTGGCCTACGTCTTCGGAACCTCGATTGTTTATACCTTATTAGGGGTTGCGGCTGCATCCGTCGGCGCAGCCCTTGCGGTATGGATTCAAAACCCTTGGGTCTTAAGCATCTTTGCGGCAGTCTTAGTGTTACTGGCATTTGCCATGTTCGGCAGCTTCTCTCTACAAACACCGACCGGTGTGCAATCCAAACTTAACCGCTTGATGGATAAGCTCCCCGGCGGTCGTTATGGTAGCGCCCTGATTATGGGCATGGTTTCTGCGCTGATTGCCGGTCCTTGTGTGGCTGCACCGCTAGCCGGTGTCTTATTGTTTATCTCTCAAACCGGTGATATGTTGACCGGTGCCATTGCCCTCTTTGCCCTCGCCTGGGGTCAGGGCGCCTCACTGATCGTGATTGGCACGACTTCCGGCGCCTTAATGCCTAAAGCCGGCAGCTGGATGGAGGGTGTTAAGCAATTCTGCGGTCTGCTACTGCTTGGTGTTGCGCTGTGGATGGTACAGCCTCTACTTCCAAGCTGGTTAAGCATCTTACTGTGGGCCTTCCTCGCCTTTAGTTTAAGTGTTATTTTTGGTGCGTTTAAATCCATGGATGCTCAAGGCACTAGTGTCTTTGCTATCTTTGCCAAAGCCATTGCCTACTTAGCGCTAATTTGGGGGATCTTACTGCTGATAGGCCTGGCCTCTGGTCGCCCTAGCCTACTCAAACCACTACAGGGCCTTAATTTAGCTCAAAACGCCTCCACCATCTCGACAGGCGCTCAACTGGCCACTTCTCCAGGCTCTGCAACGGCTATTACTAACGCGGATTTTCAACGCATTGGCTCGAGTGCCGAATTAGATGAAGTGATTGCCCAAAATGCTGGACGTCCGGTGATGCTGGACTTCTATGCCGACTGGTGTGTTTCTTGTCATCAAATGGAGGCTTTTACCTTTAGCGTGCCTGAGGTGGCTCAAAAAATGCAGCAAATGGCCTTGCTCCAAGCCGATGTCACACCCAACACCCCCGAAGACCGCGAACTCCTGAAGCGCTTCCGTCTGTTCGGACCTCCTGGCATTATCTTCTTTGATCCTAATGGCAATGAGCTCAAAGATATCCGGGTTGTCGGTTTTCAAAACGCCGAACGCTTTAGCGAAAGCCTAGACCGTGTATTAGCAAAGTAGCATCAAATCGGGTTATACCCGATTTGATTGGGACAAATAATCTCATAGAATCGAGTCTTGTTGACACACTCGATTCGCAGGTTATTAATTAATGAGCAAAACGGATCTATCCCACAAGGAGCAATCCCACAATAAAAACAATCGCTGGCAGTTCTGGATCGACCGCGGCGGTACCTTTACCGATATCGTGGCCAAAAAACCCGATGGTTCACTGACGACACACAAATTACTGTCAGAAAATCCGGAGCAATACCCCGATGCTGCCTTAGCCGGCATTCGTCGCCTAATGGGCTTGGAGCTTAGCGACGCCATTCCAAGTAGCGATATTGAAGCCATCAAAATGGGCACCACAGTGGCCACCAATGCCCTACTCGAACGCAAGGGTGAGGCCACTGTGCTCTTTATCACCGAGGGCTTCGCAGACGCTCTAAACATTGCTTATCAAGCACGCCCCCAACTCTTTAACCGTCATATTATCAAGCCCGAGCTACTTTACTCGCGCGTCGATAGTGTGGCTGAACGCATCCTTGCCGATGGTACCGTTGAAAAACCGCTTGATCTTGCTAAAACCAAAGCACAACTCCAATCTGCTTATGACGAGGGTTACCGCTCCATTGCCATTGTTTTGATGCACGCTTATCGCTTCACCGAACACGAAGAGCAAGTTGCGGCACTGGCTAAAGACATTGGTTTTAAGCAAATCTCTGTGTCTCATCAAGTCAGTGCTCTGATGAAAATTGTCGGTCGCGGCGACACCACCGTCGTTGATGCATATTTATCGCCTGTACTGAGAAATTATGTGGATCGTATTGACGCAGAAATCGACGATACCCGCCTCATGTTTATGCAGTCCAATGGCGGTCTAACTGCCGCCAATAACTTTCAGGGCAAAGATGCCATTCTCTCCGGTCCGGCCGGTGGCATTGTCGGGATGGCGCGTATTGCCGCCGCTGTCGGCACCGAGCAGCTGATCGGCTTTGATATGGGTGGCACCTCAACCGATGTCTCACATTATGATGGTCAATTCGAACGTCTTTTTGATACCGCGGTCGCCGGAGTGCGTATTCGCGCCCCGATGATGAATATTCATACAGTGGCTGCAGGCGGTGGCTCGATCGTGCATTTTGATGGTCAACGTATGCGCGTCGGTCCGCATTCTGCCGGCGCCTACCCAGGTCCTGTAGCCTATCGCAATGGCGGTCCGCTCACAGTGACTGATTGCAATGTGATGCTAGGCAAATTGCAGCCCGCCTACTTTCCATCGATTTTCGGCCCCGCAGCTGATCAACCCTTGGATTACGCCTTAGTTAAACAAAAGTTCAATGAACTCGCCGACGATATCTATCAACAAAGCGGCGTACGAGCCAGTGCTGAACAAACTGCCGAGGGTTTTATACAAATTGCCGTTGCCAATATGGCCAACGCAGTTAAAAAGATTTCTATCGAACGTGGCTACGATGTCAGCAGGTATACTCTCGTCAGTTTTGGGGGGGCCGGCGGCCAACATGCCTGCCTAGTGGCTGATGCCTTGGGTATGCAGAAAGTGCTGATTCATCCCTTTGCCGGCGTCCTCTCTGCCTATGGCATGGGCTTAGCCGATATCACAGCAATGCGTGAAAGCGCCGTCGAACTACCTTTAAGTAGCGACTCCATGGTCGCCACTGAAAACTCACTCAATACCTTGATTCGCGAGACCACTGAGGAGCTCCTCAATCAGGGGGTGAGTGAGGAACAAACACAGCTGATCAGACGCGCTCACATCCGCTATCAAGGCACCGATTCGCCGATTGTGGTGAGTTTTGCCGATCCGGATAGTATGCGCGACGCTTTTTATGAGGCCTATTTGCAGCGTTATAGCTTCTTAATGCGCGATCGACCGCTGATTATCGAGGCGGTCTCAGTAGAAGCGATTGGCAAGAGCGGCGAAGAACTAGCGCAATCTGAACAACATCCTGAAAACCTTGATTGCACGACACCGTTGGCTGAAATCGAGTTCTTCAGTCAGGATCAGACACAAAAAGCACCGATTTTTAACCGAGATGAACTGTGTGCCGGGATGCGTATTGAGGGGCCGGCCATTGTTTTTGATGCCAATGGCACCACAGTGATTGAACCGGAATGGCGCATGGATATCTTAAGTGCAGGTGAGCAACTATTGAGTCGCGTCAAAGCCAAAGAAAATAAAGTCGCCATCGGCACTGATGTTGATCCGGTCATGCTGGAGATCTTCAATAACCTCTTTATGTCCATTGCCGAACAGATGGGCGCAACCTTGGCTAATACCGCTTTTTCAGTCAATATTAAAGAACGCCTAGACTTCTCATGCGCACTCTTTGATCACGAGGGTAATTTAATCGCCAACGCCCCACATATGCCGGTTCATCTTGGCTCCATGGGCGAAAGTATCAAAACAGTGATACGCAAAAACCGGGGACAAATCAAACCCGGCGACACCTTTGCACTTAACGACCCCTACAATGGTGGCACCCATTTGCCGGATATCACGGTCGTCACGCCGATATTCGATGAACAACAAGAGGACATCCTGTTCTTTGTTGCCTCACGCGGACATCACGCCGATGTTGGCGGGATTACTCCCGGCTCCATGCCGCCGGACAGTCAAAATGTCATTGAAGAGGGGGTGCTGTTAGATAACTTCCTCTTGGTTGAAAATGGGGCGATGCGCGAAGAGGCCTTGCGCGATGTTTTCCTGGGTACAAGGTATCCGGCCCGCAACTTCGATCAAAACGTTGCCGACCTCCGCGCTCAAGTCGCTGCCAATGAAAAAGGCGTACAAGAACTACGTCGCATGGTCAACAGCTTCGGTCTAGAGGTTGTTCAAGCCTATATGAGGCACGTACAAAACAACGCCGAAGAATCGGTTCGTCGGGCGATTAATGCGCTCCAAGACGGTAGTTATTGCTACGAGATGGACAATGGCGCCAAGATTCAAGTCAACGTCAGTGTGGACAAGCAAACACGCAGTGCCACTGTTGATTTCACCGGTACTTCCGAGCAGTTGCAAAGCAATTTCAATGCGCCCAAAGCCGTCTGCATGGCGGCTGTGCTCTATGTATTCCGCACTCTGGTTAATGACGAAATCCCGATGAATCAGGGCTGCTTAAAGCCGATTGAAGTGATTATCCCCGAAGGCAGCATGCTGAATCCGCTTTATCCGGCCGCAACAGTCGCCGGCAACGTTGAGACATCCCAATGCATTACCGATGCGCTCTATGGTGCACTCGGCGTTATGGCAGCATCCCAAGGCACCATGAACAACTTCACCTTTGGTGATGATCAATATCAATATTATGAAACCATCGCCGGTGGCAGCGGCGCAGGCAAAATCATCTATCACGATGGTCGCGAGGAGTTATTTGCCGGCACTGATGTAGTGCAAACTCATATGACCAATTCACGTCTGACCGATCCGGAAATCCTTGAATTCAGATACCCCGTGATGCTGGAGGAATTTTCTATACGACAAGGCAGTGGTGGTGTAGGCAAAGTCAGCGGCGGCAATGGCGGGACTCGTCGTATCCGCTTTTTAAAAGCCATGACCGCTTCTATTTTATCCAATCGTCGTCGCGTGGCACCTTTTGGACTGGCCGGCGGTGCAGATGGTGAGGTCGGCGCCAATTATATTGAACGCACTGATGGCTCCTTAGAGTCTTTAGACTCCAGCGCCTCAGCACAAATGCAAAGCGGTGACGTGTTTGTTATTAAAACACCGGGTGGTGGTGCTTATGGTAAAGCCGAGTAGACCACTACGGCACAAGTTTATAGTATTAAGAATAACTGAAAACAGTGATAGAGCCATTTCACCCATGATAAAAATGGCCAAAACCCCAAGGAGACTAAACAATGAAATTAAACCATTTAACGCTGGCAGTCGCAGCAACAGCCTCTATTTTTACCGTAACCACGGCTCATGCCCAGAATTGGCGTATGGCCACCCCCTACCCAGAACAAAACTTCCATACTCAAAACATCAAACAGTTTGTGGCAGATATTAAAGAAGCGACCGATGGCAAACTGGACATCACAGTGCACTCGGGTGGCTCACTCATTAAGCCGATGGAAATTAAAAATGCGGCGCGTTCCCGTCAAATCGAAATGGGTGAGTTTATTCTCTCTGGTATGGCCAATGAGCACCCTATTTTTGCCCTTGACTCGGTGCCCTTTTTAGCAAACTCTCACGATGCTTCTTGGAAGCTATATCAAGTCTCCAAACCGGCACTTGAAGAGGTTCTGGATAAACAAAATCTGAAGCTTTTGTATTCGGTTGCTTGGCCGCCACAAGGCATGTACACTACCACCCCGATTAGCAAGATTGAGGATTTAAACGGTATGCGTATGCGTGCTTACAGCCCTCAAACCGAGCGATTAGCTCAGTTATCAGGCGCTATTCCGACCCAAATTGAAGCCACTGATGTGGCTCAAGCCTTTAGCACCGGTCGCGTCAACGCCATGATCACCTCTTCATCGACCGGTGTGAACTCGGCGGCTTGGGACTTTTTAAACTATTACTACGATGTCCAGGCTTTCTTACCTAAAAATGCCATTATCGTCAATAAACGCAGTTGGGACTCTCTTGATGAGACGACCCAAAAAGCCGTCTTAGACGCTGCTACTAAAGCGGAAGAACGCGGTTGGGAAATGTCCAAAGAGGAAACGCTTAAACAAAACCAGACCTTAATTGACAATGGCATTGAGTTCAGTGAAGGTTCCGAGGAATTACGCCAGGCATTACGTAAAATCGGCGAACAAATGTCCGCCGAATGGAGTAAAGAAGCCGGCGCCGAGGGCGAGGCTATCATCGCCGAGTTTAATAAGTAGTAGGGTTTATGATGCGCAAAAGTCTCAATCTGCTTTATAAGATAAGTGGGGCCGGCGCTGCATTATCTTTAGTGATGATCGTGCTGATTATTTTTAGCCAGGTCACATTCAATATGATTGATTATGTAGCCCATGCCTTGTTCGACAAACGCTTCGGGCTACTAATCCCCTCTTACGCACAATTTTCCGGTTATGCCTTGGGTTTTGCCACTTTTTTATCCTTAGCCATGGCCCTACGGCATAACTCACATATCCGTGTCACCCTTTTGGAAGTTCGTTTGCAAGCCACTGTGCGCCGTTGGACCCATACATTAGTGGCCCTTCTTGGTGTGATGGTGGCGCTGCTGATAAGCTATAGCCTAATTGAATTAATGATAGACTCTTGGCGATGGAATAGCACAGCAACAGGCCTTGTTCGCTTCCCTCTATGGATCCCGCAAACAGGATTAGCTGTGGGGTCGGTAGTCTTCAGTATCGCCTGCATTGATACTTTTATCGAAATGCTCCGTTATGGTCGCTCCGAGGCGCTAGTCACCATCGATCCCGCTGATGTCGGCGAGATGAGTAAAGCAGGGGGTTCAAATGACTGAGGTGATATTTTCCCTGATGATGGTCTTTACGCTGATCGGCTCTCTAGCTCTCGGCGTCTGGGTCTCCATTGCGCTATTTCTAACCGGGATTGTGGGAATTTTACTATTTTCCAGCGCTCCGATTACAAGCGTCATGGCTACCAATATTTGGAGCTCTTCCGCCGAATGGTCTTTAGCGGCCTTACCCATGTTTATCTGGATGGGAGAAATCCTCTTTCGTTCACGTATTTCCGGCGACTTATTTAACGGCTTAGCACCGTGGATGCGCAGCCTACCGGGTGGCCTAAGTCATGTGGGCATAGTGGCCTCAGGCATTTTTGCAGCCGTTAGCGGCTCTTCTGCGGCCACTTGCGCCACGGTCGCCAAAGTCACTTTGCCCGAATTAAAGTCTCGTGGCTACGATGAAAAACTGGTGATCGGTACCATTGCCGGCTCCGGTACCCTCGGCCTACTGATTCCGCCATCAATCATTATGATTGTTTACGGCGTTGCCGCTGATGTCTCCATCACTCGCTTATTTGTAGCTGGCATCATCCCCGGGCTCATGATGATCAGCTTATTTATGGGTTTTGTGGCGATTTGGTCCTTACTTAATCCCGCTAAAGTACCTAAAAAAGACCCGCCAACCTCCTTGATCAAAAAGATCAAAGCCAGTGGTAGCTTGATTCCGGTGACCTTATTGATTATCGGCGTGATGGGTTCGATTTATATGGGTATTGCCAGTCCCACCGACTCCGCTGCGGTTGGTGTGGTGATCTCATTGATTTTGACGTGGATTTATGGCGACTTAAACTGGAAAATGTTCAAAGAAAGCCTGCTCTCTGCCATGCTCACTTCCTCGATGATCGCCTTTATCCTAGCTGGTGCGGCGTTTTTAACAGTGGCCATGGGTTACTCGAATATCCCGATGTTATTAGCTGAGTGGATTACCGGCCTAGGGCTCAATAACTACGCCCTGATTGCTGTATTGGCATTGTTCTTTGTGATTATGGGGTGTTTTCTTGATGGCATCTCAATTGTCGTCCTTACCACCGCCATCTTGTTTCCCAGTATACAAGCCGCCGGCATCGATCCGCTCTGGTTCGGTCTGTTCTTGGTTTTGGTCGTTGAAATGGCACAGATTACCCCACCGGTCGGTTTAAACCTATTTGTACTTCAGGGGATGACCGGCAAGGATATCTGGTACTTATCCATCGCCGCTTTGCCATTTTTCTTGATGTTAATGCTAGGCGTGATTCTAATCACTCTATTCCCGGATATTGTGATGGTATTGCCACGGATGATGTATATGTAGGGCTTAATGGAGACGGTGTTAATCAGAAGCTCTAAGCACTGTAGCGATGAAATGATCGCCATAAAACTGAACCACCGGTTGATCTACTCAAACTGCTTTACTAATATTAAAAACGCGCATCACACTTTATACTATTAAGCATTTAAAACCCAAACTAATAAACTGACGATGCAATATTTATTTTTATGGTCTCCCGAACAACAGACACTGTACAAAAAACTGTCCGCACCGTCTCAGAGTGCGGTCAACGATTCTGATTCCTATCAATTTGATCCTTGGAACCTCTCTTGGCATAAAGTCTCCCACAACGCTGAGGGACTGGAATCCATCTCAGCCCAACAAGCTTTAAAAAAACTCAAGGGAAAATTACGTCGTTTGCCAGTGGGGGTCATCGGCCCTCGAGAAGCAAAGCAAGCAGAGATGTTGCTCGCTGAAGCCCTCGGCACCGCACTCGCCGAACTCGGTTTACAACTGGTTTGTGGTGGCAAAAATGGTGTGATGGAAGCCGTTGCTAAAGGTTATCAAGCAGCCGGAGAGGTCGCGATCGGCCTTTTACCCGACGAGGACTGGCGCTTGGCTAATGATTTTATCGGGATTCCTCTCGCCACCGGCATAGGTCGTGCGCGCAATGCCATTATTGCCCAAGCCTGTCCGGTCTTGGTTGCTGTGGGTGGAGGCTATGGGACCATCTCCGAAATGGCGTATGGGATGCAATTTGAACACTTGGTGTTAGCTTTGGGTCCGGCCCCTCACGTACCCGGCGTTATTTACTGCGAAACCGTGGAGCAAACCATACGATTAATCGCTGAATATTACTTAAGATAACTCCGAATTATCGTCATTTTATTGTCAAAATCAAATGCTAGACTGATTCATCAAAATTTCCTGCAATCAGGAGTCTAGCGTGATTTTTATTCTGTTTGCGTATCTCCTTTTTCTATTTACACCCATATTCTTGCTGCTCTTAGGCTCATTTGGTGAGACCTGGAGTAATACCCTATTACCCCAAGGCTTTACTTTACAATGGTTTACTCAAGTAGCCTCAGACCCCAGCTTTCAACGAGCATTCAGCACCAGTCTGAAAGTCGTTATAGCGACCGGTATTCTCAATCTACTTATCGGCATTCCTCTCGCCTACGCAATCTATTCAAGCGCCAAAAGAGGCGTCAAACTAACCGCCAAAATCATGGCCTTACTACCTATCGCTGTGCCTGATTTGGTGCTGGGTTTTGGTTTTATCCTTGTTTTTTCAAGTGATACGCTACCTTGGCTAGGTAGTCTTTGGCTATTAATTGCCGGACATGTTGTACTTACCCTGCCTTATACCATCAGCACCGTGCTGTCTGATATGCAGCAACGACAAATCGCTAAATTCGAACAAGTAGCAGCCAGTTTAAGCGCTTCTTTTTGGGTCAGATTAAGAGACATCGTGCTACCGCTTATCGGCACCAGCATCCTGTCGTCACTTCTGATGGTCACCGCCCTATCGATCGGTGAATTTCAATTATCGAATCTAATTGCCGGTTTCTTAACCAGAACCTATCCGGTGGTTTTATTACAAGCGTTTTATGGGGCCACCGGTTTTGCCTGTGCCGCCACGGTAATTTTATTAATGTTAGCCATTCTATCCTCAGTCGGAAGTTCAGCTACACAATTATTTAATCGTCAAAAGAGGTCCTGATCGTGCCGATTCAGTTTGATCATGTGAATTTTAGATATGGCCAAAGCCACAATGGCTTAACTGACATCAACTTAACTATCGAAGATGGTGAGTTCTTAGCTGTTATTGGTCCCTCCGGTTCCGGGAAATCAACCTTATTAACGATGTTATCGGGTTTTAATCAGCCACAATCCGGGCGTATTTTGTTAAATGGTAAAGACATCACCCACGAAGCTCCTGAAAACAGAGAGCTCGGTATCGTATTTCAATCATATGGTCTTTTTCCCCATATGACGGCGCTGCAAAATGTCGCCTACCCCTTAAAAATCAGGGGCGTCAATAAAAAGCAACGACTGGAAATGGCCCAATCAGCGTTGGAAAAAGTCAGCCTCGCCCAATGGATGAATCATATGCCCGCTAATATGTCCGGCGGTCAACAACAGCGAGTTGCCTTAGCCAGAGCATTGGTTTTTAATCCTAAAGCGCTATTGCTTGATGAGCCTCTCTCTGCACTGGATGCCGCCTTGCGCGTGGAAATGCGTGAGCAAATTTTATCGGTGCAACGTGCCGCTAATATTGCCACCCTGCATGTTACCCATGACCAAGAGGAAGCCTTATCTATCGCTGATCGTATTGCCGTGATGAAAGACGGCAAAATTGAGCAATTAGACAGCCCTCAGAATCTCTATGACCGTCCGGTCAATCGTTGGGTCGCGTCATTTATCGGACAAACCAATTTAATCGAATGCACCGTCAGCGAACAGCGCAATCATATTAAAACGCCCATGGGTCTACTACGCTGTGACACCGAAAATCTAAGCGCAGGTACCCCCATGGTCGCCATGATTCGACCCGAAAGTATTCTTCCGGGACATCACCCTAGCGAGCATCACACCCTATTAGAGGGTGAAGTCCTCAGTGATCGCTTTCTGGGCGCGACACGCCGTCTGGACTTAAAAATAGTTAGCCATATTTTGCAAGTCGATACCCTATCGCGCGAGCCATTTACTCGCATTACCATCCCTGCTCGTGCTATTCACTTACTTCATTAATTTTCTTTCTCGGAGAAATCATGAAAAATTTACGTCTATTAAAACTCCTATCAGCCTTAGGTTTAAGTGTATTGGCTTTTAGCACTCAAGCGTTTGAAGGCGCTGAGTTATATGAGGGTGAAAAAACCTTATATGAAGCGGCCCAAAAAGAAGGCATGGTGGTGTCTTTTGATACCGGCCCTACTTGGGCAAACTGGGCAGCTCAATTTGCCGCCTTTAAACAAAGATATCCCGGTGTCGAGTTGGTTTATAACGACCTTGGCTCAGCAGCCACAGTGGTCGCATTAGACAAGGCTCGTAACCGTCCTCAAGCGGATACGGCGTACTACTTTGCCGCGTCGGCATTAGATGCGGTCGCTAAAGACGTGGTGACCAGTTTTGAACCGGTAAACTATGATCGCTTACCGGACGATTTAAAAGATGCAGACGCTAAATGGTTCGCTGTACACCAATTAAATATCGCTTTGCTGGTTAATACGGCACTAGTAAAAAATATTCCTGAAACTTGGGAAGACTTATTAAAACCTGAATACAAGAACGCTATCGTTTACCAAGATCCTCGTTCTACCGGTCAAGGTCAAGTGATTGTATTTGCCACTAACTTTGCTCACGGTGGCGATATGGATGATATTTCTAAAGGGATTGAGTACCTAGGCGAGTTACAAAAAAGCGGTAATGTCTTGCGTACTGTGGGTACCACACCTTATGCGCAATTCCTTAAAGGCGAAATCCCTATCTGGATCGGCTACGAAAACGATGGTCTCAAGGCTAAATACGTTGACGGCATGGGTGATAGCATCGCTGTGGTCACACCAAAGGAAGGTTCTGCTGCCGCTCCTTATGCTATCAGTTTAGTAAAAAATGGTCCTAACCCTAACGCCGCTAAGCTCTGGTTGAACTTTATCATGACTGATGAAGGTCAAGCGCGTTTTGCTGAAGGCTTTGTACGTCCATCAGTCCCTGGCGTTAAATTAAGTGATGATGTTGCTGCAAAGATGGAAGATGCACCGCAGGTTAAACCTGTAGAGATCGCCAAAGCTACTGAACAAAAACCAACGATTGATGCCGAATGGGCTAAAGCGGTTTTATCTAAATAGCAATACCGTCTGACCGACGATGCTTGGGTTCAATTGAATCCAAGCATCACTCATAGCTGCGCTAGCCTCACATTATCTAGAAGATAAAAGCTAATACCATGCAAATCTCCAGAACACATTTCGGAATCCTCGCCACACCGGCAGCGGTGTTGTTTGTGCTGTTTTTCATATTGCCTGTTTCAATGATACTGTTTGAGGCTATTTCAGACACAACGGCATTTCCAAGAGTGTTAGGAGACAATCTATTTCATCGGGGATTACTTGGTACGCTAATCTTAGGACTAGCCGCAGCCTCTATTTCTGTGATTGTCGGCTTCTGTGTAGCCCTTGCCCTCAGTCGCATGAAATCCAGCAGCAGAACCATGCTGCTCTTCATGATTTCACTGCCTTTGACTTTTTCTGGCTTAATTGTGGCCTATGGTTTTATCTTGGCATTCGGGCGGGCCGGTTTTGTTACTCAGCTACTGGGATTTTTAGGCGCCGATCCTGCGGTTGTTGGGAGCTTTATCTTTTCACCCATGGGCTTAGGCTTTGCTTATTCTTATTATCTAATCCCACGTGTGGTGATGATTATGATGCCGGCGGTACAAAACTTTGATAAAGTGCAACTATCGGTCGCTAGAAGCCTAGGGGCCGGGCGTATCCGCACCCTCTGGGAAATTATGGTGCCACAACTGATCCCCAGCTTTGTGGCTGCCTTTTGTTTGACTTCTGCAGTGGCAATGGGTGCCTACGGTACAGCACTCGCCCTAGTCGGTACACAGATGAATATCCTACCGCTGCTGCTTTATAACAAGGTGTCTGAGGGCGGTACGGACTTACCTGCTGCCGCAGCAATATCATTGATTTTAATGGCAATATGCTGTGTTGTGATTGCCCTAGGTGAGATCTTTAATAATATCAAGGGCGGTACAGGCAAAACACGCTAAGAGGCTTAAAACGCAGACTAATTTAAAACACTACTAGCGTTTAAAAAATATTAACTGCAGATATTAAAACAGCCCCATAAGTATCACACTTTGGGGCTGTTTGTATATCTGGCAAGAGTAAATTACTCTTCGTCGCCTGCTAATTCTTCTTGACGATCAGCATAGTCAACAAGTTCCATGTAGGCCATAGGTGCATTATCACCCTGACGGAAACCCATTTTAAGAATACGAGTGTAGCCGCCCGGACGATCTTGGAAACGAGGACCTAAGTCATTGAATAATTTGGTCACTGCGTCACGATCACGCAAACGAGCAAATGCTAAACGACGGTTAGCAACTGTCGGGTTCTTAGCTAAGGTGATTAAAGGCTCGATAATACGACGTAATTCTTTAGCCTTAGGAAGAGTAGTTTTAATAGCTTCGTGCTCAATTAAAGAAACAGACATGTTGCGGAACATAGCTGTGCGGTGAGCCGAAGTGCGGTTAAGTTTACGTAAACCATTACGATGACGCATGATAATTTCCTAAAAAATAAATCTTATTAATAGCTTTGAGTGTTAAAACACTAAAACTCGCTAGACCGGTTCTTCTATCTGCTAGGCAGCGGACCGGGTTCGGTAAAATTCGCCAAAAACGAATCGCATATTTTACAATAAAGAGCGAGCTTAAGTAAACAAAGCCGCTCTTTATTGTAAAAAATTAAGGACGCTCTAAACCAATCGGTGGCCAGTTCTCAAGTTTCTGACCTAAGGTTAAACCGCGAGCAGCCAATACTTCTTTAATCTCGTTAAGAGACTTACGACCTAAGTTAGGTGTTTTCAGAAGCTCATTTTCAGTACGCTGGATTAAATCACCAATGTAGTAAATGCTTTCAGCTTTCAAGCAGTTAGCAGAACGTACGGTTAACTCTAACTCATCAACAGGACGTAGTAAGACCGGGTCAATCTGAGGCGTGCCACGTGCCGGTGCTTCAATTTCCTGAGGATCGCTTTCAAGTGCAGCAAATACAGAAATTTGATCCATCAAGATACGAGCCGCTTCACGCACTGCTTCTTCTGCAGAAATAACGCCATTAGTCTCGATATCAATAATTAGTTTGTCTAAGTCAGTACGCTGCTCAACACGGGCGTTTTCAACATCATAGCTAACGCGACGAATTGGGCTATAAGATGCGTCTAAAACGATACGACCTAAGGTATGTTGACGATCTTCTTTTAAGGTACGTACGTTACCGGGCACATAACCTCTGCCTTTTTCAACCTTAATTTGCATCTTTAATTCTGCTTTTTCAGTTAAAGTCGCAATTAAGTGATCCGGGTTAAGAATTTCAACGTCGTGCGGTAATTCGATATCCGCAGCAGTTACCGAACCTTCACCAGTTTTATTGAGTACTAAAGTGACTTCTTCACGATCGTGTAATTTGAAGATAACACCCTTGAGGTTCAGTAAGATATCAACGACATCCTCACCGATACCCGGGATAGTAGAGTATTCGTGAACCACACCCTCAATTTGTACTTCAGTCACGGCAACGCCGGTCATTGAAGATAATAGGATGCGACGTAACGCATTACCAAGAGTATGGCCAAAACCGCGTTCAAACGGCTCCATAATCACTTTGGCTTTGAAGTCTGATTCAGCTTTTACCTCAATAGAACGAGGCTTTAAAAATGGTTGTGCCATGTAAAAATATTCCTTTTCAATACCCTCGGCTCGTTACACCGATAAGGCTGATGGATAATAAAATATAGCTAGTTGAAGGGATATCCTTCGGGTGAAGAGAATTCTTCGACATACCGTAGAGCATAGAGCATCTACAGAATTTAATACAGCACGAATAGAAAGAACTCGTGCTGTATTTCAATCGTATTAACGAGAGTACAATTCAACTACTAGTGACTCGTCAATATCTTGTGCAACATCAGCGCGCTCAGGAGCTTGTTTGAAAACACCCGAGAACTTGGCGCTCTCTACCTCAACCCACTGAGGTAAGCCAATGCTTGATGCTAAATCCATAGATTCTTTAATGCGTAATTGCTTTTGTGATTTTTCACGAATAGAAATCACATCGCCGGCATTAATGATCATGGATGGAATATCAGCCTTGTGACCATTTAACTCGATCGCACCGTGAGCTACCAACTGACGTGCTTCTGCACGAGTTGAGCCAAAGCCCATGCGGTATACGACGTTATCTAAACGAGACTCAAGCAATTGGATCAACGTCTCACCGGTATTACCACGGCGGCGTTCTGCTTCTTTGAAGTATTTACGGAACTGCTTTTCCAGTACACCGTACATACGCTTAAGTTTTTGTTTTTCGCGTAACTGTACACCATAGTCAGAAGTACGCTGACCTGAAGTGCGACCATGCTGACCAGGTTTAGAATCAAATTTACACTTAGAATCGATAGGGCGACGAGCGCTCTTTAAGAATAAATCGATACCTTCACGACGTGAAAGTTTACATTTTGGACCAGTATAACGTGCCATTTTTTTCCCTTAATCCTATATTAGATGCGACGGCGTTTTGGCGGACGGCAACCGTTGTGGGGAAGTGGTGTTACGTCAGTAATACTGGTAATTTTGATACCTAGCGCATTAAGTGAACGAATAGAAGATTCACGGCCAGGGCCAGGACCTTTTACACGTACTTCTAGGTTTTTAATACCATATTCTAAAGCTTCACGTCCCGCTGACTCGGCTGCAACCTGCGCTGCAAAAGGCGTCGATTTACGAGAGCCTCTAAAGCCCGCGCCACCCGACGTCGCCCATGACAAGGTATTACCTTGACGGTCAGTAATTGTGATGATTGTGTTGTTGAAAGTAGCCTGAATGTGTACTATACCGTCAGTAACTACTTTTCTGATTTTTTTACGCGCACGACTTGCGCTAGAAGCTTTCGCCATAATTTGCTACCCCAAATTATTTCTTCAAGGACATAGCTGCACGACGCGGACCCTTACGGGTACGAGCATTTGTGCGAGTACGCTGTCCACGAACCGGTAAACCTCTACGATGGCGCATGCCACGATAGGTACCTAAGTCCATTAAACGTTTAATTGATAATTGTACTTCACGTCGCAAATCACCCTCGATGATAAACTGAGCTAATTGCTCACGAATCGCTTCGAGTTCTGCATCTGTTAAGTCTTTTACCTTTTTGGAGTATTCGATACCAATCGCCTCGCAAATTTGACGAGAGCGACTACGACCAATACCGTAAATAGCGGTAAGACCAATTTCTGCATGTTGATGCGGCGGAATGTTAATGCCTGCAATACGGGCCATGACTGTTCCTCTTACTTGTAACTACGCAGGATTAACCCTGACGTTGCTTGTGACGTGGATCTGTACAAATTACACGCACAACTCCATGACGTTTAATAATCTTGCAGTTGCGGCAGATCCGTTTTACCGATGCCATTACCTTCATGGTTGACTCCTTATTTGTACCGTTTATTTAGAACGGAAAACGATTCTTCCACGAGACAAATCGTAGGGCGTGAGCTCCACAGTGACTTTATCACCGGGCAGAATCCTAATATAGTGCATACGCATTTTGCCGGAAATGTGACCTAATACAACGTGGTCATTTTCTAACTTGATGCGGAATGTTGCATTGGGGAGGTTTTCAATTACCTCACCTTGCATTTGAATGACGTCATCTTTTGCCATGCTAATACCTAAAACTTTCTTATCTAATCATTGTCGAGCCACGAAAGCTAGACTTTTTAAGTAGTGAATCATATTGTTGCGACATTAGATATGTCTGTACTTGAGCCATAAAGTCCATGCTCACGACAACAATAATCAATAACGAGGTACCCCCAAAGTAGAAGGGGATATTTTGCCATTGCATACGTAAGAATTCCGGTACTAAACACACTAAGGTGATGTAAATTGCGCCAACTAAGGTTAAACGCATAAGAATCTTATCGATATACTGACCCGTTTGACGACCCGGGCGAATACCCGGAATAAACGCACCACTTCTCTTTAGATTGTCTGCAGTTTCACGACTATTAAAAACTAAGGCCGTATAGAAAAAGCAGAAGAAAATGATCAACACAGTAAACACTGTAATGTATAAAGGCTGACCAGGTTGCAAAGCCGCTGATAAATCACTCAACCAACGAATTTCGTTTGCCTGCGAAAAAAAGCTGGCAATTGTCGCCGGGAATAAAATAATGGATGAAGCGAAAATCGCGGGAATCACACCGGCCATATTTAACTTCAATGGCAAGTGAGAACTCTGACCACCATAAATTTTATTACCAACTTGGCGTTTTGCATAGTTCACTGTGATTCGACGCTGACCTCTTTCAACGAAGACCACAAAGGCTGTAATCGCTACGACAATCGCAAAAATTGACAAAGCAGCGATTGTGCTGATTTGGTTATTACTAACTAAATCAAACATATTGGAAATTGCTGTAGGCAATTCAGCCACAATACCGGCGAAGATCAGGATGGAAATACCATTACCTAAACCACGTTCAGTAATTTGCTCACCCAACCACATCAAGAACACCGTACCGGTAACCAAGGACACAACCGTTGTAAATACAAACATTGCACCTGGCGTAAATACTAAGCCCTCGAAGTTCTGAATGAACGAAGCAATACCAAATGATTGGAATAATGCTAACAGCACTGTTCCGTAGCGAGTGTATTGGGTAATCTTGCGACGACCCGATTCACCCTCTTTTTTCAGGGCCTCAAGGGATGGGACTACGGCCGTCATCAATTGCATAATAATTGATGATGAAATATACGGCATAATCCCTAGTGCAAAGACGGAGAAACGCTCCAATGCACCACCCGAGAACATGTTGAAAAAGCCTAAGATACCATCTGCTTGGGTAGCGAACAAATCCTTCATAACGCCCGGATTAATACCGGGCACAGGAATATGTGTTCCTAAACGGAAGACTACCAAAGCGGTAACCAAGAATAGAATACGCTTCATTAAGTCGCCATATTTGGCGCCACTTTCTTGATTCCTTCTCTGTGCTTTAGCCAACTTTAACCCCTTTATTCAGCTAATGAACCGCCAGCCGCTTCGATCGCTGCTTTAGCGCCGGCTGTCGCTTTAATGCCTTTTAAGTTAACCTTGCGGGATAACTCGCCTGAGCTGATAACCTTAGCAAAACGAACGCTTTGACCGATGACGCCTTCTTGTTTAAGAATTGCTAAATCGATCTCTTCAGCTTGCATTAATTGCAACTCTGATAAACGTACTTCTGCGTTTAAGTGCTTAGTCATTGAGTTGAAACCACGCTTTGGCAGACGACGTTGTAAAGGCATTTGACCGCCCTCGAAGCCAACTTTGTGGAAACCGCCTGAACGCGATTTCTGGCCTTTGTGACCACGACCACTCGTTTTACCAAAACCTGAACCAACCCCGCGACCAACACGGCGGCGCTCTGTTTTACTACCTTCAGCAGGCGATAATGTATTCAGTTGTGTTACTGACATCTCTATTCCTTTAAACGATTAAGCCTCAGACACGGATACTAAATAATCCACTTTACGGATCATACCGCGTACTTCAGGCGTATCGACTAATACACGACTGCTGTTAATCTTGCCAAGACCTAAACCGCGAACTGTTGCGCGATGGTCTTGTTTAGTGCCGATAACAGAGCGTACTAGAGTAACTTTAATTTTTTTCTCTGACATGGCTTACCCCAAAATCTCTTCTACGGACTTGCCACGCTTAGCCGCCACATCTTCGGGCGTCAAACAAGACTCAAGACCGTTAAGTGTTGCGCGTACCAAGTTGTATGGATTACGAGAACCATAGCTCTTAGCTACTACGTTACGAACACCCATCACTTCGAAAATCGCACGCATTGGACCGCCAGCGATCACACCAGTACCCTCTGCGGCCGGTGAAATCAGAACGGTTGAAGCGCCGTGCTTACCGATAACTGAATGATGTAAAGTGCCATTTTTTAGGGGGATTTTAACCATACCGCGACGACCTGATTCCATTGCTTTTTGTACAGAAACAGGAACTTCGCGGGCTTTACCCTTGCCCATGCCGACACCGCCATCGCCGTCGCCGACTACGGTTAACGCTGCAAAACTCATGGTGCGACCACCTTTTACAGTTTTGCTGACACGGTTAACCGCGATCATTTTTTCGCGTAAACCGTCATCGCGTTCGTCAGTTGCTTGTCTACCTTGTGCTCTTGCCATTTGACTACTCCCTTAGAACTTAAGACCGGCTTCGCGAGCAGCTTCTGCTAATGCTTTAACGCGGCCATGATAACGGAAACCCGAACGGTCAAATGCAACCGTTTCGATCTGAGCGGCTTTAGCTTTTTCAGCGATGCGCTTACCAACGATGGTAGCGGCTGAAATATTGCCACTTTTCGCATTGTTATCGCTTAGCTCTTGGCGAACTTCTGGCTCAAGAGTAGAAGCGGAAACCAATACTTTGTCGCCTTCTGGCGAAATAATGTTTGCGTAAATGTGCGAATTACTACGATATACAGCCAAACGAGCGGTCTGTAACTGAGCAATTTTGCGACGAGTCGCTGCTGCACGACGCAAACGAGATACTTTCTTATCCATGATAAATCCTTGTTTGCGCTATTATTTCTTCTTAACTTCTTTAAGCTGAACGTATTCGTCAGAGTAGCGTACGCCCTTGCCCTTGTATGGCTCAGGAGGACGGTAACCGCGAATCTTGGCAGCTTGTTGACCTACTGCTTGCTTATCGAAACCTTTGATGATGATTTCGGTAGGCGTTGGCGTTTCAGCCGTAACACCTTCTGGAAGCTCATGCAGTACATCGTGTGAGAAGCCTAAGTCCATTTTGATAACGCTACCTTGTACTTGGGCACGGAAACCAACACCCAATAAGGTTAAACGACGCTCAAAACCTTTACTAACTCCGGTAACCATATTGTTTACCAGGGCACGCATCGTGCCTGACATAGCTTTGGCAAAGCGAGTTTCGTTAGAAACATCAAAAGATAACTCGTTGTCTTCTAGTTTAACAATAACATCACCAGTTAGGGCTTGATTTAGCTCACCTAAAGGGCCCTTAACCTGGATGTTATCATCAGTAATTTTTACCTCAACGCCGCTTGGTACTGCGACCGGGTTCTTAGCAATACGTGACATAGACATAGTTACTACTCCTTATGCTACGTAGCAAAGAACTTCGCCACCAACGCCTTCTGAACGTGCTTTACGATCAGTCATCACGCCGCGCGATGTTGAAACAATGGTCACACCTAAACCGTTCATAACTTGAGGGATATCACCGCTGCCTTTGTATACACGAAGACCAGGACGGGATACACGCTCGATACGCTCGATTACAGGACGACCTGCGTAGTATCTTAAGGCAATCTCAAGCTCAGCTTTAGCTTTTTCGCCTTTTACTTCAAAACTGTCGATATAACCTTCGTCTCTAAGCACGGTAGCGATAGCTACTTTAAGCTTTGAGGAAGGCATAGAAACCGATACTTTCTCGACCATCTGCGCATTGCGGATGCGAGTTAACATGTCGGCGATTGGATCGCTCATGCTCATAATTCTTCTCCCTACCAGCTAGACTTAGTTAAACCGGGGATTTCACCCTTGTTACCAAGTTCACGTACTTTGTGACGACTTAGACCGAACTTACTGAGAACACCACGTGGGCGACCAGTAATTGCACAACGGTTACGCAAGCGCGTTGGATTTGCATTGCGAGGTAACTGTTGTAATTCCAGACGAGCTAAGTAACGCTCTTCGTCTGTTTTGGATGTGTCATTAATGACCGCTTGTAAGGCCGCACGTTTCGCTGAGTATTTTTCAACTAACTTAGCACGCTTAAGATCGCGGTTGATAAGTGATAATTTAGCCACAACGTTGCCCCTAATTAATTACGGAATGGGAAACTGAAAGCTTTTAATAAAGCCTTTGCTTCCTCGTCGGTTTTAGCAGTGGTCGTGATGCTGATATTCAAACCACGTAATGTATCGATTTTGTCGTACTCAATCTCGGGGAAAATAATTTGTTCTTTTACACCGATATTGTAGTTACCACGACCGTCAAAAGAGCGGCCTGATACACCACGGAAGTCACGAACGCGAGGTAGAGCTACGTGGATTAAACGATCCAGGAACTCGTACATGCGACGACCACGTAAAGTAACCATACAACCGATTGGGTAATCCTCACGGATTTTAAAGCCGGCAATTGCCTTGCGGCTCTTAGTGACAACGGGTTTTTGACCAGCGATTTTGCTTAGGTCTTCAACCGCATGATCAAGTACTTTACGATCTGCTACGGCCTCTGATACACCCATGTTAAGAGTGATCTTGGAAATACGAGGCACTTCCATCATGCTGTCGTATTTGAATTCTTCTTTCAAATCGGCAGCGATTTTGCTGTTATATAATTCTTGTAAACGAGACATTCATCTACCCCTTATTACTTCTCGCCAACGACTTTGTCGTTAGAGCGGAAAACACGAACCTTGCGACCGTCCACCTCTTTGATGCGAACTTTGTCAGCTTTACCGGTTTCAGGGTTAATGATAGCCACATTCGAAATATGAATTGGCATAGTTTTATTAACGATACCGCCTGGGTTGTTAAGCATTGGGTTTGGTTTAACGTGCTTTTTAGCGACATTAATACCTTCGACAAGCACCTTGTCGTCACCAACACGTGCTAAAACAACACCGCGACGTGTTTTGTCGCGACCTGCCAGTACGATGACCTCGTCACCTTTACGAATACGTTGCATACTGACCCCCTTAAATTACTTCTGGAGCCAATGAAACGATCTTCATAAAGCGATCGCCACGTAACTCACGAGTTACAGGGCCAAAGATACGAGTTCCGATTGGTTCTAATTTAGTATTTAACAATACGGCTGCATTACCACCGAAGCGGATTAATGAGCCATCTCTACGACGAACACCTTTAGCGGTGCGAACAACGACTGCGTTGTAAATTTCGCCTTTTTTAACGCGACCGCGTGGTGCTGCTTCTTTTACAGTGACTTTAATAATGTCACCGATTTCAGCGTAACGGCGCTTAGAGCCGCCTAACACCTTGATACACTGTACTTTACGTGCACCAGTATTGTCAGCCACGTCCAATGTGGTTTGCATTTGGATCATGATAGTTCCTGTTCCAACTTAGTTACATACACGATGCGTGTGTTTTTCTTATAAATACACGACACCGATCCCATTTAAGGCATACGACTCAAAGCTTAATACATGAAGATATATTGTGATGATGAGCGATTGACCTTGAATATAACCAGTATTGGCCCCGTCAGATAATGTGTTTAATTATGAGCGAACTCTATAAAGCCGCATATCATATGGCGTAGCCATATGAATGATGCACATTACCCTGGGTTGAAATCTCTGGATAAACTTCCACTTTTATTTAAGTGAATATAAGAGTATACGCGCTTTGCCTTATCAGATCAAGGATTTATAACCTTTTGTTCAGAAAAGTGTTGTTTTAATTAAGAATTTAGGCTCGCTACTTCAAAAAACTGCGCAGTAGGAAAATGCTTTTGTAAATATCTTTGTAGAAACTGTCTGGTCTCTACCGCAATCAACGGATCCTGTGAATCGTCGTGGGCGTTAAAGAGTAAGCTATACACAGGCACTTTGTATTGTTGCAAAGCATGAAGACTAAGCAAGGTGTGATTAATACTGCCCAGACGTCCGCTAGTGACTAAAATGCAGGGATAGCCTCTGGTCGCTAAATAATCAATACAGAGCACCTCTTCGCTTAGAGGCACCATCAAACCACCCGCCCCCTCAATTAGCACCACCTCATAACGCTGCGCCAATATCCGGCTTGCTGCGTCAATTCTATCTAAATCGATGACTTTATTTTCAAGCTTGCTCGCCAAATGGGGTGAGGCCGGATAGGCATAGATTGCCGGCGCGGTGAGACCCTGTAAATCCTCCAGGAAGCGCTCACCCTGCTGCAGACCCATCAACTCTCGGTGCTTCTCAATATCCTCAGAAAAGCCTTGACCACCGGTTTGTATCAACTTTTGAGTAATCACCGTCTGTCCAAGCGCCATTTGCTGTTGCGCCAACATACCGGTACAGACCGTTTTGCCAATATCGGTATCAATACCGCTGATAAAATAAATACCTTTTTCTAATTTCATGATGCTAAATTTTTCAAGACGGGCCTAAACCCTAACCATGCAAGACACAATGAATGGAACAATACAAGACTATCTGCCCGTAAGCTCTCAAGGATAACTTATCATAAGTGCATTGCGCCATTGCTTTTTAAGTCATGGCAATCATTTCCATCCAACTCATCAGTAAAGGGACTTTATATGAAATGCCTGCTCCAACGAGTTAAAGAAGCCGAAGTAATCATCAATGGACAAAGCCATGGTCGCATTGAACACGGATTATTAGTATTTATCTGTGCCGAGCCCGCTGACAGCGAACAACAAATCGCTAAAGCGGTCGATAAAATACTTAATCTACGCATCTTTAGCGACACCGCAGGCAAGATGAATTTATCCCTAAGCCAGGTTAATGGCGGCTTATTGGTCGTCAGTCAATTCACCCTAGCGGCTGATACCAGTCGCGGCAACCGTCCCGGCTTTAGCAATGCCGCCAATCCTCAGCTTGGTGAGGCGCTCTATGAAAAATTCCTGAACTATGCAAAAAGTCGTCACCCAAATGTTGCGAGCGGCGCCTTTGGTGCAGATATGCAAGTGCATCTGATTAATGACGGCCCGGTGACTATCCCTTTAGAGTTTTAGCTAAGGACGATCAAAAAGAGCAGTGAAAAAACATCTTCACTGCTCTTGGTTTTTAACCACTTACTGTCATTAGAATTACTTTTCTACCGAGATCAAGCGCGGCGTGATCATGTTTTCAGGACGCAAGATTTCTTGTAACACCTCCTCATCAAGCAGACCCTCTTCACGCACCAATTCTAAGACCGCACGACCTGTAGCAAAGGCTTTTTTGGCAATGCGGGTAGAGTTTTGATAACCAATATAAGGATTTAAGGCGGTAACTAAACCAATGGAGTTTTGTACCAGATTCTTACAATGCTCTTCGTTAGCGGTTATACCGTCGATACACAAGGAGCACAGCATATCCAGCGCACGCTGCAATAAACGAGTGGAGTCAAAGAGCTTATAAGCAATTAGCGGCTCCATCACATTAAGCTGCAACTGACCTGCTTCAGCAGCTAGCGTCACGGCCAAGTCATTGCCAATAATTTCAAAAGCTACCTGATTCACTGCCTCAGGAATCACCGGGTTGACCTTGCCCGGCATAATTGAACTGCCCGGCTGACGAGCCGGCAGATTAATTTCTTGGATACCGGTGCGCGGTCCGCTAGACAACAGGCGCAAGTCATTACAAATCTTGGAAAGCTTTGTCGCAGTGCGCTTTAACATACCGGAAAATAGCACAAAGTCGCCCATATCAGAGGTCGCTTCGATCAAGTCCTTAGCGGCACGAACTGGGTGACCACTAATTTCAGCTAAGCGACGAACAGCGATGCCCTGATAATCAGGATCGGCATTGATACCCGTACCAATCGCGGTACCACCCAAATTAACATCGAGCAAAAGCTCAGGCGCCCAAGTCTTCAAGCGCTCAAGATCCTCTTCTAAATTAGTCGCAAAAGCGCAGAATTCCTGACCTAAAGTCATAGGAACCGCATCCTGAAGCTGGGTGCGACCCATTTTCAGCACATGTTCAAACTCTTTGCTTTTCACCTTAAAGGCATCGATGGTACAAGCAAGACTATGCAAAAGGCACTCATGACCTAGCAACAAACCCAGACGGATAGCCGTTGGGTAAGCGTCATTGGTTGATTGCGCCATATTGACGTCGTTATTAGGGTCCAGTTGCTTATACTCACCCTTGTTGTGACCCAGATACTCTAAAGCGACGTTGGCAATCACCTCGTTAGCATTCATATTGGTAGAGGTACCGGCGCCGCCTTGGATCATATCAACCACAAACTGATCGTGGAATTCACCATCAGCAATACGTTGACACGCGTGCACAATCGCCTCGTGCTTTTTCTTGCTCAGACCGCCCAACTGGAAGTTAGCATCGGCAGCGGCATGCTTGACCACTGCCAGTGCGTTGATGAAGGTCGGAAAATGTGACAAGGTCACCCCTGACAAGTCAAAATTGTTTACTGCGCGTAAGGTTTGCACCCCATAATAGACATCAGCCGGTACTTCTACCTGACCGAGTAGGTCTTCTTCAATACGATAATCTTGTGAGTTTGACACGATGTTTTCTTTAAAATAAACAGAAGATAAAATTATAAAACTTTTTTTGCGGATTAACATGCACCTTGGCGTCAACGCAAGAACACACAAGGCTTATAGAGCCAAAAAAGCTGACAACATGGCTCTAGCAATACTCCAACAGCGGCTCCAACTGCCCCCAACTCAGCGCTGCATGTAATGACATCCGCACCCTAGCCTGACCCTGAGGCACTGTCGGATAGCGTATCGGCAAGGCATAAAAACCAGCTTGCTGCATTGTCGCGGCCTTGTCAATCGCCACCTGATTGGAACCATACACTATGGGCACAATATGTGATTGACCTGGACAATCCAGACCCCTGTCCAAAACGGCCTGTCGTAGACTCATACTGAGCTGACGAAGATCTGCGCGCGCCTTTTGCATACTGAGCATTTTCTTGAAAGTGAAAGCTGTCCAAGCGGCATTGATTGGCGGCAAATTGGTGGAAAAGATCAAGGGTCGCATCGTATTGACTAAGTACTCACGGATAACCGGCGCACAAATCAAATAACCGCCGACTGATGCGATTGCTTTACCAAAAGCTCCGACTAAGAAGTCGATCTGATCTATTATACCTTGATCTTCTGCTACACCTAGGCCGCGCTCACCAAAAACACCAATTCCATGTGCCTCATCAACATAAAGCATCACTTTAGGATAGGTGTTTTTTAGCTGAACCAATGCCCGCAAATCGGCAATATCACCATCCATGCTGTAGACACTTTCCACCACCACAAAGACTTTATCAATTGTTGAATTATTTTCAGCTTCTATTAATAGTTGCTCGAGCTGTGCGTAATCCTGATGCGCAAAGCGCTGTCGTTGCGCCTTTGATAAGCGAATACCATCAATCATACTGGCATGAATCAATTCATCAGAGACAATTAAGGAGCGCTCATCAGCCAAGGCTGGCAAAATCCCCAAATTCGCATGATAGCCACTGTTAAATACAAGTGCCGCGCGACCAAAAGACTCGGCCAATAGCTGTTCGAGTTTGGCATGCTCCTCAAAATGACCGGTCAAAAGCCGCGAAGAAGCACTTCCTAAACAGTGCAAAGGCAAGCCATAGCTATCCCTGAACTCCTCAAGCAAGATACTATCAAAGGATAAACCCAGATAATCGTTAGAGCTCAAATCTAACATCAGCCCCAAGCTCGATGTCGGCTGAGGTTGCATACTTAGTTTGATATAACCCGTGGGGTCACGGGCAATATCCTTAAAATAACGATAGCTGTTTTGCTCTTTGATCTGAGCCAATTCCTCAGCATAGGATTGATAAAGCGAATTACTCTGTTCCACGCTTAGTAAACTCCCTCTTCTCGCACAATGGTACAAATACCATCAATTAATGTTTGTAGCTCCTCATCACTAATCACATAAGGCGGCATCGTATAAATCAGTTTGCCAAAAGGCCTTAACCAGATCCCCAGCTCCAGACAGCGGGCCTGAATCTCAAGCATGCGTACCGGTCGCTTCATTTCCACCACGCCGATAGCACCAAGCACACGCACATCAGCCACTTGCGGCAGAGCCTTAAGCCCTTCAAGCCCACTAGCGAGCTGTGACTCAATCCGCTCAATATTCTGTTGCCAATCCTGATTAAGCAGCAACTCAATAGACTTGGCAGCGACCGCACAAGCCAAAGGATTTGCCATAAAAGTCGGACCATGCATAAAGGCCCCCGGCTCATGTGTACTGATTGTGTCAGCAATCTCTTTAGTTGCAATAGTTGCCGACAATGTCATATAACCCCCGGTCAAGCCCTTGCCTACGCAAATAATATCCGCCGCCACATCTGCATGCTCATAAGCAAATAGCTTGCCTGTACGGCCAAAGCCGGTAGCAATTTCATCAAGAATCAGCAGTACATCAAACTCTTTACAAAGCGCTGCCGCCTCACGCAAGTAACTCGGATGGTACATACGCATACCACCCGCCCCCTGCACAATCGGCTCAATAATCATGGCCGCCAGCTGTGAATGATGTTGCTCCAAGGCAAGGCGCAAAGGCTCAATATCGCTAGGATCCCATGGCGCACCATAGGGTGTTTTGGGTGCCGGCACAAAGACGCGCTGCGGCAAAGCCGAACCAAATAAGCTATGCATGCCGGTGGTCGGATCGCAAACCGACATCGCATTCCAGGTATCACCGTGATAGCCGGAACGAGTTGTAATGATATTTTGTTTGTCACCACGACCCTGTGCAGCCCAATATTGCACCGCCATTTTCAAAGCCACTTCAACAGCCACCGAACCGGAGTCAGCGTAGAAAATCTTTTCTAAGTGTGGCGCTAAGCTATTCAGCAAGGCACGGCCCAGATCAATGGCCGGTTGATGGGTTAAGCCACCAAACATCACATGCGACATTTGATTAATTTGCTCAATTGCCGCCTGATTCAGGGCCGGATGATTGTAGCCATGAATCATGCACCACCAAGATGACATGCCATCGATCAAGCGCGTCCCGTCAACCATCTGCAGATAAACCCCCTCGGCCGAGGCTACTTTAAAGGCAGGCAAAGGCTCCGTCATGGACGCATAGGGATGCCAAAGATGTTGGCGGTCGAAGTCATCAGTTAAAGGCATAGCTTGTAACACCACGAAGGTTCAAATCAAACTAAGCTACCATTTACAAAATAGGAGCACAAGATAAATCACTGATGAATTAAAAGAAATTAGATGGATTTAGGCAGTTTTGAGTGATTTTAGTATTGCTTGCTGAGAAATTAAGCTCAAACACTTAATTCGAAACCGCTTCACATGCCCACATTAAAGTGACCCCACCATCACTTGGAAGTATATCTGCCAGCGAACGACAGCCCTGCTGGTCACACCATTCATAATCGGCTACAAACTCAGAACGGGTTAAACGAATTTCTCGATGCTCGCCGATTAGCGGCGTGTAGTGATACCAACCATCCTTGAAAACCGCCCCTTCCGGCGGCTCCATACCGGCTGCAGAACCTCTGATACGTGCGGCAGTTGCCAGCAATACCGGCTGTTCGCTGCGCTTATGTTCGATTGAGTCCACGAACTCGGCAATCCCGATAGGCTCGTTGGTCTCAACCACCATAGACCCTGAGACTCCTGCGTCGACAGCACCACCAAAATCCGCCTTTAGGCCATCGTTCGATTGTTGGCTCAGGATCACGTGATAATCCTCTTCCCAACGAACCTTTTCGATACTGTGAACCCAGGCCAAAGTAAATTCCTGCACCGGCACAAAAACAGGCATAGAAGAGGGAGCGGTTTCAGCGGTTGAAGCCAACTGTAAACACACTCCCAAAAATAAATTAGTAGCAACCGCCGAGATGGACATACCGTCGCTTAGTTATCAGCCTTTAAGCCACTAGCGACAGGCGTTGCCTCAGGTGTAGTCTCAGCATCCCTTAAGACAACCGGTTTAATCTCAAGCAAACCGGCCGCCTTATCGCGTCTGTACTTAATCAAGTGCCAAACCAAGAACAAGGCAGCCAAAGCAAAACCAATCATATCGGAATAAGGATTAGCCCAAACCAATAAGGCAGCAGTAACAATCACAAAGATGCGCTCAACGGTATTGAGCCGTGTTAATAAGAAACCCGTCGCCCCTGAAGCCCAGAAAATAATTGCTATCGCTGCTTTAAAGACTACGATCACTACTTCATAGAAATGCGTATATTCCTGCAACATCAAGGCCGGGGTATACACTGCCATATAAGGCACCACAAAACCCGCAACAGCTACACGCACCGCCTGCAAACTAATCGTAAAGCCCGATGTCCTAGCAATAGGCGCCGCAGCAAAACACGCGAGCGCTACCGGCGGTGTCAAGTCAGCCATAATTCCGAAATAGAACACGAACATATGCGAGACGATTAAAGGCACGCCCAACTCTAATAAAATCGGCGCTGCTAAGGAGCTAGTAATAATATAGTTAGGAATGGTCGGAATACCCATACCCAACACCAGACAAGTAATCATGGTCAGCAACAAGGCTAGGAATAAATTATCACGACCAATAGCAATTACCTGACCACCGAACTCAGCAGCCACACCAGTCAAATTGATAATACCGATAATAATACCGACCAGCGCACAAGCGACGGCTACCGGCAGCGCATGACGCGCACCCTCAGCCATAGACTCCAACGCCTCACCAATCACGCTACTGCTACCATCACGCTTGAGCTTTAAGACCACCAACAAAAAAGCAATAATCGCAAAGAAAGCGGACACACCGAACTCTTTGAAACCCAAACAAGCAATACCTAATAAAATCCAGAAGATATATCTGAGTGCCGTACTAGACACACCTTGAATCGCTGCCGCACCGAAGATCAGGATAGCGGTTAAACCTAAACCAACGGTACCAGAGAACAATGGCGTATAACCGGAGAATAATAAATACACTAAACCCAATAGTGGAATTAATAAATACCACTTGGTTGCTAAAGCCGCCCATGGATTAGGACATTCGTCTTTTGGTAAACCGTGTAAGCCCTTGCGTCCTGCTTCAAAATGCACCGACATAAAGACGGTAAAGAAGTACAAAATAGCCGGAATAATCGCTGCCTTGACGATTTCCACATAGGGCACGTTAATCGTCTCAGCCATAATAAAGGCAACCGCCCCCATCACCGGCGGCATAATCTGACCACCCATACTGGAGGTAGCCTCTACCCCGCCCGCAAACGGCGCTGAATAGCCAAAGCGCTTCATCAAAGGAATTGTAAATTGACCTGTTGTCACGACGTTCGCCACACCGGAGCCGTTAATCGTGCCCATTAGGCCGGAGCTCACCACCGATACTTTAGCCGGACCGCCACGATGATGACCAACTGTTCCCATCGCAAAATCGCTAAAGAGATCAATCATACCGGCACGCTCTAAAAAGGAGCCGAATAAAATAAACAGGAAGATATAAGTTGATGACACATAGGTCGGGGTGCCGTAAATCCCCTCAGTACCAAAGGACAACGTACCAACAATCTGATCAAAACCATAACCGCGATGCATCAACGGGCCCGGCAAATACTCACCGAACAAACCATACAGCAGAAACATACCGCAGATAATCGGTAAAGCCCAACCCATCATGCGACGAGTCACATCAAAGACCAAGATAATCGTAATAATACCGACGACCATGTCTAAATTAGTCATTTCACCGGCTCTGGCAGTCAAATCAGATTCAAAAATCCAATGATAAAAGCTCAATCCGAAACCGAGTAAACCGAGAGCCCAACCCAAAATCGGCACTCTCTGATTAAAGAATCGCGGCGCGATGGCATAGACCATCAAAATAACAAAGCCCACGTGAATCGCGCGAGTCACCTGACTGGAAATGGGGCTAAATGCCGCCGTATAAATTTGGAAACTGGAAAAAAGTACTGCTACCCAGAAAATCGCCCGACCAAACTGCACTATGGGTTTGCTTTCGGTTTCGCTTAAACTCATGATATCTTCCGATTATGCTGCAATGTTAATAAACAGAAACAGACTTGGATTGAAATACATTAAAAATTACCCCACAACACGGGAGTTACCATGCAGTGGGGTAAAAAATCATAACAATAAATATTATTCGATAATACCTTGCTCTTTATAGTATCTCTCGGCGCCGGGGTGAACCGGAACCGGCATACCAGAAATCGCATTTTTAATATCCATGGCATTCATGGCATTGTGAGCATTCTTAAGATTATCTAATTTCTCATAAGCCACTCGGGTCATTTCATAGGCGATATCGTCTGACACACCGGAGTGAGAAATCAAGTAGTTAGGAATTGCTGCTGTGGGTACGTCCTCAGTCTGACCGTCGTAGGTATTGGCCGGGATCACATCAACCACATAAGCCTCAGACTCAACCTTGTCGACGATTTCTTTAGGAATCGCAATCACGTTAATCTTAATCGCACTAGCTAAGTCACGAATAGACGCAACGCCTAAACCTGATGACTGTAACGTTGCATCAATCTGACGATTTTTCATCAACTCAACAGACTCACCGAAGGATAAATACTCAACTTTAGAGAAATCGCTGTAATCTAAACCGGCCGCCTTAAAGATGGCACGTGCATTTAATTCAGTGCCTGAACGTGCAGCACCCACTGAAATGCGCTTACCCTTAAGATCTTCAATAGAGTTAATGCCACTCTCAGGGTTGGCAATAATATGTACGTAGTTGTTATATAGACGAGTGATACCGCGTAGCTTATCTAATTTAGCGTTAAAGCCCGCTTCCTCGCGACCATTCCAAGCGTCTTCTACCGTATCAGCGAGTGAGAAGGCAATCTCACCACGACCCGCTTGTAATAAGTTCATGTTTTCGGCGGAAGCCTTAGTTACTTGGGCGGTTGCGCGAACATTGTCGATACTTTCAGCATAATGCTGAGCTAAAGCCACACCAACCGGGTAGTAAACACCGCTCTGGCCGCCGGTTAACACGGTGACGAATTGCGCTCTCTGAGCAACGGCAGCACCTGAGGTAACGAGCATTGCAGTAGTCGCAGCGCCAATGATCCATTTTTTTAATGACATGTTTAGTCTCCGAAGTTTGATGGATAAAGTCTATGAATTTTAAAGCCTTTTTGAATACACAAAAATGAGGATTTCCCTAAGAGCCTCCTTTTAATTTGCAGGTGTAAATAATGTACTAATAATTTACTGCCATAGCGCACAAAAGGCCTTCACCTTGAATCAAAACCATATCAAGGGTTAATATTTCATTGTTATAGCTAAAAATTTACTTAAGGACTGTCATGAGCAAGACATACCCGGCATTGGGTCTTTATATTAATGGCGAATTTATTGGTGTCGGGAATCGCAAGACGCTAGATGTTATCAACCCGGCCACAGAAGAGGTGCTGGGGCAGTTACCTTGCGCAAGCCAAGAGGATCTGGATTATGCCCTAGCCTCAGCAGCTGAGGCCTTTAAAAGTTGGAAACACAGCTCACCCATGGAGCGCTCGGCGGTCTTACGTAAAGCAGCCGAGTTAGCTCGCGAGCGCGCCCCACAGATTGGGCGCAACCTAACACGTGATCAGGGCAAACCACTCGCTCAAGCCATTGGTGAAATCATTAGTTGTGCCGACCACTGCGATTGGCACGCCGAAGAATGTCG
Organism: Alcaligenaceae bacterium; assembly: GCA_030538235.1. Lineage (GTDB taxonomy): Bacteria > Pseudomonadota > Gammaproteobacteria > Burkholderiales > Burkholderiaceae_B > Oligella. The sequence continues at coordinate 223,636 of JAUNUJ010000002.1, forward strand.
CCGTATTTATGGTCGTATCATCCCCTCGCGGCGAGAAAACTTTCGTCAATATGTGGTTCGTGAGCCGATTGGCGTGTGCGCCGCCTTTACCCCGTGGAATTTCCCATTTAACCAAGCGATTCGCAAGATTAGCGCGGCCATTGGCGCAGGCTGTACGATTATTCTAAAGGGCCCCGAAGACTCCCCGAGCTCAATTATGGCGATTGCCCAAATGTTTGAGGACGCCGGTTTACCCAAGGGGGTATTAAACATTGTCTGGGGTGATCCACCATTTATCTCCGACTATTTGATTCGTTCGCCTATCGTCCGTAAAATTTCCTTTACCGGGTCTGTACCCGTCGGCAAGCAGTTGGCCGCTCTGGCAGGCGCTCAAATGAAGCCCGTCAGTATGGAGCTGGGCGGTCACTCACCGGTGATTATTCTCGATGATGCCAATATTGTTAAAGTGGCTCATTCGCTGGCCAGAAGCAAGATCCGCAATGCCGGTCAAACCTGTGTCTCACCGACTCGCATCTATGTGCATGAAAAAGCGTACGATCAATTTTTAAGCGAATTCGTCGCTAAACTTTCTGATATAAAAATCGGTAGCGGCTTGGACGAAACCGTCGATATGGGCCCACTTGCTCATGAGCGTCGCTTGCAGACCATGGCGGATTTTGTCGAAGACGCTCGTCGCCATGGCGCCACTATCGAGATCGGTGGCGAACGCCTTGACCAAGAGGGTTTCTTTTATCTCCCGACGGTACTAAGCAATGTAAATTACGATTGCAAAATCATGAACGAGGAACCCTTTGGCCCGGTGGCGCCGGTCAATCGTTTCAGTGACCTAGACGAAGTCATTGCCGAAGCCAATCGCTTACCCTATGGTTTAGCCGCCTATGCTTTTACCAATAACCTACAAGCCTCCGTCAAATTATCCAATAGTATAGAGGCCGGGATGGTGCATATTAACCATCTGGGCTCAGCGATGCCTGAAGCTCCCTTTGGCGGGGTCAAGGATAGCGGCATCGGCAGCGAGGGCGGTCAGGAAACCTTCGATGGCTATTTAGTCACCAAACTAATTACCCAGACTTAATCACTATGTTGGGCATTGCGGAGGGAGACATGGCTTCATTCCGCAATTCTTAATGGGCCAAGGACTCAAAGCACTGTTATCGCTTAAAATACCCCCTTCCATAGTTTTCATGCTTATTATATAAAGCGATTCAAAACAAACTCTGTTAAGAAGTTTGAACTTCAAGTATCAAAGGACTCTCTTATCATGATTAAAAATCAGCAAGATTTTTGGTCCGGCATCATGTTTATCGCGATCGGGGCACTCTTTGCCTACATTGCATCCAGCTCTTATTCTATGGGCACCACCGCACGAATGGGGCCGGCCTATCTGCCTTATTATCTGGGGATTATCCTGTTGATCTTAGGAGCCATTCTCAGCATCACTGCGCTACGCGGCAAAATACAGGAAGAACACAAGGTAGGGCGCTTTGACTGGGATATTCTGGTGATGATTATCGGCTCTCTGGTGGGTTTCGGGATTATGCTGGAGCCGTTGGGGTTTTATTTGTCGATATTTATTTTGATCATTTTTAGCAGCATGGCCAGCCATGAGTTCAGCTTAAGAGTCGCTGTGGCTAACGCACTTTTCCTGATCTTATTTTCTTATCTGGCCTTTATTCGTGGCTTAAAACTGGCTCTACCACTTGCCCCGCAACCCTTTGCAGAATGGCAAAGCTACCAACAAGTACTGATCCCTATCTTATTAATCGTCGCTATTACTGCTTGTTACTTTAAGATTAAACAAACAAAATTGAAACTGGCGATGATTAACAAATTAGCTCAAGATCTCGACGACAAAGACCATGTGACGACGGTGATCAGCGCTAAATCCATAAACGCCCTGACTAAAGCAGAGCAGATCAAGCAAAGCACCGATAGTAATCAGACCCAGAACTAGATAAGCACGATGGAATTAATTGATAATTTATGGATAGGCATTCAAGTTGCCTTCACGGTTGAAAATTTAGCTTATGCTTTTTTTGGCTGTTTACTAGGCACCCTGATTGGCGTGTTACCGGGCATTGGACCGGTTCCGACCATTGCCATGCTGCTGCCACTGACCTATGTGTTGCCACCGGCTGCCGGTCTGATTATGCTGGCGGGAATTTATTATGGGGCCCAGTATGGCGGTTCAACCACTGCCATTTTAGTGGCCTTACCCGGAGAAACCTCGGCCGTCGTGACCATCTTGGATGGCCATCAAATGGCCAAGCGCGGCAGGGCCGGATCCGCCCTAGCCATTGCTGCTTTAGGCTCATTTTTTGCGGGCTGCGTGGGCACCCTGTTAATTGCTACTTTTGCCCCGCCATTAGCCGAAGTCGCCTTCAAATTCGGCCCCGCCGAATACTTCTCGCTGATGATATTGGGACTAATTAGTGCGGTGGTACTGGCTTCCGGCTCTCTGATCAAAGCCATTGCCATGATTATTCTGGGTCTGTTATTGGGCATGGTCGGCACCGATGTCAACTCCGGGGTACCGCGTTTTGATTTTAACTACCCTGAACTACAAGACGGCATCGACTTTGCCATTGTGGCCATGGGAGTCTTCGGAATTGCTGAAATTATGTCTAACCTAGCACAACGCGAGAATCGTGTGGAAATTACCGACAAAATCGGCAGTCTCTATCCCAACCAAAAAGAAGTCAGAGAATCCGCTCCGGCCGTGGTTCGTGGCACCTTATTAGGTTCGGCTCTAGGCATCTTGCCCGGTGGTGGTGCTGTGCTCTCATCCTTTGCCTCTTATACCTTAGAGAAAAAAATCTCCCGAGAACCCGAACGCTTCGGTCACGGTCACCCGGCCGGATTGGCTGGTCCGGAATCAGCCAATAATGCAGCGGCCCAAACCTCTTTTATTCCACTGTTGACTTTAGGGATTCCCGGCAACGCCGTGATGGCCTTGATGGTGGGGGCAATGACCATTCACAGCATTCAGCCCGGCCCACAAGTGATGAGCAGTCACCCCGATTTATTCTGGGGTTTGATTGTCTCCATGTGGGTTGGCAATCTGATGCTGGTTATTTTGAATCTGCCGCTTATCGGCATCTGGGTAAAGCTGTTAAAAGTACCTTATCGTCTTCTATTTCCGGCGATCGTGCTATTTTGCACCATTGGCATTTACTCCCTAAATTACAACACCTTTGATATTTTCCTCTTTGCCCTATTCGGGGTGATTGGTTATCTCTGGTTTAAACTACGTTGTGAGGGAGCACCCTTATTGTTAGGCTTGGTACTGGGCCCCTTGATGGAAGAAAATCTGCGCCGTGCCTTGTTACTATCGCGTGGCGATTTTATGTATTTTATTGAACGTCCTTTATCACTCACTCTGTTAATCCTAGCGGCGGCGTTGCTCTTTGTTGTTGCCTTTCCCGCTATTCGCAAAAAACGTGAAGAAACCTTTGTAGAAGAAGACTAATATGCTCGGTGCCATTATCGATTTCATCCTCAATATTGACCAACATCTGCAGATTTTAGCTAATGACTATGGTCTATGGATTTATGCCATTTTATTTTTAATCATTTTCTGTGAAACGGGACTGGTAGTTACTCCCTTGTTGCCCGGCGATTCACTACTATTTGCGGCCGGCGGCTTGGCCGCCATCGGTGAAATGAATATTCACCTGATGGTTGGTTTGCTAGTGGTCGCTGCTATTCTGGGCGATGCGCTCAATTTCCATATCGGCAAGTACTTCGGACACCGCCTCTTTGCCAATCCCAATTCGAAAATATTCAGGCGAGTCTATTTAGAGAAAACCCACGCTTTTTATCTCAAGCATGGTGGCAAAACTATTATCCTTGCACGTTTTGTTCCTATTGTCCGCACCTTTGCGCCCTTTGTGGCCGGTATGAGCGATATGAATTACGGTCGCTTTTCACGTTTTAATGTGATTGGTGCCTTGCTTTGGGTGCCGATCTTTTCTTACTTGGGCTATTTCTTTGCCAATATTCCTATCGTCAGAGATAACTTAAGTCTGGTCTTATTGGCGATTATTTTATTATCCGTTTTGCCGGGCGTGATAGAAATTATTCGCCACCGCCGAGCGGCTAAAAGTGAGCGCTAGATACTGTATAAACCCCAAGTTTAGAGGTTTTTCTTTATTAAGCCTCTGTTGTCATCTATGCTTATAACTAAGCAAAAAACAAAAACTGCTACTATAAGCGCTATACAGCATTATTGCCTTTAATCACCCAAGAGGAACACCATGAACTATAGAGACGAGACCATCGCGTTGCACGCCGGTTACAAGCCAGAACAGACCACCAAATCGGTTGCAGTTCCGATTTATCAGACCACCTCCTATGCCTTTGATAATACTCAGCATGGGGCGGATTTATTTGATTTAAAAGTCGCCGGTAATATCTACACCCGTATTACCAATCCGACCAATGCCGTGATCGAGGAGCGCGTTGCTGCTCTCGAAGGCGGTGTAGGTGCCTTGGCACTGGCTTCCGGGATGGCGGCCATTACCTATACCATTCAAACCATTGCCGAAGCGGGTGACAATATTGTTTCGGTCTCGGCCTTATACGGTGGCACTTATAACTTATTTGCTCACACCATGCCAAGACAAGGGATTGAGGTTAGATTCTTTGACCATAAGAACCCTGAAAGCATTCGCGATTTAGTTGATGAACGCACCAAACTGGTATTTGTTGAATCCATCGGCAATCCCTTGGGCAATATTGTCGACTTAGAAGCCGTCTCAACAATCGCTCACGAATTAGGCGTACCCGTGGTGGTGGACAATACAGTAGCGACCCCGGTGCTACAGAAATCCTTTGAGTTCGGCGCTGATATCGTGGTTCACTCCCTGACTAAATACATTGGCGGTCATGGCAACAGCTTAGGTGGCATGATTGTTGATAGCGGTAATTTCCCTTGGGGTGATTACCCGGAGCGTTTCCCCTTGTTAAACAACCCTGACCCGAGTTACCACGGTGTTAATTATGTTAAGGATGTGGGCAAAGCGGCCTTTATTACACGCGCTCGTGTGGTTCCTTTACGCAATATGGGGGCTGCTATTAGTCCAATGAGCACCTTCTTACTGTTACAAGGCTTAGAGACTCTCAGCTTACGCATGGAGCGCCACACAGAAAACGCCCTCAAAGTCGCCGAGTATCTGAATCAGCATGAAAAAGTCGCTTGGGTCAATTACGCAGGCCTACCTGACCATCCCGAGCATGAATTAGCTAAAAAATATGTTAAGGGCAAACCGGCGGCGATTTTATCCTTTGGTGTTAAGGCGGGTCGCGAAGGTGGTGCTCGTTTTATTGATGCCTTACAACTCTTTATTCGTTTGGTTAATATCGGTGATACTCGCAGCCTGGCTTGCCACCCCGCAACCACTACGCATCGTCAATTAAGCGACAAGGAACTGGCCGCAGCCGGTGTTAGTGAAGACATGGTCCGTTTGTCGGTCGGTATTGAGCATATTGATGACTTAATTGCCGATCTGGAACAGGCTTTAGCAGCCGTTTAATCGGTCTTAACAGGCGCTCACAAGGCGCCTGTTACTCTAAAAAACCACCCATAAGATGGCCTGGGCCTTAGTGTTGGATTATTGATATTCCGACATTTGATCTCAGTCCTTTAAGTTTACTGAAGCCACTGGGCCTATCTTATAAGCTGGCCTTTGTTTTGATGCCGTCAGAATTAAGTCAGCATTGTAAACAAAACGGAGGCTTTACTCTAAAGCTCTAATAATCATTTAGAGTTGAGCCTTAGTCTAAATTTTTCAAACCAGTCGACGTGTTCAAGAACCTAAATATCACCACTCTGTTTTTATTGATTGCTCCCCCGCTATTTTGGGCAGGTAATTTTGTTATCGGTAGAATTGTCCGAGATGATATTGGTCCGATGAGCTTATCATTCTGGCGTTGGGTTATCGCTTTCTGCTTTTTACTGCCTTTTGCCTACAAACACCTTAAGCGCGAATGGCCCCTCTATAAAGAGCATGCAGGTTTTGTTATTAAGACTGCCTTGGTCGGTGTCACTTCTTTTAATACTCTGATTTACCTTGGTCTGCATGGGACCACGGCAACCAATGCCTTATTGCTGAATTCGACGATTCCGGTGCTGATTATTTTATTTGGCGTTATTTTTTATAAACAACGCATGTACACCTTGCCGACCATTGGTCTGGTGCTGTCATTGATTGGTGTGGGCGCTATTATTCTAAATGGCGATATCAACGCTCTGCTCAATTTTTCTTTTAATCCTAGCGATTTGATTATCTTTACGGCGATGATTTGCTGGGCTATTTACACGCTGTGGATGAAAAACACCCCACAAGGCATGAATCGCACGGCGCTGACCTGCGTACAAATCGGTATTGCCGTGATTGCTCTCTTTCCGCTATGGCTCTGGGAATCCGGCGGCCAACTACCGATCTACCTAAATAACAATGCAAAAATGGCTTTGCTCTACGTGGGCATCTTCCCCTCGGTGATTGCTTATGTCGCCTATAGCGTCGCCATCAGTCGTGTTGGCCCAATGCTGAGCGGTCTGTTTATTCATCTGATGCCGGTGTTCGGAGTGATTTTAGCGGCGATTTTTGCTAATGAAAGCATTCGTCTCTACCACTTGGTCGGGATTGCTTTGATCGCTTTCGGTTTGATTCTATCCAGCCGTCAATCTTAAACCACAAAGTTTTTAGGGTTATTACTTAGCTTCCTAATGAAACAAAATTTATTTTGGTGTAAAATTTTTTACATTAGTGGAGCGAAATATAAGTAATGTCCTATTTAAAGCATCGTCTCTTAGTGTGGTGGGTTACGCTGGTTGTCATCCTAGCGGGCTCTTTCATGCCGGCTGCACATAGTAGCTTAAACCCCTCCGACGATGCATCCAAGACTGCCATCACCCTAGAGATCTGTGGCCCAAAGGGTGAACGCTTAAGCTACACGATCACTTTTGATGACTCTGACAGTCATACTTCACATGCCTCAGCGCATTGTCTATTCTGTATTTTGCCGGCTTCTATCGCTGCCATTATCGAGAGCACGCCGGCGCTTCGATTGGTCATATTTGAGACTATCGAAACCATCAGTTTCCCGCCTTATGTTCATGTGCCGACGCAACTTGATCGTTGGCTTCCGCACCGTGCATTAGCCCCACCGGCTATTGTATAAATCGCTTAACACCCTTAAGCTATAAGAGTATTATGGCGGTGTGGTGTGGTTCTAATTAGTTTTACTTGCCAGGTAAATCATCAAAAGCCGGCGGGTAGTAATTAATCTTCGTGGTAATTATCAGCTTTACGTTTTACGTAAGCAATTAATAGACGGATTGAAAGTTATGGTAGGTTTTTGGATTCTTTAAAAGCCCCTCCAGCTATCGCTCCGTTGTTTGGAGAGCTGTAATGTTCGAATTTGATGTAGTTGGTTTGTCGCGTCTGCAGTTCGCGTCAACCGCCATGTTCCACTTTATTTTTGTTCCCCTGACACTAGGCTTGTCTTTTATGCTGGCTGTCATGGAAACAATCTATGTGGTCACCGGGCGTGATATCTGGCGTCGTATGACACTTTTCTGGGGTGCCCTATTCGGTATTAACTTCGCCATTGGTGTGGGTACCGGGGTCGTGATGGAGTTCCAGTTCGGCATGAACTGGTCTTATTACAGTCACTATGTGGGTGATATTTTCGGTGCACCGCTGGCCATTGAGGGCTTGATGGCTTTCTTCTTGGAGGCGACCTTTATCGGTCTGTTCTTCTTCGGTTGGAACCGCATGTCCAAAAAAGCTCACTTAACAGTGACTTGGTTAGTTGCTTTAGGAACTAACTTCTCTGCTTTATGGATTCTTATCGCCAACGGTTGGATGCAATTTCCTATCGGTGCGGTCTTTAATCCGGAAACCATGCGTATGGAAATGACGAGCTTCTTTGATGTCATCCTGAACCCGGTAGCGCAAGCTAAGTTCTTGCACACGGTGATTTCAGGTTATATCACGGGTGCGGTATTTATCATCGCAGTCAGCTCTTGGTACTTATTGCGCAAACGCAATACAGACCTGGCTAAGCGTTCAATTGTGGTCGCTTCGGCTTTTGGTTTTTTAGTTTCTATCGGTTCCATCACGCTCGGTGACGAGAGTGGTTACTTGGCCGGTGAACACCAGAAAATGAAAATCGCAGCTTTAGAGGCGATGTGGGAAACTGAACCCGCACCGGCTTCTTTCAACATCATTGCCATTCCTAACCAAGAAGAAATGAAAAACGACTTCGCGATTCATATTCCTTGGGCCATGGGTATTATCGGTACTCGCTCCATTGACCAGGTGATGCCGGGCGTTAAGGAATTAGTCAAGCGCAACCACGATCGTATCATCAAGGGCATTGATGCATACACTGCCCTACAACGTGCCAAAGCCGATGTCAATGACACTGAATCCAAAGAGTACTTCATGGAAAACTGGCAGGATTTAGGTTACGGCTTATTACTCAAAAAGTATCGCGACGACATTGAAAACGCCACGCCTGAGCAAATTCAACAAGCTGCGATTGACACCGTACCTGATGTGGCTCCGTTGTTCTATGCTTTCCGCATTATGGTTGCCATTGGTTTTTACTTTGTCTTCTTCTTTGCTCTAGTGTTCTGGTTGTCTATTAAGGGACGTATTGCCCAGAGCCCACGCACATTAAAACTCGCCATGTGGAGTATCTTTACCCCCTGGTTAGCTATTGAGTGCGGTTGGTTTGTGGCTGAGTACGGTCGCCAGCCTTGGGTAATTGACGGCATCTTACCGACCGCCTATGCCGTATCGCATTTGTCCGTCACCTCACTGGTGATTAGCTTATCGATTTACTTCACCTTGTACTTGACCATCTTTATCGTCGGTACCAAAGTGATGCTAAGTGCAATCAAAAAAGGGCCTGAGTACTATACCCCTACTGATCAAGCTTCTATGCTGACCGGTGAATTGCCAGCCACTGCTGTGCAGACCCACTAAGGACGGAGCCTATTATGGAAAACTCAATGATTTTATTAGATTATGAAACCCTGCGTGTGATCTGGTGGTTGTTGATGGGCGTCTTGCTTATCGGCTTTACTATTATGGATGGCTTTGACTTAGGGGTCGCTTCATTGCTACCCGTGCTTGGTCGCACAGACACTGAGCGTCGTCTTATGCTAAACCTAGTCGGTCCGGTCTGGGAAGGTAACCAAGTCTGGTTAATTACCGCCGGCGGGGCAATTTTTGCCGCTTGGCCTGCTTTATATGCGGCCTCGTTCTCCGGCTTCTATTTAGCCATGATGTTGTTGCTGGTCGCTTTAATTCTGCGCCCAGTCGGCTTCAAATACCGCAGCAAATACGAAGGCACTGCTTGGCGTAACGTCTGGGATGGTATTTTAACCTTTGCCGGTGTGGTGGCGCCGGTTGTATTCGGTGTCGCTTTCGGTAATGTCATCTTAGGCGTACCGTTTGAAGTTGAAACCAACACCATGCGTCCTCTCTATCACGGTAGTTTCTTTGACTTATTTACGCCATTTACCCTGTTTTGTGGTGTTTTAAGCTTGTTTATGCATGTAACTCACGGTGCTACCTTATTAGCTTGGCGCGTGGTTGACCCGGTTGGCGACCGTGCTCGCAAACTCGGTATGATAACCGCGGTGGTGGTGGCCGTGCTATTTGCCCTAGGGGGTGTTTGGGTAGCAGGCTTGGACGGTCAATTAGTCACTAGCGCAGTGGATCCTTCTGCTCCTTCTAACCCACTTAATAAAACAGTTTCTGTGGTTGAAGGTGCCTGGTTACAAAACTTCGCCACTTGGTCGTGGATGTGGGCTGCACCGGCTTTAGGTGTTTTAGGGGCATTAGCCGTTAGCTTGTTCTTGGCTATGCGTCGCCCTATCGCTGCTTTCTTAGCGTCTGCATTCAGTATTGCGGGGGTTATTTTGACTGTTGGTTTTGCACTGTTTCCTTTTGTCTTACCTTCATCCGTCAACCCTAATCAGGGCTTAACAGTTTGGGATTCTTCTTCTAGTCATCTGACTCTTTGGGTCATGTTGATTGCGACAATTATCTTCTTACCTATCATCTTGTCTTACACCTCTTATGTGTATCACGTGATGCGCGGTCCGGTATCCGAAGAAACGCTTGAAGAAACACCTAACACGTATTAATTACAGGAGTCTATTTTATGTGGTATTTAACTTGGATGTTAGGCACAGCATTTGCCTGCGGAGTCGCCGTTGCAGTCGGACTATGGTACGAACTACATCAGCAACGCATGGATGATCCGGTGGATTCCATGCCTGCTGAGAAGCGTGCCTAACGATGGCAAAAGCTGAGCACGACCCTGCCGCCACTTTATTGACCTTGCCGCGTGAACAGTCCCGTTGGTTATCGGGCTTGGCGCGACAGGCTAAAGGCTATCTGGTCATGGCAATTGCCGCACCGGTCTTATCCGGCCTGTTACTTTTAATTCAGGCTTGGCTCTTAGCCGGTGTACTGGACAAGGCAATCGTGCAAGGCTTAAACAAAGAAGCGCTATTATTTGATATGGCGCTGATTGTGACATTAATTGTTGTCCGCACGCTCCTAACCTGGCAAGGCGAGCGTGCCGGCAGCAAGGCCTCGGAAAAAATCAAATACTTAGTCCGTCAAGCATTATTTGCAGATATTTTAAATCGCGGTCCTGCTTGGACTCGTCAACAAGCTTCTGGCTCTCTTGCCAGTGTCTTAGTTGAGCAAGTTGAGGCCTTTGACGGCTTCTTTTCACAATATATTCCCGCTCTTATTGCGGGTACTTTTTTACCGGTGGTGTTTGCCCTAGTTATTCTACCCATTGACTGGGTAGCCGGTTTATTACTGCTAATTACCGCCCCCTTAATTCCCGTTTTTATGGCTCTAGTGGGCTGGGGAGCTGAGGCGGCCAGTCGTCGTCACCTAGAAGCCTTTGCGCGCCTATCCGGCTTTTTCGCCGATCGGGTGCGCGGACTGTCGACTTTCAAACTATATGGCCAAGCTGAGGCTGAGGCTGATCGTGTGGTCGAAGCCAGCGAGACCCTACGCGATAAGACCATGTCGGTATTACGCATTGCCTTTTTATCATCAGCTACTTTGGAATTCTTTGCCGCTCTGGGGGTAGCCGGTACCGCTTTATATATCGGTTTAACTTACCTCGAATTTATCAACTTACGCGGCGATAGTATCCTGACCCTACAAGCAGGTATGTTCTGCTTATTAATGGCACCCGAAGTCTATAATCCGCTGCGCCAGTTTGCCGCACATTATCATGACCGCGCCAATGCCCGTGCTGCGGTAGCGGAAATGCATAGCTTATTTGGCTCTCTACCAGATGAGCTGCGTGTTGATGATAGTTTAAACTTCAAGCCTATTGATAGCAATAGCGATCTAAGTACCCTTTCCACCACCAGTGCGACAACGACGCTAACAACAACAGAAAAAGGCACGACACAAGAAGCCTTTGCAATAAGCCCCATTGCTCTGCGCACTGTAGGTTTAAATATCACGATCCCCGGCCGTGAGCAGCACTTAATCGAGGATCTGAGCTTTAACCTAGAAAGCGGTCAAGTGGCAGCGATTATGGGTGATAGCGGTATTGGCAAAACTTCCTTACTGGAAACCTTGGCCGGACTACGTCCTGCAGAGGGCGATATTTACTTAGCAGAGCGTCCTTTATCATCATGGCCTACCGCACAATTACGAGAGCATTTAACCCTGATCGGTCAGCACCCCTATGTGCATACAGGTACAATTGCGGAAAACCTACGTCTGGCCGCAACTGAGGCAAGTGACGAAACCCTCCTAGAGGCCGTCCGTCTGGCCGCCATGGATGATTTTATCAAGCAATTACCTGACGGCCTAGAGACCCGTTTAGAAACGCGTGGCTACGGTCTGTCCGGCGGTCAATTGCAACGCGTGGCCTTAGCCCGACTATTTTTAGCAAACCCCAAGGTCATTTTACTGGATGAACCAACGGCTAATTTAGACCCCGAAACGCGTGACTTAGTGCTCGATAATTTAATGCAGTTCGCCCAAGATCGCAGCCTTCTAATTGTTACTCATGATCCGATAGTTGCCCAACGAGCCGATGTGATCTGGCGCTTAAGCGGGCAATCTCTAACCGCCGTTGACCAGACCGAGCTAAGTCCAGAGGTGTCTCAATGAAATCCATCCGACGCCTCTTAGCCCCTTTATATCGTCAACGTGCGGGTGGTCTGGCCTTAGCCTTGCTGCTCACCGCTATCACCTTAGCAGCCGGAGTCGGTTTATTGGGCGTTTCCGGTTGGTTTCTGACCGGCGCTGCCTTAGTCGCCTCTTGGCAGACCTTTAACCTATTTGCGCCTTCGGCTTTAGTTCGTGGCTTATCTTTTGTGCGCATTGTCAGCCGTTATTTTGAGCGTGTGGTCGGTCACGATACCACACTACGTTTATTAGCTGATTTACGTGGCACCATCTTTAGACGCTTATTGCCGCTAGATGCCGGACAATTAGCTAAATACCGAGATGGTGACCTGATCGCTCGTCTTACCGGTGATGTGGATGCGTTGGATACAGTGTATTTATTTGCCATTGCTCCAGTGATCAGCGGTTTAGTGATTGGTTTAATCTTATCCCTTGTGGTCGGTGCCTGGTTACCTGCAGCCGGTCTCTTACTGCTGATTTGTCTGTTTTTAGGCACCGTGCTCGTGCCCTTATATTTGGCCAAAAAAGCGCGTCTACCCGGTATCGTAGTCCAACAAAATGTCGCTATTATGCGTGATACTGCCGTACAAGCCGTGACTGCTCATGCCGACTTGATTGCCTTGGGTGCACAAAGTAGAGCGCAACGCGATTTCGCCGCCCAATGCCTGCAAGTGTCCATAGCACGTCGACGCCAATCCTTTTTAGCCTCAAATGGCAAAGCCATTGTCCAAATTCTCTCTGGTATCAGTCTTTTAGCTATGTTGTACTGGGGCAGTGAAGGCCTTAACCAAGGTGTCCTCAGCGGTCCGGTCTGGGCAGGTTTAGTATTGGCGGTGTTAGGTATTTTTGAAGTCTTTGGACCAATTATGCGTGGGGCCTCGCGCTTAGGTAGCGCTGCCGCTGCAGCAAAACGTATTGAAGCCTTAACCGAAGCCAAAGCGATAATTGTCGATAGCGAACAGACACAGGAATTACCGCTACAAGGATCTATCATCTTCAATAATGTGCGCTATGCCTATCCCACTAGCGACGGTCAGGGCAAAGGTCGCGAGGTCTTAAAAGGCATCAACTTACAACTTCAAGTCGGTGAGCGTATTGCCATTATTGGCAAAAGCGGTGCCGGTAAATCCAGCTTATTAAACTTACTGCTGCGTTTTGATGATCCGGATCAGGGTGAAATTACGTATGCCGGAGTCGATCTACGTCAAGCAGCACTCGCCCAATTACACCAACGCATCGCCTTTTTAACCCAAGATGCCCCGGTCTTTTTAGGTACTATCCGCAGTAATTTATTAATTGCTGAGCCCCAAGCCGATGATGAGAGTCTATGGCAAGCCCTGGACAATGCTCGTTTAGGTGATTTTGTGCGTAGCTTGCCGGAGGGTCTTAACACCTGGACCGGCGAAACCGGTCGCACCCTATCCGCCGGACAAGCGCGTCGCTTATGCTTGGCACGGGCCTTATTATCACCGGCTCATGTGCTGGTGCTTGATGAGCCCACGCAGGGACTAGATCGTGACGCTGAACAGGCATTTATTGCCGATTTGATCGTTGCCACTAGGGGCCGTACGGTCATTATGGTGACCCATGCGCAATTACCAGATGGCGCAGTCGATAGTCTCTATAAATTACAAGACGGCCAGTTAATTTAAACCCAAACCAATTAATCCAACAAAGCACGACTAGATTAAGTGATTACTAACTTAATCTAGCAGTAAATCCTGCTCGCCTATATAATCAAATTAGGATTTTAATAATACGTTAAGCGGAGGATTATGATGAACGAGGATTTCAATTTCAAGAAAATTTTCGCCCCTACCGGCGAACTACGTGCCGTAATTAACCTGGGCAATGCCTTACTAGCCAAAGCAGGCGCAGTCAACGAAGAACCCACAGGGGTATCTGTTGATTTAGCTAGGAAATTTGCTTTTCAGCTTGGTGTTCCGCTTAAGCTGATTACTGTTAAAAAAGCAGCCGATGCAGTGCATTTTGTGGCAACCGCCCGTGCAGACATCGGCTTTTTTGCGGTTGATCCCGAGCGTGCCGCCCTAATTAGCTTCACTCAACCCTATGCCGTAATCGAAGGCGTTTATATGGTGCATGGGAACTCTCCATTAAAAACCAACAACGAGGTAGATCGCGACAATGTCCGTGTCGTGGTAGGTCATGGCAGTGCCTATGATTTATATCTCAGTCGCCATATCAAGCAGGCCGAAATCATCCGCGCTCCGACTTCTCAAGAGGTTGTGGACCATTTCCTCGCACACCGTTTTGAGGTTGCTGCAGGGGTAAGGCAACAATTAGAAATGGATGCTCAGCGTGTGGGTGGTGATTTGCGCATTTTGCCCGGTCATTTTATGGAAATTCTGCAGGCCATGGGGGTTTCTAAAGAGCGTGGTGATTTAGCCGGCGAATACCTCAATCAATTTGTCCGTCTGATTAAGGAAAGTGGCGAGGTACAACAGATTTTCGATGCCAATAAGGTCACCGGTGCGGCTGTTGCCAAATAGCGCTTGGATTTAGGCTAAAAGCTTTAGGGTATGTGGGAGTGATCCTCAGCATAACTGCGGTCCGGATCGATCACATACTCTTTAGCTAAACTCTCCAACTCTGCGCTGTGATAAAGATCCAGACACTTCAGTAGTTTTAACTGAGGCAGCATCTGCGGTTGCTCCGCTTCTTCAGGCTCATCGCGGTATGGTCTCTGCAAATACTCTGCGACTAGAGTCGGTACTTTATCGAGCGCATCTTCCAACTGATAGCGGCCCCAACTATGAAAAGCGGCCGCCGTGTACAGAGCGTCTGCTTTGACCGCTTCAAATTCATAATAAGCGCTACTGATACAAAAGGCCAGTACCTCATCTTTAAAGCTCTGCTTATAACTACGCTCGGATGCCGGGCTAAAATCCACTAAATCATGGTCAAAATCGCGCAACTTCTCCAGCTCGGAAAAATCAGGTGGAGCTAACGCCGTCTCTTGCTCTTGAAGGATGGGCTCCGTCGCGCCCTCGCCCTCTGCGATGGTTGTAGCACCGTCAGGCGAGGCGCGCTCTTGCAGCGCTGCGTGGTCACTCCCGGTGGCCAATGTTAAGTCCTCTGCCAAGGCCGTAACGCTAAATAGACTCAAGACAGAGGCCATGGTAACAGCAAGCCCAGCACTAGCTCTAGTAAGATTAAATAGCCTCATGTGCAGGATCCTTTTTAACGCTATGCAATAGAAATTAGACCACGCACAGGCCAAAAGTTCACCCTATCCCAGAGCCCGAGTTTAAAAATCCAAGCTAAATACCTCAGACAGAGAACTACTCAATCACCACGGTAGGCTCATATTCTTTGAGGAACCTCTCAGTATTAGCTCCCATCAATACACCCATCATCATCTCTTCGATACTGATGGGCTTTGCCACGGCGATTTTTATCTTTACTGAATCACTTTTAGCATTCATAAAATCAAATAAACTATTGCAGGCCTTGTTGTTATCGGCAACCACCAGAGCCAACTCATCGTCAGTGAGACAATCCTGTTTGGATTCTTCTAGTTTGCTTTGCCACAACTCCTCTCGTTGCTGCTCCAGAGCGGCGGTTGAATCGCCGGGTAATTCCTTTTTCTTGAGCGATTCTATTAAGGGTTGCATACCGCCTTTATTTTCCAATACTAGCGTCAAATCCTGTAATTTAATGTTATTGGCTAAGGCCATTAGGCTAAAGAAATCAATCCGGGCCTCATCAGCACTTGCACTTGCACTTTCACTCAAGACAGTAGCCATTTGAATATAGGTCGTTGGACTATCCGTATTTAACTCACCATCTATCTGCATAAAATCAGGCACCACAATGCTCGGTTTAAAGGTGGATTTCTGGGCCGGACCATCTAGCTTCATATGCCAAGCCAGATCCAGACTTTGCGGTGTAGCCATATCAAGATCAGCAAAATAATCATCGATATGGTTCTGAAAAACATCACCCTTAGCATCAACCAGATGCTTAAAATCAAAACCTATTTCCAGTAGATCTGCGCTTTCTTTATAGTGGGTCAAATTGAATTCTTCTGCGGTGAAGATAAGGTTTTTATTCTCATCGAGAATTTTCACCTCTTTGAGCTTTGCCTTACCCGTAGGATCGGCCTCTAACTTAGTCCATGTGAGCTTATCTTGAAGATTATTTTGTACCAAGAACTGCTCGAACTGTTGTTCCGCTTTGCGTGAAATAGTTTTATTAACAAAAAACCACACTGCCGCGGCAATCACCGCCAACAACAAAATAATAATTAAGGGATTTTTCAGTTTAGATTTAGCCATTAGGCACCTCCGTATGGATAAGGTTTTAAATTAATTTCTTTGCTCACGCTGTTGGCGTCGGTATTCCCAAGGGGCGATTGGATGCGGGTCACGCCATAAGCCAAGTCGCTCCTTTTTAGCGGCTTCTTGTGCTTCAAAATAGCTATTGTCTGTGACGTATTGGGTATAGGCCCAAGCAAAACCCTGTCTCACCATATGCAGATTAATATTTTTATCAGCAACAAAAATTTCGCCTAAAACCCGCTGATATCGATCAATACCGTCAATTTTAACAATCACTTCTTTGCTGGCAATTAAATCAGATAAAGCATCTTTGGATACTCTGGAAAAAGCTTGTTTTGATTCAGGTGCATCGATTTGAGTTAAGCGAATCCTATGCTGTGCATTATTAGCATCTAATACCGTCACCGTATCACCATCAGCGATCCTCACCACCCGACCCACTAACAATTCCTTTGGTAATGGCTGAGGGACGTTGCGAGATATATTGGCCATGCCCGCCGCTACAGACTGATTAGCGGCTCGATTATGCTGCAGATTTTGGCAAGCTACCAGCAAATTAAGCAACAAAAGCACTAATACACTGATGCGCCAGAGAGTAAGCAGCATTGGTTTTTTGTCACGGTAATTCATTGTGTTAGTGTAAGTCAAAGATAACAGCTAAACTTAAAATGATCTTATTGTAGGAAATAAAAATCCTTCTAATTAAAACTAATAGTGAGAGACCCCGATGACCGAACTATCCAAGATAGCACGCGCTAAGCGCTGGAATAAGCGTGCCTATACCCTAATTGCTCTCTATACCGCCTCGCTTTTTTTAGGCACCTTTATCGCCCAAAGCATTGACCCCTCATACGGTGACGCCTTTGGCTTGTTTTATATTGTCTGGAGTGTAGTGGCGATTCTAGGCACCTTGATTTGTGCTGTACGAAGTTTAAACTTGGTTGGTGAGCAAAACTCCCATGCTAAGTATTTGATTACAGTATCAATTTTACTAGGCGCTATTTTTGCCTTTATTGTGGTGGCCTTAAAAAATGCCGGCGGCTCAATTTAAAGCACTCTCCTAGCGATCTTTGCATATAACAAAGTCCCTCAGCACAGAGTATCACTATCTACTGAGGGCGATTGCTAACTTAAATCACCGGTCTGGCACCCATGCGCGGTTTCCAACGACCGATTTCGCCACGCTGCATGGTTTTTAAGACTAATTCCGTCATCAAATTAATTGATACATGACGTGCAAAAAACTGCTCTAAGACAGCGCCCAATAAATACGGGCTGATACCTGAAAAAGCCAATTCGTCGACCTCAACCTCAATCTTGACGCCACGACCATATAAAATCGGTCCCGGCATGGGAATCCGATGATGCATCGCTTCAATTGAAACCTTACGAATACCGTTAATTTGCTTAGCAACACCGGCATCAGCGACATCAGCATAGATTCGCAGCAACTCACGTAAAGCCGCCGCCCCCTGCTCCTCATCCAGATCCATCATACTCGAATAGTTCAAGTTTAAATGACTTAACAAACGCCAAGCATAAGCTCCTCGAGCTAGAGCCGGACGTGGTTTGGATGGATCTCGCAACAATTGTACCGAATGAGTCGGGATAAACTCACTAAAACGAAAATCAATATTGTCGCCGGCCCTTAACAACAAGGGTAAATCACGATTAGTGCAACTTAAACCCACAACCAAGGCCTCAATATCCTGATCAAATGGCGGATTCTTAGGGTCTGACAGACTTAAATACGTCTCACTACCTAAATAAGAAGTGCGTGACCCTGAACGTTGCGCCGTATCAGACATTTGACGCGGCTCCCTACGTACCGAAAAATAGCCATGATGCTCATCGCTATTAGCACCCAATGCTCGGAACATTTCTTTAAATGACTGAGCACCACGCTGCCCTTCGCGCATGGCCTCAACCTGATCCACACTGTAGACCTCATAATCCATCGGCTTCGAGCGATCGGGCACCACATGATATTCATGTAAATTAGGGCTCACCGGGATACGATTTGCCTTGTAAGGGAAGAGATTAATGATTGGCACACAGTTAAGCTGGAAGTTTTCTGTGGAGACATTAGCTTCTAAATCATAAAAACTATGATCAAATAAAAATGTCACTTCAAAACTTTTAATTTCCTCTTCTTCGCCAAGTGTCCCGGGTAATTTCAACCCTTTGAGCAAATCATTAATACTGAAAAACAGAAAACGCTGCGGAAAAGCAAAGTAC
This sequence comes from Alcaligenaceae bacterium, assembly GCA_030538235.1. GTDB lineage: Bacteria > Pseudomonadota > Gammaproteobacteria > Burkholderiales > Burkholderiaceae_B > Oligella. The sequence continues at coordinate 242,372 of JAUNUJ010000002.1, forward strand.
TCGTGGAGGATTCGATAACCATGAAAGACTCGCGGATCGACTGGCAACAAAGACTGCTCAGATTCAAAACCCTCGTGTTTAACCGCACTTTTGTCGAGACGGTTGATCCAGCGCATCGGCCGCTTATCATCATGACAAATCACGCCAATACTATGACCCATAATCAATTCAAGTAATTGATGGGTGATAATATCCTGGCCATTGAGAAAAAAACTCAGTTTATCAAAGCCACTTAATTCATCGAGCTTGGCACCACCAAGCACGTTAAAGCGCATGCGCAAAGAGCTCATCACCTGTGGCTGATTGCGACCGTTAAAGCCCATGCGTTTAAGTGGCAAATCGACCGGCACGCCACTGATCTCAGCATGTTCTAATTGAATCGGCCATAACTCCTGCTGATGACCTACCGTAAAACGCAATTCCTTAGCATCATTTAGACGAGCCCGCAAAATAGTTCCACGTTTAAACTTAAAGCCTTGGTTCAGATTACCGCGCTTGGTGTCAGGGGTTAACTGCACCACTGACATCGAAGGTGTCGGGGCCACATAATGCGGGTGCAAGACCTCAAGCAAACTCTGGGTGAATTGTGGAAATTCCGCATCCATTTTCATATGAATGCGTGCCGTCAGGAAGCTGAAACCCTCCATCAAGCGCTCTACATAGGGATCAGATACCTCAATGCCCTGCATCCCCAAGCGACCGGCAATTTTAGGGTATTGACCGGCGAACTCCCTACCGGCCTCGCGAATGTAGTTTAGTTCACGGTTATAATATTCTAAAAATTCACTATCCATAAGGAGTACAAAAACACTAGTCCTCTAAGTTAAAACGGATTTCAGCAATTTCCAGTAAACCGTATTCTGCCTCATCGCTCATGAACATTTTCTGCCCAAGACCCTGATAGATATCTTCGGATAACTCTAACCACTCAGTGCGATGACCTAAATTCAGTGCATCATTTTGACTGGCATAATCAACCGTGGCCGGATAGCGGGCCGGCACGATACCGACATGTGAGCGACCATCAAGCAGATGCACCTCGGTCTGAACCCAAAGCAAGTCGCTAAGGCCCTGAGCTTCGATAAAACGCACGCTCTCAATATCCTCAAATGGAATCCAACCATAGCGACCGTTACTCATAAACTCCAGAATCGGTCCTAGGCGACCGTCACCGTCACAGAGCCATTGAAACGCGATATCCTGCTCACTATTGGCATGAGTTTTAAGTGTGCCGCCAAAGCTTGGCGCCATTTCCAACGCTTGCTGTCTAAGAGCGGCAGCCTGCTCACGACTGTCTTCTTTTAAGGCTTGACTCAAAAGCGCCATCCAATCAGGCGGTGTCCCGAATACAGCCGGCATGGCACGCCCTGCCAACACCTCATTACGCTCACTCTCAGCATTGATGGCGTTGATATAAATCATCGCCACCGGTTGAGCCTGTTGATTCATTTCGGCGCTGATTTTTAACTGATCAACAGCACGCTGCCAGTCGCCCTTAAGGGCAAGCACCTGAAATAACTGGGCACGCAAATCGGCATTGTCCGGTTTTTTACGAACGGCTTGCTTGATCTCTTCAAGCACCTCATCAATAGAATGAGTCTTAAAGTGTTGGGTACTTAGGGCGGCAATCATCATAGCTCCTCAATTACTTTTCGGTGTCTTTTAGTGATGGAAGTTTAGACACTAGGCGTAAAGACACAGTCAAACCCTCTAACTGATAGTGTGGACGCAAGAAGAACTTGGCTGCATAATAGCCCGGATTATCAGGAATTTCGGTTACTTGAACTTCAGCTGCAGCTAACGGCTTGCGAGCTTTAGTTTCTTGCGATGAGTTAACCGGATCACCATCAACGTAGTTCATAATCCAGTTATTTAACCAACGCTCCATATTGTCACGATCCGTAAAGGAGCCGACCTTGTCACGCACAATACACTTTAAGTAGTGAGCAAAACGGCAGCACGCAAAGAGGTACGGTAAGCGCGCAGCTAAACGAGCATTAGCGGTTGCATCCGGATCATCATACTCTTCCGGCTTTTGTAAAGACTGGGCACCGATAAAGGCAGCAAAGTCGGAATTCTTGCGATGCACTAGGGGCATAAAGCCGTTTTTAGCCAGCTCAGCTTCGCGACGATCACTAATCGCAATCTCGGTAGGACATTTCATATCCACACCGCCATCATCAGTCGGGAAAGTATGCGCTGGTAAACCATCAACCGCACCACCGGACTCAACACCGCGAATCGAAGTACACCAACCGTATTCTTTGAAAGAGCGATTGATATTGGCAGCCATGGCATAGGCCGAGTTAGCCCACGTGTAACGATCGTGATTAGCGCCCTCAACTTCCTCTTCGAAGTCAAATTCATCCACCGGGTTGGTACGAGCACCATATGGCAAGCGAGCAAGGAAGCGCGGCATGGTTAAACCAAGATAACGTGCATCATCAGACTCACGTAGGCTTCTCCAAGCAGCATACTCGGTGTTGCTGAAGATCTTAGTCAAATCACGCGGATTGGAAAGCTCCTGCCAAGAATCCATCTGCATCACCGAAGGTGAAGCGCCTGAAATAAAGGGACAATGTGCAGCTGCGCCGATCTTGGCCATTTCACCTAATAACTCGACGTCTTGTGGGCTATGATCAAAGTGATAGTCACCAACGATACAACCGATAGGCTCACCACCGAACTGACCGTATTCCTCTTCGTAAATACGCTTGAAAATTGGGCTCTGATCCCAAGCTACGCCCTTGTAGCGCTTTAAAGTACGACCCAAATCCTTTTTGGAGATGTTCATAAAGCGAATTTTCAGAAGCTCATCAGTCTCGGTATTATTAACAAGATAATGCAAACCGCGCCAAGCGCCTTCAAGCTTTTGAAACTCTTCGTGGTGCAAGATTTTATTAATCTGTTCAGATAGCTTACGATCGATTTCAGCAATAATATGCTGAATTGTAGAGTACGCATCGGAAGACATCGTAACCGTGTTTTCCAATGCCTGTTGGGCTAAGGTCTTAACCGCATTTTCAACCGCATCGCGCGCTTCATCTGTTTTAGGCTTAAACTCTTTTTGTAAGAGAGAAGCCAAACCGTCAGCTTCAGCGACCTGTTGTTGTAAATCAACTTCTTTTAAAGAACTCGTGCTCATTTTATTATCCTCTTAGTTCTCGTCATCGGCAGATGTCGCGTTATCAGTCGTCTGCTTAGGGGCAGCAGCCACTGATTTCAGTAACGCCGGATTTTGTAAAACCTGATTAATTAGCTCCTCAGCGCCGGTCTTACCATCCATGTAAGTCAGCAAGTTGGCTAATTCAGTGCGCGCTTCCAATAACTCAGCCAAAGGCTCGATCTTACGAGCGACATTGGCCGGATTAAAATCGTCCATGCTCTCAAAGGTCATATCGAGATTTAAAATGCCATCGCCGGTCAAGGTATTTTCGACTTGTAAAGCCACTCGCGGTTTGATTGATTTCATGCGATCGTCAAAGTTATCAATGTCGATCTCCATAAACTGACGCTCACTGATATCAGTCTGTGGCACCTCAGATTTACCGGCTAAGTCAGCCATCACTGCCATCACGAAAGGCAGTTGAATGGTACGTTCAGCGCCGTATATCTCAACGTCGTATTCGATTTGAACTCGGGGCGCGCGGTTACGCGAAATAAATTTCTGACCGCTGGCGGTTTTTTTGCGTTGCATGTAATTTCTCCAAAAAACTAATCTTTAAAAATCTAAATTGGTGCTTCTTGACTGGTAGCTAGTGCTCGTCATTGTTTTCTGTTTTGGCTAACCAGACATCAAACTGCTCATGACTGCCGGGCACCAAATCCTTGATCATGTCGTAAAAATTCAAGGGAATGGTTTGCTGCACTCGACGGATCAGATAGGGCGCAGGATGGCTAGGCTCATGTACTTCAAAATAACTACTGACCTTTTCGAGAGCCAGTATGGCATCAGCTCTGGTACTAATGCTGACTTCCTTCCAAGACACGGCTTTAGGAGCTTCAAGCTTGTTGAGATTAGGGGTCGCATGGGTACCAGGAGTGCTTTGCTCGCCCACCTCCTCGCCTAGCACCTCATCACTCAGAGCCTCTACGCTGACATCACCGACCAGGTTGACCACCACCTCAAGTAATTGCGTAGCGTGTTCAAACTCGGGACGCCATTCGTGACCGAGCTTTTCGAGCACAAAGGCTTCAATACTGCTTAAGGCCTGATGAGCTCTATATAAAGCGTTAATCTCGGCTTGCTGAGCGATTTTGGCTTGACTGAGCATCTCAGCTAAGCGCGCTCTGCCACCCGGAAAATCACTTTTAGTGCCGTCAATAATCTGCTCTGCTTCACGCAGGCTCAACTGCCCGTAATTACCGCTCAAAATAGGACTGGAACGCAAGATTCTCAGAATCCCGTCGACGGTAACCAAGGCACTGAGTGCATTGATTCTGGGAAAAGGATCCTCGTAACCGTCTTCCTCTACCAGAGGCGGGTGAATCGCATCCCAAAACTCGCTGATGGCCTTGAAAACAAGCTCCAAACCATCGGCATAACCGGACAACCCTCGTTGCGCTGTCCAAGTGCGTGCGAGCATCTCTAAGACCCGCACATCACATGTTTTCTCACAAAGGGCTAGGGCCTGGCGTTCGGCCTGACTCCACTCCGGTGACTCCGCTTCAATAATGGTGTCACCGAACTGTTGCTCCGGCTTGTACTCCAGGGAACGCATCAAAGCCAAAAACTCTTGGCTGTACTCTAAGTTCTCACCGCAATGTTCATTGCTAAAAGAACGAGTTATTTCTTCGAAAGTTACCATAATCGACAATCTTAACCATTGATTGTTAATTTAATATGACCGTTGTGCTTCATTATCATGACAATTTATCTACTCAAACTGATGACTCAGGCCAACACTGCCTCCGGGCTCAATCGTCACTGAGGTACGATAGGCCGGTAAATCACCATTAGTGATCACCACACTATAAGTTCCCGGGGCCAAGCGAACGGAATTTCGCGGCGGACTGGCACCATAGCCTCGACCATTAATACTGACATTACCCCAAGGACGAATATCAAGACTCAAGGTGCCCATGGCCTGCTGACGCTCACGTCGCTCCTTGTCTGCCTGCGCTTGTGCCTGTAAACGTTGACGCTCTTTTTCCTCTTCCTGCTGCAAACGGATACGTTCTTGACGCGCTTCACGCTCTTTTTCGGCAGCAATACGGCGCTCCTCCGCTTCACGCTCACGCTCTAACAGTCGTTGACGCTCCGCATCTTGTGCAGCAAAGGGGCTCTCGGCAGAACTAGGCGTTGTTGTTTCTTGGCTCTGAAGTGCTGTCAATTGCGCGTTACCTGCATGATTAATTGTGTTTTGAGCCGTGGCTGTCGTTTCAGTCTGAGCAACTTGGGCTGTCTCAACTGTCGATGTTGACTCTGTTTGCGGCACTGTACTTTCAACTGATGCTACAGATTGCTCCTCTTGTGCTGCTAATGGCGCCACCTCTACGCTCTCGCGAGGCTGTGCAACTAAGGTCGATAAAAGCTCTGCTTCAGAACGTTCTGCCGGTGTGGCCACTGTCGCTTGGGGAGCTTCCGGCGCCACGAGAGTCTCTGGACTTGCCACCTCTTGCACAGGCTCTTGTTGTGGCTGTTGAGCTTGTTGAAGCTGCTGAGACTGTGGCTCTGAGGCACTCACAGTCGTGGCGCTGCTTGATTCAGTGAATAAAGGTAATGACGGCGTCTGTGGAATTGACTCCAGGGCAGAATTAACTGCTTGATTCGCTTGTTCAAGCTGTGCCAAAGCAGCTTCTTCAGCCGCCTTTGCTTGCGCTAAGGCTTCCTCTTGTATTTGTTCGTACTGAGCCTGAATATTTTCTATTTCTTTGTCAGTGTCCTTACTAAACAACAGATAGAATAGAGCGCTAAGTACCACGATTAAAGCAGCCGCTGCTGCACCATATACCGGCACCATCGAGGGCTTTTTACGTTGCTCTTGAAGCATTTTCTTCTGCGCCTTCAGCGAATCAAAGGGCTCATCAGCTTTAGGACTGTCCGCCGCCACAGCAACTGTAGTCGATTCAGTCTCCACTGTCTTAGCGGGCGTCTCCGCTGCCCGGCTTGAGACCTGTGTTTCAGCTTGCGACGATGTTGTTGCCGTGGTTGCGCTTAGCGGCTCCTTTAACGCTTCTTCGGGGGCTGCGACAGTTACTGGCACAGCGGCAAGAGGAGCCCCTCCCATACCCAACTCATCAAGACCGATAGACGGTTTGGCAATATCTTTATCGCTCACCGTGGTAGCACTTATGGACTCCGCCTTGTCTTCAATCGGCTTCGACTGTTCAACAGGTGGCTGCACAGGCGTAGGTTCCGGCTCAGGTTCCGGCGTAGGTTCTGGCTTAGGCTCAGGCTTGGGTTCGGGCTTAGGCTCCGACTCCGGCACGTGCACATTAAGCTCTGACGCTTCCTCGAGAGGCTTAACCACAGTCTCTGTTTGCTGCGGCTGTTCCGTGACTACCGACTTCTCCTCGACCGTAGGTATAAGTGGTGCAACAGATAGTGGTTCTGTTACCGGTGCTTCAGACGCGCGAGGCGTTTCAGGAATCTCAGCGTCTTGGGTTATGGCAACCGTATCTTGAGCCTCCAAAGCAGCAGTTTCTTTTTCGATTCTGAGCTCTTCTGCGACTGCATCCGGCACCGCATCAAGCAATGGTTCCGGCGTCACTATAGCTACTGTGGCTGCGGTAGGAATTCCCGGCATGCCCGGAACTGATGGCGCCACATCGACACCGGTTCGTGCTTGCTGAAGCATAGGCTGCGCCTGATGCATCACCGGCACACCAAGCATCTCGCTGAACTCGTCAAGACTACCGATACGATCTTTAATTTCAACTGCCGTGGCCATATCAATAGCGCGCAGATATTGCCTATTAAAACGACTTTCCAAACCTAATGAGGTTAAACGCTCTTGGTCATTGACCAAGCGATTAATGGCACTAATCGGTTGCGTTTTCAAAATCAAGAAACGCATAAGAGTCGCTAAGCCATATACATCCGTATGCTCACCCAAAGGCCAAGCCGCATCATCAGTATATTGCTCAAAGGCAGCACAAGCAGGCAGCGCAGGCTGTTGATCGCTTTCTTTACTTAAATCCTGACCAACCCCAGGTAACAAATGAAAACGTCCTGCCCTGTCTTGGAACACCGTATCCACAGACCACAGACCGTAGTATTTTTTTTGAGCGTAGAGCTGGGTCAGCGGCGCCCGCAAGTCAGCGATTAAGTCCTGCAGGTCCCCAGTACTGACCTTATCCGTCCATAATGCTGTTTGTCGCAACGGCTTCCAACTGTCAGGAATCTGACTCATGGCTTGAGAGATAAGAATATTAATTAACATGACATTAATCTTTTAAAATTGAACTATTGAAAATATAGAAAAAGTGTTTTAAATAAGGCATTGTTTGGCGCCCCACCATGCACCTGGGCCCGTGACGCTGCTCCGGTCGCCTGATTTGTCCACCAATAACTATTACTACCGGTCGGATTAAAGTAATTCGCCAAATCCGGCCAAGAGGAATTCACTTCTTCAATACGCTCTATCGGCGGTTGCTCATGACCGGCATTTAAAATAGACAGAATATCCCCACTGTTTTGTATCGGCTTCACGGCCGTATTGCGCTTGAGCATGGCTGTCATAGCCAAAGGAATATCACCTAAAGTCCGATCAAAGTGTTCTGCTGAACAACCTAAAGAGACCGCTTGTAACAGTGACTGACCCGCTTGCTGATAAAAACGTGAGGAACCTTCCAATAACTGGGGATCGTAATAATCCGGCGGCAAGTACAAAGACACGAGTAACGGATAGAGTCTGCCCACCCGATCTCTGCTGGGGGCGATACAACCCAACTGCACCATATTGGAGCCGTGACTGGCCGGCAAGGCAAAATTCCAGATAGGTGCATGAAAAAACATCGCTTGACCGGACTGATTTTCTTTTAAATTGGGCAAACCCAGTTCCAACCAACGATGCCACCAGTTCACCACCTCTGAGCTGAGACGCCTACGCACAAAGTCACCGGCAGCAGGTAATTTACCGTACCAACCCAAGGCGCGGCTCAAGTCATCAATACTGGGAGTAGCTACTGCGGTCATCGCTAATTTCTCCCCGGACAAACAAAATTACGCATTTCGCTTAGACGAAAAGGACTTTTAGCCGAATAGGCCGTAAATTCAAGGGTGACATTACGCCCCCCTAAGGAAAATGTCGCAATCGTAACTTCGGGAGAGCGACCCTGACGTAAACTGGCTCGGTCTAGCAGACGGTTCAAAGCCCAGGGTCCTGACGTAGAAAGACCTGAGGTCCCTTGCTGCGGACTAGCACTCATCGACACTTGATTACTACCACGCTGACCCGGCCAGTCCACGGTAATTCCGACTTGAGGACCATGCTCATAAGTCATCACCTGACCATCCACATCCAGAATAAACTGCATAATGCCCGGATCCATCTCCAAGGGACGAATCGCTACCTTGTATGAGGGAGTATGACTGCCGGCCGAAAAATACACATCACGAATAATACTGGCCTGTTCAAATGACGATAAAAAACGGGCAATACCGCCTTTGCTACCATCAACACCGGGTTTGAAACGCCAAGGTCGAACACTCATATCAACCAAGTTGCTAAGATTCTTCTGAAAGAAATCATCCATCATCTGACCATGAGCAAAGAAACGGGCAAAGTCATTAGGGGCGATGTCCTGGGCGGAATTACTAAAGGGGTAACGACCGGCAATAGCGCGCCGACAAAAATTACCCAGAATCGCATCCACATCCTCGCCCATATTGCTTTGCTGTACAGAGTTTACGGATGACGAGGCCTGCACCGACAAATCCTGAAGCATCGTGCCCAATGCCGGTGGCAAACGACCGGATTCTGCTTGTAACTTGGAAATCACCTCCGCCGAGGGCAAAGTCGCTTTGGTTCTGAGTGCCGTATCTGCTGCCGTTAAATAGGTGTAGAGTTCATTGAGTAGCCCTACAGTCGACTCAATCGGCGGTGGTGTATTTTGTCCTACGCTAGTGGCCAATTCACGATATTGCACAAAATGACGATCTACCAGTTCTTCCAGTCGCTCGGGACCGGCATCAGTACGAATTAAATTACCTGCACCTACCGGCCCGATAATACTGGTAAGCGAGGACGTTGTACTAGTGGCCCGTTCACGTGCACGATCAACAATTGAGCGTTCATTTTGATCATCAGCACGTAACAACGTGGTTTCATTAGCCACGGATTGCACAAAGCGAGTTAATGGTGAGTTTGAAGAAGATAAAGTGCGTGCCAACTCAATGGCCCCGACCAAGGTATCGGGCACGATAATCTCAACATCAGCTAAGAACTCATCCCAATGTTTGACGTATTCGTTGAAATAAATAACACGCACATCCTCGACTAATTTCTTGTCACTGCCATCGCCCAGCGCTTTGCTTTCAGCATCCAGAATCCACACATCATCTTCGCGCAAACGCACGGTCTCTCGCTCAACTCGCTTATCAAAGACATTCCAGTAGCCATTAAAAGAGAAAAAAGCTGGCACGCCTTGATTCAGCGGTTTTCCGCTCGTTCGTCTAAACACCGATGGTGCCTGTGAACCACCAAGACTGCTCACACTAATCGGCGTCCCTGCCTCTGCTGTGAGAATGCGTTCAATCCGACTATAGGCACGGCGAGCAATAGATACGCGGTTCAAATTATCGCGCATCATTGATACTAAATTCTCGTCCTTGGGAAATGGCGAAATCAGCACACCGTTACCCACCAGATTATCAATATGTTGCTCTAATAAGTTGTAATTCTCGGTAGTGAAATTAGCCGGCAAAATCTTATTCAAATCCGCTAGGATCCAAGTCTTCATATAGGCGGCATCGTAGCGAGCAGGCTCGTACATCATCAAATAGGCTCTAAGCGCCTCATAAGACAACTCCAAGTCAGCTGGACTGGCATGGCGCAGAGAGGCTTCAACACGCTTAGCCACTTGTGGTAAGAGAACATTTTTCAACGCATCTTGATAAACACTTTTGGCTGCAGCCTTGATTTTATTGCCCTGGTAGAGACCAAAATGATAACTCCAAGGGCTGTTATCCACTTTAAAATCAGGACCATCTGCTAGCAACAGCGTACTGTTTAAAAATGGTAAAGCGCTCAACACATCACCTTCTTGGGTGATTTTGATCTCATCCGAGAGCGTTTGCAGTGGCGGCACCTTTTCTTCTACATGGGCTAAATAACTCTTGTTTTTAAAATAACTATTGCCCCAGGTCGCTAAGGCAATCACCAGTAACGATGCCATCACCGCATAAGCCGACCACTGGATTTTGCGCTTGCGACGTTCCCATTTGAGGTTTAAACCGGCCAAACCTGCTTCTTGGAACACCACATCTTGCAGCAACTTTCTCAAGAAGAAGCTTTTGCCGCCATCACCAGGCTGCATGCTCTGACTCTGTTGAATACCATCCAGACGCATGTAGCGCTTCAACTCGCCGGCCACCTTGTCAAAACCAAGACCACCTTGAGTGCCACTGGTGAAATAAACGCCCCGTGGAATCACCCGTTGTTCAAATTTTGAGCTGGAGAAAACATCACTTAGGAAACTGCCCAAAATCATACGCAAATTAGCAAATTGCTGTGGCAACGAATAAGCCAAAGCCTTGCCCTTATCCTCACCGGTTCGCATCAACACATCGGGCAATGAATCAAATAGACGCTCCTGTAACAGCTGGTACTCTCTATCAAATATTGGTAGCAGTTCGAAGTCCTTGGTCTGCGATTGCTCATAAGGTATGGTAAAGCCCCAGACCTGTTGCATTTCTTCCATGCTTAAGTCATCAAAATAGGACTCGAAACCACTAAGCAAATCGAGTTTAGTGACTAGGACATACACCGGAAACTCAATTCCCAACTCATCGCGTAATTCCTGCAAGCGTTGCTTCAAAACTAAAGCATGTTGCGCCCTGTCGGTTGCATTGGCACTTAATAAATCCGCAATACTGACGGTCAACATAACACCGTTAATCGGTTGACGACCGCGATACTTACTTAGTAAGCTAAGGAAACCCTTCCACTCCTTTTCATCGCCTGTAGGATCACTCTCATGGGTGGTATAACGTCCCGCCGTATCCAGCAGTACCGCTTCGTCAGTAAACCACCAGTCACAATTTCGGGTACCGCCCACACCTTTGAGTGCTACCTTACCGAATTTCTCAGCAAGCGGAAAGTTTAATCCTGAATTAATTAATGCCGTTGTTTTACCGGAACCGGGTGCGCCGATAAAGACATACCAAGGCAATTGATAGAGATATTGCTTGGAAAAACGAGCCAAAGGTGAACGGTCAATGCCTTGTTCAAAGCGCGCGTGCTTTAATAACGCCACCGCCTCATCAAAGCGCTCGGAGAGCACCTTGATTTCTTCTTGCTCCTCGACTGGCAAATTTTTTAATGCTGCTTCATTTTTAGGCTTACGGATCTGTCCTAAAAGCTGAGCATTCAGACGACCTTCACGCCACTTACGCCAAATCAGTCGAAGCAGCCAAAGAGCGAAGATGCCCGAAATCAGATAAATTCGGACCATACGATCTTCGAGCGGATACCACTGACCCACTGCCACAGATGGGCCAAAGTACCAAATCAACCAAGACAAAATAACCAGACCAAAAAAGGTCCATAGTCCGCGACTGAAAATAAAGCTGAAAATTCTATTGGGTAAATCGATTAACCATCTCATCGCAATGGCTCTCTTAACTGACTTTGTTCACTAACCGGCGAGACTAATAAGGTAATCTCGACACGGCGATTACGGGCGCGATTTTCTGCGGAATTATTAGGTGCTACCGGATCGGCCTCGCCCTTGCCCTCCGCTCGAACCCGATTCGGATCCCGCAGACGCGACTCTAATAAGCTTTTTACCGAATCAGCACGCGCTTGTGAGAGCTCCCAATTTGATGGGAACTGAACGGTTCTGATCGGCACATTATCGCTATAACCGGTGACCAAAATAGCCCCGACCGTGCCATTTAAAGCATCCGCCACCCGATTTAAGACCGGCAAGAACTGTTGACGAATCTGCACCGAACCAGATTCAAATAGACCATCCCCTCTGAGCACCACCACGCTTCTATCTGCCTCATCACGAACGGTCAATAAGTCCTCTCGAATTTCCGGTGCTAAGAAAGTCGCCAACCGATCGGGAATTGCCACTGAGCGATGACCTACCGGCGCCTGAATTTGCATCCGTGGTGGTTGAACGCGGACAATATTGCCAAACAATTTATCTGACGAACTACCTAATAACCAGGAAAAGCCCAAATAGGCCAAAATTCCGAAGAAAACCACACAGAGCGCCACGACCCAAATCGGGATTGGCAAACGCTTGACCTTGTTTAAAATTGCTTCAGCCTGCCAATTAGGTGACAACGATCGCGGATATTGACCGCGTACATTTCTAAGAGTTAAAAGCAGACGTTGCTTCAAAGTCTCTAATTGCGAACGACCATTGTCGAGCACGCGATAGCGACCCTCAAATCCGAGCATTAGGCAAAAATACAAAAGCTCCAAGAGATCAATATGTGGGCCCGGGTTTTGCGACAACTTTGCGAGTAACTGAAAAAACTTCTCACCACCCCAGGTTTCGTTGTGGAACGTCACCAATAAACTCTTGCCTGACCATTGACCATGCCCACCCCAAGGGGTCAAAGCACAGGCCTCATCCAGTGCAGTACAAAGACAATATCTGGCCCCGAGGATTGTCTCGTTGGGTACACCGGCATGCTGCGCTCGCAGCTCGAACTGCCTAATCTCATCAACCAAACGCTCGCGCAATAAATCCAGATTTTCGTGGGATTTAGAGCTTCTAATTTGAGGAATCAGCACTAACAAAGGATTAGCCGCTGCCACCAAAGGGTTGGAACCGCTAATCACATAATCTTCAGGTCGCAACTCAGTCGCCTGCGCCGATTGAAACGCGCCGGCTGAACCCCAAGGACCCATTTTGGATTCGCTATAGTCTGTAGAAGACATCTTGCCTACCTGTTTTTATTACGTACAGCCCAGAACTCCATCTCCAAGCCCGGGAACTCACCGGCTAAATGCAGTGCCATCACCCCTGATTTAGCAAATTGCTGCCATAAATCACCACTCTGTTCAAGGGCAAAGTAGACATAACCGGAGTGATACGGCAATTGCGGCGGAATCTGATCAATGTTCTGCAAATGCACGCCCGGAAGCTGCAAATGAACCAAATCACGAATACGCTCAACCGGACCGAATTTGGCTTGTGAGGGGAAACGCTTACGCAGATTTTCCATCGGCATATCGGCTTCGACACCTAAAATAAAATCAGCTTGCTTGATCAGATTCAGGTCATGAACCTGACCCACACGAATGCCATGACCTTTGTCCACCAACTCAATCACCTCGTAAGGATCCTCGAGGACAATATTGAGGGCACCGGCCAACTGAGCCATTAGCGGTGCAAAACAGGCCTGTAAATCATCGTGGTTATAGCGCTCAAACTTATCCATGGCACGATTTTCACTTAAGAACACAGCCATTTCATTTAAGAGCATTTGCAAATGACAAAAAAACTTCTCGGGATGGTGATAATTTGATGTGCGAATATGATGAAAATAGGCGTGATAGCGATTAATCACATTTAACATCATCATCTGCGTCATTGAGCTGCTACCACTCTGCACTGCTGAGACCGAAAGACGACGGGCCAGACGCTTGACCTGCTCGTTTAGTAAATCAACCGTGGTCACCACAAAATCAAATAAATCGTTTCTGACCTCAAGAAAATTCAGGGTCGCCGGGATATACGTCGTATCCAATGCCACGGCATTTTTACTGTCCCAACCCTTGATGCGGGCCATTGGTAAAAACTCATAATTCCCGTCGACTTCACTTTCCAGCATCAGACGAATCTGCAGACGTCCCAGCTGCAAACTGACTGAGCCCAGAGTAGTATCCGTGGTGTCCAAAACCTCTTGCTCAGTCACCGCATAACGCGCCAGAATATCCTCACCCTCTTCATAAGAAACCTGTTGACTGGAGGCCTGGCGGGTCGGAATAGCAAGACCCACTAGCTCATTCTTGGTAGCAGCAGGAATTTCCAACTCCGGTAGTTGAGTCGACTCATCAATGACAAAATTCGTACCATCTTTAAAAACACCCTTGGCGCTTTTAATCGCAAAACGACCTTGAGAAAAAGCCGTGGGCTCCAACTGTAATTCGCTAAAACCCCAAAAATAATGCTCGGCACGTTGAGAGCGAGCGATTAATTGACGCTCTAGATAGCGCTCTTGTTGTTGGAAATGTTGGGGGCGCAAAAACATACCCTCGGACCAAATCACTTTATCAAAACTATTCATAATTAATTTAAGCTTATAGCAACTAAGCTGATGATTTAACGCTGCTCGAGCGGACGGAGTTGTACGGCACCGCGTTCCACATCCACCCTAATCAAGGCGGAACTTGGGGAAAACTGCCAAAACTTGTAAATATTGGTGCTCTTAGCCGCCGGTAGATCGATAGTTAAACGCCATTGGCTATTATCTAAATCACGATAGGCGGCAACAATACCGAGAACCTTGGCGTCGATATTGCCATGAGCTGTAATACGCTCGGTTTTACCCGGGGTCAAAATCACCGAATTGATATTAAGTAATTGATCGCCCAAAGCAGCGCGCGCATCATTTTGCAAAGAAAAGAAATCGCTTAATTCAAAGGCGTTTGTTGTTTTTAACTCATAAACAGTGACTTTGATAGGCGAAGGTTTATGTCTACCACCGGAATTCACATCATCGGATGCGGTTAATTCCACCACATAAGGAACTGCTAATCTGGACTCTGTGGCCGCACAACCCGCTAATAAAAACACCGTCGTTGCTGCCGCAACAGCAGAACTTTTTCTAAAGAACATCTGCATCATCTCACCTGCTTTACAAACAATAGCGCTTTGTTTAAGCATTAATAAATCTTCAATAAAACTGTAATAATTCGGCTTTAGAATAGACAAATATTCAGTTCTACTGATCTTGTTGGATTTCTATTATCAACAAGAATTATTACAAGAACATTTCTATTAGATGGCAATTTTGATTATGAAAAATAGACTCTCACTTATTTTAGGCAGCACAGCCTTGGCTGTTTTATTAACAGCTTGTGCAGGTAAACCGACTGTAGAGCCCGAGCTTCCTCCCTACACTCCGGCAGAAGAAGTTTTATTGGAACAAATTGCAGCAGATTTCCACGAAGGTGATTACAAAGCGGTCATCAAAAAGGTCAAGGAAGCACCGGAAACCACGCTTGGCGGCCTACCTTTCCGTACTGATGCGTTAAAGTACAAAGCCTTTAGTGAGTGTGTCAGCAAGCAGCAACGTAACTGTCGCAGCACCTTCCGCGGCTTGTTAGAATTTAACCCGAGTTTTGATTTAACAGCTGCTGAGGCCAATCACCCACAATGGGGTAAAGTCTTTGCTGAAGAGAAAAAGCGCTCTGATGCTGCAGTAGCTAAAGCGGCCGCTCAACAGGCAGCTGCCAACAGCGCCGCTGAAGCAGCAGAAGCGGACACAACAACGGCTCAGCTCGAAAGCCCTCGCGCCATGCCGCGCGCTGAAATTCGTGTCGGTCCACGCCAAACGGCTAATCAAACCGAATAATTCACGACAGGCATATCGACGATCCATCGATTAAGTTTTTTACATGAAAATCACGGTTCAAAATCTCTCTCAGTCATATCATCGCAGTTTTGCTTTAAGCAGTCCGGGCGCGACCTTCGGTCGTAGTCCGGAAAATCAAATTGTGCTAGCCGATCCCTCGGTATCGATTAGCCTCTTTCAAGCGGCGATAAAAATCAATGAGTCTGCTCAGATAGAGATCCGTAATTTAGCGGCCACCCCTATTTTGGTAGGCAATCAAAGCTTAAGCGTGGGTCAGTCGCTGGCCTTGCAGAGTGATAGCGAGTTTATTTGCGGAGACTTTAAGTTTAAACTTGAAGCCGATAGCGCTCAGGAAGCGGCTAGCATCAACAGCCACCCTAAATTGCTCACTAATCAACCCTTCAGGGCACCCACCGTGATGCCGATGCCCGGCAGCGAAAGCATGGATTTCGAAAAAATCGCCGCTGAGGTAGCACCCTACACGACTGATAGGGACATGGGTAGGTCAAGCACCACGGCTGCAGCCGAGATAATTCCTGAACCCCTTTCTTTAGAGCATTTCGGTCTCGCGTCTAGTTCGGTGACCACGGAGACCACACCGGCCTCAACCCCCGAGTTAGAGAGCAGACAAGCTCCTAACGTTCAAGCGCAGGAACAGCTCACTACGGACTTTGAACTGATTAGCGAGCCTCAAGTTGCGGTCGAACTATCGCCTCCCAGTCCTGAATTCGAATTTGCCAACCTCGAATTAAATCCAGCGCCAAAGACCTCAAGCGTTGATGCAGAGCAAGCAGACGCCACTGTATCGCGAGTAGCGATAGTCAGCCAAGCAGAGGCAAATCCCGCGCCCTCAACACCGATCAAAGCAGACAGCGACAGCGGAACGAGCTCGATACCTGAATCTCGGACCACAGCACAGCTAGAGGTGACAGGCTCCATCGACATTGATTCAGATAAAGAAATTCAAACGGAATCTGAGCCAACACCTGAGGTCTTGGTTGCGCCCCAGTCCGTCCCGGTCCCAGTCTCGGAATCGACGCCGGAAGCAGAAGCTGTGCCCTCTATTTTTGATGATTTGTTTGCCGGCAGCGGTGTTGTTCCTATCGGGGCCGAGATAAATTATGACGTTCACCCCTTTGAAATGGGTTCCGCTACGGCACGCAACACCGACAATCCCTTGGGCGAGATGCAGGGTATGGCGCTAGATGATGACTTGAGCAAGGACCCGCTTGAGCGCTTAAGTCGCGACGGCATTGAACATCAGCAGCGAGATATTTTCCACGATACACGCCCCAGCACCCTACTCCACGATACAGAGCAGAAATCTGCAAACACGCAGTCTGATCTGGACCATTTGGATAAAATCCTGCGCGAACTGGAAAGCCTAGCTAATAGTCGCTAATTCTATCTAAGCCTCTCACTAGCCAACGCTTAGTTCGAAATAAACCAACAGCTGAGTCTAGAGCCTACCGCCCACACCCTTGAACTTCTCCACAAAAGCTGAAATGCGTTGGAACACGTTTTGTTTTTTAGTTAAATAGTTAGGACCATCAACAGAACCTCGCACATCATTAGCGATTTGCCAAATCCGGCGTTGAAGCTCTGCGCGTTGTTGCAAACTATTTGTCATTCAAATGATTCCTCTTGATTCCTAACGTTGTTTTATTGTTGTTTTTTTATTACATACCTAAGCAGCTATTAATGTAACATTTTTTTGCTGAAAATTTATTAATCATAAGCTTAAGATCTGCAGTCAGCTAGGCAAAAAGGACTTCCTTTTAAAAAAGTTAATTTCACCGAGTACGTGTGATTACGTACAAATGAAATTAAAAAAATAAAAACACAAGGCATTGATTTTATTGAAATAAAATTAATTCAAATTTAATCTAGAATTTTGAATCACTCTGGGTATAATACCGATCATATTAGCTTGCACTAATTTCCAAATAAGCAAATCAGCGTTTAGACATTGACAACAAAACCATAGCTAAAAACACCTATGAATATTTTCCCCGTAATGACTAATATCATCGAAAAACCAAACTCATTAGGCTTTGCATTAGCTTCTATTGTGGATGGCTCAGTGACTGAACTACGACACCTCGAAGACATCTTAGGTCGCGATTATTACGTCATCACCCACGACGTTCAGGTCTTTTCCGAAGAGATCATTGATAAGCTGTTTTCCCACCCAAAAATCATCGTAACGTCCAACGAGCTTTACGATGACGCTGATCTGGTTTGTTTCGGCATCTTGGCCGATGGAAAATTCAGAGAGCTCTAGTTCTTAATCAGTGACAAAAGTCGCTATACTCTCTGTGAGCATAGCGACTTTTTATGCGCACTAGCAATAAATTGACAGCTAGAGCAAAGCAGAAACCACAAGATTCGCAGCTTGTTGATTAATTGGCTGCCTTATAGGCATCAATCGCTTTTTGCAGCATTTCTTTAGCTTCGGCGGCATTGCCGTAACCTTGTAATTCTACTTTTTTGTTTGGATCAGGTAATTGCTTGTAGACGCGGAAAAAAGCTTCAATACGCGCTAATTCAATCTCAGAAATATCATCAATATCCTGAATATTGTCATAGGTCGGGTCGATGTCGCTAGCCGGTACGGCGATGATTTTTTCATCGTCTTCGCCACCATCAATCATTTTTAAGAAACCGACCGGACGAATCTTAATAAAAGCACCCGGTACAATTGGTTCACGAGAAAACACTAACGCATCTAAGGGATCGCCATCACCGCCGAGGGTGCTAGGTAAAGAACCATAGTTAGCAGGATAAACAACCGGCATAGACTGATAGCGGTCAACAAAGATATAACCGTCGTCATTAATCTCATACTTCGTCATGCTGCCTGCCGGGATTTCAATCGCCACATAAGCTTCCTCAGGGACACTATCAGGCTGAGCCACCGCAAAAGGATGTGCCGGCGCTGCTATCGCCGCTTGACTACCAAAAACACATACGCCACCGAATAATAAAGCCGCTAACGCTTTCTTTAATTTCATCTTGTACCCTTATTTAAAAATGAGTTAACAAATAACTTTAAAGGATTTTTGTTACGTATTTATTAAAGGCTCACGCTGCGTGCATTTAACCAGCCAAAATAAAAGGACAGTCGCCGCAGCAACTGTCCCTGTTTTAACACTCGAATTTGAGCTTTACAGAACTCTAACGCGAATACCCTTCAGACCCTCAATGCTTCCAACCATGGTATCGCCCGGCTTCACAGCGCCCACACCCTCAGGCGTTCCGGTGTAAATCAAGTCGCCGGCACGTAACTCCACATACTCAGATAAGCGTGAAATTACCTCAGACAAGCTCCAAATAAGATCGCCAACGTCCCCTTTTTGAGCCGTATCGCCATTGACTAGCAATTCGATTTTGCCTGACTGCATATTGCCTACCACGCTTTTTGGGGTAATTTCACCAATCACGGCTGCTTGGTCAAAGGCTTTGGAAATTTCCCAAGGTTTGGCGCCTTTTTTCAGCTCATTTTGAATATCGCGGCGAGTCATGTCGAGACCGGCGGCAAAGCCGTAAATATAGTCTTCCGCTTGGTTAACCGGGATGTTTTTACCATTTTTGCCAATCGCCACCACTAACTCAAACTCATAGTGCAAGTTACTGGTTTGACTAGGATAATTAATCGTCGCTTCATTGCCCTCGGTGGCAATCACGATTGATTCAGTGTCATTTGCCTTGCTAAAGAAAAATGGCGGTTCTTTTTCAGGATCAGAACCCATCTCGCGAGCATGGCTGGCATAGTTGCGACCAACACAGTAAACACGACGAACCGGAAACTTAGCCTCTTCACCGGCTATCGGTACACCAACAACCTCAGGCGCTTCTACAACATATATCATGGCTTTCTCCTCCACAGGAAATGTTAAAAAAATAGCGTCTAACAAGTGTATACCTAATAGCTAATTGCAGCCTCTGATTGCAGCCCCTTTAACTCTAAAAAGTCTCTTGGGAATAGCTTAAAGGATAGCTACTCATTTAAACCCTATTGACAGCCTTGCTCAAACCCTATGCTAATCGATTCAGTGAAGTCATTAACTTACTCAGAAGAACGAATTCCCTTAAAAGTCTCCAGACGCAGCCCTAACTCTCTAGGGCCAATTTCTGCTCAGTGCGATAATTTGCAAAAAGAGAACGCGGCAGACTCACGGACCCTAGTTTTTGCTTTCTCAGTCATAATTAAACACAAACTCACTATTTTCTACAGTGAGATTCAGACGCTTAATTTCCTCGCCCTCCATCGCCGCTTCTAAGAGACGGCGACTGACTTTAGGTAGCACCGAGCTATTTAAAATGGCATCAACCATACGACCACCGGACTCTACTTCAGTACAACGATCCACGATCAACTGCACCGCCTCCGGAGCCGCGACAAAATCAATCTCATGATGCTCATCCAAACGCTTCTGAATGCGCGTCAACTGCAGTTCCACAATCTTCGCCAACATATCGTCTGATAATGGGAAGTAAGGCACCACCGCTAAACGTCCCAGTAAAGCTGCCGGGAAAACTTGTAATAACGGGTCACGCAACACGCCGGTTAGCCCTTCGGCATCAGGCATTAGGTCAGGGTCTTTGCACACATCCATAATGCGCTCGGTGCCGACATTAGAGGTCAGAATAATCACCGTGTTTTTGAAGTCGATATAACGACCCTCGCCATCTTCCATCCAACCCTTATCAAAGACTTGGAAGAAAATCTCATGAACGTCCGAGTGCGCTTTTTCTACTTCATCCAACAACACCACGCTATAAGGACGACGTCGCACCGCCTCGGTTAACACACCGCCCTCGCCATAACCGACATACCCCGGAGGCGCGCCTTTTAATGTCGAGACGGTGTGCGCTTCTTGAAATTCGCTCATATTGATCGTGATTAAATTCTGCTCACCACCGTATAGACTCTCAGCCAAGGCCAAGGCTGTTTCAGTCTTACCCACACCACTCGGCCCGCAGAGCATAAAGACCGCAACCGGTTTGTTCGGATCGGTTAACTTTGCGCGAGAAGTTTGGATGCGCTCGGCAATCGCGTTTAAAGCATGAGACTGGCCAATCACGCGCTGCTCCAGGGTATCTGCTAACTGCAGGATAGAGCTGGCTTGATCTTTGACCATGCGACCCACCGGAATCCCGGTCCAGTCTGCGACCACTGCCGCCACCGAATTACTATCCACCGCCGGGAAAATCAAAGGCTCCTCACCCTGCTGCTCGAACAATTTATTTTGCAACTCTTGCACTATGACCAACAGTTCAGCTCGCTCATCTTCCTCTAAACCGTCATCCTGTCTGAGTTTGTGACGTGCTTCAAAAAGCTCAGCAGCTAGAACTTTTTCTGCTTCCCACGCTACATTTAACTCGGCAAGCGCCGCCTCAGCTTGAGTTAACTCAAGCTCAATAGCATCGATTCGCGCCTGCTCACCAAGACCCAGCTTTAACTCGCGTTCAGCAATACCTTTTTCAATTCTCAAATGCTCGATCTTGCGACTGATATCTTCAAGCGCAGCAGGCTGTGCATGCTGACTGACTGCGACCCGAGCACATGCCGTATCTAATAGCGCCACCGCCTTGTCCGGCAATTGACGCGCCGGAATATAACGGTGCGACAACTTCACCGCTGCCTCAATCGCCTCATCAAGCAATAAGACCTTATGGTGCTCTTCCAATTTATCAGCCAAGCCGCGTAACATGATAAGGGCTTTTTTCTCATCCGGCTCATGCACCTGAATCGTTTGAAAACGTCGTGTCAGTGCAGGGTCTTTTTCAATGTATTTTTTGTACTCAGCCCAGGTCGTGGCACCAATGGTTCTTAGCTCACCACGCGCCAAAGCCGGTTTTAATAGATTCGCCGCATCACCGGTGCCGGCCGCACCACCTGCACCGATTAGAGTGTGAATCTCATCAATAAAGAGCACAATCGGCTTCTCACTCGCTTGCACTTCGTCAATCACCGCGCGTAAACGGGACTCAAACTCACCCTTCATACTGGCGCCTGCTTGCAGCAAGCCAATATCCAATAGGTACAAGGAAATATCACGCAAGGATTCAGGTACATCACCTTGAGCTAAACGTAAGGCAAAGCCCTCGACCACCGCAGTCTTACCGACACCGGCCTCACCGGTCAACAAAGGGTTATTTTGACGGCGACGCATGAGAATATCCACCATCTGGCGAATTTCTTCGTCGCGACCGGATACCGGATCAATTTCATGATTGCGAGCACGTTCCGTCATATCCACGGCATACTGTGCCAGCGCCGATGGTTGTCCGCCACTGCCCGCTGCTGTTGCCGCCTTAGCACCGCTACTGTCCGCACTCAAGGCTGCGCTTTCATGATCTTCGGCAGAGTCTTTGACAATATGATTTAAATTATCCGCCAACACATCGGGGGTGATTTTCTTAAACGCCGGACTAATTCCATACAGCACATTACGCGAGGAATTACTTTTTAAAATACCAAGCAGCAGATAAGCACTACGAATACGCGCATCACCGTACTTTAAGGAACCGTAAACCCAGGCTCTTTCGGTAGCATTATCAATATGCTCAGATAAATCAGAAACCGAACTGGCACCACGTGGCAACTCATCCAGTGCCGTGATAATGCCTTGCTCCACGTCTTCGGGACGTATCTCAAAATAACGTAAGATTCTTTGTAAATCCGTATCATGTTCGTGCATCAGTTGATGCAACCAATGTACTAACTCCACATAAGGATTACCGCGTAACTTACAGAAGGCGGTGGCGCCTTCGAGCGATCGATAAAGGGTCGTGTTTAATTTGGCAAAAAGATCAGTGCGGTTAATTTCAGACATGTTGAACTCTTAACAACTTGTTTTATTGGAATAATTGTGACTCTGGGATTTTAATAGCCGAATCTTGCATTTTGATGACAAATATATGATTCATCAAAGTGACATAATTGTCAGATAAAATTCCTGCTTCATTGTGTTGTTTGCTATGACTCAAAATCGCACTATTACTACACCCAAAGATCTGGTTGTGCTAAACGACTATTGGCACAAACTCCAAGAAGATCCCTACGCCTATAGTTTTTATCAGGTGCTGCGCTTTATTGATGCGCGCAGTCCCCTGTTAAAGCCGATTGGGCGCAATAGCCTGCCCAAGCACGAACCCTTGAGGATGCGCCAAGAGCCTTCAATGTCTTTTGCGCCATCCAATCTAAGCAAGGTTGAGCGTCGGCCGGGTCGCCCCCCTACGATCTCAATTCTCGGTTTTGGTTTATTTGGTCCTAATGGGCCTCTGCCATTGCATATTACCGAGTATGTGCATGAGCGTATCCATCATCACAAAGACCATACCCTCTCAGCCTTTGCAGATATTTTTCATCACCGATTAATTACTTTGTTTTATCGGGCTTGGGCTAACTCGCAGACCACCATCAGCTTGGATCGTGACGATTCGGCCTTTAGTCGCCACGTTGCCAGTCTGATCAGCATGGGTGTTGAGTCACTGCTCGAGCGCGATGAGATTTATGATCATCTGAAGTTTTATTTTGCCGGTCATTTGGTTCGACAAAGTCGCAACCCTGAGGGGTTAGTATTGATTCTGAAGAGTTTCTTCGGTATCGATGTCGCACTCAAAGAGTTTATTCCCCAGTGGATAGAGATTCATCCCGAGCATCAGATTCAACTGGGCCAAACGCCATTGGCACTGGGTCAGGACACGATTCTAGGCAGTCGTATCAGGGATGTACAACATAAATTCCGCTTGGCTTTAGGCCCTTTAAAACTCGACGAGTATCGCCGCTTTTTCCCTAAGGGTCAAAAATCCAAAGAGCTCGTGTCTTGGGTGCGCCAATACATCGGCATTGAATTAGCATGGGATGTGCAGTTATTGCTGGACAAAGACGAAGTCCAAGGCATCCGCCTGGGTCAGACCGGTAGTCTAGGATTAGAGAGCTTTTTAGGCAATCGCTCACCGGAGCGTGGGCATTTTGATGAGCTAATTGTCGATTATGAAGCGCGTCAGCGGCAGGACAAGATACGCCAAGCCACAAAGACAGGTGAGAGCGGTCTATCCGATACTAAATTAGAGCCGCTACCTATTTAAAAACACCTGAACGCCGAGAATTGAAATTAGGCGCGATGCGACAGCGCTTTTTCAATTTTCTTATCAGTATTGTACTGGCTTAAGGCATACACTGCCCAGATAGCGGCCGGTAACCAACCAATCACGGTCAGCTGCAAGATCAAACAAATGATCCCTGCAAAGGGTCTACCAATAGTAAAAAAGGTTAACCACGGCAAAATTAAAGCGATAAGTAGACGCATAAAAGTATCCTTAAAGAGGTAAATTCATTGACATAATGACATCTGGATTGTAGCAACGACCACAGGATAATATGGCATCTACCAGAGTAAATTCAAGTTCTTCTATGCTTTTAGCGCTTATAGTCTCTTAATGATTTAAGCCTCAACCAACTGATTGCTTGCTTAGAGCACTGTCTGGAAAATCCGGGCGATTTTTCCTCTGTCCAAAACGCTCGCCGCCCTGAAACAAACTACCACTCACCACTCATCTCGGTAAAACGCTCCATATCGCGACGCTGACGCTTGGTCGGGCGACCTGTACGAAGTTGGTGAGCCGGTTCAGGAGCAAGACGACGCATCTCGGCACGGTGCTCACGCTCGGCGATACTTTCCGGCGTCTCTTCATATAACTGCTGGGCGACAGGCGCAGGACCACGCACCTGGCTTAAGCCCTTAACTACCACGGTTTTATACTCACGCGACATTTTTATTAAAATGATGTCACCGATTTTAACCTCACGTGCCGGCTTAACATTTTGGCCATTTATCTGCACACGGTCTTTATCAATATTTTGTACCGCGAGAGAACGAGTCTTAAAGAAACGCGCTGCCCATAGCCACTTATCGATACGTACTTTGTCCGAATCCATAAATTCCGATATCTCCTAAAAAGATTCAACGCTTCAGTCTATATTACAATAGCGTGGCGATTAATTTCTTATTCTACCTCTGTTATGCTTTTGCCCGAACTCCGAGATTTAGATTTATCAGCACCTTATTGCGACCATTGGCGAGGCTTAATCGAGGCCTCTTTAGTTGATATCCCTCACGCCTCATCGGTCAATGGCTTATTAAATCAGCTCAAAGCGGCTGACTTTCCTAAACACTTTGTACCCCAAGCAGATTTAGCAGAAGGTGAGGCCTACGAAAGTTTCATATTTAAAACAAATGGCATTCCGACGCGTGATGGTCCTCACGACTATTTCAATGGCTTGTGCTGGTTTTTATTCACAAAGTCCAAACTACAACTCAATCGAGTCCAAGCAGCACAAATTCATAAAGATGGCGTACACAACAAACGCGGCCCGGTACGTGATGCCATTACCATCATGGATGAAAACGGTCTTCTACTGGCTTGCTCCGATGAGCTATGGGAAGCGCTGACTAAAAAAGACTGGCATGGCGCCTTTGTGGCGTTAAGACATCATTGGCAAGATAGCAACGCAGTGGTTTTCGGTCATGCCCTGATTGAGAAACTGCTTAATCCCTACAAAGGCATTTGCGCTCACGTGCTACGGGTACCACAGCAAGGCCGCGGTTTTGACTTAGACGCGGTTGATGAGTGGCTAAGCACCTTTCTAAGCGAAGAAAATCTAGCCACCAAACCCTATATCCCGGTACCTATTTTCGGCATACCGGGTTGGCATAAACAACAGCATGAGGCGGACTTTTATCAGGACACCGAGGTATTTAGACCGCCACGTCTTAGATAAAGTCTCAAAAATGACGTCTTGCATTGATCTCAGTTAAAGGATGCATAAGCTAAATACAACAAAAGCAGATGATTTTTAGTATCATCATAATCCATCCGGTCCCTGCTTTAAATAATAGCTCAATTGATTATCATTATCTCAGTGATGACATGATATCTTTCTGATTCAGACCGAGCAATCATCAAGTTTTTGGAGCAGTTTCTATGAGTACCTTGGCTATATTAATATCACTCATTCTACTAATGTACCTTGCCTATAGAGGTATTTCAGTTTTAATTTTAGCGCCGATCTTGGCCGCCTTAGCGGTTTTATTATCAGGCGATATTGGTCTAATGCTACCCATCTACACGGAAACCTTTATGGGAGCTCTTGGTAATTATTTACTGAATTTCTTCCCTGTTTTCCTCTTAGGGGCAATTTTCGGTCAACTGATTGCCGATTCGGGTGCTGCTTCTAGTATTGCCACTTGGTTTACTAAGATATTAGGTCCTAAACACGCTATTTTGACCGTGGTCCTTGCCTGCGGTGCACTAACCTATGGGGGTGTTTCCTTATTTGTTGTGGCTTTTGCAATTTTTCCTATTGCTAAGTTTATGTTTTATCAAGCCAATATACCCAAACGGTTGATTCCCGGCGCCATTGCATTAGGTGCCTTTACCTTTACCATGACTGCCTTACCCGGTACGCCGGCTATTCAAAACGCAATCCCTATTCCCTATTATGGAACCAACGTCTTTGCCGCCCCTGGCTTAGGAGTGATTGCCTCTATCCTGATGTTTAGTACCGGTTGGTTGTGGCTTAATAGTCGAGCCAAAGCAGCTCAAAAAGCAGGTGAGGGTTATGGCGAACACAATGACGGGGTCGAGCATGAGCATCTTGACCATAAACATCAAATGCCTATTTTCTTGGCCTTCTCTCCACTTCTCTTAGTCATCTCGATAAATGCTTTATTTACTTATGTGATTTTCCCAAACATGGACTTCTCTGAGATCAACCAAGCCTTTGCTAACATTGATCCAAGTAAAAGACTCGGTATCTGGGCAATTATTATTTCTTTAGTACTCTCATCGGTGTGGTTAATTGCTATTGCCTTACCTCGCTTCAATCATCTGCGCAGCACTATTAATAAAGGCACCTTAGGTTCGATGTTACCGGCCTTTAATACCGCCTCCGAAGTGGGCTATGGCGCCGTTATTGCGGGACTTGCCGGCTTTGCCATTTTAAAAGACTTTGTTTTAAACGTCGCCCCTAATAACCCCCTCATTTCTGAGGCCGTGGCAATGATAACCTTAGCAGGAATCACCGGCTCCTCATCTGGCGGTTTAAGCATTGCCTTAGAGACCTTAGGTGCTGATTATCTACGTCTTGCACTAGAAAATAACATTAGCCCTGAGCTCTTACACCGTGTCGCTGTGATAGCCGCTGGCGGCTTTGACACACTCCCACACTGCGGAGCAATCATCACACTATTATCTATTTGTGGTATGAACCATCGCCAATCTTATATGAATATTGCCGCAGTCACCATTGTCGGCCCTGTCCTGGCCTTGATCACTGTGATCATCCTAGGCACCGTATTTGGTTCTTTCTAATTCACAAACCACATCATACATAAAAAAAGCACTGAATTCAGTGCTTTTTTTTATGTGCTAAATCACCCCAAAGGCAATCAATGAGGTTCTCAACATATAGAGACAAATAAAGGCCAAGACAGCGGCAAAGATTCTCTTAATACGCTCAACCGGCCAAGTATGGGCATACTTAGCGCCAAGCGGTGCCATCAACATGCTGGTCGAGATAAGAACCAATAAAGCCGGCCAATACACGTAACCCAACATACCCGGCTGCATACCGATATCCTTGATTCCGGAATAAATAAAGCCGATGCTATTTGCCACCGCAATCGGAAAACCTAGTGCCGCAGACGTACTCACGGCATTGCGAATATTGACATTACACCAAACCAAAAACGGCACGGTCAGGAAACCACCACCCGCACCGACCAAACCGGAGACAAAACCGATGACCGTCCCCATGGCGGCGGTCCCTAAAAAACCCGGCAATTGACGCGATGGTTTAGGCTTTCTATTGACCGCCATATTGTACGATGAATAGGCCATAAAAAAGGAAAAAACCAAGGCTAACCAAGCGGTACTAATAAAGGAAAAGACCACCCCACCGGATAAGAAACCGCCTAGAAAGACACCCGGCACTAGCATCCCGACCACCGGCCACAAAATCCCGCCGCGCTTATGGTGAGCGCGCATACTGGATAAAGAGGTAAAGCAAATCATCGCCATCGACGTGGCAATACATGAATGCACCACCAACTCAATCGGCATCCCCTTCCAGGTAAACAACATGGTTAAAAACGGCACCAGAATCATGCCGCCGCCCACGCCCAAAAGACCGGCCATAAAGCCGCCAATAGCACCCAGCACCAATAAGTACATCGCTAGGTCAACGCTAAAAGTCATCATCAGTTAACTTCTCGGGTAGCTTGCGCCAAACCCAAGCCTATTGTTGATTGTTGTTATTTTAAATTACCCGATAGGAACTGCTGTAAGCGCAAGCTCTTCGGATTATTTAAGACCTCAGACGGCGTACCCTGCTCCTCAACTAATCCCTGATGCAAGAACATCACCTGAGTCGCAATATTGCGTGCAAAACCCATCTCATGCGTGACCACAATCATGGTGCGGCCCTCTTCGGCTAATTCCTGCATGACTTTTAGTACCTCACCAACCAACTCGGGGTCAAGTGCCGAGGTCGGTTCATCAAATAGCATCACTTCCGGCTCCATTGCCAAGGCGCGAGCAATGGCTACGCGTTGCTGTTGGCCACCGGAGAGTTGAGCGGGGTATTTGGACTCGGCCTCGGGTGGCAGACCGACTTTCTTCAAATAGATGCGGGCACGTTCGATGGCATCCTCTTTTTTAACCCCTAAGACATGAACCGGCGCTTGAATCACATTATCCAGCACGGTCATGTGAGCCCACAAGTTAAAGTGCTGGAACACCATCGCCAGCTTGGTGCGAAACTTTTGTAAGGCTTTTTTATCGCTGACTTGAAGATAGCCCTTTTTGTCTTTGACTAAGGGTAGAGCAGTGCCATTAAGGATGATTTTGCCCTCATTGGCCTGTTCCAAGAAATTGATGCATCGTAAAAAAGTACTTTTACCGGAACCGCTGGAACCGATAATCGCCACCACATCACCGGCCTTTGCTTGTAAGCTAACGCCTTTTAGAACCTCGTGATCGCCGTAAGACTTATGAATATCCAGAACTTCTAATTTATACATTGTTAACTACCTGTTTCTCATCTTTTGAGCTAAGCACGAGATACGCTAAAGCCCGTTTTTCTATTTTTCTAAATAAGGCCACAATCACAAAGGCCACGACCATGTAAATTAAGGCAGCAATGCCATAGGCGATAAAGGCTTGATAAGTGGCCGAATAAGCATCACGTGCGACCTTTAAAATATCCGGTACCGTCGCCGCAAAGGCTAATGACGTGGTATGCAACATCAAAATCACTTCATTACTATAGGCCGGTATGGAACGTCGCAACATGGAGGGAATAATTATCCGTGTATAAAGCTGCCATTTGCTCATCCCATAAGCTCTAGCCGCTTCAATCTCACCCTTGTTGGTGGTTCGTATAAAGCCGGCAAACATTTCGGTTGTGTAGGCAGTGGTATTGAGGGTCAAGGCTAAAATCGCGCAGTAGTAGCCATTAATAAAGAACGCACTCAATAAAGGCGTCCCTCGGACCACCTCAAGACTCATTAAACCACTGTAAATCAGCAACAGCTGAATATAAAAAGGGGTTCCTCTAAAGACATAGGTAAAGAGCCAAATCGGCCCTTTGATAAAGAGGTTTTTTGATACCCGACCGACCGCCAACAGCACCGACAATGCAAAGCCGAACAATAAGGAAACAACTAAAATCCACAAGGTCACGGCCAAACCCGAGACTTCGAAACCGTCCCAGAACAAGAACGCTTGCCAATAATCCTGCCAAATCTCAATAAATCTGTCCATCGCTGCTTAATCCAATTCAAATTTAGCAGCACCGGCTGAATAACGTCGCTCTAAAAACCAAAGAGCGATATTTGACAGCGAGGTCAGAACCAAATAAATCACTCCGGCCAGCAGGATAAATTTAAACATATCGCCTGTCGCCCGACCCGCATCTTGAGTGGCCTTGACCAAATCACTCAAACCGATAATTGAGACTAAGGCGGTGGCTTTTAAAACCACTAACCAGTTATTACCGATACCAGGAATCGCATAACGCATCATTTGTGGAAATAAAATTCTGCGAAAAATCTGGCTTGGACTCATACCATAAGCCATACCCGCCTCGATTTGCCCCTTTGGCACCGACAAAAAAGCACCTCTAAAGGTTTCCGTAAAGTAGGCGCCATAAATTAAGCCGATCACGATCACACCGGCCCAAAAAGGATCGATTTGAATCACCCGCCAGCCTAGGGCATCGGTTACTTGGTTTAAGCCCATCTGAATACTAAAAAACAGCAACAACATCAAGACTAAATCAGGCACAGCACGAATAATGGTGGTGTAAACCGTCGCAATCCCTCGCAACAGCGCACCACCAAACAACTTAGCACTCGCGCCAAGTAACCCTAAAACAAAGGCCAATAAAACGGACAAAAGGGCTAACTGAATCGTCGCCCAAGTGCCGCTTTTAATGAGTTCCCAATAACCGTCTAAGAACACAATGAACTCAATCCATCCAATTATTTAACAACAGAGATCTCGCCTTCTTGGAAATACTTCTCAGCGAACTGCTCAATCAAGCCCTCATCCTTGAGTTCCTTAATCGCCGCGTTGATTTTGTCCTTGAGCTCAGTGTCGTCCTGACGTAGACCGATAGCGATTTCGTTATTCATAATCGGATCATTAATAATTGGCTCTCCCACAAAAGCGTAGGCCTCACCGTCCGCTGTGCTTAGCAAGCCCTCAACGGCATTAGGTGATTCAAACAAAATAGCATTGACGCGACCGACTTTTAGATCCGCAATGGTTTGCGATTGATCCATATAAGAGGTTACACGTACGCCTGAACGTCTATCCCAACGTTGACGAGCATAGGTTTCCTGCACCGAACCCTGTAACACACCCACGGTCTTACCCTTAAGTGACTCATCGCTACCGTCAATACCGCTGTCTTTAGCAGCCACTAACTGACTACTGACTTCATAGAGAGGCTCAGTAAAATCAATTACCTTTTTACGCTCTTCTGTCACGGTAATTGCCGAGTGGGCCAAATCAAATTTACGTGCTAATAAACCGGGAATTAAACTGTCAAAAGGCTGCTCAATCCATACGCACTTCATAGCCAGTTTTTCACAAATGGCATTGCCGATATCAATATCAAAACCGGCTAACTCACCACTAGGTAATTTGTACTCAAACGGCGCATAAGCCGCTTCGGCACCAATGCGCAACTCCGTCTGATCTTGGGCCGTAACTGAAAAAGACGCTAAAGCAAAAAGTGAGGCGGCAACTAAGGAAGTTAATTTTTTCATAATCCCTCCGGTCGGATTTTTTATTTATTAAAGGCTTGATTTTACAGTCTTAGCCACAAACTGCAAAGAGTACCCTAAACCCTTGATGTTACATGAATTAACAATCGCTGTTCTGAAAATATGCTGAAGTGAGAGCAATGTCAATTGATTTTCTTCAAATCGTCATTTGTCGTGATTAATCTATTTAAGCGTCGAGCTTAATTTTGAACGTTTCTTGGAATTAACAATGAAAAAAACCGAATTCAATCGCCAAGGTTTGCTAAGAAAAATAACCAATATCGCGCTAAAAGCCGGCAAACCAATTATCGAAAAGGCGTTACAGCTTTTTTACGCTGCCCAGAGCCCGGCAACCCCGCCTTGGGCTAGGCGCGTGATTTATGGCGCCTTGGCGTATTTAGTCCTACCCATCGATGCGATTCCTGACTACCTGCCGGCGCTTGGTTTCACCGATGATTTAGGTGTTATCACCGCGGCACTGGCGACCGTGGCCTCTTATATCACCCCTGAAATTAAAGCCAAATCCAAAGACAAGGTCAATCTGTGGTTCCACAAAAGCTAATCACAAGACAAAGTGTGGAATAATATCATGATTTGAACAAGGCAAAACCCTGAACTTGATATCGCGTTTTACACACCACACATGACTACATTTAACGAGCTTTGGCAAACAGAGGCAATTCGCTTAAAAGAGCATCACCATGGTCCCATGGATGATTCGGCGTATATCTATGCCTTGCGCGCCCAAGATCTCAGCCCAGAGCAGAAAATCATCACTCGCGCTCAGCGCCTGGCCAATGCTTCCGGCTTAAGTCAAGAAATTGTTCATTACCGCAGCTTAACTAAGTATTCTTTTTTGATTTTAGTTGTTTTGTCCGTAGTTAGCGGCATTGGTTTGGCCTCTGCCGGTCTCGGAAACAGCAACGATGATGTTAATCTTCTCAGTGCTTGGATTGCTATTTTAGGTTTGCATATCTTGAGTTTTATGATTTGGCTGTTCTTTTTATTTATCCCTAAGCGCAGTGACAAGGACTATCCGCTACTCGGTCAAGTCTGGATCTGGTTAACCAAAAAGTTGTCACGCGGCCCTCATGCCACGATGGTACCTAATGCTCTCTTCAGTCTTAGCCGTCAACAACGCTCAACTGCTTGGCTTTTATCCGCCGCCAGTCACTTTATGTGGTTAGTGATCTTAGGCGCTGCCCTACTCACGGTATTCTTTCTCCTATCAACAAGGAGCTACACCTTTGTTTGGGAAACCACGATTCTCTCGGCATCGACGCTGGAAGATATCGCCACTATTCTTGGTGTATTACCGGCTCTCTTGGGCTTTCCGATGCCTCAAGTCTCTGATTTAATTGGCGCCGGAGCGGTGCTCGACTCAAAGGTACATGCCTCTTGGTCCCACTGGCTAATTGGCCAAATTGTGGTCTATGGCCTTTTATTACGCTTGATAGCTTTTATCATCAGTTTCCTTATCGGCCGTATACGACTAGCGCGTACGGCGATTGATATTGACTCTACTGCCTACGCACCGCTATTAGCTCGCTTGGAGCCGGTCGCGATCAGTACCGGGATAGATTCTCCGGCGCCTACGATTACTGCAGCGGAACTACCTAAAGCCTCAGCGGATTTTTCGGGTAATGGCACGCTGATCGTGGGGATTGAGCTCGATCCGGATGAAAAATGGCCACTCTTTGAGATGACTGCCAATAACAAGCTAATAGACGGCGGCAATATTGAAAGTCGCGAGCAACGTCATACCCTATTGAGTGAGCTCGGTCAAAGAAATGAGCCCTTGCAACAAATCCTGTTTGTTTGCGATGCTGAACAAACCCCGGACCGCAGTCATTTAAACCTGATGCAGACCATTGCTCATTTTGGGCAAAAGCACTTTGTTTTGCTGATTAATCGCCACGCCCCCGAACGCGATAAAAGCGAGTTGTGGCTTAAGTCACTGGATGATTCGGGTCTGCAGCGAGAAGCCATTTTTCTGGACCAAGAAGCAGCTTATAATATGCTTAATTATTAAGCACAAAAACTATGGAACAGCTCAAGCAACGCTTTACACTTAAAGACGATTTTCTTAAATTAGCCGTGGTCGGTCATACCAATACCGGCAAGACATCGCTTTTGCGCACCCTATTGCACGATGCCGATTTTGGCGAAGTGGCTAATGCCCCCGCCACCACACGCCATGTGGAGGGTGCGATGTTGCGCATTGAGCATTTAAAGCTCCAATGGTATGACACCCCCGGGATTGAAGACAGTATTGCCCTCTTGGACTATCTGGATCAATTGCAGCAACAAAGTAGCAGCCGTCTCGACGGCCCGGCCAGTATCGAGCGTTTTTTAGATAGTCCTGAGAGCCAGCAACGCTTTGAACAAGAAGCGCGCGTGTTACGTCAGCTTCTTACTTGTGACGCCGGTCTCTACGTGGTTGATGTGCGTGAGCCCGTGCGCTCCAAGCATCGCGATGAATTGACTATCCTAGCTCGCTGTGGTCGCCCCCTGATTCCCGTGTTAAATTTCTTGCACAGTCCCGACAGTTACAGTGAGGACTGGAAAAACGTGCTCTCACGCTTAGGACTGCATCTAATTATTGAGTTCGATACCGTCGCACCCGCCATTGATGGCGAGCAACAACTCTATCAAAAACTGGCCCTGGTGCTGGATGACTATCGTGATAATTTAAATGCCTTGGCCAAAGGCGCTGCTAAACGTCGCCAACGTCGCCGTGAGCAGGGTCAAGAGCTGTTAGCCGAGCTGCTGATTGATATCAGTGCCTTTAGACGTCAGAGTGCCTCGGATGATGAAGGCGAGGGCTTACGCGTCTGGCAAGGCATGCAAGACGATGTGCGCCAGCGCGAGCACAAGTTTATCCGCGATTTGCTTGGACTCTACCGTTTTCACGAAACAGATTATGAAGAGGACCTCTTACCCATTAGCGGTGAGCGTTGGGAGAGCGATTTATTCAGCAGTGAAGCATTGATGGATATGGGTATCAGAGTGGGCAAAGGCTTTGCGGCCGGCGCCATGGCCGGCGCCACGGTAGATATCATAACCGGCGGTCTAAGCTTGGGGGCGGGAACCCTCGTCGGTGGCTTAGTCGGTGGCCTCTGGCAAGGTGCCGAAAAGGTCGGCAATCGCCTCTTAGGTATGCTCCAAGGCTATCGTGAATTAACCGTCGATGACCCAGTATTGCGTCTATTAGCAGTGCGCGGACTAAGCCTATTGGATGCGCTGGATCGTCGTGGTCACGCGGCGCAGGAGCGTATCCAACGCTTTGATTTGGACTATAAAAGTTGGCAAGAGGAATCGCTACCTCGCCCCCTTAAAAATGCGCGTTCCTACCCCGAATGGTCCAGTCTCAACAAGGACTTTAAGGACAGTCGCGCTAGAAGCGAGGATATCAGAGAATTGAGCCGGGCGCTCAATGCCCAATAAGAATTAAAGAATCACCGGCTCGTTTGGTAAAAAGTTTTCACCGCTGTCAGTTTCTGCACCATGCGGACAAGCCGCATTTAATATGGCCTCAATCTGCTTAACTGCGGTTTCCAGTCCCTCACGAAACTGTTTATTTTTAAAGTAATTGGCCAGCAACACACTGACTTCGACCCATTGTTCATCAGCAACCTCAATCCCGCGATCAGCAATGATTTCAATGGCTTGTCGATCTAGCGACAAATACAATAAAATCCCGGTATTTAAAGGTGTATCCCAGACACGAAGTCGTCCATACACCTCTAAGGCTCGCTCACGAGTCGATTCCAGATGGTTCGGGAAGCTACGCTCAATCGCCACCACCAATTCGGCCTGATGATTACGCTCACTAGCCGCAATCAATTCCGACACCTCGGCTAGGAAACTTTTAGTAAAGTAACGACGCCCAAGGTACTGACCCTTTAGCGTGTCAATGCCTGTTAATTGTGTGAGTTTATTACCAGCCACCTGAGGCACCTCCACCGCCACTGGAGCCACCGCCCCCGCCGCCAAATCCACCACCGAAACCACCGCCGCCGAAGCCACCGCCACCACCAAAACCACCAAAGCCACCCGGCCAATTATCACGACCGCGACCGCGTCTGGAACCGCCCTTGGCCGCTTGACGACTGGCTTCCTCGACAATCCCTGAACCGAGGAAAGACTTGGCAATTAAATTCCAAACCACGGCAAAAACAGCAGCAAGTAAAGCTAAGCCGATAGAGCCGGTAATGGCCATTATAAAAGCACCACCTACAAATGGCGCTAACCAAATCGGCCAGAACAACACAAAAACAGCAAAGAAGATCAGCAACTCAATGGGTATCTCATCGGAACCTAAAAATGGTGATTCATCTGCAGTCTGCACTGCCGGCAAGTCCTCACCCTGAATTAATAAGGTCAGTTGATCCACTGCCTTTCTGATGCCGCCGTAGTAATTATTCGCCTGAAAGGCCGGCGCCATATCCCGATTGATAATGTAGGATGACTGTACGTCTGTGATCGCACCCTCCAGACCATAACCGGTCTCAATGCGCATGCGACGATCGTCTTTGGCCACTAAGACCAGGACTCCGTCGTCGATCTTGGCCCGCCCAATACGCCATTCGTCAAACACTCGTCTGGCATACGTCTCAACAGTATCGTCCGGCTGCACTGTGGGCACCATAAGCACCATGATTTGAGAGCCCTTTTCCTGCTCTAGCTGAGCAATACTTTGATTAAGATCGTCAAGCTGAGCAGGCGTCAAGGTGCCGGTCACGTCCACTACATAATTAGTCAATGGCGGCACCGGCACTTCAGCACGCACCGGTGACAACATGGCGACCATGGCTAATAGCATCGCTATCAGCAGTAGTCGGACAGGCTGTTTAAGCAAGGTCATAACTCACCCCTACATCATCCCTATATGCCATTATTGAGCCGGGGCAGTACGAGGATTATCAAATTGAATGGTAGGTCTTTGCATAATAGTGTCCTGATTTTCTACCCCAAAATTAGGTAACACCTTATAACCGAAAATTTTAGCCGTAATTAAGGTCGGGAACTGACGGATAAAAGTATTGAAGGTCTGAACCTCACGGATATAGCGACCACGTGCGGTAGCAATACGGTTTTCAGTTCCTTCTAACTGTACGTTCAAGTCTCTGAATAAACCATCAGACTTTAGATCCGGGTAGTTCTCAGATACTGCAATTAAGCGCGATAAGGCTGAGCTCAACTGTGCCTGAGCAGCCTGGAACTGAGCCATTTCCTCTTCGGTAGGAAGGCGATCAGGTGAGACATTTAAAGAGCCCACGCGACCACGAGCCTCAGTTACTTCCTTTAACAGCTCGCGCTCATGCACCATGTAGGCATTAACACTCTCAACTAACTGTGGCACTAAATCGGCACGGCGTTGATACTGGTTCAACGTCTCGGACCAAGCGGCCTTAACACCTTCATCTAAACGTTGAATTTCGTTATAGCCACAACCGGCTAATAAGCTGGCTAATAAAGCAGCCATAAATACACGGAACAATTGACGCATAGCAGTCTCACTATTAATGATTAAAACTTAAGGTATTTTAAGATGATAGGAAAAATTACACCACTCTTTAAGATAACTGATTGTAACCAAAGCTAAAGCGTATAATTCACTATGGGCACCGTTTGGCGTGCCGTTTTCTTTTTCTTCGTTGTCTTTATGTTACTCTCTGTCTGGTTGGCTCTGTTCTTTGCCGCATGGGCTATCTCGATCTCGCCGGGTCCCGGTGCGGTGGCTTCGATGGCCTCCGGATTACGTTATGGTATGTGGCCGGGGACCGCTCTGGTTATCGGTCTGATTTTCGGCTACTCCATACAATTTGTTATCAGTATTATCGGCGTCGCCGCAGTGATTAAAGCGTCACCCATCTTATTTGAAGTGATTAAGTGGGTCGGAGTGACTTATCTAATCTATCTTGGGGTTAAGCAATATCGCTCACCGGTAAGTATGGTGCGGGTAGATGTCAGCGAAATGCGATCCTCTACTGCCGGAAAGTTATTCTTACAAGGCTTTTTGGTTGATATTACTAATCCCAAAGCCGCGATCTTTTTATTGGCAGTGATTCCGCAGTTTGTTGATACAACGCAACCCTTATTGCTGCAGTATGTGATTATTTGGTTTACCCTCTGCGCGGTGGATTTAGTGATTATGCTGGGCTACGCGGCGCTCGCTGCTAATCTAGTCAAGCTACTGAAAAACCCACATACCACGGCCAGAATTAATAAAATCTTCGGCGTGTGTTTTATCTTAGCCGCGCTGACCATGGCCTTCATGAATGTATAATCACATCTAAGCTCATGATACAATTGCCTAATTTAATTTTCAGCTCAAAAATATAATTTATAAAAAGCATGTCAAGCAACAGTAAAATTTCCCAAGAAGTCGCCAGAAGGCGCACCTTTGCGATTATTTCCCACCCGGATGCGGGTAAAACCACCCTCACTGAAAAGCTCCTATTATTTGCGGGTGCCATTCAAATCGCCGGTAGTGTCAAAGCACGCAAAGCCGAGCGCCATGCCTCTTCTGACTGGATGGAAATCGAAAAGCAGCGTGGTATTTCTGTGGCCTCTTCGGTCATGCAAATGGAGTACAAGGACTGTGTGATTAATCTTCTGGATACCCCGGGACACCAGGATTTTTCCGAAGATACCTATCGCGTACTGACCGCAGTTGATGCGGCGGTGATGGTCGTTGATGCGGCCAATGGTATTGAACCGCAAACGGAGCGCCTACTGCAAGTCTGTCGCGCTCGCAACACGCCCATTTTGACCTTTATTAATAAGCTTGACCGCGAAGTGCAAGAACCACTGGATTTAATTGGTGAAATTGAATCCCACTTGGAAATGGACTGTATCCCCTTTACTTGGCCGGTGGGCATGGGTCGCCAATTTAGTGGTATTTATGATTTACGTAAAGATCATATGCGCATGTTTAATCGCGCCAATCCGTCAAAGAGCGGCACCTCCGATGAATTTATTCCCAGTCTTGATAATTCAGTTTTAGATGAACGCTGCCCGGACACCATCGGAAAAGCCAGAGAAGAGATCGAGTTAATTGAAATCGCCACCCCGGATTTTGATAAAGAAGCGTTTTTAGCGGCCAAACAAACCCCGGTGTTTTTCGGTTCTGCGGTGTATAACTTCGGAGTTCAGGAGTTACTCGACACCTTGGTTGAGTTTGCCCCGCCACCAGGTGCACGTGAAGCTCTGGAACGCACGGTTGAACCATCGGAAAGTAAATTTAGCGGCGTGGTCTTTAAGGTACAAGCCAATATGGATCCTGCGCACCGCGACCGAGTCGCTTTTGTGCGGGTCAGTTCGGGCAAATTTGAGCGTGGCATGCGCTTAAGAGTGGCCCGCACCGGCAAAGATATTCGTCCAAACAACCCTGTCTCATTTTTATCACAACGACGTGATATCGTTGATGAGGCCTATGCCGGCGATGTGATCGGTATTCCCAATCACGGAGTTTTACATCTTGGTGATGTACTAACTGAGGGTGAAACGCTACACTTTACCGGTTTACCGTTTTTTGCGCCCGAACTTTTTCAAACGGTTGAGGTCAAAGATCCATTACGAAGCAAGCAACTTCGCACAGGCTTAACTCAATTGGGCGAAGAGGGAGCAATTCAGGTCTTTCGACCGCAAATTGCCGGAGGCGCATTATTACTAGGCGCAGTTGGTCAATTACAGTTCGAAGTGGTGGCTCACCGACTAAAAACTGAATACGGTGTAGAGGCGATTTTGGGTCCTTCTCGATACAATATGGCTAGATGGGTTACAAGTACCAATCCACAGGCCTTGCGTAAGTTTTTGGACACCAATATCTCAAATATTGCTTATGATGTGGTTGATGCGCCGGCTTTCTTGGTCAGCTCACCAGCTCAGCTAAGAGTAGCGCAAGAACTGCATCCCGATATACAATTCCATGTAATGCGTGAGCATGGTGGCCAGATTTTTGCTGATAGTCACTAATTAACCCTAAGGGAACACTTTCTTAATTATTATGTCTTGGCGTTTATTAATTTTTACAGTTCTCGTATTTGCCGGTATTGCAACCGCCCTAGGCTTACAGGCCGGCGATTATTTGATTGAGCGTGTTCCGGTGCAAGCAAACATCCCTAACGTGACCGAACTGGATCCACCCGCAGAGCACGATGCCCAAGGCAATTTGATTATTCCTCAGCCGATGCAACCCCTACTGGACGGCACCCAGGGGTTGGCGTCAACCAAACCTGATGTGGATTGGCAGGTGAAGCAATCCAGTTTGACTGCTGCCATCAAAAACGAAGAGAGTAGCGCCATGTACGCTGAGGAAAACCGCCGTCTGAGCGGTGTTGTTACCCAAGGTACTACCGGTGGCACGCAGACCTTCCAGCCAATTCGTCGCCAAGCTCCCGCCCAAGCAGGTGGTGGTGGCAACTTAGCGTGGGTTGGAGCCTTTAATCAGGCCATGGCTCAGTGCCGCACACTCGGTTTTAATGATCGCCCTGCCTGTATCAATCGCGTCCGTAATCAGTACTGCGCACCTAACAAGGCATGGGGTCTTGTCGTCGACTGTCCTGCCAGGTAATCGCTTTGTGGTGGTTAGACTAGGCAAAAATCGTTAAAATGATTTTTTCATCACCAATAGATTAATTGAGACCTAGCTATGAACCCCACACGATCTGACTACAAAAGTGACCTCAAACTCATCGATCGCACCCTCCTAAATCTGGTCAAGGGTCGCTTTTTCCTGTTGATAGCCATCAGTGTTCTGGTACTAGGGGCATTCTATTTTGTGGCTCAAAAGATTCTAAGTTTTGGTAGGGACTTAGATTATTCCTTTTTAAATGACACCGCTGTCGATATGATTATCGAGCATCTGGAAAAGTACGATATTTACTTTTGGTGGGCGGTCGTGATCATTTTAGGACTACTGGTGTTGTCTTTTCTCAACAGTCTAGTCAAGCAAAATCTCAACAGTGTCGCTCAGAAAAATGTCCCGATGCCGGTGGTGCGCAACCTTATCAGCCGCTTATCGCCCATGAGCCTCGAAGTACTAGCCTGGGCCTGGGAAGATCGCCGCGAACCACTAAAAATCGATCATATCAAACAGCTGGGTCGCGAACTAAGGCAGGGTCGCTTTAGCCGTATCGAAGAAACCAGAGAACAAGAGCAACTGCTCAACAAGGGCATTTATGGCTCCGCTTATCATGACGATGATATCGGAACTCTAGTCTCTGCACCACAAACTCATATTACTAAGAGCGAACAAGAGCCCGCTGTCAAGGTGACAAAAACCGTGACA
Source organism: Alcaligenaceae bacterium (assembly GCA_030538235.1). Classification (GTDB taxonomy): domain Bacteria; phylum Pseudomonadota; class Gammaproteobacteria; order Burkholderiales; family Burkholderiaceae_B; genus Oligella. The sequence goes on from JAUNUJ010000002.1 coordinate 282,720, forward strand.
ACAGAGCGCATTGAACCTCGCCTTGATGAGCCTGTTTTGAGTAAAAAAACGACAGATCCGGTCGAAAGCGATATAATTATATTAAATGATGAGCCCAAAGCTTGATAAAAGCTTTTAGGCATGATAGAAGTATTATCTATGGATATTCACACGGAAACCTTCGCTACGCGTTTTGCGAACTTAGTTGGTGGCTCTAATGCCTCAACTCAGTTGGTGTTTCCTGTTTCTGCGTCCTTGCGCGCACTTCAATCCTCTGCCTCAGCTTTATCAGCTCAAACCGCGTTACTCCTCGGTTTACTCCTCCTATTGATCGGTTGCCTAGCCTAGAGCCTAGGTGGTGCTATGCAGCCGAGCCAGTGAGCCACCCAGATCGCTCCGTCATATGGAGTTCAGTTTCTAATTTTATTTTTTGTATATCAGTTCTATCTCAAGACGATATTTTGACATTCGGGGCCACAAGCCTACTTGAGTAGAAAAAAATAGGTGTCACCATGCTATCGAACCCAGCGACTAAATACGTCCCTTTTAAACCTTTTGAACGTGATTTTTCTGAACGCACTTGGCCTTCCAAAAAAATCACTGAGCCGCCAATCTGGATGAGTACCGACTTACGTGACGGTAACCAAGCTCTGATCGAGCCTATGAGCATTGAGCGCAAGCTTCGTTTTTTCAAACATTTAATCAAAATCGGTTTCAAGGAAATTGAAGTTGGTTTCCCTTCTGCCTCACAAACGGATTTTGATTTTGTGCGTCACCTAATTGAAAACGATCTAATCCCTGATGACGTAACTATTATCGTACTGACCCAAGCACGTCAGGATTTGATTGCTCGTACGGCAGACTCTTGTGCCGGCGCCAAAAACGCCATGATCCACATGTATAACGCCTGCGCTCCCGCTTTCCGCAAAATCGTATTCAATATGAGCAAAGAGGAAGTTCGCGAGTTTGCCATTGCCGGCACCAAAATGGTCATGGCCGAACAAGCCAGATACCCGGATGTTAACTGGCGTTATGAATACTCGCCAGAAGTTTTCTCAACCACTGAACCCGAATTAGTAGTTGAAGTTTGCAACGCCGTCGCCGAGACCTATGGCGCAACAGCTGATAAAAAAATCATCTTCAACCTGCCGGCAACGATCGAAGCAACCACGCCTAACCTGTACGCCGATCAAATCGAATACTTCTGCAATAACATCAATAATCGCGAAGCTTGTATCGTCAGTGTTCACCCGCACAATGACCGTGGTACCGCAGTGGCAGCCGCTGAATTAGCAATAATGGCTGGCGCTGACCGAGTCGAGGGCTGTTTATTCGGTAGCGGTGAGCGCACCGGTAACGTCTGCTTAGTGACATTAGCAATTAATCTATACACCCAAGGCATTCATCCAGGCTTGGATTTCTCAGATATCGACTCGGTTCGCCGCACTGCTGAATACTGCAACCAATTACCTGTACACCCACGCCACCCTTGGGCCGGGGACTTAGTCTTCACCGCGTTCTCCGGTTCTCACCAAGATGCGATTAAGAAAGGCTTTGCCGTACAAAAAGCCGACGCGGTTTGGGAAGTACCTTATTTACCCATTGACCCAGCCGATTTAGGTCGTAGCTATGATGCGGTGATTCGTGTCAACAGCCAATCGGGTAAAGGTGGTGTGGCATATTTACTTGAAGAAGAGCACGGCTTAAGCTTACCTCGTCGTCTACAGATTGAATTCAGTCGCGCCATCAAACGCGTCACAGATGAAACCGGTAAAGAAGTCGATGCCAAGATGGTTTACGAGATTTTCGAGGACGAGTACTTACACCAAGAAACGCCTTGGAGCCTAATTGAGCATCAAATCACGAGCCATCCAAATGCAGACGAAAATGCACGCTTCTCAGTGAGCTTGCGTATGAGCTACAACGGCGAAGAAAAAACGCTTAGCGGCAAGGGGAACGGCGCTATCTCCGCCTTTATCAATGCCTTAGGCATGCCGATTGAGTTTATGGACTATTCAGAGCACGCCATTGGTAGCGGTGAGAGCACCAAAGCCGCCAGCTATGTCGAGCTACGCTTAGGCGAGTCTCAATCCGGCTATGGTGTGGGCATGCATAAAGACATCGTGACCTCGTCATTCTTAGCGGTGATTAGCGCTATCAACCGTCACTTGCAAACGGTGGAAGCAGATACCGAAGTTCTGGAAGAGACTGAAACGGTTTAGCTTTGAAGCTTAACTTAATGCACTGCTAGTATCTAAAACCGGCCTATCCTCTATTTGGGGGTAGGCCGGTTTGCTATTTGGTGTGCAGCGATAATATAGGATTTTTATCAGTAGAAATTAGTATTTAGAACTACCAAGCGCTACCGCCATGCCACATCACATCATCACCATGTTTTTGAGCATTTTCAAACATGTCTAATAATGGATAAGCGCGCTGACTTAAGCTCACACCCTCAATTAAGGGGTGTTTTTTCTCAAGCCCCTCTTCCTTACGCTCTTCCTCTTCTTTGTCGTGAACAGCGTAACTATGTAAATCCTTATTTTCATCCTCTTCGATGGCCTGACGGAGCTTAGCAATGGCATCTGTTAGCTGCTCCGCAGTAAATACACCGTTTTTAGGCATATCCTCGCCATAATCACGTCCGGCCACTTTTAAGACGGCCAGTGCGTGTTTATCTAACATAAGAACTTCGCCACTATTTTTGGAAGTAAAAGTAATTAACATCAAACTCTCCTGTTGTTGAAGACTGAAACTATCTTTTTATGATGCCTAAAACAATCGTTTGAGGCAAGAAAGTAAAAAAGCGATAGGACAAATTTAGCCTACTCTGCTCTTATAGTTGTGACTTTCTATCACAATTAGTTATTTCTTTATTTACTTGGGAAGGACTATGAGATCGGCAATTACCTCTGCTTTTGCCATTTTGGCCTTGATCAGCGCTTTTACCCCGCTTCAAACGACCCTAGCGCAAGGCACTGGCGGCGGCTCATCAGCGGAACCACCTTGCAACGCCTCAACTGCCGGCAATCCCTGCTACGGCACTGGGAATAATGCTGGACAAGACAAATCCGGGGCCAATCCGGTCAATCTGACAAATGGCAACAAGTTTCAAGAAGAATTGGACTTTATTGGGGCTGAGGATAGTTCCGGTCTGGAATTTTATCGCTATTACAACTCCACTCAGCTAACACCCTCGCTAATCGGTCAGGGGTGGCGTCACTCCTATAGTCGAAAGCTGTATTGGCAGGGTCAACGCCCACAAATACTCCTTGATGACAGTACTCGCATCCTATTTGAGCCACTAGAGGATAATTCCACGAAGTCGCTTTATGATGAATACGGCCATTTAAACAGAATTACCCTAGCTTCAGTCATGGAGCGTCTCAACGAAGCAGGCAATATCAAGGCTCAGGACAAAAAGTCGCTCAGTGAGTATTTTTCAAATAATTATATTGCGTCATTGCGTGGCGATCTCTGGTTGTGGCAATACCCCTCGGGCGCACTGGATATCTTTGATGCTAAGGGCAATCTGATTATCAGCCAAATGCCGAGCAGCGAGGCTGTTTTTATTGAGCGTGAAATTAAACCAGGCCCATCCCATGGGGCCATCCTCTCTGTGCAAAACAGAAATCAAAAGCGCCTGGACTTTCACTATGAGACCTTGGGTGACACCGTACGCCTTAGCCAGATAAATACGCCTCGCGGTAGTTTAGAGTTTCAACACGATCTTCCTTCCGATGAAAAAACGCCTCGTTTACTCGCCGTTAGCTTAGCTGATGGTGCAAAAATTACTTATGAATATAGATCGGTAGCCAAAGGTTTCGATGAGCAGCTTTCAGCCTATTTAATTGAGCGTGCTAGGCATTTTATAAGCGATGCTGTAGAGCCTTATCGAGACATTTCGTGGCGTTACAACGCTCAGAATCGGGCGGTTAAGGTCATTTTCCACCGTCATGATGAATTGAACAGACCGCTCTCTATGCTGCTGGATTATGTCAAAATCCCCCAACACAATGGCGACAGCGGTGTTACTGAGGTCACACAAATCATTGGTGAGACTAGTGAAGCTGTTGATTCTGCCGGACCGCGACGGACATTAAGCCGTTTTCATACAGCGATGCAGGGAAGTCAATACTTATTGACTAAAGCCGAGGGAGCACCTTGCTTTAAATGCCCAACCCCAGGCACCGAAGTTGAGTACAACGAAGCCGGCTATATGACTAGCTTCAACGGTCTTGATATCAAACGAGATGCCCAAAATAACCGCATTGATAGCATTGGCGTAGCTCATAGAGGTTGGCCAGGATTGCGTATTTTTTATGATAATGATGGCAAACCTTATGCATGGAGCAGTTTACATACCGGAAAAACGTTTTTTGAGCTGGACCCGGATACTTTGTACCCAAAGTATAAGAATTATGCGAATGGGACACGGATGTATAGTCAATACAGAGCAAATACAAGAGCTTGGAGTACTGCTTACAAGAAACATCCAGGCAACCCTGATATCGTAAACATTCGTAGTTCTTTGCAAAAAATTGGTTACACGCGGCATGTATTGAGCAATGATGTAGACCAAAAAATAATTTCAATCAAAAAATTTAGTCAAACACTTGAACATGGAACCGTACGCTCTTGGTTTAACCGTAAAAGATCCTCTCTTAAGGATGAATTTACTCCTTCTTATGAGAACAAGTTGGTTGAACATAAACTCCCTGAGTCGGGCAAACTCCATTATAAATATGATGAGAATAATCAGCTAAAGAGCATTTATTGGGAAACTGCCAACGCAGATAAAAATGATAATTTGAAATTGGTTTATCAACGTTTAAACGCTTATGAAAGAAGATACGGTAATAATCTATTACTCCTAGCTCGTAAAAACTCCTCGACATTTCAATACAGCACTAAGTTGGAGCTTTTAAAAAAGAATGAAGACTTCCCATATTGGCAAGAAATTCGTCATTACCATAAAAACGGACTCTTAGCCGCTGAACACAACCTATCATCAGCTTTAGACATTAATAAATACAGGCAGTATGAATTTAACCCCTATGGCCAAATGATTCGTGTTGATACCGTGCAACACAACCCTAACAGTCAATCTTCCGAAACCGATCTATATGCTTGGCAATTAGGTGGCGCGGCTTTTGCAAGGCAAACGACAAACAAAATTCGAAAAAACGATTCCATTGAAAAACAAGAAAGTTTAATTCTTAAAAAAATTGAAAGAGATAAATCGGGTTTGATCCAACGTATGGATAAACTTCAACTCATTTATAATGAAGAAAAACTTCTCTCTGAAATAAAAAAAGATGGACAAACCGTCGCTAATTACGCCTATGACGGTTTAAAGCATCGCACTGGGAAAAACACCTCTGAGGGTGAAACACAATATTATTATCTAAATCAACAGTTAGTAGCTGAAGCATTTATCCCTGCCTCAAGTTCAGATAAAAAGTTTAGCAACACGTGGAATGAACGACCACATATCACTCGTCGTTATATTTATGATGACGTGCTGCCCGTGGCCATGATTGATTATTCAACAGATATGCAGGGTCAACTTTACTATATTCATAGTGATAGTGTTGGACAACCTTTTTTAGTGACCGATGAAACGCAGCAGGCAGTTTGGTTATCAAATAATGATACTTTTGGTCAAAGCCATCCGGTTATTGAAGATATTGAGTTTAATTTACGTTTACCTGGTCAATACTACGATAAAGAAAGCGGGCTACATCAAAATATTTATCGCTATTATGATCCTGAAGCAGGTCATTACCTTGAGCCTGACCCCTTAGGTCCAGTGGGCGATAATGAAGTTTTTGGTTATGCACACCAAAACCCACGTCAGTTTGTAGATCCTCTTGGATTATTGATGTTTATCTTTGACGGTACAACAAATACACCTACCAACCAAACCAACGCTTACAAACTCGGCCAACTCTACAAAGAAGACAAAGTCTATTATCTTGAAGGCCTAGGCACTAAAGAATCTCAAACTAAAATTGTTGACTTCTTTAGTAATTATCATCGAGAAATGAATTCAACTCGCCGACTCTATGAGTCCTCAATGCTACAGCGTATGTATGCATTGTCGCTCTTAGAGTGGTGGGTACCTGAATTTATTACGAGTACCACTCCCGATAAACTATATGGTGATATGGCACCTTACCTACTCAATATGCAATGGATGCGGTTAATTGAGGAAATGAGTAAAGTAACTTCGACCGGACTTTTATTGGATCAAACCTACAACATCGACTTATCAGGCTTCTCCAGAGGCGCGGCCTTAGCCAGTATCTTTGCAAATAAAATTGCCGAATATACCACAGACCACTACTTTCAATATAAAGCGAAATGGTTGCCACCCGGGCAGCAAGATATTAAGGTTTGCGTAAACTTGCGTTTTGTCGGCCTATTTGACACAGTGCATCAATTGGGGACATTAGGTAGAGACAATAAGAAGTTTAGCTACACAGTCGCACAAGACTGGGCTTTATATGCCCATGCGGTAGCTCTTAATGAACATCGAGCTATTATGACTCTAACCCGCTATAAAGATGAAAATACAACTAATGTTGAAGAGTATGGCTTTTTAGGCAATCATTCTGATATCGGTGGAAGCCTATTTACAGAAGATCTAACTGACTCTACAAATCCTTCTCTAGGCACTTATAGTGATTTAGGTAATATCCCCTTAGCTTGGATTTATGATAAGGCTACACAGGCCAATGTTCCTCTTAAAAATTTAAGTGATTTAAGCCATTGGCAGCTGGATACTGTAAAAAACCCTTTAGTCCACCTAAATCATGAATTGATGTTTATGGTCCCAAACACTCGCTGGCTTTTAGCTGATAGAAAGGTATACTCGGCAAGTGGAAAATATCTAGGTCGCCAAGCTCGCCTAAAGGACTTAGGTTACTCTGCGAGAGCCGAACATTTTCAATTTCTTGATTACTTAAGTTCCTCGAAATTTATGTTCACTAATGAACAAATCCGTGGACTATCTCGCTACGGATTAGTCAGAGCGGATGAATATCTCAAGTTTTTAAAAAATGCAATCGAATTGAAGTCTTCACTCAATGTAATCTCACAACAACAGTAAATGCAGCCCTTCATGCTATCATTACACTTTGATTTTTATAAGATTATTTTTTAACCCTTGTTTATTGTTTGTGTCGCTGCCCAAGTATAGGTGGCGACGCAAGTAGAGAAATATATGCTCCCTGAGCTCCAACAAAAACTTACTCAATTAATCCAAGAAACTATTAATCAACTTGTTCCTGACAATCAGGCACAGGTCAGACTTGAGCGTCCTAAACAAGCAGAACACGGTGATATTGCGACAAATATTGCCATGCAATTAGCCAAACCGGCTAAGCGTAACCCACGCGACTTGGCTCAAGAAATTTGTGATGCGCTAATCAATCATCCCGAAGCACAAAACATTCTAGCAACGGCTGAAATTGCCGGTCCCGGTTTTATTAACTTCCGACTAAAGCCGGAAACTCTGTGGGCTGTGATTGACAAAATCGAAACAGAAAAAGAACAATACGGTCATTCCAAAAGCCAAGAAGGTCAAAAGGTTATGGTCGAATTCGTTTCTGCCAATCCGACCGGTCCTCTGCACGTTGGTCATGCCCGTCAGGCGGCCTTGGGTGATTGTATATGTCGCCTCTTTAGTGCTAATGGCGCTGATGTTCATCGCGAGTTCTACTACAACGACGCCGGTAATCAGATTAATGCTTTGGCTTTAAGCGTTCAAGCGCGTGCCCGCGGCATCGATCCGGACGATGAGAATTACCCGACCGATGGTTATCGTGGTGATTACATTCTTGATATTGCTAACGATTTCATCGCCAAAAACACCACCACGGCTGACGGCCAAGACGTCAATGCCAGCGGCGATGTCGATAGCCTAGATGATATCCGTCGCTTTGCCGTCGCATACCTACGTCGTGAACAAGACTTGGATTTGCAAGCCTTTAACCTCTTCTTTGACGAATACTATCTGGAAAGCTCGCTCTACACCGATGGCAAGGTTGAGCAAGCAGTCAAAACTCTGACTGACAATGGTTTTGTTTATGAAAAAGACGGTGCCCTCTGGTTAAAAACCACAGAGCTCGGCACCGGTGATGATAAAGACCGTGTGATGCGCAAATCCGACGGCTCTTTCACCTACTTCCTGCCGGATGTGGCTTATCACCGCAGCAAATGGGAGCGTGGCTACAAACAAGCCATTAACGTACAGGGTAGCGACCACCACGGCACTGTTGCCCGTGTTCGCGCCGGTTTACAGGGTCTCGAACTAGGTATTCCTAAGGATTACCCGGCTTATATCCTGCACAAAATGGTTCGTGTTATGCGTGGCGGTCAAGAGGTTAAAATCTCCAAACGTGCCGGTAGCTATGTGACCATGCGTGATCTTATTGACTGGGTTGGTCAGGACGCAGTACGTTTCTTCTTAATCCAGCGACGCGCCGATACTGAATTCACCTTTGATATTGATTTGGCTCTATCTAAAAACGAGGAAAATCCGGTCTTCTACGTACAATACGCTCATGCGCGTATTTGTAAGCTATTACGTGATAGCGCTGATCTGACACCACGTTTAGCACAGGCTGATACTAGCCTTCTCACTGCAGCTAGCGAAATTACTCTATTAAAGCGTTTATCGGAGCTACCTAATCTGGTTGAAATGGCGGCACGTGAATTATCACCGCACCATTTAGTGTTCTGGTTGATTGATTGTGCGGCCGATTTCCACTCTTGGTACACCGCTGAGCGTATTATGGTTGACGATCAGGAATTGAAACTGGCGCGCTTAAGCTTGGCTAATGCTACCCGCCAGGTCATCGCTAACGGCTTGAATTTACTGGGTGTTAACGCGCCCGAACAAATGTAGTTTAAATTTAAATCATATAAAGTTATGGCAGCACCTCGTAAACGCACCGCAAGAAAAACGACCACTTCACGAAGTCGTGCTCCGGTTAAATCAGGACGCAGTAGCGCTTCTGTTTTAGCCATGGGCATGATTGCGGGCTTGGCGGTTGCCATTCTCTTTTATGCGATTTTTATTCGTCAAGACGCTAATTTATCCAAAGGTAGTGGTTCACAATATGCGCATACACCTAACCAACCGCATTTGCTGAACCCCTTACCGCCGAGACCGCGTGATGACTCTGCGTCGGCCGGTGAGGTCGCTCAAAGTCAGCCCACATCGCCCCGTACAATAGAATCAGTGCAGCAAACTCCACCGCCGGTCAGCATCGCTGAATCGACGGCACGCGACAGCACAAAGCCTGCCACACAAGCACAAGCCCCGGCACCAACCACCACAGCGCCCAAAGCATCAGAGCCTAGCGTAACTAAAACGCCTGCACCGACGCCGTCGCCTAGCACAGCAGCCAAAGCGCCTACACCTGCACCAAAGCAACCACAACCACGTATTACTGAGGATGCCATTGGCAATCTGATTGCTCAAAACGAGCGCGCGGCCAAATCGCCTGCGCCTGCGTCGACTCCTAAGACCACACCAACTCCTGCGCCTAAAGACAATGCCGACCATGTCGGCGCATTAATTAAAACCATGCCTTCCGGCAGCAGTACCGACACCGCGACAAGCACAACGACTAAGTCCGCAACAATAAACCCGGCACCGACACCCGAAAAAACCATCGCGTTAAACCCGATACCGACAGAGCAACGACCTTTTTACTTACAGACAGGTCCTTATAAAGCTGAAACTGAGGCGGACGCTATGCGCGCGCAGCTACTTTTACTGGGCCACAGCAATGCCAGCGTCCATAAAGCGCTTGTGAACAATCAAACCATTTATCGTGTCCGCATCGGCCCTTACACCTCCGACAAGTCTCTAAAAGACACTCAAAAAACACTGGAAGCCGCTAAACTCAAGCTTAGTCCAGTGCATTAAAAAACGCACAATTGACGGAACTAATCAATTAAACAAAGGTCATTAGTGTTACTTGAAAAAAACACTCTTGCTTATCAACACAGTAAGGATTTAAAAAAATGATCAAATTAGCTAATAAATTTTTAACAACTGCTTTATTAAGCGCTGCCTTTGCGGCTCCTGCTGCTTTAGCTCAACAGGGTCCGACTTACATAACCTTCCAGCAGCCTTTTGCTTCCAGCACCACTGACAAAGTCGAAATCCTAGAATTTTTCTCCTACACTTGCGGCCACTGTGCGGCTATCGCCCCTATGATCAGTGAGTGGGAAAAAAATCTAGACGAGCAAGCCGTCATGATTCATGTACCGGTTGCCTTTAATGCGTCGATGCAGCCTACACAAAAGTTCTACTACGCCATTGAAGCCTTGAATCGTCTGGATTTACACCAAAAGTTATTTGATGCCATTCACAAAGAGCGTCAACGTCTCTTTTCTGAAGATGTTTTAATTGATTGGGCTGTCAAGCAAGGGGTTGATAAAGAACAAATCACCTCTGCAATGAGCTCATTTGGCGTTAATTCTAAGGCCAGAAACGCACGAACCCTGACTGATAACTACGGTATCGAGGGCACTCCCTCAATCGCAGTCGGTGGTCGCTATCTGACCTCTCCATCAATGACCGGTACCTACGAAAATAGTATCCAACAAGCCCAAGAATTGCTTGAGAAAATCCTCGCTGAGAAATAAGTAAACATATATATTTCTCCTTAAATCTCCCTTGTTAAAGGCTCTATATCTTTTTATAGAGCCTTTTTCCTGTGCGCTTTAAGACAACAACGTCACCTCAGCTAAGCCCCAAAGGCTTGGTCATAGGCTTGCTGCAAGTCTGCTATCAAATCGTCCACATCCTCTAAGCCCACATGCAGGCGAATTAGGTGATTGTCACCACAACGCACCGCTTCAGAAGTGTAGGAGTGATGAGTGAGACCTTCAGGACGTACCCATTGGACCAAGCTCTCAAAACCGCCCCACGAATAACCGATAAAAAAGATATCCAACGCATCAACAAAGGCTCGTGTTTGCTCGCGACTGCCTCTAAACTCCACCGACAACAAGCCATTCGACCCCTTACAATCACGTTGCCATAAATCATGGTGTTGATCGCCTTGATAAGCCGGGTGATAGATCGCTTCAGTGGCGGGCAGAGTGGCCAAAAAATCACACACTTTAAGTGCATTCTCCGCATGCTGTTTCATACGAATGGGCATGGTGCGCACCCCGCGAATCGCTAACCAGGCATCATCTGCACTAATTGAGTAGCCCAAGGCGTATTGGTTTTTATCAATCCGCTTAACAAGCTCCTGACCCTTGACCACCACTGCACCTAGCATCAAATCGGAGTGACCGCCCACGTACTTAGTACCGGCAATAATCGAAATATCCGCCCCCAAATCCAAAGGGGTATATATCAAGCCGCTGCCCCAGGTATTGTCCACTGCAAAAATCAGATCATGCTTTTTGGCAATCTCAGCCAAAGCACGAAAATCTAGCATTTCCAACAACAATGAGCCGGGTGATTCGGCATAAAGGATTTTTGTATTTGGTGTAATTGCTGCCTCGATGGCCGCGTAATCATGGCCACCAACATAACTCGTACGAATACCCATGCGCTGCAATATCGTCTCATCCATAAAACGTACCGGACCGTAGACATTGTCCGTGCAGACCATATGATCGCCTTGGCTCAGCAAAGACAATAAAGTCATGCTAATGGCACCGACGCCGGAAGATGCCAAGAAGCAACGGTCGCCATTTTCCAATTCGGCAAAGATTTGCTCCAAATCAGCGTGAGTTTGTAAACCCATACGCCCATAATTCATTACCCGCTCACCCTGTGCTTTTAGGGACTCCACTCGGTCAAGCTGCGCCAGGCTGTGAAAACGAACAGTGCTGGTGCGCACCGAAGGCGTAGCAACCGAGGCAACCGGATTATCTGCGTCACAAGGTACCGTACCCAAGTGTTGAAGACGGGTGATTAAACTACTTGGCTTTTTCATGGGATGATTTACTCCTAAAGATTTTAAAGGCATGTGGCTTAGCAACTACTATAATGACATTTGATTCAAAAAAGCATACCACGCGTATCCATTCATTCTATACTTTTGAAGAATTTTTAACTAACCGCACAATTCACCATGAGCTTTGCTTCCGCCCTGTCTTTTTTTCTTGCCGCCGCTCTCTTAGCCCTCTTGCCCGGACCAGATAATCTCTATGTTATGGCACAGTCTTTACGTCAGGGGTGGCGTATCGGTTTTATGTTGATTTTGGGCTTATGCTCCGGTCTCCTGGTTCATACCGGAATTGTGGCGGTGGGCGCAACTGAGTTGATTTATCGCTACCATGTGATTTATCTGCTGATAAATATTTTCGGGGCCTGTTATTTGCTCTATTTATCCTACCTGCTCTTTAAGGCGGGGGCGGTGACGCAGACACAAAAAAGCACGGATATGCTAAAACCGCGACAAGCTTATCTGCGCGGCGTGCTGATGAATCTCAGCAATCCTAAGGTGATTTTATTTTTCTTATCATTTACCCAGCCATTTATCCAAGTCGATAGGGGCAATATCAGTCTGCAATATGTGCAATTGGCAATTCTGATGATTGTGGCGACCATGTTGGTATTTGGGTCTATTAGCGTCTTTGCGGATTCGCTGGGCCCTTGGCTAAAGAAATCGGCTCGCGCTCAGATTGTTTTTAATCGAGTAAGCGCGAGCATCTTATTTATCTTAGCGGCTTATTTGCTAATCAATCTTTTGATACCGTAAAACGCCTAACGCGTCTTTTTGGCGACTTAACTGACCCTCAAAATACAGGGCTTGTAAATGCGCCAGAGCCTCACCCATGGCAAAGGTCAATTGGTGCAAATCCAGTTGACGTTTGAACATTTTAGGTACCACTTCGGCGGCACAAACCGGCTCTTCTGCACATAAATCCAGCACCTCTTGTAGACGCTCTTCATGATGCGCCAATTGCTGACTAACGCGCTCTTGGATGCCTTTAAATGGTCGACCATGCGAGGGTAAAACCAAGGTATCATCCGGTAATTCCAAAAACTTGACGACCGAATTTAAATACAACGGTAGCGGATTGGCTTCTGGTTCAAAATCAAACACACTGACATTGGTCGAAATACGCGGCAACAACATATCGCCTGAAATCAACACCTTCAAGTCGGCACAATAGAGGCTGATATGCTCCGGGGCGTGACCATAGCCACTGATCAAATGCCAGTCATGGTCACCAATCTTGATAATTCGCTTATCGATTAAGCGGTTAAAGCTAGCAGGCGGCGGATGCACCAGCCCCGGATAGTAAGTCGCACGCTCAAGAATCTTTTGTTGTGAGTCTTTGTCCAGTAAACCATGACGCGCAAAGTGCTCGACTGCGCCCTGTCCGCCGGTTCCGGCACCGGCTGTGTCCATGGTCCAGGAACGCGCCACAAAATAATCGGTCATGCTCATCCACAAAGGGACATTCCAACGGCTGCAATGCCAACCGGCCAAACCCACGTGGTCGGGGTGCATATGGGTCACAATCACACGGACAATAGGTAAACCGTCTAATTCATTAGCAAAGATCTTTTCCCACACCTCGCGCACCACCGGTTTATTAATTCCGCAGTCCACGATGGTCCAGCCCTTGTTACCCTCGTGTTCATCAGCAATTAACCAACAGTTAATATGATCAAGAGCAAATGGCAGCGGTAAACGGATCCATTTTAAACCGGGGACTACCTCAATCGCATAACCCTCTTGCGGTAACTGCTCGGCAAATGGATAGCTTAATTTCTTTTCATTTTCATTCATCAATTATCTCCTCTCTGACAGTGTCAAAGTTAGCACTGTTTTACACTTTTTATAAAGTACTTTAAATCAATCGCCAACAATAATACGCTTTATCATTGACAAGTTTAAGATTTTAAATCATAATTACGTTTACGTAAACGTTAACTTAATGTTTTTGCCATCATCCAACAACATTTTAGAGTTGATTAGATATGACACAAGAAAATTGGTCTATTTCCGAATTAGCAGAGATGTATCAGGTGACCCCTCGTACGCTTCGTTACTACGAGGACCAAGGTATTATTGCCCCTCACCGAGAGGGTCAGAAGCGCATTTATAACCAACGCGATCGTACGCGCCTAAAACTCGCCCTGCGTGGCAAGCGTTTGGGTTTTTCTTTAGCGGAAATTCGCGATTTAATCGATATGTACGATGGTCCAAATAGCCATCCGGGCCAGTTACAGTCTTATTTAACCCATTTGAAAAAACAAAAAGAGCTTCTTACTCAGCAGCAGAAAGATATCCAGGAAGTACTTGAGGAAATTCGTCGCCAAGAGCAAGTCTGTCTTAATTTGTTAGCTCAACAACAGAAATAGTTTAATAGCCCAAAGGAGAGGAACATGAATATTCCAGGCATTAATTTTGATTTAGGTGAAGACTTAGACATGCTGCGCGATGCTATTCGCGACTTTGCTCAAGCTGAAATTGCACCACGTGCTCAAGAAATCGATCATAGCGACCAATTCCCCATGGATTTATGGGAAAAATTCGGTGATTTAGGTCTTTTAGGTCTAACCGTTAGCGAAGAGTACGGTGGTACCGCAATGGGCTATTTAGCTCATATGATCGCGATGGAAGAGTTATCGCGCGCTTCCGCATCAGTGGCTTTATCTTATGGTGCTCACTCTAACCTTTGCGTCAATCAGCTTTTCCGCAACGGTAACGATGAGCAAAAAGCCAAATACTTACCGAAACTAATCAGCGGTGAGCATATCGGTGCCTTAGCCATGAGTGAGCCGGGTGCCGGTTCTGACGTGGTCAGCATGAAGTTACGTGCGGAGAAAAAAGGTGATCGCTACGTATTAAATGGCAGCAAGATGTGGATCACTAACGGTCCTGACGCCGATACCTTAGTGGTATATGCAAAAACCGAGCCCGAGGCCGGTCCTAAAGGTATTACCGCCTTTATCATTGAAAAAGATTTCCCTGGTTTCTCAATTGCTCAGAAACTGGACAAATTAGGTATGCGCGGCTCACACACCGGTGAATTGGTGTTCCAAGACTGTGAAGTACCTGAAGAAAACATCCTCGGCCAGCTAAATGGCGGCGTCAAAGTATTGATGAGCGGCTTGGACTATGAGCGTGCAGTATTGTCCGGCGGTCCGTTAGGTATTATGCAAGGCGTGATGGATATGGTGGTGCCTTATATTCACGACCGTAAGCAATTCGGTCAAGCGATTGGTGAGTTCCAGTTAATTCAAGGCAAAATCGCCGATATGTACGCCGGTCTACAAGCCAGCCGTGCTTACGCCTATGCTGTCGGCAAGCAATTAGACGCCTTAGGTGAGGGCCATGCACGTCACGTACGCAAGGATTGTGCTGCGTTAATTCTTTATGTTGCAGAGTTAGCCACCAAAATGGCCGGTGACGGTATTCAAATTTTGGGTGGAAATGGTTATATTAATGAGTACCCTGCCGGTCGTTTATGGCGTGATGCCAAATTATACGAAATCGGTGCGGGCACTAGCGAAATCCGTCGTATGTTGATCGGTCGCGAATTATTTAATGAAACCGCTTAATTATTAAAGATTAAAGCAAAACTTCCAGGAGTTTTTATGTCTGATTCTATCGTTATTGTTTCCGTTGCTCGTACCCCTATGGGCGGCATGATGGGCGCTCTTTCCGGTGCGGCTGCCTATGAATTAGGTGCAACCGCCATTAAAGCAGCGGTTGAGCGTGCTGGCATTGATCCTAAACTAGTGGATCAAGTCCTCATGGGTAACGTGCTACAAGCCGGTCAGGGCCAAGCTCCTGCACGTCAAGCAGCGCTTGGTGCCGGTTTAGAAAAATCAGCCGGTGCAACCACTGTTCATAAAGTATGTGGTTCAGGTTTAAAAACCGTTATGCTGGCCACCGATATGCTAAAGGCTGAAAGCGCTGACGTTATCGTAGCCGGCGGTCAAGAAAGCATGTCTAACGCCCCTTATCTCTTACTTAAGGGTCGTTCAGGCTATCGCTATGGTCACTCTACCGTGTACGACCATATGGCGCTAGACGGTCTTGAGGACGCTTACCAACGCGGTCAAGCCATGGGTGTTTTTGCCGAGCAAATGGTTGATGAGTACAAATTCACTCGCGAAGATCAAGACAATTACTCAATCGAGTCGTTGAACCGCGCGCGTAAAGCCATCGAAGACGGTAGCTTTGAGTGGGAAATCACTCCAGTAACTATTAGTTCTCGTCGTGGTGACGTGGTGGTTGATACCGATGAGCAGCCCGGCAATGCCCAGCCTGATCGTATTCCTAGTCTGCGCCCTGCTTTCAAAAAAGACGGTACCATTACCGCCGCTAACGCTTCGTCTATTTCTGACGGTGCCGCTGCTGTGGTCATGATGCGCGCTTCGACCGCTGAGAAATTAGGTCTTAAGCCATTAGCCCGTGTGGTTGCTCATACCGAGCATGCACATGAGCCTGAGTGGTTTACCACCGCACCGGTTGGCGCCATGCAAAAATGCTTGGAAAAAGCTGGTTGGACTAAAGATGATGTTGATTTATACGAAATTAACGAGGCCTTTGCTTGCGTCACAATGGGTGCAATGAAGGATCTCGATTTAGACCACGCTAAAGTGAATATCCATGGTGGTGCGACTGCTTTAGGTCACCCGATTGGTGCTTCAGGTACGCGTATTTTAGTTACCCTAATCGCTGCTTTACGTAAAACCGGCGGCAAAAAGGGTATGGCCAGCCTATGTATTGGAGGCGGTGAGGCCGTTGCACTTGCAGTTGAGTTAGTTGACTAATTAGTCTTCAAACAATCATAGCAAGCTATTAAAAAAGGGCTGCTTATTTAAACCTATTAAGTAGCAGCCTTTTTTCAAATAGGCACAATTAAGTTTTGGAGGAGATACATGCCTATTATCAAGAGTCAAATCAATGTACGTAGTCAGGCGTTTCAGGAAAATGCCGAGTCTATGCAGCAACAGATCGATGATCTTAACGAGCAATTAGCTACTATAGTCAAAGGCGGTAGCGAAAGCTCAAGACAAAGACACGTCGCACGCGGCAAGTTATTACCTCGTGATCGTGTCGAAAAGCTCCTTGATCCGGGCAGCCCCTTTTTAGAGCTATCCCCTCTGGCAGCGTTAAATATGTACGATAACGACGCGCCTGCGGCCGGTTTAATTACCGGTATTGGTCGTATTAGCGGTGTCGAGTGCTTAATTGTCTGTAACGATCCGACCGTCAAGGGCGGTACTTACTACCCAATGACCGTCAAAAAGCACATTCGTGCTCAAGAAATTGCCGAACAAAACAACTTACCTTGTGTGTACTTAGTCGACTCGGGCGGTGCTTTTTTGCCTAAGCAAGACGAGGTATTCCCGGATCGTGATCACTTCGGTCGTATTTTCTACAACCAAGCTGTGATGTCTTCTAAGGGTATCCCACAAATTGCTGCGGTTCTAGGTTCATGTACTGCGGGCGGTGCTTATGTACCGGCCATGTCTGACGAATCCATTATTGTTAACAATCAGGGGACTATTTTCCTTGGTGGCCCGCCATTAGTTAAAGCGGCAACCGGTGAGGAAGTGACCGCTGAGGATCTCGGTGGCGGTGATGTCCATACTCGTCTATCCGGTGTGGCTGATCACTTAGCTCAAAATGACAGCCATGCTTTGCAATTAGTACGTCAGTCAGTCTCACGTCTCAATCGCAAAAAAGACAACCCGCTCTTAACCGTTAAACCACGTGCTCCTTTATACGATGTTGAGGAATTAAACGGCATTATCCCGACTGATACTCGTAAGCCATTTGATGTGCGCGAAGTGATTGCTCGTATCGTTGACGGTTCCGAGTTTGATGAGTTCAAAGCTCGCTTCGGTCCTACCCTTGTCTGCGGTTTTGCTCATATTGAGGGCATGCCGGTCGGTATTATTGCCAACAACGGTATTTTATTCTCTGAATCGGCACAAAAAGGCACACACTTCATTGAGCTTTGCTGCCAACGCAAGATTCCTTTAGTGTTCTTACAAAACATCACCGGCTTTATGGTGGGTCGCAAGTATGAAAATGAAGGTATCGCTCGTCACGGCGCAAAAATGGTAACCGCTGTCTCTACAGCCAAAGTACCTAAATTTACTGTACTAATCGGCGGCTCTTTCGGTGCCGGTAACTACGGCATGTGCGGTCGCGCCTTTAGTCCACGCTTCCTGTTTATGTGGCCAAATGCCCGTATTTCAGTGATGGGCGGCGAGCAAGCAGCTAGTGTATTAGCCACGGTCAGACGTGACGGTATCGAGCAAAAGGGTGAGACTTGGTCTGCCGAAGAAGAGGAAAACTTCAAAGCCCCGATCCGTGATAAATACGAACACGAGGGTCACCCTTATTACGCCACTGCGCGCATGTGGGATGACGGCATTATTAAACCGGCGGATACGCGTCGTGTCTTAGCGCTAGCTTTATCAGCTTCGCTTAATGCCCCTATTGAAGATACTAAGTTCGGTATCTTCCGTATCTAATATCACCGGAGTTGCTTTATGTTTAAAAAGATATTAATTGCTAACCGCGGTGAAATTGCTTGCCGCGTTGCCAGCACTGCCCGTCAAATGGGCATTGCTACGGTTGCTGTTTATTCAGACGCTGACCGTCACGCAGCCCACGTTCAGGCTTGCGATGAGGCGGTTTATATTGGTGGCTCTGAGCCTGCCAACAGTTATTTACGCATTGATGCCATTATTGATGCGGCCAAACAAACCGGCGCCGAAGCCATTCACCCAGGTTATGGTTTCTTAGCGGAAAATGGTCAGTTCGTCGAGGCTTGTAACCAAGCCGGCATCAAGTTTATTGGCCCGTCAGCTGCTGCCATGGAAGCCATGGGTTCCAAATCTGCTGCTAAAGCCTTAATGGATGAAGCCGGTGTGCCTCTGGTTCCTGGTTATCACGGTGACAACCAAGAGCCTGCTTTCTTACACGCAGAGGCTGATAAAATCGGCTATCCGGTATTAATTAAAGCCAGTGCCGGCGGTGGCGGTAAGGGCATGCGTATCGTTAACAATAGCGGTGAGTTCATCAGCATGCTGGAATCATGTCAGCGCGAAGCGCGTAGCAGCTTCAGCAACGACCGTGTACTGATTGAGCGCTATGTCACCAAGCCTCGCCATATTGAAATTCAGGTTTTCGGTGACGAACAAGGCAATTACGTGTACTTATTTGAGCGTGACTGCTCAGTCCAGCGTCGCCACCAAAAAGTCATCGAAGAGGCCCCGGCCCCCGGTATGACCGAAGATCGTCGTCGCGCCATGGGTGAAGCCGCTGTTAACGCCGCTCGTGCGGTGAATTACGTGGGTGCCGGTACAGTCGAGTTTATTGCTGAGCAAGACGGTACCTTCTACTTTATGGAAATGAACACTCGCCTACAAGTTGAGCACCCGGTGACCGAGATGATTACCGGTTACGACTTGGTCGAGTGGCAACTGCGCATCGCCAATAATGAAGCAATTCCTGTGCAACAAGAGGAATTAGCGATTAATGGCCACGCAATTGAAGTGCGTATTTATGCAGAGAACCCGGACAATGACTTCTTACCGTCTATCGGTCAATTAAGTCACTTAAGCTTCCCTGCACACCTTAGCTTTGTTAACGCGCCATGTCGTGTAGATAGCGGTATTCGCCAAGGCGATAGCATCAGTCCATTCTATGACCCAATGATTGCCAAGTTAATTGTTTGGGGTGTAGATCGTGAGCAAGCCATTGCTCGCATGCGTCAAGCCTTATTAGGCACGCATATTATCGGTCTTCACACTAACGTGGACTTCCTCTATCGTCTGATGACCAATGACTCTTTTGTCAATGCGGACTTAGATACCGGTTTAATTGAAAAGAATCAGGAAGTGCTGTTTCCGCCTGCTCGTCCGACCTCTGTTAAGGCTCTGGCCTATGCAACAGCCGGTTATTTGGCTAATCACGGTCTTAAACATAGCCGTGCCGCCAAAAATGCACCAAGCACTTACATCGATCCTTGGGCCAGCGCTGATTACTGGCGTGTGCGCAAGGGCGAAGGCACCACCATCACCGTAGCGGATGCGGATACTGACTACCAAATCAAAGTCGATCAGCGCGGTGGCGATAATTGGATCCTAGCGCTTGACGGTGTTGAGCATAGTTTCGGTTGGGAAGTTAGTAGCGACGATGATGCACAGCAATTTGATATTAAATTAGCGCTAGATGGCGTTCTTAGCCAGGGCAAAGTCGTACTTGACGGCGAGGATCTCTACCTCTATAGTCAAGACGGTCAAATTCGCCTTAGACTGCCTGACACCCTAGCTCATGCCGGCGAAGGTGATGAGGTTGGCGGTGGTGGCTTAACTGCACCTATGCCGGGTAAAGTGATTAATATCTTGGTCAATGTCGGTGACCAGGTCGAAGCCGGTGACGTACTGTTGGTGATGGAAGCCATGAAGATGGAGCACTCAATTACTGCTGACGAAGGCGGTGTGGTTGAGGAGCTATTCTTTGCTGTTGGCGACCAAGTAACCGAGGGCGCCGAGCTAATTAAATTAACCACCGAAGAGTAATCACGGTTCTTAATTGATTGAAGCAAAAACGGGATGCCTTTAAAGCATCCCGTTTTGTTATCTGGTCTTATCTAAGCTCTGCTGACATAAGTCCAACCAGGCGCGAATAGTCTCTAGCGCCTCAGGCTCATCAAGAAACGGCACATGTGCGCGATCTCTAAGCGTCGTCGCCAAGATATCAGGGCGCCTCGTTTGCATCTCAACTACCGTCTCTGCACTGAGAATATCTGAACTCTCACCACGAATCACCGCTAACGGTTTATTTTCCAGAAGATCAAATAAAGCCCAAATTGGCGGTATATCAGCCGCATCCACATCAACCATGCTGGCAACAAAACCATCGCGCAAAGCCGGATCGTAAAACAACTCAACGCTATCTTCACCCTGCAGATATTGATGTTGAGCTTCCTCTAGCCAACGTGAATCAGGCACATGATTAAAACCACTGCGACTGCCCTTTAAGACCTCGGCCATCTCCTGCAAAGTCTGGGCCTGGGGTTGAACCCCTAGATAATCACCGATTTTTTGCAAACCGGCAAACTCAAGCACCGGCCCAATATCGTTAAATAAAACCCCGACAATGCGCTCAACAGCGGCATAGGCCAAGCTCATCGAAATCAGTCCGCCGCGCGAGGTACCAATAAAAGCGGCACGCTCAATCGCTAATTGATCCATCACCTCTAAAACATCAGCTGCTTCTTGAGCCACCGTATAATTGCTCGGATCACTCCAATCAGAATGACCACGGCCACGACTATCAATACGAATTAAGCGAATTTTAGGATCAAAATGAGCGACGAGATACTCAAAATCAAGACTGTTACGTGTGAGACCGGCTAAGGCAATCACAGTCAGGCCCTGATACGATTCAGGATGACTGTCGCGATAAAAGATCTTAGTACCATCTTGTAGATTAAGTGTATGCTCACTGCTCATTTTAAACTCCAAAGCTGTTACGGCTTAAGCCACATCAGGTGTACTGCTTAAAGAGACCAGTTCGCGCGCAGCACGCACAATCACAATCTCTTCATCGGTAGGAATGACCATTACCTTAAGCTTAGAGCTTTCAGAGCTGATTAAACGCTGACCATTGCCTTCGGTGTTACTGACATCATCAAAGTCTACCCCTAACCACGCTAGACCCTCACATACCTTGCGACGAACTAAGGCTGAGTTCTCACCAATGCCGGCGGTAAAGACCAACAGATCGATACCCTGCATCGTTGCGGCCATCGAGGCAATACCTGAACGTACCTTGTTAACAAAGTAATCAATTGCACGGTCTCCGGCCTCGGTGCCGGCTTCACCCAAAGTACGCATATCATTAGATAAACCACCGGACAAGCCTAATAAACCTGACTCATAGTAGAGCATATGACTGACCTCAGCCACACTCATCCCCTCTGTTTCCAATAAGTGGAAGATCACACCCGGATCAATCTGGCCACAGCGGGTACCCATCGGCAGACCGTCAAGCACACTGAAACCCATAGTGGATGCCTTACTCTTGCCGCCTTCAATAGCACACAGAGACGTGCCATTGCCCAAGTGAGCAACCACCACCTTGCCCTGATGCAATTCAGGCGCAATACGCTTTATTTCACTATTGATATAGTCGTAGCTTAAACCATGGAAACCGTAGCGCAGCACACCCTCTTCGTAAAAACGATAAGGAATAGCAAAGCCTTGATTAACAAACTCTTGAGTACGATGAAAAGCCGTATCAAAACACGCTAACTGTGGAATATCGGGAAAATACTCCATCGCCGCATTAATACCAGAGAGGTTATGCGGTTGGTGCAAGGGTGCCAGTTTAGTAAACGACTTCAGCTTATCTAATACCTCTGGGGTAATAAGCACCGGACGGTCGTAAGCGTCTCCACCATGAACCACTCGGTGGCCCGCAGCTGTTACCACGACATGTGGGAAATGCATTTCAAGGGCATCAATAACAACCTGCATCGCTGCCCCATGGTTTTGCAAATCGCACTTTTCAGGAAGCGTCAGCAGCTCGCCATTGACATCTTTAATTTTGACGGCACCACCGGAACCAATGCGTTCGCAGAGACCGACCATAATCGGTGTGTCCTGACCGGCGAGGTAAAGAGCAAACTTCAGGGAAGATGAACCGGCATTAAGCGCTAAAAAGCCTTTATTATTTAAACTATTTGTCATATATTCACCTTTTTTAGGCTAATTTACTTATTTATTTTTATAAGCATATTGTAAACTAACGACGGCACAAGAGGCTAAACGCGACATCTCGCTATCCGCACGTGAGTTAAGAATTACAGGCACCTTGGCACCAAGCACTAAACCGGCACCTTCGGCATGAGCTACATAGGTCATTTGCTTGATAAACATATTACCGGCGTCTAAATCAGGCATCACAAGGATATTTGCGCGACCAGCGACTTCACTCACAATACCTTTGGTGCGAGCGGCATTTTCGTCAATGGCATTGTCCATAGCTAAAGGACCCTCAACCAAACCACCCTTAATCTGACCGCGATCAGCCATTTTTGATAATAAAGCAGCATCTACTGAAGATTGAATCGCAGGGTTAACCATTTCGACCGCAGACAATACCGCCACACGCGCTTCCATACCTAAAGAAACCGCTAAATCAATGGCATTTTGTGCGATATCGACTTTGGTGTTTAAATCCGGGTAAATATTAATCGCTGCATCACTAATATGGAGCAATTCAGGACGACCCGGTGCATCCATGATAAAGACATGAGTAAAGCGACGACCGACTCGTAAACCAGTCTCCTTATTCAACATGGCACGTAGTAGATCATCCGTATGCAGGTGACCCTTCATAATCGAGACCGCACGACCTTCGTGTACCATCTGACAAGCGTAGCTTGCAACCGCCTGATCGCTACCCGGTACTTCGATAATTTCCATCTTGGAAATATCTTCGCCCATGCTGTCAGCTGCTTTACGAATCTTTTCCTCATTGCCCAGAAGAATAGGGATAATGATGCCCTCTTTGGCGGCAAGAATCGCGCCACCTAAAGAGTTTTTGTTGTGTGGACAAACCACGGCTACCGGGATTGGATCGCACTCTTTGGCACGACGTAACAACTCTTCAAAATGGCGATGACGCTGAACCAACAAACCAGGTACCTCAAGGTTTTCACGCTCATACTTAATGGTCGGCGCATGGACATCCGTATAGCCATCGAGAATTAGCGTCTCATCTGAGGTGCGAGTAACAGAAAACTTTAAGCTAATAACATTAGCTTCTTTTTTATCTGTTACTTCAACTTCAATCAGCATTTCATCACCTGGGTGAGCGCGTGCATAGGATTCAAAATGGTAATTTTTAAAGGCCGCACCAGGTCCAGGCAAGATATTGCCCACCACAGCAGAAACGATAGAGGCCACAAACATGGTCGGAGCCATATTTTCCGGCTCACCATCACCATCAACATCGTGATTAGGCAGACTCAGTGGATTGTAGTTACCGGAGGCGGAGGCAAACACATATAAATCATCCACCGTAATCAGGCGGCGTAATTCGGCTTTTTCACCTACTTGTAACTCATCAAAGGTGCGGTTTACTAAACGCATAATTTAAATTCCTCTATTAATTGATATCGCGCAATATGATTAAAAATGGCTGTTTGCTACTGACGAAACCGCCATAAAACTCTTAAAAGATGTCCAGCGTCGAACTCTCGACTGACATCACAAAACTCACTAATACCAAGACTATAAAACGATCTGAATGGTTTATCACCCTCAATCACACTATGACCCTGAGCAGACGAGCGGATAAGCAAATTGGCGTCGTTTATAAAATAAGCAAATAAGCTTAGCGGCAAGGCGAGACATGATGTGCCGGAGATAAAAAACTGTGTTGGGGTGAGATTTTACCACGTGGCCATGACATGTTTTTGACACCATGCCATTAAGTTTTTAGCTACTACTAATATAACAAAAAGCCCCACTAACCATATGGCTAAGTAGGGCTTAGTTGATCCTGATTAACTGCCTAAGCAATAATTGCTAAAATTAACGATTAGAAGGCCGGAACGACCGCTCCCTTGTACTGCTCTTCGATGAATTTTTTGACTTCATCACTATTAAGCGCTTTGATTAACTTCTCAACGCGGGGATCCTTTTCATTGCCCTCTTTAACAGCAACTAAGTTGGCATAAGGAGACTCTGAACCCTCAATTAATAAGGCATCTTCTAGTGGATTTAAACCGGCTTCCAAAGCGTAGTTTGTATTGATTAACGCCAAATCCACATCATCGAGAATACGCGCTAAGGTCGCGGCTTCCAATTCCGTGAAACGCAGTTTCTTAGGGTTCTCAGAGACATCTCTGGCAGTGGCCAATAAATTATCCGGATCTTCTAATTTGATAAGGCCATTTTGTTCCAACAATAAAAGTGCACGAGCACCATTAGATGGATCGTTAGGTATAGCAACACGAGCACCCTCTTTTAAGTCCTCGATCTTGTCAATTTTTTTGGAGTATGCACCAAACGGCTCAACGTGCACTAAGGCCACGCTCACTAAATCCGTGCTACGCTCCTGATTGAAGCTATCCATATACGGCCTGTGCTGAAAGAAGTTGACATCAATCTGCCCATCGACCACTTGTTGATTTGGCTGCACATAGTCAGTAAAGACTTTAATATCCAAATCCACGCCCTCGTCCTTAAGGGCCGGCTTAATATGCTCAAGGATTTCAGCATGAGGCACCGGAGTTGCTGCAATACTTAATTTATCGGCCGCCAAGCTCGGTTGTACAGCCACAGCAGCAGTGAGTGCTAAGGCAGAAAAAATAGACTTTAACTTCATAAAATATTCTCCATTGATCTTGAAATATTTTTAATAGTATATAAAAACCAAGAAAAAAGCCATAAAAACAATCGTTTATATAACTTGTGATTATAAAGATATAATTGCAGCGACTATTTACGGTTCATTTTAGAGACCAAACGATCGCCGAACATCTGAATCACTTGCACCATCACCACAAGAATTACCACGGTAATCAACATGACCTCAACTTGGTAGCGTTGATAGCCGTAGCGAATGGCAATATCACCCAGACCGCCACCACCAACCACGCCACTCATGGCAGTGTAACCAATCAGCGTAATCGCCGTGACCACCACGGCACTGATCACGCCGGTGGTCGCTTCCGGTAAGAGAGCATAAAAAACCGTTTGTCGAGGCGTGGCACCCATGGCTTTACAAGCCTCGGAAATACCCGGATCCAATTCACGCAGCACATTTTCCACCAAGCGCGCAAAAAACGGCGCCGCCCCCACCACTAAGGGCGGTATAGAGCCGGGTACTCCCAACGCCGTGCCCATCACAAAGCGGGTAAAGGGAATTAACACAATCAGTAAAATTAAAAATGGCACTGAACGCAACACATTAACCACTAAAGACAGCACTTGATAAATCGGCTTATTGGCCAATAACTGCCTTTCGCTGCATAAAAATAAATAAACCCCTAGTGGCAGACCGATCAAAACCGTAAAAAACAGTGACCAACCGGTCATAATCAAGGTGTCTAGGGTCGCTTCACCAATTAGCCCCCAATCAACTCGTTGAAAGTTCACGACTGCAATACCTCATAAGCGACATTATTATTTTTCAAAAACTGAGTTACTTGCTCTTGCTGAGCCGCTTCACCCTCAATGGAAACCACCAATTGGCCATAAGCAATCTCCTTTAATTGACCAACGGTGCCCTGCAAAATACTGACTTGCACATCAAGCTCTTTAGATAAACAACTAATTAAAGGCTGCGCCGTCGTCTCACCTCTATAACTTAAACGTAGCACCTGCGCTCCCGAACCGCCAACTAAGCGCTTCCAAGCCTCGGCATCAACGCCACTGCTCTCGTGTAATAAGGACTGCGTTGTGGCGTGCTGCGGATGCAAAAAGACATCGATAACATCACCCTCTTCGACCAAATAACCATGATCCAGTACCGCAACCTTATCGCACACACTACGAATCACGTCCATACTATGCGTAATCAACACAATGGTGATACCTAGACGCTGATTAATATCCATTAGCAAAGCTAAAATGGCCTGGGTGGTTTCGGGATCCAGAGCACTTGTCGCCTCGTCACACAACAAAAGCTCAGGATTATTGGCTAAAGAACGGGCAATGCCCACGCGTTGCTTCTGACCACCGGATAATTGTGCCGGGTACTTATGCGTATGCTCAGTCAAACCGACAATTTCCAACAACTCCAACGCCCGTGCTTCACGCGCTTTTTTAGGCACACCGACTAAACGCAATGGCAGACAGACATTTTCCAACACGGTACGTGAACTCAGCAAATTAAAATGCTGAAAAACCATGCCGATACGGTGACGCAAGGCTCGTAATTGAGCCCCCCTAAAAGAACTGATGTCCTCACCATTTAAGTAGACCTTGCCACTGCTAGGTCTTTCGAGAAGATTCAAGAGACGAATTAAAGTAGATTTCCCGGCACCCGAACGACCAATGATGCCGTAAATCGAACCTCTGTCGATTTGCAAATTAACATCACTGAGTGCGACATGCTCTGGTCTACCCTGAGTCACAAAACGTTTATAGATATGTTCTAGACGAATCAAGATTTTTCCAAAAAATTTTTAATAGCAAATATTGTAAACAATTTAATCAATCAATAGGATGTTGACCGCGCTTTAAGCAAGGCTTAGTCGATGTGTCGACAAGTTTTACCGAACTTTATTATGGTCAGATTCAATTAGTTTAAGCTGAAAGTTAATTTGCAATCTTTTTTTAGATGGGTTATTTTAATAGGCTGTTATAAAATTTCCTCTGTGTACTTGTAGTTAGTTTGAGTTAATTTAAACATAAACTTTATTTAAATTAATTAAACCTTTAATGACTACGGTATCTGTCAACTTAGAGATTGATCTCTCTGTCTTGTATTGACGACCCATTTGTTGTCGTTTTCCGCAAAACCCTTGGCATACGCAGTTACCTACGAATTTATTTGTATGAACAATGTAAGACTTAAGGAGCTTTTCAATATGTTATTTAGCAAGAAGAAACTACTATCGACGGCGCTTGCCGCCGCTGCATTAAGCGTTGGGGTCAGCAACACAGCCGCTGCCGAAGAAGCTACTTGCGAAGTCGATCGTACCGTTAATTTTGGCGGTATGAGCTGGGAGTCAAATTTAGTGCTGAGCGATGTGCAGCGTCTAATCCTTGAACATGGCTACGGTTGTGAAACCGAGGTCCTCCCAACCGAAACGTTACCCGCATTAGCCGCCCTGGAACGTGGCGATTTAGATGTCAATACCGAGATCTGGTTAAACTCCATGGGTACCATTTGGGATGACGCGGTTGAACGCGGTCGTGTGATCCGTTCAGGGGATTTATTCCTCGGTGGCGAGGCTTGGTTTATCCCGAAATATGTGCAAGAACGTTTCCCTGACTTAAAAGCAGCATCCGATCTGCCTAAGTATAAGGAAGAATTCAAAGATCCTGAAGATCCGACTAAAGGTCGTTTCTACGGCTGTCCTGCCGGTTGGGCTTGTGAAGTGGTTAGTACCAACTTATTCAAGGCCTTGGAATTAGCTGATGATTTCACGTACTATCAACCCGGCACCGGTGCCGCTCAAAAAGCCGCCTTGCTGTCTGATTATCGTCGCAAAAACAATATCGCTTTCTACTACTGGTACCCCACCCCTCTGGTCGGTTCTTTAGACCTAGTGGAGCTGGAATTACCAGAGTATGACGAAGCCAAACATAAATGCCTGACGGATGTCGATTGTGACAATCCGCAAGCCTCTGCCTATCCTAATAATCCGGTGTTTGTTGGTTTAAATAAGAAATTCGCCGATGAAGCTCCGCAACTAAAGGCCTTCTTTGATAAGAACACAGTGCCTTTAGAGGTGATTAACGAGACCCTAGCCGAAATGGAAGACTCGGGCGATGATTCCATCGATGTAGCCAAGTGGTTCCTAGCTGAGTACCCGGAAGTCTGGACTGAGTGGGTGCCTGCAGACGTTGCCGAGCGCGTAAAAAAAGCCCTCTAAACCCCTAATTTTACGATAAATAACTATAACGAAGCCTAACTTGAAGACTGCGGTCTTCAAGCACGGGCATAAGATCAATAGAGAGTTTAAAGAGCAAACAAAACTATGCTATTTAGCAAAAAAAATATCACAGCAATCCTTACGACCGCTACCCTAAGCTTGGGCACAACCACCACAGCGCTTGCTGCCGAAGCCGTCTGTGAAGTTGATCGTAGCGTTAATTTTGGTGGCATGAGTTGGGAAAACAACCTACTTATGGTCGATATTCAACGTTTTATTTTAGAACATGGCTACGGTTGTGAAACCAGTGTCCTACCAACAGAAACCCTACCCGCTTTAGCCGCCTTGGAACGTGGCGATCTGGATGTTAATAGCGAAATCTGGCTTAACAGTCTGGGCGGTTTATGGAATGCCGCTTTAGAACGGGGTCGGATTGTTCGTTCCGGTGGACTGTATGTGGGTGTTGAAGCGTGGTTTATCCCCAAATACGTACAAGAACGCTTCCCAGATTTAAAGGCGGCCACCGATCTGCCTAAATATAAAGAAGAATTCAAAGATCCCGAAGAACCGAACAAAGGACGTTTTTATAGCTGCCCCGCCGGTTGGAATTGCGAAGTGGTGGATTCAAACCTTTTCAAGGCCTTAAATCTAGGTGAACATTTCACCCTCTACCAACCGGGCACTGCAGCCGCCCAAAAAGCGGTGCTGCAATCTGAGTATCGTCGCAAAAACAATATTGCCTTTTACTACTGGCACCCAACACCCTTGGTGTCAGGTATGGACTTGGTGGAGCTGGAATTGCCAGAATACGATCCTGAAAAAATGCAATGCCTAACCGATGTCGAATGTGAAGACCCACAAGCTAGTGCTTATCCTCACAGTCAGGTATTTATTGCCCTCAACAAGCAATTCTCTGAAGACGCGCCCAAATTAAAGGCCTTTTTCGATAATCACAGTATGCCACTAGAAGTGATGAGTGCAATGCTGGCTGAACTCGAAGAATCCGCTGAGGAAACCATGGAAATTGCCAAGTGGTTTTTGAACAAACACCCCGAGGTTTGGACCGAGTGGGTTACAGAGGACGTGGCTGAACGCGTTAAACAGGCGCTTTAAGTCAGCCTATCTCTTCACTTTAAAAATAAACTTTATACAAAATAATATAAATTATGTTTCCCGAAATATTTTCAGCTCGCGATGCAAGACGAGCAATTGACGGCTTTGTTGATGACTTAGTCGTCAATTACGCGGACTCACTTACCGCCATGTCCCAACCTTTTCTTAAAGCCTTGGTTTGGATCGAACAAGTTTTACGTGGTGCCCCTTGGTGGAGCATCATCTTAGTCGTCATCATACTGGCCTATTTAGCCAGTCGCCGTATTGCTTTTTCAATTAGCATGGGGGCCCTGCTCTTTTTAATGGGCTCTATCGGTCTGTGGGACGCAGGTATGGAAACCCTCTCCCTGATGATCATGGCAACCGGTCTCTCCGTGCTGGTGGGTATTCCGTTAGGGATTATTACCGGCAAATCTAAAATTGTCCGCTCAGTTATGTTACCGGTTTTAGATGTGATGCAGACCTTGCCTAGTTTTGTCTACTTAATTCCGGTAGTGATGCTATTTGGTCTGGGCAAGATCCCGGCGATTATCGCTACGGTCATTTATGCGGTGCCGCCCCTAATTCGTTTAACCGATTTAGGGATTCGATTGGTCGATACCGAAGTCTTAGAGGCATCACGCTCTTTTGGCGCTAACTCTATGCAACAGCTATTTGGCGTTCAGCTGCCACTGGCTCTGCCTAACATCATGGCAGGCCTTAACCAAACCACCATGATGGCTCTTTCGATGGTGGTGATTTCATCAATGATTGGGGCAAGAGGTCTAGGCTATGAAGTCCTCCTAGGTATCAACCGCCTAGAAGTGGGTCGAGGCTTATTAGCAGGTATCGGTATTGTGATTCTGGCCATTATCTTTGACCGCATCTCACAGTCTTACGGCAAACGCATTCAAGAACGGAAATCCTAATGAGCAAAATTGAAGTAAAAAATATTTATAAAATTTTCGGCAAAGATCCGAAAAAATGGCTCAACCCTGTCAAAGAGGGAATGAGTAAACAAGAACTACTGGAAAAAAGTGGTCATACCCTAGGTTTAAAGAATATTAGTTTAAACATCGAAGAAGGAAGCATTTATGTGATTATGGGGTTATCGGGTTCCGGTAAATCCACCCTAATTCGCCACTTTAACCGCTTAATCGACCCCACTGCCGGACAAATTCTGGTGGATGGCGTAGATGTTATGAGCTTAAACAAAAGCGAATTACAAGAATTCCGCCGTAAGACCATGAGCATGGTATTTCAACGCTTCGGTCTATTGCCGCATAAAACGGTATTGGATAATGCGGCTTACGGCTTAATCACCCAAAAGATGTCTAAAAAAGAAGCCCGAGAAAAAGCCAAATATTGGCTTGAACAGGTAGGTTTGGAAGGTTTTGAAGATCAATATCCCAACCAATTATCCGGCGGTATGCAACAGCGCGTCGGTCTAGCTCGCGCCTTGGCAACCGACACAGAAATCATCCTGATGGATGAGGCATTTTCAGCTCTTGACCCCCTAATTAAGCGTGAAATGCAAGATCAGTTAATCGAGCTGCAAGATCGCTTGAACAAAACCATTGTCTTTATTACCCATGATTTAGATGAAGCCTTACGCTTGGGTAATCGCATTGCCATCTTAAAAGATGGTGCTCTGGTACAAGAAGGCACACCAGAAGATATTTTATTGTCTCCGGAAACTAGCTATATTGAGAACTTTCTACAGGATGTGAACCGTGGCAAAGCACTAAACGCCGCGCATGCTATTAATACACCTCGCCTGAAATTGACAATGCGTGCGCGCCCGGCTCATGCTTTTGAGCGTATGAAGGCCTTGGACCTGAACTATGCGCCGGTATTGGACGGCAAGATATTTGCCGGTATTATCAAACGTCGTTCAGCTGAAGACGCCATGCAGCGAGGTGTAAGAGATATTTCCAGTCTAGTGGTTGAGGCGGCGACGATTTCCAGCGAAGCCAATCTAGAAGATGTGCTACCTCATATGATTCAAACCGATAGGGATGAACCGGTGGTGGTGACGACAGATGATGACGAGTTAATCGGTGTTGTCTCCAGAGCCAAGGTCGCTGAACTGGTGGCCAGTGCGAACGCTGAAGAAGCCTTAGGTGTGTCACCGAGCAATGCTAAGAATCAGGGCGCTGAGGTCACAAACAACAGGCCTAAAGTGACAGAACACACTGTAGAAGAGTATTAAGCCTAAAGCTTAGGGCTTGACGCCTTGCTAAACCCTAGATAGTAAAACGGCGTGACTTGATGAAGGTCACGCCGTTTTGTTTTGCCTTAAAGAGGTAGGCATTTGCTTGCTCTGCTTCTTCGCTAACAGAGCAAGCAAATTCTTAGTAGGTCCCTTGTAAACGAAGCCAGAACTGACGACCCGGTTCGTTTATTTGTTGACCAATGATTGGGTTATAGCCGGAGATATCTGCTGAACCGCGGTTAATAAATTCACGATATTTACGGTCAAAGATATTGTCCACACCGCCACTTAAACTGAAATTCTTCGTTAACTGATAAGAGACGTTAGCCGAAAACACAGTAAATCCTGAAGATGGTCCGGTGTCTGTGCCGACAATATTGCCCTGTCCCTTGGCATAACGGCTTTGCTTAGCGACATTACGCATTAGAAAATTCGCGGACAAGGTGCCATCGTCATAGCCAATATAGCTATTTGCTTCTAAAGGCGGTGTTTGGGCCAAAGCTCGTTTATCCGTGCGGTTCTGACCATGGGTATAGGCGATCGAGGTGCCGATATGCCAATTAGGACTGAACTCATAATCAATCTCACCCTCGAAACCATAGCGGCGGGCTTTGACATTGCGCGCTCTATCACCGTCAATCAAAATAAAGTTTTCTAACTGACTGGCAAATACAGTTAGAGAAGCCTCTAGAGACTGACCACGGTAAATTAAGCCTAAATCAATTTCATGGTTGGTTTCAGGTTTGAGGTTTTCGCCCAAGACCTTATTACGCTCCCAGAAGTCGGGAGCACGTTGAGCCACGCCGTATCCTGCGTAGAAGGTGAAATTATTTATATCATGCTCATAGCGCAAAAAGCCCGCGCCCGTATGATAGGTTTTCTTCATCTGATCCGGACGAGTATCAAAAAGCGCCGTGCCTCGACCCATTTCATCAAAGTACTTTGCCGTGGTTCGGTCATAGCGTAGACCACCAATCAAACGCTGCTCCGTATTGAGGCGCCAAGTGGTTTCAGCAAAAATACCCCATTGATTAAACTTCTGATTTTCCTTGCGTTCGGCTAGCTTATAATTCCGATCTGCCATGGCACGCGTCATACCACGACCATTGCGACCGCGGTGCGTATCCCACATAAAATCAAGACCCATTTCGGTCGTTGTATTGCCGAAATCAAGTGTTGCCTTAAGACGTGCATTTTGCGTGCGACGATCCGGGTTCATGGCCATATACATTGGCGCTGTATGCGTACGGTAACTGTAATTATCCATCACATGATCAACGTAGCTGTAGCCATAATTAAAGCTTAGCTCAGATAACCAGGACGTGATATTGCGTTTTTCTGCACGTACGCTAAAGGCATCGCGATCAAATAAAGTACCATCCATCGCGCGGTCACCATAAGCGGCCCAACCTCTAGAGCGCTGATAACCGAATTCAAGTACCGTATCCGGATCCGGCGTAATCCCAAAAGCAAACTGCTGTGAATGGCGCTGATAAGCGGAATGCACACGCTCGCCGTCACCGTCTTTATAATCATGCGAGGTATTGCGAGTGGCATTAGCGTGGATATAGCCCCAAGGCATACCAGCAGTAAAGGAACCATAACCATCGAAACGGTTAAAACTACCCACGGTTAAACTACCGTCAGCTTCAATACCGGGTTCCGCAAAATAATACGGTTTGCGGTTGAACTGTACGGAACCGGCAATTTGACCAGGTCCGGCCACTACCGTCTGAGGACCTTTGGTTAAAATCACCTCATCATAGGTCTCAGGGAAGATATAGGCTGTCGGTGGGTCCATACGACCCGGGCAACCACCATAAAACTGACTATCATTAGAGTAAATACCTAAACGCGAACCGCCAAGACCTCGAAATAGTGCTTCGCCGGACATGCCGCCCTTGCGTGCCACACTCATATTCGGAATGGATTTCAATAAACCGGCGCCGTCAGTTGCAGGCATCGGTTGGAAGGCATTTTTGGGGTTTAAAACGACTTTATTAGGTTCAGTCGTCGGTGCCACCATCACAACTAAATCTTGTAATTTCTGAACTTCCGGCTCTTCGACGTCTGTGCCCTGACCATAAGCGACGCCAGCAAAGGCGTAAGCTAAAACTATAACCAATGTCTTACGAGATAACATAAACCCCTCTGATATATTTATTTACATTTCAAGAGAGATTATGGACGATTAAAGATGCATTGAACATGCGACATATTGTCGCAGGGTGCTTTTTTACTTCTTGACCGGACGTTTACTTAACATGCGTTGCAAGGTGCGGCGGTGCATACCAAGGACTCTGGCGGTCGCGGAAATATTACCGTCATTAGCCTCCAGAGTATATTGTATATGCTCCCACGTCATACGCTTGAGCGAGGGTTTTTCATAGGTCTCGGGGCTTATGGCCTGTTCAGGAATTTGATCTTCGAAAGCCTGTAAAATGCCGTCAACATTAGTCGGCTTCGGTAGGTAATTGCTCGCCCCCATCTTGATGGCATTGACCGCCGTACTAATACTGGCATAACCGGTAAGAATCAAAATCTTCGTTTCAGGATAATGCTCCAAGAGCTGTGGCAACAGCCTTAAGCCGCTTTCTTCACCCAAGTTTAAGTCTAAAATAATACCTTCATAAGGACCATGTTTCTCTAACGCCTCTTCGCCATTTTGCGCCCATTGCAACTCCAAACCTTGACGACTAAAGCCGCGCATCAATAAAGAGGCAAAGGCATCGTTATCATCAATTAACAAATACGACTGCACAGATGACATAATTTACTCCCCCAATTCTGCCAGTACTTGCAAAGGCAAATTAATTCTCGCCATCACCCCACCCTCGCTATGATTGCTTAAGTCCAGACTACCACCCAAGCGCGACAAACTGGCATGAGCCAAACGCACCCCCAAGCCCAAGCCAAAGGGTTTATCAGACTCAATGATATTAAGCCCGGCCTTACTGAGTTGCTGCTGGCTTAGATGACCCTCACGATTATAAATGGTGATGAGCAGTTCATTATCAGGAGCCAGTTCTGTATGCAACTCTATGGTCTGCTCACCGGCATCGGCGGCATTATTTAAAATATTGAAAAAAGCATACCAGAAACCTTCATGCAGCACCACTTGGTAATCCTTGGCGTCGGTAGAGCCCTTTTGCCAAAGACAATGCGCATCGGGTCGCAAATTGCGCCAACGCTGCAAGCGCTCCTGCAGTTCCTGATACAGAAAAATGATTTTTTCTTGTGGTGGCGTAAAGGCTTTCAAACGGGTGAGACTCGCCTTGCTCTGTTCAAGCTGCGCCGCCATCAGGGCCACATCCGCTTGCGCAGAGGGCGGTAAATCAGAGTGATTATGCAATTCTTCATAGATCAACTCCAAATTATTAAGAGGGGTAGAAAGCTCATGCGCCAAGGTTGCCGTTTGCATCCCCATCGTCAACCAATATTCATCTTCCTGTTGACGTTGATAGGCTGCCTGTAATTCCAACTCATGATGACGCACCGTTTGCACTAGATTGGAGATCCACATCATGGCCAGAAAAGCCGATAGTGAAAAGGTAATCCACATCCCAATTAAATGGATCAGCATGGAATTATCATCGCCTTGCATGGCATGCGTTTCATGACCATGGGCACTATGATCCATTGCTGCTCCATGTTGACTCATATCATGTTCAAAAATTGATAAAGGCCAATAATGAAAAAACAACAGCAAATAGCAGAAAATAATGGCTAATGTCAGTAAACGCGCAAAGCGTGGCGTGCAAAACAAGGCCGCATTAATAATGGGTAATAAATACAGCACCGTCACCGGATTTGCCGCCCCACCGGTAAAGTAAATCAACTCGGTCAGCAAGATAGCATCCATCACCAGACCGAATCGAATCAGCTGATCGGAAGAGTAATCTCGTTGATCGGCATAAAACAAAAGCACACTTACCAGAGCCATGGTCAAGGCAATCTGTATCAGCGCGATTATCGGCAATTGCCACGAGTTAGAGATGACTAAGGCATAGGTAATAATTAACAGCAGCAGCAAACTAAGACCTAAACGTCCATAGGACATCAGTTTTATATAATGCTCCTGACTTGGAAGCGAAGGGATAAAACCTTGGGTCGCTAAACGCTGATTACTGTGCTCTTTCAACATGGCAATAACACGCTTTAAAAAACTCTTTTGACTTTAACACTGAATCAAAAGAAGGTCTTTAGAATCATCCTCGGGTGAGAAAATCAACAACCCGGGACTAGGACAATCAACGACCCAAGCGACAACAGCAGGCCTACGACTGATCAGCACCAACCAACGGCATCAAGACCGAGTTTATCGCTAATGACAGAGAGTCATTTTCAAGAAAATGGTCTTTAAGCGAGCCGTCTAAACTTCTTCCGCTTTTTTATCAGACTTATCAAAGGAAGCCAAATTAAGCATGGTGCCGCGACATTGCTCGCTGCCACAGAGGCATTGGTAGCTAGTTTTCAGTTCTTCAGTGAGCTCATCATCGATGATTAAACCATAATCAAAGGACAGCTCCTCACCCTTTTTAATATCTCGTAGGCTGTAGATATAAACTCGATGACCGCTTTTTCCCTCGCGAGCTTCGCAATTCGGCTCACAGCTGTGATTGATCCACTTCGCGGCATTGCCTTTGGTGCCGCCATCGATGGTTTCTCCACTACTGAGTGAAAAGAAAAAGGTATGGTAGGGATCGTCAGGGTCAACCGGCCACATTTCATCGGCCTCTGCGGAGCTAATACGACGACCGGTATACTCAATAATCAAAGTATCCTCAGGAATATCTTTGATAGCAAACACTCCGCGACCGTGTACCGCTGAACGGCGAACCTTGACCCAAGGTTCGCCAGGAATTTGACGTGCTTTTCTGTAACGCTTTTCGGGGATGCCCTTTTTTTTGGTCATTATTTCTTAACGCCAAAACAATGATCTAAGGTCGGGAAGCTACCCTCACGTACACCATCTGCATACGCTGTGACGCCCTCACGAATGGCCGCTGCGACATCACTGAATTGTTGAGCAAACTTCGGAATGCGACCATGGGTCAAATTGAAGATGTCCTCAGCCACTAAGACCTGACCATCACAGTCAGGCGAGGCGCCAATACCGATGGTTGGAATCTTAACCGCTTCAGTAATGCGACGAGCTAATGGCTCAGCCGTGCCCTCAATCACGATACCCCACGCACCAGCTGCCTCTTGGGCCAAGGCATCCTGATAAATGCGCTCGGCGGCTTCGTCGCTCAGACCCTGCGCCTTAAAACCGCCCATGGTATTAAAGTATTGAGGCATCAGACCCACGTGCGCTAAAACCGGAATACCACGATCAACTAAGAAGCGTGTTGTTTCTGCCAAGTAGACTCCGCCCTCAATCTTGACCGACGCAGCACCACTGATTTGCAACATCTTGACGGCGTTACGGAAAGCCGTTTCAGGCGATTCTTGGAAACTGCCAAAGGGCATATCGACCACCACAGCACAGCGCTGAGTGGCATTGACTACCGCTTTGGCGTGTTGAGCCATCATATCAACAGTGATAGATAAGGTATCGGGCATATCGTAGCCAACCATGGCCGTGGAATCACCGATCAAAATAAAATCAACCACCTCATCCAAGATACGCGCAAAAGGTGCCGTATAGGAAGTCAGGGAAACGATTTTTTGCGCGCCCTTCATGGCTTGCAATTGGGGGATAGTAAGACGCTTAACGTCCGAGTGAACGCTCATAACAATCCTCAATTTGAGACTGATTGTGCTGATTTGCCGGATTCGCAACAGCAATAGGAACTTATAAGTTTAAGCATAGCACCTGTGCAATGCAAGTATCTATATTCAGTTAAGGTTAAAATCAAATAAATATCTTTTACATTAATAATTTAGTCATATTTTATTTATTTCAAAATAAACCATACGAGAGTTTTTATGAGTTCACAGCAAAGCCAAGCGGTCCAACAAAGTCTTCAGCAAAAACTGTGTTTTAATGGCGCCCAAGCTTTACTTGAGACCCTGATTGAATTAGGCGTTGATACCATCTTCGGTTATCCCGGTGGTGCGGTATTACCACTCTATGATGCGATCTATGCGGAGCCCCGTATCCGCCATATTTTAGTCCGCCACGAGCAGGGTGCCGTGCATGCGGCCGAGGGTTATGCGCGCAGTACTGGCAAACCCGGTGTGGTGCTCGTGACCTCAGGCCCCGGGATGGCGAACACCACCTCCGGCTTATTGGATGCCATGTGTGACTCGATTCCTGTTTTATGCATTAGCGGACAGGTCGCCACCGGTGCGATCGGCACCGACGCCTTCCAAGAATGCGATGCTATCGGTATTTCACGTCCGGTTACTAAGTGGAACGCTCAGATCAAGCGCTCTGAAGATGTGATTCCCCTCGTCTCTAAGGCTTATCAAATGACCACTGAGGGTCGCCCAGGTCCGGTCTTAATTGATTTCCCTAAAGACATTCAAATTCAAGCAATTGATAAATCCACGGTCACTATCGAAAAGCGCGCCGAAAAGGTCGCTGAAGTTCCGGCTCCTACGATGTTAGCCAATATCAAGCGGGCAGCCGATTTGATCGCAAATGCTCGTCGTCCGGTCTTTTACGGCGGTGGTGGTTTAATTAATTCCGGTGCCGCAGCATCCGAAGTGTTTACCAATCTGGTGCGTTACACCGGTGCGCCCTGTACCCTGACCCTGATGGGCCTAGGCGCCTTCCCGGCCAATGACCCGCAGTTTGTTGGTATGCTCGGCATGCATGGCACGCTTGAGGCGAATCTCGCCATGCACCATGCTGACTTAATTGTCTGTATCGGCGCGCGCTTTGATGACCGTATTACCGGTAGACTCTCCGATTTCTGTCCACACGCCCTGAAAATTCACCTAGATATTGATCCGGCTTCTATTGATAAAGTGGTGCGAGCTGACGTACCGTTGGTGGGTGATTGTTATAACGTCCTTACACAACTCTTTAATGAAGTTAAAGCGTTACCGATGGATCGAACTCGTCTGGATGATTGGTGGCAAAGCATTGAAAAATGGCGCAGCATGGACTGTTTAGCCTTTACGCCTTCAGAAACCGAGATTCTGCCACAGGAACTATTGAGTTGTATTAATCGTAAAATTGAAGATAAAGACGTTATTGTCAGTACCGATGTGGGTCAACACCAAATGTGGTCTGCACAATACCTGAAATTTAATCAGCCTAATCGCTGGCTCACTTCAGGAGGCGCCGGCACCATGGGTTACGGTATGCCGGCGGCAATCGGCGCGCAAATCGGTAACCCTGATAATCTGGTTGTCTGTGTTACCGGTGATGCCTCGATTCTGATGAATATCCAGGAAATGGCCACGGCGATTCAGCACCGCACCCCGATTAAGGTTGTGCTCTGCAATAACCAGTACATGGGAATGGTACGCCAGTGGCAGGAACTCATCCACGAGGGACGCTATAGTCACAGCTACAACGATTGCATGCCTGACTTTGTCGCGTTAGCAAAGTCCTTTGGTTGGCAAGCCGCCATGGTCAGCGATCCGAAACAATTAGATGCTGCTCTGGACCAGTGCTTTGATTCTGAAGGACCGTATTTCCTTGATGTACGAGTACAAGCACAGGAAAACTGCTTCCCAATGATGCCGGCCGGCTACGGTCACCAACAGGTGATGCTGTCGGAAGACAACTGGTATGTTGAGGATTGATCCTTAGTAAAGCTTAGCGGTGAGTGCCTTATGTTATGGCACCGCCGCTAACTAAGAGGATTTCGACGCAAGATCACTCGCGCTGTCTTCTGATTCATCCAGTCTTTTTTGCATCACCTCAGCCATACCCTCTTCGCCACGGATTTTTAGACTTTGTACAATACCCTGAACATCTGATTTTGTGTCGTTTTGATTGAGTTTTGATTTGGCTAGAACTTTAGTAATGGTGACATCAAAGGCCACCGTATGCTCAATCTGCTCCATAATATAATCCAATGGCGCATCCGACATTTTCCAAGCCTCACTGCCATGAGTCTGTCTTTCGATTTGTTTAGTCAAAAAACCAATGGCGGCCAACCTCGAACGCTTATCCTCATAAAAGCGGATTTTCCCATACACATGAACCACTTGGTAATTCCAGGTCGGCACATGCTTGTCTTTGGCTTCTTTTTTAGGGTAGTCTTTGGCAGAAATATAAGCATCTTCGCCTCTAAAAATGCATAAGACCTCCTGATCTCGCTCCACTAATTGGGGCAGATTGTTTTTCTTGGCTAAATGACCCATCAAATAAATATCCCCCTTAAGAATTAAAGGAATATGAGTGGCAATTAAACCTTCGGACGTATTTGCGACCATACACGCTAGGGGATACTCTTTAATCAGTCGTTCAATCTCCTCTGTGCGAACTTCTTTGAAATCATCAGGTATGTACATAAATTTACTCAATAAGATTGGGCTAATAAGCCCAGCTAAGACATTGATTTTATTAACGCATACTTAGCCATTGGTGGTCAATGATGACCCCTATTTTAAATGGGGTAACCGCCCATGTGGTGAGATTGTTAGGGGGCTGGAAATAAGTCATCAATTAAGCTCAAAGTAAATTTTAATCATGGCTTTCTCTCTATATGTCCCCTTTTCAAACGACCCCTCAAAAGCTTATCATTCATCACAAATACCTTAATTAATCACCTGATAATAGACGCTAATTTCCGGAAAAAGGCTACAATATACGCCATCAAAATTAAGGAAAAATTAAAAAATGAACGT
Source organism: Alcaligenaceae bacterium (assembly GCA_030538235.1). Taxonomy (GTDB): domain Bacteria; phylum Pseudomonadota; class Gammaproteobacteria; order Burkholderiales; family Burkholderiaceae_B; genus Oligella. Next base: position 323,359 of record JAUNUJ010000002.1, read on the forward strand.
CAATCAATTTAGTCACGCTTTTTTGCGTGGCAATATCGTTAAACAAGTCCTAGTCGGTTTGATTTTAGGCGCAATCATCGGTGTTATGTGGCCTGCTTTTGGATTGAAAATGGCCCTGTTAGGTACGATTTTTGTGGGTGCCCTAAAATCAGTAGCTCCTATTTTGGTATTTATCTTAGTCATGGCTGCCTTGGCCTCGCAAGACATCAACACCAATTCCAATATGCGACCCATTATTGTTTTGTACCTGGTCGGCACCTTAGCAGCATCCATTGTGGGTGTGACGGTGAGTTTCCTCTTCCCAACGACCTTAACGCTACCTAATCCTGAAAGCGGTGTGAGTAATGCGCCAACCGGAATTATCGAGGTATTGCATACACTTGTTTTAAAGATTGTTGATAACCCGGTCAATGCCTTAATCTCTGCCAACTATATCGGTATTTTGACGTGGGCGATTTTACTTGGCTTTGCTCTCCGTCTGGTGGCCCCTAGCACTAAAAACATAATCTCGGATCTGTCTTTTGCCATGACCAAAATCGTCCAATGGATTATTCGCTTAGCTCCTTTCGGGGTCTTTGGTATTGTCGCTTCCACCGTGGCCGCTACCGGCTTAACTAGCTTATTAAGTTACGCCAAATTAGTGTTGGTCTTAGTCGGCGCAATGGCCTTTGTTGCCTTGGTGGTTAATCCATTTATTGTTTGGACTAAAATTCGTCAAAATCCCTACCCATTGGTAATGCAATGTTTAGCTGAAAGTGGCATGATGGCTTTTTTCTCGCGCAGTTCGGCGGCAAATATTCCAGTCAATATGGATTTAGCCAAAAAACTCGGTTTGCGTGAAGAAACCTACTCCGTCTCTATTCCTTTAGGCGCCACCATTAATATGGCGGGTGCTGCGATTACCATCTCGGTACTCACCCTGGCGGCTGTCAATACCTTAGGCATTGAGGTCGATATAGCATCAGCCTTTTTACTTAGTCTGTTGGCGACCGTTGCCGCTTGCGGCGCTTCCGGCGTACCGGGTGGCTCACTACTGTTGATTCCCATGGCAGCCAGTTTATTTGGCGTGAGTAATGATGTCGCTGCGCAGGTGATTGCGATTGGGGTGACCATTGGCGTGATTCAGGACTCTGTGGAAACCGGTCTAAACTCATCGACTGACATCCTCTTTACCGCCGCAGTGGATATCGCTGAGCGTCGTAAGGCTTAATTTCAACCCCACAAAAAAACAATGACTGAATCAGTTTAATCACTGACATCAGTCATTGTTTAATTCCTAAATAAGGTACCACCAAAGCAGTGGTACCTTATTTAAAGGCGTTGTCGCTTTTAGAGATTCACCTAATTAAGCGAAAGTACCTACTACATCACCATCTTCACGCCAAATCACAACAGTGGCCGGACGTGGACGATGAGCTGATTCACCTTCTGGCCATGTAGAGACTGCGGTTGGATTTTCTTGCGCGTCTTCTAGCGTTTGACCTTCACCCGGGTGCTGAATATTAACGAAAATGTATTTCATATCCGGCGTCCAAGTAATACCGGTCACCTCACAACCCTTTGGACCAACTAAGAAGCGGCGAATTAATTTAGTTTCAGGGTCAGCAACTAACATGCTGTTATTACCCTGACCTTCGTACTCACCACTATTAGAATAGTTACCATCGGTCTGAATCCACAATAAACCACGAGGGTCAACGGCTAAGCCATCCGGGCTATTAAAGGTATTACGCTTGTCGATATTGTCCGAACCGGCATAAATATCACTATGGATATTCGGGTTACCGGCTAAAAGGAATACATCCCACTCAAAGCTATCAGCAGTCGCATCATTGCCGGCTTCATGCCAACGTACAATCTGACCATAGGCGTTTTTGCTACGAGGATTAGGACCGAACGTCTCAGGGTGATTTGGACCACCCGGGAAACGCTCTTTATCCGTACCGCGATGAGAGTTATTGGTCAGGGTCACAAAAACTTCTTTGGTGTGAGGGTGAACCGCAACCCACTCAGGACGATCCATTGGTGTTGCACCAACTGCGTCAGCTGCTTGGCGAGTACTGACAAGCAACTCACCCATATCGGCAAATAGATCAGATAAACGACGACCATCGACCGTTGGCGTCTCTAATACTAACGGCACCCACTTACCGGAACCCATGTAATTGCCATCAGTGGCTTCGTTATCACTGAAAACAGCAACGAAAAGCGTGCCTTCATGTAAAAGCTTACGGTTTGCAGCTTCGTTATTTGCATCAAATTTTCCGCTGGAAATGAATTTGTAGATGTACTCACTACGCTGGTCATCACCCATGTAAATTACCACGTGGTTATCCGGCGCTAAGGTAATTGCTGCGTTTTCATGCTTGAAACGACCCAAAGCGGTTAATTTCTTAGGCGTTGATTCAGGGTCAAAAGGATCAATCTCTACCACCCAACCAAAACGGTTTACTTCGTTTGGTTCTACGGTCCAGTCAAAACGCTCGTCATGAGTATCCCAACTGTAGGTATCGTCAGCAGTTTTGCTGGAACCTTTATAGCGCTTAAGACCGGCAATCTGCTTTTCATTTAAGAAAGAAGAGTACTCAACGTCATCGGCTTTTTTAGTACCAATACCAAAATAATCCGTAAAGTTTTCTTCACAGGTTAAATAAGTATTCCAGAACGTATAGCCATTACCACAGTTACCGAAAGTACCGTAAACATCACGACCGGCTGAGTCTTTGTTAGTACGTACTAAATCCGTACCGGCAGCCGCGCCCACTAATTCCATTAAGGTATTAGCGTTGATATTGCGGTTGTACTTGGAATCAAGCACAGGTTCCCATAAACCTTGTGCGTTCAAACGCACATGTACAACAGAGGCGCCCTGAGCGTGTTGTGATTTACGTACCCAATCCGCATTCCAGCCATCACCACCCGGTGTTACGCCTTTTGGAAAGAAGAACTCAGGTGTTACGTACTCATGGTTTGTAACTAATAGACCCTCTTTGCTGCTACCGCTCACGCTGTCTTTAGAGTCAATAGGGAAGAAATGCATACCATCATGGTTATAACCAATCTGATTTAACTGCGCTGCTGCGTCATCCGCTGCATCCCCACGGAAATCCGGTGAGTTTGTATGCAACTTATCACCCCAACGGTTAATTACCGCGTATTTATACCCTTCAGGGATGGTGATATTGTCCAAAACATCAGCTTCTAAGCCAACAAAGGATTTAAGCTCTTCGGCATTGAATTTAGGCAGACCTAGCTGTGCGGAAGCCGCTGTTTCTGCACCTTTAGTGCTAGCAAAGGCATTTAGACCTAAACCAAAGAATCCAATGGCACCCAAGCCTAATCCAGCTTTTAAAAAACCGCGACGAGACTGTGCAGCCTCGACTAGCTCATGAAACGGCGTGGTTTCTGCTTTATTTGCAGGGATATCATCCATATCAAAATCTTTCATCGCTAACTCTCTTTTAGAAAAAAAGTAAAAAATAAGTAGCGATATTCTTCCACAAGAGTATGTACTTTTTATGACTGTTTGCTCTTGAAATCAGCTTGGACCGAACAAATACGGCGCCCATCTCTCTAGGCGCCGCAGAAAATTTCTTGATTCTGAAGGAGGCAATTTTTAAGCTGCACCGACTTTAGCAAATAAATGCATATCTTGACTAAGATCGCCACTGGCACGCACATGTTTTTTATAAGCTTCAGCAAAATCCAACAGACGATTGATTGGTTTTCTCGCTGCCGTTGCCAATTCTTCAGATAGTTGAATTTCTCCACTACCCTCTTCTAAGCAGCGACGAATACCTATCAAATCATTCATAGCCATCCAAGGACAAAAGGCACAACTCTTACAAGTCGCACTTTCACCGGCCGTTGGTGCAGCAATAAATGTCTTATTTGGCGCCTTTTGACGCATCGCATGCAAAATACCCTGATCGGTGGCCACAATAAATGTGTCGCCCTCGAGTTCCGTCACAGCCTGAATAAGACGACTGGTAGAGCCCACAACATCAGCCATAGCAATCACTTCGGCATTTGATTCCGGGTGCACCAGTACATGTGCTTGAGGATATTGTCGTTTTAACTCAAGTAACTCCTGAGCCTTAAACTCGTTATGTACTGTACAAGAACCCTGCCACATCAACATATCGGCACCGGTCTCTTTTTGAATGTAGTTACCCAGGTGACGATCCGGACCCCAAATGATTTTTTTACCTTGTTGGTGTAAAAAGGTCACGATTTCCAGTGCAATAGAGGATGTAACAACCCAATCGGCACGCGCTTTAACCTCTGCACTGGTATTGGCATACACCACTACCGTTCGCTCAGGATAGGCATCACAGAAAGCACTAAACTCCTCAGGCGGACAACCTAAATCCAAGGAACAATTGGCCTCCAGATCAGGCATAAGAATTGTTTTATCGGGACTTAAAATTTTAGCGGTTTCACCCATAAACTTAACGCCGGCCACAATTAAAGTGCTCGCCGGGTGGTCGCGACCGATGCGGGCCATTTCTAAAGAGTCGCCTACACAGCCACCGCTTTCTATGGCTAAGTCTTGCAATTCCGGTGCAACATAGTAATGCGCCACTAAAGCCGCGTTTTTCGCTTTAAGTAATTTAATAATCGCTTGTTTATGCGCTGCCATCTGCTCTGTACTTATGGGTTCAGGCACACGCGCCCACGCCTCTTTAACGGTATAAGTCGCCTGCTTTGTATGTGTGGACCCTTGGTCCTGAGTAACAGGAAAGTCGACCGGAACAGTCATGTTACTAGCTGAATTTGTAGGGGTAGAAAATACGCTCACGGGAACTCCTTGCTATCGCTTTTCTTTATGTTTAAATCAAAATTTTTGATAAACATAGGACATATGATTAAATAGGACTATATTATGCTCACTTTGAGCATAATAAGTAAAGCATTATTTGTTTTTTGTCTGATTTATCAAACAAGTCTGGGTAAAACCATCTGTTAGAATATGAGCAATCTGTGAAGGAAATGGCTTATGGAATCAAGTACCGTCGCGTCTACATCAAATACATCAGAAGGTGTCGCCGAAGTGGTGGCAGTCCTGGTCGCGGTCACCGATTTAAGTGCCAGGGTGCTCACTGTTGAGCAGGGCATTGCTTTACCCTATGGCCCCTTAAGTCCGGTTCATCGCTCTTTACAAGCAGGCGTTCGAGCTTGGGTCAATGACCAAACGCAACAACCCATGGGTTATGTAGAGCAGCTCTATACTTTTGTCGATATTATGCGCACTCGTGCCTCAGGTCATCCGGTGCTCTACATTAGCTATCTTGGTCTAGTCCGCGAGGCTGAGGAAGCCTTGCTTGAAAGCGAGGCTAAGTGGCAGGATTGGTATCTTTATTTTCCATGGGAGGACCAACGCCAAGGCAGACCGACGTACATTGAACAGCTCTTTTTACCTTATTTTAAAAAGTGGATTGCCTTTGCTGAAAATGATTTGATCCGTCAGCACCGACAACGCCGAGTCGACCTGTGTTGGGGCTTTGGTAATAACGAATGGCTAGAGGACAACGTCCTCTCACGCTATGAGTTGATGTACGAAGTGGGGCTTATACCGGAGTCGCCCTTATTTGATCAGAGTTTGTCTGAGGAGTTTGTCGGGACCTTTATGAAACACGATCATCGCCGTGTTCTGGCGACCGCTATTTCCCGGCTCAGAGCAAAAATCAAGTATCGACCAGTGATCTTTGAACTAATGCCCAAAGAATTTACCCTACTGCAATTACAAGAAAGCATCGAAAGCTTGGCCGGTATGGAGCTACATAAACAAAATTTTAGACGCCTGATACAGCATCAGGATCTACTAGAAGCCAGCGGTAAAAGTATTGTGGTGGGTCGCGGACGACCCGCACAACTCTATAGTTTCAAGAAAACGGTATTATTAGAGAGTGTTTTGTCAGGCAATAAGCTGCCCTTGAGTAAATAAGCGAGCTTTGCGTTTGATGGGTTATTTCACTTTAATATACTCATCTTGAGTATATTAAAGTGTTTTTTGTCTTTTCAGTGATTAAATATCAAGAACCAAACGCTGACTTTTAGCGCCTGAACAGCAGACCATCATTGATTTATTTTGAGCTCGTTCCCTATCACTTAAGATAGCATCACGATGATCGACTTCACCCTCTAATACGGCAACTTCCCAACACCCACAAATTCCCTCTTGGCAAGAGTATTCAATAGCAACACCTTCTTCGAGAAGCACATCCAGGATACTGGAACCTTCGGGAATTGCTACTTCTTTGCCGCTACGCGCCAAAGCCACAACAAAACCGCCATCTAAAGCAATGGACTCTTTAGCAGCAAAGCGTTCCATATGAACAGATTCGGGTTTGCGTTCAGAAGTCACTCTCTCATAAGCATCCAGCATAGGACCCGGACCGCAACAATAAAAATGTGCCTCAGGACTAGCCGCACTTATTATCGCCTGCATATCCATCACCCTTCCGGCCTCATCATCAACATGCAGATTTACCTTAGGACCCAAAGCTTCTAACTCTTTCAAGAAAGCCACATCCGCACGTGATCGTACGCTATACCAAAGTTCCCACGAAGCGCCTACCTTTTCCAGAAACTGGCTCATACACCAGATAGGTGTGATACCAATACCACCGGCAATTAACACACTATGTTGGGCAGATAAGTTCAAGGGAAAATGATTACGCGGTCCACTGACTGTTAATAGATCGCCAACACGCAATTGTTCATGCACATATCTCGAACCGCCCCGACTAACTGCATCTTTTTTAATCCCTACCACATAACAGAATGATTGCTCATCAGCCCTAACTAAGGAATATGAGCGGATAAGTCCGTTGGGTAAGTGCAAGTCGATATGTGCACCTGGCGTTACTTCCGGCAATCGACGCCCGTCGACAGCACACAGCTCAAGCAAATAAGTGTCCTTGGCCGCATAGCTAATCGACTGTACTCTTAATTCCAGTTTATTATCGTTGCTTGTGCTCATATCATTTTGCCTCATTAAAGACACGAACTTCCATCGCTCCGATGGATTCAATTTCAGCGCGCATCACATCGCCATCAACCACAGCGTATAAAACGATAGATAATATGAAAAGATCAGCGCCACCTTGACGCACAATCTATTCATAGTTAATAGATAATATGTTGATATGAGAAATAAGCGTATTCGTTGATGATTACATCATCCCTGTTTCCACGATTTCGCCCATGCTCAGGGTGTAATAACGGTCGGCCACTTGCTTAGCTAGGTGATAGTTTTGTTCGGAAATTAAAATACTGATGCCCTTTTGTTTCAACGCCACGATCATTTCAATCATTTGATCCACAATCACCGGCGCCACCCCCTCTGAAGGCTCATCCAATAACAGCATAAAGGGATTGCCCATCAGACTACGAGCCACACTTAACATTTGCTGTTCGCCCCCACTCATCTTGCCGCCAGGGCGATCAATCATTTTGCCAAGGTTAGGAAAGAGTTGATACAAGGCCTCTTCGGTCCAATGATAAACCGCCTCACCGTCAGACCAACGGCGCTCAGCTTGTCGTCCAGTCAGGAGATTTTCTTTAACCGTTAACTCACTAAAAACGCGCCTATCTTCCGGCACATAACCTAAACCGGCGCGAGCAATTTTATAGGAAGGCGCTTTACTGATATCTTGACCATTAAAAAAGACCTGTCCCTCTTTGCGATCCATCATATTCATAATGGCTTTTAGGGTGGTGGATTTACCGGCGCCGTTAGCCCCCATCAAGGCCACCACCTCACCCTTTTGAACCTCAAAATTCAGATCAAAAATCGCTTTAGCGCGACCATACCAAGCAGAGAGGTTATTAACACTCAATAAGCTAGTTGAATTATTCATTTAAGCCTCGACCCCCTCTGCAAATAGGCTGGTTCCAAGGTAAATGGCCCGAACCTGCTCATCCTTGGCGATCTCCACTGCAGTGCCTTCAGCAATTAAACTACCTTCTGCCAGCACTAAAATGCGATCGGCATAATTAAAGACCACATCCACGCTATGCTCAGTAAATAAAACAGCCATTTGTCGTTTCAACGATAAGGATTTAACCAATTTCATCAACAAGTGACGCTCTTCCGGTGCCATACCGGCGGTTGGCTCATCCATAAGTAATAACTCCGGACTATGGGCTAAAGCCATGCCTAATTCCAAACGCTTCACATCGCCATAGGCCAACTCACTAGCTAAACGATTAGCCACAGCGCCCAGACCCACTTGATTCAGCATATCTTGCGCTGCACTGACCGTTTCAAAACCTTTGGAACGCGCTTGATGTAATGCTACCTGCATATTTTCCAACACCGTCATCGAGTTAAAGACGGTCGATATCTGGAAGGTACGGCCAATGCCTTTGGACCAAATGCCTGCTGCATCTAAGCCATTTAACGACTCACCTTTAAAAACAATTTCACCACCGGTCGGTTCAAACTGACCACCCACCATATTAAAAATGGTTGATTTACCGGCACCGTTTGGACCAATCAGAGCTAGCATCTCACCACGTTTAATATCAAAAGAGGTGTCATTAACTGCCCAGAATGCACCATAGCGCTTGGAAATATCCTTTACTCTTAAAATAGTTTCTCGCGATACTTGAACTTGTGCTACCACGTTCGTATCTACAGACTCCGCTTCAATCACTTCCGTGGCCTCGGCAAGCACTGAACTAAGCACCTTATCAGCGGACTTTGACGATCGCCTATCAGTATCCCCACCAACAAAACTGAACCAGTTTTTTATACTGACCAAACCGCCCGGCAAGAGTAACACCAGCAGCAAAATAATCGCTCCTAATAACGCCTTCCAGTAATCGCTAAACAGACTGACCCAATCATGCAAAACCACGTAAGTCACAGCACCCACTAAAGGACCCGCAACCGCTTGTATGCCCCCTAGCAAGACCATGACTAGACCGTCGACCGAGCGGGCAACGCTAAGTTCATCGGGTGAAATGCTGCCCTTGGAATACACATAGAGCACACCGCTGATACCGGCAAAAAAGCCCGCCACCACAAAGGCTTGCCATTGCACCCGTTTGATCTTGATACCGATGGCCTGAGCTCGCATTGGCGCATCACGGGTCGCACGCATGGCGTAACCGAAAGGTGTAAATAGTAGCCGGCGAATAATCAACACCGCTGCCACCACCACCACGAGGGTGAAATAATAGAAGTTACGCGGATCGCCTAAAACACCGTCGGGCCAAATGCCGATAAGACCATTAGAGCCCCCAGTAAAGCCATCCCATTGGAAAATAACCGACCAAATAAACTGCGCAAAGGCAAGCGTCAACATGGCCATATAAATGCCTGTTAGACGCACACTGAACCAGCCAAAAATCACCGCTGCAGCTAATCCACCCAGGGGCGAGAGCAGCATCACTAACCACATTGGCCAAGCTAACTGTGTCACCAACAGGGCAGCCGTATAAGCACCGACCCCGAAATACGCAGCATGGCCAAAAGACACCATACCGGCCGGTCCGGCAATAAAATACAGGCTACTGGCAAAGAGCATCATCATTAAACCGTCTTGCATAATCAGCATTAAATACGGCCATTGCTCCTCCAGTGATGGGAAGGTCGCTAGAACCACAAATATCACTAAGGCAACGATTTTATATGCAGTAGATGCAGGATTTAAGGGCGGTTCGCTATGCAAGGCACGTGGCATGCTTTGTTGCGGTTTGCCCAGTAAGCCCCAGGGACGGAAGATCAGTACCAAGGCCATCAGTACAAACTGCATCACTAAGGTCAATTGACTAAATTCAATGGTCAGCCCAAACATCGTTTGTGAACCTAACCAAATACAAATCGCCTTAATTTCCGAGATCAGCAAGGCGGCTAAAAAGGCCCCAGGTATCGAACCCATGCCGCCAATGACCACCACCGCAAAGACATCACCGATCAAATTCAAATCAATGCTTAAGCTAGCCGGTTCGCGCGGTAATTCAAAGCCTGCCGCCAGCGCCGCTAAAAAACTGCCCAAGGCAAAAACAGCAGTAAATAACCAGGCTTGATTAACCCCTAAAGCGCCGAGCATTTCCCTATCGTGAGTGGCTGCACGTACATATAAGCCGAAACGAGTAAAGCGTAATAAGGCCCAAACCGCAATTAATATCGCCGGTCCCAACACAATCAGCAATAAATCATACTCAGGAAAAGAGCGGTTTAGAATTTGCACCGCCCCCTCTAAACCGGGTGCCTTAGGACCTAATAAATCCTCCGGTCCCCACATCCATAGGGCAAAATCACTGATAATTAATAAAATAGCAAAGGTTGCCAGTAACTGAAAAAGCTCAGGCGACTTGTAGATCCGCCGTAATACCAACATTTCAATCAGAGCACCGAGCACCGCCACGATCACCGAGGCCGCTAGGATGCTACCCCAAAATCCCCATACCGAATTGGCCCCCCAACCGGTGCTCAAACTATAGGCAATATAAAGACCGAGCATATAGAATGAGCCGTGGGCAAAGTTAACCACACGACAGACTCCGAAGATAATCGTCAGTCCTAAGGCCGCTAAAAATAAGGTAGAGGTGCTCGCTAGACCATTGAGCAGCTGAATTAATAACGCTTCCATTGTGTACTTTTAAAATAAAATCGGCCCCTTGCTAACAACACAAGTAGGCCGATTTATTTACCTCAATTAGTCCTCAACGGGACGTAACTTAGCGACTTCTTCGTCCGTCGGTTGAACATCTTTGCCGTCGACGTACTCAATATTGGTCATAATCCCTTGGCCGTCTTTAATATCCAGCGTACCAACATAAGCGCCCATAGTGGATTGATGATCCTGAGGACGGTAATAAATCAGACCTAAAGGCGACATATGCTCAAGCCCACGAAAACCGGTTATTAAGTCCTCAGTATCCGTTGAACCGGCTCTCTCGATACCGGCAGCCAGCGATTGAACCATCATATAACCAACGATAGAACCTAAGCGCGGATAATCATCAAACATATCCTGATAGGCAGTTAAAAAGGCCTTGTGCTCCGGTGTATCAATCGCGTACCAAGGGTAACCCGTCACAAACCAACCAATTGGGGTATCCTCGCCCAAGGTATCCAAATACTCCGGCTCACCGCTCAACATACTGACAGTTGGTAAATCATCAAAGACATTGCGTGTTTGACCGGCACGCACAAACTTCGTTAAATCAGTGCTGAAGAGTACATTGAATAAGGCCTCTGCACCGGAATCCGCCAAGGCTTGCACCACACTGCCGGCATCGATTTTGTTCAAAGGGACCGCTTGTTCAAGCACAAACTCAATATCCGGTTGCTGCTTGCGCATTTCTTCCTTAAACGTTTCGATGGCTGATTGACCATATTCGTAGTTAGGGTAAATCAAGGCCCAGCGCTTTTTCTTGAACTCTACCGCCGCCGGAACCAGCATACGAGTTTTCATATAAGTGGAGTCGCGTAAACGGAACGTATAACGATTGCCATTACCCCACGTCATTTTATCGGTCAATGGCTCACCCGCTAAGAAGAAGACTTTGCGTTGACGAGCAAAATCAGAAATGGCCAGAGCGATATGCGATAAAAAACTGCCCGATAACATATCGACCTTGTCACGGCTCAGAAGATTTTGCGCTTCGCGCACCGCCGCTCCCGGGTTACCGCCGTCATCACGAATAATGACTTCGAGTTTCTTACCGCCGAGCAAACCACCGGCCTCATTTACCTCATGCACCGCCAGTTCAATACCTTTTTTATAGGGTTCTAAAAAAGAAGGAATTGTTTTATAACTATTAATCTCACCAACTCTAATCACATCCTTGGCAAGGGCGGCATTGCCACCTAATAAGAAAAGGCTAAGCACAGCACTTTTAAATAAGCTTGAGAAGCGGGCCATCGTTTACTACCTCTTATAAATGATTTAAAATCAAATCGTTAATTTGAAATAACTTTGTATTATAGAGAAGCAATACAAAGATTGGTTCAAATAGTTTAAAACTGAGATTCGCTTTACAATTAAACTAATTAGTTTAGCTGCAAAAGTCTATAAAAAAAAATCTCCACTCATACGGAATACATAATATGTCAGCTTTTTTAGAAGGCAAAGTACTTAGTGTTCATCACTGGACTGATACATTATTTAGCTTTACCACCACACGTGATGAAGCCTTACGTTTTAAAAACGGTCATTTTATTATGATTGGTTTACCGGTCGATGGCAAACCTCTTTTACGTGCTTATAGTGTCGCTAGCGCAAATTACGAAGATCATCTGGAGTTTCTAAGCATTAAAGTACCTGATGGTCCCTTAACTTCTCGCTTACAACATATCAAAGTGGGCGACAGCATCATTGTCGGTCGCAAACCTACCGGCACTCTGGTGTTGGATTATTTATTACCAGGTAAGCGTCTGTATTTATTATCCACCGGAACCGGTCTAGCGCCGTTCTTGAGTATTACTCGCGATCCTGAGACCTATGAAAAGTTTGATGAAGTCATTCTGGTTCACGGTGTACGCACAGTCGCTGAACTGGCTTACTATGATATGTTCACCAAAGAACTGCCAAACCACGAGTACTTAGGCGAGATGGTTAGCCAACAACTTAAATACTACCCGACAGTTACTCGTGAGGAGTTCGTTAATCGCGGTCGTATTACGCAGCACATCGAAACCGGTAAGTTATTCGAGGATTTAGGCGTGCCGCCACTTAATCCGGCAGAAGACCGTGTGATGATCTGTGGTAGCCCTGAAATGCTCCGCGATCTTAAGGACATGGTTGAAGCGCGTGGCTTTATTGAGGGCAATACCTCAACGCCCGGACAATTCGTGATTGAACGTGCTTTTGCTGAGCAGTAATTGCTTAGAAGATGGCAAGGTTTTCTCTTAGAACGCCTTGCTATTTTTGTATGTGGACCTTAAAAATAACTCTCCCAAAATTGTAAGTGCCTTTTTACTCGGGTCAGACCGACATAATATTCATTGCGGGCGCTTTCTTCGCCCACCTTGCGGGGCAAAAAGCTCTGCTCATCTGCACTAAAAAGCACCACATAATCAAATTCCTTGCCCTTAGCCTGAGCGACTGTCAAGCATTGCAGGCCAGAGCGATCATTCCAAGAACGATAGAGCGATTGGCTAATCTGTGGCCAAGTTTCAAACGTGGTGCCTAGGGAATGCAGAATCTTCAATAAAATACGCCAAGCACTAAAGTGATACTCAGAGGACAAACCGGCCGTCTCAATCGCTCTAAAGATACCCGCCTGTTCGGCAAAGTCATTTAATAAAGGGGCTAAAGGCTGCTGCATATTGCTTTTTAACACACCACGCAAAGCAGTCACCATAGCCTCGCTAAACGCAGGATTCTGTTGATTATTGGCCATATGCATAAAAGCATAACTCTGAAAACTCTGCGCATTGGCCGCCTTAATCACTTCTGCTTTGGCTTCAGCACTTAAAAAACAATACTCACCCTGATAAAAACGCTTCAAATCATAAGAAAAAGCGGTTTTGGCAGCATTTAAAGAAAGGCTTGGCGACACTGCTAAGGTGCGGTCCTCTGGATTTGGAAGCTCCACCAACAAAGGCAACTTAGCGGTTTTCAAGGCATACAGTACATTAACTAAACTGACCACATGTAATTGCGATAAGCTATAGCTAAATTTATAAGCCCCACGAGTATGCATCCAGATTTGCCAAGCGGCTTTCATTAGTTGAAGTTGATTTTGAGCAATCAAAGCCACTCGTTTACGCGGTTTTGAAAGCAATTCGGGAAATAAATTCTTAGGACATGCATCAATTGCGACCATAGGCTTAGCCGCTGCTTCAATGACTTTAGAGCTCGCTTCGGAAGCTAAAGCTGCAATCCGCTGATCAAAGCGATGACTATAATTTTGTTCCACCACACCGGCTTGATACTGTTCAATAAACTGGTTAAAAACCACTTCTGTATCAGCACCACGCCAAGCAAAAACGTTTTGATAACGATCCCCCACCGCCATCACAAAACTGTCATCACGAATCAGTCGCTGTATAAAGTCTAATTGCAGAGGTGAGACATCATGAAACTCATCAATAAAGATAAAGCGATAGCCTTGCAAGGATGCGCTATTAACAAAATCACTGTGATGATATAAATCACTGACCGCTTCGGATAGTCGCCTAAAGCCCTCACGCTCTCGATAACCGCTTAAGCTGGCTTCACTACGACTATACCAAGTCCAACGCAATTCCTCATATCGCTCAAAACAACGAGCCACCAGATTCAGATCAAAATTTAAACGATCACCGCAAATATCCAATTGCTCTTCAAAAGAATTCGCTTTAAACGCCATGGTGGCACGAAAATAATCGAAGTCTTCTAACAGCAACCACATATCCTGATCGCTTAATTGCGGTGCAATGAAGTCCAACTCATAGAGTCCTTCACAAACCTCTTCGACTAAGGATGGCAAAATTCGCTCCACCACCTCATTGGAACTCAACAAATGACGCTCATCGCCTAGCTCCTGCAAGGCCTCCATGGCCAAGGCATCAATGGTTGAAATTTTATGATTTTCATCTAAAGGCAGACCCAAATGACTCGTATACTCTCTCAACACATCCGCACCGGCGCGACTAAAGGCAAGCATTAAGCGCTTACCCGGTTCATCGCGGTGAAGTAGCATTTGTTTTGCCAACAGGGTGGATTTACCGCTACCGGCCACACCCTCAATTAGAATCGCACGTTTATTTTGTTGTACGAAAAAAGATACATCAGTCATTGTTAAACATCTTGATATTAATTGATGGCTGCTAGTAAGGCTAAATCACGTGCACTTTCAAAACAGCGCAGCTCACCGGTAATCGGGTCTTTAAATTCAATAGCGCGCGCCAGTAATTGCAGCGGATCACTAAAATCATCGGCTGCCCGCATCGCTTGTAGTTCAGGATAGAAATTATCATGACAAATCGGCATACCGAGAGCGCTCATATGCACTCGAAGCTGGTGCTTTCTACCGCTTAAGGGCGCCAGACGATAGTGTGAGAGTTGCTCACCACGTTTTAAAAGCTCAATCCTTGTCTCACTGTTAGCTGCTCTATCAACTTCCATCATAGTGAAATACTGTGGACTTTTAACGAGATGACTTTGATAAACAAGCGGCAAGGTCAATCCCTTGACAGTTGGCGCAATGGCCTCGTAAAATTTTTCTACCTCGCGACTTTGAAAAAGGCTTTGATACGCCCCACGATCCTCTGGTCGCAAACTAAATAACAGCACACCGGCGGTTTCTCTATCCAAGCGATGAAGCGGTGAAATATCAGCTAAATCAAACTGTTTACGCAGTCGCGACAACGCTGTTTCATGCAAATAACGACCACTGGGGATACTTGCCAAAAAGTGCGGTTTATCAACCACCAGTAAGTGTCTATCTTGATAGAGAATCTCTAATTCAAAAGGCACCTCAACCTCATCAGGCACATCACGGTAGTACCACAGCCAAGTATCGGGTACAAAGTCACTTTGAAGAGAGTAAGACTGCCCCTCGGAATTTACCATTTCACCGGCAGCTAAACGCGCCTTGATGATGTCGGCAGGCATAAAGGGAAAACGCTCGAGCAAGAAGCTCAGCAAGTCGGGCCATTGACCATCACGAGGCAGATATAAACGACTGGGATTAACGCCACCCCGCATGGGCAATGGTACTTTCATAAAACAATAAGGCAATTAGTCCACTAAATCGTAGCCGGCCTCATCAAGCGCCGCACGAATCACCTCGATATCAATGGCTTCACTGGATTGAATGGTGGCGCCGGCCTTGTCGAGGCTAACCTCAACATGCTCAACACCGGGTATATCAGACAGAGCCTCGCTTACATGCTTAACGCAGTTATTGCATGACATACCGTCAACACGAACAAATTTCTCTTGCATCACCGACTCCTAAAGGAAAATAAATAGAACCATCAGCCATGACTTTATCATGAAGTCGCAATAAAAAACCTAATTTATACGAGCAACTCTTGACTCATTGATACCGTCTTCCTCGCCGGCCTTAAGAATCGAACCATCTAGAGCAGTCACACCACGCAAACCCACTGAATAGACCTCAAAACCTAAGCGCTCAAAATGAGACCTATAGTCATAGCAATCATGATGATGCCCATGAAACACAGCACTCACACCCATCTGTCTAGCTAAACGATCAATGACCGAAAAGCCAAAGCGATTACAGGAGGGTGCCTCATGAGAAACCAAAATATCGGCCTTTTGACTGCGCAAAGCCATATAGGTCTCGGGGAAAATCGAACTTCGATTGCGTAAAGACACCCCACCACGCCACAACTGACGCGGATGAGCATCCTGCACATAGTCGTCAGGTGAAAAATAATTCCAGCACTCACTCGCCGGATGCCAGATCTTGCCTCTGAATACACCACCTAAACCGCCAATGCGTAAACCGGCAATCTCAACCACCCGACCATCCAGATTGTATTGAGCCATTTCTGAATCATAGAGATTATCAAAGAAATGCTCTCTATCCGTATCATGATTGCCGTGAATCCACCAGACGTCAGTGAGCTCTCTGACCTCGCGAATCACTTCATGCAATGGTTCGGGAGCCTCTAAATCACCAAGCAAAACGATAGCCTTCGGTCGATATTGCTGCACTATTGGTAAGCAATGATCGAAGCCGCCATGAAGGTCCCCGAAAAACAATACTTGATGTTTCATAGATGTGAATAATAACTAATCTTATTTAATAATTATAACGTATCTTGAGTACTACGCTTAATTAGTGATCACTTATACACATTAGGATTAACCATAGGATAGTATTTACGAGCCTTCAATAAACGCCTAAAACTCATTAATATCAAGGAGCTATCTCGTTAATTTAAAAAGATCTGAACCATCAGACGAAAAATTCCAAAGCAACTCTCTCGTTAGGAGGAGACTTTATGAAGTCCTTACTTCGATCCACCCGTCCCGCTAAATTCTTTCTCTTTAGCGCCATGGCAACTAGCCTGGCACTATCTTCCGCAGCTTGGGCTCGTGAAGCTAATATCAAAATTACAGCACCCACCAGTGCCGTTGCTACCCACAATTATGACTATGAAATAAACGTCTTTCACCCAGTCGAAGCCACTCAGGGCATGGTTGCAACCGAGCAAAACCTGGCCAGTCAAATCGGTTTAGAAATCCTTAAAAAAGGCGGTAATGCTGTAGATGCCGCTGTCGCTATCGGTTTTTCTTTGGCTGTCAGTTTACCCAATGCCGGTAATATCGGCGGTGGCGGTTTTATGATTGTGCATGATGCGGCCAGTAATAAAACCATCGCGTTAGACTTCCGTGAAAAAGCACCGGGCGCAGCCACTGAAACCATGTATCAAGACAAAGATGGAGAAATTATCCCTCGCAAATCTTGGTATACCCACCAAGCCATAGGTGTACCCGGCACCGTTGCCGGTCTCACCAAAGCCCTCGATCAATGGGGTTCCATGCCGTTAGCCGAGGTCATGCAACCGGCGATAGACTTAGCCGAACAAGGCTACGAAGTCAGCCCAACCATGGCCAAATTGCTGCAAGTCGAAAAAGACAACTTGGGCAAATGGCCATCTACCAAAGCAATCTTCTTTAATGGTGACGAGCCTTTAGCCACTGGAGCTAACTTGGTACAAAAGAACTTGGCAGAGAGTTTAAAACTGATTGCCCAAAAAGGCGCCGACGCTTTTTATAAAGGTGCCATTGCCGATGAAATTGTGCGTGACCAAGAAGCTCACGACGGTTTAATTACCAAAGAGGATCTAGCCAATTACGAAGCCATAGAGCGCGAGGTAGTACGTGGTAATTACCGAGGTTATGAGATCGTTTCCATGCCCCTACCCAGTTCCGGCGGCATTCATATTGTGCAAATCCTCAATGCTTTAGAGCATATGCCGATTAAGGAATCCGGTGTTAACAGCGCAAAAACCATCAGCCTAATTGCTGAGACGATGAAACGGGCTTACGCTGACCGTTCTGAGTACTTAGGCGACAGTGATTTTGTCGATGTGCCAATCCAAGAATTAATCAGCAAAGACTATGCCAAAGTCATTGCCGACGAGGTTCTCAAAGGCGATATCACTCCAGCGCAAGAAATTAAGCCCGGTGATTTAGCGCCTTATGAAAGTGATCAAACCACGCACTACTCAGTGGTCGACAAAGAGGGGAATGCCGTTGCCGTGACTTATACTTTAAATCTAAACTTTGGTAGTGGTATTGTGGCCGGTGAAACCGGAATTCTGATGAATAATGAGATGGACGACTTCTCATCCAAACCCGGTGTACCAAATGCCTTTGGTCTCATCGGTGGTAAAGCCAATGCCATTGAAGCCAATAAGCGACCACTCTCCTCGATGTCGCCGACGATGGTATTAAAAGATGGTAAACCTTGGTTAGTAACCGGTAGTCCCGGTGGCGCACGTATTATCACGACCGTGCTGCAGCAAATTATTAATACAGTGGATTTCGGCATGAACCCTGCTGCTGCCACTAACACCCCACGCTTCCATCACCAGTGGTTACCGGATGAGCTGCGTCTGGAGTTGGGCTTTAGTCCTGACACCATCCAATTACTGGAAGATGCGGGCTACAAGGTCGGTGTCAAAGCCAGTATGGGCCGTACCCAAACCATCCAAGTTATTGATGGCACCATGTACGGCCACTCTGACCCACGCAACCCGGACGGTGCGGCGGTAGGTTATTAATTTGTTTTGATTTTGAAGTTTGGAAATGGCTATGCTTCCATGAGGAACATAGCCATTTTGCTGTCTACTGGCTTAAGAAAAATTCAGTTCAACTGCGCTTAGTTCACCTTAATTATGAGTCACTGAAGTCTGAAAAATCACTCCGTCAATCATGCACTATCTCGTTTAAAAACTACGCTTCAAAAACGCTCTACAAATCATGAGCAAACTCTTTTTCAAAGCTTAATAAATCTTCTTATAATCTCTACAAAATTCAAAGGCTGAGCACAAAAGACTCTGACACTACCAAAATACCGACCTACCGATAGTATCTACGAAGCCAAGGCGGTCTTGTGTTATTCAGCGTACCCGTAGTCGCTCAACTAGTGCTTTTTTATCTCTGCCCAAAGTTATTCTTCGAACACCCCGCTTGGTTAAATTTACGCATCGAATCATTCCCTTCACCATTTAATTTAGCGTTTCAATTCATCCTAAATCTCTTGGTGACGAGATTTAATGTCTTCCTCTTAAGCTTAGTAAGCAAAGGCTTTTATCGATTTATCCAAGCGCTAAATCCTAACAACCTCAACAATAAGCAACTGCAGACCCACAAAAAAATGGCTGAGCTCCTCTCAAGAAACTCAGCCACCTAAGCTAAAACAAATCTAAACCTAAACCTAAACTATACGTCTAAGTTTGCTGCCAATAACGCATTTTCCTCAATAAAGGCACGTCGAGGCTCGACTTGATCACCCATTAACGTACTAAAGACGATGTCCGCTGTAATCGCATCCTCGATTTGTACCCGTAGTAAGCGACGTACTTCAGGATTCATCGTGGTCTCCCACAATTGCTCAGGGTTCATCTCACCCAGACCCTTATAGCGTTGCTTAGTGACTTGACGATCGGCTTCAGAGTTTAACCATCTGACCGCATCACGGAAATCATCGATACGCTCTTGACGACGACGTTCGCCCTCACCACGGTAGACCTTGGCGCGCTCACCAATCAGACCACTGAAGGTTTCAGCAGCGCGAGTTAATAAAGCGTAGTCCTTACTCTTGACAAATTCACTATCCAGCACTGTCACACGGATATTACCGTGATGATTACGATTCACTAAAATACGATACTTATTAAGCTCCTGATCATAATCTAATTCAAAACCCACCAAGTGCGGATTCGCCGGATCCACTAAGGCTTCAGCTAAATCATCAATACTTTTTTGAGCCGATTCCTGAGAACTTAGATCAATGGCAACACCCTCGGCAATCACTGATAAAGTATCTGTATCATAATGACGAGATAGACGCTCGGTCACGCTATCCACTTCATTGTAAAGTTCGAACATTTCCTTAAGCGCATCACCCGCGATTGGGTCAGCACCCTCGTATGGAATAATACCTGCATCTCTGAGTGCCACTTCTTCCATAAAAGCGATTTCTTCAATCTCATCCTTGAGATAACGCTCCTCACGACCGAGTTTTACTTTATACAGCGGTGGTTGTGCAATATAGACATAGCCACGCTCGATTAACTCAGGCATTTGACGATACAGCAAGGTCAGTAACAAGGTACGAATATGTGCGCCATCCACGTCCGCATCCGTCATGATGATAATACGGTGATAACGTAACTTGGAAATATCGAATTCAGGACCAATACTGGTGCCTAGGGCCGTAATCAACGTGGTGATCTGGTCACTGGTAATTAAGCGATCAAAACGTGCTTTTTCGACGTTTAGAACCTTACCACGTAGGGGTAAAATGGCCTGGAACTTACGGTCACGACCTTGCTTGGCCGAACCACCCGCTGAGTCCCCCTCCACAATATAGAGTTCTGATTTAGCCGGATCTCTTTCCTGACAATCCGCCAATTTACCGGGTAAACCGGCACCCTCTAAGAGTCCCTTGCGACGTGTCCCTTCACGTGCTCTACGAGCCGCTTCACGAGCGGTCGCGGCTTGCACTACTTTTTCACAAATCGCGCGAGCATCTTGAGGATTTTCCAATAACCATGTTTCCAGACTACGGCTCACCGCATCCTCCACGGCCGGTCTAACCTCACTGGAGACAAGACGGTCCTTGGTCTGGCTACTGAATTTAGGTTCCGGTACTTTAACTGATAAAACGCAGGCTAACCCCTCACGAATATCCTCGCCCTGGGTAGCGACTTTAGCACGTTTAGCCAAGTCATTATCAGCAATGTATTTATTAATCACGCGCGTCATCGCCGCACGTAAACCGGTTAAGTGAGCACCACCATCACGCTGGGGAATGTTATTGGTAAAACAAAGCACCTGCTCGTTGTAACCGTCATTCCACTGCATCGCCACATCAACCGTGACATTGATCCCACCCGCATCAGAATCGGAGGAGCTGTAGAAAATATTGTCGTGAATCTTGGTGCGACTTTTATTAATAAACTCAACGAAACCCTGAACGCCGCCGGCGTAGGCAAAATTTTCCTCGCGACCGTTAATCTCGTCAACCAAACGGATACCGACACCGTTATTTAGAAAGGATAATTCACGCAAACGCTTGGACAGCACATCCCAGTGATACTCGATTTCCGAAAAAATACTGATATCCGCCAGATAATGTACCTTAGTACCTGTTTTGTCCGTGGTACCGACGACCTCTAGCGCCCCTTGAGGTACACCCTGAGCAAACTCCAGTTGATGGACCTTGCCCTCACGACGAATTGTCAGGCGTAACCACTCGGATAACGCATTAACACAGGCCACACCAACGCCGTGCAAACCACCGGAAACCTTATAGCTGTTTTGGTCAAACTTACCACCGGCGTGTAGCTCGGTCATAACGATTTCAGCCGCACTGCGCTGATGCTCATCATGTTCCATAACATCAGTAGGAATCCCGCGACCATTATCCACAACAGAAATAGAACCGTCCGCATGAATGGTGACGACGATATCGTCACAATGTCCGGCCAAGGCCTCGTCAATCGAGTTATCAACGACCTCGAAGACCATATGATGTAGACCCGTACCATCGGATGTATCACCGATATACATCCCCGGACGTTTGCGAACAGCCTCCAGACCCTTTAGAACCTGAATACTACTTGCACCGTAACCTTGGGTTTGAATATTTTCTGTGTTTTCACTCATAATTTTGCTTGTTAATTAAATGCGCAAAGGCATCACGACGTATTTAAAATTATCGTCGCTTAGTAAATTGATGATGACTGACGAACCTGCGGTAGGCTTGACGGATACTGCGATATCCTCATCCTTTATCACAGACAGTACATCTAATAAATAATTGACATTAAATCCAATTTCCAGTGGCTCATAAGGATACTCAATCTCTAAGCTATTAGTCGCTTCCTCTTGATCTTGGTTGTTTGAGTAAATTTTTAATTGGTTGTCATTAAAATTCAGCTTAATTCCGTGAAGACGGTCATTGGCCACCAGAATTCGACCACGCTGAAGGTTGGCTTGAAATTCTTCACGATTAATTGTCAAATGACGATCATAATCAGTAGGAATCACACGCTTGTAATCAGGGAAACGACCCTCAATCAGTTTAGAGACCAACACAATATCGCCAAAAGCAAAGCGAATTTGTGAATGCTTGGAATCTTTGTGCAGGCTGATATAAACCGGCTCATCGGATTCATCTAAGAGACGCTGCAGCTCAATTACGGTCTTAGCAGGCAGAATTAACTGCTGCTCTTCGGTGACCGGTGTTTCGATATCTTCGGATAAATGCGCTAAACGGTGACCGTCAGTCGCCACGGCGCGAACCTTGTCCGGCTCCACCACTAATAAGATACCATTTAAATAATAGCGAATATCTTGCTTAGCCATGGCAAAAGACACCATATTAAACAGACGTTTAAGGGTCTTTTGTGGTAACACAAAGGTATTAGGCAAATCGGCAGGATCGATATTATCGCGCCAACTCTCCGGTTGATCTACTGGAGGAAAGTCTTCACCTGGCATGGTTTGTAAGCTAAAACGACTACGACCACAGACAATCTGTAACTTGGCGTCTTCCTGCGTAATATCAACGACACCACCTGCCGGTAAGGCACGTAAGACTTCAAGAAACTTGCGCGCAGATACGGTAACTAAAGTGGATTCATCGCCCACCCCGATATCGGCACTGGTACTAATTTCCACCTCCAAGTCGGTGGCGGTAAAATCGACACGGTTGCCATTTTTCTTAATCAATATATTGGCTAAAATCGGCATCGTGCTGCGACGCTCAACAATACCTATGACCGTGTTTAGCGGCTTTATTAAAACTTCACTACTAGCCTTTAGTAATTGCATGACTTTCCCTTTGAATTATCCCTTTAGTGATTGCTCTAATACGCGTAAATGATGATTTAGCTCCTGATCACGTATTCTCTCTTGGGTAATTTTCTTCACCGCACTCAAGACAGTACTATGATCACGACCACCAAAAGTGTCGGCAATTTCGTTAAGACTCTTTTGGGTTAGTTCCTTGGCTAAATACATCGCAACGTGACGTGGCACAACAACTGTTCGATGACGACGTTTCGATTGCATATCGGATACTTTGATTTTATAGTATTCCGCCACCGTTTTCTGAATATTCTCAATTGTAATCTGTCCTATCGATGCACTTAGCAAATCTTTGAGTGCTCCGCGACAAATTTCTACTGTTAATTCCTTATTACCGTAAAAACCAGCATAAGCAATCACTTTAGTTAAGGCACCCTCTAATTCTCGAACATTACTACGCACATGCTTGGCAATAAAAAACGCCGATTCATCGAGTAATTTGAACTCGCGATGGTCCTCAGCCTTTTTGTGCAAAATCGCCACACGTAATTCCAGCTCCGGCGGTTCCACACTCACCGCTAAACCGGAATCGAATCGAGTGGTCAATCGCGGGTTCATATCCTGCAGTTGTCGCGGATAGGTATCGGAGCTAATAACAATCTGCTTATTGTCACGCACCATTCTTTCGAAAATATGGAAGAATTCTAGTTGGGTGCGCTCTTTACCACTGAAGAATTGAATATCATCAATTAATAAAAGGTCAAGACTTAGATAATCGCGTTGCCAGGCGTCATTTGTTTTACGCTTAATAGAGTCGACCATGCTGGTGAAATACTCATTTGCGTGAATATACCGTATACGTAGACCCGGTTTCTTTTTTAAAATAGCATTGCCCATGGCATGCATAACGTGGGTCTTACCAAGACCGGTGGCCCCATAAATATAAAATGGGTTATAGCCTAATTCATTGCCCGAATAGTCATCAACGATCTTTTTAGCGGCGGTCACGACCAAGGCATTTGAACGACCTTCAACCAAATTATCAAAAGTTAATTCTTTGAGTAAATTGGTTTTTTCATAAGAATTTTGAGTGTTTAACTCAGCGACCAGTGCATCTTCATCCATACTCTGAATATGGACTGAAGGCATAGTGATCGCTTCATCGGAGGCTAGTTCTGATTCTGAGTAAAGCTCTTTTAAGGCGCCAATCACTTCTGATAAATCAGAAGATGACTGTGATAGCTGATCAGCCGCTGCCTGTGTTTGTTGCTTTTTTGCTTGAGCTAATGCAGCCGCTTGGCGAGCCAACTCAACCGCCTCCAGCAGTCGCGTGGATTTTCCGGTGGCCTCGGCTGCTGCTTCAGTCGCGGACTCCACAGCAATAGAAGCCGCTGATGGGACCGGCTCTAATTCAACAGCCGGTGGTTCTGGGACTCTAGCGACAGGACGTGACACTCGTGCACCCGCTAAGATAATATCGACCCGGATATCGTCACGCTTGTACCACTGCTCGGCAATGGTCTGAATACGCTCCGAGTAAGTTTCTCTGGCCCACTTTTGCTTAATCGGATTTTGAGCTGATAGGGATAACAAGCCGGAATCCTCATCAAAAGACAAAAAGTCCAACGGCTCAATCCATGCTCTTACTTGCTCTACGGGATACTCACCCGCTAGTATAGAAAAGCAATGCGACCAAAAACCACTCATATAATTAACCACTCCAACTCATGAACCAAAAGAGTAATCTATTTTACTCTTCTAAAAAAAAGTTATCCACAATGTGGATAGATTGTGGATAAATCGAACTCGATTGCTGTATTAACGACATATTTGCTGTTTTTTGTGGTAAATACCGCGCTAGTCTATTGACTTTATTGATGTTTTTTGCCATAATTTATGGTTTTCACTAATTCAGCTTTTAGGTATTAGTTTATTGCCTTAAAAATACATAAATAAATCAATAAATTATTTACCCAATAAATTATTTACCGCATATTGCCCTAGCAAATTAATTATTACAAAGGAATCTTGACATGAAACGTACTTATCAACCTTCAGTTACTCGTCGCAAACGTACTCACGGTTTCCGTGTTCGCATGAAAACTAAAGCCGGCCGTGCAATCATCAATGCTCGTCGTGCAAAAGGTCGTAAGCGCTTAGCTGTTTAATCATTGCTTGTTTTGCCCTATATCGTCTATTAAGCAATCTTTCCTGTCGCACCTTTGGTGACATGGGATCCTAGTCCCTCCAAGATCTCTGCAATAACAGGACCTAAAAGCAATGAACGGCGCCACATTTCCTAAATCTGCGCGCCTACTGCGCCCCAGCGAATTCACTTTGGCCCTTAGGGGCAAACGGATTGGTCGTGGGGCGTTTTTTATGCTCAGTCGATATATCCACTACTCCTCACCTGACAGTACTGCCAGATTAGGTTTAATTATTGCTAAACGCAATGCTCAACGAGCTAGCAGCCGCAATGCCATTAAGCGAGTGATCAGAGAATCCTTTAGGTTACGCCGTCATCAGTTACCGCCCGGTGATTATATTGTCAGGCTTCATCAGAAAATCCCTGACTGTACTTTAACTGAACTTAAGAAAATCACTCGCCAAGAGCTCGATAACTTATTTGATTCAGTTAAATAAACCGGAATCGGCTGTTTATGCTTAAAAAATTGTTTATCTTGCCTATCCGCTTTTATCAATACTTCCTCAGTCCTTGGATAGGACAGTCATGTCGCTTTACACCAAGCTGTTCTAACTATATGATCGAGGCAATTGAAACCCACGGTGCTTTCAAGGGTCTATGGTTAGGAACAAAAAGAATTTGTCGTTGCAATGCTTTTTTCAAAGGTGGCCACGATCCGGTACCACCTAAGAAAACTCGTTGAAACGCATAGCTTTTCTATAATTAACTCCTCTTTATATTTAGCAAAGGACTAATGTGGGTTAAACTGTTGTGTTTACTTTTGAAAGAACATTTTCCCACCGATTTAGCAAGAAATAACTAATGGATACTAGACGCTCCATCCTCTGGATGATTTTTGTATTTTCTTTGTTCATGATTTGGAATAACTGGATGAGTTTCCGCAATCCGCCACTTCCACAACCAACTGAACAACAACTGCAGGACGCTCGTCAACCCGATCTTGCCACACCAAGCTCCATCCCTTCAGCAACTGCCGAAGATGGTAGCCAACAAGTCGCAGCAATGACAGACAGCGCGGCTCCCACCGATTCCGCTCAAGAAATTATTAACATTCGTACTGACTTATTTAATATTTCTTTTGACACCAAGGGCGCACAAATTGTTGGTGCAGAACTCTATCTGAGCCGCCCCGAAGATCCTGAAGCAATTCACAACTTTGTTTTACTGGAAAACGGCACCAATACCTTTACCGTACAAAGCGGTTTAGTCGGTTCCGAGGGCAAGAACTACCCTAATCAGAACACAATTTTCCGTATGATTTCCACCGACACCGAGATGAGCGGTGACACCCTCCCGGTGGTTTTTGAAGCCGAAAGCGATGGTCTCAAACTAACACGCACCTATACTTTCCACCGTGGTACCTTCAAAATTGATGTTAATGACACCGTCACTAATATCAGTTCAGAAGCCCAAAGCCCATCACTTTATCTGCAAATTACACGCGATGATCATGATGCAGCTGGCGGTACGTATTTCTACAAAACCTTCTCTGGTTTTGCGATGTACACGGATCAAAATCGCTTCGAGAAAATTTCTTTCTCCGATATTGATAAAAATAATCTCTCACATGCCAGTCAAACCAATGACGGTTGGATTAGTTTTATTCAGCACTTCTTTGTGACCGCTTGGGTGCCTGAAGAGGGCAAAGAGCGTCATTACAATATCCGTAAAATTGCTAATAACCTTTACGCTATCAGCACCATTGAGCCTCTAGGCACTATTGAACCTACAGCGACAGTCAGTAGTAATTCCGTGCTATGGGCCGGTCCACAAGCACAAGAGATGCTCTCAGAAATCAGTCCGGGTCTAGATTTAGTTGTTGACTATGGTTGGTTGACCATTATCGCCAAACCAATGTTCAAGTTCATGACTTGGTTACATTCTTTTATTGGTAACTGGGGTTGGACTATTGTGGTCTTGACCATCATTATCAAGATTGTGCTGTACCCTCTATCCGCCGCTAGTTATCGCTCAATGGCCCGTATGAAAAATGTTGGCCCTCGTATGCAAGC
This sequence comes from Alcaligenaceae bacterium, assembly GCA_030538235.1. GTDB lineage: Bacteria > Pseudomonadota > Gammaproteobacteria > Burkholderiales > Burkholderiaceae_B > Oligella. The sequence goes on from JAUNUJ010000002.1 coordinate 350,547, forward strand.
GATTAAAGAAAAGTATGGTGATGACCGTCAAAAAGTCAATCAAGCCATGATGGAGCTATACCGTACCGAAAAAATTAATCCGCTCGGTGGTTGTTTACCGATTGTGCTTCAAATCCCGATTTTCTTAACCTTATATCGAGTGATTTTAGCCAGCGTGGAGCTACGTGGTGCCCCATGGATCCTATGGATTCAAGACTTGGCCGTGGCTGACCCGTACTTTATCCTACCGGCAATCATGACCGCAACCATGTTCTTGCAGTTCAGACTGAACCCAACCCCACCAGATCCAATGCAAGCGCGCATCATGATGATTATGCCGTTAGTCTTCGGTGCCATGATGTTCATGTTCCCTGCCGGTTTAGTACTTTACTGGGTAGTTAACAATATCTTGTCAATTGCACAGCAGCAATTTATTACTCGACGCCTAGCTCGCGTCGCTAACGATAGCAAGATGTAATTAAGTTTCAGTAATATTCTGATATTAAAGCCGGGAAATTTTATTTCCCGGTTTTTCTATGAGAAAAACATATTTAATCAACTTAAGTCAAAATAACAAGTCATTATATGAACCAACACAAATCGACTCAATCTCCTACCGTGGCCACCGGCACCCGTGTGGGCTTTGTTGCGATTGCCATATTCGGGACCCTCGCGCTACTGACTACCTTGACAGGAGGTGCTATACCGCCCTTTCAAATGATGGCCATGTGCTTTAGTATTGTCTTTATTTTGATTTGTCTGCGGTGGTTTAAAAATCAAGACAATGGTCTACGTTATTTAAAGCAACCGTTATTTTCTTGGCTTATCGGTGTCGGTGGTCTTTTCGGTTTTCATTTTTTCTATTTCAAAGGTATGAGTATGGCGCCGGCCGTTGAAGTGAGTCTGATCACCTATCTATGGCCATTATTAATTGTGCTCTTTAGTTCTTTTTTACCTGGAGAAAAACTACGTTTTTACCATCTCTTAGGTGCTCTACTCGCCTTAATAGGTTGCTACGTATTAATTAGCGGTCATGGTGAACTTGGCTTTGAGACAAAATACCTGCCCGGCTACCTCTATGGCTTAGGAGCGGCTATTAGTTGGGGACTCTATTCCACTCTAAGCCGTCTGGTTCGCAATGTCCCGACTGACGCCGTAGCATGGTTCTGTGCAGCAACCGCCTTACTTGCTTTGATATACCACCTTGTATTTGAAACGACCGTGTGGCCGACAGATATTTATCAATGGGTCGGTATCATCGGTTTAGGTCTAGGACCGGTAGGTGCCGCTTTTTTCTTCTGGGACTACGGGGTTAAATACGGCAATATTCAACTGATCGGCACCCTCGCCTATATCACCCCATTAATTTCTACTTTATTATTAATTGTCGCCGGTCATGCTGAAGCAACATTTGCTGTCATCGCATCGGGTCTATTGATAGTTAGTGGCTCTGTGGTCGCTTCAGGACTATGGTTACGATTGAAGAAAACTGATAAATCATAAAAAAAGCGACTACTTAATATATATAGTCGCTTTTCTATGAGAATAAAACCAGAACTGTCTGTTAATTATTTTTAAAATTAGCGACGCGTTCAATCGCCCCAAGGTACTCTTTTTCCAACTGATCAACGATCATTGAAATTGGCTGTATGCTATCTATCAAACCCACACCTTGACCGGCACCCCAAATATCCTTCCAGGCTTTGACTTTAGAGCCGCCCGCAGCGAAATTCATCGTGTTTTTATCGCCAGCTTGTAGATTGTCCGGATCAAGGCCCGATCTAATCACACTTTCTTTTAAATAATTTCCATGGACACCGGAAAAATAATCGCTATAAATAATATCCGCAGCACTCGCATTAACTATCGCTTGCTTATATTCATCTAACGCGTGAGCTTCATCGCTAGCAATAAACTTTGTACCAATATACGCGAGATCAGCACCCATCACTTGAGCCGCTAAGACCGCATCGCCGGTAGAAATAGCACCCGACAATATAACTGGACCGGAAAATATCTGCTTAACCTCGCCCACCAAAGCCATCGGCGACATAGTCCCGCCATGACCACCGGCACCCGCAGCCACCACGATCAAACCATCCACACCCGCCTCAATCGCTTTTTGTGCATGGCGTAGATTAATCACATCATGTAAAACAATGCCACCATAAGAATGCACCTGATCAATAATCTCAGGCAATGGTGCCCGTAAAGAAGTAATAATAATCGGCACCTTATGCTTAACGCACAGCCCTAAATCCTCAGCTAAACGAGGATTAGAGTCATGAATGATTAAATTCACACCGATTGGACCGATAATGGCCTCAGGATTATCCTTTTTATAGCTTTCAAGCTCAGCATTTATCTCAGTTAACCACTGATCCAGTAAACCATCACCACGTGCATTTAACGCAGGAAATGAACCGACAATACCAGCCTTACACTGGGCTGTGACCAACTCAGGGTAACTGACGGTAAACATAGGTGCACCGATAACCGGTATTCTCAGATTTTGTAAAACAGGTGGGATAGTATTTCTTGTAAAAGCCATTAAAACAGTCTCCTTTGATTAAATAGCAATTGCTAAACATATTTTAAACTTGTGATTTTAACCATGACTGACAGATTTTGAAAATAGGTTAATCACTACTACACCGACAATAATTAATGCAATTCCTAAGATCGCCGGTAAATCCAATCGTTGTTTAAAAAAAATAAAACCGATCAGCGTTATACCGACTATACCAACCGCACTCCATAAAGCATACGCAATACCAATTGGTATATACTTTAAACTTAAAGAAAGAAAATAAAATGAAGCACCATAAAAAGAAAGGACCAAGACGGACGGAATTAAACGCGTAAATTGCTCAGTTTTAATTAATAATCCCGTTCCTGCTATCTCAAAGAAAATGGCAATAGCAAGTAAAAGATAAGCCGTCATAATAGTGGTGGGCTGCATAAAGACTCCTCCAGATCAGAGCTAAGAATGATTAGATTATGTTTTACGTGGAACAATATAGAAAATAAGTTTATTCTTTAAATCACAGTTTCAGCTTAGTTAAAGCTAATCAATAAACACGAAATAAAAACATATCACATGAAGAAAAAACCGGCGTTCTATCTAAGATTTAGAGACACCGGTTTTAAAAATTTTTTGATATGAGAGACAAGCTCTACCCTACTTTCCTATACAGAAAGAGGAGAAGATCTCACCTAATAAATCATCGCTAGTAAACTCACCTGTGATCGAATTTAAAGCTTCATGTGATAAACGTAATTCTTCGGCAAATAAATCCAACACACGGTCATCTTGTTGAGCAAAATCATGCGCCTGATTCAAATGTTCCATGGATTGTTTTAGTGCAACTAAATGCCTTTCTCGAGCTAACCAAGGTGTTTCCTGCTGTACCTGTAAACCGGCAATAGACAGCAATAATTCAGTCAGCTGATTTAAACCCTGTTGTGCTTTGGCAGATAAGAAAATCGTATTAGAGTAGGCATTACTTTCTTTTAATTGAAGTAGCGATTCCTCAGCCAACAGATCAATCTTATTAAAGACAGTAATTACAGGTGTATTAGTCGGCATTTTTGCGAGAATATCCTCGTTTGCATCTAAATCGGGTTCTGAGGCATCTTGTAAATGCAAGATCACGTCGGCCTTAGCGATTTCTGCCCAGCTACGCTCAATACCGATGCTCTCAACCGTATCCTCAGTTTCACGAAGACCCGCAGTATCTACAATATGTAAAGGCACACCATTTAAGTGGATCTGTTGCACCACCCTATCACGCGTAGTACCGGCAATCGGAGTCACAATCGCTACCTCATCTCCGGCAAGTGCATTTAAAAGACTCGACTTGCCTACATTAGGCTGACCTGCCAGCACCACATGTAGACCCTCTCGAAGAATCATACCCTGCTCTGATACATGTAAAATATGCTGTAACTGCTGCTGTAAAGCAGTTAATTTAGGTACAGCATCATATTTTTCTAAAAACTCAATTTCTTCTTCAGGAAAATCTAAGGTTGCCTCTACTAACATCCGCAGATAAATAATACTATCGGCCAAGTCATTGACTAAGCGAGAAAACTCCCCACTTAACGAAGCCATAGCGCTACGCGCTGCAGATTCTGAGCTGGCATCGATCAAATCCGCTACCGCTTCAGCTTGGGCTAAATCAAGTCGACCATTAAGAAATGCACGCTGAGTAAATTCACCAGGCTCGGCAGGTCTTAAACGCTGTTGATTAGCGGGTATTTCCATACAACGTTTAATTAACCGCTTTAAGACCGCCGGACCACCATGCCCTTGCAATTCAAGAACATCTTCACCAGTATAAGAATTAGGACCTTTGAAGTATAAAGCAATTCCCTCATCAATGGCATCACCATCTGCATCATTGAATGGCAAATAATAAGCATGGCGAGGTGTTAAATCACGGCCAAAAAATGCATTGATATAAGTCGATAAATCTTTGGAGGAAACACGAACCACGCCAATGCCACCACGACCCGGCGCAGTAGCAATAGCAACAATAGGATCTTCTTGAATTTTTAAGACAGACATTTTTAAGCTAGTAGTTATTCAATATATGAGGCGATTTCTTTAGCTAAGGCAATCAATTCTTCCGGATTGCCTGCAACTCTGGCATGTGCTTTATTTGTCTGACCTTTGTAGACAGGCAACATATGACAATGTAAGTGATAAACCGTCTGACCAGCAGCTGCGTGATTATACTGACTGACGATCAAGCCATCAGCATTGGTCGCTTTCATCAAGGCCGGTGCAATTTTTTTGCATGTTTTGGCACAAGCAGCGATTGCATCATCACTAATATCAAAAATATTAACAGCGCCCTCTTTTGGCAAGACTAATAAATGCCCTCTTGACTCTGGCATGATATCCATCATCACATAGGTTTGTTCATCCTCGTAAACCTTATAAGAAGGTGCTTCATTGTTTAAGATTTTCGCGAAAATATTATCGTTTTGGTATTCCATTTTATCTCCCTCGATTGAAAATTAAGAAAAACAGCTTGTGGATATGCTCTATGATAGCGCAATGTGGATAAGTCGTGACTCAAGTCAGACTAAACAATGCTTTAGTCAAAGTATGCAAATCTATCCACTATCAGAGCATGATTCAACGATACGTTTATCCACATAAATAAAAATTTTAAGGTATTGATTTTAAACTTAATTAATGACTTATCCTAGTTATCCACTGAGCATAACAATAACAAAAGGTATTTATAATTAATAATGTATTAACAACGATGATCAATGGCTTAATAATCAAATCCAAATATTGGAAGCTTTTGTGCTTTAAATATAACTACCAAGAAAATTAAATATTCAAAGCTAGTTTAAAAAATGCTTAGGTTGATAATTCTAATTTTGTACGAATGAGATAAATGCTAATTAAACTTATGTGAATTAGTAAGGCTTGATACATGGCGACCACACAATAATGCTCAAAGTAAAAACAGCATGACATAAAAATTATCGCTATAGTGTTTTGGCCACTTATAGATAAACGACATGTCACTTAGTGTTGAGATTTCACTTTTAAAGACTCACAGAGCGTTTTACACGTCTTAATGCTTTTTCTTGTCATTCCCATATTATGAGTCCAGGGCTGATTGAAGCAGTCCAATTAAGGCCTATTACAAAGCCAGCTTTTTAGTAAAAGAAATTATTCATTTATTTCATGATAGTTAATACCGAAAATTAATAAACCCTTATGCCTATCTAGAAAATAGTCATAAGGGTTTTGATTAATTATGATAAAAATCACACAACGGTTAAGTTGATAAGGTAATTCTGTGGATAACAGGTGCTTGTTATTAGACTAAGTCTAACTTCCTAAGGTCTGGTGATATTTATCCACCATCGAGTCTACTTACAACACTAAGCTTATTCAAATAATTTTAACGTTTAAGTCATTGATCTTAAATTTATTTATCGACTTATCCCAGTTTTCCACAGAGCATAACAATAACAACAGCTTTATATAATTAATAATGTATTAACATCCAACTTAAAACACACTTAAAAGTTCAATAGCTTTTTCTAAGGTTTCATCACTCTTCGCAAAACAAAAACGCAACATCTGATTATTAGCATCTGAAGATTTTGTATCTTGATAAAAAGCGGATACTGGGATCAAGGTAACCCCTACTTCTTTAGTTAAATAAATTGCAAAATCAGCTTCTAATTGATCGGAAATTTCACTGTAATCGGCTAATAAGAAAAAGGTACCGTCACTAGCAATCGGTTTAAACTTAGTTTTTTGTAATCCCTCAAATAAAAGATCGTGTTTTTTTTCATAAAACTTGGATAAATTAAGATAATGTGAAGGATCTTGCATGAACTTAGCCAACGCTATTTGCATTGGGGTATTAACTGAAAACACTGTAAATTGATGTATTTTTCTAAATTCGACTGTTAAGCTTTGAGGCGCGATGCAGTAGCCAATCTTCCATCCCGTGTTATGGTAAGTTTTACCAAAAGATGAAATCGCAAATGTCTTTTCTCTCAATTCCGGATGCGTTAAGAAACTCAAAAATCGTTTTGATTTAAAAATAATATGTTCATAGACTTCATCAGCAATCAAAAAGATATTTTTATCTCTAACTATCTCAGCCAGAGTATCCAAATCTTCCTGTTCAAGGGTAATACCGGTTGGATTATGTGGGAAGTTCAAAATAATTAGTTTAGTTTTTGATGTAATTGCCTCTTTTAATTGTTGCCAGTTCATGCTGTAACTTGTTTTATTTTTTGTAGGCTTATTTAGTTGTACATAAACTGGTATACCCCCCGCTAGACGAATACAAGGAACATAAGAGTCATAATTAGGTTCGATGATAATAACTTCATCACCCGGGTGTACAACTGCTTGTATTGCAACCATCAAAGCTTCCGTGGCCCCACTAGTTACCGTAACCTCGGTATCAGGATTTATGTCGTGTCCGTAAAGTATCTTTATTTTTTTTGCAATCTCATGTCTTAATGCTGGGATACCCGGCATTGGTGCATATTGATTATGCGCCTTCATCGCCTCATTGACTAATTCGAGTAATTGTTCATCCGGATTAAATTCAGGAAATCCTTGACCTAGGTTAATCGCTTTGTGGTCAACAGCGAGTTGACTCATAACAGTAAAAATAGTTGTTCCAATATCAGGAAGCTTAGATTTAATCTTTAAAGACTGATTTTCTGTCGTCATAATACCCTCTTAATTTAATTTATCCACAAATAAGGATTTAATCAATAAATTTTATCAACTATTTAAATACCTTAATTACAAGTACTTATATAGCTTAAGCACAGTTTATACAGTCTAATCCCAACTTAATAACAGAGTTATCCAGAAAGTTATCCACAATTAACTGTTTGTTCCACATGGAACATATTATTATCTTATTTGATTTAAGCTTTGCATTTAAATAGTACGTTTATTGATTCTATACTTTATTGGCAAGTGTAGATAGCTACGATTGTTTCACGTGGAACCTTTGCTTCTATTGCATATAGATTGTTATGTGCAAAAGACGACTAAGCTAATTATGTTAAAATATTTTTTTATAAGCTTGTTAAATATAATAAGTGGCTGTTCAAGAACTATATAGATAAAAATTAGTCAAACAAATGCATCTAAAAAAACTGCTCAACTGAGACCATTTAACAAAATCAAATAATAAAGTTTATTGCTCATTGTGGATGTTCCATGTGGAACAATTTAAAAGTTATAGTTTTGCTGCAATCATTATTTAAGTTACAAAAAACGCTGGACGAGTAGAAAATTATCTTTGTCTTATTAAAAGCGCTTCATATTATTAATTGTTTAATTTATATTAAATATCATGGAATTTCCAAATACATTTGATGTTATTGTTGTTGGTGGAGGTCATGCGGGAACTGAGGCTGCATTGGCTTCCGCACGCATGGGGTCTAAAACCTTATTAATAACGCACAATATTGAAACTTTAGGTCAGTTGTCTTGTAATCCTTCAATTGGTGGGATTGGCAAAGGTCATTTGATCAAAGAAATTGATGCGCTTGGTGGTGCAATGGCTAAGGCTATTGATAAAGCCGGTATTCAATTCAGAATTCTAAATAGTTCAAAAGGCCCGGCTGTTAGGGCTACTCGAGCTCAAGCTGATAGAGTGCTTTATAGAAACGCCATTCGATATATTTTGGAAAATCAGGAAAATTTATTTCTGTTTCAGCAAGGTGTCGATGATCTTTTAGTAGAAGGTGATCGTGTTGTCGGTGCAGTTACTCAAATTGGCCTCAAATTTTATGCCCCTGTGGTGATATTGACTGCAGGTACCTTCTTAAATGGCAAGATTCACGTGGGGTTGGATAATTACTCTGGGGGTAGAGCCGGGGATCCTCCATCGATAAGTTTGGCTCATCGTTTGAAAGAGATGAATTTACCTCAAGGCCGTTTAAAAACCGGTACACCACCTCGTTTAGATGCTAGAACAATTGATTTCACACATTTAATTGAACAGCCTGGAGACACTGATCCTATTCCGGTTTTTTCTTATTTGGGACGTAGTGAAGAACCTCCTCGCCAAATATCCTGCTGGATTACTCATACTAATGAACAAACTCATGACATTATCCGTAGTGGATTTGATCGTTCACCCATGTTTACCGGAAAGATTGACGGCGTAGGGCCGCGTTATTGTCCATCAGTAGAGGATAAAATTAATCGATTCGCTGATAAAGACTCTCATCAGATATTCTTAGAGCCTGAAGGTTTATATACGCACGAAATTTATCCTAACGGTATTTCGACTAGTCTGCCTTTTGATATTCAATTTAAATTAGTACGTAGTATTCGTGGTCTAGAAAATGCTCATATTTTACGTCCGGGTTATGCTATTGAATATGATTATTACGATCCTCGTGAATTGAAGTCTAGTCTCGAAAGTAAACATATAAAAGGTTTGTTTTTAGCCGGACAGATTAATGGCACCACAGGTTATGAAGAGGCTGCTGCTCAAGGATTATTGGCTGGCATTAATGCGTGTTTACTGCTACAAGGCAAAGATAGCTGGACACCACGCCGAGATGAGGCTTATTTAGGGGTTTTAGTTGATGACTTGATTACTCGTGGTGTTAGTGAACCATATCGTATGTTCACTTCACGAGCAGAATATCGTCTGAGTTTACGCGAAGATAATGCTGATTTCAGATTAACGGAAATTGGTTATCGTTTAGGTGTTGTTCCACAGGAACGTTGGGATGCTTTTGACGCCAAACGCAATAATGTAAAAAAAGAAATAGATCGTTTGAGTTCAATCAGAATTCATGGTGAAACCTATGACCGTGAAGCAGCGACTGAGGTTCTAGGTAGGGCACCAGAAAAATCTTATGTTTTATCTGAATTATTAAAACGTCCTAATGTTGATTATCAGTCTTTAATGAATTTAGCGACTAAAGAGGGCGAGTTATTTTCTTCAGAAGAAGCATTAACAGTTGATGAGATTGAGCAGGTCGAAATTCAAATTAAGTATGCTGGTTATATAGACAGGCAACAAGAAGAGGTTAAGCGCCAACAGCAATTTGAAAATATGAAAATACCTGCTGATTTTGATTATGATTCTATAGCGAACTTATCAATTGAGGCGCGTTCTTTTCTTAATAAACATCGACCGGAGACCATTGGTCAAGCGACTCGTATCTCTGGGATGACACCGGCCGCTATATCTTTACTATTAATTCATGTTAAGCGTGCACAACAGAGCATAAAAGCTTAATACTTTATTCACTTTTTGATTAACACAAAAGCTTCTAAAACCATAAATTGACATTTTGTTTTAGAAGCTTTTGTCATCAAAAATAAATGTTTCACGTGAAACAATAACAAATTAATCAATGTAGGCAGGTTTATATGGCTGACTTTAATGTTCGTTTATCACAAGCAGCGGAGAAAATGCATTTAACGCTTGATGATAAACAAAAGCAGGATATTTTGCTCTATCTTGAGCTTATCCAAAAGTGGAATAAAACGTATAATATTACTGCGATTAAAAATGCTGAACAGATATTAATTCAGCATATATTTGATAGCCTTTCAGTGATACCCGCTTTACAAAAAAAAATTGACTCGACAACCGAGAGGACTGTGTTGGATGTAGGGTCAGGTGGTGGCTTACCAGGCGTTATTATTGCTATTTGCTGCCCACAATGGCATGTCACCTGTATCGATGCTGTTGAAAAAAAGACCAGTTTTATCACAATGGTTGCAGGACGTCTGGGTCTTGAGAATCTTCGTTCAAAACACGTTAGAATTGAAGATTATGTATCAGCCGAAGCGGATTTAGTGATATCTAGAGCTTTTGCGTCTTTAAGTGACTTTGCTAATTGGTCGGGTCACACGGTCAATGAACATGGTTTTTTAGCTGCGATGAAAGGTCATTATCTTGAGGATGAAGTCAGCGAGTTGCAACAAAACAGTGATTGGTGTCTTAGTTCTTGGCAAAAAATCGAAGTGCCTGATATGGATGCCGAGCGTTGTTTAATATGGATGAGTAAAAAGGGTTAGGGGGTTAAATTGCCTAAAATATATTGTGTAGCAAATCAAAAAGGTGGTGTGGGTAAGACCACCACAGCGGTAAACTTGGCTGCCGGTTTAGCAGTTAATAAGAAGAAGGTTCTTTTAATAGACTTAGATCCTCAAGGCAATGCAACCATGGGTTCAGGTGTCGAAAAAAGTGATTTAAATTCAAATGTTTATCATGTATTGATTGGTCAAGCAGGTATTAATGACACCCTGGTTAACGCTGAAAATAGCGGTTATGACGTATTACCTAGTAATCGTGAATTATCAGGTGCTGATATTGACTTGATGAATCTTGAAGACAGGGAGTATCGTTTAAATAATGCGATTCAAGAACTAGAAAAAGATTATGACTTTATTTTAATCGATTGCCCTCCAACCTTATCCTTACTTACCATTAACGCCTTAGCAGGAGCTGATGGGGTGATTATTCCTATGCAGTGTGAATATTTTGCACTGGAGGGTCTATCTGATTTAGTAAATACAGTAAAGCGTGTTTACCAACATATTAATCCCAATCTTGAAATCACCGGTTTACTACGTGTCATGTATGACCCGAGAATGACTTTACAACAACAAGTTTCTGATCAATTAGAAGAATACTTTGGCGACAAGGTATTTAAAACAGTGATCCCTCGCAATGTACGTTTAGCTGAAGCGCCAAGTTATGGGATTCCGGGCATTCAATATGATAAGTCTTCACGTGGTGCTCAAGCTTATCTGCAATTTGCCAAAGAGCTATTAAAAATTAGCAAAGCAAAAAAACAATAAAAATAAATGCTTTAAAATTAAACTTTTAAACAAACAATAGAGATATGATCAATAAATCAGCGAGTAAAAAAACAGCAGCAAAAAAAATTGTAGCGAAAAAAACAATTGCCAAGAAAGCAGCAGCTCCTAGAAAACAAGCTAAAGGTCTAGGTCGTGGTTTAGGCGCCTTATTGGGTGATGATATTGGTATTACTCAAGTCATTAGGGGGGATGCAAGCCTTGAGACTGTGACAGACAAAGATCAAGCAACTACCGCAAACGATACAAATGCAGGCAATACATTGCAATTAAAGCAATTACGTGCTGGAAAGTATCAACCTCGCACAAAAATGGAACAGGAAAAGCTCGAAGAATTGGCTGATTCCATTGCGCGCGAAGGCATTATGCAGCCTTTATTAGTGCGACCTTTAGTAGGTCAAGAGGGTGTATTTGAGATTATTGCCGGTGAAAGACGATTTAGAGCCGCAAAAATCGTAGGCTTAAATGAAGTTCCTGTATTAATTCGTGATGTCAGTGACGAGCAAGCCGCTATTATGGCTTTGATCGAAAATATGCAACGCGAGGATCTAAATCCCCTAGAAGAGGCTAGAGGGATTCGTCGCTTAATCGATGAGTTTAATTTCACCCATGAGCAAGCCGCTGAGAGTATTGGTCGTTCGCGTTCCTATACATCTAATTTATTGAGATTAGTTAATTTAGCCGAGCCGGTGCAAGAGATGTTACTTGATGGGCAAATTGATATGGGCCATGCGCGAGCCTTATTAGCGGTTAGTTCGGCTGAACAGATTCTACTGGCTCATCAAGTAGTGGCCAAGGGATTATCAGTAAGAGAAACTGAACGGCTGGTTAAGCAGTTCTTAAATCAGGCTAATCAGATCAGCAAAAGTCCAGCTAAAGAAAGAAGTCGCGATGTGGTACGACTTGAAGAGGCTTTGTCTGATTATCTAGGCACCAAGGTCTCAATCAAGGTAAATGCTAAACAAAAAGGTCAATTGCTGATTGATTTTCATGATTGGGAGCAGCTAAATACCTTGTTAGAAAAGCAAGGCCTAGCGGATGTCATTGAAAATTGAAAGAATAGCTCAGGGCAGTCATTTTATTCGCCCTTTGAGTTTTTCTTAAAATACATGGAGATGTTTTTCGGTGGTTTATCAAAGTGAAGTGTAAATACAACAAAACCACAACAGATAAATTAAGTTTATTAATAGTATTTGACAAATCAAATTAAACTGTTTATCATAATTAATTCTTTGCGGTGGAGTGTCCGAGTGGCTAAAGGAGGCAGACTGTAAATCTGTTGGCTAACGCCTACGTTGGTTCGAATCCAACCTCCACCACCAAAGATTGTTGCTTAGTGCCTAATGATTTATAGATATAAGGCCGTGGGTCCCGTGGGTCGTTAGATAGTTATTTTTTAGGTATCCCATTGCGGGTGTAGCACAATGGTAGTGCAACAGCCTTCCAAGCTGACGGCGTGGGTTCGATTCCCATCACCCGCTCCAGACTTATTTATGTCTATATTCTCGCTAAGACTAGCAATCAAGCTTTAAAAAAGATAATTATCCCAGATAATTAGAGTAAATAATCTGTACTTACACAAATGATTTACTCTAGCTATTTGTAGCTAATAAGAATTGTTGTTTTGAGTGTTGCGCAATTTTATAAATTGCAAATCGGTAGTTATTAAAAAAGTTTTAATACCTTAGCGGCATCACAATAATCAAAGCATCAAATATTCCTAGTGCCCAAGTGGCTCAGTGGTAGAGCACTCCCTTGGTAAGGGAGAGGTCGCGAGTTCAATTCTCGCCTTGGGCACCACAAATACTTATTAATTCTAACACTAACTGTCAGGAATCTTTCAGGAGTAGGTCATGGCAAAAGGTAAGTTTGAACGTACCAAACCCCACGTAAACGTCGGTACAATCG
>JAUNUJ010000009.1 GCA_030538235.1 Alcaligenaceae bacterium
CCTGAAAGCTAAACGCTCTCAGGGGTTTTTTTATGACCATCGATAAAGGTGGTATTTACAAAAGTAATGAACCGCATAGCTTAATACAATCCTCACGATTCGATATGTATAGTATATTTATAACTAATTTATATTAGTTTAAATATATTATCTTTAAGGAATCAAATTTGTCTGACTTAGCTAAGCACAAACTTTCCATGACCGTCTTAATGACGCCGGATATGGCGAATTTTTCGGGTAATGTTCATGGCGGTACGATTTTAAAGTTTCTGGACCAAGTTGCCTATGCTTGTGCCAGTCGTTATGCCGGTCAATACGTTGTTACCTTATCGGTTGACCAGGTGATTTTCAGACAGCCGATACATGTGGGTGAATTAGTAACTTTCTTGGCTTCTGTTAACTATACGGGCAGATCGTCGATGGAGATAGGCATCCGTGTTTTGGCTGAAAATATTCGTACCCGCGAACAACGCCATGTTAATAGTTGCTTTTTTACTATGGTCGCGGTCGATGATAGTGGCAAGGCGATTTCTGTACCACCCTTAGAGCCGGCAGATGACATAGAGTTGTGTCGCTTTAATGCGGCCGAAAGACGCCGTGAATTGCGTCGCGAAATGGAAGGTCGTCAAGGTCAAATTAAATTGGAAACAGAAAGCTAAAACTTTTTTGCAGTATTCATTTTCTTCAACTCTCAATGGCAGATTGCGATTGAGAGTTTGTTAGTTAATTTAAATACCGATATCGAGACAGACAATCTCACCACATACTACTTTGCCATGCGCCGTAAAATGCGCTGGCTTATAGGCAGCAAAAGTATAAGTGAGATTAGCATTAAAGGTGTTTTTAGCTAAGTCACCAGTATCGCAATTTAATCCACTTGGAAGATCCAGCGCAATACGATAAGTCCCTGTCTGATTCACTAGACCCATGATCTTAGATACTTTGTCCGGTAAATTACCGCTATAACCGGTACCAAAAATCGCATCAATAATCCATAGATTGTCACACTTACTAACTAAGAAATTCTCAATTTCGTCGTCTTCAAGGTAATTGATTTGCTGCTCAAATGATTCTAGGCGTTGTAGGTTAAGCATGGACAAGAGTGAAAGCTCTGTGCCCAATAAAAAACCTAGATTGATGGTCAGACCTTGTTCAGCTAAGACCCGAGCAATCACTAAACCATCGCCGGCATTATTGCCTTTGCCGCAAATGATCAAAACCGATTCTGGTCGTGTTAATCGGCCGTCGCCAATGCGAGTTAATAAATTTTTGGCGACAGCTTGACCGGCATTTTCCATTAGCTGTTCAAAACTTGTGCCACGGTCTACAGCACTTTGTTCGGCACGTCTCATTTCTTCTGCTGTGTAAATTCTTTTCATAATATCTAGTTTCCCCCAAAACGCTCTTTTATTTTAAGCATAAAAAACTTGGATATGCCACTAATCTTAAACTATTCAATTAAACAGTTTGTACGCAACCTCGGGCTGAACGGTACTTTTCAAGCAAACTGTTATACTAATTCGGTGAGTGTTGTCTACAGCCAATTAGCTGTATAGCATCGCTTAGCTATAGTTAGTTTATTTAAACCTTAATTATCGTTGTTTTTGGATATTTTATGAGTAATTCAAATCTTAGCCCTTTAGAGCGTTTAAAGCAAAGTAGTGCAGCGGAGTGGCAGGACTACACCCAACACGCATTTGTCCGTCAACTTGGTGCCGCAAGCCTGGATGCTGATGCATTTAAACATTATTTGAAGCAGGATTATTTATTTCTTGTACATTTTGCGCGTGCTTGGGGTTTGGCTGTTTACAAAAGCCGTAATATGCGTGAATTACGTCAGAGCTTTGCCAGTTTAATTGCTATTGTTGATGTTGAATTTGATTTGCATATTGAGTATTGTGCCAAGTGGGGTATTACTGAAGCTGAGTTAGAGGTGCTGCCAGAGGGACGTGCCACTATGGCTTATACGCGTTATGTTTTAGATGCCGGTAATCAGGGTAATTTGTTAGATTTGCACGTTGCGCTGGTACCTTGTCTCATTGGTTATGCCGAGATTGGTAAGTGGTTAGAGAGCCAAGACTTTACTGTGCTGGATGAAAGCAATCCCTATTTGCCGTGGATTCAAATGTACATTAGTGATGAGTTTCAACAAGCAGCCAAAGCTGAAATTGATTGGTTAAATCAAGCTTTGGCAAAGGTTGATGAGGAGCGTTTTAAAGAGTTGGAAGCTATTTTCCGAGACGCTACTCGCCTTGAAATTGATTTCTGGCAAGCAGGTTTGGATCAAACAGTCTAAGCTAACAGATCAGTCGATAGGTAGTTTAGGAGTCGCTTTAGTATGGGTGATGCGTAGTTAGGGGCAATTTTGTTCAGAAACTCATTGAAGTCCAGATCGGCATGAAAATCGGCGCGATCGCTGATTATGCGAAAAATAGCAAATGGGATGTCATATTCATAGCAAACTTGTGCTACAGCGGCTCCTTCCATTTCAACACACATGGTGCTTGGCATTTGTTCAGCGATTTGGGTTTGTTTTTCCAGACCGTTGACAAAGACATCGCCACTACCGATCAGTCCATGGTGTAGTTTGGGGCTTTCGCGTTGAAAAAAGCGTTCTTTTTCTGTGACATTAAAAGCGCTTGTAAAGTCATTTTCTAGATAATCATGACATGCTTGTTCGATGCTTTTTGTGAGAGCTTCGTCGCTGTTAAAAAAAGTTTTATTTAACAAGGGCACACTGAATTTAGGAAACAGTGGGCTGGCGTCTAAATCGTATTGATAGATAGAGCTGGCAATCACAATATCACCAACCAACGCATCCGGATGAATGCCGCCGGCTAAGCCGGTAAAAACAACACGATCTGCCCCGAATAAATTGATTAGTGTCGTAGCGGTGGAGGCGGCGGCGACTTTACCGAT
The DNA here is from genome assembly GCA_030538235.1 of Alcaligenaceae bacterium. GTDB lineage: Bacteria > Pseudomonadota > Gammaproteobacteria > Burkholderiales > Burkholderiaceae_B > Oligella. Next base: position 2,920 of record JAUNUJ010000009.1, read on the forward strand.
GCGTGACAGTACCACCACATAGTCTTGGTTATTAAGTTGGCCCAGATAGTAGCGACGACCAGCCAAGGTGTGAATGGTCACTGTATCGTCCATGTGTTTTAAAATAGCGGCGATTTCTTGTTCGAGCGCCGCCATAATGCCGATAGGGGCTTTGTCTTGTTGCTTAGGGTTAATCGGAAGCTTGGTAGAAGCCTGCTCATATCGTTGGTTTTGCATTGTTATTTATTTTTCCTTAACTCGTGAATGATTGTTTGGCAAAGGGTCTTAGCTTCGGTGTAGGCAGGATTGATACGCCTTGTGACTTGGCAGCTTGTTGTTCGATTTCTAATGTCTTTAAAAAAGCGGGTCGCTGCTGTAGTCTATGCCAGTAATCTTGTATTGACTCTGAGCATTGATTGAGTAGTTCGATGTAGTCGGCTAGCATTAGAGCATAAGCGACTGAAATATCAGCAATGGTAAAGCGTTCACCACAAAGGTAATCACTTTTCTGTAATACCTGATCTAGCAATCGGCTACGGCTGATAAACCACTGAGTATAGTCCGCCACAATCCCCGGGTGTTGTCGCTCAGGTGGCTCAAAGTGTTGATAGCGTAGGACTAAGGTTTGTGGAAAGGTCAGGGTCGCCTCACCATAATGGATAAAATTAAGATAACTGCCAAAGTCTTTTTCATGTTCTGCAATCGCCAAACTTGTACCGGGCTTTCTGCTCACGATATATTGACACATCGCTGCTGATTCGGTCATAAGTCCATGCTCTGTCATCATGGCGGGTATCGTACCTAAGGGGTTAGTATCTAAAAAATCGCGCCTATGCACTCGTGGCGGAAACTCCATCATGACAAGTTCATAATCTAAACCGAGCTCCTCCAGTGCCCATAAAGGCCGAAAGGATCGTGCGCTGACGCTATGGTAAAGGGTAATAGATTTTTCCACAGGAAACCCCGGTAAATGTTAGAAAACAATTATTGGCTACTGTCTTAATGACCGTACTGAGATGATTAAGCAGTGTATGTTTACCACACATCAAGGCGTGATTTTTGATTTATAAACTCTAATCAGTGTTAACACTAGTCTTGTTTTTGCTTGTCTTGTGGCATTTGCTAACGGCCCTTTCTAGGCGTTAGTACTTGATTCTCAATTTTTCGCTGTTGTGTTAAGCTTTCCTATAGCTCTATGTTATATGGCAGAGCGAATCATCTATCAATTTGATTGATGAGAGCAGTTCTTTGTTTATTGGAGAGAGGAGACTTCCATATGAAAAAAGTTCTTTTAGGTGTTTTATTGCTAGGTTTTATGACTGCATCTTATGCAGCTGATGAAATTGTTGTTGATATGAAATTTGCTACTGCGCAGGGGCCGGGTGAGTCTGCGGGTACAGTGACAATTACTCAAACTGAATTCGGTGCTAAATTCACCCCTGATATTAAGGGGTTAGAGGAACCCGGGATTCGTGGTTTTCATATTCATGCGGTGGGTTCCTGCGAGGCCAGTGAGTCTGATGGCAAAGTAGTGCCGGCAGGGGCTGCAGGCGGTCACTGGGATCCGGATAATTCGGGTTCCCATAAAGGGCCATGGGATACCACAAGTCACAAGGGTGATTTGCCGGCGCTTTATGTAGACTCTGAGGGCAATATTAACTATCCGGTGGTTGCGCCACGTATTACCGATCTCGAAGAAATTAAGGGCTTATCGATGATGATTCACGTGGGTGGTGATAACTACAGTGATGAACCCTTGCCATTGGGTGGTGGTGGGGCACGTAATTTGTGCGGTCTGATTAACTAACATCACTAAATAGCAAAAGGTCTAGTTCAATTCTGTACTAGACCTTTGAATAAAACTTGACCCCATAAGATTTGAGTTTAACTCCAATGTTATGGGGTCTTTAACTATCGAGGTGCTTTTGAAAGCCCCGAGAGCAAGTTGCGATTTAATCATTCTAGATCTAAGATCGTCGACCGAACAAAAACGATAGAACAGCAATAATTAAAAATACAAAGAATAATACTTTTGCAATACCGGCAGCGGTACCCGCGATACCACCAAAACCTAACACAGCAGCGATTAATGCGATAACTAAAAATACGATAGCGTAGTGAAGCATGACTTTCTCCTTTTCTCTCATAAAAGTATGAAGTTTTACTTTAAAGTATTAATGCATTAACTACTATTATTAATTTGAAATTAATAGACAGATTTTGTAAGTCAGATAGGGTTTTTTTAACATTCTTTGGTAAAGTGTAAGTAGCAATTGCTGATGTAGTTAAGAGTAAATTTCAAATATGAATTAAGTGATGTTATGTTGAACAATGAGTTTTGTGAGCGCTTCGGTTTAAGTTATCCGATTATTCAGGCTCCCATGGCAGGCGTTTCAAACCCGCGTTTGTCTGCTGCCGTCAGAAAAGCGGGAGCCTTGCCGTCATTAGGTTGTGGCGCTATGAGTGCGGCTGTTCTCGATAAAACCTTTAGCGAGTATCTGGATTTGAGCGCTGAGCCTGAGCGACCGTTACTTAATATCAACTTTTTTTCTCATCAAGAAGAGCTGATTGATGAGGGTGCTAACCAAGCTTGGCTGCAGCAATTGAAACCCCTGTTTGATGGATTCGGTGCTCAGCTGCCGACCAAACTCGAGTTCATATATCAAAGTTTTTTGACTGAAGATGAGCGGCTTGAGGTTATTTTAAACAGGCGTCCGCAGATTGTTAGTTTCCATTTCGGTTTACCGTCTGAGGGCGTATTAACAAAACTAAGAGCAGCGGATATAGCGATTTTTGCGACGGCTTGTGATTTAAACGAGGCTAAGCAGCTAGAAGCCTTAGGCGTTGATTATATTGTGGCTCAGGGCTATGAAGCCGGCGGTCACCGCGGTATTTTTAATCCACAACAAGACGAGGCTATAGCTACCCTAGCATTATTGCAATTGCTCAAAAAAGAATGTCATACGCCAATTATTGCAACCGGTGGTATTATGCATGGCCACCATATACGTACGATGATGGCACATGGCGCTGCGGCAGTGCAGTTAGGAACAGCCTTTGTTCTTTGTCCAGAGAGTTCTGCGTCAGAGGCTTATCGTCGTCATGTAAGAGCAGAGGCTCAGCAGAGTCGTCCTGAAACCTTAGTGAGTGCGGTGATTTCAGGTCGTCCAGCGCGAGGTTTAAGGACTAAGTTAAGCGATCTAGGTGCGAAGCTAGAGACAGAGGGTTTCAAGCGCCCGGCTTATCCTGTGTTATATGACGCAAATAAGCAATTAAATGATGCGGCGTTAAAGCAGGGCGATGAGGGTTATGGTGCTTATTGGTTGGGCACGGGTTTAGCGGATATTAGAGAAATGCCGGCGGCAGAGTTAGTGGCTTTACTGGCGCAAGAAGCTTTTAACTAATCTTAAACCGAACCTAAAGCATAAAAAATGCTGAGACCCATAAGGCTCAGCATTTTTTGTGGCGTTTCAACTTTGCTTAAGCAAATAAACCGGCTTGATAGTCATTGAAAGCCTGAATGATTTCATCCTTTGTGTTCATCACAAAAGGACCATGCTGAAATATCGGCTCATTTAGTGGTTTGCCGGCGATCACCAAGACACGGCAGTCCTCAGTGGCCTTGAGGCTGATACCATCGGCTGCCGGATCATTAGTTAACAAGGCTAATTGAGTGGCTGTGACTTGACTGCCATTTGCTTCTAATCCACCCTCATAGACCACGATAAAGGCATTGTGGCTTGCAGGGATTTGTGCGTCAAAGTGTTGGCCCGCAGCGATGGTGACATCCAGATAAATTGGCTCGGTTTTTTCGCGCTGTACGGCACCTTTTGTGCCATGACTTTGACCGGCAATAACAGTTACCTGCACGCCTTCTTCAGCGCTACCATACTTCGGTAGGTCCAGATTTTGGTAATCCTGATACCAAGGATCAATCATTTTATCTTGAGCTGACAGATTGAGCCAAAGTTGGAAGCCGCGCATCATGCCGTCTTCTTGTTGAGGGATTTCAGAGTGAATTAAACCACGACCGGCCGTCATCCACTGAACTCCGCCATTTTCCAAAAGCCCTTCATTGCCCTTGCTGTCACGATGGAGCATACGACCCTCAATCATATAGGTGACGGTTTCAAAACCACGGTGTGGGTGGTTAGGGAAGCCGGCAATATAATCATCGGGGTTATCGCTGCCGAAACTATCGAGCATTAAAAAAGGATCCAGACGACGTTGTAAATTACTGCTTAATAAGCGGGTCAATTTGACGCCGGCGCCATCGCTAGTCTCTTGACCGCGAAAGATTTGTTCAACCTGACGAGATTTAGTGATTTTCGACATAAAGTATTCCTAACAAGTTTTAAGTTGCGTAATTCAATCTAATGATATAAGTCAGTATATGAGACTAAGTGTCTGAAGTACAAGGGCAAAACCCATTGATTCTAGCTACTGTCAGGATTGTTTTTTTATATCAGCAGCGCAACAGTTATCATGTCTCAGCTATTGTCTGGCTAAGCGATAAAAGGGTGCCAGGAGATGCTCCATACCTTTGGTAATGCTTTGACTGCTGGCGCGCCATGGATTAATATCCAGGCCTCCTCGGCGAGTATAGCGAGCGGTCACAAATAACTCATCGGGTGTGCAGTGCTGTAGCAAATCGCAGTAAATTTCTTCTACGCACAGCTCGTGAAAGCCATTGTGTTGACGATAGGAAACGATATAGCGTAAAAATGATGCGGGGTCGATGGGCAGACCTTTATAAGCAATGATCACGGTACCCCAGTCAGGTTGATTAGTGACAGGACAGTTGGACTTTAACAGGTTCGAATAAAGAATATGCACCTGATCAGAGACCCCCGGTTCGACTTTGTTGTCTACTAAACGCAGTAGTTCCGGTTTGGGTTCATACCAATCAATGTCAATATCTAAATCATCTACACAATCGCCGAGAATATCGATGATTTGGCAATCACTCCAAGCGTGAGCCGGGGCCAGTTGAATGGTGACCTTGCCGCAGGCCGCCTTACTGAGATCCTTAGTCATAAGCTCAATAACTTGCTGCGGTGATTCGAATTGACTTTGATTGAAAGAGTTTAGATAAAGCTTAAAGGATTTGGATTCGATCAGATAGGGATTGTTTTGATCGAATTCAAAGGAGGCGATAGCGACCATCGGTTTGCCCTTAGGGTTGAGCCAAGAAATTTCAAAGGCGGTCCAAAGATCACCACCAATCCAAGCAGGCGTGGTTTCAGCACTTGAACCCCGACGGGTTTCTGCGCGCGCAATAGGAAACAGCAGCGTGGCATCGTATTGTGCAGGATAGTGCGTTGTTTGGCCTAGATTGCTATCGTTAATTTTTTGAGTCATGGCTTTTTCTAAAGATTTGTACGATTTGTTCTGTTGAGGATTGGCTCTCCTCTAAATCCGGAAAAGTGTCGCTATCAAAGGCAGTATCACCCTCAGGATTATCCTGAAAGTTAGGTTTTAAACTAGCAAAATCAAATAAATCCCTATCCATCAGGTGTGACGGGACAACGGTAGACAAGGCTTTAAAGGTATTCCAGACTTTTTTAGGGCTTTCTTTTTCCCAATCGCGAATCATACGATTAATCTCTTGGCGCTTGAGATTTTCTTGTGAGCCACAAAGATTACAAGGAATAATAGGAAACTCTTGAATCTCCGCATACTTGATAATATCGCTTTCAGCTACATAAGCGAGGGGTCTAATCACTGTGTGTTTGCCATTATCTGAGACCAGTTTAGGCGGCATAGATTTTAATTTGGCCGCATAAAACAGGTTCAAGAAAAAGGTCGCTAATATATCATCACGATGGTGACCTAGAGCGATTTTATTACAAGCAAATTCCTCGGCTACGCGGTATAAAATACCACGACGTAAACGCGAACAAAGTGAACAGGTAGTTTTACCCTCAGGAATCACACGTTTTACAATCGAATAGGTATCCTGATTTTCAATATGAAAGGGCACCCCGATAGAGCTTAGATATTCCGGCAAGATATGCTCCGGGAATCCTGGTTGCTTTTGATCGAGATTAACTGCCAAGAGTTCGAATTTAATCGGCGCTCGAGTTTGCAGCGTGCGGAGTACCTCAAGCAGGGTATAGGAGTCCTTGCCGCCTGATAGACAAACCATGACCTTATCGCCGTCTTCGATCATGTTGTAATCAACAATGGCGGTCGCTGTTTCGCGGATGATTTTCTTGCTTAGTTTGTTATTACGCACGCGTTGGCGTTCGGATAAACTGTTGCGAGTTTCCGTCGCTTGATTGTGGACGGCGTTGCTTTCTTTTAAGATTGAAGTAGATTGGCTCATGCTGATTTACGCTGTTAGCGGCTAATATTAAACTCAATGCCCACGGCATCACAGTCATCAAAGGCCGATGGCTTGCTGATACGCAGTTTGACCGCCAACACATCGCTAAAGTCATTGAGTAAACGATCTGCAATCATCTGCCCTAACGCTTCGACTAGGTGTACGTGTTTGCGAGTGCACTCTTCGATAATTGCTTGACGAAGGTGTCTATAATCAAGCACAGTTTTAATATCAAGATCATTAACGTCTTTGCTTTGTTGTACGCTAATATCTGCGTCTACATAAATACGTTGAGTGTTTTTAAGTTCGCGTGGCAAAACGCCAACACGCGCCTCAATAGCGAGGCGCTCAAAAAAGATTGTTATGGTATTCATAGCTTGTGCAAAAAATAATTAGGCTATATTTTAGTCTCTTGGCCGGAGAAATGCTTGTATTTAAAAGGATTTATCACAATGACTAATGCCCATAATTGTTCCCTTCAGTCGCTTTATGACGCAATTATCGTTGGTGCCGGTGTGGCCGGTGTCACTTGTGCTGTGTGGCTTAAGCGGATGGGTTATTCGGTGTTGCTATTAGAGGCCAGTGAGCAGGTGGGCGGCATGTGTGCACGTAATCCTTTTGTGGACGAGTGGAATCCTACCGCGCCTGGGCTTAGTGGTAAGGAGGTTGCAGCTAATTTGTCGGAGAGTTTGGCAGCGGCAGCAATTGAGGTTCAACTTCATCATCAGGTGAAGTCGGTTCAATTGACGGATGATGGCTTTGTGGTGAGGGTGCTTGATGCCAAGAATGATGAGCTCTTTTTGAAGGCTAAAAAGTTGGTTGTAGGAACCGGGGTCGATTATAAAGAGCCTATCGAATGCGCAGGTCAATCATTTGACGATGTCTTGATTGGGGCCGGGGCTAGACTCAATAACTATGATTTTAAAGGCAAGCGGGTGGCGGTTCTGGGTGGCGGTGATAATGCTTTGGAAAATGCACTTTTTGTTCAAAATAGGGCGGCGGCTGAGGTTGTTGTTTATGCCAGAACCCTTCGTGGTCAGGCGCATTGGTTAGAGCGATTAAATTCAGAGCAGTTGAAAGTTGGCGATTATTCTTTTGAGCCAGCAAAAAAAGAAGTGGCAGGGCAAGCGTATGATGTGGTGCTGGTGTTTTATGGTTATGAACCACAGGGACAGTGGCTCAAAGGCTTAGATATCGATTTTGATGCGAAGAATTATATAAACGTTGATTTTGAGACCACAGAAACCGCGGTGCCGGGGTTATATGCTATTGGTGAGGTCACAAGAAGACAGCACCCTTGTGTGGCGACGGCAATGGCAGATGGGGTCACCGCCGCAAAAGCCATTCAAAAGGCGTTGGATTTTTCTTAGTTTCTTAAGTTTAAGTATCGTCTGCATGGTGAATGGTTTCGCAAATTTGTGGCAAGGCTTTTATAAAACGCATCGTAGGGCGATGTAAAATATCCACATCCACGGAAATCAGTTGTTCCGGTCTGATCTCTAAACCAAATTCCTTGAGTCGCTTAAAGATAACTTGCCTTGAGCGGGATTTGCCATCGACTGCGGCAGCATGATAGCCATGGATAATAATCTCAGGTTGTTTAAGCAGTAGTTCTTCAGGATTCACAATAAAGCTTGGTTGGTTGACCGCACTAAAAATATTTTGCATATTGCAGACTTTAAATGCTTGGCTCAAGAAGGTCTTATCACTGAGGCTGTATAGCGGTTGATCGGAAATTAGAAAAAAGGCAGTTTTGCTAGCTTTATCAGCATACTTAAGCTGAGTTTCGTGCCAAGCTTTTTCAATTGTTTTGATCTTGTATTCTGTGGCGGCAGCTTTTTGAGGGTCCTGCTGAGCGCTTGCCAAAACTCGTCGCCAATCAGTAAATAGGGCTGACGCTGAATCGGGTTGGGAAATAATCAGCTCCACATCCTGAGTCTGTAGCAACTTTTCAAGTGCGGGTGAGGGGGCAAAGCTTAATAAAATATCTGGCTGATATAACAAAAGCAGTTCTTGATTAGGGTTTAGTCCGGAGCCGACTTTGGGGAGGTTTTTTACCTCAGCAGGAAAGTTGCTTGATTCATCAACGGCTACTAGTTGTGCTCCTAAATCCAAATCAAAAACCATCTCAGTCAGATGTGGTGAGAGTGTAATTAGGCGAGGAGTTTCAAAGGCAAGAGCGTTAGGGTTAAGAGCCACTAAACTAAAAGTTAAAGCCATCAGCTTTAGTAAACTTTTAAACATCATATTCCTCTCAAGCTAGAAAAGCTGCTTTATGACGAGGATAGACCATAATGCAGCTTAACAAAGTAAATATCAACGCCTCGGCAAAGGCGACTAGTTCTTAGGCTGCCAGCTTAAATTGACAAAGACATTGCTGCCTTGGCCACGATAGCCGTGTGCCGGTGCGTATTTTTTATCAAATACGTTGTTCCAATAAATCTGTGCAGAAAACTCTTTGCTAAGTTGTGCTTTGGCCGTAAGATTTACCACACCGTAAGAGCCTAAGCGCTTTTCGGGTGAATTGGTCGCATCATCGTAACGTGCACCGATATGCATAAACTCGACACCTAGCTCAAAGCGTTCATAGCTCTGTACTACACCTGCACGATACACTTGGCGTGCACGACGGATTAAACGTTTTTTAGTGATATCGTTTTTAGCATCTAGGAAGTCGGCGCCGGCGTATAGACGGGTATTGCCGATATGATGAGAAGCATCCAGACTAATGCCACGAATAGTGGCTTTTTCGGTGTTACTCGTAGTAAAGGGGAAGGAGCTCATATCATAGGGATTGATCAGATCACGATACTTTGTATGAAAAGCACGCAAACCGGCTGAGGAGGTCGCATTTTCATAGCTGATATGGGCTTCGAAATTGCGAGACTTCTCGGGTTTTAGATCCGGATTACCCTGGAAGCCCCAATTAAGCGGCGCATAGAGATCGTAGAAACTAGGCATTCTGAAACCGGTACTAGCGGCCAAACCCAGAGTAAGCTCATCGGTGATATCAAAATCATAGGCTAAGCTAGCGGTCGTGCGAGAACCGTAATCGGTATAACGGTCGCTTCTGACGCTGGCTTGTAGATGATGACGATCCGCAAAATAACCCTGATAAATTGCCCCAAAGGAGTTGGTGTTGCGTTTAGCTTTGGCAAACTCAGTCGAAGACGCAATACGCTCTTTGTAGCCTTCATAAAACACGGAGACTAAGTGATCTGGCGTGATGCTGAAATCATGTTGCCAGCTCAAGCTATTTTGATAGGTACGGTTTTCGGTGTTGCCCCACGGTCCATGGTCGTACATCGAGCTTTTACCAAAGCCATAGCGTATAGTGCTTTGCCACCAATCAGTGATCTGATTGCTACTTGTGAGGCCGTAGACTTGCTGACGATTTTTTACATTGGCACCAACCGGATCAAACTCTCCAGCATCATAATCACCACTCAGATAACTATTAAAAAAGTGTACGCCAATGCGCTGTTCAGGGCCCCAGGTCCAGCCAAAACCACCGCTCAGGCTATGTTGCTGATAGCCATCTTTATCAGGATGGTAACTAAACTCATTATCCTTGGTCGTGGCATTGAAGCCATCGGATTTAGCATAAAGCGCATTGAGGTTGTAATCAAAGGTGCCGTCAGCGCCGGAAAAGCCTGCGCCGGTGCGTACGGTGCCTTGACTACCAAAGCCAATATCGGCATAAGGGCTGAAGTCACGGAGTTCGCCGGGAGCGATTTCTGTGACTAAGTTAACAACGCCACCCATGGCGCTTGAACCCCAAAGACTACTAGCGGAACCCCGGACAATTTCAATGCGTTCAAAAGCACGGGGGTTTAAAGTGCTCCAGGGAATGCTATTGCCTGCAACCGGATTGTTGATGCGGATACCGTTAAGCATGATCAGGTTTTGATCACCCCAAGCGCCACGCATGGAAATACCCGATACGGTTTGTGGGCCTCCGTTGTCATACATTTGGATGCCGGGCTGACGCGCTAACGTGCGCAAGACATTAGCGTCGTTGGATTCACGTAGTTGTGCGCCATCAATCACGGAAATATCGCCAATCGCTAGCTCAATATTTTGAGCGCTGCGTGAGGCAGTGACTACAATAGTAGGAAGCTGCTGGATATCTTGCTGCTTAGTTGGCTTGTTGCTTTGGGTGTCTTGGGCAGATGCTGTTGGCGCAATAGAGCAAGCGACGACAAGAGCTGCCGTCAGGGAAGAGACTTTAAACATGGATCGTCCTGTAAATGTGCGTCCCCGCACAATTAAAATATAAATCAGGTAGATTGCAGGCTGGTATCGGGCTTGAATAATTAGATAGGAGACAAATTAATCATTACCGTTGCGGGGGCAGCACAGTTTTGCTCAGATCCTAAAGGAGTGGGTGGAGTTTGAGCATCCTGTTTCCCATTTAACTTACGCAGCTAAAGATTTATGTTCTTAACAGCCGTAAGCACCCATCAATCCTGAAAGCATTGTAACAAAAAATTAATGTTTGATTAGCTGAGAGATTATTTTGGCGTCGCTGAGCGCTATAAATGGCGTTAAAAAGCAACAAAATGTATATTGATAATTAAAAAATACATAATTTTGGCATCAATACCATTGTTTTAATTCTTGGCTCAAAGCCATTTCACCCCTAAGTTAAGGGATGTTCAAGCAATAATCGCTTTAAGTGAGTTATAATTTATGGCTTGTTTTCGCTTTATTTTTAAGGGTTTGTAGTGACTTATCCAACTTTGCCATATCCAATTTCTTCATATACTCATGGTGCAGAATTTGCCCGTCGTCTTACTACCGATAATATTCTGGTGCTCGACGGGGCGATGGGGACGATGATTCAAACTTACAAACTCGGAGAGCAGGATTTCCGTGGTGAGCGGTTTGCCGATCATCACAAAGATGTTAAGGGTAATAACGAGCTGTTATCGCTAGTACGTCCAGATATTATTTCGGCGATCCACGAACAGTACCTAGCCGCCGGGGCCGATATTATCAGTACCAATACCTTTGGTGCGACGCGTGTGGCACAGGGTGATTATGATTTGCCCGACATCGCTTATGATTTGAATAAAGCCTCTGCGGAATTAGCCAAGGCGGCAGTAGTCAAGTACAGTACACCAGAACACCCACGCTTTGTGGCCGGTGCTTTGGGCCCACAGCCAAAGACTGCTTCAATTTCTCCGGATGTCAATGACCCTGGTGCTCGTAATATCACTTTCGATCAGCTTAAAGAGGCGTATGCCGAGCAGTTAAATGGCTTGCTCGACGGCGGTATCGATATTGTCTTGTTAGAAACCATTTTCGATACACTAAATGCTAAAGCGGCAATTTTTGCGGTTGAGACGGTGTTTGAAGAGCGTGGTGTGCGATTACCGGTGATGATTTCAGGTACAGTGACTGATGCGTCAGGGCGTATTCTTTCCGGCCAAACCGTTGAGGCTTTCTGGAACTCTGTGCGTCATGCACGACCAATTACTATCGGCTTGAACTGCGCCTTGGGTGCTGCCTTGATGCGTCCTTATGTGGCTGAGTTAGCTAAAATTTGTGGTACCTTTGTCTGTGTTTATCCAAATGCCGGTCTGCCTAATCCGATGTCCGAAACCGGTTTCGATGAAACGCCGGATGTGACCTCGTCGTTGTTAAAAGAATTTGCTGAAGCCGGTTTTGTTAACGTGGTCGGTGGTTGTTGCGGTACCACGCCTGAGCATATTACGGCGATTCGCGAGAGCGTCAAGGATTTACCGGCGCGTAAAGTGCCTGAGATTCCTATCAAGACCCGTTTATCTGGTCTGGAAGCGCTTAATATTGATGAAGACAGTTTGTTTGTTAACGTCGGTGAGCGTACTAACGTCACCGGCTCCAAGGCTTTCCTCAGACTGATCCGCGAAGAAAAATACGATGAAGCCTTAGCTGTCGCACGTCAACAGGTAGAAAACGGCGCTCAGATCATTGATATCAATATGGACGAGGCCATGCTTGACTCGAAGCAGTGCATGGTGCGTTTCCTTAATCTGATTGCGTCTGAACCGGATATTTCACGAGTGCCGATCATGATTGACTCCTCTAAATGGGAAGTGATTGAGGCCGGTCTTAAATGCATTCAGGGTAAAGCCGTCGTTAACTCCATCTCTATGAAAGAGGGGGTTGAGGAGTTTAAGGAACACGCGAAGCTATGTATGCGTTATGGTGCCGCAGTCGTAGTGATGGCCTTTGATGAGCAGGGTCAGGCCGACAACTTACAACGCCGTATCGAGATTTGTGAGAGAGCCTATCGCATTCTGGTTGATGAGGTCGGCTTCGCACCCGAAGATATTATTTTTGACCCTAACGTCTTTGCTATTGCGACTGGTTTAGAAGAGCATAACCGCTATGCACTCGACTTTATTGAAGGTGTTAAGTGGATCCATGAGAATTTACCGCATGCACGTATTTCCGGCGGTATTTCTAACGTTAGCTTCTCTTTCCGTGGTAACGAAGTGATGCGTGAAGCCATTCACACGGTCTTCTTGTACTATGCGATTAAAGAAGGCCTAACCATGGGTATTGTCAATGCCGGGATGTTAGGCGTGTATGCGGATTTAGATAAGACCACCCGTGATTTGGTAGAGGATGTGGTCTTTAATCGCACAGCGCCTTTAGGCAAGACGGATCCTGATGACGACCGGACCAATACTGAACGTTTGGTCGAGCATGCAGAAAGCGTCCGTGGTAATGTCGCTCGCAAAGAAGAGGATCTTAGTTGGCGCGAGGCACCGGTTCGTCAACGATTGATTCATGCTTTAGTGCATGGTATCACTAACTTTATCGTTGAGGATACTGAAGAAATCCGTCAGGAAATTACTAATGCCGGCGGCCGTCCGATCGAAGTGATTGAGGGACCATTAATGGACGGGATGAACGTTGTCGGTGACCTTTTCGGTGACGGTAAGATGTTCTTGCCCCAAGTTGTTAAGTCAGCTCGTGTGATGAAAGAAGCCGTCTCTCATTTAGTGCCATTTATTGAAGAGGAAAAGCGCCAGATTGAAGCAGCCGGTGGTGATGTGCGTGCCAAGGGTAAGATTGTCGTTGCCACGGTCAAGGGTGATGTTCACGATATTGGTAAAAATATTGTCGATGTGGTGTTGCAATGTAATAATTTTGAAGTCGTCAATATGGGTGTCATGGTGCCAGCTGCCGATATTCTCAATAAGGCCAAAGAGGTCAACGCCGATATTGTCGGTCTCTCCGGTTTGATTACGCCAAGCCTAGAGGAAATGCAATTTGTAGCTGCTGAAATGCAGCGTGACCCGTATTTTACCGAGCGTAAAATACCATTAATGATTGGGGGCGCTACCACCAGTCGAGTCCATACCGCTGTTAAAATTGCCCCAAATTATGAAGGCCCGGTGATTTATGTGCCTGATGCGAGTCGTTCAGTAGGGGTTTGTACTTCTTTGGTGTCTGATGATGCAGATAGCTTTGTTCAAAAGCTTGCCGAGGAATACGAACAGGTTCGTCAGCGTCATGCCAATCGCAAGGCGAATCCATTAATCCCGCTCGAAGAAGCGCGCGCTAATAAAGTTGCTATTGATTGGGCTAATTACACGCCACCTAAACCGAAGTTTATTGGTCGTCGTGAGATCGTGAATTTTGATCTAAGCGAGATTGTCAAATTTTTCGACTGGGGACCGTTTTTCAACTCTTGGGGTTTATTTGGTAAGTACCCCAAGATTTTAGAAGACGAGGTGGTCGGTAAAGAAGCACAAGAGTTATTTGAAAATGCTCAAATCATGCTGAAGAAGATCATTGATGGCCGTTGGTTAACTGCTAGCGGTTTGGTCGGCTTTTATCCCGCAAACACGGTTAACGAAGAGGATATCGAACTGTATGCGGATGAGTCTCGTAGCGAGGTGCTTTTAACCTGGCGTAATTTACGTTCTCAAGGTAAAAAGCGTCCGGGGATTAATAACAAGTGTTTAGCTGACTATATCGCCCCTAAAGAGAGCGGTGTCAAAGATTACATCGGTATGTTTGCGGTTACCGGTGGTCTGGGTATTGAAAAACATGTTGAACGCTTTGAAGCCGAGGGCGATGATTACTCCTCAATCATGATCAAAGCGCTGGCTGACCGCTTTGCCGAGGGTTTTGCCGAAGCCTTGCACCATCGTGTACGTACCGACCTTTGGGGTTATGTGCCAACGGAGACGCTTGATAATCAGGCCCTAATCGATGAAAAGTATCAGGGTGTACGTCCGGCCCCCGGTTATCCTGCATGCCCTGAACATACGGTAAAAGCAGCGCTGTTTGAAGTGCTTGAACCTGAAAAAATCGGTATGCATATTACTGAAAGCTATGCCATGATTCCTGCTTCAAGTGTTTCAGGTTTTTACTTTAGTCATCCAGAGTCTTCTTATTTCAGCGTTGGCACCATTGGTGAGGATCAGTTGCACGATTATGTTGAGCGTTGTGATATTTCTTTAGGTCAGGCGAAGCGTCAATTGAGTAGTGTATTAGAGTAATTTTGATGTTTAAACTGAGGGGGTGAAATGGCTCGTGCAGGTTCGTTAAAACAAAAGGAACTAGGTGATTTTCTGCGCCAAGCGCGAGCTAAAGTGACCCCCGGTATGGCCGGACTACCGGACTACGGGCGCCGTCGGACTCCTGGTTTACGTCGTGAAGAAGTGGCGCAGCTTAGTGGTATCAGTGTGACTTGGTACACTTGGATTGAACAGGGCCGTGACCTCAAAGTCTCGGCTGAGGTGTGGTCGGCTTTGGCCGATGCCTTGCACTTGAATCAGGTGGAGCGAGCGTATTTATTTCAGTTGGCGCAACAAAATGATCCTGATAGAGAAAAAGCCTCTGCCGGTAGTTTGCCCTTAGCTCTAGCTAATTCAGTTCATCATATCAACACACCCGCCTATATTCTGGATCGATACTGGAATATTCTTTATTTCAATCAGCAGTTAGATGATTTGTTCGGCAATTGGCCGAGTCAACAGGGCGGCTACGCAAATTTATTACGCTTTATTTTTATAGCACCTGCGGCACGAGAGATTATCGTTAACTGGGAAGAGCGTGCACGTCGTTCGGTGGCGGAGCTCAGGGCCGATATCGCTTCGTATATGGAAGAGAGCGAGGTTCGTGAGTTTCTCGATGAGTTTATCGCTACTAGCGAGGAGTTCGCCCAACTATGGGGGCATCGAGCAGTTGAGGCGCGCGAGGGCGGTAGTCGTAGTTTTAATCACCCCGTGCAGGGCTATCTTGAGTTTGAGCAACTGACTTTCAGATTAGCCACCCATCTTGATTACAAATTAGTTATCCTGACTAAAGAATTTTAGAGGTTAAACGCTTGTTTGCAACCCGTTGGCGCTTGGTCGTTATTCTTCTTTTTTGCCTATTGATTTTAACCAGTCTACTGTCTTTAGTCAGTGGCAAATATCCTTTAGGTTTAAATGAGCTATGGCATAGCCTAATAACTAAAGGCGATAAGCAAAGCAATACGGATATCGTTTTATGGCATTTGCGTTTACCGCGTCTGATGGCAGCGATTGTCGTCGGTGCGGCACTGGCTGCTGCCGGCTCAACTTATCAAGCCATGTTTAGAAACCCTTTGGTTTCCCCGGATATTTTAGGTGTCTCAGCCGGTGCCGGCTTAGGTGCAGTGCTAGCAATATACATGGCCATGCCACTAGCCGGGATTCAATTTTTTGCTTTTGTCGGTGGTTTATTAGCAGTCGCTCTGGTGTATTTAACTTCTTTAAGTAGCAGACACTTTGATCCGGTGTTAGTTCTGGTGTTGGCAGGGGTGGCGATTGGTAGTTTATTGGCTGCCGGTATTTCTTTGATGAAAATCTTGGCGGATCCCTATTCGCAATTAGCGAGCATGACCTTTTGGTTATTAGGTGGTCTAAATTCTGTGAGCTACGACGAAATACTCTGGGTTTCACTTCTTATTTTACTTGGATTAATGCCCTTGTTTTTATTGCGTTGGCGCGTTAATTTGCTCAGTCTTGCTGATCTGGAAGCCCAGTCATTGGGTTTAAATACCTCATTATTGCGTTTGATTTTAATTGTTTGTGCGACCTTAATAACGGCGGCTGCAGTGTCATTTACCGGAATTATCGCTTGGGTTGGTTTGGTGATACCACATATAGCTCGTATTCTAGTGGGTCCTGAATTTTCCCGATTAATGCCGACTTCTCTTTTAATCGGCGCGATTTTTTTAACCATTACCGATACGATTGCCAGAAATGTCGCTACAATCGAATTGCCACTCGGTGTGCTGACCTCTTTAATTGGGGCGCCATTCTTTTTATTTTTGCTATTAAAGGGTCGGCACCATGACTAAGCAGACTATTTTAAAAGCAAGACAGCTAGCGATTGGTTATGGCTCTAAACTGGTCGCTGATGGGATTGACTTGGAATTAAAAGCTGCTCAGGTACTCTGTCTTTTGGGACCTAATGGCAGTGGTAAATCAACTTTGTTTAAAACTGCTTTGGGGTTGATTCCGGCATTGTCCGGGACGATAGAGGTAATGAACAAACCTTTAAACCAATGGTCGCGTCGTGACTTGGCGCGTCAGATTGCCTATGTGCCACAACAAAGTAGTTTAATGTTTGCTTTTACTGCCTTGGAAATGGTTTTAATGGGCCGCAGTGCATACATCGGTCTTTTTGCCTCGCCGTCTCAGTCCGATCGACAAATTGCCTTGCAATGCTTGGAACGTATGGGTGTAGCACATTTAGCTAAGCGTCTTTTGACGGAAATGAGTGGTGGTGAGCAACAATTGGTGCTATTGGCTAGGGCGCTGGCTCAAGAGCCCAAGGCCTTGGTGTTGGATGAACCTACCGCCAGTCTGGATTTTGGTAATCAAATCCTAGTGATTGAACACATCCAACAACTAAAAGCGCAAGGTCTTGCAGTGTTTCTTTGTACTCATCAGCCGGAGCATGCCGCTCGAATGGCTGATGAGGCGCTTTTATTAGCTGATGGCAAGGTTTTTGCCCATGGACCGACTGATGAGGTGCTGACAATCAGCAATTTAGCCTCACTGTATAAATTAAATGATGAGCAGGTCAGTAATTATTTGAAAACTAAGATTGCCAAACCGCTTGACGCTTTTCAATAAAAGCATCGATACCCTCGGAGACATCGTCTTCCATCATGTTTTGTGCCATGACTTCGGCCGCGTAATCATAGGCTTCAGCTAATGGCATAGCGAGCTGCTGATAGAACATACGTTTGCCATAACGTATAGCGATATTGCTTTTGGATAAAATATCATCGACTAAAAGTTGTACTCGTCCGTCCAGTTCCTCCGCAGGCACCACATCATTAATTAGACCCCAGTCCTTAGCTGTGTGGGCATCGATAAAGCGTGCGGTAAAGAGCATTTCAAAAGCTTGCTTTGGTAGAATATTGCGACTTAAAGCAACCGCAGGTGTGGAGCAGAAGAGACCGACATTAATTCCGGAGACAGCAAATTTAGCGGCATCAACGCTGATAGCTAAATCACAAGCCGCGACTAATTGACAGCCGGCGGCAGTGGCAAGACCATGCACTTTAGCAATAACCGGTACCGGTAGGGCGCGAATGGCCTGCATTAAGGTGCCGCAGGTTTTAAAAAGCTCACGATAGTAATCTAGATCGGGCTTGCTACGCATTTCCTTAAGATCGTGCCCGGCACAAAAGGCTCGACCTCGAGATTCAATCACCACACAACGCAGTTGCTGATCATCTTGTAGCTGTCTGAATTCTTCAAGCAGCGCCTTTAGTAAGTCTTCGGAGAGAGCATTAAACTGATTTGCTCTGTTTAACACGAGAGTAACGACGTTCTGCTCATGGCACGTAGTGAGTAGTGGTTGTTCATCTGAGTTCATAGCTAACTCCTAGGTCTAATCAAGACTATGATGGTAAAAAAGTGATTTTTTGAAGATTAATTCAGTAGGATATCACTTAAATTTACTTTGAAATGCGTTAGATCTATTGCTAGGGATTTGCCTTAGAGTCGTCGATTTACAATAATTTGCTAATATGTATAGCTTAGATGGTGATTGCATCCGCGATTGCTAATAAATTTCTTAGTTTTTTTAATTATGTCTATTGATTCAAGCACTCCACTCAAAACCGGCGCTTGGGGTGAGCTACTCAGTGGTAAAAACGGCTTACGTGCGATTGCTCTCTGTGGTGGTGTGGCGGTTCATGCCATTAATGTCTATATTGTGACTACGATTATGCCATCGGTAGTGAGGGATATTGGTGGTATTGATTATTATGCCTGGATCACCTCGCTGTTTGTCGCCGCCTCAATTATCGGCTCAACCTTGTCGGCGAGCTTGATTGAGCAGTTGGGCTTACGTACAGCTTATTTATTGGGAATTTTTGTTTTTATAATTGGCTCAATACTTGCGGCTACTGCACCTAGTATGCCTTTTCTGCTTTTTGGCCGCTCAATTCAGGGCTTGGGTGGTGGGGTCATGTTGGGTTTAAGCTATGCTTCCATCCGTTTGATTTTTGAAGCCCATTTATGGCCTCGTGCCATGGCCTTAATCTCCACTATGTGGGGAGTGTCTACCTTGAGCGGTCCGGCTGTGGGGGGCTTATTTGCTGAGCATGGCGCATGGCGGATGGCGCTCTGGTCTACTGTACCGGTGGCCTTGTTCGTCGCCTTTTTAGTTTTTACTCAGGTGCCTCAGAGACGGACTGCCACTCACGGGGTAGCCAAAAGCGACGTGCCTTTTTTAAAAATTCTGTTACTCAGTTTTTCAGTCATTGTTATGTCCATCGGCAGTCTGGGGCAATCTTGGTTAATTAGAATTGGCGCTTTGGTGGGAGTGGCGGTCATTCTATACGGTATTGCCAAGAGTGATTTAAAAAGTTCTAAGCCTTTATTTCCTACCGGTTTATATTCTTTTAGCCATCCCGTTGGTGCTTTGTTTGCAGGGGTGGTGCTGTTAAGTATGGGGGTGACCACAGAAGTCTTTATCCCTTACTTCCTGGAAAATATTCATGGTTTAAGACCGTTGTTAGCAGGCTATATGGCTGCTTCAATGTCTGCTGCTTGGACGGTTGGCTCCATAATAACTGCCGGTAAATCATCACGGATTGTTAATAAGTTATTGCTTTTTAGTCCGTTGCTATCGGGTAGCTGTTTGTTATTACTCGGATTACTGATGCCATGGCAAGGTTTGAGTCACGATTGGTCTTTGTTGTGGGTTTTGATGATTCCTTTATTTGGCATTGGACTGGGGGTAGGGATGTCGTGGCCGCATATTCTGTCGCGAATTATGATTGCTGCTGATAAGGGGCAGGAGAGTCAAACAACCAGCGCTATTACCACGGTGCAGTTGTACGCGGTTTCTCTTGGTACTGCTTTAGGGGGTATGTTAGTTGCCATAGCAGGCTTTAATCGGGGGGACTTGGCAGGAACACAAACGGCATCGGCTACTTTGTTAATTGCTTTCTCGGTGTTGCCTTTTGTTTTTGTCATGGTATCAAAAGCTGCTAGGGATAGATTTTAATCAGTTGACGTAAGGTTAAATAAGCACTTTCCTTAATTCAAAACTTATACGCCAATAGTTACAATTATTTAACCTTGATTGCTTTAAGCTTTGATAGTATTGGATTTATGGATTACCGGAAGGGGTAATTTTTAATTCCAAGTAATATATGTACGTGATTACAAGGACAAACCTTATGAGACTAGGAGAAATCTTATGAAAATTAAATCAATGCGTTTAGGCGGTATTGTTTTAGCAGCCACTCTGGTTGCCGGTTGTGCTACACAGGGCGGTCAAACAGCGACAGGAGCGGGTATCGGTGCTGCAGTAGGCGCTGGTTTAGGTGCTCTTATCGGTGATAGTTCCAAAGCGGCAGGTATTGGTGCCGGTATCGGTGCAGTAGCCGGCGGTATCGTTGGCTATAACTGGGATCGTTTACGCGGTAATATTAACCAAGCCGGTGGTGAAGAGTTAGGTATTACCACAACTCAGATGCCTGACGGTAGTCTTAAGGTTTATATCCCTGAAAACGCTACCTTTGATATTGGTCAGTACGATCTTAAGCCTGCTCTCTACCCAATCTTGAATCAAGTTGCCGCTGAGATGAACGCTCATCAGCAACTACGTATTAAGTCGGTTGGTCATACTGACAGCACCGGTTCAGTAGCAATTAACCAACCATTATCTAATAATCGTGCCTCTGCGGTTACTAATTACCTCGCTAGCCAAGGCGTGAGCCAAGCGCGCATGATGGTTGAAGGTCGTGCAGCAAATGACCCAATCGCTTCTAATGATACCGCCGAAGGTCGTCGTATGAACCGTCGTGTTGAATTGTTCCTGTATGCGGTTGAATAATTGCTGCCGGTGATTTAATTCATTTAGCACGAACAATTAGGCAGAGCTCTAGGGCTCTGTCTTTTTTTTGTTGTGTTGATTTAGCTGCTACCTATCACCGTACCGTTGTTTTGATAAAAGAAAATCTGATGGGTGGGATTGCCTTGTGCATCAAAGCTTCGCTCGGCCATAAAGGAATTGCCGTCTTTGAAGCTCAGAATAATACTTGAGCAGCGAGTACCGTATTCGGGACTGATAATAAAGGGGCTACTGAGCAGCTTTTCGAAGCCATCACTTACTCCAGTTTTGGGTAGCAAGTGTTCAGGTGCTTTTTCAGTGTCTGCCAGTCGACTAAAGATTTCATCAGTAAAGTGCCGAACGTTGTTGCTGTCAAGTTGAGCGAAGTCCTTGCTGTTCAGTGTAGACAAACTGACGGTATCGAGGCTTTTGCTTAATTCCTTAGTTTTAGGCCAGACAGTGTAAAGATCAGCGTTGGATAAGGTATAGCTACCAGGTGTCAGCTCGTGCGGTTTGTGATCGGTGATTTTGGTGCTATCAGCGATTTTGTTTTGACTGAGATGGGCTTGCTTAATAACTGCGTAATTATTTAAATAATAGAGCTTTTTAGCATCACCGAAGACTAGATTAAAACCATTGTAGTCTTCAAGTGGACCTTGGGCAGCAAGGAAGCTTTTAAGGGGTGTTTCTTCAAACCAGTGATGAGGAAGCTTGGCTTGATGAGTTAGTGCGTTGAGAACCAACGTACCGCGGCTTTTGGCGGAGTTATTGATGGTCAATGGATCGCGAATATTGGTAATAAATGCTGCACCGCCTTGTCGATTTGCACCTAACCAAGTACCACCAGCCTCTAAGTCCTGTCCGGCAATGATTGTTTCGGGATCTTGCCAAGTTGTTGCCAAGGCAGTGGGTCGACCATGAAACTCATCGCGGTTGGCTGCGATAAATAAAGCGGCTTCTTGTTCAGGTTGAAATCGAAAATAGGCGATGCACATCGACTCACCTACTGTTGAGCGTTAGCCTTAAGTAGTAAACCGTAGATTTCATCCTTGAGGGCAAGCTTTTCTTTTTTCAGCTGATCAATGTCCAAGTCAGCATGAATGGCTGTTGCAGCATTTTTTTCCATGCGAATGATTTGGTGATCAAGTTCGTTGTGCTGATCAAAAAGTTTTTCGAAACGGGAGTCTTCTTGACGTAATTTAGCGATAAGATCTCGATATTCAGGAAACATAGTTTGTCCTTTATAAAGAATTAAAAGGGAGCCTCTGGTGGAGGGGTTATAAACAAGATAAGCACAAATCAACGACTTTTTAAATCGTCGGTGCCTATCTCTATTATCGTTCAAAAAGCTTTACTTGATGGTTGCTTCAGCTTCGTAATCCAGAATTTCTTGGATGGTATTATCCGGATTCATGATCGCCACTTTGGGGCGATGATTTTGTGCCTCTTCATCGCTTACATAAACGTAAGACATGATGATGATCACATCGCCTTTTTGTACTAAACGTGCGGCTGCACCATTAAGGCAAATCACTCGACTGCCACGTTGTCCCTCGATAACGTAGGTTTCCAAGCGGGCGCCGTTATTGTTATTAACAATAGCGACTTTTTCGTTTGCCAAAAGACCGACAGCGTCCATAATATCGCGGTCAATGGTCACTGAACCGATATAGTTTAAATCAGCTTCTGTCACCACGGCGCGGTGAATTTTGCTGTTCATCATGATACGCATCATAACTTTCTCTTGTCTGGGTTAATTACTTCGAGCTTAGGTGTTGACTGACTAATTTGGTCATTTCAAACATATTAACCTGATCCTTGCCAAAGATAGGGCGTAATTTGTCGTCTGCGTTAATGTTGCGACGGTTAGCCGGATCCTGTAGATCATTAGCCTTGATATAGTCCCATATCTTTTTTGTGACTTCTGTGCGTGGTAAAGGTTCCGTACCGACAATAACTGCCAGCTCAGAACTTGGCATCACAGGTTTCATAAAGGCTGCATTTGGTTTGCGAGTTGTTTTCTCAGTGGTCATTAAAGCTTCTCTTATTAAAAATTATCTACGCCCTAACGATCGTAATAGTGATAGCCTATGGCGTAAAGCGTGATATTGTACGGTATTAATCGCTTAAATATTTTTAAATGCAGTCTTTAAAAGCTAAAATAGCCATTGACTATGATTTAAGCAGTCTTTGATTAGGATAAATTATGCAAATTACAGAGGATAAAATCACCTTAGTGCGTCCGGATGATTGGCATCTGCACTTGAGAGACGGTGAGGCGCTTGCACATGTGGTGGCTGACACTGCTAAGCAGGTAAAGCGCGCAGTTATTATGCCGAATTTGGTACCGCCGGTCACTACAACAGAGCAAGCACAAGCCTATCGTCAACGTATTATCGATGCCTTAACAGCTTCAGCGGCCGCTCAAAGAGATCAAGCATTATTAGGCTTTGAGCCTCTGATGACTCTGTATTTAACTGATAATACGCCTTCTGAGGAAATTATCAAGGCTAAGGACTCTGGCCTAGTGTACGCAGTTAAGCTCTATCCTGCAGGCGCTACCACTAACTCAGATGCCGGGGTGACTGATTTGCTTGGCAATTGTTCAGCCGCGCTAGAGCAAATGCAAAAGCTCGGTATGCCGTTATTAGTACACGGCGAGGTGACCGATCCGACAGTGGATGTTTTTGATCGTGAGGCGGTTTTTATCGATCGAGTGATGCTGCCTTTGCGACAATGTTTTCCGGAGCTGAAGGTGGTATTTGAACATATTACCACCAAAGAGGGCGCATATTACGTGCGTGATGCTGAGGGTCCGGTGGCTGCGACGATTACGCCACAGCACCTTCTTTATAATCGCAATGCTATTTTTACCAATGGTTTACAGCCGCATTACTATTGTTTGCCGGTTTTAAAGCGTGAGCTTCATCGAGAGGCTTTAATCGAAGTAGCGACCAGTGGTTCGCCTCGTTTTTTTATGGGTACGGATAGTGCACCGCACGCTAAAACGCTCAAGGAGCAAGCTTGTGGTTGTGCCGGTTGTTATTCAGCGCTTCATGCCTTGGAACTTTATGCGCAAGCCTTTGAAATGGTCGGCAAATTGGATCGACTTGAGGGCTTCGCCAGTTTTCACGGTCCGGATTTTTACGGTCTAGCGAGAAATACGGAGATAATCACGTTGAAGCGTCAAGCTTACAGTGTTCCGGCTAAGCTGCCTTATGTCAATGGCGACACCTTAGTGCCATTAGCGGCCGGCACGGAGCTCAATTGGAAACTTGAAGCTTAGGTTTTTGAGGTATAAAAATGGCTATCGGTTCAGGCGCAAAGTCTATCGTGGATTTGCATCAGGCAGCTGCGGTTGATGAGTATATCTATGAGCAGTTGCTTGCTCAAGATACCTTATTGGCCGAGGTTTTGGCGCGTTCAAATCAGCATCCTATACCATTAATTCATGTTTCACCAACTCAAGGAAAGTTTTTAAAGCTTTTGGTACAAATGATGAGCGCCAAAAGGGTGCTTGAGATAGGCACTCTGGCAGCTTACAGTACGATCTGGATGGCTTTGGCACTGCCTGAAGATGGCAAGATCATTAGCTTAGACTATGATGAAAAACACGTTGCTATTGCTCGTGACAATATCGAGTTTGCCGGCATGAGTCATAAAATCGAGGTGATTCAGGGGGCAGCGGCAGAAAGTTTGCAACAATTGCTTGATGATGGGGTAGAGCCTTTTGATTTTGTCTTTATCGACGCTGATAAAGGTAATAACCCGATTTATCTGGCGCTCTGTCTGAAGTTATCGCGCCCGGGTACGGTGATTGTTGGTGACAATGTCGTGCGCCACGGTAAGATTCTCGAAGATGATCCTAAAGGCGCAAATATCAAGGGTTTACAAAGTTTCTTTGAGATGATGAGCAATCATCCACAGCTCGATGCAACGGCCGTTCAAACAGTTGGCGCAAAGAGCTGGGATGGTTTTTCAATAGCGATTGTTAAGTAATCACTGCCTTTTAGTTGGGATCTTTGCTTTCCAGAAGCTCCCAACGTTCAAAAAGCTTTTCTAGTTCGCTATTTAGTAATTCCAGTTCTTCTTGAATTGTTTGGGCCTTGTTTGAACCATCAGCATACGTGTCCGGGTGACTGAGTTGCTCGGATAGTGATGTTTGTTTTGCTTCTAGTTTGGCGATTTTTTCGGGCAACTCGTCCAGTTCTTTTTGTTCCCAAGGACTGATGCGATTGGAGCGCGAAGCGCGCGGCTTTTGCTCATCTGGTGTTTTGTCGGTGTTGCCTTCGGCGTCACTTTTTTCCTTGTTATCATTGTTGGCTAGGGATTTGTTTTGGGTGCTCTGTTCTAACCAGTCTTCATAGCCGCCGACGTAATCACGCCACCTTGCATCGCCCTCATAAGCGATGGTCTGAGTGACCACATTATCCAGGAAACTGCGGTCATGGCTTACTAAAAGCACCGTGCCCTTGAAATCCTGGATTAGCTCTTCCAGGAGTTCTAAAGTTTCAATATCAAGGTCGTTAGTGGGTTCGTCCATGACCAAGACATTGGCTGGACGGGCAAACAGGCGGGCCATGAGGAGGCGGGCACGCTCACCACCGGAAAGACTGCTTACCGGCGATTGAGCGCGAGCAGGGGAGAATAAAAAATCTCCTAGATAACTCATCACGTGTTGACGCTTATCACCAATCTCGATCCATTCGCTGCCTGGGTTAATGACTTCGGTTAATCTAGCATTTTCATCAAGCTGCTCGCGCATCTGGTCAAAATAAGCGATATTTAAATTGGTGCCTAGTTTAACCGTGCCTTCTTTAGGCTCTAATAAGCCTAAGATGATTTTTAATAAAGTGGTTTTACCGACACCGTTAGGGCCGATTAATCCAATGCGGTCACCACGCAAAATTGTCGTGCTGTAATCTCTGATGACTTCCTTGTCACCAAAGCTGTGTGAGATGTTTTCCAGTTCTGCCACGATCTTGCCCGATCGATCGCCGGCATCAATTGCAAAGTTGACATTGCCCTGTACTTCACGGCGAGCCTGGCGTTCGACTCTTAGGGCCTTAAGTCGACGGACGCGCCCTTCGTTACGCGTGCGACGTGCCTCAACACCTTTGCGAATCCAGACTTCCTCTTGGGCTAGGAACTTGTCGAAACGCTCTTGTTCTTTAGCTTCGGCAGCTAACCACTCGGCTTTATGTACTTGCCAGCGGCTGAAGTTTCCGGGGAAACTGAATAACTGACCACGATCCAGTTCAACAATACGATTTGTGACATTATCCAAGAAGCGGCGGTCATGGGTAATAATCATGCAAGTCACACCGCTTTGCTTAATTTGTTGCTCTAACCAACGGATACCCTCAAAGTCAAGGTGGTTGGTGGGTTCATCCAATAAAAGTAAATCCGCTTGTTCGACAAAGGCACGTGCCAAGGCAATACGTTTACGAGTGCCACCGGATAGGCCGGCGACCTTGGCCTCAGGATTAAGACCTAAATCGTCAATGATAGCCTGTGCTCTGGAGGGCTTAGCCCAATCCTCAGTGTCTAAATAATTACCGGTAATAGCATCTAATACGCTAGCTTCTGGATCCAGATCCGGCTCTTGCTCGACGGTGATGACTTTAAGGCCGCTTTTGCGTTGAATCTCACCGTCATCGGCTTCGGTACGACCATCAAGTAAGCGCAGCAGCGAGGATTTGCCGGCACCGTTACGGCCGATTAAGCCAATCCGTTCGCCCTCGGCAATAATCAAGTCTGCCTGATCCAAGAGGGCGTGATGACCATAAGAAAGGCTGGCTTTGAGTAGAGTGATAAGAGCATGAGCGGACATAAAAAATATAAAAATAGTGTAAATAAGAAAGCTGAAGTCGATATTATAGAGTAACTGCACTGCTTGAGTTCAAAACTAAGCAATGAGCTGTTCGGGCTACTGCTGTATAGAGCGCTAAAAAACTGTCGTTATATCTGAAAACTCTTAATTTCAAAAAAATCATCGTGTGGGGGAGAGAGTTTATGATATCGAACATTGACGTTGCGTCAGTTTTAACTATAAATTTAATCCTTTGTTCAGTTGTTGCTTATTTAATACATTTTTTATATAAGATTTATTAAATATAACTGAAATTTAGTGATAGGCTATAAACTCGGTGAGACATAGATGCTGTAGATGATGGCATTGTGTTGTTTAAGGCGGCGTTTAATTTTGCATTTTAATACCGAAGTAAATTACTCAACTATTGATTTTAATCAATCTAAAAATGAAATCACTTTGTTAATCTAAACTTAAAGAAGGTGCTTTATCGTAGTGTTGTTTAATTACTCTCAAATGGCATTTGTCAAATTGCTCCTTGGTTTAGCCAATTGCGACAGTCATTTTTTTGCGTTACGTGCTTGAGTGAAAACAGCCCAAAACTATAAGATGATTTGTTTAGCAAGTACTGGCGTTACATTAGCTGCAACTCGTCTTTTTGATATATGTCGTGATACCACGGTGTTGCAGTTTTATATTGGATTTGCCACAAGGATAAGGAAATCAACATATGCTAAGAAAAATACTCACAAAGCTTTTAGTTTGCTCCTTAGTGCTTTTTAGCGGAACGGTTTATGCCCAAAAAATCACTTTCGATTTAGTAGATCCTAAGGGACAGGTAACTCACGAGAGTTACCCTGGCAAGTATTTGCTGCTAGCAATCGGATATACCTCTTGTCCTGATATTTGTCCTACCACTTTGTATGAATATGGTATGTCGATGAAGGCGATCAAGAATCCTGATGCTATTCAGCCCTTGTTTGTGACTATCGATCCGACAAATGATGAAGTCAATCGCTTAAATGCTTATACAGGTTTCTTTGATAAACGCATTGTGGGACTGACAGGCACCAAGGAAAATATTAAAGACCTAGCTGATCAGTTGGGTGCAACCTATGGTTATAGTCTTAACGGCAAGCGCATCGAGGATCCTGAGCCGGGCATGTCTTACACGGTTTATCACAGTGCGATTATTTATTTGATTAGTCCCGAACGTGAAATTGTTGACGCTTATGATTATCTAATTGGGGTCGAGGGACTGACTGAGGCATTAGATGAGGCTCTGGGTGAGCCTGAGGGGGTGGTCAACTCTCAGATTATGGCTTCTGCAGAGGCAGTAGAGCCTAAAATGACGGCGGAGGCCACAGCCCAGACTAGCGCAGTGACAACCCAAGATCAAGCGCTTAGTTGCGCACTACCAGAGGGTTTTGTTGCGACGAATGAGGCGCCTGAGTTGGCTGCAGTCGTTGATTCAGCACCCGAAGCAAAAGTCAGTTTATTAAATTTATGGGCAATTTGGTGTCAACCTTGCCGTGTCGAATTACCTATCTTGGATAAGTTCGCAGCGGAACAAGACGAGATGTCAATTATTGCTCTGAACTTAAATGATAAAGAAGATAAGATTGCCGAATTCTTTGAGGCGGGGGCAATTAAACACCTGAGTCCTCAGAGCACAGAAGATGGCACGCTTTTACGTCGCTTAGGCGGCATGGGGTTACCGTTTAATGCGCTATATGTTGATGGCAAGGCAGTAGCAATTAAAAACGGCATCATTAAAGAAACCGAAGCACTTAGTCTCTATGCTCAGTGTGTGAACACAGCAGTAGCTAATAAGCTTTGATAACTTAATTAATCTAATGAGGTAGTAACATGAAGAAAACTTTATTTTTGACCGCAGTGTTAATGGCTTTTGCTCAAACCGCAGCAGCAGAGACTTCAACCACCACGGTTGATAACTGTGCGATTCAAGAGGTTCTGCCCGGCAAGAACATGACAGGTGCTTTTGTTAATTTCCATCACAAAGGTGCTGCTGTGGAAATCGTATCAGCTGAGATTCCTAGTGTCACTTCTCACATTGAGTTGCACTCGATGGAGATGAAGGACAATGTCATGACCATGGTTCCGTTGACCAACCCTAAGCTAGAAGAGGGTGTCAGAGAATTTAAAAAGGGCTCTGACCACGTGATGGTTATGAGCATTCCTGATGACAAATTGCCTAAGGTTGGCGAGACTCATACCATGACCTTTAAGTTTAGTAATGGTACCCAAGCCAGCTGCGATGCAATTGTTAAGTCAATTGAGGAAGTGATGAAAGAAGCAGACGCTAATATGATGATGGACCACTAAACGGCTTCTGTTCTAGATAGCATTTCTCTAAAGCTGTTTTGTGGAAATGCTCCAAAGTTAAAAGCAACAAACAATAGCCTACCTAGTGCTATTGTTTGTTGTGATCTAAGGCGTATAAAGGGGGATTTTTTATGAAAAGACGTGATTTTCTTCGCTATTCGGTAGCCGGCGGATTGGTTTTGGCTCAGCCACAGTTAGCGCTTGCAGCGATTGAGGGGCAGTCTTCATATAACCCGAGTCTTTATAATCCGACTCGCTATTTGTTTATTGCTGATAGTGAATCACCGTTTATCACGGTGTTTAATGTCATGTACGGCAAGCATATTGATTTGTTAAATTTCAATCTGAGACCGGAAACTATCGAGATTGCGCGCGACGACTCCATGATGATCGTCGGTAATAGCGAATCCACGGATTTGATTTTATATGACTTAAAAACTCGTCTTCAGTCGAATGTGACCTTGCCTTCACCGATTCATCGTGCGGTTTTTGTGCCTCAATCTAAACTCGTAGCGATCGGTATGAGTGACCAGTTTGGATTGCTTAATTACCAAACGGGGCAATTAACTGTTTATCCGAAACCGGTTGCAGTAGAGGAACAGGTGGAGACAGCTGAACGAGATTTTACGTTGTTGTTCAGCTCTTTTACCCGCACTTATTGGGTATTAGATGAGGACAAGCCTCAAATTTATCGTAAATCAGCTTATGACCCTGATGATACGCCTTGGGAAATTATGGATTTGTCTAAGCGTGTCAATATCACTTCAGGTTTTGATGGTGGGGTGGTTACTCCCGGAAATTACATGATGGCTCTCACCACTAAACAGGGTAACGAGGGTTATGTTTATTATATGGATGAGGATAAGGTCTACAGTACCGGACCCATGGGAACAGAGAGCTCACCTAGCGGCCCTATGGTGAGGCCATATATTGATTCATCGTTTAAGCGCGTCTTGTTTGCCGATGCGAGCGGCAATGTCGCTTTATTCGATTTCGACAAGAGTGAGCAGGCCCAGCACTTTAAGGTTGATTTTGCACCACGCAATTTCAGCACTGGCTGGTTGGAAACAACGTTGATTTTAGGCGGTGACAAGGGCGTACAGTTCCAGTCATTTAAAGATTTAGATGATAAGGTGTTTTTCGAGCTCCCTTCCGGGGTTGCCGATATGTGGGTAAGTGGTGATAGTAAAACGCTCTACATCACCCTTGATGAGGGCGATCCTAAGGTCCTGCGTTACGATATTCGTAACCGCAAAGAACTGGAGCCGATTCTTGTGCACGGTATTATCAAAGGCGCTGCATTGCGGATGGGTAGTACCAATAGTATTTGCCATTGATTTTTCGCTTAGCATCGCATCATAGGCCTGAATTTTTAATCACATTCAGGCTCTTTTGTTGTTTGTTGCAACGAAGCTAAAAAAAATTACTAAATGTAGGCAATCCCTCTAAGGAACTGAACTGCATACGTTAGAATCTAAGGGATGGGGCAAGTCGGGCAATCGCGTGCTACGGTACGAGGAAGGTCCGGACTCCACAGGACAGAGTAGCGGCTAACAGCCGTCCATGCCTTTGGCATGAGGAATAGGGCCACAGAGACGAGACTGTTATGCGGGCTTGAGCAATTAGGCACACAGGTGGCGACTTCCACTTGTTGCGGTCAATGTAGCGAGCTGCGGTGACTTCAGCATAGCAGGGTGAAACGCGGTAACCTCTACTCGGAGCAACATCAAATAGGCATACGCACCGCATTTATGCGGCACAGGGCGGTCCGTCCGAGTATGCGGGTAGATGGCATGAGCTGATTAGCAATAATCAGTCTAGATGAATGATTGCCGGCGATTTATCGCTTACAGGATCCGGCCTATAGACTTGCCCCACATATTTCTATGTTGTGCTAAGCACAAATTTAGCGCTATCCCACTTGCTTGCTTAATCAGCGCCAAAAATCGCTTTTTACTTCTCTAATCAAACATTGGATTCCCACTTGGGGCTTTTAAACACAATGTTTTAACAGCTTCTGCGCCACTTGTGTTTTTTCGTATCTGTAAGCACTTGAAATTTAAACCAAGAAACCCTGCGTATGCAGGGTTTTTTTTAGCCCTAAAAGCATGATTTAACTTGATAAAAGCTCAAAAATGTCATAAAGTGGAGTAAAAGGGTGTTGAAGTGGTATAAAGTGGGATGAAAAGATTAAAAGTGGGATAAAACAGTGATTTTTCAAGGCAACCATCCATTAACGATAGACGCGAAGGGTCGGGTAATGATACCGGCTCGGTATCGTGACGTCTTATTGGAAGGTGTCGGCGGAAAATTAACGTTCACTTGTAATTTTGACGGTGGTTTATTGGTCTATCCCAGGCCTCAATGGGAATTGAAGCTGGAAGAGATCATGAACTTACCCGCTAATCGTGCTTCAGTAAAAAGAACCCTTCTGGGTAACGCTTTTGACGTGGATATTGATAATGCAGGACGCGTTCTGATTCCATCCCAACTCCGTGATAGAGCCGGTTTGGAAAAAGATGTGGTTTTGGTAGGTATGGGTCGCCATTTCGATCTATGGGATGCTCAGAAGTATGAGTCATTAGTAGCTGTCGATTTAGAGGCCGGTTTACCGGACGATCTCGGCGACTTCTCTCTATAAGAGCTAGAGATGAGTCAAGATTTCAGCCACACCACCGTTTTGCTTTATGCCACGGTCAACGCTTTAGTAGACCCGCACTTCAATGCGAAGTCCAAAACTGTGCATACTCCACTGCCCGCACAGCAGAAAGACGGCGTATTTGTTGACGGGACTTTTGGAAGAGGTGGTCATAGCCGTTATTTGCTAAGCCATTTAAGCCCTAAGGCGAAGTTATTCGTGTTTGATAAGGATCCGGAGGCGATGGAAGTCGCTTTCGAGCTGCAAGCTGAGGATCCTAGAGTGATACCTGTGCATGGTGCGTTTTCTACGATGCCGGAAGTTCTGGCGGAGTATGGGCTAACTAAGGTGCAGGGCATCATGATGGATTTAGGGGTATCTTCACCGCAGTTAGATGACGCCGCTCGCGGTTTTTCATTTATGCGTGATGGGCCCCTGGATATGAGGATGGACACCAGTCGCGGCATCACCGCCGCCGAATGGTTAAATACCGCCTCATTCGATGAAATTAGAGGAGTGATAAAAGACTATGGCGAAGAACGGTATGCTTTCCAGATTGCAAAGAAGATTGTTGATCGCAGGCAATCCAGCCCATTTCGTAGCACGCTCGAACTCGCCCAGCTCGTCGCTGGCGTCGTCAAGTCGCGCGAAAAGGGTCACCACCCGGCAACTCGCACCTTTCAAGCTGTACGGGTTTACATCAACCAAGAACATGAGGAACTCGCACGCAGCCTCGCGTCAGTTCTAGAACTGTTGGATGCCGGGGGGCGTTTGGCGGTAATCAGCTTTCATTCACTGGAAGATAGGCCGGTGAAACAAGCAATTGCCAAGGCTTCCAGTTTGGATCCGGCATTGGCTAAATTGCCTTTGCGCGACAGTGAGTTGCCTCAAGCTCGCATGATTAATCTCGGTAAGGTGCAGGCAAGCTCCGAAGAGGTGCAGCGCAATCCACGTTCGCGCTCGGCAATGCTGAGAGTTGCTGAACGAACGGTAGCTGAATAAAACCCTTAAAGGCTTGGCATGTTTAGAGTATTGATATTTGGCTTGATTGCTTTGTTCATTTATAGCGCGGTTGAACTCGTGACTGCGCGTTATGAGCAGCGTCAGCAATTTACCCAAATTGAAAGAGCGACTCGGGTTGAACGTGAATTGGAAACGCAATGGCGCTTTTTAGAGTTGGAACGAGCCGAGTTGACCAGCTCAATGAATATTAGAAGTGAAATTGATCAGAAGTTAAAAATGCATTCGCCACAAGTCAATGAAATTATTTACATCAAAGAGTCGGAGCTTAGTCCCCTAATTGAAGTCGGTTCGGAATAGGTAAAAAAATGAGATTTAAAAAGGTCTTACAACATATTCAGCGGTCTAAGTCTCGCAATAAGCGCGGCTTCAAGGCCCAACCTCGTTTTTTTAATGAGCCTGTTTTAGAAAATAAATTTCCAAAATGGCGTAGCCTCTGCTTGCTCGGTATGTTTGTCGGGGGCTTCGGCATTGTTTTGGCGCAAGCGTTCTATCATCAAATTTATAATAATGATTTTTTGCGTGCCGAAGGCGAAAAGCGTTTTGAAGTAAACCAGACTTTACCGGCTAATCGTGGTCGCATTGAGGATCGTAATGGTGTCTTCTTGGCCACCAGTGTGCCGGTTCGTGCGGTTTGGATTATTCCCGAAGAATTAAAAAGTGCCACCCCTGAGCAGTTTCAGTTTTTATCTGAATCAGTTGATTTGTCCGTGCCTAGTATCAAAGAGCGGATGGAAAATCATATGGGTAAAACCTTCGTTTATTTAAAGCGTCAGGTTGCCATGGATAAAGCAGAAAATCTGCGTGAACAAAAATTGCCAGGCGTTTATTTTTTGCCTGAGGTTAAACGTTCATATCCTCAAGGTCCAATCACTGCTCATCTCGTTGGCTTTACCAATATTGAAAACAACGGTATTGAAGGTGTTGAAAAGCACTATGAGGAGCGTTTAAGCGGGGTTAATGGTAATCGCACCGTGTTGCGTGACCGTTTGGGTCGAGTGATTCAGGACGTCTATACGCAGTCGCCGGCTCAGGACGGGGAAAATGTCAGACTGACCATTGACAGTCAGATTCAATATTTAAGCTATCAAGCCCTTGAAAAAGCGGTTAAACACCACGCGGCCGATTCAGGCGGTGCGGTGGTGATTGATACTCAAACCGGTGAAATTCTTAGCATGGTCAGTTACCCAAGCTACGATCCAAATGACCGTTCAGCTCGTAAGGGGGCGCTATTAAGAAATCGTGCTGTGACCGATGTGTTTGAGCCAGGTTCTATTATTAAGCCCTTAGTGGCAGCATTGGCGTTGGATGCTAAGGCCATTTCTTTAAATACAAAATTTGCTACCGGTAGCGGCAGCTATAGATATCAAGGTCATACCATCACTGACGTGAGTCGTCGCAACGGCACATTAGATGTGGCGGGTATTATTCGTCGCTCAAGCAATATCGGTATGACCATGATTGCCGAACGTTTACGTGCCGAGCAAATGTGGACAGTATTCAAAGCCCTAGGCTTTGGTACGGCACCGGACATCGGCTTCCCGGGCATTGCGCCGGGCAATTTGAGACCGTGGGAGCGTTGGCGTTTAATTGAAAAAGCCACAATGGCCTATGGTTATGGTGTATCGACGTCATTATTGCAAATCGCTCATGCATATACGACCTTGGCGCGTGATGGCGATATGATTTCTTTGTCTTTGCTACGTAATCAAAAACAAAACAAAAGTTTGCAGATTTTTAGTAAAGATACAGCACGTCATGTCCGTCAAATGCTAGAGGAAACGGCTGGTCCTAATGGTTCAAAAATTCAAGCCATGGTTGAAGGTTATCGTATCGGTGGTAAATCCGGTACCGCTCGTAAAATTGTCAATGGTAAATACAGTCGTACCGACTATCGCGGCTCATTCGTCGCGGTTGCGCCCATTTCCAATCCACGAATTGTGGTGGCGGTCACTGTTGATAACCCGCGTAAAGCGGGTTATTTTGGCACCTTGATTGCCGGACCTGCAACGGGTGAGATTATTAGCGGTACCTTGAAGTATTTGAGCGTACCACCGGATCTTAATGCCGGTCCTACTTTAGAGGCAAATAATAGCAAGACATCAGGCGGGTCTAATCGTAATCCCCGCGGATAATCATTATGCAAAAGCGCAGGAAGTGTTATGCAAGAGCAAAATAAAGAAATTACGGCCATTGTGCAATGGCTACGACAAAACACCGAGAGCCGAGCCGATCTTAAGCTTGATTCCAGAGACATCCAACCAGGGGATGTCTTTGTCGCATCTAAGGGTCAACAAAGTGACGGCGCTAAATATATTCCGGCGGCCATCGATAAAGGGGCTGCGGCAATTTTAGTTGATGCTGCTTCGGAACATGCAACCGATGCGTTAAGGCAGGCTTCCATGCAGGTGCCGGTGTTGGCCGTTGAGGGATTGAGAGCGTTATTAGGAATGCTTGCCGACGAATGGTACGGTAGACCCTCGGAAGCAGTTAAAGTCATTGCAATTACCGGTACTAACGGTAAAACCTCATGTGCCAGTTGGGTTGCACAAGCTTTAAACCTAAACAATACAGCTTGTGCTACGATTGGTACCTTAGGTGTGGTTTTGCCTAATGGTAAGAATTTAGGCGGTTATTTAACGACCCCGGATGTTCTGAGTTTGCATCGTATGTTGGCTTATTTGCGTGACCAAGGAATTTTCACGGTCGCCATGGAAGCGTCTTCTATCGGTCTTGAGCAAGGTCGCATGGATGGTATCCGAATTGCGATTGCCGGATTTACCAATTTGAGCTTGGACCATCTGGATTATCATCACAGTATGGAAGAATACGAAGCGGCCAAGGCCTTGCTGTTTGCCTGGCCGGGTTTAAAATTGGCCGTACTGAATGGCGATGATGAGGCAGGTATACGACTAGCTAAAAAATCGGTTGCTACTAAGACCTTGACCTACTCCCTAGATATGAATTCCAGAGCGGATATTCGTGCTTTGCATTACACATTCCATGATTATGGTTTGTCCTTTATGTTGCACACGGACAATGGCGATACGCAGGTTTTAAGTCGGTTGGTAGGTGAGCACAATATCTCCAATTTGTTATTGACGGTGGGTATTTTGGAGGGCTTAGGTTGGGGCTTGAGTCGCATTAGTAGAACGCTGAGTAATCTCGAGGCGGTGGCGGGTCGTTTAGAGACGGTTGAGCCGTTGCTAAACCCACAAAACAAGCCTTTGGTTGTGGTGGATTATGCTCATAGTCCTGATGCCTTAAAACGCGCTTTACAAGCGCTAAGGCCTAATGCCGAAGCACGTAAGGGGCGCTTGATTTGTGTGTTTGGTTGTGGTGGCGATCGTGATCGCAGTAAGCGACCGATTATGGCTCAGATTGCTGAAGAGCTGGCTGACCTGGTTTATATCACCAGTGATAATCCGCGCACAGAAGATCCGGAACAGATTCTGGCCGAAATTGTTGCCGGTATTTCATCGTTTGATTCAGAGCGCCTAGCATTGGTCGAGAAAAACCGTGATTATTCGATTTTATATTCCATATTGCGCGCTAAGCCGGAGGATGTGGTTTTAATTGCCGGTAAGGGGCACGAGGATTATCAGGAAATTCATGGTGTGCGTCATTATTTTGATGACAGACAGTGGGCTGCTTTGGGGCTCTTGATGCGTGATGGTTTAAGTGTTTGCTCTGATACTCGTCAACTTGAGCGTGGTCAGTTTTTTGTCGCTTTAAAGGGTGAGAATTTCGATGCGCACAGTTTACTGGAGCAGGCAGAAAAGAAAAAAGCCATGGCGGCTTTAGTCTCAGAACGCAATGCGAAGCTTAACCTAGTACAAGTTCAAGTGCATAACACGCAGGATGCCTTAATGACCATGAGTAAGGCTTGGCGGGCTTTATTTGATTTGCCGGTGATTGCCGTGACCGGCAGTAATGGCAAAACAACGACCAAGGAAATGATCGCTTCCGTGTTAGAAGCTGCTCATGGTGAAGACTATATTGCGACCCTTGGTAACTTGAATAATCACATTGGGGTGCCACTCAGCCTGTTGAGACTACGTGCCAATCACAAGATTGCAGTGTTTGAGTTGGGCATGAACCATCCTGGTGAAATTGAAGTTCTTGCCGATTTATGTCGTCCGACGGTGGCTGTTTTAACGAATGCACAGCGTGAGCACCAAGAGTTTATGCAGACGGTTGATGCCGTTGCTCAAGAAAATGCCTCAGTGTTTGCTTATCTAACTGCTGAGGGGGTGGCGGTTTATCCTGCTGCGACCGAGTATACGCCACTTTGGGATGAGTTAAGTAGCGCTGCTGAGTCGCTGCGCTTTGCTATTGATGAAGACGTAGCAGAGGTGTATGGGACAGAGTTGGAAAGTTATACTGAGGGGATTCGTTTTGTACTTAATGCCAATAACACCCAAACTGCCATTGATCTGCAAATACCAGGTGAGCATAACGTCAGTAATGCCTTAGCGGCCAGTGGTGCCTGTCTTGCAGCAGGTCTTGGGTTAGCTGATATCAAACAAGGGCTTGAGAGTTTTGCACCGGTCAGCGGTCGCTTACAAAACTATGTCCTTAAAAACGGTACGCGAGTGATCGATGATAGTTATAATGCTAATCCAGATTCCGTGCGTGCAGCGATTGATGTTTTAAGTGCTTTGCCCGGTCCGACTTTGTTGGTTTTGGGTGATATGGGTGAGGTCGGACCTGAGGGGCCGCAAATGCACCGTGAAGTAGGTGAATATGCCAAGCAACAAGGCATTAATCATTTATTGACTTTTGGCGAGGCCAGTCAGCAAAGTAGTCAAGCCTTTGGTGCAGGAGCTCAGCATTTTAAAGAGATTGAAACGCTTTTCAAAACCGTTGCTTTATTGGGGCCGGCAGCTATTTTGGTTAAAGGTTCTCGCTCGATGCGCATGGAGCGTGTAGTGCAGGATCTGCTAAGTAAGCAGGGAAAATAAATAGGAAGCAACGGGGAAACCACTCATGTTATATGAGCTGTTTAAGTATTTAAGTAAAGATTACAGTTTTTTTGCGGTATTTGATTATCTCACCATGCGTGCGCTGATGGCCAGCGCAACGGCTTTGTTGATCGGTCTCTTGGCCGGTCCTAAGGTGATACGCAAGTTGTTAGAAATGAAAGTTGGACAGGCGGTACGCCAATACGGCTTGGAAAGTCATCTGGTCAAGGACGGAACACCAACCATGGGCGGTGTTTTGGTGTTGATTTCGATTGCCTTTTCGACCTTGTTATGGGCCGATTTAAGTAATCGTTTTGTCTGGGTGGTGCTCTTTGTGACTGTGGGTTTTGGGGCTATCGGTTGGTTTGATGATTATCGTAAGGTGGTTTATAGAAACCCCGAAGGCATGTCATCAAAAGAGAAGTTTTTCTGGCAAGCCTCGATTGGTCTTGTGGCTTCCCTATACTTGAGTTTTGCGGTTTCGGCTCCGGCAACCGGTGATTTGTGGCCTTTATTTATGGATTGGGTCATGAGCGGTTTTACTATGCCATTGCCGACACAAGCTGACTTGATTGTGCCATTTTTCAAAAGTGTTAGTTACCCACTCGGTGTATTTGGTTTCGCCATTTTGACTTGGTTGGTGATTGTCGGCGCCAGTAATGCGGTCAATTTAACTGACGGTCTAGATGGTTTGGCGATTATGCCCACGGTGATGGTGGGCGGTGCCTTAGGTGTGTTTGCTTATGTGGTTGGTCGAGTCGACTACTCGAGCTATTTGCTTTTCCCTTATATACCGGGCGCCGGTGAGATGTTGATTTTGTGCTCAGCCTTAGGTGGTGCGGGTTTGGCTTTCTTGTGGTTTAATGCCTATCCAGCGCAGGTCTTTATGGGTGACGTCGGAGCGCTGGCGCTTGGTGGTATGTTGGGCTGTATCGCGGTGATTGTGCGTCAAGAAATTGTTTTCTTTATTATGGGCGGGGTTTTTGTTGTTGAGACCCTCTCTGTGATGTTGCAGGTCAGTTGGTTTAAATACACTAAAAAGCGTTATGGTGAGGGTAGGCGTATCTTGTTAATGGCCCCTCTACATCACCATTATGAGAAAAAAGGTTGGAAAGAAACACAGGTAGTTATCCGCTTTTGGATCATTACAATTATGTTGGTATTAGTCGGCCTTGCGACTTTGAAGTTACGTTAAACCTTAAAAGATATTTATAGAGCCCAGCGATGGTAGAACACAAAACCTTGTCTCACTCACATGTATTAGTTTTAGGCTTAGGCGAGACCGGTTTGGCCAGTGCTTTGTGGTGCTTGCGTCAGGGTGCCAAGCTACGGGTGGCAGATACACGTGAAGAGCCCTCGGGTCTAGCCGATATTCGGGCCGCAGTGGCGGCGCACAGCGACGCGGATATTTCCTATGCACTGGGTGCATCCTGTCTGACCGCCGAAACTCTGGAAGGCATCGACTCTTTGGTCCTAAGTCCTGGACTATCACCTAATCAATCACCGCTCAAAGAGTTTTTAGAACAAGCCAAAACACAGGGCATAGAGGTGATTGGTGAAATCGAATTATTTGCCAGAGCTTTGCGTGATTTAAAGACCTCTCAGAATTACGATTGTGAAGTGATTGCGATTACCGGCACCAATGGTAAAACCACCGTTACCATGATGGCGCGCGATATGCTGCTAGCTGCTGATATCTCGGCAGTGGCTGCCGGTAATATCAGTCCAGCAGCACTCTCTGCGTTGATGCAGGCACTTGACACTAATGATTTACCACAGGTGTGGGTGATAGAGCTATCCAGTTTCCAGATGGCGACTGTACAGTCTTTAACGCCTAAGGCCTCCGTAGTCCTTAACTTGAGCCAGGATCATTTGGATTGGCATATGGGTTGGGAAGACTATGTGCAGCACAAAGCTAAGCTGCTGAATTTAAGTCAGTTCAAAATAGTCTCCCGTTTAGAGCCTGAAGTATTGACCATGGTGCCTGATACTGAGGCCTTGGATGTGTTGAGTTTTGGTGACGACGAGCCACAATTATTGGGTGACCTAGGGATTCAAGTCGCCGGCGGTATGTCGTGGTTAGCAGCGAGTGTTGGTGATGAAGATTTTGATTTGCCTTTAAGCGCTAACGCACGCAAGAGAAAAGTCCAAGAAGTTAGTCGAGAAGTGGGGCGTTTGAAGCAACTGATGCCGCTTGAAGCGTTGCCGGTCAAAGGCCGTCACAACGCCTTAAATGCCCTAGCGGCCTTGGCCCTGTGCAGAGCATTAGATGTTAGTTGGGGCCCCATGTTGCGAGCTTTGAGTAGCTTCCGTGCGGCACCTCATCGGATGAATTTTGTGCGCACGATAGCCGGTGTCGATTTTATCAATGACAGCAAAGGCACCAATGTCGGCGCTACCTTAGCTGCGATTAACGGTTTAGAGCAGTCCTTAGTGGTGATTTTAGGTGGGCTAGCTAAAGGTCAGGATTTCAGCCCATTACTGAAGCCTCTTAAGGACAAGGCCAAAGGGATTGTCTTAATTGGTCGTGATGCTAAGCAAATTGAGCAGACATTGAGCAGTATTGGGGTGACTATCAAACATGCCACCTCCATGGAGCAAGCGGTTACCACGGCGATGAGTTTGGCGAATGCGGGTGATATAGTTCTGTTATCGCCGGCTTGTGCCAGTATGGATATGTTCAGCAATTACATGCGACGCGGAGTGGTGTTTGAAGAGGCAGTGCAAGAATTAGCGCTTGATCATGGGGAGATTTAGATGAGTCTAAGCATGCGTGATCGTTTTGTCAGTGAGGTCGAGCCGGGAGTCAACGAAGTTTCTCCGAGTCGCACTAAAATGCTAGATTATGATTTGCTGCTCTTGGTCGTTATCGGCACCATCTTGGTGTTAGGGCTAGTGATGGTGTATTCATCTTCGATTGCGTTGACTGAGGGACCAAGTAATCAGGTCATTAGATTTAATCGCTTTTTTATGATGCAGGCGATTTTTATCGGTATCGGTTTCTGTGGCATGTTCACTGTCTTCAATATCAATATGGATAAGTGGGAGGAGCTGTCGCTGGTCTTTTATATTGCGGCCGCTATCTTTCTGGTGCTGGTTCTAATTCCCTTTATCGGTAGAGAGGTCAATGGCGCCAGACGTTGGATTCCCCTAGGCCCGGTCAATTTCCAACCGACCGAGATGATGAAAATGGCCATGGTGCTTTACACTGCCCGTTATGCCGTCAGAAATCGAGAAGCCATCGCTCAGCTAAAATTAGTTGATGGCTTTGCCCGCGGCGTCCTGCCTATCGGTGCCTTGATGGCAGTTGCCGTTATGCTGACGTTTCTGGAGCCCGATTTGGGGGCGGCAATGGTGATAGCCTCTATTTGTATTGGGGTATTGTTTCTTGGTGGTCTGCATAGTATTTATTTAATTAGTATCGGTTTATTCGGGATTATTACTGTGAGTGCCGCGGTCTTTGGTAGCTCTTGGCGCGTCAAGCGTTTTTTCGCCTTCCTTGATCCCTTTAGTGAGGAATATGCTCAATCCTCCGGCTATCAGTTAGTCCACTCTCTAATCGCTATTGGCCGTGGCGAATGGACCGGGGTAGGTTTGGGTTTCAGTATTGAGAAATTGCACTATTTGCCGGAGGCGCACACCGACTTTATTTTGGCGGTGATTGGTGAGGAGTTGGGTTTCGTCGGAATTGTGGGCGTCGTCGTCCTGTATTTTATTCTCGTCTTCAAGTGCTTTAAAATTGGTCGCGTGGCCATTGCTATGGACCGATTCTTTAGTGGTTTAGTGGCTCAGGGCGTTGGTATTTGGATTGGTTTCCAGGCCTTGTTTAATCTCTGTGTCTGCTTAGGTTTATTGCCTACCAAGGGCTTGACTTTGCCAATGATTAGTTACGGTGGCTCAGCCATGGTGATGTCACTTTGTGCACTCGGTTTGGTGTTCAGGGTGGATTATGAAAATCGTCAATTAATGCGCGGCTTACCTATTACAGGTGT
Organism: Alcaligenaceae bacterium; assembly: GCA_030538235.1. Lineage (GTDB taxonomy): Bacteria > Pseudomonadota > Gammaproteobacteria > Burkholderiales > Burkholderiaceae_B > Oligella. Next base: position 44,336 of record JAUNUJ010000009.1, read on the forward strand.
GCCGGCGCCGAGGTATATGTGATGAGTGATGGCATAGAGATTAATCCCACAATGGCTACGGATCAGCCTGATGCCACCGTATTAGCGCCCACCATCTTGATTATGGCCGGCGGTACCGGTGGTCATATTATGCCGGGCTTGGCGGTAGCAGGCGAATTGCAGCAGCGCGGCTGGCAGGTTTATTGGTTAGGTAACCCGGAGCGTATGGAGGGGGAGTTAGTCCCCGCGCGTGGCATTCAGATGTTACCGATGAGTTTTGCCGGTTTGCGCGGCAAGGGTTTTGCCGCCATGATTAAATTGCCCTTTACTCTAGTAGGAGCGTTGGCTGATGCACGCAAGGCTTTCAAAAAGGTGCAACCTGATGTGGTCTTGGGGATGGGTGGTTACGCTGCGTTTCCGGGCAGTATTATGGCTTTTTTGAGTAATAAACCGGTGGTTTTACATGAGCAAAATGCAGTTGCCGGCACCGCCAATAAGGTGATTAGTAAATTAGCCAAGCGTGTCTTGATGGCCTTTCCCGGCGCTTTGCCTAATGGCTCAGTGGTTGGGAACCCGGTGCGTGCTGAGCTTTTAAACTTGGCGACGCCGACTGAGCGTTTTGCTAATCGCCAGGGACCTTTACGTTTGTTGGTGGTTGGCGGAAGCCTAGGGGCTTTGGCTTTAAATAACTTGCTACCTGAGGCGGTTGCGCAGATTCCACAGGATCAGCGTCCGCTGATTACCCATCAATCAGGTGCAGCCCATCTTGAATCGTTAAAAAATAATTACGAACGGGTTGGGGTGGAAGCAAATTGTGTGGCTTTCATTGATAATATGGCAAATGCGTTGGCCGAGACCGATATATTAATTTGTCGTGCCGGCGCAATGACTGTGGCAGAGGTTGCTGCAGTAGGTGTGCCGGCATTGTTTGTGCCTTTGCCGGGAGCAATTGATGACCACCAGACGGCTAATGCTCGTTGGTTGGCTGATGCCGGGGCGGCAGAATTAAAAGCACAGTCTGCTTTAAGTGCCCAGTGGTTAGCTGAGTATTTGATCTCTAGAGATCGGTCTCAGTTGTTGGAAACGGCGATTTTAGCGCGGACAATGGCATTGCCCGGCGCTACGCACGCAATTGCTGATGTTTGTGAGCAATTGGCTAGGGATTAAAATGAAGCATAGAATTAGAAATATCCATTTGGTTGGAATTGGCGGCTCGGGTATGAGCGGTATTGCCGAGGTACTGATTAACCAAGGTTATCAGGTGAGCGGTTCAGATTTAAATAAAAGCTCGGTGACGCAGCGTTTAGAAAAGCTTGGCGCAAAGATTTTTTATGAGCATGCGGCAGCTAATGTCGACTCAGCGGAAGCGGATGTGGTGGTTATTTCAACGGCGATCTCCGGTGGTAATCCGGAGGTCTTAAATGCCCGCTCTCAAGGCATTCCGGTGGTTTCCCGTGCCATGATGTTGGCCGAGCTGATGCGCTTAAAAATGGGTATTGCAGTAGCTGGTACGCACGGTAAAACGACCACCACCAGTTTTGTCAGCAGCGTTTTGGCTGAGGCTAAGTTGGATCCGACCTTTGTGATTGGCGGCAAACTAAATTCAGCCGGTACCAATGCCTATTTGGGCAAGGGCGACTATATTGTGGTTGAAGCCGATGAGTCGGATGCTTCTTTTCTTAATTTATTGCCGGTCATGGCGATTGTGACTAATATTGACGTTGACCATATGGATACTTATGGTCATGATGTGGCGCGTTTGCGTAGCGCATTTGTGCAGTTTACACAAAATCTGCCATTTTACGGTACGGCGATTTTATGTTTAGATGATGATAATGTCAGAAAAATCATCCCCTTTATTTCTCGTCCAATCGTGACTTACGGCTTTGATGAAGAGGCCGATTATCGAGCCATTGATGTCCGTAGTGAGGGCCCGCGGATGCATTTTACGGTACAGAGAAACTGTGGTCGTCGCCGTCAATGCGAGTCACTGGATATTGTTCTGAATTTACCGGGTCGTCACAATGTGCTTAATGCCTTAGCTTCAATTGCTTTGGCAACTGAAATCGGGGTAGAGGACGAGGCGATTATTACTGCGCTTAAAAATTTTAATGGAGTGGGTCGTCGATTCAGTTTTGTGGGCGATATTGAGGCGCAGGCCATTAATGGCGGTGGTAGCTATACTCTGATTGATGACTATGGTCATCACCCTGTGGAAATGCAGGCGACGATTGAGGCTGCACGTGGTGCTTGGCCGGATAGACGGTTAGTCTTAGCGTTCCAACCCCATCGCTACAGTCGCACTCGCGATTGCTTTGAGGAGTTTGTACGGGTTTTAGGCTTAGCTGATGAGGTGTTGCTGACCGATGTCTATGCTGCCGGCGAATTTCCCTTGAGTTTTGCCAGTGGTGAGGCGCTTTGTAAGGCCATTGAGCAGGATGCTAAGGTCAAGCCGCAATTTGTGTCGAATATAGAGGATTTGCCGCAAGCGATTCATGCCTTTGCGCGCAATGGTGATATTGTTATAACAATGGGCGCCGGTTCAATCAGCAAAGTGCCTGCCAAAATCTTGGAGACTGCCAATGGCTAATACAACAAAGAACTTCGCTAAAGTCGGTGTTATCTACGGCGGCGTATCGGCCGAGCGTGAAGTATCACTGAATTCAGGTGCCGGCGTACATGCCGCTTTGCTCGAACAAGGCGTGGATGCGCATCTCTTTGATTTAGGTGAGCGTAGTCTGGCCGATCTGGAAGCAGAGAAATTCGATAGTGCTTTTATTATTTTGCATGGTCGTTACGGCGAAGACGGTTGTATACAGGGTGCTCTGGAGATTATGGGCGTGCCTTATACCGGTCCCGGCGTTATGAGCTCAGGCGTCGCCATGGATAAAATCATGACCAAGCGCTTGTTTATTGAGCAGGGTATTCCGACACCAAAGTATCATGTGGTGCGCAATGCAGACGACTTAAAAGAAGCGGTTGAGCAACTGGGTTTGCCTATGATTTTGAAACCACCACATGAGGGTTCAACCATTGGTTTAACCAAAATCGAAACGGCAGAACAACTGGATGAAGCCTTAGTGCAGGCCTTTCAATACGATAAGGTGTTGTTAGCTGAACAATGTATTGTGGGTCGAGAGTTAACCGTGGCGGTGTTGGGTCAAGGTGATGATGCCAAAGCCTTGCCAGTGATCGAGATTATTGCGCCGGACGGTAATTACGACTTTCATAACAAGTACCACTCTGATGAGACGCAGTATATTTGCCCAGCCGAGTTGTCGCCTGAATTGACTGAAAAGATTAAGAAACTCAGTGAACAAGCCTATCGTACGATTGGTTGTGAGGGTTGGTCACGAGTGGATGTGATGTTAGATGCCAATAATGAGCCTTATTTTTTAGAAATTAATACGGCGCCGGGGATGACCAGCCATTCTTTGGTGCCGATGGCAGCCAAAGCCGAGGGTATATCGTATCCGGATTTATGTATGAAGATTCTTGCCTCGGCTGAGCTAAAAGTCGGTCGCAAGGGTTAAAATAGCGTTTAACAGCCTACTTTTTACCAAGGTGTTGGAGTGATATTTTCGGATCCCCGTTTTGTTAATCGTGTTGCCGGTTTTTTGACGACACTCGGGGTGCTTATCGTGCTCGGGGCTTTAGCCTATCGAGTCATGCATATGCCGATGTTTAATATCACCCGTATTGTATTAGAGCCCAAGCAAGGCGATGTTTTGTCTTATGCCTCGCCGGCCAGTATACAGAGCACGCTTGATGGTCGGGTTCAGGGTAACTTTTTCAGTCTAGACTTACTCAAGGTTCAAAGTATCTTGAGCACCTCTCCTTGGGTGCGTCACGTGGATATTACCCGCCTATGGCCAAATGGCTTGCTATTGCGTATTGAAGAGCACGAGCCATTTGCTTTGTGGAATGACGAGGCCCTGATCAATACCTGGGGCGAAAAGTATTTGGCCAATCGCGGTGAGGTTGACAAGCTAGAGCAGTTGCCTCAGTTTTTTGGTCCCGATGGTTCAGAGCACTTAGTGGTACAGCGTTATGCGGAATTAATCCGTTGGTTGAGTCCGATCAATTTAAGCGTCAAGGAATTGGGTTTAAATGATCGTTATTCTTGGCGGATTTTACTGGACAATAATATAACCGTGATCATGGGCCGTGACCCGGGTGCCGAGATAGCGAACCCATACGATGGGGTAGGTGCGATGAGTTTTGCTGAAACCATCGAGCGCTTTGTTCGTAGTTGGCCGGCATTGTTAAAACGAATTGAGGGAAGGCAGGTAGAACGTATTGATCTCCGCTATACTAGGGGTTTTGCGATTACCTTTGCGGATACCACTAGTTCTGACCCGTCTGATAAGCAATAAGTGAGTTAATTGAAAAATGAGTCGAGACCACAGTAAGGATGTAATTGTTGCCCTAGATATAGGTACCAGTACCGTTGTAGCTATCGTAGCCGAGTGTTTGGCCGACGGTCGCTATGAGGTTATCGGCGTGGGCCAAGCCCTTTCACGAGGCATGCGTAGAGGCGTCGTAGTCAATATTGAGCAGATAGTGGGTTCAATCCAACAAGCCCTCGAAGAAGCTTGTTTGATGGCGGATTTCCGTATTCGCGAAGTCTATACCGGTATCGGTGGTAGTCATATTAATAGCTTTAATTCCAGCGGCATGGTGGCCGTTGTCGATAAGGAAGTGAGTTACGCTGATGTGCGCCGTGTATTAGATACGGCCAAAGCGGTTAATATCGCTAATGATCACGAGATTCTTCACGTGATTACTCAACAATACACCCTTGACAAGCAAGAAGGTATTATTCAACCGGTCGGTATGGCAGGGATTCGCCTCGAAGTGCGGGTGCACATCATTACCGGTTTACAGAGTGCAACACAAAACGTGGTCAAGTGTATCCGACGTTGCGGTTTGGAAATTCGTGGCTTAGTATTTCAAGCCTTGGCCGCTAGCCAAGTATGCTTAACAGCCGACGAAAAAGAATTAGGGGTTGCCTTAGTAGATATAGGCAGCGGCACAACTGATGTGGCGGTCTGGCATGGTGGTGCCTTACGTCATACAGCAGTTTTCCCCCAGGGTGGCGATCAGATTACCAATGACATCGCGACGATGTTACGGACACCGACCCCTGATGCTGAAGATATTAAGTTAAATTACGGTGCAGCCAAAGCCAGTTTGGTCGGCGCCTCTGAAACCTTTGAGGTGATCGGTCTGGGCAACCGTGAATCTCGTGAGATGGAACGCCATGTCTTAGCTCAGGTGATTGAGCCGCGTGTCGAGGAAATCTTAATGGGTGTGATGAGCGCGATTGCAGAATCCGGTCACAAGGTCACCGGTTTAGTTTTAACCGGCGGTACTGCGTTGTTACCGGGGATTCAGGAATTGGCAGAGGATATGTTCCAAGTACCGGTGCGCATTGGTGTGCCAATTTATGACGGTAGTTTATCTGACGTGGTTTGTGAGCCAAGATTTGCTACCGCAATGGGTTTATTAAGCTATTCGCGGATGCAACAATATGCACAACATGGTGATATACCCAAAGAAGGTTTATTAAAACGTCTTTGGAACTTTATTACTAACAGCTTATAGTTTAGAATATAGTTTGCAGTGGAGTCGGGTGGAGATTTCTCAAAGGCAGTGCGAATGACGCATTGGCTCTTTCTTTGAGGTGATTTCCATGTTTTCGGTATAGAAAATTAGGAGTCTTTCTAATGAGCATGGATTTAGGTTTCAAATTTGTTGACCAGGAGCAGCAGCAAAGCGGCACGGTCATCAAGGTAGTCGGCGTTGGTGGCGCCGGCGGTAACGCGGTCAACCATATGATCGCCAAAGGTCTTAAGGGCGTAGAGTTCATCAGTGCTAACACTGACGCACAAGCACTTAATAGTTCTCAAGCAGAGCACATTATCGCGCTAGGCACTACCGGATTAGGAGCCGGTGCGAAGCCTGAAAACGGTCGTGCAGCGGCTGAAGCAGCACGTGAGCAAATTCGCAATGCTTTAAGCGGCGCCCATATGGTGTTTATTACTGCCGGTATGGGTGGTGGTACCGGTACTGGTGCCAGCCCGGTGGTTGCTCAGATTGCACGTGAGTTAGGTATTTTAACCGTTGGTGTCGTCACCAAGCCTTTCGCTTACGAGGGTAGTCGTCGCATGAAGGCCGCCGAAGAGGGGATTGAGAGTCTAACCGATAATGTCAACGCCTTAATCGTCGTACTTAACGACCGCTTAGAAGAAATGCTGGGCGAAGACGCGACCATGCAACAATGTTTTATTGAGGCTGACGACGTTCTTCACAATGCATGTGCCGGCATCGCAGAGATTATCAATGTCGAGGGTAACATCAACGTTGACTTTGAAGACGTTAAGACCATTATGAGTGAACAGGGCCAAGCCATGATGGGTACAGCAGTAGCATCAGGCGAAGATCGTGCTAAAAAAGCTGCCGAAGAAGCCATCGCATGCCCACTATTAGAGGGCGTTGACTTAAATGGCGCTCGTGGTGTGTTAATTAATATCACGGCCAGCAACAGCATTACTCAAAGAGAAGTGCGCACGATTAACGAAGTCATTACCGGCTACGCCGATAAAGACGCCGTTATCATCTCCGGTATTGCTCACGATGACAATATGGGCGATCAGATTCGTGTGACTGTGGTTGCTACTGGTCTTGGCCGCAAAAAGCCTGAGATTGTCGTTGATAATACCGAACATCACCAAGCTCGTACTGGTACTGACGATGCTAGCGCAGTAGTCGATGGCTTCAGAGGTGCTGCAGTTGGTTTTAATCCGATTCGCACTGCACGTGGAGCTCGTTCCGGTCATCTCAATGTCGGTTTTGGTGGCGTTTCTGCTGATTCAGCGGCTATTTCTCGTCGTTCTTTAACAGAGGAAGAGCGTAATGACAGCGATGTTCCGGCTTTTCTCCGTAAGCAAGCTAATTAATCAACTATCTACAGTCTGATTCAGGTACCATGCAGAACTTTTTATTTCGAGTTCTACATGGTGCTGTTGACTGACTAGACCTAAGAGTGATGTTTATTGGAACTCTCTAATGCCAATACTGTCAAAATCGGTATTGGCTTTTTTGTTACAAATATATGTCTATTATTATTCTTCAGTAAGCGCTTGAGTTAAAACGATTTTTTGCGCTTTTCTTGGGTTAAAATAATAGCCGAATCAAAATAAATCACATCGAATTTTTTATGGAAGACTTGCCATGTTAAAACAAAGAACTATACAAAAGGCGGTAAAAACCATAGGTGTTGGCGTTCACTCGGGTCAGCGGGTAGAGTTAACTTTGCGTCCGGCAGAAGCCAACACAGGCATCGTGTTTCATCGTATCGATACCCCTGAAGTAATTGACTTTCCTGCTCATGCGGAAAAGGTCGGTAATACTCGTATGGCGTCGGTTCTTGTTAATGGCGAGTACCGTGTATCAACCGTTGAGCACTTAATGTCGGCTTTGGCCGGTTTGGGTATTGATAATATCCACGTTGATCTGACTGGCGAGGAAGTACCGATTATGGATGGCAGCGCAGCAACCTTTGTTTATTTGCTACGTTCTGCCGGCATTGTTGAGCAAGATGCGCCTAAACGTTTTATACGGGTCAAAAAAACCGTAGAGATTATCGAGGGCGAGGGAGAAAATGCCAAATGGGCTCGTCTTGAGCCTTATCCCGGCTTTTCTTTGGCTTTTTCTATTGATTTTAAACATCCGGCCATTGCCTCTACGGCTAATTTTGCCGAAGTGGATTTTGCCACTGATTCTTTTGCCAAGGATATTTCGCGTGCCCGTACTTTCGGCTTTGCACAGGAAGTCGAGTTATTGCGCTCCGCTGGCTTGGGTCGTGGGGGTAGTCTGGATAATGTCATTGTGCTTGATGAGTATCGTATTCTTAACGAAGATGGTCTGCGTTATGAAGACGAGTTTGTTAAGCACAAGATACTGGATGCCATCGGCGATTTGTACTTGGCCGGCAAACCGTTACTGGCCAAGTACGTTGCTTGTAAATCAGGTCATGATTTAAATAATAAATTGGTGCGAGCTTTATTGGCTCAGCCCGATGCTTATGAGATTGTGACTTACGAGAGTGAAGTAGCCAAGGCCGCCGGTTTTAATCGCGATTGGCGATTAGCTTAGTCAAGGCCCGGTTTTTATTTTAAAATATCATAAAATTAAGCCGGATTGCGTATCACCTTTAGTTCTACATTGTGAAGTTCTAGGCCGTGCTTGTTTAGATGGCGTGTCATACTCGGGGCCAGTTGCTTAATTTTTGCTGCACAGGCATTGTTGGCGACTGCTAATCTGAGCGTGCCGTCAGTATAATTAATAATCAAGCACTGCTTTGTCAATTCAGTGCCAAGTACATTTACTAATAGAGGTTGCAGTTTTAAAATCGTACGAGCGCGTTCCAATACGTCACCTGTCGACTGTTCTTGTTCCAACCACTCCATGGCAGTATGGAATGTTGGCGGTTTACGGTAGTTACGATGTGATTTCATAGTGAGGAAGTAGCTTTGGCTAAAAAATTCGTATCACCTCGACGAGCCAGACAAAAAACCCAAAGGGTTTGGTCATTTAGCATTACTGTATTGTGTGTCTGTATTGCTTTGGTTTCAGGTGCTCTGTTGGAGCGTCGTTATGGTTACCAACAGCAGAGTGGGCTCGACGGCACCGCGAGCGATGTAACTAGTGTACATCAAAATCCAATTCAACAAAATTTGATAGAGCATGGCTTAGGTCAATTTGCCCAGGAGTTGGCTGAAGTCAAAATCACCTTAGAAAATATTACTCAGATTACTGATCGTCTGAGTAGCAACTCGGCCTTAAATCTCGGTATTGCCGGTGACACTTTTCCGCACTCCAATCTGAGTGAAGATGATCGTCCGATGGAGGAGTTTATCGACGAAGGGGGTTACTCCGGTGAAAAAATCGGTCGGGAGTTGGATTTATTAAAGCAACGGCTTTACCAGCAAGAAAATCGATTACGTACTTTTGATGTTTTAATGCAGAGTCGACAAATTGATATGGATCGGGTGCCCACGGGGATTCCTGTGTCAATGTTGCAAGCGCGCATGTCATCGCCGTTTGGATGGCGCGCGCACCCGATTAGCGGCACGTCAAGGTTACATACAGGGCTAGATTTTGCCGCCCCAAAGGGTACTCCTATCTATGCTGCCAGCAATGGTGTGGTCAGTAGTTCGGCTTATGTCTCCGGTTACGGTAACTTGGTCGAGATTGATCATGGTTCCGGGGTGACCACGGTCTATGCTCACAATAATGAAAATCTGGTGGAGGCCGGCGATATTGTCGGGCGTCGCCAAATCATTGCGCGCATAGGAAATACAGGCAATTCTACCGGGCCGCATTTACACTTTGAGGTTCGTCTCGATGGTATACCTATCGATCCTATGTTGGTGTTAGGCAAGGATCTGTCTGAGGTTGAGGTGCCAAGCGGTGGTTCTTTACTAGAAACCCTGAAGCTGCTAAGTCAGGATTAGGTTTCGAAATCGTCCAAAATTAATCCCTCCTAATATCTTGAGATCTGCAGACTTGCCCTCACATGAATAAGCCTATGGGTTAAACTGTAGAACTATGCCGTTTCGTAGTCCGAAACTGGGTTTAGACTTTTATAATATTCACTACACAGACGATATGATTTCCATTTTTAAAAAAATCATCGGTAGCCGTAATGATCGACTACTTAAACAATATAGAAGAACAGTAGCTAAGATCAACAAACTAGAGCCTGACATGCAGGCTTTAAGCGATGAGGAGTTATCAGCTAAAACCGCCGAGTTTAAGGAGCGTTTAGCTGGCGGTCAGAGCTTAGATGATATTCTACCGGAGGCTTTCGCGGTTGTTCGTGAAGCCTCCGTTCGTATTCTGGGTATGCGTCATTTTGATGTGCAATTAATTGGCGGCTTAGCGCTACACCAGGGCAAGATTGCCGAGATGCGTACCGGTGAGGGTAAAACTTTAATGTCTACCCTGGCCGTTTATTTAAATGCCTTGGCCGGTCACGGGGTGCACGTTGTCACGGTTAACGAGTACTTAGCTGCTCGTGATGCCCACAACAATGGTCGTTTATTTAATTTTTTGGGTATGACTGTTGGTGTGGTCAACTCAAATCAGACTAATCCTGACAAGATCGCCGCCTACAAAGCCGATGTAACCTACGGTACAAACAATGAATTCGGTTTTGACTACTTACGCGATAATATGGAGTACCGAGTAGAGGATCGTCGTCAGCGTAAACTGTTTTACGCCATTGTGGACGAGGTCGACTCAATCTTAATTGACGAAGCGCGTACCCCTTTGATTATTTCCGGTCAAGCCGAGGATAACACCGATTTATATATGAAAATCGATGGTGTTCCTGCCATGATGACGCGTATGGCGCATGAGCCGCGTCCTGATGAGCCGGAGCCAGAGGGTGACTTTTGGGTCGACGAAAAAGCTCAGCAAATTCACTTATCAGAGGCGGGTCACGAAAAGGCCGAGGGCATTTTACGCCAACTTAAAATCCTCCCTGAGGGCCAATCATTATATGACCCACGCAATATCAGCTTAGTACACCATCTGATGGTTGCTCTGAGAGCGCATAACCTTTTCCATCGAGACCAGCATTATGTGATTCAGGACGGTGAGGTAGTGATTGTAGACGAATTCACCGGTCGTTTTATGCAGGGTCGTCGTTGGTCCGATGGTCTTCACCAAGCGGTCGAGGCCAAAGAAAAGGTTGATATTCAAAATGAAAACCAGACCTTAGCGTCCATCACTTTCCAGAATTATTTCCGTATGTACGAGAAGCTAGGCGGCATGACCGGTACGGCCGACACCGAAGCTTATGAGTTCCAGGAAATTTACGGTCTGGAAACCGTGATTATTCCGACCAATTTACCGATGGTTCGTGAGGATCAAAACGATCAGATTTTCAAAGACGATGCGCAAAAATTCGCCGCAATTATCAAGGATGTGCGTGATTGTTTTGAACGCAAGCAGCCGGTGTTAGTCGGTACGACCAGTATTGAAAACTCTGAGTTACTATCAGAGATGCTAAAAAAAGAAGGTCTGCCGCACGATGTACTAAACGCTAAGCAACACGCCCGTGAGGCCGAGATTGTTGCTGAGGCCGGTAAGCCGGGTGCGATTACCATTGCCACCAATATGGCCGGTCGTGGTACCGACATTGTTTTGGGTGGCAGCATCGAGAAAAGCATTAATATGGTGATGGCAGACGATTCTCTTGATGCGGCTCAGAAAAGCAGTCGCATTCAGGAAATTCGTGATGCTTGGGCGCCTATTAATCAACAGGTCAAGGATGCCGGCGGTCTACGCATCGTTGGTACTGAGCGCCATGAATCTCGTCGTATCGATAATCAGCTACGTGGTCGTGCCGGTCGTCAGGGTGACCCAGGTTCTTCGCGTTTCTATTTAGGTTTGGATGACCCATTGATGCGTATTTTCGCCGGTGATCGCGTGCGTGCGATTATGGAGCGTTTAGGTGTTGATGGCGAACCGATTGAAGCTAAAATGGTCACTCGTTCTATTGAGTCCGCTCAGCGTAAGGTTGAGAGTCGAAACTTCGATATCCGTAAGCAATTACTCGAATTCGATGATGTGGCTAACGATCAGCGTAAGGTGATCTACGGTCAACGTAACGAGGTCTTAGAGTCCGAGTCGCTAACTGATATGCTGATTAACCTGCGTCACGACGCTGTAGCTCAGTTGGTGCGACAGTACGTACCTGAAGAGTCCATGGAAGAGCAGTGGGATATTAAAACGCTCGAAAATGTCTTGGCTAGTGAGTGGAAACTCGAAGCGCCGATCAGTCAGTGGGTTGCTGAAGACAGCAATTTAGATGATGAAGGCATTTTAGAGCGAGTCATTGAGGAAGCGGACAAGCAGAATCAACAAAAAATCGATATGGTGGGTGAGGAATCATGGGCGCAGTTTGAGCGTTCGGTTCTGCTAGATCGTATGGATAGCAGCTGGCGCGAACACTTATCAGCGCTTGATCATTTGCGTCAAGGGATTCATTTGCGCGGATACGCTCAGCGAGATCCTAAGCAAGAGTACAAAAAAGAAGCCTTTGCTCTTTTCTCACATATGCTCGATCGGATTCGTGATGAAGCCGTTAAGATATTGATGACTGTACAAATCCAAGCTCCTGAGCAGGTTAGTGAGGCTCAGGCTCAGCAGCAGGCACATGTTCAAAATGTTCAGTACCACCATGCGGATTATGACGACGCCTTGGGTGGTGGTGCAGCCGCTTCAGGTGTTGAAATTAGTGAGGGTGGCGATGTCTCTGCCGGCGGTATTACCGTTAAAAACATGATGAAAAATGTGGGGCGTAATGACCCTTGCCCATGCGGTAGCGGCAAGAAGTACAAGCAATGTCATGGTAAGTTAGCTTAATTAAGCCTCATTGACTAAGCAAACAAAAAATGCAGTCGGTTTTCAATCGACTGCATTTTTTGTGAGCAACTGATAATACCTTAATTACATCAGGAATATCGTTGCTAATCCCAGGAAAATAAAGAATCCAAGCGAATCGGTGGCAAAGGTCAACAGCACTGATGAACCGAGGGCGGGGTCTTTATTGAAGCGATCACGTATCAGTGGAATTAAGACACCCAAGGTAGCCCCTAGAAGCATATTGAGCACCATGGCAGCCGCCATCACCATCGCGATTTTGACGGAGCCCGAGAAGATCCAGGCAAAGGTGCCGGCGATTAAGCTGCCACCAAGGCCCACACAACTGGTGACGATAATCTCACGACGTAGTAACGTGCGGGCGTTTTTCTGGTTAACACGACCTACTGCCAGCGCACGAATGACCATGGTCATGGTTTGATTGCCGGAGTTGCCGCCAATTCCCGCCACAATCGACATCAAGAAAGCTAAAATCACAATCTCGCTAACCGTGCCTTCAAAGCGTGAAGCCACGACCGAGGCGATAGAGGCGGTGACCAGATTGACTAGCAACCAAGGGGCACGGTTAGGGATGGCACGACGAATCGGTGCAAAAATATCCTCTTCCTGAAGACCGGCCTGTGAAAAGGCTTGTTCATTTGAGTCTTCACGGATAACGTCAACAATATCAGTAATTGTGACCCGGCCGATGAGGGTTTCTTGCTCATCGATAACCGGGGCTGAAGCTAAGTCATAGCGTTCAAAGGCCGATGCTGCCTTGGTGTCTTTGGCGTCGGCTTTAAGCGATAGATAATCGGTTTGCATCACGTCGGTCACTGATTTTTCAGAATCGTTAACCAAAAGCGTACTTAATGACAACACACCTTTAAGTTTGTTGTTTCGATCGACCACAAAAAGTTGGTCTGTGTGATCCGGTAGTTCACCCAACATGCGTAGATAACGTAAAACCACCTCAAGTGTCACGTCTTCGCGGACCCGAACAATCTCAAAATCCATGATGGCGCCAACCGTGCCGTCGGGGTATCCAAGGGCCGATCGTAATTGCTCACGTTCGGCATCGGTCATGGTTTTTTGAAGTTCAACCACGACCTCAGGTGGTAAATCGGGTACTAAATCGGCGAGCTCATCGGCATCCAAGTCTTCGGTTGCAGCGATTAGATCGTCCTGATCCATCTCCGCGATAAGCTCTTCACGAACCCAGTCGTCAACTTCAAGAAGAATATCACCGTCATGATCGGCGTGTGCTGCATTCCAGACCTTGATACGCGCTTCAGAGGGTAAGGATTCAAGAATAAAGGCAATATCAGCCGGATGTAGGTGGTTAACTAAATCCCCTAATTCCGCCTCGTGCTTGCGTTGAAGTACCGTTTGTACCAACTCAGCGCGTTCGGATGCGCCTTCTTGTTGTGACAGGACGTTTTCAACCAGCTCATGTTTTTTTAAAAGCTCTTGAATTTTTTCGATCACCGTGGCTTGGTGTTCACTATCGAGCCGTTTAGGGATCGTGATGATTTCTGCTTCGATCTCATCTGTCTTGTTGAGAGGAGCATGTTTACTTGGGCTACCGATTTGCTCCGGCAGCATGCTGCGCTCTTGCTCTAAGGCTTTTTTATCTTCGTTTGAATTATTGTTAGTCATTGATCCAATAACCTTTTTTTAAGTATCTTTAGGGTGCCGGAAAATGGCATTAAAGCTGTTGTCTAATCATCTCCCCAAACGCTTCTGCAATGTTTTTAGTAGAGGCGATGATATTGCCACCTCGTGGCCAAGGTTCTTGCTCATAAATATCAGCAACCAGACCGCCGGCTTCACGAACCAGGACAGTGCCTGCGCAAACATCATAAGGGGCAAGGCCCATTTCCCAATAACCGTCAAAGCGACCGCAAGCAACCCAGGCCAGATCCAAAGCGGCAGAGCCGAGGCGACGAATGCCGCGGGTATTGTGCATCACCTCTTTAAAGCCTCGCATATAAGCTTCTTCAAATGAGAAATCCCTAAAGGGCACACCGGTGCCTAATAAGGAGTCTTCCAAACGCTTAGCTTGTGAGGTGTAAATACGCTGACCATTTAAAAAACAACCGTCTTGATGCACGGCGCTGAACATCTCCTGGCGATTGGGATCGTAAACGACACCGATAATCGGTGTGTTTACCTCAAGTGGTGCCGTATTGGGGATCAGCACAGTGCCTGCGCGCGCCACTAGACCAATTGAGACGGCATAATGAGGAATGCCGTGCAGGAAATTAGTGGTGCCGTCTAAGGGGTCAATAAACCAAGCGAATTGTGCCTGATCCAGATCCGGGGAGTTACCGCTTTCCTCTGCCACAATCGCAATATCCGGCGTGCGTTCGCGCATAATTTGTAAAATCGCTTGTTCGGCATCTCGGTCTGCCTGTGAGACGAGATCGTTACGTGATTTATGATCAATCGATAATTTACTATGATCTTGAGCGTAGATGTTTAGGATTGAAGCAGCTTCTTTGGCAGCGCTAGTGGCTGTTTCCAGAGCGTGGTAAAAATCCACCTTAATGTCTTGCATGAATGTATTTCCCCAAAGCGTCAAAAGGGCGTAGACTGGTTTTTGACATAGTGTCTGACAACCATCCGGCAAGATACGATTCGCATCATGCAGAATAATCCTTGATTATACTACAGAGGCTTTTTTAAAATTTCATTAAAGAAAGCTAGTTTCAAAGCTTTGAATCAAGTTCATCATAAATCTTAAAAATTAATTTATGCTTAAAGAATTTACTTTGTATCCTGCAACAGTCAATATAAAAGATGGTGCTCTATTGATTGTTTCTGAGCCCAAAATATTACGCTTAACGACAGCTTGGCTTAAGTTGTGGCAGCAGCGTTTTGAAGAAAAATGGTCGTCGGTGCTAAGTAGTCTGCAAACTAAAGGTCTAATGCAAATTATGCTCGAAGGCGAGAGTGCTTGGTTGCTGTTACCTCTCGTTTTGTCACAGGCTACACCATTTAATAAGCATGTTTTGTACAGCGATAATGTCTATTTATCAGCAGCAAATTGGGAACAGATTGAGTGCTTCTATCAACAAAGCGGTGTTGAGTCTGAGCAAATCAACGCGGTGTTTGCCTGGCTTCGCAACTATTGGCCTTTGGCATTACCCGGCGTGCATCGTCTAGATGCTGAGGATGCTAGTTACAGTCTGACTCTGGGCTTGGGTGAGCCGAGTTATTTACAACAACAATGGCTCTGCTCGATTGACGTATTTGTGCGTGATGAGGCGAAAGAGCAACGGTCATGGCCATGGGTCTTGCGTTATGCTGCGGCTCATTGTCATTTTCTAATGGAAAGTTCAATTTTTGAACGCGATGATTTTCAAGCGGCAGCTAAAAAAGCAGGTATGCGATTAGAGGGCGCAAGCGGTTCTAGGCCTCATTTAGAGCCATCTGTGCGGGGAGAGTCTCAGTTAGGTACAAAAAAGCGAACTATGGCGATTGTGGGTGGAGGGATTGCCGGTGCAGGAATTGCCGGGGTTATGCACCAACGCGGTTGGCAGGTGACCGTCTTTGACCCGGCTTTTGCCGAGTCGAATGCCGCTAGGCATAAGAATCACATTGCTGCTGCCATGACGCCATTTATTTCAGTGGATGATAATCATAAATCCCGACTTAGTCGAAATGCCATCTTGCGCGCCTTACACCATTGGCGAGATTTTCCGGATGAGGTTATGGTGTCGCGTAGTGGTAATCTGGAGGTTAACAGAGATCATGGTTACGGCAAGGACATCACTTTAGCAGTGGAGACTTTGGCTTTTCCCGAGCAATGGGTACGGCGATTGAGTCCGTCTGAAGTCTCTGATTTATTAGGTTTTGAATTGCCTGATGAGGGTATTTTCTGGCCTAAAGCTCGTCTAATTAGTCCGGAAAAACTTTTAGCCCATCTCTATCAGCACTTTCCTGTGCAGCAACGTGATGCCTTGATAAGTCGCATACAAAAGCGGCAAAGTGACGGTGATTGGGCGTTATATGGTCAAGATGGCGAGTTATTGGGGCAGTTTCATCAGGTGGTCTTAGCTAATGCGGCTGACTGTTTAGCGATTCTTGAAAAAAGTGATTTAATGCAGCGAACTAATGTGGCCGGTGAGGTTCGCGCGGCAATGCCGAAGATTGAAGCTACCATGCATTGGATGGGGGGCGAGGTCATGCATGTGCCGGCGAACAGGCTTAAGCATGTGCCGCAGGTGGCTTTAGGCGGCCAAGGTTATTTTCTTCCCCCGGTTGCACAAGGTGAGTGCGTCTTAGGTAGTACTTACCGACATGGTGTTCGCGATCCGGGCTTGAGTGTAGAGGGTCAGGCAGTGATTAAAGAAAAAATCCCGGTGCCACTTGATGAGTTAGATTCATCAACTGAGCTTGAGTCGGGCTGGTCAGGTGGCAGGGCGGTGGTACAAGGGCGTTTGCCGGTGATTTGTGAGTTGGAGTATGCACGGGGCTGTTGGCTAGCGGTGGCTTATGGTTCCCATGGTTTAACTTGGAGCAGTTTTGCCGGAGATATTATTGGAACCACGTTGGACGGTGAGCCGGTGCCTCTAGAAAAAGAATTAGTCAAAGCACTGGGATTGCGATAAGCAAAATAGATGAAAGTTTTTTGACTTGTCAAAGATAAAAAAAGGGGCGCTATTTTAATCCTATTTCCAACTAAAAATCAATTTCGGTTTAAAAATTTTGAAAAAAAAGCCATAATAGTAGCTTATAAGCGGACAATTCACCCTTAAAAAGTCCGAAATTACTGTAATTAATAAAAGAGAATTGTGTGATTCAACTTGATAAATTAGCCCTAGAGGCTAAAAAAGGCCATAGTGTCGAGTTTTCGACGGGATATGAAGACTATGTACTACGTGTAGAAGCACAAGCTCCCGGCGTATTTAGATTTTGTTGTGGTTCCTTAAAAAGCTTATCCCTCTCCGAATCTAATGACAGAGTTAAAACTAGAAAAGAATTATCTATTATTCCTAACGAACAACCTGCTGAGTTGACCGTTGTAGAGCAAGAGGGTGCATGGTTGTTAGCGCAGAGAGATTATGCGTTATTAATTTCTACCAAGCCCTTTTCTTTGAAGTTACTTAAAAGGGATATGGATTTTGTTGAAACACAGCTTGAGGATGATGAGGAAAGTAGCCCCAAGCAAGACGCTATTGAGGCTTTTGCGGAAGCTGAGGTGGTACTTCAAACATCAACTAACTACGATGAACCTTTTGTGTTTGATGAGTCGTGGGCGCTCATGTTGGATTTGCCGGAAAATCAATCAGTATATGGCTTGGGTATGAGCGAGCATAATTTTGATCGTCGTTCCGAAGAGTTCGTCTCTGATCAAGCGGTCTTTAGATTTTCCCCTTTAGCCTGGACTACTCAGGGCTGGGGGCTTTATTTAGACGGCTTTGACCGCTGTATCCATAGTGTGGCCACAATTGATGATCAGTCTGCCTATCAGATACGCACGGATAACAAAAGTTTTGATTTATATTTATTTACCGGTACGCCACTAGAAATCTTTGATCAATACACCGCCCTAAGCGGTCGTGGTGGACAACCGACGCTACAGGCCATGGGTGTTGGTTTGAAGCAGCTTGATAGTCAGGGTGATGAGGAGTTCTTGTTGTTTGCCAAGCAGTTGCGTGAACATGAAATTTCTCTTAATACCCTTGAGTATGCTTGGCCCGGTTTGTTACAGATTGATAATGACCGTCTCAACATCGATTGGCGTATTGAGCGTTTAGGTGACAATACGCGGGCCTATTTTGATCATTTACAGGAAAATAACTGGCATGCGATTGTGCCGACGTTTCCGGCGGTTATTGCCGGTACTCACCTCTTTGAAGAGCTTGGGGACCGCGGTTGGTTGATTATGGATGCTGAGGGTGATGCCTTGGTTTTTAATGGCTCTAGGCACACAGGTGGTCAGGATTATGGTTTATTAGACTTGACTTACAAAGATGCCTATAATTTCTGGCGCGATCGACATCAACAATTACTTGAACATGGTCAATCCCTAAAAACTGTGACCTCTATTTTCGAGTTGCCGGATGAGGCTTGTGGTCGTCACAACGAAGAGGGTGCTTTACTCAGAAAGCTTTTGCCAACCCTGATTGAGCAGTCGCTTTACGAGGGCATCTCATCGTCCACAACTCCACCTGAGGGCGTGGTGGTCCATGACCAGATCAATATCGCCAGTCAGCGACGACCTTATTTAGAAATTGCGCCTTTTGAGAATTCCTGGCAAGGCTTAAATCAGCTTTATCGTACTTTGATTAGTGCACAAAATAGCAGCGTTCCATTTCTTAAACATATGATTGGTCGCGCCGGTGATGAGCCGATGTCGCCCGAACTCTATCTACGTTGGTTAGCACTTTCTACATTCAGTGCTAATTTCTCTTTCCATGCAGAAGTCGAGCAGTTGCCTATCTACTACGATGAGGATACACAAAACTTGGCCAAACAATGGCTAGGTTTACGCTACCGTTTAATCCCTTATGTGCTTGGGATCATCGAAGAGGGTGTGCGGGGTGGGCAGCCGGTTCAAAATTCAATGCCTTTGGCATTTCCTAGTGATCCTGTCGCGGCGCAATTTGATCGGCAGTTTTTATTTGGTCCTGCGGTTTTGGTTGCGCCTATTTTGGATGAAGGCGGTAGCACGCTCGTCTACTTGCCGGCTAATGAGGCTTGGTGGGATCTAAACACCGGCGAACGCTACGAAGGCGGTCAGACCCTTGAGTACAGTTGTGGTCTAGATACCATACCGGCGTTTGGTCGTGAGGGTCATATGTTGGCTGTGGGTCCGACTATTGCACATCTTGGCGAGATGAACTCGGCTCGTCTGTTGGACGAAATCTGGTTGTTTGGCATGCCGACTCATAATCCAGTGGTGATGCGTAACAAAATACGCGTGATGCAAATGCAGGGTTCCAGCTATATCAAAGGTTTAGAGGGCTTGAAAATTCTACCGACGGACGAGTTGGAGGTAAAGCGCCGTGGCGCTGAGGTTAGAATCTCTCCGCTAAGATAGGTTGCGGAATTTTTATGACAGCGAGTTATAGACCGCTTATCGGTATTGTTCTTCTAGTTCTCTCGACCTGGGCGTTATCGATGCAGGAAGCAAGTGGTAAGTGGCTTATGGAGCATAGCTTACCCTTGTTCTTGCTGATTCTATTTCGTTACGCCGTGCACGTGGTCCTGGTTTTAGCGATGACCTGGCCAAAGCAGGGCGTGCATGTTTTCCGAAGCAAAAACTACCCGATGCAAATTATTCGCGGCAGTACCTCGCTATTTGCTGCGCTCACCGTTTTTATGGCGCTTTCCTATTTACCTCAAGCAGAAGCCACGGCGATTTATTTTTTGGCGCCTTTACTGGTGCTCTGCTTAGCGCCTTGGTTTCTTGAAGAACCTTCACGGTGGCATCGTTGGGTCGCTGCCTTGGTGGGGTTTATCGGTGTGATGGTGATTGTTCGTCCCGGCGCCGGTCTGCATCCGGTGGGCGTGATTTATGGTTTGTTATCGGCTGGCGTGATTGCGGCACAATTTTTATGCACCAGAAAACTGGCAGTAGATCACTCGATGACGACTTTGCTATGGACCGGTATTGTCGGATTGTTCGGAGCACTGGTTCTAGTGCCTTGGCAATGGAGCGAGGGGCTTGCTGTTTTGCGTAGTTTCGAGTGGTGGCAATGGTTGTTGTTGCTTAATACGGGTGTCTTCGGGACAGTTGGACACCTATTGCAGATTAAGGCCTACCAACACGCACCGGCTTCACTACTAGCACCATTTAGTTATTTACAAATTATCGCTGCCGCCGGTCTGGGTCTTGTTATCTGGGGACAATTCCCTGATGTCTGGGGTTGGTTAGGGATCTTTATTGTGTGCGCTAGCGGTATTGTGGTGACGATTATCGAATGGCGTAATAATCAGCGCGTTAAACACTTAGTTCGTTCAATGATTTGATTCATACCCAACCCGGTAATCCACAACAAAATGCCTACGTTGAGCGCTATAACCGTACAGTACGCTATGATTGGCTGGCACAACACTTATATGGTGATTTAGAAGAAGTACAGCAAGGTGCTACTGAATGGTTCTGGAAATATAATCATCAACGGCCTAATTGGCACTTGATGGTATGACACCGATACAGAAATTACAAATTCATTGTACTGAGAAATACTGCTAAAAATGGGGGGATTACCGGACAGGATGACAATCTAGCGTATCTAAAAAATCCATACCAATCTAATTTTAGACACAAAAAAAGCCACGAGATAATAACCGTGGCTTAATTTTGGTGGGCTGGCCGGGATTCGAACCCGGGACCAACGGATTAAAAGTCCGCTGCTCTACCGACTGAGCTACCAGCCCTCGAAAGATTTAAATTATGAATGATTGTGAAGAGCCTGTCAACACATTAGCTTGATTTAATTAAAATCTGTGGTTTTATGTATACCTTTTACAACTATTTTAACAAAAAAAGACTATTTACTCAAATAAGAGACTTTCTAAAGCAGTGACTTTTGAAGTGGTATGTATCGTAATTTCGTGGTTTAACGCATTATCATGCAGAGAGTATGAATTGCTTTAATAATTAAACTTAAGGGTCTAAACCATGGGTAGTTTATCTTTAATTGTTTTTTGCTTTCTTGCCCCATTATTAGGGCTTACGCTAGCCCGATGCCGGGATATAAACCCTGATTAGCAATTATCGGGCATACTATCGTGAAGCATTTTTTTCACTAGATGACTCGGTGCTTATCAAGCAATTAATTAATCACTCTGGGGTAGGGCGACTTATCCTTTTTTTGAGTTGTTGCCCACTATGTCTACACATCGTCCTTTTGTCGGTATTGCTGCCTTAATCTTGTCTACTTGGGCATTGTCATCTCTGGATGCCGGCGGTAAGTGGTTGATGCAGTTTGGCTTGCCATTAGTGGTGTTGAGTTGGGTTCGCTATCTGATTCATGCGCTTTTAGTGCTGGCATTTACTCTGCCTGGTCGTGGGTTAAGTATTTTTAAGTCGAAGCAGATGAAGTTTCAGGTTTTGCGAGGTGCCGCGGTTCTCACAGCGACCATGACATTTTTCTCGGCTTTAAGCTATTTACCACAAGCGGAAGCCACGGCGATTAACTTTTTAGCCCCTTTATTAGTGCTTTGCATGGCGCCTTTTGTTTTAAAAGAGCCGTCGCGAATCTTTCGTTGGGTGGCGGCTTTTTGTGGTTTTATCGGGGTCTTGATTATTGTACGTCCCGGTTCCGGTTTGCATCCCTTGGGGGTAATGTTTGGTTTAATGACTGCCGGAATTTTCTCTTTGCAGTTTATGGTAACCCGTAAATTGGCTGAAGACGACTCCATGACGACGCTATTGTGGACCGGTCTTATTGGTACTGCCATCAGTACGGTGTTGGTGCTTTTTTACTTAGATGATTTAGTACGCATCTTGGCCGAGTATCAATGGCAAGACTGGCTTGTTTTAGCGTCTACAGGGGTTTTTGGGACGCTTGGTCATTGGCTACAGATTAAGGCCTATCAAAACGCACCGGCTTCGCTCTTGGCGCCTTTTGTGTATTTGCAAATTGTCGCTGCAGCGAGTATTGCTTGGGTGATCTGGCGACAGTTTCCGGATGCCTTAAGTTGGTTGGGGATTGCCATTGTTTGCGGTAGTGGGGTTGCGGCTTCTGTGCTCGAATGGCGTCACAATCAAACGACTAAACGTCTGCTACGTCAGAGGCTACAGTAGCCATAGGGTTTGGTTAGACTAGGCGGCAATTAACAGATTGCGTAAAAATCTCGCCGCTTCAGCGATTTCTCCACTACAAAGGCCGATCGGACCGATTTGATTGAGGGCCAATAAATCAGCGGCGGCTCCGTGTAACCAGACGCCACCGGCCACCGCTTCATCGGCTGCCAGTCCTTGTGCTAACAGAGCGATAATCATGCCGCTTAAGACATCACCGCTGCCGGCCGTGGCTAGGCCCGGGTTGCCGCTTTGGTTAATAATTAATTCCTCATCAGGAGCGCTAATAACAGTCCGATGCCCCTTTAGAACCACGCGGCTAAAGTATTTTTCAGAGAGCTCAAGTGCCGCTTCTTCTCGATTAGCCATCACTTCTTCAGTGCTATAGCCTAGGAGGCGAGCTGCCTCGGCGGGGTGGGGGGTTAGGATAGTCGGAATTAAGCGAGCGGCTAGGTCATCAATCATCTCCGGATGTCGGCTCAGTATATTAAGTGCATCGGCATCCAGTAATAAAGGCTTGTGTCCTTCTTTTTGTAGCAACTGCCGTAACGTCTCATGTTCTCTTGGTGCTTGTCCCATACCGCAACCCACCGTCCAGTGACTGATATCATGTCGCTCAAGCAGTTCCTCGGCAGTAGCTAGCATTAGCTCGGGTCTGTCGACAATATAAGGT
This sequence comes from Alcaligenaceae bacterium, assembly GCA_030538235.1. GTDB lineage: Bacteria > Pseudomonadota > Gammaproteobacteria > Burkholderiales > Burkholderiaceae_B > Oligella. The sequence goes on from JAUNUJ010000009.1 coordinate 67,189, forward strand.
ACGGGGAGCTTGTCTTGGCAAAAACCGAGCCAGAGCTTACCGCAACCGTTGAGTAGCGCAGCGCTGCCGGCTAGTACAATGGCACCACTCATGCCCTGACAACTACCGACAATGCCTACAGTTCCAAAACTGCCTTTATGGCTATCTAGGGCGCGTTCCTGTAGGAGTCCGGGGAAGTTCTGATGACAATGACTTAGCCACTCTTCGATTAAGTCCTCACTTATTTCATAATCAGTCATTGCCTTTTCTCCTTGAGTTGTTGACTATATTTGGCTGACGCCCGGACCTTCGAGGCGACTACGGCCACCGCTCATCGGGATCACCTGAATTTGTGTGCTGATTCTTTCTTTTAGAGCGGCCACGTGAGAAATGATACCAATAGTTTTGCCACTACGGTGTAGATTTGCCAGTGAACTCAGGGCGATATCCAGACTGTCCTCATCCAAGGTGCCGAAGCCCTCATCTAAAAATAAGGATTCCAGTCGCATCTTGCCAGCGACCATGTGTGATAGACCAAGAGCAAGGGCTAAGCTCACAATAAAGCTCTCACCACCGGATAAGTTTTTTACTGAACGTAATTCAGCCCCCTGATAGTGGTCCTCCACAAAGAGCTCTAGCTTGCTGCCGGGTGCAGGGTCAAGACGCAGAGAGTAACGATCACTCATTTGGCTTAATTGGGCATTGGCATAATGTAAAACCAATTCAAAGGTCAGACTTTGAGCAAAGTTGCGGTACTTTTTACCATCAGCTGAACCGATTAGCTCATGTAAAAGACGCCAACGATTTGTTTCTTTTTCCTGAGCTTCGATGCGTTTGTTTTGTTCGGCGAGTCGGGATTGTGCTTCCAAATGGTTATTTAATTTTTCACTATCTCGACCTCTGATTGAGTTTAGTTCCGCTTTTTGTTGTTCTAGCGTTTCGTGCTCTGAACGGCATCGCACTAACTCTTGAGGACTTTCAGGGTATTGCTCAGCTAGTCGCAGCAAGCTGTCTTTAGTTTGTTTAAGCTGTTCACTAATGAGGTTTTTACGTTCGTTTAGCGTACGCTGCTGCTGATCAAGCTGTAAACGCTCTTGTTCTTCCATGCGGGCAGCTAAAAAGCTTTCTTCACTATCGAATCCTTGTTGATTTAGTTGAAGTTTGAACTGAGGTTCCACTTCTTTGAGCTTCGTGTCCAATAGTTCGGAGTGTTCTTTTAGGCTGAGTATTCTTTGATTTAAACCGATAAAGTTGCTTTCTGCTTCCTGCTGAGCTTTGCTTTTTTGTTGTAGCAGCGATTCGAGGCGGTTCAGCTCTTGTCGAAGCTTCTCCTCTTCAAGGTCAGGATTTTTCTCAGTAAAAAGTTCATAGCGATTATTTTTATAGTGCCTTAGTTCGTCCTTTTTTGTCTTACTTCGTTTTTCTAAAGCTTCGAACTCTTCTTGATGGGTTTTAATCAACTCCTGATTGTTTTTGATGTTGACCTTTAGGCCTTCGAGTTTGATTCCGGCTGTGTTGCTCCACCGCTGAGTCTTTTCTCTAGCGTTTAATTCGCTACTGAGTTCTTTAATTTGCTCCGTGAGTTGCTGTTTTTTAGAATCAAAGGCTTCGGCTGTCATCTGTTGCGTGTCTAATGCTGCCTTTAAATCAGCAAGGCTGCTGATGCTTTGTTCGAGATCGGAAAATCGAGTTAACAGTTGATGTTTAGCTTGTATTTTAATGAGTAGTTCACCTAACTCTTTTGTATGCTGATTTAATTGCTGCTCTAAAACCTTTAGTTCGGTTTCTTGACGCGTTATTTGTTGTGCATTGTCATGTAGCGAAGCGTTGGCTGTTTTCTCGGCTTGTTTTGCTTGAATTAGGCTCTTTTCTGTACTTTCTGGGTTTAGTAAATCACCTGCTGCCAGAGGGTGCTCCAAGGCGCCACATAGAGGGCAAGGTTGACCGTCAGTCAGCTTTGCACGATGTTGTTCCAAGCTTTGTTGGGTCAGAGAGAGTTTGTGCTCGGCGTCGTGCTGTGCAACCCTAGCTTCACATAATTCAAGTGCCTGTTTAAATTGCTTTTTATTATTGTTAAGCGTTTCCAACATCACTGTTATTTGAGTTTTTTTCTGATTTTTTAAATTGATGTCTATATTTTGAGCATAATACTGTTGAATTTGCTCAAAAATTGTGTCTAACTCGCGCAGCTCCTGCTTAGCGAGATCTAGGCGATTAGTTAGTTGAGAGATTTCCTCTTGATGGCTTAAAGCCTCGAGTAGTCTGTCAGTCTCTTGAGTGTCTAGCTCTTCAGCTAAAGGGAGATCCTTTAGCTTAGCTAGGCTATAACCCTGTTGAATCATGTGTTGAAAAACTTCAACAATGTTTTTTATTGCCTGTTGGTAATTTTCTCGGTCTATTTCAAGTTTTTCTGTGGTGGTTTTAAGAAGCGCTTTAACTCTTTCAAGACTCGTCAAATCATTGTTCAGTAACTCGTATTTTTGCTTGATCTCAGTATCAAGGCGACGCACTTGATTAAAAACTTTTCTTTGTTGCTCCAAAAGCTGATATTGTTGCTCACGCTGATTTAGCGCCTCACGATGTTCCGTCTGTGTTTGTTGGCGTACAGTAGTCGCTGTGTTTAATTGCGGTGTTAATTCAATTAAGTTTTTTTGATTGTTTTGATGGGCAACCCGTAAACTCTCAATTTCAACATGAGGTTTAATCAAGGCTAAGGTTTTATTTGCCAGGGCTAAATTAGCTGCTTGTGGGGCGAAGTGTTGTTCTTGCTGTAGACATTGGGTCAGTGTTGTTTTTAACTCTTCTTTGAGTTTTTCGGCTTTAGTGCAATCCTCCCACCACTGGATCAGCTGACTCAGTGTCTTTTGTTGTTTATCAATGTTGCTGAGCTGACGATTAAGACCGTTTAAAGACTGCTTTAGATCGTCTACCTCTTCTTGCTTTAATAATATAATCCCGTCAAGTACGACCGTCAGTTCCGTCAGTTTTTTTTCTTCTTGACTTTTTATCTGATGAACTTTAATAGAAATATCACTATAAATCTGGGTGCCGGTGATTTGTTCCAGAATCGGAGAGCGTTCTTCTTCTTTGGCATTTAAGAAATCGGCAAAACGCCCCTGAGCTAATAATATGGTACGGGTAAAACGTTCAAAATCGAGACCGGTGATGTCTGTTGTCAGTTGCGTGATTTCATTAATCCGAGAGGAAAGTAATTTGCCGGAATTGACATCAAATAATTCTCGCTTAACCTGTTGCAGATTGCCATCGACCCGATTGTGAGCACGTCTTTGACTCCAAGAAGCGCTATAGATGTTATCTGCAGTTTGAAATTTAAGTTCAGCAAAACATTCGGCATGCTGGCGTGACATGATTTCATTTTGTGATTGACTGACCGTATCGAGCCTTGGGGTACGACCATAAAGGGCTAAACAAATCGCATCCAGTAGGGTGGTTTTACCGGCACCGGTGGGACCCGAAATAGCAAAAATGCCATTTTGTTCATACTCGGTCTGAGTAAAATCAATTAACCACTCTCCCTCAAGAGAGTTCAGGTTTTTAAACCGTAGCTCTAATAACTTCATAGACTTTCTGTTAGTTCCTCTGGCTTAACTCTGTTTCTTCATCTTGTTGTAATCGGTGCAAAGTTTCTTGGTAAGTGTTTAATAAATCAATGCGCTGGGTCGCGGGGATATTTTGACGATCTAAGAGGCGATTAAAAACATCCTCAACCCTTAATTCATTCAGCCTTTCAAGTTCGCCCGCGCTTTGCAAATGCAGACTTTGGCGTTGATGGTTGATAAGTTTTAATATTTCTATTGACGAATCTTTGATCTGCTCCATCAAGATAGCACGTAGATTGGGCTGCAGTTCATCGCTCTGATAGGTGACCTCTAGCCAGATTGACTCATCTAGTGTCTTAAGAGCTTCCAGTTGAGATAATAAGGACTTTAAATCACCGGAGATTTTTTCTAGACGTTGAAAGGTGGGAATCGTCACTGCCGTGACCTGGGCCTCATGATGTTCATCAAAATCGACGATTAAGACATTTTTAGGTCGCCGACACTCATCAAAGCACATGGGTAGAGGACTGCCACTATAGCGAATATGATTGAGTCCGGCGATTTTTTGTGCTTGGTGGATATGACCCAAAGCCACATAGTTAAAATTCGGACTAAATAAATCGGTTTTTAATTGTCCCAGGGTGCCCACATACAAATCCCGCACACCATCGCCTTCTAAGGTCAGACCGCCGGTCATAAATAAATGCCCGGTTGCGACCATCGGTACGGCATGCTGGGCGGCAAGTTGGGTAGCGTGTTCGGCGACTTGGTGGTAATGCTGATGATAAGCCTCTACTACGCGTAGGTCCTTGTCTGCCAGACTCTCTAGGGGCACATAGTGACGAATATCCCTATCACTTAGAAATGGCACGGCAGCGATGACTAAGCCCACATCGCCCTCACTGTTGTCCAGCAGCAGGACTTCGTCTTGGATGTTTTCACAAGCTTGACCCACCACATGCACATTAAGATTTTTAAGAATGGCGCCGGGGGCGTTTAAAAAGCTAGCTGAATCGTGATTGCCACCAATCACCACGATATGGCGACAATTAGTTTTAGTCGCGGCGCTAGCCAGAAAGTTGTAATACTGATCTTGGGCTGTGACGCTAGGGGTGGTTGTGTCAAAGATATCGCCGGCTATGATTAATACTTCAATCTGCCATTGTTCAATGCATTGCAGCATCCAGTCCAACAGCTGGGTAAACTCCGCATAGCGTCGTTTACCTAGTAGAGAGCGGCCTAGATGCCAGTCAGATGTATGTAAAATACGCATAATTGATTTTTTGAATGCTTTTTAAGGTTGAGATATCAATCGCTTCATATTAAATCAAAAAATGTAAAATGTAAGCCCTGCAGCTATTATTAACCATAGTAACAAGCTTGTTCACACATTAAGTGAAGTCAATCCGGAGGAAGTCATGAGTCAATCCAGTGAAGAGCGTCTAGCTAAAAATAACGACTTAAGCGATAAGTTAGCGCAACTCCATCAACAAAAGAGCTTGTTGATAGCCAGTCTTAATGCCGATGGTTCACCGCTGATAAGTTATGCACCTTTTTATGAACACAATGGCATGTTCTATATTTTTATCAGTTATTTGGCAGAGCATACCCCAAATTTAATTGAGCGACCGCAAGCCTCAATGATGCTGTTGCAAGACGAAGAGCAAACAAATAATCTCTTTGTTCGCGCGCGCGTTCGTTATGAGGTTAACTGTCGGGTCATTAGCCGTGATCAGTCTTTATTTGATGAGGTATTGTTAGGTTTAGAAGCGAGACAGGGTAAGATGGTGTCCTTACTGAGAAGTCTTGGCGATTTTTATTTGATTGCTCTAGAGCCTATCGAAGGTAGTTTGGTTGTGGGTGCCGGTGCAGCTTATAGCTTTAAGCCGGGCATTATGGATTTTGAACAAGTTCGCGGGCGATAATCAGATAAAATACCAGCAAAGGAGATTTATCATGAAAAAAGTTGTTTTTTCTGCTTTAGCAGCATTATCACTAAGTGCTTGTGTGCAAGCACCGATTTATCCACCGATGAGCGAGGCCGAGATGGAGGCCGTCACTTGTCGTGACTTATGGAAAGAGTCCGAAAAACTCAATCGGGTGATTAATAATGTACGTTATAAGCATAAATTCGGTGCGCCTGAAGGGCGTGATGCCGAGGTTATGGAGGCTGCCCAAAAGCGCTTAAACCAAGTGCGTGAGATGAGTGTACAGAAAATGTGCACTTATGGTTAGGCTGTTTGTTTATTCTTATGAGTTTTGATAATTAAATGTTTAATTTTAAATTAGTAACAGCTATTGCTGCAGCTTTAGTCTTGGGGGCTTGTGCCTCCCAAGATGGTGAATTAGTTGAAAATGACGGTTGTGCGGTTTCTAATCAGCGCATTATTCAAAGTAGCGCTCAAGTAGGTCCCGGTCCGGGTAATTTCTTGAACCGTAATCGTATGGATAAAGCCGCGGATTATGAGCGTGAGCGTGCACGTCGACTTGATTGCGGTCAGTACTAGTTCTTATTAGTGGTCGGCGAGTATTTGTTCAACGCCTTTGTTGGCAAGCTCGTCGGCGCGTTCGTTGCCGGCATCGCCACTATGACCCTTAACCCAGAACCACGTAATTTGATGACGCTTTGTTTGTTCTAATAATTGCAACCAGAGGTCTTTGTTTTTAACCGTTTTATTAGCCGAGTTCTTCCAGTCTTTTTTGATCCAACCTGCCATCCACTCCGTTAGGCCTTTTTTAACATATTGAGAATCAACATATAACTCAATGTTCCAGGGCTTCTCGATGAATTCCAAAGCCTTGATGACGGCCATCATTTCCATACGATTGTTAGTGGTTTCCGCTTCGCCACCAAAAAGCTCCTTTTCTTTGCCGGCATGATTTGGGTCTTTGTATTTCATATAAACACCCCATCCCCCGGGACCGGGATTGCCCTTGCAGGCACCATCAGTCCAAATTTGTACTACGGTTTTATTTGACATCTTTACCTCAGATTAAAGTTTATTTTTGGTCGCTACGGCGGCCGGTCTTAGCGCAGTCTTTTTCTTTTTAATTGAGACCGGGCCGATTAAGCTCGGCTTGCAATGACGCTTGCTTGCAGAGAGATAAAATACGGCACCGGCAAAGGGCCACCAACGATTACCGGCTTTATTCATAAAGGCGAATTTCTGCAACCACTTTTTGTTCATCAAGGCTGGTTCATAGCAAGCAAGTTGGCCTCGGTCAATTTCAAAGGAGAGTAATTGTAGCCAATCCTTTGTTTTTTGTAGTGATATCTGTTTTTTATTGGAAATGGGTAGATAGGGAAAACGGGAAAATTTATTACGTAAGCCCCAAAGACTGTAGGGATTAAAACCGAAAATCAACAACCGACCATCATTGACTAGAATGCGCTCGACCTCTCGTAAAAGATGATGTGGATTATGGTGGCTATCCAAAGTAAAAGGCAGAATGATAAGGTCAACCGATTCATTGTCGTAGTTTAGATAGGGTTTTTGTGTGGCTTGAGTTTGCTCTTGGCTAAAGGGCTGTGGGATGTCTTTTTTGTCGTTGTAAAGCGTTTCCAACTCGGCTTGATAGGGTAAGTTATTGTCTACATCGCTAGCTGTAACTGTATCAGGACGGGCATCATTCAGGTGTTCTAAATCATCTTGAGTTAGAATAACCTGAGTTCGAATACGGTTTTTACGCATCAGAGGGCAGTTCGGGAGACCTAATTGCAATGCAGTGTAGCCGAATACGTTAGCCAATAAGTCGTCAGACTTGGCTTGTATCCAGTCAGTCGCTAACTCGCCCATGGGGGTGCTTAGCCATTCGTCAAGAGAGATTTGGCGTATTGTCTGTTTCTGCACAGTAGTCTTCAAACTCAAATAATAAGGAGGGATTTATGAATATTGAGATTTATCCAGTACCCGCTTTTAACGATAATTATATATGGATTATTCGCCAAGGTGATAATGCCATCGCTGTTGATCCTGGCCAAGCTGAACCGGTGATTCAAGATCTGACATCCCGTGGTTTAAATTTAAAGGCCATTTTAATTACTCACCATCATAACGACCATACCGGTGGTGTTCGTGATTTACTAGAGATATACGATGCTCGGGTTTACGGACCGGCGTTTGAAACTCGACCGATACCTGCTCTGGATGACGCTTTAGTAGAGGGTGATAGCATCAAAATTGAGGGTATTGATAGCGAGTTTCAGGTGCTTGAAGTACCCGGTCATACGATGGGGCATATCGCTTATACCGCGACGATTAATATAAACCAAGCGGTTCTTTTTTGTGGCGACACCTTATTTTCTTGTGGCTGTGGACGTCTATTTGAAGGAGATTCTAGATTAATGCTGCAAAGTATTGATAAATTTAGGGAAATGCCGCAAAATACTAATATATATTGTGCTCATGAATATACCTTAAGTAATATTGATTGGGCATTAACTGTCGAACCGACTAACGAAGCGTTACAGGATTGGCGAACTAGAGCTCTTGAGCTCAGGTCTCAGGATTTGCCGACATTGCCGACGACGATTGCCCAGGAGCAGGCGACCAATCCCTTTATGCGAGTACGTGAGCCGGCAGTAATACAAGCGGCTGAGTCCTATGTAGGGGCTGAGTTAAAAGAAGCCGAGGCGGTTTTTGGCGCCTTACGTGAGTGGAAAAATAATGCTTAGCTTAAATAGAGCGACGCAAAGCTTGGACTTTTTTGACCTAGCACAGTAGCTAAAAACTATTTTTGCTTTATAATGCATGACACTTTTCCCATTCATCTCTTAGATCAATTTAAAGGCAAGGTCTTCTGATTATGAGATTATTAGTTTACGCTTTGTTAGCGACTACCGCGATTGTTAGCGGCTGCTCTTCAACGGGCGGAAACCTGAAAAACAATAGCTCGGCATCGTCCAGACACCATAATGATGTCTGGGATCGTATCCGCGCGGGCTATGCGATGCCTGATTTAAGAGATAGTCGCGTTGACTATTGGGTAGATTATTACGCCAAGCGTCCCGGCTCTGTGCAGACCATGGCAAATCGCTCCAGTAAATACATTTACTACGTGACCACTGAGTTACAAAAACGCGGTATGCCGACCGAATTGGCTTTATTGCCATTTGTAGAAAGCGCTTATAACACCACCGCTTTATCACGTGTTAAGGCCTCAGGTTTGTGGCAGTTTATGCCGGCGACCGGCACTGATTTTAAATTGGCTCAAAATTGGTGGCGTGATGAGCGTCGTGACCCGGTCAGCTCAACCCAAGCAGCCATTAATTACCTAGCCTATTTATATAATTTCCAAGGCAATGACTGGCATCTAGCTTTAGCCTCTTATAACTGGGGGCAGGGCTCTGTTAAGCGTGCACGTGATCGTAATGCCGCTCAGGGCCTTGGTACTGACTACCTGTCCCTGAAGATGCCACAAGAGACTCGTGATTATGTGCCCAAGCTCTTAGCCTTTAAGCGTATTATCAGTAATCCGGCCAAATACGGCATCACCTTACCTAGAGTTCCTGATCAGCCTTATTTTGAAGAGGTTGCTAAAACAGTTGATATTGATATCGATGTGGCAGCTAGATTAGCGGGCATGTCGACTACCGAGTTTAAAGAGATGAACCCGCAATTTCATCGACCGGTTATCTTGGCTGAGCACGGACAGCGTATCCTTATTCCTAAGGCAAATGTCGCTACTTACAAAAAAAATCTTGCCAACTACAAGGGCAATTTAGCCTCTTATTCAGGTTATACGCCGCGTTCGGGTGAGTCTCTAGCAGATATCGCTCAGCGTCATGGCATTGATTTAGCCTTATTAAAGCAGTTAAATGGCTACACCAGTAATCAGCATGTCGCGATTAATAGCAGAACGTTGATGTTACCTCGTGGACAAGGTATTTCACCTAGTGCGTCACCCTCAGGTATCAGAGCAAATTCACCCGCCCCGGTCAGACAACAACCTGCGCCGGCGGCGACTGCAACGCCTGATATGATGTTAGCTCTTATTGAGCGTACACGTACACCGACAGCTACGATAAGTCAGTCGGCAGCGGTTCCGGCTTTAGCTCAACAACGTGCGCCGGCACCGACACCAACAGCGCGACCTTCGTCGCCGATGCCTAGACCGGGTTCAGCTACCGTGATGGCAAGAAATACTGCCGGCAACGTGAGTGGTAGTCCTGATCCATTGGCCGATTTAATTCGTTCTGATGGCTCGATGGCTACTTCTGTGCCTGCGCTTGCTGCTAATACATCGTCATCTGCCGCTTCTGCCAGTCATACGACAAGCGCAATGACAACGGCAGCAAGTAACCCACCGGCGGCAGCCTTACCAAATCTTGGCGGTAGTCAGTCTTTAGCAGCAAGAACAGCCTCTAATGTACAAAGCAGTGGACCGGTTGCGCAACGCGTGAGCTGGGATGATAATTCCTCCGGCCGTAGTGTCGGCGCCCGTTCTGCAGCTTATCAGCCACAGGCTTCGGTAGCGGCCAATACCGCTTCTAGCAGCGATCGCAATCCTTCTACGCACCGTGTTGCCAAGGGTGAGACCTTATATTCATTGGCTCGCCGCTATAATACGAGTGTTAATGACTTAGCCGCCTTAAATCATATCGCGGTTGATGGTTTACAAGCCGGAATGGTATTAAGATTGCCTTACTCAGGTACTGAGGGGTAAAATCACCTGTTAGTGAGAAATTATTTGCCTAAACCGCTAAGGTGGTTTAGGCATTCCTTATTTATAAAAAGAAGTTATAATTAATTATTTTGAGTTACAGAAAAAATTACGGGAAAATTCATGGGTATTTTAGCGAATAAACGAATTGTCTTGACCGGTTTGATTTCAAATCGTTCGATTGCCTACGGGATTGCCAAAGCTTGTCATGAGCAGGGCGCTGAATTAGCCTTTACCTACGCCGGCGAGCGTTTCGAAGGTCGTGTCAAGGAGTTTGCTGAGGAGTTCGGCAGTCAGATTGTTGTACCCTGTGATGTATCCTCCGACGAAAGCATTGCGGATTGTGTAAAGCAAATCGCTGAGCATTGGGGTGATGGCGTTGATGCAGTGGTTCACTCTATCGGTTTTGCTCCACGTGAGTCGATTGCCGGTAATTTTCTCGATGGTTACAACCGTGAAAACTTCCGTTCAGCACACGATATTTCTGCCTATAGCTTTGCTGCTCTGGCCAAGGAATTTTTACCTTTAGTAGAAATGCGTCAAGGCAACTTTTTGACTTTAACTTACTTAGGCGCTGAGAGAGCGATTACTCACTACAATATGATGGGTTTGGCTAAGGCATCACTCGAAGCGAGTGTCCGTTACCTAGCAAAAGCAGTCGGTGATAAGGGTATTCGTGTTAACGGTATTTCTGCCGGTCCTATCAAGACATTGGCAGCTGCCGGTATTAAGGACTTTAACTACATCTTTAATTTCGTCGCTGAGCATGCTCCACTTAAGCGCGGTGTTGATATCGATGATGTGGGTAAATCAGCTGCTTTCTTATTATCTGATTTAGCCTCCGGTATCACCGGTGAAATTCTACACGTTGACGCAGGTTTCAACGCAGTAGTTTCAGGTCTCTAATCACCACATATCAAAGCCTAAGTAGAGATTTTTACTTAGGTTTTTTTAAATATTGCGATATTTCAAATGCGTCAAATTGTTCTGGACACGGAAACTACGGGTATTGAAGCCCATAATGGCGACCGTGTGGTTGAAATTGGTTGTATTGAGTTAGTCAACCGAGAGCCTACGGGCAATAATCTCCATATTTACTTTAATCCCCAGAGAGATTCCGACCCCGGCGCCTTAGCGGTGCATGGTTTAACAACCGAGTTTTTGAGTCAATTTAATACTTTTGATAAGCATGCTCGCGAAATTGCTGATTACATCCGGGGCGCAGAGTTACTGATTCATAATGCGGCCTTTGACGTGGGTTTCTTAAATGCCGAGTTTGCGCGTTCAAAAATTGCTGCAGTCGAACAGATTGTCGGGAAAATTACCGATACCTTGGCCTTGGCGCGCTCTAAGTACCCGGGTCAGCGTAATAGTTTGGATGCGCTTTGTGATCGCCTAAGAATCTCTAATGAACATCGTGTCTTACACGGTGCTTTATTGGATGCGGAGTTATTAGCCGATGTTTGGCTAGCGATGACTCGCGAGCAATTTGGTCTATTGGATGCGATGCAGGAAGAGCAGCAACAAAGTCCGGCTGAACGTGACGAAGTAGCGGCAGCCTTGACCGGTGTGTTGAGTTTGCCGATCATTAAAGCCGATGCAGAGGAGTTAACAGCGCACAATGCCTATGTCGAGGTGCTTGATAAAGCGGTCGGTGGTCAATCTCTGTGGCATCAATTCAAATAAATCCGGAATTCGCGAGAGGGTGGTATCTCGCTTTTTCTTGATGTTTCTCTAGTTTAAAAAGTCCTCGCATTATTTCTTTTAGATTTTTCAATTAATCGTCAATTGCCTCGTTCTATTGGTTTACACTTAAATCAATAATCAATGGATAGATTTAACTTCTCCGACGTTTAGAGTAGCGGAGCTAGATAAAAATTCTTTAATAATTCATTTATTTAATTTTTTAGATGTTTATAATAGGACTATAAACTAGTTTTTATAGGTTATTTATATGAGTGATATGCCGTTTACACAGCTTAACGACGACTATGCCGTGGCTCCGCAATTAACCGCGGACGATGTACGTACTGCCAGTCAGGCAGGTTACCGTACTTTATTAATTAACCGTCCGGATGCTGAGCTCAGCCCTGAGCAGCCTTCATCTGAAGAGATGATTGGTTTGGCAGAGAGTTTAGGCATGAAGGCAGTTTATTTGCCTATTATTAGTGGTGGTCCAACTGAGGGGGAGGTTGAGGAGTTTGCAATTGTGTTTGAGGAACTACCGAAGCCTGTGTTAGCCTATTGTCGTAGTGGCAATCGTAGCGCAACAGCTTATGCCTTAGCGGCAGCCAGAGAATCTTAAAAGGAGATAACTTTATGTACAAGAAGATTTTATTACCCATCGACGGTTCTGATATTTCAGCACAAACTGCAAATTCAGGTATTTCATTTGCTCGTCAAATCGGTGCGGAAATTGTAGTTTTAAATATTACCCAGCCTTTTTCTACGCTAGTGGGTTTTGATGGCGTGGCTGCATCTTATGCTATTTCAGATACAGACTATGAGGAAGCTGCTCGCAAGGAAGCTGAGGAGTACTTGCAACCGGTCATGGACCGAGCCGACACCGCAGGTGTCAAGGCAAGTTCGGCTATCGTATCCAATTACAACGTGGCTGACGGTATTGTTGAGGCAGCTAAAGAGAATAATTGCGATTTAATTTACATTGCAACTCATGGTCGTAGTGGTTTATCTCGTTTGCTCTTAGGTAGCGTCACCACCAAGGTCATCCAATTAGCACCTGTTTCAGTGTTGGTATACCGTGTAGAGAGTTCTAATCAGTAATTCCTCGTGCGGATGCTATAAAACTATTAAGCCCATGATTTTATATCATGGGCTTAATTTTTTGATAGTTGGTGATAACGTAGTGGTGGAGTTTATTTAAGCACTATATAAATCCAAGCGTTGGAACATTTCCTGATCTTTTTCTCTTTGAGGGTTAGCGGTAGTCAGTAGGCAATCACCATAGAAAATCGAGTTGGCACCCGCCATAAAGCAAAGTGCTTGTGTACCGTCATCCATTTGTTCGCGACCGGCAGATAAGCGCACTTTGGAATTAGGCATCAAAATACGGGCAATTGCAATGGTGCGAATAAATTCAAAGGGATCCAGATCTTCTTCTTCGGCCAGTGGGGTGCCGGCTACCTTAACTAAATGGTTGATTGGTACAGATTGCGGTGGGGGGTTCATATTGGCTAATTCGGCCAGTAAACCGGCGCGTTCTCGGCGCGACTCACCTAAGCCGACAATCCCTCCACAGCACACATTAATACCGGCTTCACGCACGCGTTCGAGCGTGTCTAGGCGATCTTGGTAGGTGCGAGTCGTAATGATGTTGCCGTAGAATTCAGGCGCGATATCAATATTGTGGTTGTAATAATCAAGTCCGGCTTCTTTTAATTGTTCTGCTTGACCATCTTTCAACATACCAAGGGTGACACAAGTCTCCATACCGAGGGCTTTAACCTGACGCACCATCTCACTGACGACTTCAATCTGATGCTGCTTAGGGCCACGCCATGCAGCGCCCATACAGAAGCGTGAAGCACCCTGTTCCTTGGCAGCCTGAGCGGCTTTAACCACTTCCTCGACAGCCATTAGTTTTTCTTTTTCTACATCAGTGGTGTAACGTGAGGATTGAGGGCAGTAAGTACAGTCTTCGGGGCAACCGCCTGTTTTGATGGATAGCAGTGTTGATAACTGAACTTCACCGACCTGATGGAATTGGCGGTGAATTGTCTGAGCTTGAAACATTAGCTCCATAAAGGGTAATTCAAATAATTCATTGACTTGAGCCACAGTCCATTTAGCGGTCTCAAGTTCAGCAAAGGTATTTGTACGGGATAAATCAATAGTTTCCATTTATGTCTCCATTAAGCTGTCAATGATAATAGTATTTGTAGCATAGCTATGCAAATCAATTTATAAACAAGATGAGCGAAGTTAGGTGAAATTAGCTAAAGATGAATGAAGTTTTATTTTCTTATAAAACCCTGAATGTTATGTGTTGATTTTTACTTGGTTTTTAAGTGTAATTTGTAGACAATACTTTTAAGCACTAATCAGTTACACTTATTGGCTTAAGCTTTATTACATGGGGTTTTTTATGCAAACAGAAACGGTGAATTTAACAGGCTCTACGCCGGGTACATCTTATCAGCTTAGCGCGCTTCATTTTGGACCAAGCAATGCTAAAAAAGTCTATATGCAAGCTAGCCTACACGGGGATGAGTTGCCTGGTTCTTTAGTGGCTTATTATTTGCATGACGCCTTGTTAAAGCTCGAACAGGAAAATCGTCTAGATGCGCGTATTGTTTTAGTGCCTTTCTGTAATCCCATCGGTTTAGGGCAAATGTTGAATTATCAGCATATTGGTCGTTTTCACTTTGCAACCGCTCAAAACTTTAATCGACTGCAAGCTCGTTTTGATCTTTATCGAGGACTAATCGAATTAATTGAGCGCGAGGGTATCACTTGGTCAGCGAGTGCCACAGAAAATACGTTATTAGTACGTCGTTATTTGCAACGAGTACTCAATGAGATGGTTGTCAGTTCAGAAACTGACTCCCTGCATAAAACCTTGCTTCAATGGTCTTATGACGCCGATTTGGTGTTGGATTTACATTGTGATAATCACGCGGTCATGCATCTGTATGGTACCCCTGAGGCTTGGCCTAAGCTTGAGCCTTTAGCGTGTTATTTAGGCAGCCAATGCCAACTGCTTTCTGAGGACTCAGGTAGTAATTCCTTTGATGAGGTAGTCTCTTCAGTTTGGGCACGTCTGCGACAACAATACCCCGAGGTTGCGCTGGATTTGGCCTGTATCAGTAGCACGGTTGAGTTCAGAGGCGAGTATGACCTATCGCATCAATCAGCATCTGAGGATGCCAAGGCCATTATTCAATACTTAAATCATCAAGGCTATCTTCGTTTGGCTGAGACTGAGGTGAAGGAGCCACCGCCTTTGTTATGTGCTGCTCATCCTTTGGGCGGTCTGTGTTATGTTGAGGCGCCGGTGGCGGGGATTGCAGTTTATTTAGTGCAACCCGGTGACTGGGTAGAAAGCGGTCAGGCAATTGTTGATATTGTTGATCCGGTTAGTCTTACAAAAACCACTGTCATCAGTCCCGCTAGCGGTGTTGTTTTTGCTCATAGTGCACAGCGTCTGGCGCGTCCGGAGCGTAAACTGATGAGTATCTCCAGCCCGGTGGAGCAGGGGAATTCCGGTTTATCACCTTAATCAGTGTTGAGCAACATTGTTTTTTTATACTCCCTATAACTGCTGCCGGTAAAAATAATCACCGCAATCCAGACCAAAACATAGGCGATAAAACGCATACTGTCAAAGGGTTCCTTTAAAATCAGGAGTCCGATTAGAAACTGCATGGTCGGATTGATGTACAGCAAAATGCCCAAGGTATTGAGGCGGATTCGTTTGGCTGCCGCCGCAAAAAACAACAGGGGATAACTAGTTAATACACCGGTTCCAATGATCAATAAAATAGTTTTTGATGGTAAATCAAAGAATCGAAACTCGCCCAAGGTGTGTAAGTAGAATAGATAGCCTAGGGCAAAAGGCAGCATTAAAAGGGTCTCTATCGTAAAGCCGGGAATTACGGATAGACTAGCCTGTTTGCGCAATAAGCTATAAAAACTCCAGGATATGCTGATAAGCAAGGCGATCCAAGGAATTTGACCCCCTAATACAGCAAGCCATAACACACCACAACAAGCGAGGAAGACAGCGATACTTTGAGCCTTGTTAATTCTCTCACCCACAAAGACCCGGGCTAAGGCAATACTCATTAAGGGTGACATAAAGTAGCCTAAACTTGCTTCGATCACACGATTAATAGATACGCCGTAAATATAGGCCAGCCAATTCGTACCCAGAGCCATTGAAGCTAAAAAGAAAACCAACACCACCTTGGGTTTTTTAAAGGTGCTCAGAACAATGTCTTGCTGTCGACTAATAAAGAGTAATAACAGCGCGCACACTGAAGCCCAAAACACTCGATGCCCCATCAATTGCGAGGCAGACATGCCTTGGTCATTGAGCATAGACCAATACAGCGGAAAGACGCCCCAGGTACAGTAACAGATCAGCGCATAGAGTACGCCTAGTCGTGTTTCCCTTGCTTCTGAGGCAGTCACTATAGCTTTTATTGGTGGTGTTTGGCTTGATGGCTGTTTGAACATAGCTCAGTCTTAGAGGCTTTCTAGTAACCAATGCTGTAGAGCAGCGATGGTTTTTATATCCTCGATCTCTTTATTTTTTAATGCCTTAATGACTTCTTCGCGTGAATAAAGCACGGTGTCAACTAACTCGCCTTCATCCGGTTTGAGTTGACTATTGGCAGTCAGACCGTGAGCCCGATATAAATACATAAACTCGTCACAAAAACCGGGGGCTGTATAGAAATTATGAATAAGCTCAAGATTTTTGGCCGTGTAAGGCGTTTCTTCTGCTAATTCTCTTGCTGCGGTGGCTTCAGGTGTTTCGGATTCGTCGCTATCCATTTTGCCGGCAGGAATCTCTAATAAAGGTTTATCCACCGGGTAGCGGAATTGGCGTACCAAGACTACTTTATCGTCATCGGTTATGGCCAACACAGCCACGCATGGGCAGTGACGAACAACCTCACGGCTGGCTTTTTGCCCATCAGCTAAAGCGATGGTGTCAACATAGACTTGGACGATTTGACCATGATAGATTTCTTTACTGGCAACTTTGGTTTCTTTGAGATGTGCATGCTCTGTCATAATAATGTTCCGAGGGAAATGGGATTAAATTCTTTTTTGATGACTGCTCTGGTGGGATTGCCTATATTGTTTAAAGGAGCTGATGCAAAAAACAATCACCCCTAACCACACTAAGAGATAGCCAAAAAAGCGGGTCAGATCAAAGGCCTCATTCATTATGAATAAGCCGATTAAAAATTGAATTGTAGGCGATATGTATTGCAAAATACTGATTGTGCCCAAACTGCTTCTTTTAACCGCTGCTGCAAAAAGCAACAGAGGCAATCCGGTCACAACACCAGTACTGATTAAAATACTTAATTGCAGTGCAGATAAATCGCTAAACACCAGTTCATTGTGATTTTGTAGCCAAAATAAATATAACAAAGCAAAGGGCAACATCAAGAAGGTTTCCAGAGCAAAGCCTGGTACCACCGGCAAACTCGCTTTTTTCCTGAACAGACTATAAATGCCCCACGTACTACTGAGAATCAAGGCAATCCAAGGAATATCGCCACTTAAGATACTAAGCCATAAGACGCCCAAAGCAGCCAAAACAACCGCTAATAATTGACTGCTATTGATGCGTTCGTCGATAAACACCCGAGCCAAAAAAATGCTGATTAAGGGCGACATAAAATAGCCCAGACTGGTATCCAGTACTCGGTTAATCGAGATGCCGTAGATATAGGTTAACCAGTTAAATGACAAAATAAGTGACGACACAAAGAAAAGCAACAAGACCTTAGGTTGTGCGATTGCTGTGATAAAAATTTTATGCTGGCGAAAAGCCAACAATAAAATCAAGGCAAAGACAGAAGACCAGACGATGCGTTGGGCTAGTATCTGGTCAGGACTCAGGCCAAATGCGCCGATGATATGCCAGTAGAGGGGGAATAATCCCCAGAAAATATAGCAACTAAGTGCAAGAGCGATCCCTAGTTGAGTCTCCGAAATGAGGGAGCTACTCGCTTTACGATTCATTTTGTTAAGACTTGATTTATAAGATGGGTGAAAGTAAACGTGCTGAGGCCTGAATTAAACGCTCGCGCAGAGGTAGCTTGATGATTTCTACCAATTCTGATTGCTCCAGACTTTGATAAAACTCATCGCTCAGGCTTTTGTTGATTTTTTCACCATAGCTGACCACAGATAGTTCAAAGTTTAAGTAAAAGCTACGATAATCAAAGTTGGTGCTGCCAATAAAACTGATATCATCGTCAATAATCAGCGTTTTAGTGTGTAGCATTCTGGGCATATAAGTATACAGCTTAATACCACTGTTAATCAGATCGTCATACCAAGATTGTGCGGCTTTGCCAACAATATAAGTATCGGTTTTTTTGGGTACTAAGACCTTAACATCCACCCCTCGTAGGGCAGCTGAGGTTAGTGCAAATAGAGCAGATTGATCCGGCACCAGATAGGGTGTAGTTAAATAAAGTCGGTGCTGGGCTTGGTGCATGGCTTCAACCATCACACGTAAGATCGGCGCCAGTTCATTGTCCGGTCCGGAGGGGATGAGTTGCATGGAGAGTGGCGGCACCTTAATCTCATCGCTAATAATTTGCACTTGTTGATTGCGTTCTTGCATGCGAATATCGCTTTTTTCTTTGATAAAGTGCAAAAGTTCTTCATCACCGCGGTTGGAATAATACCAATCTTCGACAAAAACAGTTTCGAACCAGTCAACAATAGGCCCCTCAAAGCGCATATGTACATCATGGTAAGCGCTAGGATTGATGCGCAAATCCTGCATATCAGTGATATTCACCCCACCGGTAAAGGCAATTTTGCCATCACAGACGATGATTTTTCGGTGATTTCTAAAGTTAATCAGTGAGGATGAGCTACCTATGGAAAGTCGATGGAAGTAACTCAAGTGGCCACCGCTCTCTTCAAAGCCTTTCATAAAGTGACGTCGCAGGCGCAAGGAACCCATGCCATCAACCAGTAGAAAAACTCGTAGCCCCTCTTTGAGTTTTTTAATCAACAAGTCGCGTAGGGCGGTACCGATTTTATCAGGAGCATAAATGTAGTATTCGAGGAGGATGTAGTCTTTTGCCTCTTCAATTGCTTTGAAAATAGCGTTGTAAGTCGCTTCGCCGCCGGAGTAGATTTCATAATCAGTGGTGTAAGTCGGCGGCATATTCGTGGTTTGACGAATAAGATTGACGATGGGGGCGAATTTATCGTCCAGAGCTGTGATGTCGAGTTTATTTTCCCAGATTTTTTGCTGACGATGAACGAATAAGCGCTTTTGGGCGCGACTCATTTTTTGCTTTTCAATTTTTCGAGGACCGAAAAAATGATAAATCACCAAACCGATAAAAGGTAATAAGCTCAGCGATAAAATCCAAGCGATGGAGGAAATAGGATTACGTCTTTGTAAAAGAATGGTACCTACCAACAGCACAAAATACGTTACCCAAAACACAAATAATACGCTGCGCCAGTGTTCAATAAGCCATTCGATCATAAACCCACTTGAAAAGAGAAGTTAACGCTTTACTTATGATAAGACATTTATTAGAGCATATCTGAAATTGCCAAGAAACAAAAGAATAGTCTTAGTGACAACAGGGTAAAAATGCCCAAGACACAACACCTTGGGCATTTCATCAAATTGACATAATGTCGTGCTTACTTTTAGTAAAGCACATCCGGCCCAACGGGTACGACGCCACTAGGGTTGATTTGTTCATGACTGCCGTAGTAATGATGCTTGATATGATGAATATCGACAGTCGCCGCAATTTTAGGGTTACTCATCATACGAGCCACGAAGCGATGTAAATTAGGGTAGTCTTGAATGCGTTTTTTGTTGCACTTAAAGTGTCCGTAATACACCGAGTCAAATCGAATTAAGGTGGTAAAGAGACGAATATCGGCTTCGGTCAATTGGTTGCCGATTAAATAATCCACCTCGCCAAGCTCGTTTTCTAAGAAGTCCAAGGTGTCGAAAAGCGGTGTGTAGGCCTCTTCGTAAGCAGTTTGCGTGGTCGCAAAGCCGCATTTATACACCCCGTTATTGAGGGTGTCATAAATACGCTCATTAATCTCATCGATTTCGCCACGCAGCGGTAGTGGATAAAAGTTTCCGGGTAAGGCACCTAATTCATCAAAGGCGTCATTAAAAATGCGGATGATTTCGGAGGATTCGTTATTAACGATTTTCCGTTCTTTTTTGTCAAAGAGTACCGGCACAGTCACTTTGCCGGTCATATCAGGTTTGGCCAGACTGTAAATCTGATGTAAATACTCCGCATTGATAACGGGGTCAGCTATGACACCTTGAGCAGGTTCAAAATTCCAGCTCTGAGCACCCATATGCCAGTGCACAACAGAGACGCTGATCATATCCTCTAAGCCCTTTAAGGCTCTGACGATCAGAGTCCTATGGGCCCAAGGACAGGCGAGACCGACGTAAAGGTGATAACGACCTCTTTCTGCCGGATAGGCCTTTTGACCATCCGGCCCCGGACTGCCATCGGCAGTAATCCAGTCTCTAAAAGGTGAATCGGGACGAATGAACTTGCCGTCTTCCTTGTTTTTAATTAGATTATCTTCTTGCCAAACGCCATTAACGAGTATGCCCATTTACTTTCCTTAAAGAATTTCCAGTTCCCTTATTTATAACAGAATTAGCGTCAATACTGGAGAGTGAAATCCTTAATATACTATTGCGAATTTGGGAATAATAGTCTTACTTAGGACGCTATTGCGCTTAAATTTTAGGGACAATTGGTCTGGGTTGTAAAATGTAGCTGCTATCGTTGTTTACACTCAAATCTCACTATCTCTACCTTCTTGTACTGCATGGCAGGCAATCTGAATACCCTGAAAATCAAGCAGTTCCGGGATTTCGCTTTTGCATCGATCATTAGCTAAAGGGCAACGTGGGTGAAAGGTACAGCCGCTAGGTGGATTCAAGGGGTTTGGTACCTCACCGGCC
Organism: Alcaligenaceae bacterium; assembly: GCA_030538235.1. Lineage (GTDB taxonomy): Bacteria > Pseudomonadota > Gammaproteobacteria > Burkholderiales > Burkholderiaceae_B > Oligella. The sequence goes on from JAUNUJ010000009.1 coordinate 88,087, forward strand.
ACCTGCACGCGACGTTTGCCGCTACCACTCATATCGGGAATAGCGCCTAAGAGCATTTTGGTATAGGGGTGACGTGGTGTCCCAAAAAGCTCATCACGTGGCGCGATTTCGACTATTCTCCCTAGATACATCACCCCGACACGATCCGCCATATGATGAATAACTGCTAGGTTATGGGAAATAAACAAATAGCTCAATCCCAGTTCTTGTTGTAGCTTTTTCATCAGGTTGAGCACTTGAGCTTGTACTGAGACGTCGAGCGCAGAGGTCGGCTCATCACAGACAATAAACTCTGGGTTAAGTGCCAAAGCTCGCGCAATTGAAATACGCTGCCTCTGACCACCGGAGAATTGATGTGGATAGCGATTAAGGTCTGTAGCACTAAGACCTACTTGTTCTAAAAGCTCAGCGGCACGTTGTTCTTGCTCTGATTTAGACAAATTAGTATGAGTGCGTAAGGGTTCAGCAATAATGCGGCCAACCCGCCAACGAGGATTTAAGCTGGCATAGGGGTCCTGAAAAATCATTTGCAATCGACGACGCATTGTTTTGATTTGCTGTGAGTTCATAGTGGACAACTCTTTGCCATCAAACTTAATACTGCCTTTGCTGAGACCATATAAGCCGGTTAGCAGACGAGCCACGGTGGATTTGCCGCAACCTGATTCACCAACTAAGGCTAAGGTTTCGCCTTTGTTTAGGGTGAAACTGACATCATCAACAGCGCGCAAAAAGAGTTTGGGTCGACGATAAATCACGCGCTCCAACCAAGGTGGTGAGACATCAAAGTAGCGTGCAATGTTTTTAACTTCAACTAATACCTGTTGCTTCATGCCTTGATCTCCTCGTGTAACCAACAGGCGACCTGACGGCCCTTGAAAGGCATTAAATCAGGGCGTTCGACTAGACACTTAGCAAAGACGTCACGGCATCGCGGATTAAAGGCACAGCCCTTGGGAATAGCATTTAAGCGTGGCATGCTGCCGGGAATTTGTTCTAGCTCATGGATATCCGGATCCAGGGTCGGAATAGAGCGCATTAAACCATTAGTGTAAGGGTGCAAAGCCTCTTGAATCACTTGTTGTACCGGTCCAATCTCGATAATACGACCAGCATACATGACCGCAACACGATCAGCAGTTTCGGCAATCACGCCCATATCATGGGTAATTAACATAACCGCAGTGCCATTTTCTTTGCAGAGTTTTTTGAGCAAATCAATAATCTGCGCTTGAATCGACACATCTAAGGCGGTGGTTGGTTCATCAGCAACAATTAATTTGGGATCGGCTGCCAAGGCTAGAGCAATCACCACACGCTGACGCATCCCTCCGGAGAATTGATGTGGGTAGTGATTAATACGTTCACGAGCAGCTGGTATGCCGGTTGATTCCAGTAACTCGATCGCTCGTTCTTGAGCTTGCTTATGATTCAGATCTAGATGTGTCTGAATGGTTTGTACAATCTGCTGACCCACGGTATAGAGTGGATTAAGCGAAGTTAGCGGGTCCTGGAAAATGGCACCGATTTCGCGACCGCGGATTCTTCGCATCTCACCAGCAGCTAGATTGTCAATGCGCCTACCGTCTAAATAGATTTCACCGCCGCTAATGCGACCCGGTGCATCTAATAATCCGATAATGGCTGAGCCGGTGAGGGATTTACCCGCGCCTGATTCGCCGACGATACCGAGAACTTCACCACGGTTGATACCGAAGGATACCTCATCCAGTGCCCGTAAGGTACCTCGACGCGTAGGAAATTCGACTTGTAGATTTTTTACTTCTAATAATGCGCTCATTGTTGTAAAACCTAGTTCAGTTTAGGGTTGAGCGCATCACGCAACCAATCGCCTAATAAGTTAACCGAAAGTACTAATAGCACCAACATCACGCCGGGGAATATAGTGATCCACCACTCGCCGGAAAATAAGAAATCGTTACCTACGCGGATAAGCGTACCTAATGATGGTGAGGTGGGTGGCACACCAACGCCTAAGAAGGAGAGAGTCGCCTCCGTGATAATAGCTGTGGCTAAATGCACAGTAGCCAGTACCAGAACAGGTCCTAAGACATTAGGTAAGACATGAGTCAACATAATGCGAGTGCCGGATACGCCAATCACTTTGGCTGCTTGTACGTATTCCTTGTTTTTTTCAACCATCGTAGAGCCACGTACTGTACGGGCATATTGAGGCCAACCGGCCAGTGCGATGGCACCGATTAACACAGGAAAAGAGATGCTCTCCAGCATATTTTGAGGGACTACCGCACGGGCGACTCCGTCAATTAAGAGGGCAATTAAAATGGCCGGAAACGACAGTTGCACATCGGCAACTCGCATAATAAAAGACTCCACTCTACCACCGGCATAGCCCGCAAGCAGACCAAGCAAAATGCCGATAAACATCGCCAGAATAACAGAGGCAAAACCAATCATTAAGGAGATGCGAGTACCGTATAGGAGCGAGGAAAAGAGGTCTCGACCTTGGCTGTCAGTACCCAGAAGATAAGTCATTTTTCCTTCGGTTTCCCAAGCCGGTGGTAACAGTGCATCAAATAAATCGATAGAAGCTAAATCGAAGGGGTTGTGTGGCGCTAACCAAGGCGCACCAAAAGCGCCGATAAATAAAATAAGGGTCACCACGGCGCCGAAAATTGCCGTTGGTGAATGGCGCCAAGACCAAGCAATATCACTATCCCAAAAGCGTTTTAGAGCATTCATCTTTATGCTCCCGAGCGGTTGAGGTTAATGCGCAAACGCGGGTCAACCACAAAATAAAGTAAATCAACAATCAGATTGATGGTCACAAAAACCAAAGCAATCAAGCATAGATAAGCAGCCATTACCGGCACATCGGCAAATTGTACAGCTTGGATAAAGAGTAAACCCATGCCGGGCCATTGAAATACGGTCTCGGTCACAATAGCAAAGGCAATAATGCCGCCCAGCTGTAGGCCGGTAATAGTAATCACCGGTACCATGGTGTTTTTTAAAGCGTGTCCAAAATGAATGGTGCGTTGAGTCAAGCCCCGAGCACGAGCGAATTTAATATAGTCGGTGCGTAACACCTCAAGCATTTCAGAGCGCACCAGTCGCAGGATTAGGGTTAATTGGAACAGGCATAGGGTAATCGAAGGCAGAATTAAATGTTTGATACCATCCCAACTAAATAAACCGCTACTCCACCAACCTAGTCGCACGACGTCGCCGCGACCATAGCTGGGTAGCCAGCCTAACTGCACTGAGAAAACCAGAATTAATAAAATACCGATTAAAAAGGTGGGCAAGGAAATGCCTAATAAAGAAAAGGACAAAATCGCTTGTGAAATCCAGGAATTGCGCTTTAGAGCCGTATAGACGCCAAGTGGTAAACCAATAAACAGAGCGAGCATTGCAGCGATCACTGAGAGTTCGACAGTAGCGGGGAGACGGTCCTTAATTAGCGTAGACACACTTTGCCCCTGACGTAGGGAGAGACCGAACTCACCTTGGGCAGCATGTTGTAAGAAGTTCCAAAACTGTATCGCCGCTGATTTATCTAAACCAAGACTCTGGCGAAGCAGCTGACGGTCGAGATCGGTGGCATCTTGTCCCAGCATGATGGTGACCGGATCGCCCACATAACGAAAGAGGATAAATGCTAATAGCGTCACTACCAGCATAACGATTATTGCCTGAAAAATTCGGCGCAAAAGAAAGACAAGCATAAGGTATGAGTAGATGCCAAGTCTTGACTGCGTATTACAGTCAAGACGTGCATTTATTATTGTTGATAAGAAAAACCTGCTAGCTTAGACTAAATTAGTCGTTGATAACCACCCATTCGATGGTCAAGCGGTTATCGGCGCGGTGGATAACATCCACATTTTTAGCCATTGCCCAAGGAATAACTTGGTCATGAATAGGTAGGTGACCAAATTCCTCGCCATGAATTTTTAGTGCTTGATGGATAGCATCATTGCGCTTGGCTTCATCGGTTTCGGTTTTTACTGTATCAATTAATTTATCAACCTCGGCATTTTCATAATTTCCGAAGTTAAAGGAACCATCGGCACCTTCGCCTTTGCTGTGAAGTAAGCTTTGTAAGGTATAGAGTGCATCAAAGGTCGGTACACCCCAGCCGAATAAATAAGCACTGGTGTCATAAGACTGTACTTTAGGGAAGTAAGTCGCACGTGGCATGGAGTTAAGATTTGCCTTAACACCGATACGAGCCCACATGGCAACGATGGCCTGACAGATTGCTTCGTCATTGATATAACGGTTATTAGGGCAGTCCAAGGTGAAGTTGACTTCATCTGGTTGATAACCGGCTTCGGCGATAAGTGCTTTTGCTCTATCTAAATCCGCTTTAGGGCGGACGGCTAAGTCCTCGCTCCAACCATTGACCTGTGGTGCAATCATGGTGCCGGTGGGTGCTGAAGAACCGCGCATTACTGAACGCTTAATAGCTTCTGTATCAATGGCCAAATATAAGGCTTCACGAACGCGAACATCGGCAAAGGGGTTTTTACCCTTGAGGGTGCTGTATTTCAGTTCATCGCTCTTTTGATCGAGACCGATATAGATAGTGCGGTATTCATTGCCTTCAACGACTTTGGCTTGTCGCTTGATGCGGTCTAAGTCTTGTGCAGGAGGATCGAGAACAAAATCAATTTCGCCGGATAAAAGTGCTGCTGTGCGCGTGGCGTTTTGAGTAATCGGGGTATATACAATATGAGTGACATTACCCACTTTATTGGCTTTATTCCACCAGTCTTCATGCTCGGTGTATTCGGTGCGAATATCTACTTCGCGTGAGCTTAACTTATAAGGGCCGGTACCCATGGCATTGCGCGCTGAATAAGTTTCCTCTTTGTTAGTAAAATCCTGAGGCTCAGTGGTGTTATTGGCTTCAGACCAAGCCTTACTCATCATGAATACGTTTGTTAATTGACGCAAGAGCACCGGGTTGGGTCCTTCAAGTTCAATTTCCAAGGTATTGGCGTCGATGGCGCGTGCGCCCTTGATGCCGTTAACATAAGCCTTAAAGTTGGAGGTTGGTGCCATGGCGCGCTGGATAGAAAATGCAGCATCTTCGGCAGTAAAATCGCTACCATCATGGAACTTCACACCTTCGCGGATTTTAAAGCGCCACACTGTGTCAGAGGGGGTTTCCCACTCAGTGGCTAGGGTAGGGGTGATCTGGAAATCTTTGTCGTAGGCAACTAAGGTCTCATAGACATAGCTACTGGCTGCGATATTTAAACCCTCGTTTTGAGCATGAGGGTCCAAGGTTAAAATATCACCCTGACTGGCCCAACGCAATGTTTTGGACTGCGCCGCTAAAGGAACAAATAGGGCAGCGGATAAAGCCGCCACTAATAATTTCTTATGCATGAAGTTATCCTCCAATGTGTTTTTTAATATGGTTTGACAAGATAAGTGATTTGCCAAGCCTAGTACTGCTAGTTATACCACAGGAAGATAGTTTAAATATAATAAAAAAATAGAATTTTTGTATATAAGTTTATGCAGTCTTAGCGCTTAAAAGACGTGCTTTAAAAAAACAAAAAGCTCTTGTAAAAAACACAAGAGCTTTTGGTGTAATTGGCGGAGTGGACGGGACTCGAACCCGCGACCCCCGGCGTGACAGGCCGGTATTCTAACCAACTGAACTACCACTCCGCAGTGGTATATGTATTTTACCAAGCTTTTAAGCTCTATCGAACTCTATAACTAAAACTTAAAAGCTTGGCGTCCCCACGGGGATTCGAACCCCGGTTGCCGCCGTGAAAGGGCGATGTCCTAGGCCTCTAGACGATGGGGACAAGGACTTAAAGAAGAATAATTATAGCCATGATTCTTTGATTATGCAAGTGCTGTTTCAAGATGGTGCTTATTTTGTTGTTTTTATAACAAAAGCTGTGAGTTTAAGTTATTTATTGGTTTTTGTTTATTTAAAACCTTTCACAGGCAAGCTGTTTAACAGTGATAGATATCTTCATGGTTTGGACTCCTAAGTGTCCAATAAATCCACACCAATCTAAATATCATAAAACAAAAAACCCTTGTAAAAAATACAAGGGTTTTTGGTGTAATTGGCGGAGTGGACGGGACTCGAACCCGCGACCCCCGGCGTGACAGGCCGGTAT
>JAUNUJ010000010.1 GCA_030538235.1 Alcaligenaceae bacterium
CTTATTTGAAAAAAACTTTAAATTAAATTTGAATTTATCAATTTGTGTTGTTTTTTGCACCGAAACATTTAATCGCTTCTTTATGCCTCTAGGGAAATCCCTAGACCCCTGAACTGGGAAAGATATGAATTATGGGCTATTTATTTTCCGCTGTCAAGCCTATAGTCTTTTTCTTGCAAATTCTTGTTGCACAAATGCACACAGATAATTCCTACTGAACTTTTATTATAGTCCTATCCCCAATTAAAACAAGCGCTTTTAGCCATTTCTCCAAACTCTCCCAAGCCTATCTCTTTAATTCCTTATTGATTTATATCAAATACATCATTTAAACCTCTTGTCTTAACTATTATTCTTGGCAATAATCACCAAAACACAATATATAGTGTTAATATTTTCTAAAACCACAAGATATAGTGATATGCAGAATTTAAGATATCGTCATGAAGAGGTCGTTTGGATTGAAGTGCCGGGTGAGGTATCACTGGCTTATCAATTCACAGGCTGCCCTTTACGTTGTAAAGGCTGTCATAGCGCCGATACATGGAAAGTAAATTCAGGCCAATTACTTAGTCTCGATTACTTTAGCCAACGCCTACAACAATATAAGCATTTAATTTCTTGCGTTCTATTTATGGGTGGCGAATGGCTATCTGAGCAATTAGTCCCCTATCTACAACTAGCAAAAGATAATAATTTAAAAACTTGTTTATATACAGGCTTAGAAAAAGAGCAAGTCCCGACTCAATTACTACCTCTACTGGACTATTTAAAAACCGGACCCTGGATACCTGAATTAGGTGGCCTAGACAATCCAAATAGCAATCAACGCTTTATAGATATGCAAAGCGGTAATTTACTTAACCACTTATTCCACAAAAACTAAGTCACTTAACACGTTATTTATTAAGGAATCTCACAATGATACGGCTCACTCCCACTCAAATCAGTGCCAAACTCGGCTTTATGCGGAACTATATGGCTGCTCACAATGCTGCCGACGGTTCCACCATGGATGCCAATGCCAATGTTACTCATAAAAACATTGCCACAATGGAGAGCGAATTACTTAAAGACTTTCTTATCCAAATTAATCGCTCACAAGTTAGCGAGAAAATTACTGAAATCTTTGGTCAGGAGCTCGCTGATGAGTATATTCGTCAGATCGAGAATCACGAAATCTATGTTCACGATGAGACTAGCTTAAAGCCTTATTGTGTTTCAGTGACCCTGTATCCCTTTTTACATGACGGTCTTACTAAGTTGGGCGGTGAATCCAAAGCGCCTAAGCATCTAGACTCCTTTTGCGGCTCCTTTGTTAATCTAGTCTTTGCTATTAGCGCTCAGTTTGCTGGTGCGGTCGCTACTGTCGAGTTTCTTAACTACTTCGATTATTTTGCGCGTCAAGACTACGGTGATAATTACTTAGAAACTCACCCTTATGAAATCGCTAATCATTTACAGCATGTGGTTTATAGCATTAACCAGCCAGCAGCTGCACGTGGTTATCAGAGCGTTTTCTGGAATATTTCTGTTTACGATAAATTTTATTTTGATGCGATGTTCGGTAACTTTGTGTTCCCGGATTTTAGCAAACCGGTTTGGGAAAGTGTCTCGCGCTTGCAGGACTTTTTCCTAACTTGGTTTAATCAGGAGCGCACAAAATCAATTCTTACCTTCCCTGTGGTGACTGCCGCCATGCTCACTGAAGATGGCCAGTGTAAAGACAAAGTATTTGCCAATCAACTGGCTAAAGAATTATCAGAGGGCAACTCCTTTTTTATTTACTTGTCGGATAATCCTGACTCTCTAGCCTCTTGCTGCCGTTTACGCAATGAAATTGATGACCACACTTTCTCCTATACATTAGGGGCAGGTGGTGTGGCTACCGGTTCAATTAATGTCATTACGATTAATATGAATAGACTGGAGCAAGACGGTCGTGATTTAGCAACGGAAGTCGATAAAATCCATCGCTATCAATTTGCCTATCGCAAACTGATGGAAGACTATTTAAATGCCGGTATGCTGTCAGTTTATGATGCGGGCTTTATTAGTATGGATAAGCAATTCCTAACTATTGGTATTAATGGCATGGTTGAAGCCGCAGAATCCCAAGGAATTAAAGCGAGCTACAATACCGAATATATTGATTTTGTACAAAGTCGTTTAAAAACCATCTTTGATGCCAATAAAAAAGCTTCAGCTCATTACGGTGTTCGTTTTAATACAGAATTTGTACCGGCAGAAAACCTCGGTGTTAAAAATGCTAAGTGGGACAGCGATGATGGCTATCAAGTCTCTCGCGAATGCTACAACTCCTATTTCTACCCGGTTGAAGACGAAAACGTTAATGCACTGGATAAACTCTTATTGCACGGTAGCGAGTTAGTTGATTGGTTGGATGGCGGTTCCGCCCTGCATCTAAACTTGGATGAGACCCTAACCCAACAAGGTTATAAGTCACTCTTTGATATTGCCGCACGCACCGGTTGTAATTACTTCTGCATTAACGTCAAAATCACGATTTGTAATGCTTGCGACCATATTGATAAACGCACATTACAAGCTTGCAGCAGTTGTGGCTCAACAGATATTGATTATGGCTCACGAGTGATCGGTTATTTGAAACGAATTTCTGCTTATAGTGAAGGTCGCCGACGTGAACACGCCTTGCGTCACTATCATAAAGATGCGGCATAACAGATTAGCTGTTACTCAGTAGCTAACAACAGCACGGCACACTCTTAATAGAGGGTGCCGTTTTTCTGTGCAAATCAATCACCAATCACCAAAATCTCAGAGACTCGCCCCCGCCCACCTGCCCTAGCGGATATTAAACGAGTCGCTTCGATTCTCATTATTTTATAGTCCTGATAAAGATCATCAAAAAAACCATCTGTTTTATCCGTATTCTTAGGGTCGGAATTACTTAAAACAAAGGTCGCCTCTTGCCCATAAATACGCTCACAGAACTGCGCTAATCTACGTTGCTCCTGATCATTAAAATCGCCCTTGGCATAAGCGGTAAAAGCCGCTGTGTCAGATATTGGTCTATAAGGGCTGTCAAAATAAAATAAAGTCTTCGAATCCGCATAGCGCAAAGTTTCCTCAAAATCACCTAATAAGATCTCGGTATTTTGCAACACATCACGCACTCGTTGAAAATTTTGCACATCCACCAACTTGATGTGTGATTTTTTACCAAAGGGCACATTAAAGAGACCCTGACTGTTCACCCGATAAAGTCCATTAAATCCCAGTCTATTAAGAGCAACAAAAAAGGCGGCATGCTCAAGTCCCATTTGCCCCGTCAATATCCCCCGATTAAACTTCTCTCTAAGGGTGTAATAGAATAGCTCCTTTTCTTCATCACTTGACTGTGAATTAAAGTCCGCCTCTAAAGACTGTAATAGTGACAATAAAGCCACACTATCATCTCTAAGTTTCAAATACAAATTAACTAAATCTGCGTTGATATCAGAAATGACTTTTTCTTTGAAACTGAAACGATTAGAAATAGCAAAGAACATTCCACCGCCACCGACAAATGGCTCTACGTACCTATCAAAACTACCCCAATCAATAAACCTTTGGGACATCTCAATAATGGTTTCAGACAGTCTGTATTTTCCCCCTGCCCATTTAATCATCGGTTTAGTCATCATCTTATTTTAAATATAAATCTTTTATCTACTTATCAATCTAGGATTGTAACCCAGGCGCGATCTCTACTTATCTAAGCCTCAAGATTTACCATCTATTTGTTAATTAAAGGATTTTTCAAAATTCGACCGCGAAATAAAAGGCAATCTTTCTATTCATGAAACTGAAATAATTCATTGTTAAGATTCATGTCACAAACAAATTCATATTGACAACTTCCTACAAGGACAAGAGATGTTTAAATTAAAAAATCTTGCTTTAGCGGCTTTATTAGCAGCTCTACCACTAAGCAGCCAAGCCATGGACCCTCGCTTTACTGACGCTGATGGCGATTTAGTTGCTGATGCTCCGACCGATCCTAAAGATTGGATTGATCCAGCTACTCTGGTTTTCTCTTATACCCCAGTTGAAGACCCTGCAGTTTACGCTGAAGTATGGAAAGAGTTTATTGATCACTTAGCTGCAGAGACCGGTAAAAAAGTTCAGTTCTTCCCAGTTCAAAGCAACGCCGCTCAGCTAGAAGCAATGCGTGCCGGTCGTTTACACGTTGCTGGTTTTAACACAGGTTCAAACCCATTAGCTGTTAACTGTGCCGGTTTTGTGCCTTTCGCTATGATGGCTGCAAATGACGACGCTTACGGCTACGAGATGGAAATCCTTACCTACCCGGGTAGCGGCATCGAAAAAGTAGAAGATATTCGTGGCAAAAAATTAGCCTTTACTTATTCGTGGCAAAAAATTAGCCTTTACTTCTGAAACGTCCAACTCTGGTTACAAAGCGCCTTCTGCTTTATTAAAGCAAGAGTTCAAGATGGAAGCCGGCAAAGACTTTGAACCTGTATTCAGCGGTAAGCACGATAACTCTATCCTTGGTGTTGCTAACAAAGATTACCCTGCAGCCGCTATCGCTAACTCAGTACTTTCTCGTATGCTTGAGCGTGATGTAGTTAAGAGCGAGCAATTAGTTTCTATCTACAAATCTCAGTCTTTCCCTACGACTGGTTACGGCTACGTTTATAACTTAAAGCCTGAATTAGCTGAAAAAGTTAAAGCGGCATTCTTTAACTTCAACTGGGAAGGTACCGGTTTAGCCAAAGAGTTTAACCACGTAAACCCTCCACAAGAAAAATTCATGCCTATCACTTTCAAAGAGCACTGGCAAGTTGTACGCGATATCGATGCTGCTATGGAAGTTAGCTACGACTGTAAGTAATTTAAGTAAATAAAGGTATTTCTAATGCTTAAACTTGTTGACCTTGAAAAGCGTTATAGCAGCAATGAGATAGCGCTTAAGGGGATCAACCTTGAAATCCAATCAGGCGAAGTTATTGGCCTGATTGGGCCTTCAGGTGCCGGTAAATCAACTCTTATCCGTTGTGTAAACCGCTTAGTTGAACCCACCAAAGGCTCTATTCTGCTTCAAGATAAAGATCTTAATAAACTATCCAAAAGTGGTTTAAGACAAGAGCGTCGCCGTATCGGCATGATTTTCCAAGAATACGCTCTAGTTGAACGCTTAACTGTGATGGAAAACGTACTGTCAGGCCGTTTAGGTAATATGGGTTTCTGGAACAGCTGGTTTCGCCGTTTTAGTCCGGAAGACATTGCCCAAGCCTACGAACTCTTAGATCGAGTAGGCCTCAAAGGCAAAGAAAACAATCGCGCCGATGAATTATCGGGTGGTCAACGTCAACGCGTCGGGATCGCCCGCGCGCTGATTCAACGTCCTGACCTCATGCTGATTGATGAGCCTACAGCTAGCCTGGATCCTAAGACGTCACGTCAGATTATGCGCCTAATTATTGAGCTTTGTCGCGAACGCGGCCTTGCTGCAATTGTCAATATTCACGACGTTGTCTTGGCTACCGAATTCCTCCCTAGAATCGTCGGTTTACGTGCCGGCTCGATTGTTTTTGACGGTCCATCAAAAGATGTGAACACTGCAGTACTCACTGAAATTTATGGTGATGAGGATTGGACTTCAATCAGCAAAAAGCTTGCTTCTCAACATAGCGAAGATGATGATGATCCTGAAGAACAACTCAATTCTGTTAAAGAACCTATCCAAACTCTGAGAACTGCCGCTGTCGGTGCTGCTTAACTAAGGAAGTTGATGTAATGAACAATCCTGCAACTTCCTTGATGCCCCCTGCCTATCCAACTCAGTGGAAAAAGCCTCCCTTTATCAGCAACCCACTAATTCGTTACAGCCTAATCTTAGGCGCCATTATTTATTTAATTTTAAGTATTGGCTCCTTGGAAATTAACTGGGTTCGTTTAAGCCAAGGTTGGGAGCGTGCTTGGGTATTTGTCAAAGGCTTTTTATCGCCTGACTTTACGACTCGAGGCACTGATATATTGCAAGGCATGATCGAGAGTCTGACCATGGCGTTAACCTCTACCGCTGCCGGGATTATTATTTCCATCCCAATCGCGGTGGGCGCTGCTAAAAACTTGAGCCCTAGCTGGTTGTATTTAATTTGTCGCGGCATTATTGCCATTTCCAGAACGCTCAATGAAATCATTGTGGCGATTTTTATGGTGTCTTTGTTCGGTTTTGGTGCCTTTGCCGGCTTCTTGACTTTGACCTTTGCCACCATCGGCTTCCTTGCTAAGTTATTAGCCGAAGATATCGAAGAAATTCAAGCTTCCCAACTTGAAGCCATGGAAGCAACCGGTGCCGGCTTTATGCAGACTCTTGACTTTGCAGTTCTCACGCAATGTCTTCCGCGCTTAGTGGGCTTATCACTATATCGCCTAGATATTAACTTCCGTGAGTCTGCCGTTATCGGAATTATCGGCGCCGGTGGTATTGGCGGTACCTTAGGAACTGCCATGGATCGTTACGAATATAGTTCTGCAGCAGCTATTTTGCTCTTAATTATTGCAGTCGTCATGCTAGCTGAATACGGATCAAGCTGGGTTCGTCGGAAAATGTTATGAGTAGTACATTAAATTTAAATTCGCCGAATACGGCCAAATGGAGTAAACGCACTCCCCTACAAAACGCCACGGTGTTCATGATTTGGTTAATCGCCATTGCCTTTGTGGTGTGGTCTTTCCAAGTCATGACTAAAGACACCATCTGGGCCTTTGTGATGGATGCGCCTCGCCAGGCACAAGATATTGGCTCCCGTATGATGCCACCCAACTGGCTCTCTATGAACGAGCTATGGTGGCCGCTTTGGGAGACCTTAAATATTGCCACTCTAGGCACTTTGTTAGGAACTGCATTGGCTGTGCCGGTAGCCTTTATGGCTGCTCGCAACACCACACCTAGTGCCATGTTCCTGCGTCCTCTGGCCTTATTTATTATTGTTTCCTCGCGTTCGATTAACTCGTTAATCTGGGCTTTACTACTGGTGTCGATTTTAGGCCCTGGTGTATTGGCCGGTATTATCGCTATCGCTCTTCGTTCTATTGGTTTCGTTGGTAAATTGCTCTATGAATCCATTGAAGAGATTAGTCCTACTCCGGTAGAAGCGATTGTTTCGACCGGTGCGAGTCGTTCACAGGTAATTGCTTGGAGTGTCTTTCCACAAGTCGCCCCCACTTTAGCCGGAATTACTGTGTTTCGTTGGGATATTAATATCCGCGAATCCACTGTACTGGGTTTAGTTGGCGCCGGTGGTATGGGCTTAAAACTCAATGCAGCACTAAACACGCTAGCTTGGCCTAAAGTCACCATGATTTTGATTGTGATTTTTGCAACAGTGATTGTCAGTGAATGGATCACGATGAAGGTTAGACAAAAGCTTATCTAATTACGATGACTTTGCTTAACAGCGAATCTCGTCAGTCACAGGTCTGTTACCTCACTAAGTGAACTACCGTTTAAAGTTGGACGCTTAGTTTCAAGCAAAGGACTGATTTCTGTATCAAACAGGACTCAGTCCTTTTGTTTTGCCACTTAGTATTTCAGTTTATGACACTATTTTCTTTCTTCATACCCATGAAAGTGGTGCCAACCTGAGGATTCCGAAGCTGTCACAACGAATCGTTCAGCTCAGAATCAAAATACTCGTTTGCTGATTTGATAGTAGCGCCGAGGGTAGTGGAACTTTAAAACAACTTTTTCTGTATTCTAAGACCTCAAGTAGTAATACCTTGTTAATTAATTTGAAAATGATATATTTATAAAGTACCAAAAGATAACATCAAACAAAGAATTTCTAGCTGTTAAACATGTATTTAACATGCTTGAGCATATATCAAGCTTTACAATTTGAATCGTCTAGACCACCGATTAAATTTTTTAATTTGTGGCACAAACAGTATAATTTAACTTTAGGCATATAAATTACCATATTTGTTCTTGATTTTTAGATTAGATTATGCTAAATTAGGAAAAACTTAGTCGCTATGAACACACAACTTTTAACATTAGAAACGCTAGCCGAAGAGGCTGCGGACTTTATCAAAACTCTAGGTAACCCGCATCGGCTTTTAGTCCTATGCCTATTGGTCGAGATGGGTGAGCTCAATGTTGGACAGATTCACCAGCATTCGAGCCTGAGTCAATCAGCCTTATCACAGCATATTGCAATTATGCGTGAAGAGGGTCTGATTAGCTATCGTAGAGAGGCTCAAACCCTTTACTACCGCATAGCTGATGATAGAGTCTTTAAAATCGTTTCTGTTCTAAAACAAATCTTCTGTCCTTAATTCGACATTTTAATTTTTTATCAGAGAACAATTTAATATGACTTTGCCACTCATTTCCCCCGACAAAGCCGCTGCCCTAGTCAAGGACGGCGCTACCCTGATTGATATCCGTTCTGCCGGTGAGTATAGCCATCGCCACATCACTGATTCTCAAAATCAGTCAATCGATCAGATGTCTAAAGACTCCCTACCAGCTGAAGGCGTGGTGATTTTTACCTGTCAATCCGGCATGCGTACTCGCACCAATGCCAACAAATTAGCTGCAGCAGCTCAGAACTGCAAGCAGTTCTATATTCTTGAGGGCGGGGTTGATGGTTGGCAAAAACAAGGTCTGCCGGTAGAGATTGCTGCTAACGCACCTCTAGAGTTGCAGCGTCAAGTTCAGATTGCGGTTGGTATCTTAGTGATTCTCGGCGTTGTCCTGGGCACTTGGGTCAATCCGGGTTGGTATATCTTAAGCGCCTTTGTCGGTGCCGGTTTATTGATGGCCGGTGTCACCGGCTTCTGTGGCTTGGCACGTGTACTGATGTTGGCTCCTTGGAATAAGGTATAAGCTCAAGGATTACTGCTTAGTCGCAAGCTACTACGCAATAGCTTATACTGATGATAAGTAATTACTAAATTGTTCTTCAACCACAAAGAGGATATGTTATGAACAAAAATATTGGTAGTACAGACCGTTGGATTCGTATATTTGTCGGTGTTGTTTTAATCGCCTTAACCCTAACCGGCACCATTGGTGTTTGGGGTTGGATTGGTATTATCCCATTGGCAACTGCATTAATTAACTTCTGCCCTCTTTATCGCATCCTAGGTTTCAGAACTAATAAATAGTCTAACGCTTATTGCTTTACAAGCCCGAGTATGATCTTTATCGTACTCGGGTTTTTGCATTTTAATGGGCGAATCTTTGCTTATGCTACGTTTTGGAACAACAAAATTCCCTCCGTGGGGCGAGTTTAAAACACAGCTTTCTTAGCTTACGCTATGATTCAAGCTTTACAAATTGAATTAGATTCCTGCGGAGAATTTCATGAATGCTGTTGTCATCGCCGTTCTTATTATGCTGGTCTTATCGCTTGCGCGAGTCCACGTTGTATTAAGTTTATTAGTTGGCGCCCTCTCCGGTGGTTTACTTGCCGGACTTGGGCTCAAAGAAACCCTGGAGGCCTTTCAAACGGGTCTTGCCAACGGCGCCCAAATTGCTCTGTCTTATGTGATGCTCGGCGCCTTTGCCATGGCTATTGCCTACTCCGGTCTACCCCGCACAATTGCTAACAGCATCATCAAGCGCCTAGACGGTGCCCAAAACAAAGGCACTCGCATCAAATGGATTTTAATCGGCGTCTTGGTTGTGATGGGCATTATGAGCCAAAACCTGGTACCTATTCATATTGCCTTTATTCCGTTGATTATTCCACCACTTATCGTGGTTTTTAATCGCTTAAACATTGATCGTCGTGCCATTGCTTGTGTCCTGACCTTTGGCCTTGTAACCACCTATATGTACCTACCCTACGGTTTTGGGGATATCTTCTTAAATCAAATACTTTTGGGCAACATCAACAAAGCGGGGATGGATACCGGCGAACTTGACGTCATGGGAGTCATGACAATCCCCGCAATTGGTATGGTGATTGGTTTATTAATCGCTTTATTTATCAGCTACCGCAAGCCCAGACACTATGAAAACAAAGCGATCAGCAGTGCCGATACGACTCATGACGCTGAGAGTAATAGCAACGGCAATGGCAAAAGTCAGAACTATAACAATCTGGTAGCGTTAATTGCTATTGTCGGTTCCTTTGCCATTCAGCTAAGCACCGGTTCTTTATTACTTGGTGCCATGATTGGTTTTACGCTTTTTATGGCTTTTGGCGTGATTCGTTGGCGCGAGGCCGATGCGGTGTTCAATGACGGGCTACGCATGATGGCGATGATTGGTTTTATTATGATTTCAGCCCAAGGTTTTGCTGAGGTGATGAAATCCACCGGTGAGATTGATACCTTGGTTAATGCCTCGGCCGAGTTATTTGCCGGCAGTAAAGGCATGGCGGCAATGGCAATGCTGATGGTCGGTTTACTAGTGACCATGGGTATCGGGAGCTCTTTCTCCACCCTACCGATCATCGCTTCAATCTATGTACCTATTTGCATGACCATGGGCTTCTCAACGGCTGCGACAGTGGCTCTAATCGGTACTGCCGGTGCCTTGGGTGATGCCGGTTCACCGGCCTCAGACTCTACTCTTGGACCTACCATGGGTTTAAATGTGGACGGTCAACATAACCATATTTACGATTCGGTGATCCCTACCTTCATCCACTACAATATCCCCTTATTAGTATTTGGTTGGATTGCAGCCATGGTACTTTAAGCTTTACAATAAGCTTATTGCGTTATGACCGCTTAAATAACAACTGCAAGCGGTCATTATTTAGCTACTAATCGGAGAGTATCGATGAGTTATATTTTGCAAGTTGACTTCCCTTTTGATGGGCCGTGGGAGTCTGCGATGGTGACCGCCATGCAGGAATTAGCCGCCTCAATAAATCAAGAGCCAGGTTTTGTCTGGAAAATCTGGACCGAAAATCAACAAGATAAGCAGGCTGGTGGTGTCTATCTTTTTGATAGTCGCCATAATGCTCAGAAATATCTGGAAAAGCATGCCGCTCGCCTTGAAGCCGCCGGAATCAAGGCGATACGTGGTCGAATTTTCGCAATTAATGATGAGTTATCCGCCTTAAATAAAGCTCCTTTATCATTATAAAAATAGCGCAATCGGTGACAACTACAAACAAGCCCCTAAATTAATTTTTAGGGGCTTGTTTTATTATTTAAGCTTAAATTAATTCAATGGAACTATTTAGCTTCAAGTTCGCGCCAGATTTTTAACACCGGCTCCGCCTGATTTAAGGTATAGAAATGAATACCGGGCGCACCACCGCTACGTAGTTCGTCACATAGCTTAGTAACCACCTCATGACCAAAGGCTCGGATCGATTGAAGATCATCACCATAGCTCTCGAGTCGCATAGCAATCCAGCGGGGGATTTCGGCACCACACATTTTTGAAAAGCGAGCGAGCTGGGTGTAATTAGTAATTGGCATAATACCCGCCACAATTGGAATTGTGACACCTTTACTCTGCACTCGATCCAGAAAATCCCAATAAGCATCGGCATTATAAAAGTACTGAGTAATCGCTAGATCAGCGCCGGCCTTTACTTTGTCCACAAAGTGGTCAATATCCTCGTCAAAGCTAGCGGCCTGAGGATGCATCTCGGGATAAGCGGCCACTTTGATAGTAAACCAGTCACCCGAATGCTCTCTAATCAAACGTACAAGATCAACGGCATAGCGCAAAGGCGAATCAGACAAACCCATGCCGGAAGGTAAATCACCGCGGAGAGCGACGATTTTACGAACCCCCTTGTCTTTGTAGTAGTCCAGGATATCGACAATCTCTGCTGGTTGACTGCCTACACAAGCCAAGTGTGGCACAGCCTCACAACCCAATGAAGAGACCATTTGTATGGTCTCTTCAGTGCCGCTGCGAGTCGAACCACCGGCGCCATAAGTGACACTAATATAGGCCGGATCAATCTCTAGCAACTGCTTGGTCGTCCCCACCAGTCGCTCACGCCCTGCTTGCTCTCTAGGAGGAAAGTACTCCAGACTGAAAAAGCGTGTATCTGCTCTCTCCAAGTTACTCATATTATTTATCTCATGAAAACATAACTGAGGATAGAAGAAAAAATGGAATACAAAATAGGTGCTAAGAAAAAGGCTACCCAACCTTTGACATCAAAGCCTCTTAAGAGCTTACTGACCAACCAGAATAAAAAAGCATTAATTACCAGCAAGAATAGACCCAGAGTCAAAATCGTGACCGGAATCGTCAAAATCACCAGAATCGGTTTGATCACTGTATTAACCAAAGCCAATACTGCTGCAGCAATAAAGGCAGAGAGATAATTCTCGACGTGTACGCCCTTTAGTAAGTAGGCGACCGCCATCAAAGCAAAGCCATTTAACAACCAAACAATTAAGAAATCCATAACTTTCTCCTATCCTATAATCTAATCAAGACACTTGTCATGATGTAGGTAATAACTGAATAAATCACTGCTCCAATTAAGGCCCAGCCAAAACCATCCACCTGAAAGTCTTTTAAAATACTGCCAACAAACCAAAACAATAACGCATTAATCACCAGGAGGAATAAACCCAAAGTCAAAACAGTCACGGGAATGGTCAAGACGACCAAGATAGGCTTCACAAGGGTATTAACCAGACCAAGCACTAAGGCTGCAATCAGAGCAGAACCAAAGCCGGCTACATGCACACCCGATAGTAAATAGCCCACCAAAATCAATGCCAGAGCGTTAATAATCCAAGCAATGATAATTCCCATGGCGTTCTCCTACGATGATTTAATTGTCATTAGTATGGACAGTTTAGACAAATATTTCTTATACGATTAGTAACGATAGTGATTAGGCTTATAAGGACCGTCAACCTGTACACCAATGTAATCCGCTTGTGCTTGGCTTAAAGTGGTTAAGTTAACGCCGAGTTTTTGTAAGTGTAGACGAGCCACTTTTTCATCTAAATGCTTAGGCAACACATAGACTTGGCCATTTTCATACTTATCACCATGGCAGAACAGCTCGATTTGCGCGATAGTCTGATTGGTAAATGAAGCCGACATCACAAAGGATGGGTGACCGGTCGCACAACCTAAGTTCACTAAGCGGCCCTGTGCTAATAAGATGATGCGCTTACCGTCAGGGAAAATAATATGATCAACTTGTGGTTTAATTTCTTCCCACTCAAGTGACTCTAAGCTGGCAACATCAATTTCATTGTCGAAGTGTCCGATGTTACAAACAATGGCTTCGTTTTTCATCTGATCCATGTGGTCACGAGTAATCACATGGTAGTTGCCGGTGGCGGTAACAAAGATATCGGCTTGAGAAGCAGCCTCTTCCATAGTCACGACCTTATAGCCTTCCATCGAGGCTTGTAGGGCACAAATCGGATCGATCTCGGTGACCCAAACTTGAGCACGTAGCGCTTGTAAGGCTTGAGCACAACCCTTGCCCACATCACCAAAACCGACAACAACAGCGATCTTGCCGGCAATCATCACGTCAGTTGCACGCTTGATACCGTCAACTAAAGACTCGCGGCATCCGTAGAGGTTGTCGAATTTAGATTTGGTAACTGAGTCATTAACGTTAATTGCAGGGAATTGCAACTCGCCTTTTTTAGACATTTGATAGAGACGATTAACGCCGGTGGTGGTTTCTTCGGTGACACCCTTGATTTGGGCTAAACGGACTGAATACCAAGTGCTGTCTTCGGCAAGTTTCTTTTTAATTGAAGCAAACAGTGCTTTTTCTTCCTCGCTACCCGGATTAGCAAGGACGGAAGGATCTTTTTCAGCGTTGGCACCCAAGTGTAATAACAAGGTTGCATCGCCACCATCGTCCAGAATCATATTGGCTTGCTCATCGGCGCTACCGGGCCAGTCAAAGATTTCGTGACAATACTCCCAATACTCATCTAGGGTTTCACCCTTAACTGCAAACACAGGGATATTTTCGGCAGCAATGGCAGCAGCTGCATGGTCCTGTGTTGAGAAAATATTACATGAAGCCCAACGCACTTCAGCACCTAAGGCAACTAGGGTTTCGATTAAAACGCCGGTCTGAATGGTCATGTGTAGACTACCGGCGATACGCGCGCCTTTTAAAGGTTGGCTTGCGGCATACTCTTCACGCGTAGCCATCAGGCCAGGCATTTCGGTTTCAGCGATAGATAATTCACGACGACCCCAATCAGCTAAAGAGATGTCTTTAATCACGTAATCTTGGGTTTTGATATCTTTACTAAGATTATCGGCCATTTAATACTCCTAAGTATTTTTTAAAATTACTATAAACTTTGGGAGTTAGTAGACACAAAAAAGCCCACCAACTCAGAATTTAGAGATATGGTGAGCGCCGTTATAAATAACATGAACACTTAACGAGCCTGGCAGATATAGAAATCTGTCGCAACGCCCCTCGTTAGCGGAAGATGTTGATAAGTATAGCATAAGGCTTTTTAGACAAAAAGCCTTATGCTAAAAATCAAGCTTAGAACCTCTCGATACTAATTAAAACCTAAAGCTCTGCCTTGAGTGCAGGCACTCGGTCCAGAGCTTCCCAAGTGAACTCGGGCTCATTGCGACCGAAGTGACCGTAGGCAGCAGTTTTGAAGTAAATCGGTCTTAAGAGATCAAGCATTTCGACTATACCACGCGGTCTTAAGTCAAAGTGCTTACGTACTAAATTAGCAATCTCATCGTCGGGCATCACACCGGTACCCTTGGTGTACACCGTGATATTGATGGGTTCAGCAATACCGATAGCGTAACTGACTTGCACTTCACATTGTCGTGCCAGACCGGCAGCCACAATATTTTTAGCAACGTAGCGTGCGGCATAGGCTGCAGAACGATCTACTTTTGATGGGTCCTTGCCGGAGAAAGCGCCCCCACCGTGAGGACAAGCACCGCCATAGGTATCGACAATAATTTTACGACCAGTCAGACCAGCATCACCTTGGGGACCACCAATAACAAACTTACCGGTTGGGTTCACAATGTATTTGGTGTTGTCAGAAATTAGCTCAGCCGGGATGCTCGGTAAAATAATATCACTTTTTACTAACTCTTTAAGCTCAGCTTGGCTGATATCTGGATGGTGCTGAGTAGACACCAATACTGTATCAACCTCGACAGGCTTACCGTCAACATAACGGAATGTAACCTGAGCCTTGGCATCAGGACGCAACCATGGCAGACGACCGTCTTTGCGAAGTTCGCTTTGACGCTGCATGATACGATGAGCATACCAAATTGGTGCCGGTAATAAATCAGCCGTTTCATCGCAGGCATAACCGAACATCAAACCCTGGTCACCTGCACCTTGGTCGAGGATGTTTTCCTGTGTACGATCAACTCCCTGAGCAATATCAGGAGACTGTTTGTCGTAGGCCACTAAAACGGCGCATGTTTTGTAATCGATGCCGTATTCGGGGTTGTCGTAACCGATACGCTTTAGGGTGTCACGAGCAACTGCTTGATAATCAACATTGGCCGTGGTGGTAATCTCACCCGCCAGAACAACTAAACCGGTGCTGCAAAGCGTTTCTGCCGCCACACGTGCATTTGGATCCTGTTCAAGAATGGCATCAAGCACTGCATCAGAAATTTGGTCGGCAACTTTGTCCGGATGACCTTCAGAAACTGACTCTGAAGTAAATAAGAAATCGTTATGCGCCATTTTAACTAGCGTCCTATCTATTTTTATGAAATTAAGGAAATTTAATTCAGTATTGTATACCAATTGCTCAAGTTTTAGCGCCCGGAACACCGGTAATGCTCTTTTCTTGAATTCATTAAAGAACTTGACTGAATAAAAATCACAATTAAAAAGTTCACCTAAAAAATGACTAACATTGACCTGAATCAAACAAATAGTAATATTCAGCTTGCAGTCAGTAGGGTTTTTCCCTACCATAATACAAAAGATGTATATTCAATATATCTTTGATATGCGATATATTTATTAAATACATAGTTAACAACAGTTTAAATATGTATAAATCATAGCAAGGCAGATTTTACTCACCGCAGTTTAGGTGAAAACATAGTAGTACACAACAATAACTCCCTTATTGAGGAACACGTTATGCAAAAAAAACTATTATTAGTCGCACTAGCTAGTGCCATGAGTTTAAGCCCTTTAGCCATAGCACAAGATGCTACAACACCGGTTAACAAAGGAGGTTTGCCCGGCTATGAAGTCATAGCAGCACCTGACGTTGCCAAGTTGCCACGCGTCAAACAGGAACTAGTCACTCCACCCTTCACCCCTGAGCATAGCTTAAAAAAACCTGACGGTCCTCGCATCGTTGAGATTGAAATGTATATCGATGAGCGTGAGATTGAAGTTGAGCCCGGCGTGTTTATGTGGGCCTTTACTTTCCAAGGCTCTGTACCGGGTCCACTAATCGTCGTGCACGAAGGCGACTATGTCGAATTGAAACTGATCAATCTATCTAAAAACGAGCTCGTACACAATATTGACTTTCACGCAGCCACCGGCGCTTTAGGTGGTGGTGACTTGACTTTTGTTGCACCCGGACAAGAAACCACACTTCGCTTCTTGGCTGATAAACCCGGCGTTCATATTTATCACTGCGCACCGGGTGGAGCAATGATCCCTTGGCACGTCACCCACGGCATGAATGGTGCGATCATGGTGATTCCAAAAGATGGTCTACAAGACAAAGATGGCAATCAAATTACTTATGACAAAGCTTATTACATCGGTGAACAGGACTTCTATATTCCTAAAGATGAAAACGGTGAATACATGCGTTTCGCGACAGCCGGTGAATCTTACCCCTATGACCGCACAGCAATGAACTCTCTAGTGCCATCGCATATCACCTTTGGTGATCGCAAAGGCGCCTATACCGGTGATAATGCGCTTACCTCATCCGTTGGCGAAACCGTCATGTTTATTCACTCTCAAGCTAACCGTTACACCTATCCTCACTTAATCGGTGGCCATGGTAATTACGTATGGGAAAGAGGTAATCTACACGAGACACCCGCTACTGGTTTGGAGACATGGGCTATTGCAGCCGGTTCAGCTGGTGCCGCGATTTATA
This sequence comes from Alcaligenaceae bacterium, assembly GCA_030538235.1. Classification (GTDB taxonomy): domain Bacteria; phylum Pseudomonadota; class Gammaproteobacteria; order Burkholderiales; family Burkholderiaceae_B; genus Oligella. The sequence continues at coordinate 17,065 of JAUNUJ010000010.1, forward strand.
CCTTTAAACAGCCCGGTGTGTATGTCTATTTGAACCATAACTTGATTGAATCCATCAACTTAGGGGCAGCCGCTGAAATTAAAGTTGACGGCGTTTGGGACAACAAGTACATGGAGCAAATAACCGCGCCTTACAGTTTCGAAGCCGGTACCCACAAAAAGTGGGACGATATAGCTGGACCAAAGTAATTTCACTAACCCTAAGCTCGCCGACAGCAAACAACTTGTTTTAAGTAAGCTCGGCGAGCTTGGCTAAATCATGATTCAAGTCGTTTGACTTATAAACCAAGACAAACGACTCTTTATAGGAGATGGACATGGCCTGTGTACAACGTATTCAAAAAGCGTCTTTATCCCTTGTCAAATTATTTTTCTTATCTATATTACTCATCTTTTCCTTTAGCAGCCTCACCGCAAAAGCCGAGACAATTAACTTCGAATTATTCGATCCCAACGGTCCGGTTACCCAAGAAAGTTATCCCGGCAAGTTTTTACTTTTAGCTATCGGCTATACCTCGTGTCCTGACATTTGCCCTACGACCCTGTATGAGTATGGATACACGATGAAACACTTAAAACATGCAGATATGTTGCAACCCATCTTTATCACCATTGATCCCGTTAATGATGAGGTAAATCGTCTCAATGCCTATACGCAATACTTTGATGACCGTATCATTGGCCTGAGTGGGGAGATGGACAATATCGAAACTTTAGCTCAGCAACTGGGTGCTACCTTTGGTTACCGTCTTGACGGTCAACGCATTAGCAATCCCGAACCTGGTATGGGATACACGGTTTATCATAGCGCCATGATCTACTTGATTAATCCGGAGCGCGAACTGGTAGATGTATTTGATTACCAAATTGGCGGTGATGATTTAGTCGAAAGTGTTGATGCTCATTTAGAAGCAGCGCTCAAAAAAAGCTAAATCTGTATGAGCGCAGGCATTTTGCCAAAACGTTTGAATGACGCTAAGACCTGCCAGCTGAAATTGGCAACTCTTAAGCTCTAATTATCAGACGGTTAATTAGTTAAGTCACGATAGTATTTCTTAGCTCTGAGTAGGGAGAAAACTTATGGATCGTCGGTTATTTATACAATGGCTAGCTAGTCTAGGTGTCGGCCTCGGCGCCAATGGCATCGCCGGCACAGCGGCCGCCCAATTACTGAAACCGGGCGCTTCAGAACTAAGCAAACTTGGTGTTGGCAACTCACTTTATCACCCTACGCGCTACCTATTTGTGGCCTGTTCCAGCTCTTACTTTATCACCGTCTACGATATAAATACCGGTGAAAATCTGGCCTTGCTAAACTTCGGCATACGCCCTCGCACCATAGAAATGGCGCGCGATGACTCCATGTTGGTGGTTGGTGATTATGAGGTACCACGTCTTGTGCTTTATGAGTTGGAAACCCGTACCCGTCGTGATATTGATCTGCCTTCTCCACTCTATCAGGCCTTTTTTGTACCGCAAAGCAAATTGCTTGCTATCGCCTTACGCGATCAAGTGGGGATGGTTAACTACGAAACCGGTGAGGTTCACATTTACCCTGAACGCTTTGATTCATCACAACGTGATACGCATATCTATGCTTATTACAATCTATTGTTTAGCTCCTATAGTCAGAACTACTGGGTACTTGACGAAGAAAAACCACTGATCTACCGTCACTCTTACTTAGACCCCCACGATGAGCCATGGGAAACCATTGATTTATCAGCCCATATTCCTTCGGGTTCAGGTCTTGATGACGGCATTGCTAGTCCTGAAGACTTTATGGTTGCTCTAACAACCAAAGACGGTTCGCGCGGCTTGATTTATTTCCCCGAAAATGGCAAGGTGCTATCCACCGGCCCGATGCATACAGCAGGCTCGACCTATAGGCCACAGATCGTTCCCTATATTGACTTCTACTCGAAACGAATCCTTTTCTCCGATTCATCGGCTCATGTTGTTATGTTTGATCTGGACCAAGGCGATGAGCCCGAGCACTATTATCTCCAGGAAAAGCATCACAGAAACTTTTCTCCACGCCTCTTTCGAAGCGGTTGGTTGGAGCGCACCTGGATTTTAGGCGGTGACAAGGGAATCATATTTCAATCTTACGATAATCCAGAGGACTCTACCTATATCAAATCACCTTGGGAAATCGTCGATATGTGGGTCACCGGCGATAGTAAAACCCTCTTTTACACCTTAGACGAAGGATTGCCGATGGTCTATCGTCATGATATACGGACCCGCGAAGCCTTAGAGCCGATTCGAGTCAAAGGCGTGGTCATGGCCGCTTTATTGCGCATGGGCTCTAACAATAGTATTTGCTACTAACATCAGTAACAATAACCACACATCTGCGTTCAATACATTCTTAACGCTCTGCTGACCAAGACTAATTTCAACAGCAGGGCTTTATGACTAATTAAAGAATGCCCTTACCATGTTGTATACTGCTAGTTTCTGTATAGCGAGCACAACATTGTTTGGCGTTTCGGGCATTCATGACAAAATCCTTTACATATAAAGCACTCGACCGATTATTCAATCTCTTAGGTAATCTCTCCCTAAAGAATCGTTTACGTGTGGGTGCTCTATTAAGCGTTGTAGCACCCGTTTTGATGAAGCGACGAGTATCTATTGTCAAAACCAATTTACAGCTTAGTTTTCCTGATGCAAGTCAAGAACAACGCGACAGATGGTGTAAACAACATATCCGTGCCCTTTGTCAAAGTATCGTTGATAGGGGTTTTATCTGGTATGGCCCAAAAGAAAAAATCAAAGAGCAGGTTTCTGTTACTGGTTTTGAGCATTTAGCTGAGGCTCTAGAAAAGCGGCAATCGATTATTCTTTTAGCACCTCATTTTATTGGTCTAGATGTGGCGGCTTCACGTCTATGCATGCATGCTCCTGAGAGCGCCACTATTTATACCGCTCAACGCAACCCAGACATTGACGCTATTGTTCGCAAGGGGCGGGGCCGTTTTAATAAGGCCCACCTGATTGAGCGCAAAGAGGGGGTACGCGGTATGCTAAGGTATTTAAAACAGGGAGTACCGGTTTACTATTTACCCGATATGGACTTTGGTCGAAAAGGCAGTATTTTTGTGCCCTTTTTTGGTATTCAAGCGGCTACCCTACCGACGACGGCAGTTTTAGCTGACAAATGGCAGGCCAAAATTTTCCCGGTTTATAGTCGTTGGGACCCGGAATCCGGGCATTATACGGTAGAGGTTTTACCCGCCCTAGAGAACTTTCCCGGCGATCAAACAGTCGAACAAGCAACCGCCTCTATCAATCAACTAATTGAAACGCTGATTTTGCGTGACCCTAGTCAATACTATTGGGTACATAGACGCTTTAAAACTCGCCCCGATCCGGACGAGCCGAAATATTACTAATAAGTGTGTCGCTGCACTTCTGCTCGGAGATTCATAGTGCAAAAACTATATCGTATTTTTTTAAGTCTATTATTTCTTGTGCTGAGTGCCTTTAGTTTGTCGGCCCAAAGCTTTAGCTTGGGGGGCAAAGAACACGTCGGTCCACGAATTGAAAAACTCGAGGATTTTCAAGGCAACAAAGCGAGTAAGCATCTACAACAAGGTCGCCCCACCTTGGTTAAATTCTGGGCTAGTTGGTGTCCACTCTGTTTAGCGACCTTAGAAGAAACTCGTGACTGGCGCCTCGATCCAGATTTTAACGGGACTAATATCATCACTCTCGCCTCACCGGGTTATTTAAATGAACAAGCTCCCAAAGACTTTAGACAATGGTATAGCGGGGTTAATTTTGACAATTTACCGGTGATTGTTAATGATGGTGGAGAGTTGACTCGTGAAATCGGCGTCTCGGCGTACCCTAGTTGGGGCTTAATTGACGCGCAGGGTCGCTTACAACGAGTGGTTAAAGGTCATATCAGCAAAGAACAAGCCCTCGGTTTGATTGCTGATAAGGACTTTGTGATTGAACGCGCGGCCCCCTCTTTCTATCGACCGACTCAGACAACAGCAGAGCAACAAAAGGACAAGGCAAATCTTATGGATACCAAGGAAATTTATTTAGCAGGTGGCTGCTTTTGGGGTGTAGAAGCTTATTTTGAGCGCATCCCCGGCATCGTTGATGCGGTTTCAGGTTATGCCAACGGCAAGACCCGTAACCCCACCTACGAACAAGTTATTTATATGAATACCGGCCATGCAGAAACAGTCAAAGTGGTTTATGACCCTCAACGCATTGATTTGGAAACCATACTGCGTCATTTCTTCCGCATCATTGACCCTACCAGCTTAAACCGTCAGGGCAACGATCGCGGCACCCAATATCGCTCCGGCATTTACTATACCGACCCGGCTGAAGCACCTTTAATTGCAGCAGCCCTAGAGCGTGAGCAAAGCAAATGGAGCCGACCGATTGTGGTTGAAAATACGCTCTTAACTGCCTTTGACGACGCGGAGGAGTACCACCAGGACTATCTGGCCAAGAACCCTAATGGCTATTGTCATGTGGACTTAAACTTAGTCGATAAGCCATTAGCCGAGGAAAAATTAGAATTAAATATTCAACGTGGGGACAATACTAAAGCCATGCAAGATGCCACAACAAACAAAGATGTCCTTATTAATCCTCAGGACTACCACGTACCTACCGAGGAGGAATTACGTCAGACTTTAAGCCCTTTATCCTATCAGGTTACACGTCAAGACGCCACTGAGAGAGCCTACACTCACGCCTACGACAGTTTGTATGAGCCGGGCATTTACGTGGATATTGTTAGCGGCGAACCCCTTTTTAGCTCAGATGATAAGTACGACGCCGGTTGTGGTTGGCCATCGTTTACTAAACCGATTGTGCCGGAGGTAGTGACTGAACATTTAGACACTGCCTTTAATATGCAGCGCATAGAGACTCGCAGTCGTGTCTCTGATTCTCACTTAGGTCATGTCTTCCCTGATGGCCCACGCGATCGCGGCGGTTTACGTTATTGCATCAATGGCGCAGCCTTAAAATTTATACCTAAAGCGGAAATGACCGCAGCGGGCTATGGTCATTTATTGCACTTGGTAAGCGACCAGTAAAATGACTCAAAAACTCAGCCTTGAACAACTCAATCAATGGTTGGATTATCTGCATAGCCAGAGACGCTGCTCTGAACACACCATCGCTGCTTATCGGCGCGATCTTAAGCTACTGATTGAGCTCTTTCCTGAGAAAAATCTAGAAGAGCTCAGTCATGACTTATTACGCAGTGCAGTGGCTCGTCTACATGCGCGCGACTATAGCCCGCGCTCACTCGCCCGAATTGTCGCTGCTTGGCGTTCTTTTTATCAATGGTTAAGCGGAAAAGTGGCACTCAAAAGCAATCCGGCGAGCCATCTTAAAACGCCTAAAGTTGGCCGTCCTTTGCCCAAAGCGATGACGGTTGAGCAGACCATGGTTTTTCTGGATCGCAGTCAACAACTGAGTAGTTCAACTGAACCTAAAGACCGTTGCGATATCGCCATGTTTGAATTGCTCTATAGCAGTGGTTTACGTTTATCGGAATTAGTGCAACTTGACTATCAATACCGTAAAACAGACAATTACGAATCCCAAGGCTGGCTCGATCTTGAAGAGAAAGAAATCAAAGTCATTGGTAAGGGCAATAAAACACGTCTTGTCCCCTTGGGTGGCAAAGCCGCCGAAGCAATTCGCCATTGGTTAGAAAAACGTGACTTTTGCTTAGCTTACGACGCCACTGATAGCGACAAAGCTGCCTTGTTTTTAGGGGTCAGGGGCCGTCGTATCAACCCACGCGCCGTGCAACTTAGATTAAAAGAAATGGCCTTAAAAACCGGTGCAGACAGTTCAATTCACCCGCATATGATGCGTCATAGTTTTGCCAGTCATATGCTGCAATCAGCGCAAGATTTACGGGCGGTGCAAGAGTTACTCGGGCATAGCAATATTTCTACTACACAGATTTATACTCGCTTGGATTTCCAACATTTAGCCAAGGCCTATGATGCGGCCCACCCTAGGGCACAAAGGAAAGACAAGAAGTCTTAGTATTTAGGGTTATTTCATTTAAATGATTAAGGGCTTGCTCAAATAGAGCAAGCCCTTAATAAATAGAGTTGATATAGGTTTAGGGTGCCTTAACCGGAATCACTGTCCCCTGATACTTATCTTCGATAAATTTCAAGGTCTCAGCACTCTGCCAAACCGCATTAAGCTTTTTTATGGCTTCACTATCCTGATTATCTTCACGGCTAGCACAAAGATTCGCGTAGGGAGAATCTGTATCTTCCATAAATAGGCTGTCACGCTTTGGATTTAAATTTGCATCCAGTGCATAGTTAGTATTAATAACCGCCAAGTCAACATCACTCATAACACGGGGGATGGTTGCCGCTTCCAACTCAACAAACTTCAACTTTTGAGGGTTTTCGGCCACGTCACGTGACGTGGCAAATAAATCGTCAGGATCTTTTAAAGTAATCAAGCCGGCCTTTTGCAATAGCAACAAAGCACGTGCGCCATTTGTGGTGTCAGAGGGAATGGCGACTGAAGCGCCCTTTTTCAGCTCATCCATGGATTTGATTTTAGTAGAATAAGCACCTAGCGGCAGAATATACATATAGCCCTGCGGCACGAGATTCTGGCCTTCATTTTTATTAAAAGAATCCAAATGCGGCATGTGTTGAAAGCAATTCATATCAATCTGCTTTTCCACAACCTGCTGATTGGGCTGAATAAAATCGGTAAATACGTGTACCTTTAAGTCCACGCCCTGTTCCGCCATTTGTGCCGTCATAAACTCTAAAATCTCCGCAGCCGGTACCGGTGTTGCGGCGACGCTCAATGTCTGATTCGCTGAGGCTACACTAAAACCCAATAAGGCACTTAGACCGAAAGCGCTCAGAGTGAAAGTCACATATTTTTTCATCATATTCCTAAGGTAATTTTATTTTTCTTCTGCTTTCAGCTGAGCAGTGGTTTCTGCAGCAATCGACTGAGCGGCCTCTTCGGCTTCATCAGCGGCCATTTTGACAGCACCTGCGGTACCGACGATAGCCGCACCGTCTTGAGCCTTTCTGAGCTTCCCGTCAGAACTAAAGGCCTCAGGGTACTTTTTGCGAAAATGATTCGCCAACATCTTCATAGCGACCAAGTGAATAACCACTAAAAAGATCACTAAAACTAAGGCGACCCAAAGAATATTTGGATAAGACAACAATGAACTCATGGATAGTAATCCTCTTAATAATTGACTTCTAAGTTATCAATCAAACGGGTAGAGCCCAGTTTGGCGGCACCTAAGACAACTAAAGGCTCTTTATTGGCAACCTCTTCAGGTGTGGGCTGCCACAAGTCACGCTGACGACGGACGCTTAAGTAATCTACATTCCAACCACGATCACTTAGGTATTCAAAAGCTTCTTTGTCGATTTGTTTGACATCAATAACACCGGCAGCCAGACGCGCTTCCATATTTTTAAGCGTATTGTAAAGGTGAATGGCCTCAGCCTTTTCCTCATCAGACAAATAACGATTACGCGAAGACAAGGCTAAACCATGCTCGTCACGAACTGTTTCGTGAGCCACAATCTCAACGGGTAACTGGAACTGCTTGCACATTTGACGGACCACCATAAGTTGCTGGTAGTCTTTTTTCCCAAACACAGCAACTTTAGGCTGCACACAGGAGAAGAACTTCATCAAAACGGTCGATACGCCCTCAAAAAAGCCCGGACGCGACTCGCCCTCTAAAATATGACCCAAATTTTCCGGAGTTTGTACACTAAAACTCTGCGGTTCAGGATAAATTTCTTTGAGGGTTGGGGCAAAGAGCACATACACATCGCGCAATGCTTCCAGTTTTTCGATATCCTGCTCAAGCGTCCGAGGATACTTATCAAAGTCCTCATTAGGGCCGAATTGTAAAGGATTCACAAAAATACTGGCCACCACTGGGTCCCCGTATTGGCGAGCCATGCGCATCAAGGATAAATGCCCCTCGTGCAAATTACCCATGGTCGGCACATAAGCGGTGCGCAGTTGACCGCTTAGTTGGTGCCGTAATTCCTCAATAGTACGTACAACTTTCAAATTAATTCTCCACAACCTCCGTCACGCTGATATAGGCTAGACGAACGTAAATAGGGGCATAGGGTTCTGCTTGTGTAATTTCTACCAAACTTTCACGAGCTAATTCTAACAAAGCTAAGAAGTGTACTACAACTACTGCTGCAGTTTCACCTGAGTCAATTCGCTCAATAAAGAGCTCCTTAAACTCCATAAATCGCACGCCGCCTAAACGACGTAAAATATGTCCCATATGCTCACGCACCGAAAACTGCTCACGACTGATATGGTGTCGCTTATTTAAACTGGCACGTCGCATAATCTCAGCCCAAGCCTGCTTCAGATCATCGGGATCCACTTCAGGTAATAGCTGCACAACGTCCACGTCTCTATAAGCTTTAGCACGATGAAAATCTCGACCGATTTGCGGCAATTCGTCGAGGTGACGCGCCGCTATTTTCATTTTCTCATACTCTAATAAACGACGTACCAACTCAGCCCGCGGGTCATCGACCTCCTCGTCAGTATCGGCTTTTTTTATTGGCAGCAACATACGGGATTTAATCTCAATCAGCATGGCAGCCATCAAGAGATACTCTGCGGCCAGCTCCAGATTGTGCTCACGAATTTGATGTACATAACCCAAATACTGCCGTGTTACCTCAGCCATAGGGATATCAAGTACATTAAAGTTTTGCTTGCGGATAAGATAGAGTAAGAGATCCAGCGGCCCCTCAAAGGCTTCTAAAAAGACTTGCAGTGCATCAGGCGGAATATACAAATCCTGTGGCACATTAAATAAAGGCTCGCCATATAGACGAGCTAATGCCACATGATCGACTGTATCCGGCGTACTATCAACCTTAGGGTTGTGCAGCTGAGATAATTCGGATTCACCAACAGACATTTAGGTGGTGCGATAAGAAATCAGGACTTATTTGTTGTGATAAACATAAGGCTTTTGAGGCACTCGAGCTGCTTTGTATTGCTCCTGCATCTCTAAATCGATTTTCTTGTCCCACAAGCGGTGACGACCCTCACGCTGACGCTGTTCGGTCTCAGGATGATCTTTTTTGTATTGTTTGATGAACTGAGTCACCTCAGAAACGTAACTTCCCATCATATTTCCTTTTAGAAAAGTAACAACAAATATTACTAAAGTTTACCAGAAAGCTAAGCCTGAGCTAAGATAAAAGGTTGCTATTACTGTTAAAATCATCTAGTAAATAGTTTATTTATCGCTTTTTATCGGGCAACAATGATTGAATTCCAACATGTCTTCAAATCCTACGGCCAGGGACCAAATATTCTCGCCGATCTTAATTTTAAAATTAACCCCGGCGAGTTTATCTTTGTCTCCGGCCCATCAGGTGCAGGTAAGTCCACTCTTTTAAAATTGATTGGCGGCCTAGAAAAACCCAGTCGTGGCATGATCGCGATTAAAGGCCAGCGTCTCGACAAGATGCAAGCACGCGAACGGCCGTTTTTACGTCGTCGAGTTGGGATTATCCTACAAGATACCCACTTACTCTACGATCGTAGCGCCTTAGCCAATGTTATGCTACCCATGGCAGTGATGGGTCACAGCACCAAAAGCGCCGAAGCCCGTGCCCGTGCGGCCATCTATAAAGTCGGCTTGGGTGGCAAGGAGCGAATGAATCCGATCGAGCTTTCAGGTGGCGAGCAACAGCGCTTAGCCATTGCTCGTGCGATTGTCAATCGACCGGCCATTTTACTTGCCGATGAGCCCACGGCTAACCTAGACCAAGAAAACGCGCGTCTGATTTTAGATGTCTTTAAGGACTTTAATCAGGTCGGCGTCACCACGCTGATTGCCTCACACGATAAGCCTCTGTTACAGCGACATGCAAATCGTACTCTCTTAGTCGAGCCGGGTAAATTTTTAGATTTAGGAGTTAACTATGCGTAGTTGGTTAAGACAGCACGCATACGCTTTAAAAGTGGCCTTGCGTCGCATTACCCAAACCCCTTTTTCCTCATTGGCAAATATCCTTGTGATTGCCTTTGTTTTATCCCTACCTTTGATGGCCGCCTCCTTACTGGTTTCATTGGAACCGGTGACGCGCACGGTCTCGGTAAACCCTGCTATTACTCTATTTATGAAAGATACAGTGAGTTTTGAGGAGACAGAGGGTTTGGCCTTGGAAATTCGTAAGGAAAACTCTGAACTCATCCAAATGCTTGAAGTGGTTGATAAAAACAAGGCTTTAGAGGATCTGAAAAACACACCGGCCTGGTCTGAATCGCTTAGCGTTTTATCTAAAAATCCGCTCCCTCATGCCATTATTGTGACGCTTAGCAGCTCAGGACAGGAGTTTGTTAATTCGGATCGTGTCCTAACCTTAGCCGATCAGTTTGCGACTTATGAACAAGTTGATTTAGTACAATTTGATAGCGAATGGGTTCAAAAACTACAAGCTATTATGACCTTCATCAAAGTGGTGTTGGCACTGTTGGCCGCTGGAGTCTCTGTGGTCGTGGTGGCAACTGTCTTTAACACCGTACGGATGCAGGCTCTGGTTCAACGCGACGAGATTTCAGTTGCGCGCTTAGTCGGTGCCACTGAGACTTTTGTTCGCAGACCCTTTTTATACTTTGGAGCTGTGGTAGGCTTCGTAGCCGGAGTCTTGGCCATCGCACTCACCTGGTTCTCTTTAATTATGGTGAACAGCTCAATCCAAGAAGTGGTCGCACAGAGTTACGACCAACCCTTTATGGTACATTTGCCCGAGCTGTTCTGGTTAATTTTCAGCATTGCTCTGGCCATGATCGTTGCTGCTACTGCTGCCCGATGGTCAGTCACCCGTCACAGTAAGTTTTAATTTTAAATGAGTAATTTTGTACAACGCCTATGTGCCTGGCAACGGACACATGGGCGTCATGATTTGCCTTGGCAGTCTAAGGATCCTTATAAAGTCTGGCTCTCCGAAATTATGCTCCAACAAACCCAAGTGGTTACGGTCATCAATTACTATGAGCGTTTTCTGGCGCGTTTTCCGACAATTTTTGCACTGGCTAAAGCCGATCAAACAGAAGTGATGAGCTATTGGGCAGGCTTGGGTTATTACGCTCGCGCTCGCAATTTGCATCGCTGCGCACAAATTGTTGTAGAGCAATATCAGGGTGTATTTCCAAAACATTTTGAAGACATTGTGGCCCTACCCGGTATTGGCCGCTCTACCGCTCATGCAATAATGGCTTTTTGCTATGGTGCACATACCCCGATTATGGATGGCAATGTCAAAAGACTCTTTTGTAGATACTTCGGCATTGAGGGTGTTACGAACACCGCAGCGGTCGATCGAAAATTATGGGAACAAGCTGAACAGACCTTAGCCGAGGCAATCGCCGAAGATGAGCAAGCAGTCGACATGGCCTGCTACACTCAAGCACTAATGGACTTTGGTTCTTTGATTTGTACTCGCTCCAAACCCCAGTGTGACAACTGCCCTGTTAAAGAAAATTGTTATGCTCAGCAACATGGTTTACAGCAGGATTTACCGACTCGTAACACTAGAAAATCCATCCCGACTCGCCACACAGTGATGCTGCTATTAGTACGTGATGGAGAAATTCTACTGGAACAACGTCCACAAGAGGGTATTTGGGGCGGTTTATTATCCCTACCGGAATTTAGTGATCAAGACGATTTATTGCATGACTTACAAAACCGTGGTTTGAGCATTTCACCTAAAAAAGTGCTGATTAAAATGGCTGCTTTTGAGCATGTTTTTAGCCACTTTAAACTGCATATACAAGCGATTTTGTTTAAACTTAAAACCAATCAATCTTTGCAAGATATCAACCCAAAGCAAAGCTACTATCCGCTCAAAGACTGGCACAAGCTGCCTATCCCAAAACCGGTCAGCACGCTATTGGATACCTTGACGAGCATCCAAATCGGCGAGTAAAAGCAAGCTTAAGCAGAATTAGCTTGCTCTCAAGGACTGCAGCCCTACTTAACGTTCTAAATACTCTCTCTGGTCAGCCGTACTCGGCACATAATTTGAGATACTCATCAGCATGCCGCAAGCTAGCCCTAAGGTTACCAAGGCTGTTCCACCATAGCTCATAAAGGGCAAAGGCACGCCAACCACCGGTAAGATACCCATCACCATGCCGATATTGACAAAAACATAGACAAAAAAGGTCATGGTAATTGCCCCGGCCAAGATTCGTCCAAATTGAGTCTTGGCTTTTAACGCAATCATAAAACCACGAGCCAAGAAAATTGCGTATAGAGCCAATAAGAAAATACAGCCGTACAAGCCGAATTCCTCAGCATAAACAGCAAAAATAAAGTCTGTCGTGCGCTCCGGAATAAAGTCTAAATGCGTTTGCGTACCCTGCATATAGCCTTTACCGTAAATACCCCCGGAACCGATGGCAATCATCCCTTGGATCGTATGGAAACCCTTGCCTAGCGGGTCCTTGCTAGGATCCATCAAAGTGCAGACCCGGCTTTTTTGATAATCACGCAACACTACCCAATCAAAATCGGGCTGACAAAGCACCTCTTGATAAGTAATAACCAATGTCAAGGCAGTCACGCCAATCACAAAGACCGGCAAAATCAACTTAAATGATAAGCCGGCGAAATAAATCACAAAAAAACCACTAGCCAAAACCAACAACGCCGTACCTAAATCCGGCTGCTTGATAATTAAGGCGAATGGTACCAGTAACAACACGGTCGCCACGATAAAGTCCATTAGAGACAGGCTATTACGATAGCGGTCAAAGTACCAGGCCAACATCAACGGCATTGCCAATTTCATCATTTCTGACGGTTGGATAGTAATCAGGCCCAGATCTAACCAGCGCGTCGCCCCCTTTTGGGTGATACCGAAAAACATCACCCCAAGCAACAAAAGCAAACCGAATAAATAAACTGGTACGGCCAGTTTCATAAGGAGAGGTGGTTTAATCATTGCCATAAACCACATAGCAAAAAATGCAATCGTGAAATTTCTCAGTTGACCGGCAAAGCGATAGTCGGTACTGCCCACAGCAGAGTGCATCACCAACATGCTCAAACCGAAAAAAACCAATAAAATCAACAACAAAGGCCAGTCAAAACAACGCAAAGAGCGCAGCATCTGGTTCATGAGTTTCGTCATCATAAAGCTACACCCCCTCTTCTGGCGTTTCAGTGGTGAGCTTAGCCTGACTTTGACTTGATTCTGTGTTTGGACGCAGCGGGGATGTCGGGATGCGTCGAGTTTGCTTCGTTGAATTAGGGTGACCTAAAATTTCCGGCAATGCCTGCACCTCTTCCTCTTCGTCTAAATTAGTCGGTGCCGCGGGAATTTCAAGATCCGGTGAGACCGTTTCTGAAATATCACCCTCTACATCGAGGAAACTCGGTACATAACTATGTCGATTGCGATTTTGCACATCATCATCGAGCCAATAATCAAATACCTTTCGGGCAATTGGTGCAGCAACCGTAGAGCCCCAACCGCCATTTTCTACAATGACGGCGACCGCAATACTTGGATTGTCTACCGGCGCATAGCCCATATAGAGCGCGTGGTCATGTAAACGTTTATCGAGGTTACGGGCATTATAGGTGGAGCCTCTTAAGCTAAAGACTTGGGCCGTACCGGTTTTACCGGCGGATCGATAACTTGATCTCTGGAACACGCGACGCGCCGTACCATGGGTCGGCACCTCAGCTAAGGCACCTTTAATGACATTAATATCGGCCTGTCGTAAATCAATCCGGTACTCAGGCGCTGAAACAACCGGTTCTGCACGGCGTAAAGCTGGGTTTTCCAACCAGTTGACGATATGCGGACGAGTATAGACACCATCGGCCGCCAAAGTCGCTGTGGCCTGTGCCAGCTGCATAATGGTAAAGGAATTATAACCCTGTCCGACAGCCACGGAAATGGTCTCGCCGGGAAACCAGGTTTGCTGTTTAGGATCCTTAAAAGCGGATTGTTTCCAGGCTCTGGAGGGTAAAATGCCCTTTTTCTCGTGCGGCAAATCAATCCCAGTTTGCTTACCGAAACCGAACTGAATCGCAAAATCATGGATGGCATCAACCCCCATAATCGGTCCAAGACCAAAGAAATAGGTATCGGATGAGACCACCAAAGCGCGATGCATATCAATTGAACCATAGACCGCACTACCAGCATTTCTAAAACGCTGTCCACCAAACTCAAAATAGCCGGGATCATGAATCCGGGTTTTAGCATCACGTGCGTTTAACGTTAATGCCGCCAAAGCAATAAACGGCTTATAGGTTGAACCGATAGGGAAGGTACCGTAAATCGGTCGATCAATCAAAGGATGGTCCGGAGAATCTGATAAACGACGCCAGTTTTCTACATCAATGCCATCGACGAATAAATTAGGATCAAATGAGGGTGCAGATACATAGGCCAAAACCTGACCATTTCTCGGGTCAATGGCTACTAATGCGCCGCGTTGGGGATTCTTTTCGTCATTGAAAATCCCCTCAATCATGCGCTGCAAACCGATATCAATCGACAGTCGTAAATTATCTCCAGGTACCGGATCACTACGCTCCAGCACTCGCACAGGACGACCGGAGGCGGCTATCTCCACTTGCTCCCAACCGGGTTTACCATGCAAGACTTTTTCATAGCTGAGCTCAAGGCCCTTTTTACCGATCACATCAGTACCGCGATAATCGCCGACCAAGCCCTCTTCCTCGATACGCTCTCGATCTCGTTCTGAAATACGACCGATATAACCGATTAAATGCGCACCCGACTCGCCTTGGGGGTACTCTCGCACCCAGCGTGCACGAATACTGAGTCCCGGGTATTTGAAGGCACGCACCGCAAAAGCCGCAGCCTCTTCATCAGTTAGGTTACTGCGTAAAATAATTGAGGCGTACCGTGTATTGGCCCCCATGCGTTGTTTGAAACGACGAATATCCAAAGCCGAGATGGGTATTATCTTTCCAACCTCTTCGATCATGGTATCAATATTTTTAATCTGACCGGGCACCACTTCTAGAGTGTAGTCTCTATAACTACGTGCCAAAATTTCGCCGTTGCGGTCGTAAATATTGCCCCGCTTTGGGGTGATCGGCACCAAAGAAATACGGTTTTGATCGGCGCGCTCAGAAAAGCCCTGATAGCGTTCAACTTGCAGAACCCAAAGACGGTAAATCAAAATCGACAGACAAGCAAGCACAAAAATCGCTGCGACAGCCACTCGCAAACGATTTCTTATTTTCTCTATCTTAATTCGTCGTCTTTGCTCAAACATATATTATTTCAAATTTAAACAACTGCGTCTTCATCATCCATCAGTTGCCATGGCAGCTTCAAGACTAAATGCACACACAGCCAAAGAAAAATATTAATAAAACCACCCAACATCCAACCCCAACCACTCCAGGAGCCGGCCAACCAAACATTTAACATATGTTGCGGAATCGGTACCAATAAGAAAATCGGCAACATATAGACCATTTGACCAATCACATCAAAATTCAACATGATTTTACGAATTTTGATCACACAATACATGGTAAAAACATAGGTAATCGCATGACTTCCTAAGATAGTCGTATCGTGCACATCCAACAAATAACCAAAGATAAATGCGGCGACTAAACCCACGCCCGGCGCACTATGGGCACCCCAAAAGGCCAACACAACCAACAACAAATCGGGCGAACCGTCCCAATTTCTCCAAGGCAATAAGGACGCCATTGCAGCAAAAAAAATACTAATCCAAACATAATAAGGATTGGCATTAAAGGTGTGTTGAACAGCGCGCAATGGTCGCAGATTTTCTAGCGTCCGTCTAGTCTGCTCACGACCAGAGTCTCTATTTACCATCACTGTTAGTCCTCAAAAAGTGCGCTTTCATCAGCCTCATCAGGTGGTGTATGCAGTAACACCAGGAAATGGCGATGCCGATCCGGATGCGCACTGGGCTGAGCAATCGCTCGTACAAAACCCTGAGCGCTATTCGTTTCAATTGACGTAATCTGTCCAATCATCAAGCCCGCCGGGTAATAACCACCAATGCCGCTGCTGACCAATTCATCGCCTACTTTAATATCGACTTCCAATGACAAATAGCGCACTTCGATTTGACCGGGACGACCACTACCAAACACCAGTACACGAATACCATTGCGTTTTAATAAGGCGGGAACAGAGGTTTTATCATCGGTGACTAGGGCAGCTTCCGACGTCTGAGCTGTCACCCGGCGAATCTGTCCGACAATACCCCCTTCGGCAATCACCGGCATACCGGGCTCAATACCATCATTAGAGCCTTTATTTAGAATAATAATTTCATCAAAAGGATGAGCCGGCGTATAAAGCACCTCGACCGCAACAGAAGGCACCTCGACCGATGCCTTAACACCTAAAAGACGGCGAAGCTGTACATTTTCCGCTTCCATCTGCATGGCGCGCATACTTAAGCGAGCATTTTCGATACTTGCGCTTTCTGTGGTGCGGATTTGCTCCTCTGTTTGAGTGACAAATTTAGACCAGTCATAAACACTGTTAACCAAGTCTTTAGGCCAAATAGCCGCACGCTGGAAAGGATAAATTAAAGTCGAGGAAAGGCGTCGAACCGACTCTAGAACTGGCCAATTCGCATCAACAATAATCAAAACAACGCATAACAAGCCAAGGAAAAAGAGCTTCACTTCGCTAGCTATGCCTTGTCTAAAAAGATGTGGTGACTTTTTAGTCGACATTAAGCAAACCGTACAATTTTGAAGGTGTGCTGAGCTCCGGTATCAGCAGAGGTTAATTAATACCCTGATGCGATACCGTTGCCTGAAAACAGAAGGCGGATTAAAAGCTCGCTACTCATTAACAAAGACAGGACCCAAGCGCTCTAATTGTTCTAGTGCTTCGCCACAACCCTTAACAACACATGCCAGAGGATCCTCTGCAACCACAACCGGAATACCGGTCTCCTCTTGTAAGAGACGATCGATGTCACGTAACAACGCACCACCACCGGTCAGGGCAATACCTTTTTCGGTAATATCGGCACCCAATTCCGGCGGCGTTTGTTCGAGACCGATCTTAACGGCTGACACAATCTGATTTAAAGGATCACTTAAAGACTCAAGAATTTCTTTGGAGCTGATCGTAAAGCTACGAGGCACACCCTCGGTCATATTACGGCCCTTGACCTCGATTTCCTTGTTTTCAGTTGAAGGAAAGGCCGAACCGATTTCTTTTTTGATCAGTTCAGCAGTAGGATCGCCGATTAACATGCCCTTGTTGCGACGAATATAGTTGATAATTGCCTCATCAAATTTATCGCCACCTACGCGCACAGAGCCTTTATAGACCATACCGCCTAAAGAAATCACCGCAACCTCAGTCGTGCCGCCGCCAATATCCACCACCATGGAACCGCTTGCGTCAGAGACATTGAGACCGGCACCGATAGCTGCGGCCATTGGCTCCTCGATCAAATACACCTGACTGGCACCGGCACCTAAGGCAGCCTCACGAATCGCGCGACGCTCAACTTGAGTAGAACCGCAAGGCACACAAACAATGATGCGAGGACTGGGCGAAATCAAGCTGCGCGGATTAACCATGCGGATAAACTGCTTAATCATCTGCTCAGTCACAGTAAAATCAGCAATCACGCCGTCTTTCATGGGACGAATTGCTTCGATATTGCCCGGTACACGACCAAGCATTTGCTTAGCCGCCTGACCGACAGCTTGAATAATTTTGCGGCCGTGAGGGCCGCCTTCGTGACGAATGGCCACGACTGACGGTTCGTCTAGAACAATACCTTTACCTCGTACATAAATTAGGGTGTTGGCGGTCCCGAGGTCGATCGCCATATCAGTAGAAAAATAACTTCTGAGAAATCCGAACATGATTAAGAGTCTTTGCGATTACAAACAATAATGGGTCTTAAATTAATAAGTTAAGGCCCCAAATGCGTAGGAAAACTTGCGACAAACCGGTATAAAAAACAGGGTCGCATAGACTGAGCTTGCAGTCACACTTGCACAATAATGTGACGCTTCTGCGCACACTACTGTTTGAGATAACATATAATAACGTATTATGCTTCTTAATCGACGGGATTGGGCTTCAATTCCAAAGATGTAACACCACATCCGTATTTGGCCCAAGCACCTAATACTTTCTAAAACAATCTATGTCTTTATCTAATCAAGATGTTAAACACATTGCCAAGCTAGCGGCAATTGAGCTGTCAGCTGAGGAATTGACTCAGTATGAGGCCGACCTTAACTCACTATTAACTATCTTCACGAGCTTAAAGAGCATTGACACCGAGGGAGTCGAGCCTTTAACTCACCCTTTGGCCATGCTCGAAGAGGTGCAGTTACGCCTGCGTGATGATATTGTCACTGAGGCCGATACCATCGAACAACGTGATGCTCTAATGAGCAACGCACCGGCCAGCACCGAGGGCGTATTTTTAGTACCCAAGGTTATTGAATAATTTATTGAGTCAAGCATGTCATTTCCTACTATTGCCGATTTAAACAAAGCACTTACTAACAAAGAAGTGAGCGCAGTGGAATTAGCTCAAGAGGCCCTTAAGAAAGCTTCAAATTTAAAAGAGCTGAACACTTTTATTGAAATTAACGAACAATCCAGTCTCGCTCAAGCGCGTGCTGCAGATGATTTAATTGCCCGAGGTCAAGCCAACTATCTCACCGGCATCCCCATAGCTCACAAAGACAACTACGTGACCCATGATTGGAAAACCACCGCCGCCAGCAAAATGCTGGAAAACTATCAAAGCCCTTTTGAGGCGTCTGTGGTGGAGGATTTACGTCTTGCCGGTACAGTTAATATCGGTAAATTAAATCTAGACGAATTCGCCATGGGTTCCAGCAATGAAACATCCTATTTCGGTGCTTGCTTAAACCCTTGGGATAAGTCCAAAATCCCCGGAGGATCTTCCGGTGGTTCTGCCGCTGCTGTCGCCGCAGGCATTGTGCCTTTTGCCACAGCCACAGACTCCGGCGGTTCAATTCGTCAACCGGCGGCGCTGTGCGGGGTTACCGGCATCAAGGCGACTTACGGTTCCGTATCACGTTGGGGCATCATTGCGTATGCTTCTAGCATGGACCAAGCCGGCATCATCGCACGTAAGGCAGATGATATCGTGCCGGCCCTAGATCTTATCTGTCACTTCGATGAGCGCGATTCTAACAGCGTCTCCACGTGCTTTGGCGACAAAAACCTAGCCGGCCGAGTCCGGGCACAGTACAACACGCTGCGCACTCAATTTGATACCGCCGGCGATAAACCGCTAAGTGGTCTACGTGTTGGTGTCCCGACGGAGTATCAAGGTAATGAGCTAGGGGCCGAGGTTGCTACAGCAGTTCAAGCCGCCATTAAGCAATTAGAGGATCTGGGGGCGACGATTGTGGAAATCAGCTTAGCGCATACCGCTGAGTGCATCCCGGCTTACTATATTTTGTCACCGGCTGAGGCCTCATCCAATCTCTCTCGCTTTGACGGTATCCGCTTCGGCCACCGCACGGCTCAGGCTGATAATATCGAGCAGCTGATTGCTCGCTCACGAGCCGAAGCCTTTGGTGGTGAGGTTCGTCGTCGTCTCTTACTGGGCACTTATGCTTTAACCGAGGGCTACTACGATGCGCTCTACGTTAAAGCGCAACGCGTTCGTCGCCTGATTGCTGACGACTTTAAGCGCGCCTTTAACGAACAATGTGATGTTATCGTCGGTCCGGTCACTCCTAATGTTGCTCGCAATATTGGTGACAATAAAGACCTTAAAGCCGAGTGGTTGAGTGATATTTTTACGCTGAGCGTGAACCTTGCCGGGCTGCCGGCCATGTCATTACCTTGCGGCTTTAGCAGTGACCCTAAGCCATTACCGATTGGCTTGCAGTTAATTGGTAATTATTTTAATGAGGGTCAGTTATTAGCGGTCGCCGATCGTTATCAACAAAGCACAGACTGGCATACACGTAAACCGACGGAAGTATAAAAAATGAAATGGGAAATTGTTATCGGTCTGGAAACGCATGTACAGCTCTCGACCGCTTCGAAAATTTTTTCCGGTAGCAGCACCGCTGTCGGCGCTGAACCAAACACTCAAGCTTGTGCCAATGATATGGCTTTACCCGGCACCTTACCGGTTATGAACCGCTCTGCGGTGCATAAAGCCATACAGTTCGGTCTGGCGATTAATGCCGATGTGGCTGAGTTCTCTCAGTTTGAACGTAAACATTATTTTTATCCTGATTTACCGAAAAACTATCAAACCTCACAACTTGCCCACCCGATTGTGAGTGGTGGTCAAGTCAGTTTTATGGTGGGTGATGAGTTAAAAACACTAAATTTGACTCGCGCTCACTTAGAAGAAGACGCCGGTAAATCCCTCCACGAAAACTACCATTTAGCAGATGGCACAGCCGCCACCGGTATTGACTTAAACCGTACCGGCACGCCTTTGTTAGAAGTGGTTACCGAGCCTGATTTACGTTCAGCTGCCGAAGCCGTGGCTTATGCCCGCGCACTACACAGCTTAGTGGTATGGCTAGGTGTGTGTGACGGCAATATGCAAGAGGGTAATTTCCGTTGTGATGCTAACGTCTCTGTACGCCCTATGGGTCAAAAGGAACTGGGCACTCGTACCGAAATTAAAAACGTTAACTCATTCCGCTTCCTTGAGCGTGCCATTGCTTATGAAGCAGAGCGTCAAATCGAGGTGCTCGAAGATGGCGGCAAAATCGTTCAAGAAACTCGTCTCTATGATGATGTTAATGATGAAACTCGAAGCATGCGCACCAAGGAAGATGCCCAAGACTATCGCTACTTCCCTTGTCCTGATTTACCACCCTTGATTGTCAGCAAAGCGTGGATTGAAGAAGTACGTCAATCCATGCCTGAATTACCGGCGGCTTGTCGCGAACGTTATGAATCTGAATTAGGTTTATCCGCTTATGATGCGGCACAAATGACGGTTAACCGCGAAACGGCTGATTATTTTGAAAGCGTGCTAGCTGAAAGCTCTCCGCAACAAGCGAAAACGGTGGCCAACTGGATTATGGGTGATGTTAACGCAACGCTCAATAGCTCCGGTCTTGATATGTGCGAGATCCCGGTTACACCGACAGGTCTGGCTAAACTTGTGACTCGCATTTCTGACGGCACCATCTCTCACAAAGCTGCGCGCGATGTCTTCCAAGCCCTTTGGGCCGGTGAAAACAATGCCGATGTGGATCAGATTATTGAAGCCAAGGGTCTTAAGCAAATTAGCGATAGCGGTGCCATTGAAGCCATCGTCGAGGCGGTGATGGAAGCAAATGCCGATATCGTTGAAGAGTACCGCTCAGGTAAAGACAAAGCCTTCAACTCACTGGTCGGCCGCGTCATGCGCGAAGCCAAGGGCAAGGCCAATCCTGCTCAAGTTAATGAGATTTTAAAACAGAAGCTCGGTTGATCGCTTTAATATTGAATTGACTACCTTCCCCATGGGACTCTAGCGGCTCGTGGGGAAGACTAAACCAAGCCTAGCCTCGCCCCATCAGAGCATTCAAATCACTTCGACCTTCAGCTTAGCGAGACTAAGGCTGATGTCTTTACTCCTCCGATAAACTGTTCAACCTCACGCCGTGGAGCAATAACAGGTCCTTTAATCAGCTCGTCATCTCATCCAACTAAACTAGGCTGATATGCAATAGAGCGAGATATTGACTGATTTACTACAAAATAAATTTGCCCTACGCGACCTAACAAGCTTTGTTGAGCCTTATAAACTAGTGGAAATTTTGCTGTAAGCCTTTCTTTATTAACATAAAGGCAAAGATAAAAATTGAGGGACAGCGCAGCCAAAATGATTAACCCAGCTTTACATAACTATTGGGACATTGACGCTGCTCGCCACTAGAGTTAATAAGAAAAACAACAGTGACTTAAAAAATCAAACTAAGCCCCATACTTCTCACGGTAAGCAGCAACTGAGTTCTTATGCTGAGAGAATTGCTCATCCTCTTCTAACAAGCTCATGATATCAGTTAAAGATGCGATTGAAATCACCGGTAAACCGTATTTTTGCTCCACTTCCTGTACCGCAGAGCGCTCGGTAATATCCGAGTGATTGCCCCCTCTTTCCATACGATCGAGCGCAATTAAAACGGCCGCAGGCGTTGCCCCCTGAGACTCAATAATTTCTACTGAGTGACGCACAGAGGTACCAGCAGTTATCACATCATCAATAATCACGACCTTACCGGATAAAGGCGCACCCACTAACAGACCTCCTTCACCGTGGTCCTTGGCCTCTTTACGGTCAAAGGCATAAGGTACATCACGCCCCTCTAGGCCTGGATGATTGGCCAAAGCAATAGAGGTTGCAGCAGCCAAACTAATGCCTTTGTAGGCCGGACCAAAAAGCATATCAAACTCGATCCCGGAACTTACTAGAGTATCGGCGTAAAACTTAGCTAACTCACCCAAAGATTTACCGCTATTAAATAAACCGGCATTAAAGAAATAAGGGCTTAGACGACCCGATTTAGTTTCAAACTGACCAAATCGCAAAACGCCCAAATCAAGGGCAAAACGTACAAACTCACGACGTTGCTGAGCTTGCTGTTGCTGAGTAGTGTTATTCATAAAAATGAGCCACAGGCTTTAATTTAAAAACGCTATTATACAATTCTTTACAATTTAGAATCTTGCTATTTTATCCTTTGCCATAAAAGCATATACGATTAAAAAGCCCTATTCCTCTTGCAAAGTCGCTTCAATTAATGGCCAGGCATTGTCCAATAACTTGCTCTGCGCTTCAGCCTTAGGGTGAATGCCATCAGCTTGCATCAATCCATCATCGCCCGCTACGTCTTCCATAAAAAACGGCAACAAAGGAATATCGTTACTTTCTGCAATACGCTTAAAATTATCCTCAAAGGCTTGGCTATAGGCCGTACCGTAATTCGGCGGAATCTTCATACCGAAAAGCAAAGTCTCTGCCCCCGCTTCCAGTCCCATCACGACCAAACGCGTCAAATTGCGCTCTATCAGTGCAGGCGCTTGACCACGTAAACCGTCATTACCCCCTAACTCGATAATCAAGATATCAGGCTGATGACTTTCTAGTAGATTTGGCAAGCGACTCAAGGCACCCGCCGCTGTTTCACCACTCATACTACTATTGATCACCTCATGTTCACCGGGAAACTTTTGCTCCAAACGTTGCTCTAAAAGACTGACCCACCCTTGCTCTATCTCCATCCCGTAAGCGGCACTAATGCTGTCTCCCAAGACCAAAATACTTTTTGCTTGTGCACTACTGAAGCTGATAAGCGATAATAGGCTCAATAATAAGCCGCTAAGGAGCCTTTTACTTTTATATAAAGACTGGGTCATCATATGCTTAATCTCATTTAAATTAATATCGTCGCCTGAAAACGCAACTAACACAAACTAATAGTGTCAGACACTAGGAATACTTTATGCTACATCAATCACCTGACATCATGGTTAAAACCGAGGGCCTCAATCATCGCATCCAAACCCCGGAGCGAGAACTCCATGTGCTGCGTGATATTAATTTAAGCATTAGGGCCGGTGAGCAAGTAGCGATTACCGGTCGCTCAGGCTCAGGTAAATCTACCTTACTGGGTTTATTAGCGGCCTTGGATAGTCCAAGTGAAGGAGCTATCTACTTATGCGGTCACCCGCTCCATCTATTACCAGAAGAACAGCGAGCAGCTGTGCGATTACAGCATATTGGTTTTGTGTTCCAATCATTTCAACTACTGCCGCATTTAAGTGCCTTGGACAATGTGATGCTGCCCATGCGCTTACTCAGTAATTTTGATCTAAAATCAGCTAAACAACGGGCGCTAGAGATGTTGGAACGTGTTGGTCTAGCTGCTCAAAGTCGTCAAATCCCTAAAGTCTTATCAGGTGGTGAGCAACAACGCGTGGCCATTGCCCGCGCCCTTGTGCTGCAACCACAAGTGGTGTTTGCTGACGAACCGACCGGCAATCTGGATAGTGAAACAGCAGGCGATATTCAGCAACTCTTTTTCTCCCTTAATCAAGAACAAGACACTACCTTAGTGTTGGTGACCCACGATCTGGAACTAGCTTCTAAGTGCCAACGTCGTTTGGACTTGCAAGACGGACAATTAATAGAGCTCAAAGCAGCGAAGCCAGTGGAGTCGTAGCTAAATGAGACGCTATTTCTCCCTATTGGGCGCCTTATTAAAGCAAAGTTCAGGCTCCGGGGCCTTATTATTACTACTAATTGCCTTATCCCTAGCCATCAGCGCCACCACCGCCCTGCGCTTCAGTCATCAGCAAATTCAATATGCCCTAGCCAAGCAATCCGCTCAATTACTGGCTGCCGACTTAGTGCTAAGTTCATCGCGTCCTATTGATGAAAAATGGCAAAGCTATGCTCACGAAAAGGGTCTAACAACCTCAAACGCCTTGCTATTCAACAGCATGGCCATGAGCAATGATGAATTTATTTTAGTCAATGTCAAAGCCATTGAAACGAATTTCCCCCTCCGTGGTGAATTACAAATAGCGGATAAAGCAGCGTTTACGGACAGTGACGTGCAGCAGGAGATAGACAAAAGCCTACTAAACAAGGCCCAACTACAAAGTGGGCAAATATGGCTTAGCCCTATTCTCTTTGATTTACTCAAGGTACAACCAGGCGACGAGGTGCAAATTGCTGATGCTACCTTTATAGTTAGCGGTTTAATTCATAAAGACACCAATCAAGAGACCGGTTTTGGTGGGTTTTCTCCTACCGTGATGATTCGCGCCGACGAGGTTGAACGCACCGGTGCCATTCAATTAGGCAGTCGCCAAGACTATCGCTTATTAATGAGCGGTGAGCCCAGCCAAGTCGAAGCCTTCATCAAACAACATAGTGAAGCACTTAAAGCGCTCACACCAAGTGCTTCGTCGGCGACACGGGAAATTGGCTCAGTCCGTCTTTTACAATCCAATCAAGGCATCTCCCAACTGGTGGAGCCGATGCGGCATCTGCATACCTTTATGCAGCTGGCCAATCTCCTCACCCTCTTATTATGTGGCATTGCTATCGCTTTATCTGCTCATCGTTATGTCACTCAAAACCAAGATCATGTGGCCATGATGCGTTGCTTGGGTGCCTCTCGTAGCCAACTACTCTGCTCATTTATCAGCTTACTGTTAGTGGTTGCGTTAATCAGCACAATTATCGGAATGTTCTTAGGGTTGATTTTCGGTTATGGGTTACTGAATTTAGTTGCGCTGCTACTGCCACACATCGAATTACAATTTTCTTTGTTGACTATGATCAGCGGCCCTCTCCCGGTCGCTGCACTAACTTGTGCTCTGATGCTGGCGGGTTTTGTGATGCCTGCGATCTGGCAATTGAGTGCTATGCCGCCGATTAATGTCTTGCGCCCCTCTCATCGTCTAAGCGTTAGTTGGCGTCTCCTGCTGCCAATGGCTGTTATCAGTCTGTTGGTTTTTGCGATGAATATCAGTCAGGATATTTTTTTAGGCATTGCTGTATTACTCGGTATATTTGCTTTGGCTTTGGGATTTTTCTTATTCATATGGCTAGTCCTTTTTATGATAAGAAAATATCTCCACGCAAGCGAACAATGGCTACGACAACCCGCCAAAACAGCTCTCCAAATCACTGCCTTGGCACTGGGTTTGAGTCTTTTTACCGTACTCTTTTTGCTGCGCGCAGATCTACTGGATAGATGGCAAGAGCAATTACCGGAAGGCACACCCAATCACTTTGTACTGGGTGTGCCATCCTATGAACGTGAAGACTTCGAAACCATGCTAGAAGCCCGTCAATGGCCAGCCGATCCTCTGTACTCCTTTGTCCGTGGTCGATTAGTGGCTAAAAACGGTCAGGCCTTTAATGAGGAAATCATTGAGCGCAGTAACACGTTAAGACGCGAGCTGAACCTGACTCAAAGCGAGACTTTTCCGGACAATAATATCTTTATTGCCGGCCCCGCCGAATTTAGTGGTCCTAATCAATTATCGGTGGAACAAAGAAACGCACGCGAACTCGATCTGGAACTGGGCGATATCCTGCACTTTGAATTGCCTGACGGTCCGATTGAAGCTGAAGTCGTCAGCTTTAGACAAGTGCAGTGGGAAAGCTTTACTCCAAACTTTTTCTTTGTTTTCTCTCCCGGCACCATGGCACAAGACAGCGCCAGCTATTTAGGCAGTTTTTATCTGCCACCGGCACAAAAAAACCAGTTAAGTGAATTAATTCGTCTCCATCCGACCACTGTCTTTATTGATGTGGATGCTATCCTCACTCAAGTCATGGACATGGTCTATATGATTAGCCAAGTGATCAGCTATCTGGCGATATTAGTATTAGTCGCTGGTCTGTTAGTGCTTCTAGCTAGCCTAAATCTACTGATGGATGAGCGTCGTACAGAGGTCGCCTTATTGCGCGTTATTGGGCTTTCTGAACGACGTATTAAGCGTTACTTGACCGTGGAAATGACCTTGATCGGCCTTGCTTCCGGCCTTGTCGCGATGTTTTTTGCGGAGCTTATCAGTGCCATAGCTACTCAATACCTCAAGCTACCATGGCAATTTCATGGACTTTATTGGTGGTTATTGCCACCGACAATGGCCTTAGTCTGTGGTCTAATCGGTCGCTATCGTCTGCGCCGTCTATGGCTCCAAGCTCCCTTGCGAAGCTTAAAGACCGTGGATTAGAGCTGCGATTTTACTCATCCGAGCAAGATAAATTCGCTGATTAAATTTGAGTGAGTGCTTCAACAGACGCCTCCTGCCAATTCTGACCCAAAAAACAACATTAGCTAAGAACACACTACCTTAAAGTATTAGAAAAAAAAGCGTTAAGTACGATGTCGCTCATTGACTACTATAAGCTCAAAAACAGCACCTTTGAGGCCTAGGAAGCAGTTATAAATTGAGTAATAAGTCATCTCCATAGAACGTTTCAAGAGCTACCCAGCCACAATGGCACAAAGCAATCATAAATAAACAGTTTAATATCCCCACTACCTTTGAGCCAACACAAACAAGGGTAAACCCTAGGATGATACAATAATTAATAAGGGCCGTTCAGATAAAAAACAGGAACTTAACACAAGCACTGTACAATTTCGGACCTTAAGACAATTCATAAAAATCAAAAATTAAGTTAAAAGATTTTAATTATGCTAAAAGTAACTACCCTGAATGTTAACGGTATCCGCGCCGCAGCCAGAAAAGGTTTTTTCGACTGGATGCAACAACAGGATGCAGATATTTTCTGTTTGCAGGAAACCAGGATCAGTGAAGGCGATCTAAAAGACGATATTCGCCATCAACCCGGTTATAAAAGCGTTTATAACCATGCAGAGAAAAAAGGTTATAGCGGCGTTGCTCTCTACTACAAAGGCGAGCCGGAGCTCTCTCAAGGCATGGGTTGTGATGAGTTTGATCCCGAGGGACGAATTATCAATGCTACGTGGGATGATTTGACTGTTATTAGCGCTTACCTCCCCTCCGGATCCAGCAGCGAAGAACGCCAAGCCGCTAAGTTCCGTTTCCTGGATAAATTCGGCCCTTGGATTGACGAAATGATGCGACATCATCGCGAAACCGGTCATGAATACATTATTTGTGGCGACTGGAACATAGCTCACAAAGAAATCGATCTTAAAAACTGGCGTGGCAATCTTAAAAACTCCGGTTTTACGCCCGAAGAGCGGGCGTGGATGACGCATTTATTTGAAGAACGCGGTTTTGTTGATGTGTTCCGCCAATTAAACCAAGATCCTGAGCAATACACTTGGTGGAGTAATCGTGGACGAGCATGGGATAACAATGTCGGATGGCGTATTGACTACCATATCAGCACCCCGGGCATTGCAGCAAAAGCGTTTAGCGCCGAGATCTACAAAGCGGATCGCTTTTCAGACCATGCTCCTTTAACTGTTTTGTATAACGTTAATAAGGACAAATACATAAGATAAACACTAACTAGCCAAAGCTTGATCCAGATCATACAATAGCAAATTAGTTATAAACTTATAAGTCACGCTTATATTGTTTTGCTGAGTCATGGGATTGCAAACTAATCTTGTACGACTCAGCAATAAAACGTGTTTACCCAGCACTTTAAATGCAACAAAATAAATAAACAGTATGCATGAATTTGAATTTGTCAAAAAAAGTGGCTTTACCGGCCTAGATGGACAATGGTTTGAACCTATTTTAAAAAATGGTTCACCCGTCGGTCTATTTAACTTTCAACAACTTGAATATGCGGCCTATTTACCAAAAAATCGACCGCAAGAGAAGTTGCCTCTGATCGTCATGATCCATGGATGTGGTCAAAGCGCTAATAGCTTTGCCGCCGGCACTCGCATGAACGAATACGCGGAGCAATACGGTTTTGCCGTGCTGTATCCCTACCAGAACAACTTCCGCAATATGAACAATTGTTGGCACTGGTTTAATGCCTCCGAAAGACAAAGTCTGGAAG
Source organism: Alcaligenaceae bacterium (assembly GCA_030538235.1). GTDB lineage: Bacteria > Pseudomonadota > Gammaproteobacteria > Burkholderiales > Burkholderiaceae_B > Oligella. The sequence goes on from JAUNUJ010000010.1 coordinate 45,639, forward strand.
AAAAAAACTCGATTATTGAGATTGTTACCGGCCTACTTCATGCCTGTGACAACCTTGATTCTGAGCGAGTGTATTTGGTTGGTATGTCCTCAGGCGCAGCCTTGGCAGGACTGATTGCCACGGAGTATAGCCAATTATTTGCCGGCTTAGCCTTACACTCCTGTCCAATGTTCCCGGAAGCCCGTAACGCGGCGGGTTCCATACGTATTATGAAGGACGGATACAGAGGAATCATTAGTGATATTCCTGTGCCGATTAGCTATGTAGAAAATCCTTTACCTGTTATGATCATTCATGGCGAAAAGGATGATTACGTCAATCCTATCAATGCCGAACAACTACATAGATGGTTTACGAGCCTTAACCGCAAAGCCGGGCGCATACGTTATGAGCGCGCTAAGCCTGTTACGCTAAAATTGATTTCCGACCTCTGGCATGGCTGGTCAAATGGTGATCCTGAGTACCGTTATAACGAAGAATCTGAGTTTGATGCCTCAAGAGAGATTTTAACGTTTTTTCGTCTTAATAAATAAATGAACATTAAAAATTTACCTCAGCTGCATCCCGCGGAACTTGAGCACACTCAAAAACTGGCGGAGATTCTACAACAAGAAATTGAGACCAATGGCCCTATTTCTTTTGAGCACTATATGACACAGGCTCTTTATCATCCCGAATACGGCTATTACACTAGCGGTCGCCACAAATTGGCTAGCCACAAAAGTAGTCAGGAATCGATTAAAGCTTCCACGCAGGAACATCTGGAGCTGGGTGAGGAAATACCTGAGGACGGCAAGGAGCCAGCCATGGGTCTCGTTCGCACTGATGAAACAAGTGAATCCGCCATGACAACTGCAGAAGCAGTCAGCGGCGACTTTATCACTGCGCCCGAATTGAGTCCTTGGTTTGGCCGTACCTTGGCCCTTGCCGTCACTGAGGTACTCTCTCATTGTGAGGAAAAAAACATTCTCGAATTCGGTGCCGGTAGCGGGATTTTGGCAAAACAGATTCTAGATAGCATTGACGACGAAAAAATCAAGTACTTCATAATTGAACTATCTAGTGATCTCAAAGACTTGCAACAAAAAACCTTGGCTGAATACGCTGATCGTGTGGTCTGGTTAGAGGAATTACCGACCGCTTTTATCGGCTGCGTGATTGCTAATGAGGTGTTAGATGCGATGCCGGTGCGTCTCTTTACCTATGATGACCAATGCACCCTCAAAGAGCGTTATGTTAATATCCGCTTAGCCTCCACAACCGCAGACGAATCCGAACTTGATGTCAGCGATCGCCTCTTTACCTGGTCAGATCAAGAAATCGACAGTGAAAGTATCCCTGATGATATCAAGAGCATGCCCAAGGTCGCCGGCTATACTAGCGAATTTAATCAACAAGCCAAAGGCTGGGTCAGCAGCATGGGTGAGTGGTTACAACAAGGCGCAGCGATTATCATTGATTACGGTTTTCCAAAGGCCGAATACTACCACCCTCAGCGCAGTCAAGGCACCCTGATGTGTCATTTCCGCCATCATGCGCATGCTGAAGTCCTGTCGCTTCCCGGCATTCAAGACATTACGGCGCATGTGGACTTCTCTGCGATTGCAGAAAAAGCGGTTGAAGCTGGCTTAGATGTGATCGGTTATACCTCACAAGCCAACTTCTTAATCAATAGCGGCATACTGGATCTATTGTCTAGCCTAGATCCCGAGAATATAGAGAGTTATGCTCTAAACATCGGTCCGGTTCAAAAACTACTGTCCGAATCAGAAATGGGTGAATTATTTAAAGTCATGATGCTAAGTAAGAACGTTAAGGAGCTTGACCCCATTGGTTTTAGCCAAGCCGACCGACGCTCACAACTATAGTTAGTCATCAGCTTAAGGAGATGGCCTGCATTGTGCCGACATAAGAACCATGGTTTTATATTACTTTTTAGCCTTTGCAGCCGCCATGGCTATTGCTATCCAAGCACCCATCAACTCGCGTCTAGGTCAAGACTTGATGGGTCAACCTCTATTAGCCGCCTTGATTTCCTTTTCGGTGGGCACCATCGCGCTCTTAATTGTCTGTATTTTTCGCGCTGACTTTAGCCCTCTTGCGTCCACCTTAAACCAACAGCCTCTATGGAAGTTCTCCGGCGGCTTGTTGGGGGCCTTTATGGTTTTTTGCAGCGCTTTTTTACCCTTAAAAATCGGCTTGAGCAACTTTCTTTTTGTGATTGTGCTTACGCAAATGGTCGTGGCCCTAATTATTGACCACTTCGGACTAATCGGCATGCCTATCAGACAAATTGATATTTGGCGAATCTTTGGTGCCTTAATTATGTCGGTGGGTTTATTTGTGTTTTTCTTTGGTGGCAAAATTGCCAAACAATTACTCGCCTAAAATTTGCCTAGAATTTGCTCAAAGCATCTTTTAAAGCGCTGAGACGAGCCTCATAGACGGCTTCTTTGATGTGCGGGGCACTTGCCCCACAAGACTTGGCAATACATCCGGCATCCACAGCCTTCACGGCCTCAAAAAGCACATGCCATTGCTGTCTTTGTTTGCTAATGAGCTGAGTGGCCTGACCCCTCACGTCCAAAAGCAAAGCATAGCTCTGCAACAACTCTGCAAAACGCGCTGGCTTTCTGATCGCATCCGTAGCAAGAATGGTATTAAGCGCTACTGCTGCGTCAAACGACTGCGGTAGAAAACTGTCACTCATCGCCTGATCCCATTGCGCAAGTAATTGTGCCGCTTCTTGACAAATATGTGGCGCTCTCAAGCGCTGACTAAACCCCTTGATGTCCTCAACCCGATAAAAAACCAAACCATACCTAAAAGCCGGACTGATTGCTTTAATTGCAACCAAGTTAAGCACCGCAGCAGCTTCTTCAAACCAAGTAAAGCCCGGCAAGATACGCTCTAAAGCACCAATCTGCACTAAAAACTCAAAGCTACGAGTCGGTTTCGTTTGAACCAGTGCCCGTGACAACTCCTGCCACACACGCTCAGCAACCAAGTGATCAACCTCGCCATTGTCCACCATCGCCCGGCAATAGCTTAGTGTTTCCGGTGCCACCTGAAAATCTTCAAAACGGGCCAAAAAACGCGCTAAACGCAAGACCCGTACAGGATCCTCGATAAAGGCATCACTGACATGACGAAAAAGCTTTTGACGCAAATCCTTCAAGCCATTAAAGGGGTCCGTTAATAAAGGCTGATTACCCGACGTTAAGAACTCATCTAAAGCACCACTTAATAATTGCTGTCGCAAGCCCTCTGGGCCCAGTTTTTCGGCTTGTCCGTCAAGAAACTGTTGACCCTCTTTTCTGAGTGCCATAGCATTAACAGTCAGGTCACGACGCAATAAGTCCTGCTCTAAACTGACATCGCTGCCGGTATAAAAAGTAAAGCCTTGGTAGCCACGACCGGACTTACGTTCGGTGCGGGCCAAGGCGTATTCCTCGCGCGTACACGGATGCAAAAACACCGGAAAATCACCGCCCACCGGCAGATAGCCATTTGCCACCATTTGTTCTGGCGTCACTCCAATCACCACCCAATCATAATCACCTGCCGGTAAGCCCAGTAGGAGGTCGCGCACTGCGCCTCCTACGGCATAAACCGATGATTCATTGATGGTGTTTTTTGTTATTGTCGTGTTACTCATGTAATTATCAACATCAAATTAAGGTCGAATAGTCCCTAAGCGCTGAGCCAGCGAAGTAGGTCTACCGTTATTGAATTTGATATCGTACCAGACCGCATTAGAAAGCACATGCTTTACATATAAACGAGTTTCTGTAAATGGTATAGTCTCAGTGAAAATTGCTCCCTCTACCGGCTCTGATAAGCTATTGCGCCAACGGACTGCGCGATTAGGGCCAGCATTGTAGCCTACCGTAGCCAACACCTCGGAGCCGTCTTGTTTATCCAAAATATCCTTGAGGTAAGTGGTGCCGAATAAAGTATTGGTATCAAAGTCATTGATCATTGATTGGTTGTAATTCTGCACACCCAATTTACGCGCCACCAATTGCGCTGTTCCCGGCATCAATTGCATCAGACCTGAAGCACCCACGCCGGAGCGAGCTACCGGCACAAAACGTGACTCCTGACGAATCAAACCATACACCCAGGCCGGCGAGACCCCGACACGACGCGCTTGAGCCGTCACTCGACCATCAAATGGTGCAACAAAGCGCTGCTTAAAATTCACACTCTGCTTGGTTAAAAGTGAGGTATTAATCGTACGATCATAAAAACCGACTTGATTAGCCCACTCCGCCGCCGCCATCAACTGACGATCACTTAAGCCGCGAATCGCATGATTCCACTCGACCACGGCATATTCACGTGCACCGATACCGAGTAATGCCACGGCATTTTGTAATCCGCTATTACGTTTGATTTGATTAAGCTCCGCCGCGGTAACCGGTGTCGCTTGCTCAGGCCAAGTAATTTTTTGATCCAAGGCTTCCCGCGCTAATTGACCATAAAAATCATAATGATCCAAAAGACTGCGGTAACCATTTTGTGCTGCCGAGGTTTGACCTAAAGCAGCTAAGGCGCGCGAATGCCAATAAACCCAAGCGGTTTCTTTTTGTTGCTCCTTAGACATCATTTCGATGGTGTCTTTGACTCGTTGCCAATTAATCGTTGGTTGACGTAATGCCGCCCGCACGCGCCAAGCTGCATTGTAATCACTTAGTGCGATATCTTTGGACTGTTGGTACCAGCTGTCGGAACGGTCCTCCAGATTTAATACAGACACTAGACCAAACTGAGCATATGCCCATTGCTTGTCTTTTTCACTTAAAAGATTGGTACCTCTTAAGATTTGAATACCCTGCTCACGATCCTGACGAGCTAAACGACTAAAGGCGATAGCGCGTAATTCCGCATCGAGAGGTGAAGTGGCTGCGCCGGATTGTCGACTAATCCAGGCGCGCGGATCATTAATAATCGCATCATATTGTGCTAATTGGGCAGGTGAAAAAACAAGTGCCGCATAGCGTCTCGCTGAGTTTTTGTTGTCATACTCTACAGCATCTCTTAAGCCCGACTGTAGGTGTTCAAAACTGAGTCGACCCTGACTATTTAGCGTCTGTAACATAGCCCAACAAGAGTTTCCGGGACTAAAACTAGTCAAAGCATCACGAATACCGACGCGCTGTCCGGTGGCCGCCTGACTTTGTATTAAAGCGCATTGGGCTTGAGGCAAATTGATATTAACTGCGCCCAATGCCGCTGCGCTACGATAATCACCTAAGGCAGCGGCTTTTATTAGCCACTCGGCCTTTAAACGTTCGGCCATATAGCTGTTGGGATTATCCTCGATAAATTTCTTAAGGGCTGCGCTATCAAAGGCTGCCGTGCTACTGACCGTATTGATATGGTTGCGTAAAAACCAGTAAGTCGGATAAGCCCCTATCTCATGATCATCTCGGGCGCCGTAGGCAAAGCCCGGCAAGAGATCCCATTGGCGATTTTGCATGGCGCGGTAAGCACTACCCACTGCCGCCCTAGCTGAGGTATTTACCGGCTTTAAATCGCGTTCAGGAACACGTGAACGTAGGTCTTGCCCAACTAATTCCTCGGTACCGAGTTCAGCTGATTCATCACTTGGGGCTGAAGTTAAGGCTGATTGTGACTGCGCTGTTGAACTGCAGCCGCTCACCACAAACAAGGCCGAGGCTAAAATCCCGCCTAGCAGTGTATACTTCCAATAAGGTGATAGTGATTTTTTAGACATTGTCGCTCCGCTAATTTCTTGACTAATTGGTCAATATACATACCCGTCTATGCAGCAGAATAACACAAACTTATATCAATCCATAAGATCTGACTTGTTAGATAAACGCAAGCAACTAAGCTCAACTGAACATCAAATGCGCTCAAAGGCCTTAAGTGAGCATTTTTTAGGTTGGCTAAAAAGCCTAGAGTACGAAACGCAACATCACGAGGGTTTTGAGGCGTTAAAAATCCTCCCAGCTCGTCACAAAATCCGCCGACAGGGTTTAGTTGTTGCCGCTTTTTGGCCTTATCGCAATGAACCTGATATATGTGAGTTACTTGAAGCGCTTCATGCCATGGGCCACGAAATTATTTTGCCCAAAGTTATGCAAAAAAATGCACCTTTACAATTCTTTTATTGGGATCCGGGCGCAACGCTGATCAAAGGTCATTTCGGCCTACTGGAGCCGGAGCCTAATGAAATCGGAGCTTTGCCGGACATTGTACTGATACCGATGTTAGGTTATGGGGAAAATGGCGAACGCTTAGGCTACGGCGGTGGCTATTATGATCGCACCATTGCCCAATGGGAAGAGCAAGGTCATGAACCGGTTCTTATTGGCGCCCTCTGGTCTGACGCACGCTTGCCACAAGATTATGTTGCCCTAGCCCATGACAAACTCATCGATGGCATCGTGACTGAAAAAGGTCTGCTGTTTTTCTAACAAATCGCTATAGCAAAAAGGTGAGATCCATAGTAAATTATCAGCAGGCATTTGTCCTTTAATTTAGATGGTTTTACACAAGGAAAAACACGCATATGAAACTATATTATCTGCAGGGCTCCTGCTCGTTGATACCCCACACGGCTTTGAAGTGGATTGGTGTTGAGCATGAGGTTTTTGAAACACCTCGGGATTACTTAAAGTCAGCGGAATACTTAGCAAAAAATCCTGCCGGTGCCGTGCCGACACTTGAGGATGACGATTTTGTGATTGTTCAAAATATCGGTATTTTGACTTACTTAGACAGCAAATTCCCGGAAGCTGAACTTTTTGGTGCAAAGGGCAATGCCCATCAGCGCGCCTTGGCTTATCGTTGGTTAGCCTATGCAAACTCTGATGTCCATAAGTTGTTCCCTCCGTTTTTCAGCACTCCGGTCTTTGTTGGTGACGATCAAGAGCTGCACGAACGTGTAAAAAAAGCTGCCGCTGAGTCGATCCTTAAGACTCTGAAAATTGCTGAAGAACACTTAACCGATCGTGAGTATCTTATCGATCAGATTTGTATTGCCGATATTTACTTATTCGCGACTTTGCGTTGGGCTAAACTGGTCAAAATCCGCTTAGATGAACTACCTAATTTACAGGCTTATTATGAACACCTGGCTACTTTTGAGCCACTTCAAAAAGCCATGGACGTTGAACGGATAAAAGCCTAGGCACCAAGTAAGCGTCCGGTGAGCACCGATTGACTTATTCTAAACGATCAATGCCCTGATAGATTCAGGGCATTGATCGTTTAGATGACAGTTGTTTAGGTCAATACGTCATACTCCTGCCTGCACCTAAATATCGGCGCAGACAGGATTAGATGGTCTTAGATGATTAAGAAATCGGTACTGTCCAACGTTGGTGTATTGGTCAACGTCGCAAACTGCACCGCCGCACCACTACCCGAGCCGTCGGCATCATAGGAAAGGGCACCCGTGGTGTTGTTATACAATACGGTGGGTGCCTCGGTACTAGCTGCAGCCCCAGTTTCAAAGGTCACCGTATCACCGGCATTCAAGCCCGTAAACACTAGGGAGCTCAGCACTAATTTATCTCCATCGGTCTTGCTGAAGTCAGTCACAGCATCTACGTTCCGGCCATCCGGCATCAAAGGTGCAACAAACACAAACTTATCGGCACCTGTACCACCCGTTAAGGCGTCCTTACCCATACCACCAACCAGATAATCATCACCGGCATCACCATTAAGAGTGTCATCACCCTGACCTCCATATAGGTAGTCATTGCCATCGCCACCGTTCAAGATATCATTACCCAAACCACCATATAGTTTGTCATGACCGGCGCCACCGTTCAAGGTATCGTTACCTAGACCGCCATCCATGATGTCGTCGCCGGCGGTGCCGGTCAAGGTATCGTTTGTCACATTACCTTGATGCGTCGCATTGGCAATAGGTAAAGCTGAGACGTCGATCACCATCGTATTAGTCATGGAGTCGCCATCATTATCCGTTACCTTGAAACCGAACACGACCGGATCGTGATTAGGGACGCTATCGGCTGGATTAAAGACCACGCCACCGTTAGGACTCTTGCCGGTCATTTCCACCGTCAATGTACTCCCTCCCGCTAAATTGACTGTCAGAACGCCATCGGCATGAGTCCATCCTCCACCGCTAGGACCGGTTAGTACACCTTCTCTGGTGCTTGTGAAGGTCTTGTCGCCAACATACACCTCAGAGACAAAACCACCGTCGGCACCAAAGCCTGTGAACATACCGATTAAAGAAGCCTTGATGACACTGCTCAACACATCCACTGCCTGTGGGACCGTGCCTACCAAAACCGCACCAAGCTGACTCATGTCTGAGACCATAATAGCCATATCGTTATTGTCAAGATTGTTTAAGCCATCGTAGGCAATTGGATCCAGCTCAGACTTGCTAGAAGCGCCAAAACCGAGTGCGTAGGATTTTATGTCATTAGCTCTAAGAAAAGCTTCCCAAGTGTTCTGCAGTGTTTGGTTTACATTCCCACCAAAATTCGGTTCCCCATCACTCATGAAATATGAGAGATTATTGACACCCTCTCCTGTAAGTGGAGGGTTGCCGCCGTACTCGCTCGCATTAAAATTATCTAGCAACTCGTCCAAAGCCTGCCGATAGTTGGTACCGCCCCCAGCATACAGAGAACTCAAATAATTCTTTGCAGCAGCAATAGAGACCCACCCCGGCGAAACCTGTGTCGCACTACTTGCAAATGTGCTCAGGTTGACCCTGACCTCACCATTCGTTGAACCGACTGCATCCACTTGGGCTTGGTATGTATCAAGCATGGTTTCGATAGCTTCGATCGCAGCTTGCAGGCGCGTCTTCCCTGGAATATCAGATCTATAACCCATGCTTCCAGAGACGTCTAAGCTAATCATCACGTTGGCATAGAAGGTATTTGTTACCCCCACCGTTTCGTACACTGTAGAAACCATCGGGCTATCATCTTCCACACTCACCGTGAGCGTTAACGGCGTACTGTCTGCGATGCCGTCATTGACCACCAAGCCAAAGGCTAAGTCTAAGGCGTCTTCCGTTGCGCTATCCGGGTGATCGATGGGACCACTTAAGGTCACCGTGTAGTCCGCTTTAAAGCCATTGGTCACACCGGCATCTGCCGTCACTGTGCCCACACTCACACGGATCACTTCTTGACCACCGGCAGAGCCGATGATCACACCCGCCGTGCTCACATCCCACGTGATGGCTTGGCCACCCGAGGTGAAGGCACCGGTGGGGGCCGTGAAGTTAAAGCCAAAGTCGCCGGCCGCATTATCCACGTCAGTGAACTTAATGCCGTCCGCCACCGTGACTGTGGCCTCATTGGTCGTGTCCGGATTACCGACGTCATCCACGAGACCGCCCGCTAAGCCTTCTTCCGAGACCGACGCGGTCAAGGTGCTGCTGCCCGCATCCACCACCGGCACATCGTTGGTCCCCGTGATCGTGATCGTTAAGGTCGCAACCTTGCTATCACCGTCTGCGTCCGTGATGGTGTACTCATAACTCTCCGTTAAGGTATCACCCTCGTTGAGCGCATCAACATCTGGGCTACTGTTGTTCAAGGTATAGGTGTAGCTACCGTCGGCATTCAGTACCAAGGTGCCATAGCTCAAGTCACCGTTATGCGCCGACACACTGCCCGCCCCATCTGCACCGAAGCCGTCGTTTGCTAAGACATTACCTGTTACCGTGGCAACACCTTCTGCTATCGTGTTCGTATCGTCCACCGCGACCGGGCTATCATCTTCCACACTCACCGTGAGCGTTAACGGCGTACTGTCTGCGATGCCGTCATTGACCACCAAGCCAAAGGCTAAGTCTAAGGCGTCTTCCGTTGCGCTATCCGGGTGATCGATGGGACCACTTAAGGTCACCGTGTAGTCCGCTTTAAAGCCATTGGTCACACCGGCATCTGCCGTCACTGTGCCCACACTCACACGGATCACTTCTTGACCACCGGCAGAGCCGATGATCACACCCGCCGTGCTCACATCCCACGTGATGGCTTGGCCACCCGAGGTGAAGGCACCGGTGGGGGCCGTGAAGTTAAAGCCAAAGTCGCCGGCCGCATTATCCACGTCAGTGAACTTAATGCCGTCCGCCACCGTGACTGTGGCCTCATTGGTCGTGTCCGGATTACCGACGTCATCCACGAGACCGCCCGCTAAGCCTTCTTCCGAGACCGACGCGGTCAAGGTGCTGCTGCCCGCATCCACCACCGGCACATCGTTGGTCCCCGTGATCGTGATCGTTAAGGTCGCAACCTTGCTATCACCGTCTGCGTCCGTGATGGTGTACTCATAACTCTCCGTTAAGGTATCACCCTCGTTGAGCGCATCAACATCTGGGCTACTGTTGTTCAAGGTATAGGTGTAGCTACCGTCGGCATTCAGTACCAAGGTGCCATAGCTCAAGTCACCGTTATGCGCCGACACACTGCCCGCCCCATCTGCACCGAAGCCGTCGTTTGCTAAGACATTACCCATCACCGGATCGCCATTTTCAGCTATCGTATTTACATCGTCCGCGGCAACCGGAACGTCATCCACCACCGTCACGGTGACCGTACCACTAGCTGACTCACCATCCAGATCCGTCACCGTCAGCGTCAACACGGGCAAATCTAGCGTATTCGGACCACCACCATCGGCATGCGTCACATTATCCTTTAGCACATAACGGTAATGTACCGTGCCTGTGCCGCTAGCGACATCAAAAACATAGTACGCGGTTAGCGTACCTGTCGACGTATCCTCCACCACGGTCGGACTAGTCGCGTCCGTGCCTAAGGTCACTCCACCGAGTTGCACCGAGGCCACACCGTCCTTGGAGGTGAACGCAACCACCCCCTCTGCCAACTCACTCGCATCACTGTTATTGTCACCATCCGCATCAGCCATCTCGCCTGTGCCACCCGGTTTATCCGTGCGCGGGGCCAAACCTGTCTCATTGACCAACAAAGTCACATGGGCCGACTCAGGATTCTGTGGGTCACCATCACCCACCACCGGTGTCGCATTGGCGATACTGATCGTTAATGTTGCCTCAACGCTGTCCTGATCCCCATCAATTAAAGTATAGGTAAAGACATCATCCACCCCACCGGCAGTCCCAGCGGTACGTGTGTAGCTGTAGCTACCGTCGGCACTGATGGTCAAGACGCCATACTGACCAGTGATAATCGTATCACCCGAACCCACAATCGCTACCGCAGGGCTGCCGGCCGTCGTTGCCACCACCTGGCTCACCACTGCACCGTCTGCACCGAGCGCATCGTTCGTCACGACATTGCCTGCCACCGTGGCAGCATTTTCAGCCATCGTATTTACATCGTCCGCAGCAACCGGAACGTCATCCACAATCCGCACGCTTAAGGTGTTCGTGGCCTTATCGCCATCGTTGTCAGTCAGCACTACTTGCAAGTTTTCAAATAATGCATTAGCACCATCCCCCGCCGGATGCGCTTTACTGCCGGTCAGTAAATAGCTATAGCTCACCTCACCTGTACTTGCGTTATAGCCTGTCACCGTTAACTCATTACCGTAAGGTGTCATTAACTTGGCACCGACCACCAACTTGCCGTCGACTAGGAAGGTCGTACCACCAATACTTAAACTCTTAACACCATCAAGGCTCTTAATCACAAAACTACCATGACCTCGCTCACCATCACTGGCGGCTTCGGAACCACTACCATCCAAGGCCTTTTCATAGACCGTTACATCACCACCTTGCGCCTGCGGTGTCAGACCACTAATCTCCGGCGTATGATTTGGCGGTGGAACTGTGCCACCATTGCCACCACCGCCCCCACCCCCTGCGAGAGCGGCGCCCAAGGCTCCCGCGGCTAGCAACGGCAACCAAAATAACGGCACCGCAAAGGCGTTAGCACCACCGAGCGCCTGACCTGCCATCACGCCGTCCGCTAACATACTCACGGCATCGGATACCTCAGCACTCTCCGGCACATAAGGATAAACCTTGCCGTTTTCATGCGTGCCGACCAACATATTGTTGCTGCCCTCGGCATAACCGATGTCGCCGTTGTCTTTATAATAGTCCTCTATGACTAAATCCGGCTGCTCAACATCACCGCCTTCAAAGGCAATGTGCAAATGTTTACCGGCACGTTTAGTTGCAATGTTCTCGGGACCAAAACCTGTGGCCTCATCCGTCAAGTGATAATGCACATTAGCCTGCGCCTGAATATGAATCGCCTGACCTTGGGCGCCAATACCACCTTCGCCCCCTGCAATCTGTACCGTTTGAACCGTCTCATTCTTATTATTAATACGAAGGGTAATATTTTTCAAACTCATGGTGTCTACCTTTTGCTCATTCAAGTATATGCCTGCCTCAGCAGACACTAAATGCCTACCGAAGCAAATCAAAATTGTGGATTAAAAAATTAAGGTCGATTACTCAACCGGATTAGCCATAGAGCCGAAAAGCTCAATCTCTACACGACGATTAGGTTGATCGCACACCGTACGTTGGCGCACATCTCGAGGAAAACGCTGACGGCAATCAGGCACCAATAGATTGGTCTCGCCTCTACCACTTGCCACAATGTTCTGATTAGTCAGACCACCCTCAGTCATTACGCGCTTAACCGTGGCCGCACGGCGCTCAGATAGTCTCTGGTTATACGCTGCCGTACCCTCAGGGTCGGTATAACCGGTCACCACAATGCGCTCAATATTGGCATGACTAGCCCGGATCTGCTGCACAATATGTTGAATCTCGGACTTACCCTCGGGCAGCATATTTGAGAGGTCTGATTTATCGAAATGAAATAAGGCTGAGGCATCCAGCGTAAAGGTTTTGAACGGCTTGACCACCGGTTGTTCACACACCGGTGTTTGATCGACGCGCGATAAAGTATGCGCTTGTTCCTTCATGCCATCAACTAACGCCCTAGCGGTCGCGGCTTCTAGTGGCAGCAAGGTAGACGCACCGGAAGGATCCGGCACCACCATAAAGTAGGTTATCTGACCAGCAGGCACATCAAAATACTGACCTGAACGCTCTTTTTCTAAGTAGCGTGTACGCACATCAGTAAATTGTGACGTTAAGCGATTATTACCAACACAAGCAATCGACTGCTTGTAAGCACCTGGCAATAAAGACGTTAAATACTCGCCATTGACGAAAATATTAACCGACTGACCTGCTAGCGCACCCTCTTCACGCAAAAAAACCACGCTAGCGGCATGTTCCGCCGGCGCAGTGATTTTTGAACTTGAGAAATTACGCCAACGCTCGGCGATGCGAGCATCTTGACTACCACCTACAGAACAACCTGCCAATCCCACGGCAACAAGTGCATAGGTACCAAATTTAATAACTGAATTTTTCATTTGACATAACTCCCCCGAATATATATCAATACGCTAGAATAGGACTACACTCACCACACAGACAATACTTTGTAAATTTAATAATTGACCGTGTGTGGTATTCAGTTAGTGTACATAGAAAATCGTTACAAATGCAATGGCAAATAATATTTAGATAAATAAAAAAACAAAATGTTACAGACAAAATCATCAAATTATAGTAGAAACACCTACAAATTGCATTAAGCTCATCAAGCTATCTTGCATGGCTAATTACGCTTGTTCATCACTAAAAACACCATTGGCATATCAAATAAATTTCTTTTAATAACCCAACAAACTCAAAAAGAACAGACTATCAACAATTTACATTTAATTTTCCACTGTTTTAAAACTCACTATCATGAGCTCTTCAGCTTAATATCACTTATTTATACTTTTGAAGATCGTCAACTTTTTTGTAAAGAAAATATAATAGCACGTCAAAAATCGTATTTTTTAAGCAACATAAAACAAACAATAGGATTTTAAATTAACCGTTTCTAAAGTTTTTTTTGTAAGCAAATACCCTATATTGTTAGCATTACTAACAGCCTTAAAGTCAGTACTTTAAACATCAAAAGCAGAGAATTTAAAAGGTATTTAAAAGTAAAAAAGGCGTGCTGCCAAATCTGCATAAATAACTCAAAAAGCAACTTTGCTCTAGCCGAAAAATGGCAAAGTTAGAGATTAAAATCGCTGGATTGCACCACAAAATCGCCAATTGTTAGAAAAAATTCCTACTCTAAACCTCAAGCAAAATCCACAATATCACCCCAGCATCTGTATCAAATAGGTCAGCCTCGATCAAAAAACAATCGAAAAATCGGGAACAAATATCAAGGTAAAGGCAGATTTGGACCGTGCGATATTAGATTAATCGCGACTCGAATTTTGACGACAATTAAACCATAAAACCCTATGACTAGACAGATTTAAACCGTTACGGCGCAAAGACGCAGTCGATTTAGATCGGGCAGCGTGTGGTTATCAACAAAATGCGGGGCTGAGTAGTGCGTTAAATGACTTGGTGCATGAACGGACAATCGCTCAAGTATAATTCGATATCAGGCGATGATATTATCTTAACGCTTAGGGAACTAACATGATTTTAAAGCTCAACAGCAAGAAACCACCAAGTGTAGCTCACTGCATACTGTAGTAGCTAGTTAAAATTTACAACGTGTCTAGTGCTAAAAATGTTTAGCAAAAGCAGATAAATTTCGCCAGTTGAACTCTGGCGACTATCTTGGGTTCGCTTTAATTTTTTGAGGAGATTTATATATGAAAATTTCGGATACGCACATTGATGCAAAAAAAGCAGTGATGATGACAGAATATATGCCGACGTTTCAGGAGGTAGTGCGCGCGCGTTATTCCTGTCGAGGTTTTAAGCCAGACCCGGTGCCTTCAGAGCTGATGATGCAAGTGCTTGAAGAGGCGCAGCTGGCGCCTTCTAATTGCAATACACAGCCTTGGTCCGTACATATTGTTTCGGGCGCTAAGCTTGCTGAACTGTCGACGCTGCTGCATCAGAAGAATCAGGAGCAAGTTTACACGCCTGACTTTACCTTTGATTTAAATGATTATGGCGGTGTTTATCAAGAGCGCCAGAAAGCCCAAGGTAAAGCCTATTATGAAGGACTGGGGATTGCGCGTGACGACGTTGAAGGACGTCGACGTGCAGAAGGCTATAATTTCTCCTTCTTTAACGCCCCACATGTTGCTTTGCTCTTTATGCCACCTTTTGGTGATTGTGTGCGTGCCGCTGGAGATATTGGCATGTATGGACAGACCTTTCTCTTATCGCTTGCCGCCAGAGGATTGGCAGGCATACCACAAACATCACTCGGCTTCTTCGCAGATACAATTCGTGAGTTTTTAGGAATTACTGGGAATCACAAGATGCTATTCGGTATCTCCTTTGGTTACCCTGATGATCAAGCTGCCGGCTGTCATATTGATATGGGACGCGTGCCTATTGGAGATAGCGTGACATTCCACGAGTAACACAGCAACAGTCCGGGACACACAGAAAAAGGCTCTGCACCTATCCCTACAGCTGTGAATTGTCGATATATCATCACAGTGGTAATTCCCAGTGAGGGGTTTTATCTGCAACTAATGCACTACCCAGTAAGAATTCCCGAACAACCACTTAACATCAATCACCATTAACGCAAAACCCCGCTAATCATAAATTAGCGGGGTTTTAAATATCCTGTCTACCTTAGTGATGAGACTTGATATTTTTGTAGCGTTGCACTGCCACCACTTGTGCTTGCAATAAAGCCAACTCCGCCTCAATCGCTGCCGCCTCTTGTGGGCTAGCTGCACTTTTCAAGGTTTCCTGAGCCTTTTTGCGGGACTCTTCGGCTTTGGCTGCATCTAGCTCTTCTAAGCGAATAGCAACATCTGCTAGAACAGTGACTGCGTAAGGTTGTACTTCTAAGATACCACCAGCAACAAAGACAACCTCTTGAGCGCCACTTTCTGTGGTGATTCTTACAGTACCTGGACGAATACGAGTAATCAAGGGGGTGTGACCAGGTAGTACACCTAGCTCACCCGATTCACCCGGCAACACGACCATCTTGACCGTGCCCGAGTACAATGACTTTTCCGCACTCACCACATCGAGTTTCAGAACTGCCATAACAATTCCTTATTTAAGGGTTTTGGCTTTTTCGAAAGCTTCGTCAATCGAGCCAACCATGTAGAATGCCTGCTCAGGTAAAGCATCACACTCACCGGAAACAATCATCTTGAAGCCACGGATGGTTTCAGCTAATGGTACGTACTTACCTGGAGAACCTGTAAACACCTCAGCAACGTGGAACGGCTGTGATAAGAAACGCTGAATCTTACGAGCACGTGCAACAATCTGCTTATCCTCAGGTGATAACTCATCCATACCAAGAATCGCAATAATATCACGTAGTTCTTTGTAACGCTGTAAGGTATGCTGAACAGACTGAGCAACATTATAGTGCTCTTCGCCAACAACCTGTGGGTCTAATTGACGGCTAGTAGAGTCTAGTGGGTCAACTGCAGGATAAATACCTAAAGAAGCAATATCACGAGACAATACAACAGTAGAGTCTAAGTGCTGGAACGTAGTAGCAGGTGACGGGTCAGTCAAGTCATCCGCAGGAACGTATACCGCTTGAATAGAAGTAATAGAACCTGTCTTAGTAGAGGTAATGCGCTCTTGAAGAACACCCATCTCCTCAGCTAGTGTCGGCTGATAACCAACTGCTGAAGGCATACGACCTAATAGTGCAGATACCTCAGTACCGGCTAGGGTATAACGATAGATATTATCCACGAAGAAAAGAATATCACGACCTTCATCACGGAAACGCTCGGCCATGGTCAGACCGGTAAGAGCAACACGTAAACGGTTACCAGGAGGTTCGTTCATCTGACCGAACACCATCGCTACTTTGTCTAGTACGTTGGATTCTTCCATCTCGTGATAGAAGTCATTACCCTCACGAGTACGCTCACCAACACCGGCAAACACGGATAAACCCGAGTGTTGCTTCGCGATGTTATTGATTAGTTCCATCATGTTAACGGTTTTACCAACACCGGCACCACCGAACAGACCGACTTTACCACCCTTAGCGAATGGACAGATTAAGTCAATTACCTTGATACCGGTCTCTAATAACTCAACCGATGGAGATAATTCATCAAATTTTGGCGAAGGCTGGTGAATCACACGCTTTTCATCGTGCTCGATTGGACCGGCTTCGTCAATTGGACGACCTAAAACGTCCATAATGCGACCCAGAGTACCCTCGCCTACCGGCACAGCAATACCGGAATGCGTGCGCTCAACAGCCACACCACGACGTAAACCGTCACTTGAACCTAAAGCAATGGTACGAACAACACCGTCGCCCAATTGCTGCTGTACTTCTAAAGTTAAGCCTGCTTCAACAAACTTATTGCTGCTATCTTCAGCGACCTTTAATGCCTCGTAAATCTTAGGCATATTATCGCGCGGGAACTGAACGTCCACTACCGCGCCGATGCACTGAACAATTGTACCGTTACTCATGTTGTATCCTTACCTTTATAACGATTGAAAGTTACTCCTGCGATTATTACTCGGATAACGAGTATTAAACAGCAGCAGCACCCCCCACAATTTCTGAAATTTCTTTAGTAATTGCCGCTTGACGTGTCTTGTTGTAGACAAGCTGCAATTCACCAATAACCTTTTTAGCGTTATCCGACGCTGCCTTCATGGCCACCATACGGGCAGACTGCTCTGACGCCATATTTTCCGCGACAAACTGATAGACTAAGCTCTCAACATAGCGTTGCAGTAAATCATCAATCACGCTATTAACATCGGGTTCAAATATATAATCCCAACCGTGAGTAGATAAACCGCTATCAGCTTGACCGGCATCGTCACCATAAGAAGTGACATACGGGTCTTCTAAATCTGACGGCAATGGCAATAAGCGGATAAATGACGGCTCTTGCTTCATGGTATTAACGAATACCGTGGTGGCAACATAAACCGCATCGATTTTACCCTCTTTGTAGTCATCAAATTGAACCTTAAGAGCACCTATTAGAGTTTCCATATTTGGAATATCACCTAATTGGGTTTCCTGAGATACAACGTTAGTGCCTAAACGAGTTAAAAACGATAAACCCTTGGAACCGAAAGCCGTCGCCTGAACGCCGATATTTTGAGACTTGAACTCTTGAAGACGACTTAGGACTAAGCGCGTAATATTGGTATTTAATCCGCCACAAAGACCCTTGTCGGTTGTAATCAACACCAGACCAACGTTTTTTACCTCTTTTCTTTCTTCGAGATAAGGATTTGAATAATCCGACGTTGTCAACATCAAGTGTCTGGCGATATCACGTACTTTTAGCGCATATGGACGACCGGCACGCATACGCTCCTGTGCTTTACGCATTTTGGAGGCAGCTACCATTTCCATGGCCTTAGTGATCTTGCTCGTATTTTGTACGCTCAAAATCTTAGTACGGATTTCTTTAATTCCAGCCATATTAAATTCCTATTAGAGTTAGACTTCAGTCAGACCAAATATATCTGGTCTGACTTCGTACTAAATCACCTTATTAAGCGAATGTCTTTTTGAAAGCTACGATTGCGTCTTTCAGTAAAGCTTCGTCTTCTTTGCTCAACTGCTTGGTTGACTCAATGCGATCAATTAAATCGGCATTTTTAGACTTCAAATGATCTTTTAAAGCCTTTTCAAATGGTAGAATTTTCGCAACTTCTACATCATCTAAGTAACCATTGTTAACCGCAAATAAGGACACAGCCATTTCCCATACTTTCAATGGAACATACTGCGGCTGCTTTAATAGCTCAACAACACGCTCACCACGTTCTAACTGGCGACGAGTGGCTTCATCAAGGTCTGAAGCAAACTGCGCAAATGCAGCTAACTCACGGTACTGTGCCAAGTCGGTACGAATACCACCTGAAAGGCTCTTAATAACTTTTGTTTGAGCTGCACCACCCACACGCGATACTGAAATACCCGCGTTAATTGCAGGACGAATACCGGCGTTAAATAAGTCAGTTTCCAAGAAAATCTGACCATCGGTAATAGAAATTACGTTAGTAGGTACGAAAGCAGAAACGTCACCGGCCTGTGTTTCAATAATAGGTAAAGCCGTTAGAGAACCTGTTTTACCCTTTACCTCACCATTGGTGAATTTTTCTACATAGGCTTCGTTAACGCGAGCAGCACGCTCAAGCAAACGAGAGTGTAAGTAGAATACATCACCGGGATACGCTTCACGACCAGGTGGGCGACGTAACAACAATGATACTTGACGATAAGCCCAAGCTTGTTTAGTCAAGTCATCATAAACAATTAGAGCATCCTGACCACGGTCACGGAAGTACTCACCCATAGTGCAACCGGCATATGGTGCTAAGTACTGCATCGCAGCAGAGTCAGAGGCGTTAGCAGCAACCACGATGGTGTACTCTAAAGCGCCAGTTTCTTCTAACTTACGAACAATATTGTTAACAGTAGATGCTTTTTGACCTACAGCCACATACACACAAATGACGTTTTGGCCTTTTTGGTTAATGATGGCATCGACAGCAACCGCAGTTTTACCTACTTGGCGGTCACCAATAATTAATTCACGCTGACCACGACCGATAGGTACCATTGAGTCAATCGCTTTAGCGCCTGTTTGTAGAGGCTCTGATACGGACTGACGAGCAATAACACCTGGAGCAACCTTTTCGATAACGTCTGTTTGAGTCGTATTGATCGGGCCCTTACCATCGATTGGGTTACCTAAGGTGTCTACTACGCGGCCACATAACTCGGGGCCAACTGGTACCTCAAGAATACGACCGGTTGTTTTAACCAGATCACCTTCAGAAACACCGGTGTAATCACCTAAAATTACAGCACCAACTGAATCACGCTCTAGGTTTAGCGCCAAACCAAAAACATTGTTGGGAAATTCGAGCATTTCGCCCTGCATCACATCGGATAAACCATGGATGCGAGTAATACCGTCGGTTACGGACACTACCGTACCCTGAGTACGTACATCGGCAGAAGTACCTAAGCCCTCAATACGGCTTTTTAGTAATTCGCTGATCTCTGACGGATTGAGTTGCATAATCAGACTCCTGAAATCCTATAATTATGGCGCTTATTCAGCAACCAACTTATCGTGCAAACGTGTAATTTGAGCTTGCACAGAAGTATCTAAAACTTGATCACCCACGATCACTCGTACCCCACCAATTAAGGCCGGATCAACCTTCACCTCGGGTTCTAGAGATACGCTAAATTTCTTTTCAAGACTTGTTAACAAGTCTTTTAGTTGTTCTTGAGATAACTCAAAAGCGCTCGTTATTTGGGCGATCGCCTTGCCTTCATGCTTATTTTTAAGTTGTATGAATTGTTCAGCAATCTCCGGCAATACTGCCCAGCGATCGTTTTCTACAACTAATTGAACAAAATTCTTTACATCAGCAGGCATATCAGGCAATACGGTGTCAAAAACAGCCACACTGTTTGCTTCAGTAATTTTAGGATCGGATAAGATCTTTTTTACATCAGCAACAGAAACCAGTTCTGACAATTGTTTTACAGCCTTAGCCCAAGTCTCTAATCCGACTTGACTGTCCTTAGCTGCTGCAAAAGCAGCCGCTGCATAAGGACGGGCAATAGTTGAAAGTTCAGCCATAGCAATCCCAAATTAAAGCTGTGCCTTCAGTTGATCGAGCAACTCGGCATGTGTTTTCGCATCGACTTCACGGCGAAGAATTTGCTCAGCGCCTTGCACGGCTAAAGCAGCTACTTCGTTACGCAACTCATCACGTAAACGCGCCACCTCGACCCCGGCATCTTGCTTAGCCTGTGCGATGATGCGTGCACGTTCTTGCTCTGCTTCTTCACGAGCAGCTTCAACAATCGAAGTTGCTTGTTTTTCGGCGTCAGCAAATCTTGTTTGATTTTCGGTCTTTGCTGCAGTTTCGATCTCAGCGATACGACTCTGGGCTTGTGCCAAATCGGCTTTACCCTTGTCAGCAGCCGCTAGACCATCGGCTATCTTCTGTCGGCGATCGTCAATTGCTTTGATTAGTGGCGGCCAAATGAACTTCATTGTGAACCATACTAATACAAAGAAAACGATTACCTGGAAAAAGAGCGTCGCATTTAAATTCACGGTCGTTTCCCTTCTGCTAGTTAAGGTGTTGCACCATGCAATACCTGTCCAAAACTATACTGAAAATTTGGATGCAGAGACTGGCTCTACAGCTCTGCACCAATCCATCCAGTTCACAAACCATCAAGCGATGGTATTAAATCTATCGCTTAGACGAATGGGTTAGCAAAAGCGAATAACATAGCAATACCAACGCCGATTAAGTAGGCAGCATCGATAAGGCCGGCTAATAAGAACATTTTGGTCTGCAAAGCGTTCATTAATTCAGGCTGACGAGCAGACGCTTCTAGGTATTTACCACCCATGATAGCGATACCCAAACATGCACCGATAGCACCTAAACCAATAATAAATGCGCAAGCGAGAGCTACTAAACCTGCAACTTCCATGACAACTCCTTGTGGTAATGAACCAATTGTTAAAAGATGGATAAATTAATATAAGGTTAAAACTTAACAGATTCTGATATTAATGTGTTTCAAAACCTGCCACTTAGGCGACTGAAGACAAAGGAATATAAGTCTTCAGTCAACTAAATTCTAGTGATCTTCATGTGCCTGACCGATATAAACTAAGGTCAGCATCATAAAGATGAATGCTTGTAGCAAAATAATCAAAATATGGAAAATAGCCCATGCTGAACCGGCCAACACATGACCGATTCCTAAACCGATACTTAAGCCATTAAAACCGGTCCACGCCGCACCCATAAGCGCGATCAGCATGAAGATTAATTCACCGGCGTACATGGTTGCAAAAAGTCGCATACCTAATGAAACCGTTTTGGCGAAATACTCAACGATATTTAGTAGGAAGTTAGCCGGTGCCAGTAAGACTTTAGCAACCATACCCTCTGCACCAAAAGGTGCAGTGAACAAGCCCTTAACGAAACCGTTGGGATTTTTAATCTTGATACCATAATAGATTGAAACGATCAGAACCGTCACCGACATACCTAACGTCATATTTAGGTCAGCGGTAGGAAGAATACGGTGATAATAAAGCACACCATGATTTTCAGCTGTACCGGCCAGACCGGTCCATGACAAAATCGATGGCATCAAATCAATTGGCAATAAGTCTAGGGAGTTCATCAGCGTAACCCAGACAAAGATGGTTAATGCTAATGGCGCTACAAACTTACGGGATGTGGCATTGTGAACGATGCTCTTGGCTTGCTCTTCAACCATACCCACTAACATCTCAACGGCCATCTGGAAGCGACCAGGAACACCGGAGGTGGCATTTTTTGCTGCTTTATATAAGAAGTAAAGACCGATGACACCAACTAGAACCGCCCAAAAAATGGAGTCAAAGTTAATCACGCCAAAATCAGCCACATCAATTTGACGCTTATTGCTAAAGTGCTCCAAATGGTGCTGAATATAATACTGTTGTGGTGTAGGTGTACCTAAAGAAGCATCCATTTTGCTCCAATCTCCGTATGAACTACCCTCTATGCAAGAGGAGAACAACCAATCAAATTATTACTTATGCCAATCAGTACGCCCTGATAACACCACTCTGCGGTTAAGGGCTACAACTTCTTAAACAGCAAAAGTAATACGTATGCCTTTAAAACTACTAATAAACCGGCAAAAAAAGCCGGCCAAACTAAATTCGTACCAAATACTTTAATGACTAATGCCATTAAAACCATCGCAGCGCCAATCTTGATCGCCTCACCGATAAAAAAAGTACCGGCTGTGGCGTCCCTCTGCGACAGCAGTCTTAACACTAAGTGCAAGACAAACATGCTGGTCGGTATCAAATACGTCATACCACCGGCAATTGCTGATAATGCCCCCCACTTTGTTGCAAACACAAAGGAAATTAGGGTCACTACCACTAGAGCCAAGGCTTGAGCGATTACTAAATTAAGCAATCCCTGAATTGCCGCAGCACTCATACGCTGCCTTTGTTCTGGGGTTAAGCTTAGCGCTTCAAAGTGCTCCTGATTCATAGCTTCGTAAGTATAGCCTTTATTTTACTACTTGTCACATTCGTGATGTGATTTAGTTACATATTTGTTATGGTTTTTATTTGAATAGATCAACATAAACCCTAACAAGTATAAGGGTGACAGCTATTTTAATAAGCTAAAATCATACTAAAGATTTCGTTGCTAATAGGTTGTTTATAATACTAAACAACAATTTAAGAACAACTGCCACAGCTATCTTAAGCATCAAGATAGCAAGAATTTATGGATTTTATCAGAACTAAAGGCAATACATATATGAATAACAACATGTTAGAAGATAAAGTTTTTTACAGCATCACATCTAATGACTTAAGCGGGCATCGCTTAAAAGTCACTCTAAGCATTGCTGAGCCTAACCCGGAGGGTCAAATCATCAGCCTGCCACGCTGGATTCCCGGCAGCTACATGATCCGTGATTTCTCTAAACACATAGAGACTTTAAATGCTACCCATGATAATTACCCGCTTAGCATTACCCATCTTGATAACCATACTTGGAAAATCGAAGCAGTACGTAGCGGTCCAATACAGATTGACTACACTATTTATGCATGGGATATGTCGGTTCGTAAAGCCCATTTAGATGAATCACACGGCTTTTTTAACGGCACCAGTGTTTTCCTTAAAGTGCATGGCCAAGAGCACCTACCTTGTCTGGTTGAAATCAAGGCACCAAGACAAAGTAAAAAATGGCGTGTTTATACTAGTTTGCGACCGGCCGAGGGACACCCAAAAGCGGCTCAACACACGCGCTTTGGTTTTTATCGCGCCAATGACTACGACGACTTAATTGATCATCCGGTCGAAATGGGTCGACCCAAGGTCATCAGCTTTGTGGTCGGTGGTATTGCTCACGATATGGTCTTTACGGGCCTCTTACCAAATATTGATCTAGAACGCATTGCAGCTGACACGGCAAAAATCTGTGAAACGCAAATTAGACTGTTCGAGCCTGAGAGTAAAACACCGCCATTTACCGATCACGGTAATCGTTACGTCTTTCTAACCACAGTCACCGGAGATGACTACGGCGGTCTTGAGCACCGCAACAGCACAGCTTTAATTTGCTCTCGCAAATCGCTCCCAGTGCTTGGTCAAGATAACCAAAGCAAAGAATATCGCGATTTTCTCGGCTTAATAAGTCATGAATACTTCCATAGCTGGAATGTCAAACGCATTAAACCGGCCGTTTTCGCTCCTTATCGCTTAGAAAAAGCCACCCCCACCTCTTTATTGTGGATTTTTGAGGGATTTACTTCTTACTACGATGATTTAATGCTCTTAAGAAGCGGTTTAATTACCGAGCAACAGTATTTTGACCTAGTCGCCGAGACGATTAACCGAGTAAACAATGACTCCGGCCGTATCAAACAAAGTGTCGCCGAAAGCTCATTTGATGCTTGGACCAAGTTCTACCAACAAGATGAAAACGCACGCAACCAAATTGTCAGCTACTACGCTAAAGGCTCTTTAGTTGCGCTTTGTCTTGATTTATTCATCCGTCAACAGAGCAATAATCAGAGCTCACTCGACGATGTCATGCGCTATTTATGGAAGCATTATGGCAAGAACTTCTACCTGGGCCACAGAATGGGTTTACGTGAAAACGATGTAGCGGATGTGCTACACCGCTCCACAGGTATCGAAAAAAACAAAATCATCAACTTCCTAGAGCGTTATGTTTATGGCACTAAAAAGCTACCGCTTAAAACTCTGCTTGCGGTTGAGGGACTTATATTGAGTAAATCAGAGGAGCAGACTGAAGAGCCTGTCAGCTTGGATATTCGCACCACGAACCGTGAGGGTCAATGCATGATTCAAAGCGTCATGCAGCATGGTGTCGCCCACAAGGGTGGTTTATCAGCTGGTGACGTGATTATCGCTATCGACCATTTACGCGTCAATACCAACAACTTAAAAGAAGTGCTCAGTCGATACCAACAAAAGCAACAAGCGATTATTCATGTATTCCGCCGTGATGAGTTGCGTATTTTTACAGTGCAATTTGATACACCACTCTACGCCGAGTATCAAATAAGTCCTGATAAAAGTCGTTATCAAGCAGCAAAAAAACTACCTAAAGCGCCTGTGGCCTTGACCGACACTGGACCAGAAACGATTAGCAATGAAGCGACCACCGTCACAGAGGATAATCAAGCTTAGCAATCGTCACTAAGTCTCTAAGCGAAAAACTCACCTTTTGAGTTGACGTCATCAGGGCTTTTCTAAGAATACATAGAGCAGCCCTGATTTATCTGATGTATGGCGAGTCGGGGCTTGAACAGACTGAGCAACGGGGGTTTTTTGTTAGTTTGAATTCCTGCCATTGAGTGGCGCGACCATCAAACATCAACATACGACCGACTAATGGCTGACCTATACCCAATAATAGCTTTAGTGCTTCGTGAGCCTGCATCATGCCGATACTACCCACCACCGTTGATAAGACACCTAAGGTAGCGCAATTATCCGGTTGAAGATTTTCACTGGGATCATATTGACAAGCATAGCAAGGACTAGCCAAATCCCTGAAATCAAACACGGTTAATTGCCCATCAAAACGGATTGCAGCAGCTGATACCATGGGTATTTTATGCTTAAAGCAAATGCGACTGAGCTGCTGTCTAGTATTGAAATTATCCGTACATTCCAGGACTAAATCCACCTCTTGAATCAACTCATCAAGCATCGCATCGTCGTAGCGTTGTTGATGCGCAATTAGATTGACCTCCGGATTCAAAGCCTGAGCCATCAACTTGGCCGACTCAACCTTGGGCATACCGACTCTATCTGTGGTATGAACAATCTGACGCTGCAAATTACTTAGATCAACCTCATCGTCATCGACTAAATGAATAGTCCCAACGCCGGCAGCTACCAAATACATTAGGGCCGGCGCTCCTAACCCTCCTGCGCCTACCATCAGGATTTTGCAATTTAATAAACGCTCTTGACCCTCAAAACCGAAGCCATCCAACATGATATGACGGGCATAACGTAAGAGCTGCTCATCACTCATCTGAGTCAAGATATTCTCCCGTCAAGTACTCTACCGCTTGTTGCAACTGATAATCCTCATCTGAACCAAAGGTATACATTTCAATTTTTGGTGCCTCATCAGCGCCCTCAGACTCAATGTCTTCTACTACCTCGATAGTGACAGGATCAACTGATTTATCAAGGCCCTGCTCTGCTTCAACATCAGCAGTAGCATCAACACTCTCTGTTGATGATGTGGTTGTCGCTGCTTCAGCTTCGACCTTGTCTTTAGTCTCTAGCGTGCCCTCTTGGACGCTAGTCGCTGCTGCAGATAACTCAACATCAATTGCTTTGGCATCCTTTGAAGGCGTCGCCTCTTCATCGCTTAAATGATCTCGCAAATCAGCCTCACGACGTGTGCTGAAAAAATCGCCTTGTTCAGTATCAGTGACCACAATATCCGGTTCAATCCCGGTGGCCTGAATTGAACGATCTTTTGGCGTGTAATAGCGTGCTATTGTCAGCTTAACGCCAGTATTGTCACCCAACGCCAAAACAACCTGCACAGAGCCTTTACCAAAACTACGATTACCCATAATAGTGGCGCGCTCATAATCTTGCAAAGCACCGGCAACAATCTCGGAAGCAGAAGCTGAACCGACATTTATCAGTACGACCATGGGAATCTGACGACTCCAAGCAGGTAAATCCTTAAGCGGATCCTGATGATTTAAGCTGTAATCGCTCGGCACCACACGATAACGCAGATTAACCTCGCCTCGACTCTTGGTGTAAACGACCAGTTTTTCAGGCTCAATAAAAGCTCCGGTAACACCCACAGCGGCATTTAACAAACCACCCGGGTCATTTCGCACATCCAGAACTAAGGCTTTAGGTTCGGTTTCAAACGCATTGAGGTTTTTGACCAGCTCCTCCACAGTACGCTCATGAAACTGCGAAATTCTGAGATACGCAATGTCATTGTCAAGCAATTTGCTACGTACACTTTGAACCTTAATTAAATCGCGCACAATAATAAAATCTAGCACCTCGTCGCCACGACGCACTGATAACTCAATGCTCGAACCCGGTTCGCCGCGAAGCTTCTTAATCACCTCACTTAACGGCAACTCAAGAATAGACTCGCCATCGACCTTAACGATTATATCGCCAGGCATAATCCCGGCTCGCGCTGCCGGACTATCTTCAATCGGGGAGATGATCTCAATTTCTTTGCTAGATGTGTCATCAATCTCAATGCCTAAACCACCAAAAGCACCTTCGGTGGCTTCTTGTAGGCTCGTAAAAGCCTCTTCGTTTAGATAAGAAGAATGTGGATCGAGATCATCCAACATGCCCTTAATCGCGGCATCGACTAGTTTGGCATTTTCAACAGGCTCGACATAACGGTTTTTAATAGCAGCAAAAACAGCGGCAAAACGGCGTAATTCCTCATAAGGTAAACGATCATCAAAATCAGGAATGGCCTCAATGGTTGTCGCGTGCTCTACGATCTCGAGAGTGACCTCGGTCTGCTCTCGGGGCTCTGCTTGTGAGAGCTGAGGCTCAGCCATCAATGGCTGCGATATAGAGCCCCCAAGCAACGCCATGGTACAAGCGACAACCATCATCGCTTTAGCGAGTTTATGATTTACCAAAAAATTTGAAATATAAAGCATCATGCACCTTTTGCTTTTGTTTAAAGCTATCTAGCCAACATCCTAAGCGGATCGATAGGCTGAGAACCGCGCCTAATCTCAAAATACAAAGCCGGTTCGACTTGACCACCGGTAGAACCGGCGCGAGCGATGGTTTGACCGGATCGCACTGCCTCACCGACTTTACGAGATAAGCTTTGATTGTAGCCATAGACGCTCATATAGTCATTACCGTGATCAACGATAATTAGATTACCAAAACCGCGCATCCAGTCGGCAAAAACCACAGTGCCACCGGCAATTGCTTTAACCGGCGCACCGGCATTGGCCTTGATTAGGATACCGCGCCAGACTCCCCCGGTATCCGGTCTAGTGCGGCCGAACTGCCCTTGTAGACTACCTCTGAGCGGCCACGGCGCCCCCTGAGGAATACCGTTATTGGTAGATGCTGCTAAAGAACGGGCTTTACGTTCATCCTCACGTGCCTGCGCCTCAAGTCGCTGCGCTTCGAGCGCGCGCTCTTTGGCAAGACGTGCTTTAGCTGCCTCAATCTCAGCGTTTTCCTGCTGTAAACGAGCTTGTGATAGCTGTTGTTGGCTTTGTTCGCGCTGATTTAGCATCGCAGTCATCCGACGCTTAGCCTGCTCTAAGTCTTCGGGCCTCAACGCGCGAGCAATGTCATTTTCAACCTCTCGAATCTGAATCTCAGTAAGTCGCTGCCTTGATAAGGCCTGTTGTTGACTTTGCTGAGCTTGGGCTCGCATTGAGGCGGCACGTTCCGCCTGTTGCTGCGCTAAAGCGGCCTGCTCACCAGCTCGTTTAGCCTGAGCCTCACGTTCGCGAGCGAGGCTTTGTTGGCGCTCCAAGGCTAAACGCTGACGATCAAGTTCGGCCTGCCGCGCTAACTCTCTTTGTTGGCTGATTGTGCGACCAATCTCGCCTATCAAACTATCAAGGCGCTGCTGATCACCCTGCAGACGCCCCGCCTCAGCACGACGACTTTTAAGATCGCCCTCGATTTTAGTTAGTTCGGTCTGATACTTTTTCTGCTCTTTTTGTAATTCATTTTTATTGGCAAGTGTTTGTTCAGCCAAACGTTCAATTTTTTGCTGACGCCCCTTGATCTCGGACTCAGTCTTTTGTAGGTTCAGAATGGCTAAGTTCAGCTCTTCAACAGCTCGTGCGCGCGCTCTGGCAACATAACTCAAATAGCCCATGTCACGACCGATTTTCTGCGCATCGCCACCGGACAATAAAGCGGACCATGGTGATAGACCACTAGTATATTGGGCGTAAATTTGTTCGCCCAAATCCTCTTGGCGCTCCGCTAAAAGCTCGCGCTGACCGTCAGCTTGGCGGCGCAACAGGACAATCTCGTGCTCGGTTTCGTCTTGTTGCTCCTGAAGCCGATCAAGCTCGGCATTGATACGGGAGATATTGCGCTCGGACTCGCCCAGCCTATCAACCACATCTCTTTTCTCTGTCTCTTGAGTTTGAATGGCTTTTTTTACCGAGTTAATCTGCTTTTCTAAATCCGCGCGACGCTTCTCGGCCGCTCGTTGCTGTTGACTTAACTCATTAACAGATTGAGCGGCCGCCACCCCGGCAAGGCCGGAGCAAGACAATAAAAGACTAAGCGACACAGTTAAAACTGCCCCAGTCGGCGCTTTAATTATCCCTAAGGCAGGTTTGGATTCAAATAAGTTGGATTTAATTGGCACTATCGGCACTCATTAAAAAGCTTAAAAACTCAAGAAATCTGGGACAAGTGACTACTTAGCCTTGCCCTGAGAAGCTACTTCAGCCATGGCCTTAGCAATTTCATCAGGATCACCTAGATAATAGTGACGAATTGCTTTTAGATTTTCATCCAACTCATACACTAAAGGCTGACCGGTAGGAATATTTAAATGAACGATATCTTCTTCGGAGATATCATCAAAAAGATTAATCAAGGCACGAATGCTATTACCGTGAGCCGTGACCAAGATAGACTTGCCGTCTTTGATGGCCGGCGCAATTTGCTCATCCCATAGTGGTTTAACTCGCACAATGGTGTCTTTAAGGCACTCGGCAGCTGGCAACTCTTCGACCGGGATATTAGAGTAACGGCTATCAAAGCGCGGGTGACGCTCGTCATCCAAGGCTAATGGCTCAGGACCAATAGCAAACGCACGACGCCAGATCAGAACCTGTTCATCACCGTATTTTTCAGCAGTTTCGGCCTTATTTAAACCGGTAAGCGCACCATAGTGACGCTCGTTTAAACGCCAACTGGGGGTGTATGGCACATACATGGTATCCATACTTTCCAAAGCGAGCCAAAGAGTGCGAATGGCTCTTTTTAAGTAAGAGGTATAAGCCTGATCAAAAACATAACCCTCTTTTTTGAGAAGCTCGCCAGCCTGTTTGGCTTGCTCGCGACCCTCGTCGGTCAAATCCACATCTGCCCAACCAGTAAAACGATTTTCTAAGTTCCACTGGCTTTGACCATGACGCATTAAAACGATTTTATACATAGTTATTAGTATCCTAACGAAGTTTAAATAAAGCGATTAAATGACTAATTTCATCTATTTTAGCTAACTTAGCTTATTGTCGCTTAGGCTATTTTATAATCCATGAATTAATCTTAATAAAGCCAATCAAGGCAAAATCAGGTAACAATCGTGGAATTTTTAACTTATAACAACACTTATTTATTTGTTATTGCAGCTCTGTTGTCAGGCGGTCTACTGGCATTTCAGTATAGTCGTGCCGCTAAGGGCCTATCACCGGCCCAAGCCGTATCAATGACAAATAGCAAAAAAGCGATCATTGTCGATGTCCGTCCTAGTGAACAATACCAAGCCGGTACCATTGCCAATGCCATGCATATCCCCATGGATCAGCTCAAGTCTCGCGCTGCCACCCTCCCTCAGGACAAAGCCGTGATTGTGATTGACCAAGACGGTCGTCGCGCACCGACTGCCGCTAATCACCTCAGAAAAGAGGGTCTGACAGAAGTCCATTATTTGAGTGGCGGTTTAGTGTCTTGGCTAAAAGACAGTCTACCGTTAAAAAAACCGTCGGCTTCTAAAAAAATCAAATAATATTTTCCCCGACACTATAATAAGCCTAAACTTTTTTTAAAAATGAGGTAAGAATGGCTCAGGTTACTATGTACTGTAAGGTCACTTGTCCTTACTGCACTCGTGCAGAAAGAATCCTTAAGGATAACAATGTCACTGATTTAGAAAAAATCAGCATTGACACGAACCGTGAAGCGCGCGCCGAAATGATCGAACGCTCCAACGGTCGCACCACGGTGCCACAAATTTTTATTAATGGCCAACACATTGGTGGCTGTGATGATTTACAAGCCTTAGAGCGCGAAGGTAAGCTAGACGCGCTACTCGCCGAAGCTAAATAGCTCCTACTTAAACCCTTTTTAACTATATTGGAAAATATTAATCATGGCTGAAGAACAAAACACGCAAAATCAGGACGCTGCAGCTGCTCAGCAATCTCAACAACCTACCTTTGGCATGCAAAGATGCTACCTAAAGGATTTGTCTTTAGAAATGCCTAATGCACCGCATATTTTTTTAGAGCAAGAACAACCAACGGTTGATATCAGCTTAAACATCGGTGCCGAGCGTTTAGCTGAAACCATTTATGAAACCTCAGTGCGCGCAACCATCACTACAAAAATTAACGATAAAGTTTTGTACTTGGTCGAAAGCACACAAGCAGCCATTTTCGAAATTGCCAACATCCCTGTTGACCAACTCGATCCGCTTATCGGTATTGTATGTCCTTCTATGATCTTCCCATACCTGCGCGCCAACCTAGCTGACGCGATTAACCGCACCGGTTTACCGGCAATTCATATGGCTGAGGTTAATTTCCAGGCCCTATATGAGCAACGCACCGAGGAAGCGGCAGCCGAAGAGCAAGCTGCTGAAGCTGACGCTGAAACTGAGGCTGACGATAGCAATCCTACCGTTAACTAATCTAAGTCATAATAATCATGCAATCTACCAGCAGCCCCGAAAAATCACCTGTCAACACCTTAGTCATCGGTGCTGGCAGTTGGGGGACAGCGCTCGCGATTGCAGCAGCACAGACGGGACCTGCCTTACTCTGGTCTCGTCATGCGGCTCAAGCTAAGCATATTAATCAGCATCGTCGTAATCCTTCTTATCTTCAGGATATCGACTTGCCCGAGTCTCTTAAAGCCACTGCCAGTAAGCAAAATGCCATTGATTTTTTACAGCATGGTCCGGATGGCTCTGGCGATAGTTCTTCACCTGCCCTGATAATCTTTGCGCTTCCTGTCAAAGCAATGCGTCAAAGCATCCAGGAGTGGTTACCGCTGTTTGAAAAAGCCGGTTTAAGCCATGTCCCCTATGTATGGACTTGCAAAGGCTTTGAGGAAGAGACCTCTTTATTGCCTCATGAAATCATTGCCGATGTCGCGCCGACTTCAAAGCAGCCGAGCGGCGTCTTATCAGGCCCTACCTTTGCCCGTGAAGTAGCCCAATGTCTACCGGTCGCTATTACCGTGGCTAGCCATGATCCCATTGTCGGTGAACGTGTCATTCAGGCTTTACATAGCAAACAAACTCGCGTTTATTACAGCCAAGACATCATTGGTGTCGAGGTCGGTGGCGCCTTAAAAAATGTCATCGCTCTGGCCTGCGGCATCAGTGACGGCTTAGCCCTAGGCAATAATGCCCGCGCTGCTCTGATTACTCGAGGTCTTAGTGAAATCCGCCGTCTTGGCTTAGCCATGGGTGGTCACTCCGAGACTTTTTCCGGATTAACCGGTTTAGGTGATTTAGTACTGACTTCGACCGGCGATTTATCACGCAATAGACAAGTCGGCTTAGCCTTGGCCAAGGGTCAAAGCCTCGAGGAAATCCTTGCTACTGGTTTAACTGCCGAAGGCGTTCGTTGCGCGCGAGCAGCACTCGCACGAGCAACCGGCTTAGGCATAGAAATGCCGATTACCGAGGTAGTCTGCGACATTCTCTTCAATCACGTCAATTCACTAGAAAGCGTGGCTAAATTACTGGCCCGCGAGGTCAAAGCAGAAGACGCTTAGGGGTTGAAGCAATTAGAATTAAGACTGCTCCACACTCAGCAATCCCTAGTCACCGATCAGTTTATTACTTTCTGCCAATCGAAGCGATCGACACCCGGGTTTCACCATCAAAGTGCAAACTTGCTCCACGCCAAGCATGACCATTAATAATTTCGAAACTTAGATGAATGAGACCGTCATCTCTGCGCTGCTCCTCTAATGCCTGATGTAGACGCTCTAAGGCAGCCCTACTCATAAGTCCCGGATGTCTACCGCTGCTGGGATTGCCCCCCAAAACACGCACATCATTCAGTAGTTTTTGAGGTGTCTTGTAGGTTAATGTGATGATTTGCTGATCCATCACCGGATCAGTAAAGCCGCTTTCCATCAACATATCACCGAAATCATGCATATCCACAAAAGCCATAGTTTGTGTTTTCCACTCAGCTTTGTCCAATGCTGCCCGTAGCTCAATCAGAGTTGAAGGGCCGAAACAAGAGAACATCAATAAACCATCAACCTCAAGCAATCGATACCACTCCCTGAACACCTCAGGTGGGCTGCGATGCCAATGCAAAGCCATATTAGACCAAAGAAAATCAAAACTATTGGCCTCCAACTTAGTGACGGCCAAATCACCTTCGACAAACTGTGGCACCTTGGGTGGCTCTAGCAGCGCAGGCGCTCTGCCCGCCAATGCACTGACCCGAGACAGCATATTTTTTAGACTTTTAAAGGTCTTAGTCTGTGGAGTGAATCGCTGCTCAGCAAAGCTCAGAAAACTTTTTTGATTATCCAAACCCGTGAAATCGGCCTCAGGATAAATCTTTTGCAGCGCCTCTATCCCGTGCCCTAGCCCACAACCCGCATCGAGAATAGCCTGAGGACTGTGCTTTATGTATTTCAGTCGATCAAGCATACGCGCCGCGACCTCATCAAGCATAAAACGAGCTGGCTCAAGCAGCTGCCGCCGCTTGAACTGTTGGAGCACGTGATCATGATTAATCGCTAATTCGGGATGGGGCTTTTGAGGATTCATAACAAATATTCTGTACCGGACAAACTAATCCTATCATACTCCACGAGTGGCTCTACATGTTAAAACGTCCGGAGGGCCGTAGGGGCTATTAATAAATAGATGGAGACTGACGATGCGACATGTAAGCGATATTATTACGGCACAACTACGACGACCTGAAGCCATTTTCAGGCATATTGTCCCTCATATTGGCGGTCGATGCCCGCTTTGTCAGGACTTGTGCTTAGCGGGCAGTTTTTGCTCAGCCTGTGTCGCTGATATTCTCAAGGCTACCGACAGTCACCAACATCGTTGCCCCCGCTGCCAACTTGCCTTAGAGGGCTTGGGCTTCTGTGAAGCCTGCTATTTGTCCAAGCCGCATTATGATCGTTTAAGCATCGGCTTTGATTATGTGAATCCAATGAAGTCACTGCTTTTACGCTATAAAAACTCCGGTCAACTGAGTTTAGCCAAACCCTTTGCTCTCTTGCTACAAGCACGCTTACAGCAGCAACGTCTTAAAACGCCACCGGGCAGATTATGCATTCCTCTCCCTTCGAGTAATCAGTCTCTTAAAAAAAGAGGTTATAATCCTGCATCTGAAATCGCTAAGGAATTAGCCAAGCTTAATGCTTGGCGCATCGATCACAATGCCTTACGTAGAGACCAGCAGCGTAGTTACACAGAGCAAAAAGCACTGGATAGCATAGGACGACGGCTTAATGTGCGAGATTTGTATTATTGCTCTTATCGGCTCGATGAAAGCGAGGTCGTGTTAATTGATGACATCATGACGAGCGGCGCCACTATTGACAGCGCCAGTCAAGCACTGAAGGCCGCCGGTGTTAAGCGTGTTCACGCTATTGTGCTGGCGCGTGCCAGTTATTAACTATTTTAAATTTAAATTATTGTGTTTCATATTATTCTTGTCTCACCGGAAATCCCTTCTAACACCGGCAATATTATTCGTCTCACCGCCAACACCGGCAGTTCTTTACACCTCGTCAAACCCTTTAGTTTTGAGCTAGATGATAAGCGCCTCAAACGCGCCGGTTTGGACTATCACGAATGGGCCGATTTAAAGACCCACGATAGTCTGGAAGAAGCCATTGCTTCGACCGGTACGACAAAGGACCGATGCTTTGCCCTTTCGAGCAAAGGACAAAGAAATCTAGGGCAAATTGAATTTCAGGATGGTGATTGCTTTATTTTCGGTAGAGAAAGCGCCGGCTTGAAGCCTGAGGAGTGGGACATCATAGGTTTTGAGCAATCCATTCGACTGCCTATGCTCACCAAGGGGCGAAGCCTTAATTTGGCCAATAGTGTCGCTGTCACCATCTATGAGGCTTGGCGTCATACCGATTACCAAGGTGGTATCTAAAGTATCTAAGTACGATCAATTGGTCACGGTGAGATTGGGGGTAGAGTCTAAACAAAAAACACGCCGCAATTAATCAAATCGCAGCTTAACGATACTAACGACGCCAGAAGTGAGGCGTAAAAATCACAAAGGCAGTCAGTAACTCTAAACGACCGACCAACATCGCCGCCGTACTCACCCACAGCTGAAAATCATTGAAATGCGCATAATTGCTCATTGGACCGACAGACCCCAGTGCCGGGCCGATATTACCAACCAACGCGACCGCTGCACTCAGTGCGGAAATCGGGTCTATACCACTAATCGCCAGCAGCACAAAGACCGCCATGATAGTCATAAAATACATGGCTATAAACATCATTACTGACAATAGCACCGTACTGGACACCACCATTTTCTTAAAACGCACCGGAAAAACGCCGTGTGGGTGCAACAATCGAAGCATCTCTACCCGAATCTGCCTAAAGACTAACAAAACTCGAATTAACTTGATACCACCGCCGGTTGAACCACCGGACGAGGCAAATGAACCTAAAGCAAGCATAAACACAGGGATCACAAAAGGCCAAGCCAGATAGTCCGTGCTGGCAAAGCCAGTTGTGGTAGCAACTGAAACCGTATTAAAAATCCCATAGCGGAAGGCGTCAAACCAGCTCTCATAGATATTATTGAAGTACAGATAGGCGCTGATTAAAATGCCACTACCAAGCACTAACTTAAGAAAAGGCATCGCCTCTGGGCAATAGCTATAATGACGCAGGTCTCGGTACTTCAAGACTTTGAAGTGAGTCGCAAAATTAATCCCAGCAAACAGCATAAAAATGACAGCAACTGACTCGACAGCGATACTATCAATGCTCTGGAAACTTTGATTAAAACTGGAAAATCCGCCTAATGCCATGGTGGAAGCAGCCTGACACCAAGCATCAAACCAGTTTAAACCTGCCACCCGATAAGAAATAAGACACAACACAGACACCACAAAGTAGATGCCATAAAGAGTTTTGGCGGTACTGGCAATACGAGGGGTTAACTTCTCGTCTTTGAGGGGGCCGGGCATTTCGCTCATCATCAACTCTCGCCCCCCCACATTGAAGAGTGGTAAGATGGCCACCGCCAACAACAGAATCCCCATGCCGCCAAACCAGAGCATGGAATGACGCCAGATATTGACTGACATGGGCAACGCCTCGACCTCATTAATCACCGAAGCACCGGTAGTTGTCAAGCCTGACATGCCTTCAAAAACGGCTTTGGCGAAACTGAAATTCTCTTGGATCAATTGCTCAGCCAAATAAATCGGCAAAGAACCAATGACCGCAAGGGTAATCCAAGCCAAAAAAACCAGCAAGATGCCTTCTCGACGACGCAAAGCTCCCCTGAAGGGGAAACAGCTCAGGGTCAATATCATGCCAACAACAAAGGAGCCTGCAGCCGGCATCACAAAATATTGCGCGGCCCCATCATCGATAAAGACAGACAAAGCAAAGGGTAGCAACAAGGTCAATGAAAAAGCCATCATGACCATGCCTAACTTATGTAGAGGGTTCAGGACGTGATACATAAGATTATTTGCTCTCAGACTAGTTCTAGAGCACTAAAGCTGACACATGGAAGAGCTTATCGACCTGCTCCATGGTCCTGACATCGCTGGCATAGACAATCACATGATCTTCATTTTGAATCATCGTGTCCGGCACCGGAATAATCACTTCGCTATCGCGAACTATTGCCGCAACCACGGCATTTTTAGGCCAACGAATTTCGCCTACGGTACGACCAATCACTTTAGAGTTTGTCGCATCGCCCAAGGCTTTAAATTCAACCGCTTCAGATCGTCCTTGGCGTAAGCGATGACCACGTTCAACGGACCCCTGCTTTAAATCACGCATCAGGGCCCCAATAGTACTCCAGATGGGGGAGACCGCGATATCAATGGCACTACCACGTATCAATTCGCCATAAGACTGGCGTGAAATCAAAGTCAAGACCTTTTCGGCACCAAGACGCTTAGCCAATAATGAGGCCATGATATTGTCCTCATCGGCATTGGTCACGGCGAGAAAGGCATCCATATCCATCACATGCTCATCTAGTAGCAAAGCTTCGTCAGTACTGTTACCGTGCAGCACAATGACGTTTTCCGGTAAAATGCCGGACAGCTCGTGACAACGCTCTTCATTGACCTCAATAATGCGTACATTGTAATCGTCATTAGCCAATAAACGGGCTAGTCGTTCGCCGATATTGCCGCCGCCAGCGATCATGATATTTCGAACCCTGAGCATACGCTTATGAAGCTGCTTGATGGCTTTACGGGCTTCGGTCGTATCAACCGCAAGCACCACCTCATCGTCGCGCTCCAAACTGAAGGTACGCTCTAATGGCAATGACTTTTCTTGGCGGATCACCTCAAGAATGCGGCCGTTCGAATCAGGCAAATTCAGGTGGTGCTCATTAATTTGTAATTTCAGAAAATGGCTTTTACCACCCACCTTGAGCGTCAGCAAGGAGACTAGGCCATTGGCGAACTCGACAATTTCAAGAACCTCGGGAAATTCAACCAAGTGAAAAAGGTAGTCCGTAATACTTTGCTCAGGACTAATGATATGATCTACACCGAATTTCTCTTTGGTGAAGTCGCTATATTCCAGATAATAAGGGGTGCGAATGCGAGCAATACGGCGGGGTATATTAAACACCTCGCGGCCAAGATAACATGCAGTTAGATTAACCGCATCCGATGCAGAACAGGCCACCAGTAGATCCACATCATGGGCTCCGGCCTCTTCGAGCACGGCAGGCGAACTGGCATCACCATAAACCGTACGCAAATCAAAGCGTTCCTGAAGAGCGTTGAGACGTTCGCGATTAGTGTCGACCACCGTCACATCGTCTTTACCGGTGACCAAGTTTTGTGCCAAGCTGGAGCCGACTCGACCTACTCCGACAATTAGAATTTTCATGATGGAATTCTACCAGAGGTGAAAACTGTCACCGGAATAACTGCAAAATTAATTATTGCTACCGCGTTTACGTGAGGTATCAATGCCTAACTGACGAAGTTTACGATACAGGTGAGTACGCTCCAAACCGGTACGTTCAGAAATGCGAGTCATACTACCACCCTCTTGTACCAAGTGGTATTCAAAATAAGCACGCTCAAAATCATCACGCGCTTCACGTAAAGGCAACTCCAGAGAAATCCTACCGAGCATACCAGAAGTAATATGGTCATCGTCTGCCAACTTGACTGATTCAGAAACCGACTCGTGAGCGACTGTCTGCACTCTCTCAGAGACGGTACCACCCTGTTGAAGGGCAGTTGCTACCTTGGCTGTCGGTGTCTCGACCTTGGCCTTGCGGACGACCGGACGAGACAAACAGGATTCCACTGTTTTGAGCAATTTCTGCATCGTGATGGGTTTCTCGAGGAAATCCACGGCGCCTATACGAGTTGCCTCAACCGCCGTATCAATGGTGGCGTGACCACTCATCATCACTACCGGCATATCTAGTAAACCCTGCGCACCCCACTCTTTGAGCAGACTTACACCATCCGTATCAGGCATCCAAATGTCTAATAACACCAAATCTGGACGGTGGCGTAAACGCGCGGCACGAGCTTCAGAGGCATTTTCTGCTAGCTCTACCGTGTGACCTTCATCATAAAGAATCTCGGATAGTAGCTCACGAATACCAATTTCATCATCGACCACCAGAATTTTGGCCATATAAAATTACCTCAAATATTTTTTGCTTAACATAGAACCAAGACTATAGTGATGGTTCCACTGATCAGCCTAAGGTTGTTGTAAAAATGTCATTACCTTGATTATAACAACGCTTAGTTACTTTTACCCAAGCGGGGCCAATCGCGTCAACAAAATTGACACTCTGGCTCCACCACTTTTGCGATTCGATATTTCGATCTTGCCATGATGCTCTTCAATAATTTTTCTAACAATGGCTAAACCCAAACCGGTACCAGTTTTTTTCGTCGTTACATAGGGCTCGAATACGCTTTGCAGTACATGTTCAGGGAAACCGATCCCCCTGTCCTCAATAGTAATACGTACCATGTCCTGCTTTTGCTTGGCATCTTGATCCGACTCCAAGTATTTGGTACTGATCCTAACCCCTGCATCCTCACCGTCAAGCGCCAGATCTTCCATGGCATCACGAGCATTGCTCAATAAGTTATTCATCACTTGACGCAATTGCGTTTCATCGGCTTCGGCCAGCGGTAAATTAGGATCCAGACTCAGCTCAAGTTGACGCGACAATGGCTCGTCTTTATTTTTTTGTTCAGGATCCCAACCATATAAAATAGCAATATCCAAAATTAACGCATTAATATCGACAGAGGTGAAGGTTGCTGGCGGCGTTCGTGCATAATCACGGAAATCATCAACCATATTTTTCAACGAAGTGACCTGATTAATAATCGTGTTCGTTGAACGTAACAACATGGCCGCGTCCTTTTCATCGAGCTTTTCTTCCAGCTTCATGGCTAAACGCTCTGCCGACAGCTGAATCGGCGTCAGGGGATTCTTAATTTCATGCGCCAGACGCCGAGCAACCTCACCCCAAGCCACGGTGCGACTGGCTGACATCACTTCGGAGATATCGTCAAAAACCACCAAATAACCAGTAAAGTGATTGTCCACCATTAATCGTGTGCCACGCATTAATAAGGTACAGATGCGGTGCTGCTCAAGGCTCTCAGTTGACGCGCTAGCCTCATCAAAATTCAACTCAATTTGCTCTTGCCAATAAGCGCGCTCCGACTCCACTGCCGCATGCTTAGCAAAAGCATTACGAATTGCCTTGGTAAATTCACCCAAGCCCTTAATAAACTCTAGCGGTCGGCCCGGTGCAGCGCGCAAATCAATCCGTAAAATATCGCTGGCGCCACGGTTAGCAGAGCTGACATTGAAGCGAGAGTCAAAAACTATCACCCCGCTACTCAGACTGGCCATGACATTTTCCAGATAAACATTGGATTTTTCAAGCTGCTGACGATTGCTCTCGACCTGACGACGAGCCTCATCCAACTGAAAAGTCATCACGTTAAAGGAGCGTGTTAATTGAGAGATTTCATCTCGTAAATTAGGTTCCGGTAACGGTCGATAATCACCAATAGCGACTGCTTGAGTACCTTCGGCCAAGGTCAATAAAGGTCGCACAACCCGTCTCGCCAGACTCAGAGCCGCCGCCAATGAAGCAAGAACCGTCATTACTAAAGCAAGAGTCAAGGTGATGGTAAACAAGCTGCGCAAGCTACTACGGGATAATGACAATTCCTCGTAGTCACGAATACCCTGTTGCACCTCATTCATATTGAAGGTGATGTTTTCCGGCACCGCCCGGGTCACTTGCAACCAATAAGTCTCTGAAGGTGCGTTGCTCAGGGTTAAACTGTCATAGCGTAATTGATTGCTAGCCACCGGCACAATGACCCGAATTCTGAAATAGGGCCGTTCAGGATCCGAATTAGGCATAATTTCCGCCTGTGCATAGCTATTTGATAAACGAAGCTGATTCATCAAAGCGGACGATGGCAATTCCGGCAATAAACTAGCAAAACCCGACCCCGCAAAGGCGAGGATTCTATTTCCGGAAGCCCCGGAAAACACTAATGCATCCGTAATGACCGGATTCGCCTCACGCTGTCGGGCAAGGGTCAAAGCCATTTGTGAGTCATCAAGACCGCTTAATTCCAAAGACATTTGGCGAGCTCGCGTGGCCAAATCCTGTACATAGCCATTAAGTGAAGCACGACCCAACGACAGTCCAGACTCCAAGGCGCTATCAACTTTGACGTTAAACCACGACTCTACCGACTTGGCCATAAACTGCACGGAAATAATATAAATCAAGACCCCCGGCACCACCGCCATCAGCGCAAACACAAAAGCAAAGCGACTGGTCAATCGAGCACCGAATTGCTTTCTGCGGATTTGACGAATTAAGCGTACAATTAAAATGGTCACCCACAACACTAAAATCAGGGTCAGCACGCCATTTAACATTAATAACAAATCAAATTGCTGAGTCAGTCCGGACACGTTATCAGTCGCTCGAAACAGCATAAAGAGCAAGGTAATCAGGCTCATAACGCCCAATACCAAGCCCAATTTAAAAAGCCAACTGACAAGACGTTGGATTTTTATGTTGATGTTTGAAATATTAAGTTTTGCCATTCTGATGAAAGTGACCAAACACTACGAAAATTAAATAAATTAAATTGAAAAGCGCCCGGCAACTGCGTGGTATCTAAGTGCAGTCTTAGCTTGGCAATGTACTCTTTATCTGCCTCTAACGCTCTGTCTAAGCTCAGCGTCAACTGATTGGTACTACTGATATGCTCTAAAGAATCTTGTAGGGACATTTCCTGATTAGCACGCTGGCCATTATTAACGCTCCATTGGCGTAGCAACGGTTGATAGTTAATGCGCCACTCTTGAGCTTCATAGGCCAGCTCTTTTTCAAAGAAATAGAGTCTAGGCTCCGTGATTCTTATCTCGTAAACGAAACTTAAGGGCACACCCCGCAAGGCTGCGCTGACCAATTCCTGATCAAGCTGTACGCCCAAATCAGCCCTGATCTGTAGCTGAGGTCCTTGTTCAGTCACTTGATAAGCAACCAGCTCAATCGCTTCAACGGTAGCTCCCGAACGCCCGCTTGGTGCCGCTTCGCTTGACGGCATCTGCTTACTACAAGCCAACCCCAACACAGTGATACTCGACAGTAGCAACAATCGCTTTAGATACAGAGGAAAATGCAGAACTCGATTCATAGACAATGGCAATTAAATTGGATAGTTAATCAGACTTTTTAAAAAGGGCATAAAAGAAGCCATCATGCTTGACTATGCCATGTTCATCGGGCAATGCCAAAAGCTGACCCATGGCCGGCAGTCTCTGTGCTGTCGGCAACTGCTGCTCTAAATAAGCCGCCTGCTGCTCACCCTCTTCGGGAAAGATCGAGCAAGTGATATAAAGTAAATAGCCACCGGACTTCAGCGTAGTCCAAAGCGCTTCAACAATTTTTCTTTGTAACTCTGAGGTTTTTTTAATATCTTCGGGTCGACGCAACCACTTAATATCAGGATGGCGTCGAACAATCCCGGCCGCTGTACATGGCACATCGGCCATAATCACATCAAAGGGCTGACCATCGTACCAAGAAGCAAGGTCGGCAGCATCAGCTGCCAAGCTGTGAATCCGGTAACGGGGATTATCTTGGTGGTGTTCTTTGAGCAGCCCCAGACGCGCGAGATTGTCATGAACTCGCTGCAAGCGTCCTTCATCTACATCAAGGATACTCATATCCAGATCAAAGTGCTCCAACATATGAGAGGTCTTGCCCCCCGGTGCTGCGCAAGCATCCAACACACGTAAACCATGCTCCAGAGGCAGCATTTTGATGGCCTGCTGAGCGGCCAAGTCCTGTACCGAAAAACGTCCTTCGGCAAAACCCGGAATCTGCTGTACCGGCACCGGCTGGGCTAAAACAATGGCGTCGTCATCGAGCTGTGTTGCTTCGATTCCGGCTTCTAACAAAGACTGCTTGAAATCCGCCATCGAGCCGCGACGGCGATTCACACGCAAACACAAGGCACCGGGTTGATTCGCTGCTTTTAATAAGGCTGTGTATTGCTCCGGATAGGCCTCACGCAAAGCCTCTATCCACCAACGCGGGAAGTTATAACGCACCTCTTCCTGCAGCCAGATTTTATTTAATAGCGTAGCAGACTCACGTTGATA
Organism: Alcaligenaceae bacterium; assembly: GCA_030538235.1. GTDB lineage: Bacteria > Pseudomonadota > Gammaproteobacteria > Burkholderiales > Burkholderiaceae_B > Oligella. Next base: position 88,601 of record JAUNUJ010000010.1, read on the forward strand.
ACGTCTTAAGCAGGCGTTAAGCAAAGCTCTAAACGCAGCGGTTTTTTTATTAAGGGCGCAAGCTTTAACCGCTTCATTAACCAGAGTAAAAGCGTCATAACTGGGGCTGTCGGTGCTCGAAGCGTCGCCATCTGAAGCAACCCTGTCCGGATCGTCTTGTTCCAAGACACGAAAATCATCGGCACTTAATAGCACCAAAGAAAGAACCAACAGCGATTGAAATAATGGATTTGGTGCCTTTTTGCTCAACAACTGCTCACTTAAAGCCAAACCTCTATTCCAGTGGCGCAAAGCAAAAAAGCTCAAAGCCTGCACGCCGGCCCGATACCTATCATCTACCGACGGCAAAAGACTAGACAAGGACTGACCGTTCATCACCTGTTGGACAACTTTGGCGGTTTCGGCAAGAAGCTCTGATAAAAGGGTTTGTGACATAGATTACGCTACGAGAAATTCAGTCTCTAGTTTACTCTTTAAAATGCTAAAATCAGCTGTATTATTCTAAAAAATCAATTCTTAATTCAATAGATTAGCATTATTATGAGCTCTCCAAAAGTCGGTTTTGTCAGCCTAGGCTGTCCAAAAGCCCTAGTAGACTCTGAACGTATTCTTACTCAGTTACGCTCAGAGGGTTATGAAATCTCCCCCACCTACGAGGGAGCTGATGTGGTTGTGGTTAATACCTGCGGCTTTATCGACAGTGCCAAAGCAGAGTCTTTGGACGCCATCGGTGAGGCGTTAGCTGAAAATGGCCGTGTGATTGTGACTGGCTGCATGGGTGTCGAGGAAGACACTATTCGTCAGGTTCACCCCAGCGTCTTGTCTGTAACCGGCCCCCAACAGTACGAGGAAGTGGTGCGCGCAGTCCATGAAGCGGCGCCCCCTGACATCGACCACGATCCTTTTATCGATCTGGTACCACCACAAGGCATTCGTCTGACGCCGCGTCACTATGCCTACTTAAAAATCTCCGAAGGTTGCAACCACTCTTGTGCCTTTTGTATTATTCCTTCGATGCGTGGTCGCCTAGTAAGTCGCCCTATCGGTGATGTGATGGACGAAGCCAAGCGCTTAGTCGATGCCGGGGTCAAGGAAATCCTGGTTATCTCTCAAGACACTAGCGCTTACGGGGTTGATGTCAAGTATCGCACCGACTTCTGGCAAGGACGCCCACTTAAAACACAGATGACAGCGCTTTGTGAAGCTCTGAGTGACTTAGGCGTTTGGGTTCGTTTACACTACGTTTATCCTTACCCTAATGTCGATGAAGTTATCCCTCTAATGGCCGCGGGCAAGATCCTGCCTTATCTGGACATTCCGTTCCAACACGCCAGTCCGAAAATCTTACGCGCAATGAAGCGTCCGGCTTTTGAGGATCGCACCTTAGCCCGTATTCATCAATGGCGCGAACAATGCCCTGATATCACCATCCGCTCCACCTTTATTGTGGGCTTCCCGGGTGAGACCGAAGAGGATTTCCAGTATTTATTAGATTGGTTAAGCGAAGCACAGCTTGATCGTGTGGGTTGTTTTAAGTACTCACCGGTAGACGGTGCACCTGCTAATCAACTCGCCGATCCGGTACCGGAAGAAGTCAAGCAAGATCGTTGGGAACGCTTTATGGCACACCAACAAGCCATTTCTGCAGCCAAGCTACAAAACAAAATCGGTCGTACCATTGAGGTATTGATTGATGAACTCAATGAGCATGGTATCGCCATCGGTCGCTCTACTGCTGATGCACCGGAAATTGACGGCTTAGTTTATGTCGATAGTCCCTACCAATTAGAGCCCGGCGATATTGTAAAGTGTGTAGTCACTGATGCCGACGCTTATGATTTGTTTGCCGATACAGTAGACGCTGAGTAACGTTGTCTTGGCGCTGTGTTGTGTGCATCCGGGGTCTCTAACAAGCTAGGCGAGACCCCACTAGCAAATAACCACTAATCGCGCCAGCCTTGGATGAATTGCTCAGCGACTTGGCGCCGACCACCTGAGCGCTGCAACTCCCTGAGGCGTAACGCGCCTTGACCGCACGCCACATCCACACCCTCTGCAGAGCGTGCCAACACAGTGCCCGGTGCTGCAGTATGACTGCCTGCCACATCCAGCAACTCAGCCGACCAGATCTTAACCGGCTCATCAAAGCCTTCTAAGTGAACTCGAGCACCCGGTGCCGGTGTAAAGGCGCGAATCCTACGCTCCAACAACTCAGCCGGCTCTGACCAATCGAGAAGCGCCTCTTCCTTGGTGAGCTTTTCTGCGTAAGTTACGCCCTCGACATCTTGCGCTTTAGGCTCAAAGGCATCGGTGCCATCAGCCGCTAATTTAGTTAAAGCCTCAACTATCGCCTCAGCGCCTAATTCAGCCAACGCATCATGCAACCCGGCTGCATTCATCGCGGCAATCGCTAGCTTTTTTTCTAATAAGACCGGACCGGTATCTAAACCTGCTTCCATCTGCATAATACCCACGCCGCTATACTCATCACCGGCCTCAATCGCTCGCTGAATCGGCGCTGCACCACGCCATCGCGGCAACAAGCTACCATGAATATTTAAACAACCATACTTTGGTAAATCCAAAACCCACTGTGGCAAAATCAAGCCATAAGCGGCCACCACCATCACATCCGGTTGCAAAGCCTCTAACACATCACGAGCAGCGGCGGCATCCTCAGGGTACTTGCCATCCAAACGCAAACTAATCGGCTGCAAGATGTCAGCACCACGCTCCAGCGCCTCTTGTTTAACTGCGCTCGGCATTAATTTCATGCCTCGACCGCCACGTCGATCCGGCTGCGTCAGCACTAAAGGCACTTCAAAACCCGCATCAACAATCGCCGCATAAGCTAGGCGCGCGAACTCAGGCGTGCCTGCAAAAACTACTTTCATCTAAAGTTTCCTATAACATCGTACGACCAAGGGCCGCACCTGCCAAGGCTGAAATAATCAATAAGAAGCTAATACCCATACCCTCTTGGAAATGCTCCGGGTCATCTGAGGCAAACACTAAAACTCCGATACCAGTGGTTTCATCATCTAAAGGCAGAATGGCAACTGATGCCGGCTCAATATCAAACCATGAGTTAATAGATTCAGGATAGTTTTTACCACAATAAGGCTGCTCAAGTTGCTGCACATAGTCTTTGATTTCTTGAGATACACTGCCAAAATGTGACGGCACAAACTCAGGGCAAGGCCAAAGCTTCAGAGCAACCTTTAGCCCATCAAAGCAATGCTCCAAACTATCAACACAAAGCTGCGGTAAAAAAGAGGCTTCTTCTTCTGCCAACATATAAACACACCACTGCATCAACGATTGGCTAATGCTCTGATTTTCCATAGCATAAAGAGACAGCTCTTTTAAATGAAAATCCTGCTTTTTCAACTTATTACGTAAGTCCAAAACCTGGCGTTGAGCTAGAGATAAAGTGCCGCCGCTATCTACATCCTCGATCTCCATTGACAGAAAAATATCGGCATGCTCTTTAAAAAAACCGGGGTTCTGTTGTAAAAAATCAGCAACGTCTTGTGCAGTTAATGGTGCTTTATCTGTCATTTTCAAACCTCTAAAAATTGAAAATCACAGGCAACTTAAGCTTGACGCCAAATTACCTGTGACATTCTTATGTTTTAATAAAATGCTTAAAATCTATTTTAAAGCTTCTAATAACGTATCGGTGTTTTTCTTGATCATTCCAAGATAAGTTGAACCCTCACCCTCTTTTTGTAAAGCATCAGCAACTAGCGTGCCACCGATTTTAACCTTCGCATCACGGGCTACTTGTTCAATCAGGCGATTATTCGTAGTATTTTCAAAAAACACCGCTTTAACCTGCTCTTCTTTTAACACTTCCAATACGCGTGCAACCTGTGCCGCAGAAGGTTCGGAACCACCCACACCAGTCACCGGAATCTGTTTCAAATCATAAGCCTGTGCCATATAAGCAAAGGCTTCATGGTTGGTTGCGAAACGACGCTGCTGTTCTGATAATTCGGCAAAGGCTTTTTTAACCTCATCATTGAGTTTTTTAATTTCCGCCACGTAATTAGCGGCATTTTTCTCATAAGAGTCCGCATTGGCCGGATCAGCTGCCTTTAACGCCTTTAGGATGTTCTCCACATAAATTACCGCATTTAAAGGGTTTTGCCAGGCATGTGGGTCCCATTCACCATGATCGTGACCATGATGATCGTCATGATCATCGTGATCGTC
>JAUNUJ010000003.1 GCA_030538235.1 Alcaligenaceae bacterium
CCTGAAAGCTAAACGCTCTCAGGGGTTTTTTTATGACCATCGATAAAGGTGGTATGAGTTTTTGACCAAGCGGCACGCTCCGCTTGAGACTCGGGTCTATCGCCGATGACCTCGGCCGCTTACGTTTAGTAGTCCGACGCGTGAGAATTTCAATCGCTCTCAAGCAGCTACGCTGTTAAACTATAGCTTAGCTAAATTAAATCAAGTCAAATCAAATGTTATCAACATGGTTATAGGCCCATTTCTCTTGCCACCTATGGTGTTTGCTAGCTTGATAGGGCTCATTACTTTAATGTTAATAGGCTCCCTACTGAAGCGCTTTCTCAATCCCAGTTTTGATTCTTGGGTCGGTGTAGTCGCGGTGATGGCCTTTATTGCTGCAAGAGTCGGCTTTGTTTTTAGGCATTGGGATAGCTACCAACACAATCCCTTGCGTATTTTATATATATGGCAAGGCGGTTTCGACATGAGCTGGGCAGTTGTTGGTGCATTGCTTAGTTTATTATTCCTTAAAACATGGCGTTATCGGCTAATCGGTGTCGCCGCTCTATCAATTGCTGCCGTTTCAATCTTTATTGCATATAATTTTACGCCAAAACCCGGTGCCGATAATCTTCCTGATATTGCTTTGCAGAGTATCAATAAAGAGATGATTAACTTAGCGGATTATGCTGACGCTAAAGTCGTTATAAATATCTGGGCAAGCTGGTGTGGCCCTTGTCGCCGTGAAATGCCCATGCTTGAACAAGCGGTTGCTGATTATCCTGATATCAAGTTCCTTTTTATCAATCAAGGGGAGCCTGAACAGCTTGTCAGTCACTACTTGACGGTAGAAGCGCTGCAGCTCTCTGATAATGTCTTGTTAGATCAAACGCAGGAGATTCCTCGCTACTATAAAACACTAGGCACGCCCGTAACGATGTTCTTCGACAGTAATAAACTGTTAGCAACGGATGTGGGTGAAATTAGCGCGGAATTGCTGAGTGACCGTATTAAGCAGCTTAAACCCTAGTGGAGGATTCTTTTAGTTAATGTTTTGTAAATATCAGGATCATACAAAAGCTCCTCTTCTATTAGTACGCTCAGTTCATACTCGCAACCGCTTTGTGAATAGTCGGCTTCAATACTTTCATGTTCGGCGGTGACTTTTTCTAATAATATTTTATTGTTCGGAAGAAGTTTATAGCGTATTTTTTGACCTGGTTTAATCTTAAGATGTTTCAATAATTCTTCTTTTAGAACGATTTGACCATAGACCCCGACAACAATATATTTGATAATCATATCTTTCCCTTGTGCATATTTTGCTTTAGTAGTTGCTAAAAGTATCAAAATTAAATTAATGTGTTTTTAATATAGTATGATTGTGCTTGCTGATTATTGTTCTTGCAATACACAAAACTACATATAATAAGGGAAAAACTTCCTTATATTACTGATAGTTATAAGAAGTCATTTAATTAGTATTTACTTATATAAGAATTTGCTATAATTGCAAAAACTAATATAGTAGGGATTGTTCATAAAAACTTTAGCTTTTAGTTTGAAAATATTCATCTATTAATTAATGCATTATGCGTTACAAGCTCAAAGCCTTATTTTTTATTAACTTAGTAAATTTCTTGCTCGGACGGAGGGGGTAATGACAAGAAAAAATCACATTGATAAGCGTTTTGTTTTAATTCATCATTCAGGGGATAGGCTATATCCGTTTCAAAAATTATTTAGACGGAGTGGAAGTTTCGGATTCCCGCTTGTGCCTAAGGGACGTCGTGAGCGCAATGGTGATGCCGTGTATTTACAAAGCCTTGAAGAAGCTATTCCTTTATTTTTGTTCGAAGGCTATAGTTTAACTGTTACCTCAGATACTAAACCGACTAGTGCCGGTGAACGAATTGGTGCTTTTTCGCTCAATGGCACAGCGATTGTAGGTTATGAGATATCTAGTGAACTAGCGTATCTAGTTAAAGATGCTGAGACTCAACCCATAAAAATCTTTTGATCGTTTTAAGCTTCAAGTTGCTGCGTAAATCGTCTTAAATATTTTTAGAACTCTTGGTGCAATCGCATCTTAGGAGCGCTTATTCATTGTTTTATCTCATATAGAAATGACTTTACAGTGACGATAGATGCGAATTTTTCCTAACTAGTTTAAAATCAATCTCTTAAATTGAAATTTATAATTACATTTGATAAATTTTAGACGAGATTTATTTTTGGAGCTTGAAGCATGCCAACGTCAACCGAGTTATTAGCAACCATATTATTTGGTCTTGCGATTGTCCACACATTCTCAGTGCCTATTTTTGCGAAAATCGCTAATAGGCCTGGGCCACACCAAGGTCTTTGGCATTTATTGTCTGAGGTAGAGGGTGTATTCGGTCTCTGGGCCACAGTGTTTTTGGTCTTTATGGCTGCAACCGGTGGTATTGATTCTGCTGTGCAGTACATGGATGGTCGTAACTTTACCGAGCCTCTGTTTGTGTTTGCCATTATGGTGATCGCCGCTAGTCGTCCGATTCTGGATCTGGTGCAGCGCATCGTTCGTTATCTGGCTAGGGTTTTGCCTTTGCAGACCGAAGTAGCGCAATTCTTTATTACATTGAGTTTGGTACCGATTGCTGGTTCTTTGATTACTGAGCCTGCGGCGATGACTTTAGCGGCCTTGATGCTCAAAGAGGGTTATTTCAGTCGTGCCCAAAGCGTTAAGTATAAGTACATGGCTTTAGGGGTGCTGTTTGTTAATATTTCAATTGGTGGCGTCTTAACTGCTTTTGCGGCGCCACCGGTTTTAATCGTGGCCAATACCTTTGGGTGGGATAGCTACTTTATGCTCACAACCTTTGGTTGGAAGGCGGCGATAGCAGTATTTATTAATGCTGCTGTAGTGACCTTTATTTGTCGTCGCGAAATTGTCCGTACAGCCAGAGTACCTATCCGCAAAGAAACTCGTATTGAGCGCGGTGGTGTCGCTGAACGTGCCGAACAGGTGCCTACTAGTGTCATTTTAGTGCATTGTCTGTTTTTGGTAGGCGTGGTGTTTTTCTCTCATCACCCTCATATCTTTATGGGTATGTTGATGTTATTTATTGGTTACTGTACCGCCTATAACCGTTATCAGAATCCTTTGTTAATCAAAGAGGGCCTCATGGTTGGCTTCTTCTTGGCCGGTCTGTTAATTTTAGGCGGCATGCAACAATGGTGGTTACAGAGTTTATTGGCCGGTTTGGAGCCTATGGTTCTATTTGTCGGTTCCACTGCCTTGACAGCGATTACGGACAATGCGGCCTTGACCTATTTAGGCTCTCTAGTTGAGGGTACGAGTCCCGAATGGCGTTATATGTTAGTTGCCGGTGCGGTAACCGGTGGTGGTTTAACAGTGATTGCTAACGCGCCTAACCCGGCAGGTTTCTCATTGCTACGTCGTTGTTTCCCGAACCAGGCGATTGCAGCACAATATTTATTATTAGCTGCTTTAGGTCCGACCCTCGTGGCAGCGGTGATGTTTGTCTTATTCTAAATCTAGTCCCTAAAGGGCGACGGTTAGGGAGAAAAAGGGCTAAAATATAGCCCTTTATCTTCCTTTTTTGGCAATTACTGTTAGAGAGTTTGTTGTGCCTATTTACGTCTATCGTTGCGACCATTGTGGTGCAGAAAAAGAACTACTGCAAAAAATGTCTGACCCCCCGTTAACACGTTGTGATGCTTGTCAACAAGACGCGATGGTCAAACAAGTCACCGCAGCAGGTTTTGATTTAAAGGGAACCGGTTGGTATGTGACGGATTTTCGCGATGGTGGTAAATCCAGCTCCGGCGGTTCAGCTGAGAGTTAATAAATCACAAAGTCTATTCAAAAAATTTAGTTATTACACTAATAAAAACGCTATTTAGCGAGTTCGGAGTATATATGAAGCGCACCTGCTATACAGGTCAGGTTTGTCTGGATCAACTAGACCAAACAGTTACTTTATTCGGTTGGGTTCATCGTCGTCGTGATCACGGTGGTGTGATTTTTATTGACTTGCGTGACCGCGAGGGTCTTGCACAGATTGTTTGTAATCCGGAAAATCAAGCCACTTTTAAAATCGCTGAGGGCATTCGTAATGAGTTTTGCTTAAAAGTGACGGGTGTTGTGCGTCACCGCCCTGAGGGTACGGTTAATTCGGACTTGAAGTCCGGCGAGATCGAAATTGTTTGTGATGAAATCGAGATTTTAAATCCCTCCGTGACCCCGCCATTCCAATTGGATGACGACAATTTATCAGAGACAATTCGTTTGACCCACCGTGTGATTGATTTGCGTCGTGATGTGATGCAGAAAAATCTCATGCTGCGCTATCGTGTTTCTATGGAGTCTCGTAAATTCCTCGATTCATTGGGTTTTATCGATATTGAAACACCGATGTTGACAAAGAGCACACCTGAGGGAGCGCGTGACTACCTCGTGCCTTCTCGTGTGAACCCGGGTCAGTTTTTTGCTTTACCGCAGTCCCCACAGCTATTTAAGCAGCTTTTGATGGTTGCCGGTTATGATCGCTATTATCAAATCACGAAGTGTTTCCGTGATGAGGATTTACGTGCAGACCGTCAGCCTGAATTTACCCAGATTGACTGTGAAGTTTCTTTCTTAAACGAAGAGGAAATTCGCGAGATATTTGAAGCTATGCTACGTCATATTTTCAAAGAGGTTATGAGCGTCGATTTAGCCAATCCATTCCCGACCATGCCATGGTCAGAGGCAATGCAGCGCTTTGGTTCCGATAAGCCAGACTTACGCGTTAAGCTTGAGTTTACCGAGTTGACTGATATCATGAAAGACGTTGACTTTAAGGTCTTCAGTGGTCCGGCAAATATGGATAATGGCCGCGTGGTGGCCTTGAGAGTTCCGGGTGGAGCGACACTTTCTCGCAAAGAGATCGATGATTACACCCAATATGTCGGTATTTATGGCGCTAAGGGCTTAGCCTGGATTAAGGTTAACGAGGTTGCGCAGGGTCGCGACGGTTTGCAGTCACCCATTGTGAAAAATATCCATGACACTGCTTTGGAAGAGATTCTTAAGCGTACTGGTGCCCAGGATGGTGATATTCTGTTCTTCGGCGCCGACAAGGCAAAAGTGGTCAATGACGCCATCGGCGCTTTACGTGTTAAATTAGGTCACAGTGATTTTGCCAAAGAAAACGGCTTATTTGAAGCGGGTTGGCAGCCCTTGTGGGTTGTTGATTTTCCGATGTTCGAATATGACGAAGAGGATCAGCGCTATGTTGCTGCTCACCACCCATTTACTAGTCCTAAAGACGGTCACGAGGATTACCTTGAGTCTGACCCTTCTAAAGCGATCGCTAAGGCCTACGATATGGTCTTAAACGGTTGGGAGATTGGTGGTGGTTCAGTGCGTATTCACCGTTCTGAGATTCAGAAGAAAGTCTTTAAAGCGCTTAAGTTAAGTGACGAGGAAATTCAAGCTAAATTCGGTTTCTTGGTAGATGCTTTACGCTATGGAGCGCCTCCGCATGGCGGTTTGGCCTTTGGTTTGGATCGTTTGGTGACAATTATGGCCGGTGCGCCGTCAATTCGTGATGTGATTGCATTCCCTAAAACTCAGCGCGCCCAATGTCTATTGACACAAGCGCCGTCTGAGGTTGATGAGAAGCAATTGCGCGAATTGCATATTCGTCTACGCAAAAAAGCCGATCAAGAGTAATTGTTATCAGCTTAAACCATAAAAGCCGCTAATTAGTTTAAAAATTAGCGGCTTTTGTACTTTATTCTTGATTTTTTCTGGCAATACGCAGAGCAGAAAAAGATTGCGCCACCGGCATAATCTCGATGGAATTGATGTTGACGTGTTCCGGTTGAGAGGCAATCCATGAAACTACGTTTGCGATATCTTCTGGTTTGATAAAGTCAACATTGTCATAGACCGCTTTGACTTTTGACTCATCGCCGGTAAAGCGCACATAAGAGAATTCCGTGTCGCCACATAGACCGGGTTCGATATTGCTCACACGCACTTTGGTACCCGACAAATCAGCCCGCAGATTGAGACTGAATTGACGGACGAAGGCCTTGGTGGCACCGTATACATTGCCACCGGGATAAGGCCAGTTACCGGCAATAGAACCCATATTAATCACCATGCCGCGGTTGCGCTCAACCATGCCTGGCAGGATATGATGGGTGACGTGGACCAAGCCGCTGATGTTAGTATTAATCATCTGCTCCCAATCATTGATATCAGCATCCTGAGCACCGGCAAGGCCCTTGGCTAGGCCGGCATTATTGACTAGCACATCAATTGCTTTCAGGTTTTCGGGAAGCTGATTGATGGCTTCAGCAATCGCTTCTTTGGATTGAATATCAAAAGCTAGGGGATAAAAATTACTGCCCAGTGTCTCGCGCATTGCCTCAAGGCGTTCGGCACGTCGTCCACAGCCGATCACAGTATGTCCTTCAGCAATCAGCTTTTCGCTGATGGATTTACCAAAACCCGCAGTGGCACCGGTTACAAAGAAGATTTTTTTCATATCAATTGATTAAATATTTGTGAGTTAAAGTAAATAAGATAGTAAAAGATTTATTTGATTGTGTAACACTTAAGTTTGATAATAAACTGGTAACAGTACTAAGATAATGACACTAATTCTTTATTAGTTTTATTCTAATCTATTATATTTTTATTAACTTAATAATGAGGATTATAGGATGGCAAAGGCAAATTACTCTTTAGATGGCAAGGTCGCATTAATTACCGGATCGGGTAGTGGTTTGGGTCGTGATATGGCGCTTAAGTTTGCTGCAGCAGGTGCGGCGGTGGGGGTGGCTGACCTGAACTTAGAGGGCGCTCAAAAGGTAGCCGATGAAATTAAAACGGCTGGTGGTCGTGCTATGGCGATTGCCATGGATGTGACCAATGAAGAGCAGGTAAATCAGGGAGTAGATGCCTTGGTTAAAGAGTTCGGTGCGGTGGATGTATTAATTTCAAATGCCGGTATTCAAATTATTGAATCTATTGATAAATTCGAGTATTCACAATGGAAGAAAATGCTCGCTATTCACTTAGATGGCGCTTTTTTGACTACTAAGGCGGTATTGCAGCATATGTACAAGGACAATCGCGGCGGTACGGTCATTTATATGGGTTCTGCGCATTCGCATGAAGCCTCAGTATTAAAAGCGCCTTATGTAACCGCTAAACACGGTATCCTGGGCTTAAACCGCGTATTGGCAAAAGAGGGTGCTGCGCACAATGTTCGTTCGCATGTTATTTGTCCGGGTTTTGTTTTGACCCCTTTAGTAGAAAAACAAATTCCTGAACAGGCAAAAGAATTAGGCATTAGTGAAGAGGAAGTGGTTAAAGACGTGATGCTTAAAAATACAGTTAACGCTGAATTTACGACCTTAAATGATGTAAGTGAGGCAGCCTTATTTTTAGCAACTTTCCCGAGTCATGCTTTAACCGGTCAGTCAATGGTGGTGACCAATGGCTGGCACATGCATTAATCAGCATTAATTAGGAATTGAGGGGTTTTATTATGAAGCTTGGTGGAAGAAGACAGAGTAGAAATGTCGAGGATCGTCGAGGACAGCGTGCGCCGGCGGGCCGCGGTGGTGGTGGCATTCCGATTTTTCGTGGTGGTAAGCTCAGTATCGGTACCATAGTGATTGCTTTGATTGCTTGGTTGGCTTTTGGTGTAAACCCCCTCCAGTTCCTAGGTGGTATGAATTCACTGGATGTTCAGCAGAGTAGCGTTTCTCAAAGCGGCACCACGGGACAATTGACAGACGCAGAGGGTGTCTTTGTGGCGCAGGTTCTTGGCACAACTGAGGATATCTGGGCTGAGCAATTCAGATTAAATGATTTTGGTGGCTATAAAGAACCGCGCCTCGTTCTTTATAGTGGCGCTACTCGTACTGCCTGCGGTTTGGGTCAAGGTGCAATGGGTCCTTTTTATTGCCCAACAGACCAGACAATTTATTTGGACTTGGAGTTTTTCCGTGATACCGGTAAGCGCATGGGCGTCCGCGGTGATTTTGCTCAGGGTTATGTGATCGCTCATGAGGTGGGTCATCATGTGCAGCGAGTCTTAGGTATTTTAGAGCAGACCCAACGAGCTCAACAGCAATCCAGTCAGCGTCAGGCTAACCAAATTTCCGTATTGACAGAATTGCAGGCAGATTGCTATGCCGGTATCTGGGCGCATGAGCTTAACAAACAAGGCGACACTATCGACGATAAGGATATCCGAGATGCGATGAATGCCGCTGCAGCGGTCGGCGATGACCGTATTCAACGCAATACCCAAGGTTATGCGGTCCCAGATTCATTTACGCATGGCTCATCAGAGCAGCGTGTACGTTGGTTTACACGTGGTTTGGAGATGGGTAGTTTTCAAGCCTGCAATACCTTCTCGGGCTAGTCTTTAATTAAGTAAATTTTTATGGATATTCAAACAACACTAAAACTCGTCACTATCTATGCGTTACCGATGATTTTTGCCATCACTTTACATGAGGCTGCGTATGGTTATGTGGCCAGAAGGTTCGGTGATAATACCGCCTATGTGTTGGGGCGGGTTAGTTTAAATCCGGTCCGTCATATTGACCCTTTTGGGACAGTGATTTTTCCACTACTGACCTTGCTTTTTGGTGGGATGTTGTTTGGTTGGGCTAAGCCTGTTCCGGTCAATCAAGGGCAGCTGAGAGAACCTCGACGTCATATGGTTTGGGTTGTGTTGGCAGGCCCCGGGGCAAATCTTCTTATGGCCATCATGTGGGCTATTTTGTTGCGTGTGTTGTTTTCAATGGGACAGACCGAGGGTTTTTTGTGGGAGGTTTCGCGAGCTGGTATATACGTTAATTTAGTTCTAATGGTTTTAAATTTGTTGCCGATTCCCCCACTTGATGGGGGTCGTGTGTTGATGAATATTGTGCCCTTGGACATCGAACAAAAACTGGCGCGCATTGAGCCATACGGCATTTGGATTTTATTATTCTTGTTGTTGACCAAAACAATACAACCCGTGATTGGTGGCGGCATTAATTTTTTTTATGAGTTGATTCGTCAAATTGTCTTTTTTGGGTATTAGTATTAAGGCACCTTAATTTGATAAGAAGCAAACCCCCTTTGTCATGGCTCAACTAAAAGTTCTTACATACAATATTCACAAGGGTAAAGCACCCTTGGGGATTCGCCCGTCATTTGCACACTTAAAGGGCGCGTTACAACGTGAAAATGCAGATTTAATCTTTTTGCAAGAGGTGCAGGGTCGTAATGATCTTGAGGACGCTTTGCATAATCAACCGGAACGCCTGGCTGAAGCATTAGGTATGCATGTGGTTTATGGTCGCAATGCGATTCGACGCAAAACAGATCACGGCAATGCGCTTTTGAGTCGGTATCCGATTATCTGCCAAGATAATCAGGATATCTCAGATCATCGACTGGAGCAACGCGGAGTTCTGCATGTACAAGTGCAGGTAGAAGAGCGCATTGTGCATTGTTTTGTGGTGCATTTGGGGCTTTTCAAACAGAGTCGTAAGCGGCAAACTGAGGCCATCGCTTCACGTATTAATAGTATGGTTCAAGAGGATGAGCCGATTATTATCGCCGGTGATTTTAATGATTGGACTGAGCATTTAAGTAGTGATTTGATGTCTATCTTACACTTACAAGAAGTGTTTGAGGATGAAGCTAAGCGAATCGATATGGAGTTTCCGGCGGTTAAGTTAAATTTCCAAAAGGGTCTTAGCGAGATGACCGAAATTTGGCAAAACCCTGAGCTTAAAAACCGTCTTGAGCGTTTGGCGAGTTATATGAAAACCGATAGTTTTAAGCGTTTGACCGAGGCTTTTTTTATTGAGCGACGTTACTATAATCCGCGCACCTTTCCGGCTTCATTTCCTTGGTTGCGCCTAGACCGTATGTATCAGCGTGGTTTTGAAATTCATACCACGGAAGTCCTTAAAGGTAAACCATGGACAAAAATTTCGGATCACCTTCCTTTAAGTGCTAAGCTTAGATTGTTAAAGTAGTGAGGGTATATGACAAAAAAAATACTCATTGTGCGTTCATCCTCTTTAGGTGATCTGGTCTTTGTGTTACCGGCAATTTCAGATATTGCCAAACACTTTCCGGGAGCGACCATTGATTGGGTGGTAGAGGAAGCTTTTGCTGAAATACCATCGTGGCATCCTGCGGTTAATCGTGTGATTACTATTTCACATCGTCGTTGGCGCAAGAACTGGTGGAGTCGTGATGCTAGGCGTGAGCGTGCTGAGTTCAGAAAAAAAGTGCGCCAGGCTAATTACGATATTGTGCTTGATATGCAGGCTTTGATGAAGTCAGTCTGGGTCGTACGTCAGACTCTTGGTGAGCGTCATGGACTTGATTGGAAATCAGCCAGGGAGCGTTTGGCTTCCTTGTTTTATCATAAGCGACATCGGGTGGAATTCTGGCAACCAGCTGTGATTCGACAGCGTGAATTGGCAGCTTTAGCCCTAGACTATCAATACGAAGGACCGCCGGATTTTGGTTTGCAAGCCTTTACTGATGGGGTGGAAATTCAGAACTATGCGGTCGTGATGCCGTCTGCGAGCCGTGATGATAAGCTTTGGCCCGACGACGACTGGCATGCTGCTCTGGACTTATTGGTTGAGCACGGATTGGAGCTGCGCGTGTTGGCGGGCAATGCCAAAGAGGCTGAACGAGCCGCCGATTTAGTTAAAAAATACCCCAATGTTCGTTTCTTAACGGCTTTGCCTCTTGAGCAGGTAGCTCATGAGTTGGCAGCTGCTCGCTTGATGATTGGTCTGGACAGTGGTTTGACCCATCTGTCAGCGGCCTTGGGTCGCCCAACGATCGGGATCTACTGTGCTTCGACACCGGTGCGTACTCCCTTAACCGGTGCCGGTATGACAGCGAGTTTAGGCGATCGGGGGGTGCCACCGACTCGGGATGCTGTTATTTTAAAGTTAAATCAAGCGTTAGGTGTCCCACAAGAAGGTACCTCCGAGGAGTTATTGGCTGACGCGTTGGAGTCTTGATGAATCGATTCATCTATACTGCTCTGCTCAGACTAATTGCACCGTTTGCCTTTAAGTTGTTAGCGCGTAAGGCTGCGCGTGCAGGCGGTGTTTGGGAGATACGCTCGCCGCAGCGTTTCGGTCGTTATGTCGATGCCGATGTTGAGCAGAGCATGGCTGTGAGTAGTGGTGAGGCTTTTAATTTTCAGCGTCCGATTTGGGTGCACGCCGTTAGTCTTGGCGAGACTCGTGCTGCTCAGCCATTAATTCAGGTTTTACTTGATCAAGGGTTTCCGGTTTTGTTGACACATATGACCGCAACCGGTAGAGCAATGGGGGCGTCTTTTTTTACCTCATACTTAGCTTCAGGGCAGTTGCGCCAAGCTTGGATTCCCTATGATTTGCCTGAGGCGGTCAAGGGTTTTTTTAGGTACTGGCAACCGCGTTGCGGCATCTTGATCGAAAGAGAGATTTGGCCTAATTTGCTTGCCGAGGCAAAGTCTCAACACGTGCCGATGGTGGTGGTCAGTGCTCGTTTTTCGGCGTCTTCTCTTAAGCAAGCGCGCTGGATGGGCAAGGTGCTCAAAGACGCTTTTGCTTCCTTGCAGTTGGTGTTGGCACAAAGTCCAGATGACCTTAAGCGATTGCAAAGTTTTGGTCTTAATAAGGTCGAGCTAGCAGGTAATTTAAAATTTGATGTTGATATTGCCGAATCGCTTGTTCGGGAGGCACGAGATTTAAAAGAATCATTGCAGCGCAACGTTGTGGTGATAGCGAGTACTCGCGATGGCGAGGAAGTTATGTTTTTGGATGCCCTACTAAAAAGCCAGGCAGCAAATCCCACATCACCCATTGAGCCTTTATATGTCTTGGTGCCACGTCACCCGCAGCGATTTGACGAGGTACGACAGCTCTTGGCGAAATCAAATCTGACTTATTGTTGTCGTTCAAGGCAGCCTTCACTAGAGGAGCTTAGCCATTGTCAAGTGCTTTTAGGTGATAGTCTGGGTGAGATGTTTTTTTATTATGGTTTGGCGGATGTGGCGATTATCGGGGGTAGTTTTGCGAACTTTGGTGGACAAAACAATATCGAAGCCAGTGCACTTGGCGTACCGGTGATTGTGGGGCCACACACGGCTAATTTTAAACAGGCAGTAGAAGATGCGATTGAGGCGGGTGCTACTTTGCGTTGTGAGTCGCCGGCGCAAGCGATAGCGCAGGCTGAGCAACTGCTCCAAAACACCACCCAGCGGCAGGCCATGAGTCAAGCCGCTAGCCAATGGATGTCTCAACACCGTGGCGCAACAGAGCGCACTATGCGTTATTTGCAGCCATTTTTGAAGTAGACTATGAGATGAATTTATTTTATTTGTCTAAAGAAAAACAATTGTTATGCCTTTAATCACCTTACCGCCGTCGGCTCAATTAGCGACGAAAATCAAAGAAGAGTTGCCCGGTTTTGCCGAGGTCCAATGGGTCGATCAGATCGATTCAACTAATACACAATTAATCAGTAGTGCGCGTCAGCGTGAGCCGGTGCAAGAGCGGCCGAGTTTATTGGGGGCGCATCATCAAACTAGCGGTAAGGGTCGCGGCGGTCGTCACTGGAAGGATTTGGACAAGACCACTTTAATGTTCTCTTGCGCTTTTGATGTGGATATGCCGGCCACTCAATTACCGATGTTGGCGCCGCTTTGTGGCATTGTGGTCTGTGAGCAGCTACGTCAACTGGTTGGTCCACAGAATCAGCATCGTTTAAGTATGAAGTGGCCAAATGACATTTTGTTTGATGGTGCTAAGTTATCCGGCTTGTTAGTTGAGGCTGTTAGGCCCACGGTAGGGCGTTTTTCTGCTCATCATCATGTGGTGGTTATTGGTATGGGTTTAAACTTATCGCATGCCAAGGCTTTGAGTGAGTCCTTGCAGAGAGCGGTAGCGGACTGGACTTCTGTGTTGTCGTCTTTGCAGGACAGAGAGCACAAGGCAGCAAACAACGTTAGCAGTATGGTCGCTTTGATAGCTAATGCTTGGTATCAGGCAGTTTTACAGTATCAAACAAATGGTTTTGAGCCGTTTGTAACGCGCCATGCCGCAGTAGATGCACTCAAAGGTCAAATGGTGGATGTGGTAAATGGTCAAGAGCTTATGTTTAGCGGATTGGCCCAGGGCGTCGATAAAAATGCATGTTTACAAGTCATGACTGAAGAGGGTTTGAAGCAAGTGATTTACGGCGATATTTCAATCCGCGCAGTCGACGGAAAAACCATAGGAGAGTAGGAGCATGTCTGATTGCGCGACGACCGTGCTCTTGATCGATGCGGGTAATACTCGAGTTAAATTTGCCTATTATGAATCGCTGTCTAGTACGACAAGCGAACAGGATCAGGCGGCAGCATCGCTGAAGTTCATTTTGACCCATGCTGAGCTTGCCGGTTTAGCCTCTCATTTGGCTTCATTTGATAGAAAACCGGCATTGGTGATAGGGGTTAATGTCGCCGGTCCTTTGGTGGGCGATAAGATTGTTGAGCAGCTTGATATGCATTGTGGTGACGAGCGCTATGAATTGCATTGGCTCACGTCTCAACCTCAGCTTTTGCATTTAATTAATTCTTATGGAGATCATAGGCAACTGGGTGCAGACCGTTGGTTAGCGATGTTAGGTCTCAGTGTGCATCAACAGCTTCAACAGCAACCGGCTATGTTAGTCAGCTTTGGTACGGCGACCACGGTGGATACGGTTTTTCGTAATCAGTTTCTGGGGGGGCTGATTTTCCCTGGTTTACAATTGATGGCAGATAGTTTGGCTCGGGGTACCGCTCAATTACCCGCTATTAAGTGGGCGCAGTCGATGTTACCCGCAAGGTTTCCTGCTTCAACAGCTGAAGCCCTAGAAAGCGGGATGATAGCAGCCCAAGTGGGGGCGGTTTTACGACAATGGTCTTGTGTTGTTGAGCGTTGTGAGTTGCAGCCGCTTGTGTTTTATGCGGGTGGTGCGGCGGATTATGTGATTCCTGAATTATCTCGCTTGTTGACAGCGCAAGCGAGCTTGCATGGATTTGATACAATAGAGCTGTTTCCCTTTGAAGATCCCGCATTAGCGGGATTGTTGGTTTATGCTCAGCATTGTTTGCAGCACAACTAAGCTGTTAAGTGATTGTCCAATTAACATCAGAATTTAGCTTTTAAAGCGATAGCTATAGAGTAAAAGAGCAGCATGCGTACCATATTTTTCATACTTTTATTAGCAAACCTCGTGGTTTATGCGATGGGTGCCGGTTGGTTGGGTTTCAAGCCGAGTGAGCTTAAAATCAGTTCCGGTTCAGCGCGTGTGGTTGAGTATAAGCCTAGGGATATACGCATTGAGCCACTACCTTAGGGGCATGGATTCAGGTATTGTTTGATTTAGGTTTAAAGGATTATGTTTAAAGATGTCCCATGAGATTAAGTTTTTTCAGGGTGATGCAGGCATCGTCGATGTGATGCTTGATTACCCAGACACAGAGCCCAAAGCTTGGGCCATTGTTTTACATCCACACCCCTTGTTCCAGGGGAGTCGCAATAATAAAGTAGTTACCACCATCTCTCGTTTGTTGACAAATCATGGTTATGTGGTTTTACGTCCCAATTTCAGGGGGGTAGGCAAGTCCGAAGGAAGTTTTGATGAGGGGATGGGTGAGACTCAGGATATGGTGCAGGTGGTTCAGCAGTTCTTAGCCGACAATCCGCAGTTTTCCCAGTTGCCGTGGGTGATTGGCGGTTTTTCTTTTGGTTCAGCAGTGGCTGCGCAGTTGCATCAGGAAATTGAGGATTTAATTAAGGCTGCGCCTGAGCAGGCGGTTTTGACAATGCCTTCAGCTTTGTTATTGGCAGGCGTCGGTGTCTGGCGTTTCAGCTACCGTGATGTCAATCTGCCGACCAATACATTTGTGATTCATGGGGGCGATGACGAGGTGATTTCTCTGCATGACGCTTTTGAGTGGTTGACCGAGAAAAAGCAGGCGCTAACCGTCTTGCCGGGAGTAGGGCATTTTTTCCATGGTGCTTTAATTGAACTTCGTAAGCAATTAGAGCTCTATCTTAAGGGCATAGGCCTGATTTAGTTTTACAATAGCGATAATTTAATTTACAGCGATTTAGAGAAACGACGATGTTGAAAAGAATACTGATTTTACTGGTACTGGCCGTGGTGGGTTTTGGTGCATACCAATTATTCTCTGGTCAAAAAGCCGACAGAGCGGATGGGCAAATCATTCTGCAGCCCACGCCGGCAGCGCAGATTGAGCCTGTTAATGTCTCTTCAATCATCCCTACAACCCCGGACACACCGACCGTGGCGAGTTTTTCCAATCTGGCTTTGCCTGAAATTGAGGCGCGAAGTTGGTTATTGATGGATGTCGATACCGGTCAAATCTTGGCGGAAAAAGAACCCGATGTGCGTGTGGAACCGGCTTCTTTAACGAAGTTAATGACCGCGAGTTTGGTGTTTGATGCCTTAGATAATAATCGTATTGCCCTCGATCAGGAAGTGATGGTTACCCCTGAAGCACGTGCCGCAATTGGTTCTCGCATGTTTATTGAAATTAATACACCGGTTAAAATCAGCGAGTTAATCCAAGGTATGGTGGTGCAATCGGGTAATGACGCCAGTATTTTGCTAGCACAAACCATTGCCGGTTCGGTTAATGTCTTTGTGGACCAGATGAATAAACGTGCCCGTGACTTTGGTATGCCGAACTCAAGCTATGGTGATCCTACCGGTTTACCATCGGAGCAGACCTATACTACGGCACGTGATATGTCTGTGTTAGCGCAACATATTATTTTGGATCATCCGGATCATTATCATTATTTCAGTCAGCCTGAATACAGTTACAACAATATCAACCAACACAATCGCAATGGTTTATTACGTAGAAACTTAGGCGTAGACGGTTTAAAAACAGGCCATACCAATTCGGCCGGTTATAGCTTGATTACTACCGCGGTGCGTGATGGTCGTCGTTTATTATCTGTTGTGATCGGCACTGAAAGCATTGCCTCTCGTGAGCGTGCTAATCAGGCTTTACTGGATTGGGGTTATGCGAATTTCGCGGCCCGTGAAGTCGCCGCTGCCGGAGAGGAAATTATTCAACCTCGGGTTTGGGAGGGTAAGAGTAAAACGGCTAAATTAGGTTCTAAAAACAAAGTGGCGGTCACCGTGCCACGCGGTCGTGAGGCTGAGGTACAGGCCATGACCCAGATTAATCAGAAACTTGTAGCGCCCCTTAGTGTGGGTCAACAGGTTGGAGTGGTGCAGTTTGTGTTGGATGGTCATATCGTTAAGCAGGATCCTCTAGTAGTGATCGAAGCGGTAGAGCAGGCGGGCTTATTTGGTCGTTTGTGGGATAAATTAATGAGCTCTTTCTAAGAGTTGATTTGAAGTGAGTTGGTGATGATTGAAGAGTTGATTCCGGGTATAGCTGTTGATGTTGATGTCTATCTCAATGGCGATATTTTGCCTTTAAGCGAAGCTAAGATCTCGGTTTTGGATCGTGGTTTTATTTTCGGTGATGGCATTTACGAGGTGGTGCCGGTCTATCATCGCAAGCCGTTTCGTTTGGAACAGCATGTAGCACGCCTGATGCGTAGTCTAGATAAGATTTCTTTGCAGACGGACAAGACGGTCGAAGATTGGAAACATCTGATGACTCTAATGGCCGAGCGCGCCCCATGGGACGACTCCTTAGTTTATCTTCAGGTCACACGTGGTGTGGCTAAGCGTGACCACCAATTTCCCAATCCGCCGGTTAAGCCGACGATCTTTGTGATGGTTGCGCCTCGTGTGGCCCCTAGTGCCGAGGAGATCGCCAAGGGCTTGCGGACGGTCAGCATGCAAGATATGCGTTGGTTGCATTGCGATATCAAATCAGTTTCTTTGTTGGGTAATGTCTTATCAAAGCAGTACGCTGTGGATCGCGGTGTGGATGATGTGATTCAGTTTCGCGATGGTTATTTATCAGAAGCGTCTTCGGCCAATATCTGGGTGGTAAAAAATGGCACCGTAATTGCCCCGCCAAAAGATAATCTGGTACTTGAGGGCGTTCGTTACGGTTTGATTGAGGAGTTGTGTCGTACTGAGGGTATTCCTTTTGAATTGCGTGCCATTTCAAAAGAAGAAGTAGCGCAAGCTGATGAGATCTTTTTGTCTTCAGCGACTAAAGAAATTCTGCCGATTGTTGAGTTAGATGCTCAAGCTATTGCAAATGGTGAGGTTGGCCCCATTTATAACCGATTAAAACAAGCTTATAACAAGGTGCTGGCAGCCCTTTAATTAATGATATGAAAGAAATCCCTAAAGAAGAATCCTTAATTGAGTACCCATGTGACTTTCCTATTAAAGTCATGAGCGTAAACCATCCTGAAATTATTCAGCTACTAATGCCGATTATTCTTGAGCATGATCCCGCTTTTGATCATGAAACCATCGAAGTACGTGAGAGCAGCAAGGGTAACTATGTGGGCTTAACGGTCACGGTACATGTTAAGTCACGTGAGCAACTGGATAATATTTACCGTGCGCTACATGGTCATGAGTTAGTTAAGGCCGTACTCTAAGACGTTCTACTATTAGGTAGCTTAAGCTCAATATTTGGGCTTAAGCTACTAATCAAACCTCATTATGATACAAGTTAAAAAATTTGCTGAGCTTTCCGATTACGACGTAATTTGGGATGCGATGAAGCAATTCACCGACGCTCGTACTGATGAAACGCCTGATCAGATCTGGCAGGTTGAGCATCAGCCCGTTTATACTTTGGGTCAGGCGGGCAAGCCGGAGCATATCTTAAATCCCGGTCAAATACCCATTGTGCATTGTAATCGTGGTGGTCAGGTGACTTACCATGGTCCGGGTCAAGTGGTTGTCTACCCTTTATTGCGCTTGAGTCGATATAAGATCTTTGTTAAGGAGTATGTTGAAAGCCTTGAGGATGCGATTATTGCTACTTTGGCGCATTTCGGTATTCCTAATGCCTGTCGCAAAGACAAAGCGCCCGGCGTTTATGTGCCGATAGAGGGCATTGCGGGTGATGGCTTAGCTAAGATCGCCGCACTTGGCGTTAAAATCACTAAGGGCTATAGCTATCATGGCTTAGCAATTAATGTGGCGATGGACTTGGAGCCTTTTTTAGGAATTAATCCTTGTGGTTATGAGGGCTTACGCACAATAGATATGAAAAGTCTGGGGATAAAAGCGACGGTGGGCGAAGTTTCTGATAAAGTTGTTGAGGAATTACAGAAAATCTTCCGTGTCAAATTAGCGTTAGCACAACAAGGCGCAGCCTAAATCGGAAAACACTCTAAGTTAGAGGACAAAGCAGTGAGCAATCAGCTACAAAGTATAGAAAAAGACCTAGATTACGACGCAACTAAAAAACAAAAAGCGTTCGATAAAGTGTCTCGTATCCCAATCAAGGTGGTACAGAGAGAGCCTTTAAAGAAACCATCTTGGATTCGTGTCAAAGCGGCTCCGGCTAATTCGCAATTTAATCATATTAAGAGTATTTTGCGCGAAAATAAAATGGTCACAGTCTGTGAAGAGGCCTCTTGCCCTAATATCGGTGAGTGTTTCGGCAAGGGAACCGCAACCTTTATGATTATGGGTGACAAGTGCACCCGCCGTTGTCCATTTTGTGACGTAGGACATGGTCGCCCTGATCCTTTGGATGAACAAGAGCCGGCAAATTTGGCTGAGTCCATCGCCTTGATGCGTTTAAGTTATGTAGTGATTACTTCTGTCGACCGTGATGATTTACGCGATGGCGGAGCGCAACACTTTGTGGATTGTATTAATGAAGTGCGTACGCGTTCACCAAAGACACAAATTGAGGTGTTAGTGCCTGATTTCCGTGGTCGCCTAGAGAGAGCGTTGGATATTTTCGCGGCTGGTTTACCGGATGTGATGAATCACAACTTGGAGACGGTACCTCGTCTATATAAACAAGCGCGTCCCGGTGCAGATTATGAGCATTCATTAAAATTACTGCAGAATTTCAAGCGTCTTTATCCCGGTATTCCGACTAAGTCCGGCATTATGGTTGGTTTAGGCGAGACTGATGAGGAAATTCTGGAAGTGATGCGTGATATGCGCAAGCATGATATTGATATGATTACCATTGGTCAGTATCTGGCGCCTTCTGAGCATCATTTGCCGGTTGAGCGCTATATGCATCCGGATGAGTTTGCCCGACTTGAAGAGGAAGCCTATAAGATGGGCTTTAGTCATGCCGCAGTGGGTGCGATGGTACGCTCTTCCTATCATGCGGATGAGCAAGCTAGCGGAGCCGGTGTGATTTAGTTTTTTACAAGCGTCTTTATATATTAAGCGTTCTGTATTGATTTCAAGCGACCCCCAACGATTGGAATGTATTATGTCCAAATTTGGGGGTCGTTTTGTTGATTTATAGGGCGCTTTATGTTTTTCTAAACAAATGCGTGCTTAATGTTTTTTTTAAGCTATTGAGTAGCTGACACTAAATAAGCGATTATTGACTCTCTGTCTTCCTCATCCATTTCCTCAAAGGATGGCATAGCGCCCATGCCTTCAAGCATCGTTTGACGGATACGTTCAGCATCCGGCTTGATCTCATTAAAATCCGGGCCGATGGTTCCTACCGCGTCGGCGTCTTTTAGGGTATGACAAATAGCACAAGCAATTGGCTGGGCGGCACCGGTGAACAGCTCTTTGCCTCGTAGCAGTTGTGCCTCATCGGCGAAGGGGGTGGCGCTAAAAAGACTGAAGACGAGGGTTCCGAAAGTGATTAATATTTTATTCATAAAAAAACTGGCTACATGTAAAAATGCAGGCTGAATATGGTGGAGCCTCAGCCTGCATAGGGGGTAAGAAATACGATTAGCTTAAGGATACTTCCAGGCCGTGATCGACCCAACTATTGTTAAGGTATCCACGATTGTTTTCTAGGCGCTCTGCTGGTTGGGTCTCGCCGGCTTTATTGGTGGCACGACTGACGAGCTTGTAGCTGCCTGGTTCCAGCTCTACTGATAAAACGAACTGTCGCCAAGCATAAGGGCCTAGATCGGGACCGATAAACTGCGCTTCTTGCCACGTTTCTCCGCCGTCAGTTGAAACTTCAATCTCAGTGACATCAGTGGTTCCGCCCATGGCAAGTCCCTGAATTTGAAGCTTGCCCGCTTTGAGCTGCTGATCAGGATCGCTTGGGTAAGTGATCCATGATTTAACCGGCATCGTCCACACAGATTCTTGAGTCGGCGCGCCTTTTTCTCCTACCGGAGCGAGTCTATAACCACTTTGTTGAATATTGGCGGCAGACTGTTCCTCGGTAAATGCTAGACGCTTGATGTATTTAACGTTGTTGACGCCGGTGTAGCCTGGCACCACAAGACGCAGGGGGCCACCGTGCGCTAAGGGGATGGCTTGACCGTTGATCTCCCAAGCTAATAGCGCCTCTTCGATGGCCTCTAAAGGCACGGAGCGCTCAACTTGAATCGTATTGGGATCCAATCCCTCGGGAATTGGTTCGCCTCCAGTACCAGTCATGTATTTAGCACCTTCAGCCATGCCATTGACGTGTTCTAGTAAGGTCTTAACGGGCACCCCGGTGAATACAACACAGCCGGCAGCACCAACAGTCCACTGGGTGCCACTCGGGTTTGTAGGGAAGTAGGCACGACCATTGCCGCTGCACTGTAAAACCATGGCGACCGTGGTGACACCTAATTTTTTAAGTTCACCAACGGATAAGCTTTGTGGGTCTTTGACTCCCGCGACCTCAAGCATCCACGCATCCGGATCTTGAACAATATCTTCGCTTGGTGGAGCAACATTATTACGTACAAATAACCGCTCAAGAGGAGTAATAATTCCACTACCGAAAGCATTCCGTTTGGTTTCCATGGTGTTGGCACTATGGATAATTAAGCTATTGGCATCTTTCCACTCGGCATAAGCCGGTAAAGAAGGACTCTTTGCCGTATCACTCTGGGTGGCTGCTAATGCTTTGGCAGCAGGACTTAAACCGCTAATTGCACCAACAGATGCTAAACCTAAAACGCTACCGCTTGTCGTCAGTAAGCGACGGCGGGCTATGTTGATTGTTGTCATAAGGCACCTATATGAAAGTTTGTGATATGTCATCATCTAAGTGCAGTATAGCGATGCACCTAATGCTCTTAAATGGGGAAAAGCCCCATGGTTTTTCACTGTTTTCTAATATGAATTGAGAAAATTTTTCGCTGTTTTCAAATCTTATTTATCGTTTATATATAACTAGTAGTAATATCATTATTTAAAATTATTATTTTTAATAATAAGACAGAAGGGCTATATTCTTCCATACGCCTCTTAAATGCGGGCAACAGACAACACCTCTTTAATCAGGAAGAATTATGCAATTGGCTAAACGTTTTTTATCATCAGTTATTAAATCAAGCCTTGTCGCCTCATTGGCAGCGTCAGCCGTATTTGGCGTAGCAGCACAGGCGCAAGATGGTCGCGGTGCTTTCTTAAATGTTTCTTATGACGTGATGCGTGATTTCTATAAGGATTTCAATCCTTTATTTTTAGAAGAATACGCCGCTAAGCATAATGGCGATAAGCTAACTATTCAGCAATCACACGCCGCCTCCTCCAGACAGGCAATGAGTGTGGCTAATGGTTTATTGGCTGATGTCGTCACCATGAATCAGAGCTCAGATGTGCAGTTATTGGTAGACAAGGGTTTAATTGAAGCGGGTTGGGAGCAAGAGTTTCCGGATAACTCAGTGCCATTTACCAGTTTGACAGTGATCCTCGTACGCAAAGGCAATCCTAAAAACATTCAGGATTGGGCCGATTTGACAAAAGATGACGTAGAGCTCGTGATTGCTAATCCGAAAATTACCGGTAATGGTCGGTACGCTTTTTTGGCCCTTTATGGTGCGGCCTTGAAAGAGTATAACGATGATCATGAAAAGGCTAAAGAATTAGCACGCGGTATATTGAAAAACGTGCCGATTCTGGAAAATGGCGGCCGTGCTGCCACGACAACCTTTATTCAACGCGGTATCGGTGATGCCTTGTTAACTTTTGAAAACGAAGCGCATATGGCAGCCAATGAGTTCGGCAAAGATCAATTTGAAGTGATTTATCCAAAATACTCTATCAAAGCTGAAAACCCGGTCGCTATAGTCGATACGGTGGTTGCTCGCAAGGGCTCAGCAGAGACGGCCAAGGAGTATTTAGACTATCTTTGGAGTGAGCCGGCACAAGAATTAGCAGCTTCACTGTATTTACGACCTAGCGATGAGGCAGTACTGCAAAAACATGCAGAGCGTTTTCCTACAGTCGATACTTTCCGTGCTACCGAGGCATTTGGTGATTGGCCGGAAATCATGAAAACATTCTTTGCCGATGGTGGCATCTTTGATGATGTTAATAAACGCTAAATCATCAGGAAGTGTTTAAATAAATAGCCTCTAGATGCGCTTAGACACCTCACAAAGGCACTAAGCGCATCTGCTATTTAAAAACGGTATTAAATCATGCAATTATTACTCAAACAAAAAACAATACTCCCCGGTTTTGGTCTCAGTCTTGGCATCAGTATATTTTGCTTGTCCATACTGGTGCTGTTGCCATTTGCCATGCTGATTTGGGTGACCTCCGGTATGGGGTGGAGCGCTTTTATTGACACTATCGCCGATGAGCGTGTATTAGCAGCCATTTTTCTGACACTTCGCTTATCGTTGTACGCGACGTTGACTAATCTGGTCTTTGGTACGTTGGTGGCTTGGGTTTTGGTGCGCTATGACTTTCCCGGTAAATCCTTCATGAATGCTTTGGTTGATTTGCCTTTTGCTTTACCCACTGCAGTGACTGGTATTGCCTTGGCCACGTTATATTCGCCAAATGGTTGGTTAGGTCAATTCTTCAGTCAGAAAATTGCTTTTACGCCTTCCGGTATCTTCTTGGCATTGGTGGTGGTGAGCTTGCCATTTATTGTGCGAGCGGTGCAGCCGGTGCTGGAGGAGTTGCAACCAGAATTGGAAGAGGCTTCTGCCAGTCTAGGGGCGAATCGATGGACTACTTTTAGACGCGTGATTTTACCGGAACTAAGTCCGGCTTTATTAATGGGTAGTGGCATGATGTTTGCCCGCGCCACCGGTGAATATGGTTCGGTTATTTTTATTGCCGGCAATATTCCAATGGTGTCGGAAATTCTACCGGTCATTATTACCGCTAAATTGGAAATGTTCGATGTTCAGGGGGCGTCGGCCGTTGCTTTATTTATGTTGTTAATTGCATTTGCTATTTTATTTATTATTAATGCCGCGCAATGGCGGATTAGTCGTCGCTTGGAAGGTAGAGCTTAAGGATTGAAAATGAACAAAAACTATCAAAATCCCACCGATGAGCCGCGTCTGCTAAAAGTTTTATTGATTGCTGTTGCGGTTGCGTTTTTAGGCTTGATGTTGGTTATTCCTTTGGTTTCGGTGTTTTACGAGGCCTTCCGTCAAGGCTGGGATCTGTATATTGCCTCATTGACAGAACCCGATGCGATGGCGGCGATTAAATTAACCTTGCTGACTGCAGCGATTGTGGTGCCTATTAATGTCATTTTTGGTGTGGCCATGGCTTGGCTACTGACCCGCTTCGATTTTCGCGGCAAACAATGGTTGACTACGTTACTGGATTTGCCTTTTTCGGTTTCTCCGGTGGTTGCCGGTTTGATGTTTATTCTGCTCTTCGGTAGCTACAGTTTTCTGGGGGGGTGGTTAGAGTCTGTCGGTATTCAAGTCATTTTTGCAGTGCCGGGGATTGTGATTGCCACTTTGTTTGTCACTTTTCCATTTGTGGCGCGCGAGTTAATTCCTCTTATGCAGAGTCAGGGATCCAGTGAGGAGCAGGCGGCATTAGTTCTTGGGGCGTCCTCTTGGCAGATGTTTTGGCGCGTGACTTTACCGAATATTCGTTGGGCCTTGCTATACGGCATTATTTTGACTAATGCCCGTGCTATGGGTGAGTTTGGTGCGGTTTCAGTGGTGTCGGGACATATTCGTGGTCTGACCAATACGCTGCCTTTGCATATTGAGGTGCTTTACAACGACTACAACCCGGTAGGTGCCTTTGCAGCCGCTAGTTTACTGGCATTTCTGGCGATTTTTACCTTGATTTTGCAGCATTTACTCAGTTGGTGGGAAAAACGCAAATATAAGCAAGCTTCTGAAGCCAGAGTTGAGCCACAGGCTGTTGCAGACAATCACGATACACCATCGCAAACTAACTTATTTTCAACAAAACAAAAGACAGAGCAGAGCACTAAAAAATCAGCTGAATTAGGATTAAAAGAGGTGACCGTATGAGTATTGAAATTAAAAATCTAAATAAAAGTTTTGGCGCTTTTCAAGCCTTAAAAAACATCAATCTACATGTGGAAACAGGGCAGTTGGTTTCTTTATTAGGTCCTTCAGGTTGCGGTAAAACTACGCTCTTACGCATTATTGCCGGTCTCGAGTTTGCTGATAATGGTCAGGTGTTATTGGATGGTTTGGATGTCACAAATAAATCGGTTCAAGAGCGCAATATCGGTTTTATGTTTCAGCACTATGCTTTATTCCGTCATATGAATGTTTTTGATAACGTGGCGTTTGGTCTTAGTGTCTTGCCTCGCAGTCAAAGACCTTCTAAAAAAGAGCTTCACGATCGTGTGATGCAGCTTCTAGAATTAGTGCAGTTGCCACATTTGGCCAAGGCTTTTCCGGCGCAACTCTCGGGCGGTCAAAGACAGCGTATTGCCTTAGCTCGTTCATTAGCGGTAGAGCCGAAGCTTTTATTATTGGATGAGCCCTTTGGGGCGTTGGATGCCAAGGTACGCAAGGAACTGCGCCAATGGTTGCGCGCTGTACATCACGAACTGGGTGTGACCAGCATCTTAGTGACCCATGATCAAGAAGAAGCGCTCGAAATTTCAGACAATATCGTGTTGATGAATCATGGCGTGATTGAGCAAGAGGGTAGTGGTTCGATGCTTTATCATCAGCCGCAGACGCCTTTCGTTACGGAGTTTCTGGGCGATGCCAGTGCCTTTGAGGGGGTGGTTGACGGCACCTATTGGCATTTTAACGACTACGCAGTGCCTCTGACGATCGAGCAACAGCAAGGTATTCACAAGGGGGCAGCCAAAGCCTATGTGCGCCCACATCAATGGCGTCTGAGCCGTCCGACTGACACTAATCAGGTGATGCTCAAGGGTTATTTGCAAGAAGTTCAGGATCTTGGTGCATTGGTTAGATTGCATGTGATTGATGAACAACAAGCTCAGACAGTGGATGTCTTTGTACCACAACAAATTCAACAACAAGAACGCTACCAGCGAGGTGAGCGTATCAATCTTAGTCCGGAATCGGTGACTGTATTTAATCATTAGGGTTTATCTGGTGCTCGACTTTATCTTGTCGAGTTTTTACAGCGAGTAGGCATTGTGAACTGCTCGCTTTTTTTTATCAACGACTTAATAAGGACTCGCTGATAAGATGTGCGTAAAATAGAGCCTTAGCAATGATTTAAAAGACACCTGAAGGACTGGAATTATGTATCCGGAAATGCAAGCCAATTGGACCCCCTTTAATGCCGAGCGCTCTTCTATTTTTGAATGGTTCTCAAGTATCTATGCCGATGTGATCACTAAAGATTTATTTAATTTTTATTGTTCAGAGGATATGAGTGTTTTATTGGATTTTTTTGTTGGTCTGGGTTTTGCCGAAGAAGTGACTCGTGTAGTTGAGGCGATCGATGAAATGGACGGTAGTGAGGAGGCGCGAGTTGCCTTAGCAGAGGATTTTAAAACGCTGTTTTTGACCAAGAAAACACCGACTGCACCGCCATTGGCTTCAATCTATTTATCGTCGGAAGATATTGATTTTCTGCGAAGTAACTTGCCTTTATCGGCTTTTTTAGAGCAAAACAAATTGCCTTTAAATCCCTTATTTAGCGATGCGGAGGATCATCTGTCAGTCTATTTGGCAGCGATTTCAGCTTGGTGTCTGGCAGTTATAGACGAACAAGACCCGGTGATTATGGAGTCTATCGCCCAGGTTCAGGGTATGTATATGGAAGTCTCGATGCTGTCTTGGATCAATGATTGGGAAGCAGAGCTTCATGAGATTGAGGGCACTAATTTTGATTTTTATCAGTCCATTACCAGTCTTTTATGCTCCTTTATCGAGCTTGACACCTTTGTTCTGACCCATGAGAGGGAGCAGGAAGGGGGCAACTGGGAAACTGATGTGGAGCCGGCAGACAGAACCTTGCACTAAATCTGAATCGTTGGGCGGGTAAATCCATCCTGTTGCCGTAAATTTCAAAAGAGCTTGAGCTAAGATTTCCCTTTAGGGGAATCATATGTTTCAGCTCTTTTTCTTTATCAGTCTGCTCGCCTTATTACTCTATCTGTTGCTACCGAGATATTTGCTAAGTATTTACAGGCGCTATCGTGGTGATCCCTATTGGAGCGAGGTTCGCCCCTATCGTAAGCGTTACTCAGCCAATTCGGTTGTCTTGTTGTTTGTTCTGTTGGGCTTGCAATTAATTTACTACGACGGCTTGCAATGGTTTTACCTGTGGTTTATGGCGTGTTTATTGAGTCTGTCTTGGCTCGATCTCAAATTAAGAATACTGCCGGATGAGCTGCTGCTGGCTTTAGCTGTCGGCGGTTTACTTTACACTTATTTTGTCATGGATGGTCATATTTTGTTGCGATTAGCAACAGTTTTGCTATGGGCCGTCTGTGCTAAGATCGTTCTGTTACTTGCCGTAACGCTCAGGGATAATCAGGCAGACTGGGGGTTTGGCGCGGGTGATGTCAAGTTGATATTGGCTTTATTATGCTGGTTTGATACACAGCTTATGCTCCATCTATTGGCTATTGCTTGTTGTATGGCTTTATGGTCGATATTAGCAGTTCGCTTGTGGTTAAAAAAGTCTGTAAGCAGTGTGGCTTTTGGCCCTTATTTATCCTTTGCAGCATATATTATTTGGTGGTATGGATAAATTTTTAGCAGATTGAGGGGCACCATGGTTCAGTTTAAAGTCGGATTGACGGGCGGTATAGGATCCGGAAAATCCACAGTGACTAAGCAGTTACAAAGCTACGGTATTGCTGTGATTGATGCAGATGCCATTTCGCGTGCGGCAACAGCCAGCGATGGCGCGGCGATAAGTGCCATCGCTGCAGCTTTTGGTGCAGACATGATCGATGAGAGTGGTGCGTTGCATCGTGCCAAGATGCGAGAATTGGTATTTCATGAAGCGCAGGCACGTCAGCAACTTGAAGCCATCGTTCATCCGATTGTGCAAGAGCAGATGCGTTTGCAAGCCGAGCAGGCTGATAGTCCCTACGTGGTTTATGATATTCCCCTGTTGATTGAATCGGTGGGGCGTTATCGACCTCAGTTTAAACGTATTTGTGTGGTTGATTGTGATGAAGCAACACAAATATCGCGTGTACAATCAAGAGATCAACTTACAATTGATGAGATACAACGAATCATCGCCAGTCAAGCCGGTAGAGAGCTTAGATTACAGCACGCCGATGATGTAATCCACAATGGTGCAGGAGTTGATCTGGCTGAACTACGCCGACAAGTGCAGACGAAGCATGAGTTTTGGTTGGAGTTAAGCGAAAAAGACCAATTTATTAAGGGATTATCGTGATTTTATATGAGTACCCGTTTAGTGAGAAAATCCGCTCTTTTTTGCGTTTAGAGTATCTCTTTCAGCGCTTATTTTTTTTTCACAAAAACTTTGCTACCAGCCCGGAAAATGATGAGGCCTTATTAGGGGCGCTTTTTGACATTATGGAGGTATGCGATCGTGGGGATACTCGCAATACCTTGTTGCAAGAGCTGGATAAACAAAAGCACACGCTCCAAGAATACAGAACCTATCCGGAGATTAATTTGCTCGCTATTGACTCTGCTTTGGTGGATTTAAATCGGGTCAGTCGAGAGTTGCATGATGCCGGCAAGATCGGTCGTGCCGCACGTGAGTCAGAGTGGTTAAGTAAGATAAAAAATCGTTATGTGGTGCCCGGTGGTTTGTCGAGCACAGAGTTTCCGGCTTATCAGGGTTGGTTAATGAGCGATCAAGCGCAGCGTCAGCGTGTTGTTGACGAGTGGATTGGGGCCTTCCAACCACTCGGTGAGGGTGTTAATCGGCTGTTGCATTTTATCCGCGCCTCACGAGAGCCAGAGTATATCACCACACCGCCCAATGGCGTTTATGAGCGCTCACTGCGTGGGCAGCCTTTTCAGCTAATCCGTGTGTGGGTGCCTGAGTCGAGTGCTGTTTATCCCGAGATAAGCGCCAATAAACATGTGACTTTTGTACGTTTATACCAATTAAACGACCATTTGGAGGCTCAACTAGTCACCAAGCCTACCGGTTTAAAAATTGCTTTTTGTAATTTTTAAGATTCCGGATTTTTATTAATACATATTGATAGGATTTTTGAGTGAGTAACCCACCTGAATCATCAAAGTCGAGCAAACTTTCTCAAGAACAGCGGACAGCTGAACAGCAAGCAAGAGCCGAACGCTATGACGCTTCTTACCAAAGAGACTCCGGTAAATTACGATTTATTAAGTTTTTGGTCATGTTGCTACTTTTAGCAGTGGTGGCGTTTGCGGTCTATTATTTGTTTTTGGGTGGCAAAGAACAATTTACTAAAGACATTGAAACACCGGTTAGGCCGACAGCTGCAGCTGGTGGCGGTAGCCCCGGCGGTTCAGGCGGCCCCGGCGGTGGGCCGGGAGGGTTCGGTGGTCCAGGTAGCGGTGGCGGTGGTGCTGGCATGATGGGTGGAGCCACCAAAGTCAGTGTCGTGACAGCTGAAGAGCGATCCATGAATTTTGTTATTCGTGGGCTAGGCACGGCGATCCCATCGGAAAATGTCGTTGTTCGTAGTCAAGTCAGTGGTCCGGTGACTCAGATATTCTTCGAGGAAGGGGCCATGGTTCAGGCCGGCGATCCTTTATTCGAAATCGACCCGCGTCCTTTTAACGCCAGATTGCAGCAAGCGCGCGGCCAATACCAGCAAAATGAAGCACAATTGGCAAATGCGGAGGCCGATCTGCGGCGCTATCAAACATTGTTTAAGCAAAACTCTATCGCCCGTCAACAAGTCGATACACAAGATGCATTAGTGAAGCAACAGCGGGCAAATCGTGCCAGTCTGAAAGCGCAGATTGATCAGGCCGAAATTGAAGTGGAATACACCACAGTGAAAGCGCCGATTAGTGGCCGCTTAGGTTTGCGTCAAGTCGATATCGGTAATCTGGTCCAAGCCAATGGCAGCGAGGGTTTGGTGACAATTACTCAAACGCAACCGATGGATGTGGAGTTTGCTGTTTCTGAGCAATATGTGCCACAAATCGCTGCCAAGTTTTACCAAGGGGTGCCGCTTGAGGTGCAACTCTATGATCGTAATTCTTCGCAATTTATAGAAAAAGGTCAAGTGCTTTCGATGGATAACCAAATCGATAGTGCGACGGGTACGGTCAAAATCAAAGCACGTTTTGATAACCTGAATCATGGTTTATTTCCCAACCAGTTTGTCAACGCGTGGCTTTACGTTCAGCGTTATGACAATAGTCTGAGCATCTTGACTGATGCGATACAGTATGGCCGTCAGGGCACTTTTGTCTTTTTGGTTAATGACAATATGACAGTGCAACAAAAAGACATTAAAGTCGGCATTGTGGATAGTGGTTATACCCAAATCAACGAGGGCCTTTCTGAGGGCGATCGGGTGGTGGTTGAGGGTGTGGATCGCTTGCGGGCAGGTTCTAAAGTAGAGATAGTCGATTGAATATTTCCGCCATCTTTATTAGCCGACCGATTGCCACAACATTGTTAATGATAGCCGTGTTGTTAACCGGGCTATTTTCCTATCAACGCTTGTCAGTTTCAGCTTTGCCGGATGTGGATTATCCGACAATTCAAGTGACCACGATGTACCCGGGAGCCAGTCCTTCGACGATGGAGGCCTTGGTCACTTCGCCATTGGAGCGACAATTAGGACAGATGGCAGGACTTGAACAAATGAGCTCCTCAAGTGCGGCCGGGGCCTCAGTCATTAATTTGAAATTCACCCTGACTTTACCTCTTAGTGTGGCTGAGCAGGAGGTGCAGGCGGCGATTAATGCGGCTTCTAATCTCCTACCCATGGATTTGCCGATGCCACCGGTTTATAACAAGGTGAACCCGGCAGATACGCCGGTCATTACCTTGGCGGTGACCTCCGATACCTTGCCTCTTTATGAAGTGCGCGATCTGGTTGAAACGCGTATTTTGCAAAATATTGCACAGATTTCAGGCGTCGGTATGGTAGGGATTGCCGGTGGCCAAAAACCGGCGTTTAGAGTGCAGGTTAATCCGGTGGCTTTGGCTGCCAATGGGTTGAGTTTAAATGAAATTCGTACGGCTATTGCCTCAGCCAATATCAATCAACCGTCAGGCAATTTAAATGGGCCTAGACGTTCGACCACGATTCATACCAACAGTCAGCTTTTTACACCGGAAGAGTATGAAAATCTAATTATCAGCTATGTCAACGGCGCTCCCTTGCGGTTGCATCAGGTAGCCAAAGTAGTCCAAGATGCAGAAGATGTTCGTCAGGCTGCCTGGCTCGGTGATAAGCAGGCCATCCTGCTCAATATTCAACGCCAACCAAGCGCCAATGTGATCAGTGTGGTGGATGAGGTGTTAGCGCAATTACCGGCGCTTAGAGGGGCGATGCCACAGTCGGTGCAGATCGAAGCGGTGGCTGACCGTACCGATTCAATTCGTCAGTCGATTAAAAATGTACAGACTGAATTGTTGATGGCGGTTTTATTAGTTGTTTTAGTCACCTTTGTGTTCTTACGCACGCTCACAGCCACCTTTATTCCTTCGGTGGTGGTGCCGCTTTCGATTATCGGTACCTTTGTGATTATGCTGTTTCTGGGGTATAGCCTTAATAACTTAACCCTGATGGCTTTGACTATCGCGACCGGTTTTGTGGTCGATGATGCGATTGTGATGATTGAAAATATTGCCCGTCATATTGAAGAGGGTGAGACCCCGATGAATGCAGCCTACAAAGGGGCTAAAGAAATCGGTTTTACCTTGATTTCCTTGACCTTTTCACTGATTGCGGTGTTGATTCCCTTGCTTTTTATGGGGGATGTGATCGGTCGCTTATTCCGCGAATTTGCCATGACGTTGGCGGTGGCGATTTTGATTTCCTTAGTCGTCTCTTTGACTCTCACGCCAATGATGTGCGCGCGTATGCTGAAGTCAGCCCCCAAAATGGTGGATGGTGAAGCAAGTCCTGAAAGCCCTAAGGAAAATTTCATCACGGCTTGGTTAGGCAAACAAATTGACCGTCTGGTGGCAGCTTACGCCTATACCTTGGATCGGGTTTTGGGTCATCAGTTGTTGACCTTGTTTGTATTCCTGGCGACCTTAGTAATCACCGCCGCCTTGTATTTATGGATTCCCAAAGGCTTCTTCCCGCAACAGGATACGGGTCTGATGGTGGTAATGACCGAGGCTGATCAATCGGTATCTTTTAACCGTATGGCCGAGTTGCAAACAGAGATTGCTCATGCCTTTACTGAGGATAGAGACGTTGCATCGGTCACTTCGTTTATCGGTGTGGATGGCAATAATGTCAGTTTGAATACGGGTCGTATACAGATTGAGTTGAGCTCACACGGCAGTCGTGATAGTGCCCAAGCGGTGATGGAGCGTTTACAAGGCATTGCCGCCAACTACGACGGTATTCAGGTCTATCTGCAGCTTAATCAAGATCTTTCCATTGATACGCAGCTTGCTCGTAGCCAGTATCAGCTTAGCCTGTCCTCTATTGATAGCGAACTGTTAAGAGAGTGGGTGCCTAATTTTGTGGATTCCTTGGCCGAGATAGAGGGGTTAGAGGATGTGGTGGAGAATTACCAAGTTCGCGGTCTGGAGGCCAAGGTTATTGTGGATCGTGATGCGGCGGCCCAATACGGCATTCGAATGGCTCAAGTTGATGAGGCTTTGTACAATGCCTTTGGTCAACGTCTGATTTCTACTGTTTTTACCCAAGCTGCCCAATACCGAGTGGTGCTAGAGGTGGATCCCGAGTTCTCGCAGGATCCTGAAGCTTTATCTGAGGTCTTTATCCAGGGTTCAAATGGCTTGGTGCGACTCACCGATATTGCCACCGTTGAGATGGCATATACTCCATTGGAAGTGCAGCGAATTGATCAGTTTAATTCAAGCTTAATTTCTTTTAATCTTAAACCACATTATTCATTATCAGATGTGTTGCCGCAAATCCAAGCCTTGCCTGCAGAGATCGGCATGCCTGAAGTTGTTGATATGCGCTTGCAGGGCACCACCGACGCTTATATCAGTGCTCAGAGTAGCAATATCTGGCTTTTACTCGCGGCCGTTTTTACGATGTATATCGTGTTAGGCGTCCTCTATGAAAGTTATATCCATCCACTGACGATTTTATCCACCTTACCTTCTGCTACCATTGGCGCTCTGATTGCCCTCAATCTTGCTGGTATGGATCTGGATATGGTGGGAATTATCGGGATTATCTTGCTGATTGGTCTGGTCAAGAAAAATGGCATTATGGTGGTGGATTTTGCCTTAGCGGCAGAGCGAGATCAGGGCTTATCACCCTATAATGCTGTACGTCAGGCGGCTTTGCTGCGTTTTAGACCGATTCTAATGACGACTTTAGCGGCACTTTTTGCGGCGATTCCGCTGATGTTGTCTACCGGCGTTGGTGCAGAATTACGCCAACCTCTGGGCTTAGCCATGGTGGGCGGTCTTTTGTTAAGTCAGGTTCTGACGCTTTTTACAACACCGGTTATTTATTTATATTTTGATCGTTTAGTGAGTGGTAGGGCGCACCACGAGCAGCAACTAAGCCGTGATGTCGATGTGGCCAAAGAGGGCTGACGATGAATTTATCTGCGCTTTTTATTAAACGACCGGTAGCCACTTTTTTATTAGCAATCACCATGGCGGTTTGCGGCATCGTCAGTTATATCGCTTTACCCGTGGCCCCACTTCCTAATCTGTCTGTGCCGGCGATCTTTGTTCAGGCCAGTTTGCCCGGGGCGAGCCCCGAAACCATGGCTAGCAGTGTGGCGACGCCCTTACAACGGTCCTTAGGCAGCATCTCAGGGGTCGACACCCTAAGTGCCACTAGTCAAGAGGGTAGGACTCAAATCATCATCCTCTTTGAAATGAGCAAAGACGTCAATGACGCCGCTCGCGAAGTTCAAGCCGCTATCAATAAAGCCGCTCCCATGCTGCCCAGTAGCATGCGTAACCCACCCACCTATCGCAAGATGAATCCGGCTTCAAGCCCGATCATGGTCTTGACCTTGACGTCCGAGTCACATAATCTTGGCGAGCTCTACGATATGGCAAGTACTGTTATTGCTCAAAAGATTGCTCAGGTTGAGGGTGTCGGTGAGGTCAGCGTTGGCGGTAGTTCGATGCCTGCGGTACGGGTTGACTTGAACCCGATGCAGTTAAATAGCTACGGTATTACGCTAGACGAAGTCAGGAGAGCGATTAGTGATTCCAATCAGAATAAACCGCGTGGTTTTTTAGAAAATAAAAATCTGCGTTGGATTATCAACACCAACGGCATTTTGTATAAAGCCGCTGATTATCAGAACCTTCTGATACGCTGGCAAGAAGGTCGTGAAGTGCGTTTAAAAGACGTGGCTCATGTTTATGACTCGGTAGAAAATGAGTTTAACTTTGGGTTTTTGAATAATCAGGAAGCTATTAATCTGATTATTCGCCGTGAAGAGTCGGCTAATATTATTAAAACAGTAGATGGTATCAAAGAGCATCTACCCACTTTAAATGCATTGCTGCCTGCACAGGTTGACTTAACTGTCTCTCAGGACCGTTCGCCCAGTATCCGTGCAACTTTATATGAAGCCGAAAAAACTCTGATTATCTCGGTGATTTTGGTTGCTTTAGTGGTATTGGCTTTTTTAAGAAAGTTGAGGACAACATTTATTCCGGCGATTTCGGTGCCCATCTCTTTATTCGGCACCTTCGTGATTATGTATTTCATGGGTTTCTCACTCAATACGATCTCCCTGATGGCTCTGATTGTGGCCACCGGCTTTGTGGTGGATGACTCGATTGTGGTGGTGGAAAATATCACTCGCCATATGGAACAGGGATTATCGCCCATAGAGGCTTCTTTAAAGGGGGCTAAAGAGGTTGGTTTTACTGTGGTGACCATGAGTCTGTCTTTAGTGATTGTGTTTCTGCCCTTGTTGTTGATTCATGAAATGATCGGCAAGCTTTTTTTCGAGTTTGCCATGACACTAACGGCCGCCGTGCTTGTTTCTTTAGTCGTTTCTCTGACGCTAGTGCCGATGCTGTGTGCACTCTGGTTACGCCCCCAAAAAGCGCTACCTGAAGAAAAACCTAAAAAAACCAATCTTTTTGTACGCATTTTTGAAAAATCTTATGATCTGGCCTTTAGGTTTTATAAAGTAACTCTGGCTTGGAGCCTAAGGTGGCGCTTTGTCACTTTCTTCTCCCTGGTTCTGGTGGTTCTTTTTAATGTGCATTTATTTATGACCGTGCCTAAGGGCTTTTTTCCACAACAGGATACGGGTATGCTGCGCGGTATGTTTCGAGTGGATCAAGGGACCTCTTTTGAAGCGATGCGCCCTAAATTTGATGAGTACCGACGCATCATTCTGTCCGATCCTAATGTTGAAACCGTCAGTGGTTTCGCCGGTGGACGGGGCGGTAGTGCCAGCAGTTTTATGACCATTCAGTTGGTGCCTTTTGACCAGCGTGAATTAAGTGCGCAAGAAGTGATCAATCAGTTACGCAGCAAATTAGCGCATATTCCTGGTTCGTCTATGTTCCTGTTTTCGATGCAGGATTTGCCAGGCGGGGGCGGCCTTGGCGGTGAGTCCAGTGGTGATTATCAGTTTTTACTAAAAGCCGGGGATTTGCCGACACTTCGAGAATGGACAGAAAAGGTTCGTGTCGCTTTCCAAGCATTACCCGAGTTGGTTGACGTCTCTGATGGCGCTGAAGATAGGGGGCGCCGGTTGGAGTTGGAAATTGATCGGGAAAAAGCTCAACGACTCGGGGTTGATATGAGTCTGGTCACCAATACCTTAAATAACCTATATGCCTCACGCCAAGTTTCGATTATTTATGAAGAATTAAATCAATATAATGTAGTGATGGGGGCGGCATCGC
Source organism: Alcaligenaceae bacterium (assembly GCA_030538235.1). GTDB lineage: Bacteria > Pseudomonadota > Gammaproteobacteria > Burkholderiales > Burkholderiaceae_B > Oligella. Next base: position 35,321 of record JAUNUJ010000003.1, read on the forward strand.
GTTATGCCAGAGATGCCACGGTGCTTGATGATTTGCTGGTGATGGCCAATGACGGACGTGCCATCCCAATCAGTTCATTTACCAGCTTGAGCGTGGGTAATGCACCCTTGAGAGTCAATCAACAAGAGGGGATGTTGGCTGACTCGATAAGCTTTGCCCTAGCCGAGGGGGTGACCTTAGAAGAAGCTCGGGAAGTGATTAATGCTACTTTAGTCCGTATTAATTTACCGACTCGTTTGGTGCAGGCGGGCTTTGACGGTACTGCTGCTGACTTTGAAGAGATGCAACGACAGCAACCGATTATGCTCCTAGCTGTTTTGGTGCTGCTCTATCTGGTGTTGGGCATTTTATATGAAAGCTATATTCACCCTATTACTATTTTATCGACCTTACCATCAGCAGGGTTTGGCGCGTTATTGGCACTGAATATGGTTAATATGGAGTTCACGATTATTGCCTTAATCGGACTCTTTTTATTAATCGGTATTGTTAAAAAGAACGCCATTATCATGATTGATTTTGCCTTGCAGAGAAAAAGAACAGACAATCTTAGTTCTGAAGAGGCGATTTATGAGGCCTGTTTGGTGCGTTTCAGACCGATTTTAATGACCACCTTTTCGGCAATTTTTGGTGCCTTACCCCTAATCTTGGCTACCGGTGCCGGTGTTGAAATGCGTCAGCCATTAGGTATTACCATTGTCGGTGGTTTGGTGATGAGTCAAATTCTAACACTCTACAGCACCCCGGTAGTGTATTTATATTTGGATAATTTATCCAATTGGTTTAAACGTAGAGTATTCAGAAAGAAAAGCATTGTTGAGAGTAAGGTATGAGAGTCAAGCGATTAATTTTAACGGTTTCTGCAAGTAGCGTTTTAGCGGCCTGTGCAGTGGGGCCTGATTATCAGGTTCCGGAGGCGGCGGTAGCAGCAGCTTTTAAAGGTACGCCGGTCAATAGTCAGCAGTGGATCGAAGTAAAGCCTGCAGAAGCATGGATTCGCGGCGATTGGTGGACCCAATTCAATGATCGTGATCTGAATCAATTAATGTTACTCCTCAATCAGGAAAATCAGACAGTGGCTCAAGCCTTGGCACGTTATCAGGCGGCCATAGCACAGACCCGAGGTGCTCGTGCAGACCTGTTTCCGAGCTTGGGTAACACCACTTCTGCCAGTCGTTCCGGCGGTTCAGAACAAAACGCTTCCAGTCGCTTTTCATTAGGCGCTGATGTTGCTTGGGAAGTGGATTTATGGGGGCGTATTAGCCGTTCGGTGGAGTCACGTTCAGCTTCCGAAGAGGCGGCTGAGATTGATTTGGCCGATGCTCGTCTAAGCATGCAGACGCAGCTTTTACAAAATTATTTTTTATTGCGTAGTAGTGATTTAGAGCGTGAATTGCTTAGACAAATCATTAATTCGTATGAGCAATCATTGCGCATTACTCGTAATCGTTATGAGCAAGGCGTGGTGGCTTACGCGGATGTGGTGCAAGCCGAAGCGCAATTAGAAAATGCTCGCGCCGATGCAATCTCGGTTGAAACTAATCGCAGCAATTATGAAAATGCCATTGCGGTACTGATTGGACAGACACCTTCGACGTTTAGTCTAGCCGAAAGGGCGAATTATTTGCCGCAGATGATCACGGTGCCGGTGGGAATTCCTGCAGAGCTCTTGCGCTCGCGTCCGGATGTGGCTGCCGTGGAGCGTCGCGTGGCTGCAGCAAATGCACAAATCGGTGTTGCTCAATCCGCTTGGTTCCCGCGACTTAATTTATCTGCGAGTGGTGCCTATCAGGCCGCACGCTTTTCTGACTGGATTAGTTCGCCAATTAATGTCTGGTCCTTGGGGCCTCAGTTAGTCCTGAGTATTCTTGATGGCGGTGCTCGTAAGGCTAGTGTGGACTCGGCGCGGGCGGGTTATCAAGCAGAAGTAGCAGCCTATCGACAAGCGGTTTTAAATGCCATGCGTGAGGTAGAGGATGCCTTGACCGGGAGTGTTAACTTGGCGCGTGAGCAAGAGGCCCAGCAACGTGCTTTAAATGCTGCTCGTCAATCATTGCAAATTACGATGAATCAGTATCAGGCAGGTCTAGTCGACTTTCTGAGCGTTGCTCAGGTACAAAACAGCACTTATAATGCGGAGATACGTCAACTAAATCTACGCGCTCGCCGTTTACAAAACCAAGTTGATTTGATTCGTGCATTAGGGGGCGGTTGGGAAAACCCTCGTCTATTGCAAGCTAGTCGCTAAGGCGGTTTAATTCTAACGTATTTAAATGAATTTCCTATTGAACTGAGCAGATTTACCTAAGGATAGTTTATGCCATTTTTTAAATGTGATTCGATGAATGATTTTCCTCATGATTTCTCTATTGATGACGTGGTTTGTGGTCTTAAAGAAAAACGTCAGGAGTGGCGAACTGAGCAAAATCGCTTAGAGGAAAAGGGTGGTCGTCATTTACCTTCACCTGAAATTATTGCAGATGCGATGCATTCGCTGACCGGGGCCTTATTTCCAATGCGACTGGGTCCTGAGGACTTAGTTCAAGAAAATGAAGACTTTTATGTCGGTTACACCTTGGGTAAGGCTTTAAATCTATTGTTGACTCAAGTGCGCTTAGAGCTTTTACAAAAAGAGCAAAACAATGGCATCGATCAGGAGTCAATTCGCACCAAAGCGGTGGATGTGATGCGACGCTTTGCGGCGACCTTGCCCGAGATTAGAGGGTTATTGGATCAGGACGTGCGTGCGGCGTTTCGTGGTGATCCGGCGGCCACCAGTGTGGACGAAGTTTTGCTTTGCTATCCGGGGGTCCACGCCATGGTGTCACATCGTATAGCTCATGAGCTATATAAGCTTGATGTACGTATTATCGCGAGAGTGATTGCTGAACTATCGCATAGCCATACGGGCATTGATATTCATCCCGGAGCGACTATTGGGCCGGGCTGTTTTATTGATCACGGTACCGGTGTAGTGATTGGTGAAACCGCCATTATCGGTACTAATGTCCGTATTTATCAGGCAGTGACTCTGGGCGCCAAGAGCTTCCCGAGCGATGAGCATGGTAATTTACATAAAGGCCATGACCGTCACCCCATTGTTGAGGATGATGTCGTGATCTATGCGGGCGCAACAATTCTTGGTCGAGTGGTTATTGGCAAAGGTTCAGTGATTGGGGGTAATGTTTGGCTGACCCGTACTGTGCCTGCAGGTAGCGTGATTAGTCAGGCTGATCCATGCGGTGATGGTGATATGGGTCTATAGGGTCTATAAGCAAATCAGCCGTGAGTCTATCCATACTCACGGCTGATTTTTTGGTGATTCTTGACACCGCTATAAATGCCGAGAAAACTAGTACACCGCCGGTACTAACATCTCATCCGGTGTCGGTAAACGCTTATAGTCGGGATGATGAATGCGTTCCGGTAACTCAATAGAATGATGCTCGATATCCTGATAAGGAATCTGCGACAGCAGGTGTGAAATACAATTCAAGCGAGCGCGCTTCTTGTCATCGCCCTCGACAACCCACCATGGTGCTTCAGGGATATGTGAGCGCATCATCATGACCTCTTTGGCCTTGGTGTAGTCTTCCCAACGACGGCGAGATTCTAGATCCATCGGCGAAAGCTTCCACTGTTTTAGGGGGTCATGCATACGCATCAGGAAGCGGCGATGCTGCTCATCATCAGAAATTGAGAACCAGTATTTGATTAAGATAATACCGCTACGGGCGAGCATTTTTTCGAACTCGGTGACATCGCGGAAAAAAGCCTCGTACTCGTCATCGGAACAGAAATTCATCACACGCTCAACCCCTGCGCGGTTATACCAACTACGGTCAAATAACACGATCTCACCACCTGCCGGTAAATGAGAAACGTAGCGTTGGAAATACCATTGGGTGCGCTCACGATCGTTAGGGGCCGGTAGGGCTGCAACACGACAAACGCGGGGATTCAGGCGTTGGGTAATGCGCTTGATCGCACCACCCTTGCCGGCGGCATCGCGACCTTCAAAAATCACCACGACTTTGAGCTTTTTCTCTACAACCCAGTCTTGTAAGTTCACCAGTTCGCCTTGCAAGCGCAGCAGTTCGCGAAAATAAAGGCGTCGGTCCATACTATCAGCATCTTCGGCATAACCGGCAGCAGAAAGCAGAGCATTATAGCGCTCGTCATCGATTTCCATCTCCAGCTCTTCGTCAAAGCTGTCCATGATTTCAGCATAAAGGCGGCGGGCGTTTTCCGATAAGTCTTGACTCATATTAGAACCTATAAATATTTACTTTAGAAACAGTTGACAATCTAATCCATACTATCACTTTATGATGAAATTAATATGACTGTTTATTTGACTAAGTGATTATTTAAAGCAACCACCCCGCTATCGAAAGTTTATCTTCTGAGCGGGGCGGTTAGGACTGGAAAATTTATTGCTGATTAGCGATAGATTTTACTACCTTGTTTTATAAACTCGATGGATTTTTCTTGCATACCTTCTTGAGCCTTAGCATAGTCTCGGACTTCTTGGGTGATTTTCATTGAGCAAAATTTAGGGCCGCACATCGAGCAAAAATGCGCAATTTTAGCGCCTTCGGCGGGCAGGGTTTGATCGTGGTATTCCTCGGCTCGCTCAGGATCCAGACCCAAGCGGAATTGGTCGCGCCAACGGAATTCGAAGCGTGCTTTGGAGAGTGCATTGTCGCGCAATTGCGCACCTGGCCAACCTTTGGCCAGATCGGCAGCATGAGCGGCAATTTTATAGGTAATTATACCGGTGCGCACATCCTCTTTGTCTGGTAAGCCCAAGTGCTCCTTGGGTGTGACGTAGCAGAGCATGGCGGTGCCGTACCAAGCGATATTGGTCGCACCGATACCCGAAGTGATGTGGTCATAACCGGGGGCAATATCCGTGACTAATGGGCCTAAGGTATAAAAGGGCGCTTCATAGCAATGCTTTAATTCTTCGCTCACATTAGCCTGAATCGCTTGCATAGGCACATGACCCGGGCCTTCAATCATAACCTGAACATCGTGTTTCCAGGCTTTAGCGGTCAGTTCACCCAGCGTGTGGAGTTCACTGAATTGCGCTTGGTCATTTGCATCAGCGATGCTGCCCGGACGTAAACCATCCCCTAAACTAAAAGAGACGTCATAGGCTTTCATGATGTCGCAAATTTCATCAAAATGCGTATACAAGAAATTTTCCTGATGATGAGCTAAACACCATTTCGCCATAATGGAACCGCCACGAGAAACGATGCCGGTCACACGATCGGCGGTCATCGGTATATAGCGTAAAAGCACGCCGGCATGAATAGTAAAGTAATCCACGCCTTGTTCTGCTTGCTCTATTAAGGTGTCGCGGAATAAATCCCAGTTTAAATCCTCGGCAATACCACCGACTTTTTCTAACGCTTGGTAAATAGGTACCGTACCGATGGGTACCGGTGCATTGCGAATAATCCATTCGCGTGTTTCATGAATATGTGCACCCGTTGAGAGATCCATAATTGTGTCAGCCCCCCATCGCAAGGACCATACCATCTTTTCGACTTCTTCAGTGAGCGAAGAAGTCACTGCGGAGTTGCCTAGGTTACCATTAATTTTTACGCGGAAATTGCGCCCGATAATCATTGGCTCGGATTCCGGATGGTTGATGTTGGCAGGGATAATGGCTCGACCTGCAGCAACCTCGCTGCGTACAAATTCAGGCGTGATGTCTTCCGGACGCTTTGGTATATTGGCGCCATAGTCGAAGCCTTTATGCTGTCTTAGTAGCTTGGCATAGGCCGGATCTGATAGGAGTTGATCTAACATTAATTGCTCACGTAGGGCGACAAACTCCATCTCCGGCGTGATGATGCCTTGACGGGCGTAGTGCATCTGTGTTACATTAGATCCTTCTTTTGCGCGTCGTGGCTCAGTTATAACTTTAAAACGAAGATGAGCTGTCTCCTGATCGGCTAAACGCTCCCTACCGAATTGACTACTTAAGGCTGATAGTTTTTCAGTATCGCCTCTTTCCTCAATCCAAGCTTGGCGAAGACTCGGCAATCCCTCTTTAAGATCGATTGTTTGTTTACTATCCCCATAAGGTCCTGATGTGTCGTAAACCGGAATTGGCGGATTAGTTTCTTCGCCTTCAGTGGTGATGGTCGGATCCTGTTTGATTAGGCGCAAAGGCACACGAATATCGTCACGGCTTCCTTTAAGATAGTGCTTTGAGGAGTTGGGATAGGCAAATTGTAAGCTGATTTCTTCGCTTAATTGATTAAGAGCATGGGTACTGTTGAGAGAAGTGCGTTTATTCACTTAGGCCTCCGAAAGGGTATTAAGGAAGAACAGAGGCGTGAATTTGCTAGGCGCTTTTAGATGCTAATAGTATGGATACATACGAGTGCTTAGTACAAACTCCCTACGCTGGTACTAACCAGGTCAGGTTCAAAGGGTATATCTCAGCCGCTGATGCAGCACCCCTGTTCGATGGTTTAATTAGAACATTTTTATTAGAAAACTTAGAAATTTCTTTTGTTTTAAGGGAAAACACTGATAGCTAGCTAAGGCAGTGGGAACTTTAACGATTTTTGGTAGCCTAAGGAATTACCTAGTATCGAGACATGCAAAAAGCTCATAAACTATCACAACAAACTGAGCTAACTATATGACTACTATGCAAGTATTTTTTCATGCTATTGTCATATTTCCTAGTTAATATATCGTTTGAAGAGATACTGTTATTTAATTTTATATGCCTTAATTTGAGCATATTTCAAGCGAGGTCAGCGCGGACTGACCAAAACCATTACTCAATAATTATTAAAAGTATAAAGGAGAAAATTATGAAATTACTAACTCGTCTCCGTGAAGAATTTACCTCTATCACTCACGAGCTATATGGTCAAGAGCCGGAGCAAGAAGTGGAGTATGTATCTGAACATGCCGCTGATGCCGTAGTTCTTATGGAAATGCTGGAACAACGCAAAAGCCATAACGACCTAGCCTAAGATTTTTTGATTTTTTAGTTTAAGCGACAAACCCTATTACTTGTTCGCTGAATAAAGCGCTGTTAGTCTAAAGACTGGCAGCGCTTTTTCTTATTTGATTTTGAAAATATATGATGACAGAGCAAGAACTTATATTTAGCGATGATGAGTTTTTCACCCATCGTGCCGCAACACGAAAAGAACAAATTGCTGAATCATCCTATATCTTGCGTGGTTTTGCACTGGCAGAGGCAGAGGCAATGTTCAAGGAGTTAGAGCTGCTTCTTAAGCAAGCGCCTTTTCGACAGATGCAAACGCCCGGTGGTCACACCATGTCTGTGGCAATGACGAATTGCGGTGAGTTAGGTTGGCTGAGTGATTCTAAGGGGTATCGTTATCGCAGCCATGACCCCTTGAGCGGTGAGGCTTGGCCGATGATGCCTGAGTTGTTTAGGGAATTAGCTCATAGAGCAGCACAAGAGGCCGGTTTTAGTGGTTTTCAAGCGGATGCTTGTTTGATTAATTGCTACAGTGTTGGCGCTAAAATGTCTTTGCATCAGGATAAAAACGAACATGACCTTAGTGAGCCGATTGTTTCTGTGTCTCTAGGTATTCCGGCGGTTTTTCTTTTTGGTGGCCTTGAGCGCAGTGACAAGACGTTCAAACATCCGTTGTTTCATGGAGATGTGGTGGTTTGGGGTGGTGCTGATAGATTACGCTATCATGGTGTGATGCCTCTTAAAGAGGAGTTTCATCCATTGCTCGGAGCCAAGCGTATCAATTTAACCTTTAGAAAGGCATCCTGAGCTTCTAAGGATAAGAGCAGGCATGAAAAAAACCGCTATCAAGAGAAATTTTGATAGCGGTTTTTATTGGGTTTGCGTTTGCTTTGGCTCAGACGCTAGGGTCTGAATTTATGCTTGAGCACCCTCGAGGAAGTCCTGAGCAAAGCGCTGTAATACACCGCCTGCTTGGTAGATACTGACCTCTTCAGCAGTGTCTAAGCGGCAAATAACAGGTACATCAACTGTATCGCCGTTGCGACGATTAATACGAAGGGTTAGTTCGCAACCGGGTTCAGGTGTACCAATCACATCGTAGCTTTCAGTACCATCAATTGTTAAGGTCAGGCGATTGACACCGTCTTTAAATTGTAGCGGTAACACCCCCATACCAACTAGGTTGGTGCGGTGAATACGCTCAAAACCCTCGGCCACAATGGCTTGTACACCGGCTAAACGGACACCCTTGGCGGCCCAGTCACGAGAAGAACCCTGGCCATAGTCAGCACCGGCAATAATAATCAATGGTTGCTCACGGTCCATATAGGTTTCAATGGCTTCCCACATACGGGTCACTTTACCTTCAGGTTCGATACGAGCGAGTGATCCCTGTTTAACAGAACCGTCTTCGTTGCGAACCATTTCGTTAAATAACTTAGGGTTGGCAAAGGTAGCGCGTTGCGCGGTTAAGTGGTCACCACGGTGAGTCGCGTAAGAGTTAAAGTCCTCTTCGGGGAGACCCATTTTGTCTAGGTACTCACCGGCAGCACTGTCGAGCAAAATCGCATTGGATGGCGATAAGTGGTCAGTGGTGATGTTGTCACCCAGTACCGCTAAAGGCAGCATGCCTTTAAGTGCTCGCTCACCCGCTAAAGCACCTTCCCAGTAAGGCGGACGGCGGATATAAGTGGACATTGGACGCCAATCATAAAGTGGGCTGTCGGCCTTTTCGGTGCTCTCATCCTTGGCAAACATCGGGATGTAGACCTTGCGGTACTGTTCAGGCTTAACGGCTTTGCTCTGAATCTCGTCGATTTCCTCATCGCTAGGCCAGATGTCTTTAAGCGTGATTGGATTGCCGTCTTGGTCAAGACCTAAGGTGTCTTTTTCAATATCAAAACGGATACTACCGGCAATCGCATAAGCGACCACTAAGGGCGGTGATGCCAGGAAGGCCTGCTTAGCGTAAGGGTGAATACGACCATCAAAGTTTCGGTTGCCGGAAAGCACGGCAACAGAGTAAAGGTCACGGTCGATAATTTCTTGCTGAATAACAGGGTCTAGAGCGCCCGACATGCCATTACATGTCGTACAAGCAAAGGCCACCACGCCGAAACCGAGCTTTTCGAGTTCAGGCATTAAACCGGCCTCTTCAAGGTAAAGCGCAACGGCTTTGGAACCCGGAGCAAATGAGCTCTTAACCCAAGGCTTGCGCAGTAAACCTAAACGGTTAGCATTGCGAGCGAGCAGGGCAGCGGCAATCACGTTGCGCGGGTTGTTGGTGTTAGTACAGCTGGTAATCGCAGCAATAATCACTGCGCCATCAGGCATCTCACCGTCTTTGCTCTCGTAGTCACCTAAAATGCCACGATTACCTAATTCGCTCAGCGGTAATAAGTTGTGAGGATTAGATGGACCGGCCAAGGTGCGCTCAACGGTGGATAAATCGAACTCTAATACGCGCTCGTATTCGGCAGACTCTAGTGCATCCGCCCAAAGGCCCGTGGTCTTAGCGTATTGCTCAACTAATTCAACCTGCTCCGGCTCACGACCGGTGAGTTTTAAGTAATCGATGGTTTTATCGTCGATGTAGAACATCGCAGCGGTCGCACCGTATTCAGGTGCCATATTGGCGATGGTGGCACGGTCACCTAAGCTTAGATTAGCCGTACCCTCACCGAAGAACTCTAAGTAAGAAGAAACGACTTTAGATTCACGGAGGAACTTGGTTAAGGCTAAAACAATATCTGTTGCGGTGATACCAACGGCGGGTTTGCCGCTTAACTTAACACCGACAATATCTGGTAAACGCATCCAGGAGGCGCGGCCGAGCATCACGGTTTCGGCTTCTAGGCCGCCCACACCGATGGCGATAACGCCTAGTGCGTCAACCATCGGGGTGTGACTATCGGTACCGACTAGGGTGTCGGGGAAGGCGATGCCATCACGTACTTCGATAACCGGCGACATATGCTCGAGGTTAATTTGGTGCAAAATGCCATTGCCCGGTGGGATCACATCCACGTTTTCAAAGGCGGTTTTGGTCCAGTTAATAAAATGGAAGCGATCATCGTTACGGCGATCCTCAATGGCGCGGTTTTTTTCAAAGGCATCAGGATCATCGCCACCATGCTCAACGGCTAATGAGTGGTCAACAATTAATTGGGTCGGTACGACCGGATTGATTTTCGCGGGGTCGCCGCCTTTTTCGGCAATCGCATCACGTAAGCCGGCCAAGTCAACTAAGGCGGTTTGGCCTAAAATATCATGACACACAACGCGCGCCGGGAACCATGGGAAGTCCACATCGCGTTTTCTGTCAGTGAGCTGGGTGAGCCAAGTGTTTAACGTGTCCTGATCGGTTTTGCCATCGGCTTTGCGAACCAGGTTTTCAGCTAATACACGAGAAGAATAGGGAAGCTTGTCATAAGCGCCGGGGCGAATCGCCTCAACTGCAGCTCGGGCATCATAGTAATGCAGTGAGCGACCTGCTAGAGGCTTTTTGAAAGCTGATTGAGTCATTTGATATCCTCAGAGAGTTTCTATTGGTTTTTCTCAAAGATTTACATATAGGCCTATTTAGCCTAGCGCATCATAATGTTATGATGAAAATCTTGAGCTAATCTTAGATTTTAGTCGGTTTATACTCTTAAGTCTTATATAAGATATAAGAGCTCATATTTTTATTCATTCTACATCTTAACAGAGTTGTTTCAAAAGGTTTTATATGAAGAAGATATATTTATCGGTTTTTGCAGGATTATTTAGTCTAGCCCTATTGTCTTGCAGCACTTCTTCGGATTATTCAGCTGATGAGGGTAAGTCTGAAGCGGAGTTTGATATGCATGCACCGTTGCAAGTGCCGGCGCTGTCGAGTTTCGCACACACCGCACCACGCGCTTTAAAAGGACAGTACCATCCGGCGTCGTGGGATCATTTACCCGGTTGGCAAGATGATACTGCAGAGAATCTGTGGATTACTTTAATTAATAACTGTCGTGGTCTGATGCGTCCGGTTTCCGGCTCTCTTACTATCCCGGCGAGAGCGACCCCACAAGATTGGCAACCCTTTTGTGCTGATGTGGCCGACTTTACACGTGCTAATGGCGAAAATCCTGATGTCGGTACGCTCAAGTATTTCTTAGAGCAGCATTTACAACCCTGGGAGCTCGTGGGTCGTGGCATGGCCACCGGCTATTATGAGCCCATTGTGTCCGGTTCTAAATCGCGCGGCGGTCAAAATCAATGGCCTATGTATGCCCCACCTAAAGACTTATTGACCATTGATTTAGGCAGTGTTTATCCCGAATTAGCCGGCAAGCGTGTGCGCGGTAAGGTCGAGGGCAACAAGGTCGTGCCTTATGATACGCGTGCTCAGATTGGTGTTAGTAACAATAAGCCACCAGTTATTGCTTGGTTAAGTGACCCGGTTGAGGCCTTTTTCTTGCAGGTGCAGGGTTCCGGTCGCGTCCAGTTGGACAATGGCTCTTCAATTCGTCTCGCTTATGCCGATCATAATGGCCGTCCATACACTTCAATCGGTCGTTGGTTGGCGGATCAAGGTGAGTTACCTTTAGCTCAGACCTCAATGCAAAATATCAAAGCGTGGGCTCAGCAAAACCCTCATCGAGTAGATGAGATGCTCAACGTTAACGAAGCCATGGTTTTTTTCCGTGAAGAAACTATTCGCGATAGCATCGCCGGGCCCAAAGGGGCTTATGGTATCCCACTAGTTGCTCAGAGAACCGTGGCTGTTGATCCGGATTATGTGCCTCTAGGCAGTCCGCTTTATTTAGCAACAACGTATCCGGCCACTAGCACACCTTTAGAAAAGGTCGTCTTTGCTCAAGATACCGGGGGCGCCATTAAGGGCGCTGCTCGTGTGGATTATTATTGGGGTAGTGGTGATGCGGCGGGTGAGCAAGCCGGTCGCATGAAACAAGATACACAGGTTTGGGTTCTATGGCCTGTGGGTATGGGGGAGCCTAGCGCACGATGAGTAATAACAAACAATCTACTTTTGATGTGGTGGTCTGTGGTGCCGGTATTGTCGGTATGGCAGCCGCTTTAAAGCTAGCTAAAAATCAATTTAAGGTAGCTATTTTAGCCCCTAAGATTGAACCTAAGCATAGTCTCGGTGAGCAATATCACCCGCGGATTTACGCTATTTCTCTAGCCAGCCAACAATTTCTCGAAAATCTCGGTGTCTGGCAAATGATGCCTGCTGAACGTCGTAACCCCGTCCGTCAGATGGAAGTGAACGGTGATCTAGATGGTGTGATTGTCTTGGATGCACAGCAATCGCAAATGCTCGAACTTGCCTATATTGTGGAGTCGGGTGAGATCGAGATGGCTCTTTTCAATGCACTTAAAGTTTATGGTGTGCCGTGGATAGAGGATAAATTTAAGGGCTATGACCAATGGCAAGGCCAGATTCAATGCGAATCTGGTCAACTCATTCAGACCAAGCTACTAATCGGCGCTGACGGTGCCCGTTCCACAGTGCGCGAGGTTTGTGGTATACGTCATGAGTTTAAGGCTTATGGTGACAACGGTCTAGTTGCTCAGTTAACCGTAGAAAAACCGCATCAGGACACGGCGCTCCAATGGTTTGGTGATTTCGGTGTGCTGGCTTTTTTACCTTTGCCCGATACTGCGGATGGTCATCAGGTCTCTATGGTTTGGTCTGCGCCTCAGCACATGGCACAAAAGTATCAAGCGATGTCAGCTGAAGAATTAGCGGTGCGTTTGCCGCCGGCTTTGCAGGCGATTGCCCAACGGCGTTTGGGTGAGGTGAGTTTACGGAGCCGCATGTTCGGCTTCCCCCTAACATTAGAAAGTTCAGCTATGGTCGGTCCTGGGGTGGCCTTGGTGGGCGATGCTGCGCATCGGGTACACCCATTGGCGGGGCAGGGTTTGAATCTTGGCTTGGGTGATGTTGAAACCTTATGCAAGGTTTTAATCGAGCGTGAAGCAGTGCGTGAATTAAATGATATTCGCTTACTGCAGCGTTATAAGCACCAACGTGCCGAAGCGATTTTCAATATGCGTTTTGCCACCGATGGTTTGTACCGCTTATTCGCTATCGACTCACCGATGGTGGCGTTGATGCGTAATTCCGGCTTAAAGTTGGTCGATAAAATACCATTTTTGAAAAAGTATTTAGTTCGATCCGCTGCCGGGAACTAAAGTACTAATTAATTAGTCACTTCTAAACGACCATTGTTTAGATTTTTGTTTTACTTAAAGCTTTAAGTAAGTTCTAGAGAGGAGTTGTTGTGTCAAATCAAGTTGCTACCTTATTCAAAAAAATCAGTTGCATTGCAGTTGCCGGTTTAAGCCTGATGATGGCTCAAGCGACGATAGCGCAAACTGTCGAAGAGTCAATCAAAAAAAATCTGTCCGATCGCATTAGCTTGCCTATTGCGGAGGTTCATAAAACTCCTTTTGATAATCTCTATGAGGTGCGAGTGCAGGGCAATGTGGTTTATACCGATGCTGATGGCAAGTTTGTTATTTTTAGCGGTCAACTGTACGATTTGGAGAAGAAAGTCAACTTAACTGAGCTTGCCGTCGAAGAAATGAATCGTGTTGATATCGATTCATTACCTTTAGAGCTGGCCCTTAAGGCGACCTATGGCAAGGGCGGCAACGACCGTATCGTAACCTTTGAAGATCCGAATTGCCCTTGGTGTAAACGATTGCAAGCCGAATTCAAAAAAATGGACGTGACCGTTTATACCTTTGTTACGCCGATGTTAAGTGCTGATTCTTTTGTGAAATCACGCAATATCTTATGTGCTAAGGAACCGGTTAAAACCTGGCAAGATTGGATGGCCAATAATATCAATCCCGCTGAGCAAGATGACTGTCAACCGCCATTTAATGAAGTCCTCGAATTAATGCAGGCGTCTAATGTCTCTGGAACACCGGCGATTTTATTTGAGAACGGTAAGCGTATCAACGGTTTTGCCGATGCCAGTCGCTTAATTTCTGTGATGAAGGAAAAGCCTTAATTAGGGCTAAAGCCTTTGTGGTGTTGTTTGTGTTTTAAAACGGGCTGACTCGATGTGTGATCAGAAGGCTTGAGCTATAGCCGCTTGGTAATTGCTTTTGTGGCTTAGGCGCTGCACAATCAATTCGATCGGGTCCTCTTGGAATCAGTGATTGATTGTTCAGGGGGGCTCGCTTCCTCAGACGAATCAAAGGCAAAGCTTAATTGAGGTTTCAGCTCATCAATGAGCTGCCTTGCCTTGGCCTTTAGATGTTCAATCTCTGAGTGTTCAGTGGGGCTGCCCACGGACTTGAATAATTGATAATTGATAGACGCCATTTTCTTTGTTGATGATTTGGACGCTTTTTTGCTGACTAACAAGAGCCATGCTTATTGCTGTGCAAAGGGGTGACGCAAAAGCTCAGAGAGAGAGCGGACGCGTAAATCAACATAAGCGGGTCTGACAATCTGCTGTGGCCCAAAGGGCGTGTCAGGATGGTAAATATAGACCGTTTGCCATCCCTCTTTTTTGGCTGATTTCAAGTTGCTTAGGGTATCTTCTACTAAAACGCATTGCTGTGGTTCCAAACCCAGACTTGTCTGTAATTGACGGAGCAGGCTGGGGGCCGGTTTAGGCCTGTACTCACCGAGCACAAGCATCTGGTTGACAGCGCAAATCCCGGCAAAGTACTGAGTGATATTTAATCCCTCCAAAACCTGAATGGCATAGTGTTCAGGTGCATTGGTCAAAATATATTTAGTCCCCGGTACCGCCTCCAACAGTGCAGGCAGGTGGTGCTCAAACTTCATGTATTTGGCCACATCAAAGCTATGCGAATCCAGCAAAAATTGCTCAGGATCCATTTGGTGGTGCTTATGCATGCCGATCATGGTTGCTCCGTAACGCTTCCAGTAAAGCTCACACAGCGCCTTAGCGGCTGTTTTGTCGAGTTGCATGTGTTGCATCACGGCATGCACCATGCCGATACTTATCTGATCGAAAATGGCATGTGAGGCGTCATGAATGGTATTGTCCAGATCAAAAAACCACACGCGCGAAGAGTCTGATTGCCTCGCGCGATAGGATTGACTTTTGACTTGTAAGGGGCGAATAAATCGACGACTACTCATGTTCCGGGCTTAAACCGTGATCATGGTGCCCACACCCTCATTGGTCAAGATTTCTAGTAATAAGCTATGTGGTACACGACCATCAATAATATGAACCGAGTTGACACCGGCATTAGCCGCTTCTAGAGCACCGGAGAGCTTAGGCAGCATACCGCCGGAAATAGTACCATCCTCAATGAATCCATTGATGCTCTTGGTGTTAAGACGACGCAATAGATTGCTTTCTTTGTCCAAGACACCGGGGATATTGGTTAATAGGACCAACTTTTCGGCCATTAGGACTTGAGCGAGACGGCCTGCTACCAGATCGGCGTTGATGTTGTAGACCGCATTGTCCTCTTCGTTAAAGCCGATGGGACTGATCACCGGAATAAACTGATCGTTTTGTAGCACCTTGATCACTGAGGGATCAATGGACTGGATTTCACCGACAAAGCCAATGTCTAATGGATTTTCCGGATCGTCTTGATTGTCCATGAGTTTTTTTCTGGCTTTGATTAGACCGCCGTCTTTACCGGTTAGGCCCACCGCTTTACCGCCTGCTTGGTTGATCATCATGACAATATCCTGTTGTACTTGACCACCCAGCACCCATTCGACTACTTCCATAGTTTCGGCATCGGTGACTCGCATCCCTTGTAAAAACGTACCTTGTTTACCTAAACGCTTGAGGGCCTGGTCGATTTGTGGACCGCCGCCATGAACCACAATGGGGTTTAGGCCGATTAGCTTAAGCAGGGCGACATCATGAGCAAAGGTCTTTTGTAAGTGCTCATCAATCATAGCATTGCCGCCGAATTTAATGACAATGGTTTTGCCATGAAAACGGCGAATATAAGGCATGGATTCAGAGATGATCTCAGCCTTAATCGCTGGGGTGATACTCGTATCAGTCATCGTTGTCTCTAATGAATGGTGTTTAAAAATACTTGTTATTGTTGAGCCATTTAGCTTTGAGCTAAGGCTTTTTCTAATTCTTCGACAAATAGATTTTTATCATAGTTGCCGATAAAACTTTTAATGATTTTTCCTTTGCGGTCCACTAAAAAAGCAATGGGCGTAAATCGCACATCACCGAAGGCTTTGGCAATGGAGCCATCGGCATCGTGCACAATAGTGAACTCATAACCGCGTTCCTGAATCAGGCGATTGATTGCATCGGTGCTGTCGTGCTTCATGGCAACGGCAACGGTTTCATAACCCTGATCTTTGTATTTGGCATAATGCTCAATGGTATCAGGCATTTGGCGCATGCAAGTAACACAATCCGTAGCCCAGAATTTGTACATGGTGACTTTGCCCTTGAGATCTTGGGTCTGAAAGCTTCGCCCGTCCATGGCGTTAAAAGTTACTTCTGGGGCTGCTTTGCTAGCGATAACCGTGTTGTATGTAAAAGCGCCCAAAATCGCCAGAACTGCAACAGCAATGATGATGATAAAACTTTTCTTCATCTGATAAACCTTTTAAAACTCAATGTGCCACAACTAATTTGCTAAAGGGAAAGTCTGGGTACCGCCACCGGAGGCCTCAGAAGTATTAGCGGAGCTACTACTTGTCGTGCTTGAGGCTTTGGGGCTTGTGGAAATCCTAGCGGTACTGCTGGCAATATCAAACACTTTAACTACCCCAAGCACTCCGGCCACACCGGCTGCGGCATTGGCTGCCACATCAGCCTCTTGAGCAGTGACCTGACCCATCAAGTAGACGATACCCTGTGAGGTGGTGGTCAGGATGGTGCCGCTGGGAGCCCCGGAGGTTGCTAATAAATCGGTCTTGACCTTAGTGCTAATCCAGGTGTCATTGCTACGAGTTGAGAAGTTGGCGATGGGACCGATTTTGAGTTGATTGACGACTTCGTTGACATCATCGATCTCTCGAACTTCCTGCTCGACAATTCGTTTATGCTCTTCGGAGGCCACTTCACCGGTTAATAAAACGCGATGATTAAATGTCGTGGCGTTGACGCGGGAGGTATTGGTAGGTACGGCACCAGCAGCCTTGTGTTCGGCATAAACACTGATTTTCTTGTCATTGGCCTGCATGCTTGCCGGACGGCGATCACTAACCACAGTGGCAACGCCGGTAGCCACACCACCAACCATCAGAGGGACACAGGCCGATAAGACAGTAGAAGAGGCGAGAAGACCAGCGATCAGTAGCTGACGAGAGTTTAGTTTTTTAGACAACTTGACTTTATTAGTACGTGAAAGGGAAGTAGATAACATCCTCTAATCTCCAAGAATGGCCGCATCCAGACCATCACATAAAACGTGTAAAAGTAAGATATGGATCTCTTGAATCCTCATGGTGCGGTCGTGAGGTACACAAAGGTGAATGTCATTAGATGTCAACATCTCCCCAATAGTTCCGCCACCCCGACCAGTTAGTGCAATCACGGGGATATCATACTCTTTGGCGGCCTCGATAGCACGGAGCACGTTGGTGGAGTTACCGCTAGTGGAAATTGCAACCAGTATATCGGCGGGTTGAGCTAGGGCGCGGACTTGACGCTCAAATACTTGATCGAAGCCGTAGTCATTGCCGACTGCGGTCATGATGGAGGTGTCAGTATTGAGTGCAACACCGGCTAGCGGAAAGCGCTCGCGCTCGAAACGTCCCACTAGTTCGGCAATAAAATGTTGAGCATCTGCAGCGGAGCCGCCATTGCCGCAAGCGAGGATCTTGCCATTGTTGCTAATCGTGTGGAACATCAAGTCAATCCCTTGCTGTAATGGTTCGGCAAGAGCCTCAAGGCTTGTTTCAACCAGGGCGGCATTGTCCCTGAAGTGTTGCTCAATGCGATTTAAAGTGCTCATGTGATGTGTATAACTAGATGGTTATTAATTCAAAACGTCAGACTAATATCATAGCTCAAAGTTTAACCGCACTCAGGCTGATTCGAATTTACCTAAGCAATTTATATAAAGGCGTTTCTAAGCCATTGAAAACTTTGCTCTTTGCCGTCAAAAGTGACAACATCAAAGCGACACAGAGGGATTTCTTTTAGCGCCAGTTGCTGACATAGTTGAGGTAGAAAGTAATTAGCACTTTGTCTGAGCCGCTGTTGTTTTTGTTTATCGATACTGGCCGCCGCATCACCATAGGATGATCGACTACGCTGTCTTACTTCGACAAAGACCAACGTCTGATAGTGGAGCATCACGCAATCGATTTCACCGGATTTGCAGCGTAGATTACGAGCAATTAAAACCATGCCCTGCATTTGTAAATAATTGATGGCTAGCAGTTCATATTCTTGTCCTTGGGCTTGGGAAGCGGAGAGATTTGAATTCAGAGCGTTATTGGGCGTATGATTGCGTTTTTTGCGCTTCGCACCATACCGACCATAAGGCCGTTTTAGACGAGGACTGGCAGCCAGTGCGAAAACCGTCTCTTGATCGCTTGATTTATGATGCATGGTGCTTTTGAGGGTGGTGGTGGTCAGATTGAGTTTAGTCTTATCGTTTTTCATAATACGCTCACCTTGCTCCGTACTAAGGGTTAAAATCTTTATCTTAGTTAGGGGAAGATGATAATGATTACATACGGCGCAAATTGTCCACCTGCTCTAGCAGTTGTTGGCCATGACAGTGAATTAATTGATGTATCGATGCGTGAGCGACTGCAGCGACAGCATTGGCCTAGCGCATGCCTTTATATCGTGGCCACACCGATTGGTAATCTAGCGGATATCTCTCAGCGCGCACTCTATACCTTGCAGATGGTCGATGTCATTGCCTGTGAGGATACGCGATCTACTCAAGTTTTATTAAATGCCTATTCGATTCATAAGCCATTAATTGCCACTCACCAACACAATGAAGCCGTAGCGGCAGAAAAGCTAATTGAGCTTTTGGCAAGCGGTAAGCGTGTCGCTTTAGTCTCAGATGCGGGCGCCCCGGCAGTTAGCGACCCTGGCGCCAAGGTGGTGGCGAGGGTGCATGAAGCCGGCTTTCAGGTATGCCCGATTCCGGGTCCTTCGGCCGTTATTACAGCTTTGATGGCCAGTGGTTTTACGAGCGACGAGAACCCCGGTTTTGCTTTTGCCGGTTTTGTGCCGAACAAAAAGAACGCGCGCCAAGACTGGTTGCAATATTGGTTGACGCAGCCGGTGGCGGTCGTGATGTATGAGGCGCCACACCGCCTCAAGGATTGTTTCAAAGCCCTGATTGAGTTAAACGCCACTGAAGTTGAGCGTCAAATTATGGTGGGGCGTGAGTTGACTAAGCGCTTTGAAGAAATAGCGATTATGCCCATAGCTAATTTGCTGGATTGGTTAGCTACCGACAAGCAGCGTGAAAAAGGCGAGTTTGTGTTGGTTATTGAAGCTGCTAAACAGCTAAAACCTGAGCAGGACTATACGACTTTCTTAAAGGAGCTTTTGGCGCATGGTGTCTCGGTCAGAGATAGTGCAAAGATCCTTCATAAGGTCATGGGCGTCTCTAGAGACGAAGCATATCAAGCCGCCTTGGAGTTAAAAGACAACTAAGCGCCCGCTTGGAGTAAGTCAGGCGCCTAGTTTCGCTCGTATTTCTTTAGTTTTTAAGTCGGTAGTTTGTCAAAAAGCCAATCTTAGACTGCCGAGCCTAGAGGGTCGGTTTGCCTTTAGGTAGAAGCTCGATTTTAACCTTGGCCTTGCCATTTTGAACCATACCTAAAGCCTTGGCCGCTGCGTAGGACATATCAATGACGCGATTGCCATGGAATGGACCACGGTCGTTGATGCGTACCACCACGCTTTTGCCGGTCACTTCATGAGTGACGCGTACCACGCTATTAAGAGGTAGCTCTTTGTGTGCAGCGGTCAAGCCGTTTTGGTTATAGCGCTCACCATTGGCTGTTTTACGACCATGGAAGCCTGGACCATACCAGGAAGCCTCACCGACTTCTGTAAACTCAGAAATCGAAGAGAAAGGCGTATAACGCACTCCCTTGACGACGTAGGATTTACCACGCTTAGCGCGCACGTGTTGTGCGGTCAGACCCTTTTGGCTCTTGGCTCTTAAAGTGGGCTCTGTTTCTAAGTTGGCTGTTGGCTTGTCTTCAGCGGACGGATTGACGATTTCCTTCAGCTCATCTGCACTATAAGTCGGTGCATTTTGAAGAGTGCCGTTAAATAGGCGTTCGTATTCACTTTCTGGGAAAATGCCATGAACAGTGATACGAAAAGTTTCGTTTGCTGTACTGCTAGTCCCCTCGACAATTTGATTGATAGAGGAGTTTTGCTGTAAGGCGGCCGATGCAGTACCTGCAAATAATAAACCGCCAGCACTAAGTGCAGAGAACAATGATTTTTTAATATTCATATGTTTATTAGTTGGGCGTCTGGGCTCGATGCCTGACGCGTAGCGGCTTATGGTCAGAGAAGATTTGAGCAAGTTGTTCTACAACATAAACTGAACGGTGCTGACCGCCAGTACATCCAATGGCTACAGTAAGATAACTGCGAGTGTCTTGCTGATAACAGGGTAGCCACTTCCGAATGTAATCGGCGATATCGCTAATTAGCTCGTCTACAATCTCAAATTGTGATAACCATAAAGCTACGGGCTCATCACGACCGGTTAAGGGACGCAGTTCACGATCGTAATAAGGGTTTGGTAAACATCTTACATCAAAAACCAGATCTGCACTAGTAGGAACCCCTACTTTGAAAGCGAACGATTCAAAAGTCAAGAGGATATTTTTCGTATTAATTCCTACGAGGTCCTTTATCCATGCGCGTAGCTGTGCAGGTTTTAAACTTGAAGTGTCAATGTTGTGTTCTTGCAACTTTAGAGGGGTTAAATACTCTCTTTCGTACTGTACGCATTCTTCTAAAGAGGGTGTTTCACCGTCGGCAGTGCTGAGTCTTTCAGTTAAGGGGTGGCGTCGACGAGATTCGGAATAACGCTGTAAAATCGTTTGATCACTGGCTTCGAGGAAGATAGTTAGCACTGGTGTGCCACGACTGCGTAAGGCAGTGATGATGTCCGGTAGATTGCCAATATCGCCGGGTGAGCGAATATCAATAGCAACAGCCACTTTTTTGATGTCCGCCTCACGCGTTGTTGCGACAAAATCATGCAATAACTGTATAGGTAGATTATCAACGCAGTAATAACCCAGATCCTCTAACTGGTTTAAGGCAACGCTTTTGCCTGAACCGGAGATACCGGTGATCAGTACTAAGGGGTTAATCTCTTCGTTCATTGTTTGAGCTTTCCAGAATGGCTAAGGATTGACGCTCCATGAAATCGGCTAAGGTGTCAATGCCTCGCAGTTTCAAAATAGTGTTACGGACTGCGGCTTCAACTAGTACCGCCAGATTGCGTCCAGCTAGAACAGCTAGTTTAACACGGGGCATCGGTAGCCCTAAGATGTCTTCAGTCTGATTATGAAAGGGCAATCGCTCAAAATCTTCGCCATGCGATTTAAGCAGGTGCACAATCAGTTTTAAATTCATTTTGCGACGTACAGATGTTTCACCGAAGATGGTTTTGATATCCAGTAAGCCAATGCCGCGCACCTCCAACAGGTTTTGCAGCAAAGGGTCACAGCGGCCCTCGATCACACTGGGCGCAGGGCGCGTGAATTCAACCACATCATCGGCGACCAAGCCATGACCTCTGGAAATTAGTTCAAGCGCTAATTCACTCTTGCCCAGCCCGGATTCGCCGGTGATTAGTACACCTAAACCCAGAACATCCATGAAGACACCATGGACCAGAGTTTTTGGCGCAAAGGAGCGACTCAGATAGATGCGTATCACCTCGATGAGATAAGCTGCGTCTACCGGGCTGCTTAAAAGAGGGATGCCTTGTTCTTTACAAAACACCTCTAGGGCAGGAGGTACCTCCAAGGCCTCGGCAATAATAATGCAGGGGACGTTGTGGTTTTTGAGTTCCTTGAGCGATCGATTTTGGGTTGCTTTTGGAAGGCGTTTAAAGAAAGTAATTTCTTCGATGCCAAAAACCTGGATCCGATCCGGATGAACCATATTTAAGTGACCAACGAGATCGGCAGAAGAGAGTGCCTCTTCAGCTAAAGCCTGATCGCCGCGGTCCTCATTGGCTATCCAAGATAAAGCTAAGCTGTCTTTGTGCTCTTCAATCAGATCTCGGATAGTTATCATATGTCTTTACCCGGCTATTGTTGCTCAGTGAACAAGTCATAGATTGCTTCAGGGTCTTCTAGAGTTTGCAGTTGCTCTCTAGTCTCTGAATTGGATAGGATTTTAGCCAAGGAGGCTAAAATTTCCAAGTGCTCTTGGGTGGCGTTTTCAGGCACTAACAAGATCACCAAAATATTGACGTTTTGATTATCCGGTGCGTCAAAAGGAATGGCATTTGTCAGGCGCATAAAAGCCGCAGCCGGTGTCGTCAGGTTGGGGATGCGGCCATGTGGCACAGCAACGCCGTGACCCAAAGCCGTAGAGCCGAGCCTTTCTCTAGAAAAGAGACTGTCAAAGACAGTAGAGCGAGAAACTCCCTGATTGTTTTCAAAGAGTAGAGCAGCCTGTTCAAAAGCACGCTTTTTGCTAGTGACATTTATGTCGAGAAGGATGTTCTCGACGCTCAAAATATTCGCAAATTGGTTCATATGTGAGTTATTTTCCTCGAAAAGAGGGTTCTATCATAACTAAAAATCAAACTGAAGAATGAAAAACCCAGCTAATTGCCGGGTAAATTTTACTATATGTGAAAAAACATTTGATGACTAGTGATAGATCAAGACTGCCTAATTAATCTGAACGACTTAATTAGGCAGTGAAAAGTGTAAGTTAAGAGCTAACAGTAGCGCGTCGCGTCGCATAGGCGCGATCGTTTTGCTTGCTCTTATGCTTGAGTACCATGCGATCAGCCTTGTCGGCCAAAATATCAATCGCTGCGTATAAGTCCTCTTCGATAGCTTCGCAGAAAAGCTCTTTGCCGGGTACACGTACCGTGATCTCTGCGCGATGCTTAAGTGGTTCGACTGAAAGATTCACAATGGCAGCTGTGGCACCTTCGGTGTGCCTCAAGACACGATCAAGCTTTTTTACAACATACTCTCTAATCGCGGGCGTCAACTCAAGACGATGGGCGTTGATAGATAAATTAATAGAACTCATAGTGAACCTCTCTTTATGTATCGCAATAATTCCTACTCTAGCACAATTATCAGCTAATGCAAGACGGAAAATTATTAATAGGGATTAGGTGAACTTCTTAGGGTCAAAAACAGGTTTTTTTGTAGAGATTTTTCGATATGAATTTTGTCATACGCTGTTTTAATTTTTTATAAATACCTTATTAATTCAATGTGTTCGTTGTTTTTCTGTGACTCTAATTTTATTTCTCATAGGGAATAGCACCTACAAAATAAGTGGAACTACCTATAAATAAGTTTTTATTAATTAATAAGGGTTTTCACCATTTTAAAAGTGGTATCTAATAAGTCGTCATCGTGTTTTTGTCGATAAGACATTAACAGGGTGTCATTCTTTATGTCATTGAAGTAATAAGGGATTTTTGTTTTTTAATAACATGATTTGATTTTTTAATTATATAAAGGCTTATAGATATGAACGGTAAGACCGTACGGGACAAGGGGCCCGATAGGTTAACCCCCCAAGAAAAACGTGTTTGTCTGTTAGTGATTAAGGGTTATGCCAACAAAGAAATTTGTGTTGAATTACAGATCACAGAACGTACCGTTGAGACGCATCGAGCAAATGCTTTTCGAAAGCTTAATGTGCGTAATGCAGCGGAGCTACAGCACGATTATAGCGATGAATTATTTGCAGAAAATTTGAATTTTTAATCGATAACAGGTGATTTATTATGAAATCGAAACTAAGGAAATACGAACAGCAACAAGTCAAGCTTTCTCGGAAGGAAAAAATGTCAGACACTGCTGAGCATTTCACCATGAAGCGAATGACAGTTCGTGAAAAGGAAATCTTTCTGCTGATTAAAAAGGGTTTAACCAGCAAGGAGTGCGCTGCCGCTTTAAATATATCAGTACGCACGGTAGAGCTTCATCGGGCAAATATTATCCACAAGTATCAAGTGAAAAATATTGTCGAATTGGTTTATCGCATCAAAAAACACCATCGTGATGACGAGTCGATTAATTAATGAATTAAATTGGCTTAGCTCAAGGAAGTTGTCTTCTGTGCCAGCCAGCATCTTTAGCGTAGCGGCGCCAATTAAAGCTAGGACCGGGGTCTTGTTTGCGACCGGGGGCAATATGTTCGTGACCTCTGACCGCTGTTAGGCTATAACGTCGTTTTAAAGCGATGGTTAGCAATGCTAAGTGATGATATTGAATTTCTTCAAATGCCGTTGTGCCATTACCCTCCAATTCAATACCAATGGAGTAGGGGTTACATGGTCCACGTCCGACAAAATCGGATTGACCGGCATGCAAAGCCACATTGTCGGTGCTGACAAACTGCACAATTTGACCGTCACGGCGAATTAAAAAATGTGCCGATACACGTAAATCCTTTATTTTTTTAAAAAACGGATGTTCATCAGGATTCAACTGATTAGTAAACAGCTGCTCAATGTACGGACCGCCAAATTGATCAGGTGGCAAGCTGATATGATGAATTACTAATAAGTCGGCTCTTTGACCAGCAGCGCGCTTAGAAAAATTAGGCGACACAAGATATTTGACTAAAGGCTCTTTGCTTTTGTTCGACGCTCTACGGGGAGCTTGTGTTGTTGATCGTGTTGGAAGTTTAAGACTCGACGTGCTGAAACCGGTAAATTGTCTTAACCAGCCATGTCTGTCGATTTTGAATTGAGGTGTTTTTTTCTTGGTCTCGCTCACACTTCTCATGGTGTTACCCTAAAATCATCGTTGATTTAAGTAGCTTACACCTTGTCAGCAGTTTTTGCATGCTCTAAACTGCACCAGTTCTTATTTTGATAATGTACTGCTTCATTTTCCGGAATATGGATGCCACAGTGGGCGCATTGAACCATGCCGATAGCTTTGGTCTGGTTGGCGCGCTGCTCATTTTCTCTTTGTTGCATGGCCCGACGGGCATTGCCCAGAGCACGATTAATCAACAATAAGGCAATAAAAGCGATAATTAATAAAAGTAAGAATCTCATTGAAGTCCTAGCGTGACCTTGATTAGCGTCCGAGAATCATCTCGAAAACAAATCGGGAGCCGGTATATGCCAACATTAATAAAAAGAAGCCCAGTAGGTTCCACCGTAAGGCAATACGACCACGCCAGCCCCAGATGGTTCGACCGGCCAATAAAAAGGCAAAAACAATCCAAGCCAATAGAGTGAAAAAAGTCTTGTGGTCTTGTGGCAGTAGTTGATCATAATAGCGCATGGATACCCAACTGCCGGTAATAATTGACAGGCTTAATAAGCCAAAGCCTATCCATATCAACCGGAATAATAGACGCTCTTGTAGTAGCAGAGGCGGTTGGGCATCAACTAAACGATTGAGGAACTTTTGTTCAGAATCAAAATCATGAGGTTTATGTAAGTAACGATCCACGGCAGTGGTTACTAACGCTTGAATCGTTGCTAGCGCAATCACACTATATGCGAACAGTGAAATAATCAGATGAATACGGAAGATTTCACTATTGACGTAAATCTTAATGCCACTATCAGCCGTCGGAAAGAAGGCGGTGAGTAAGCAGCCAACAGCGCTTGATAAGCCTAAAGGCAATAATAAGGCCTTGATTGAGACGAAGTTACTCTCTATCCAGTAAATAATCATCCCAATCCAGATGGTCAATGAGAGACTGAGCGCCCAATTGAGACGGATATGGTCGCTATAGAGCATAGCATAGTGGACTGCTCCACCATGCAAGAGTAGAATCAGTAACAGTGCCCAATGGCGAACGCCCCTGTGTTGTTCCAGCTCTTGGTTTTTCCACAAAGGGTACCAAATTGAAGCTGCGAGCAGGAGATATGCCAAAGCAGATAGATAGTGCAATACAATGTCTAGTGACATAAAGCGGAAAAAGGCTTCTTTATAAACCAAAAACAATAAGAATAAGAAGCATTATATACCTTTCTGCCTAACCATAGAGTGATGAATAATGCTTGATAATTTAACCAATCGTTTATCTAGAGTAGTAAAAACCATGCGTGGCCAGGCTCGTTTGACCGAAGCCAACACGCAGGAAATGTTAAGAGAAGTCCGCATGGCCTTGCTAGAGGCGGATGTGGCGCTACCCGTTGTTAGGGAGTTTGTACAAGAAGTCAAAGAAAAGGCCATGGGCCAAGAGGTTGTCGGTAGTTTAAACCCCGGTCAAGCCTTGGTCGGTGTCGTTAGCGATGAGCTGACACGCATTATGGGCGGTGATTTGGCGCTGACCGATAGTGAGTTATCTTTGGCTGCTCAACCGCCTGCCGTGATTTTGATGGCAGGTCTGCAGGGTGCCGGTAAAACCACCACTACAGCAAAGTTAGCTCGCTTGTTAATCGAGGGCGAATTAACTCAAAATGGCAAAAAAATCGACAAGAAAAAAGTCCTTGTCGTCAGTGCTGACGTTTATCGCCCTGCGGCGATTGAGCAGTTAAAAACTGTCGCTGCACAGGTCAGCGCGGATTTTTTCCCATCTGACAGCTCTCAGAAACCTCTGGATATTGCTAAATCTGCGTTAGATCATGCCAAGCGACATTTCTACGATGTGTTGATTGTGGATACGGCGGGTCGTTTAGGTATTGACCAAGATATGATGGACGAGATTAGCGCCCTTCATGGTTTCTTAAAACCGGTAGAGACTTTGTTCGTGGTCGATGCCATGCAGGGTCAGGACGCGGTAAACGTAGCTAAAGCTTTCTCCGATGTGTTGCCATTAACTGGTGTGGTTATGACTAAGCTGGATGGTGACTCCCGTGGCGGTGCGGCTCTTTCCGTGCGTCACGTCACCGGTAAGCCGTTAAAGTTTGTCGGTGTCTCTGAGAAACTCGATGGCTTGGAGGTATTTCATCCTGACCGTATGGCCCAGCGTGTGCTCGGGATGGGTGATATTCTCTCTCTTGTTGAGCAGACTAAGCGCAGTATCGATATCGCTGAAGCGGAAAAAATGGCCGCTAAGCTCAAAAGAGGCGATAAATTCGATTTAAATGACTTCTTGGATCAATTACAGCAAGTCAAAAAAATGGGTGATATGGGTTCCATTATGGAGAAATTGCCGGCCCAGTTTGCCGGTATGGCCGGTCAGTTACAGGGCGGTGAGGCTGAAAAGCAATTACGTCGTACTGAGGGAATCATCAATTCCATGACCCTTGAAGAGCGCACTAAGCCTGAGCTGTTAAAGGCATCACGCAAACAGCGTATCGCTAAAGGTGCGGGTGTACAGGTGCAAGAGGTCAATCGTTTGCTAAAGCAGTTCGAGCAAATGCAAGGCATGATGAAGCAATTCAAAAAGGGCGGGATGCAGAAAATGATGCGCGCCTTAGGTGGTTTAGGCGGCTTAGGCGGTATGATGGGCGGCGGCGGTGGTGGTTTACCCGGGATGGGTGGCGGTATGCCGGGATTGCCTGGTATGGGTGGTGGCGGTCGCAGTCGCAGTAGCACTAAGCGTAAACGTCGTCGTTAAAGTAAATTGAAACTCAACATGTTAAAGCCCTAAGTCAAAATTTAACTTAGGGCTTTAAATTTGTCTGAACTAAGTATTAAAACTTACTTAATCAGCCTTAAACTTATTTTGGAATACGTAAAACCTGACCGACGTAGATTTTGTCCGGATGAGTTAACATCGGTTTGTTGGCTTCAAAAATCTTCATGTAGTCATTGGCGTTGCCATACTGCTCTTTGGCGATTTTAGAAAGGGTATCACCGGAAACTACCGTGTAGAAAGTTGATTCGCCATCGGCACTGTCAGACTCTAATTGGTTGTCTACTTCAGCAACACCGATAGTGTTACCAAGAGCAACGGCAATTTTCTCAGCTGTTGCGGAATCGACTGCTTTACCCTTGACCACGACTTTGTCGCCATCAACCGCGATATCTAAACCTTCAGCATCTAGGCCGTGTTTATCTAACTCTTTTTTAAGCTCATCTGCAGTGGCGGCTTTTGCCTCGTTACCACCGAAAATCTTTTCACCGACGTTTTTTACAAAGCTGATTAGACCCATAATTTGCTCCTTTTGTGCAATTTAATTGAGAAGTTGGTTGAGACCAACGAATCCACTACATATATTAACAAATTGTTTTGTAACTAAAGGATTAAATAGTTATCAAAAAGCCGCTTTTTTGCTAATCAACAACAAAAAACCCGATAAATTTAAGTGATTATCGGGTTCTCAAATCAAGTGGCTATAAAGCAGTGTTTACAGCTCAGCGTATTTGTCAGTTGCTTGCAGTAACGCCGCTAAAATACCCGGTTCATTAAAGGCATGTCCGGCATCCGGAATAAGATGAAACTCGGCATGTGGCATGGCTTTATATAAATCCCAAGCGGTTTTAGCCGGTGTGCAGCTATCGTAGCGACCTTGAATAATAATGGTCGGAATATTTGCTAGTAGGTGGGCATCGCGAATCAGTTGTCCTTCATCCATAAAGCCTTTGTGAGTGAAGTAGTGATTTTCAATGCGAGCAAAACTCAGCACGGCGTCCTTGTCCGCTAGGCTTAGGGCTTTTTCGGCGGTCGGCAGTAATGAGATCGTACCGCTTTCCCAGTTAGCCCAAGCATAAGCACAGCGCAGTTTTTCGTCCTCGTCATTGCCGGTCAGGCGTCGTCTATAAGCTGCTAGCAAATCATCTCGCTCGTCTTGTGGGATGGGTGCAAGGTACTGTTCCCACTTGTCAGGGAAAATAAAACTGGCGCCTTGTTGGTAGAACCATTTGACTTCCTCATGACGTACGGTGAAGATGCCGCGTAGAATCAATCCTTTAACCTGCTGCGGATGGGTCTGAGCGTAAGCTAAAGCCAGGGTCGAGCCCCAAGAGCCACCAAAGACTAACCACTGCTCGGCCTTGATGATCTCACTGCGTAAGCGCTCCATATCGGCAATCAACTGTTGAATTGTATTGTTTTCTAGCGATGCGCTAGGCTTGGATCTGCCACAACCGCGTTGGTCAAATAGCAGAATATTATATAGTTCAGGATTAAACAATTGGCGATGGTGTGGACTGCAGCCTGCACCGGGTCCGCCATGCAAGAATACAACTGGCTTGCCTTGAGGATTGCCGCATAGCTCCCAATAGACTTGGTGGCCATCATCGGTTTTTAGGAAACCGTGCTTATAGGGTTCAATGGCAGGGTACATCGATTAGGCCTTTTTTTCAAAAATTAAATCCCACACGCCGTAGCCTAGACGTATGCCACGATTCTCAAATTTTGTCAGTGGGCGATAATCCGGTCTGGGGGCAAACTCCTCATGGCGATTTTGTAGCGTCGGCTCATTACTAAGGACCTCAAGCATTTGCATGGCATAGTCTTCCCAGTCGGTAGCGCAGTGAATATAGCCGCCCGGTTTGAGGCGACTGACTAGTTGCTTAATAAAGGGCGATTGTACTAAGCGACGTTTGTGGTGACGCTTTTTGGGCCAGGGATCTGGGAAGTAAATATGCACACCGTCCAGAGATTCGGCTTCAAGCATATGGTTGACCACTTCCACCGCATCGTGTTGAATGATACGGATGTTTGGAATGTTTTCCTCATCGATGCGCTTTAATAAAGCGCCCACGCCACCGGAGAAAACTTCGACACCGATAAAATTTTTATCTGCAGAGGTGATGGCGATTTTTGCCGTGGTTTCACCCATGCCGAAACCGATTTCCAAAATGGTCGGGGCTGAGCGATTGAACACGTCGTCGTAATTGATGATTGCATTTTGATATGGCAGACACCACGTATCGAAAAGCTCTCCGCTTAAGGCTCTTTTTTGACTTGGGGTCATGTGAGTGCTGCGGTGTACGTAGCTTTTAATATGGCCCCAGTCTTTTTTTTCTTCAGTAGGCGTAGTTGACGCAGTTACTTCTGTCGCTTTGTTAGTTGTATTCATTTAATACCTCGTAAAACCAAAAAATCGCTATTAAAGAATACGCATACCGGGCTCAGCACCTTCAAAAGGCTCGAGCACATAAAAGCCGGGATTTATCTTGGGGTCAGCGTGAGCAGCAGATAACACCATGCCTTCGGAGAGACCGAATTTCATTTTGCGAGGCGCTAGATTGGCGACCACGACAGTAAGTTTGCCGATCAATTGCTCAGGTTGATACATGGATTTGATGCCGGAGAGAATTTGACGATGTTGACCCTCGCCGACATCGAGCGTCAGACGTAATAACTTATCAGCGCCTTCAACTGCCTCGCAATTGACAATTTTTGCAATGCGTAAATCGACTTTCATAAAATCATCATAAGTAATTGTCGGGGCAATGGCTTCACCGCCTGGCTTTAGGTCTTCGCTAGGGCTTGTTATTTTGCTATCAGTGGCGGTGATTTCCAGTAACTCGTCCAGATGCTTTTCTTCAACGCGCTTCATTAAGTGTTTAAATGGAGCAATGTCGCTAGGCAATTCAGCCGTATCGCTCCAGATAAAATCACGGTCCAATTTAAACAATTCTTGGGCGACACGTGAAGCAAGCTCAGGCAGTACCGGGGCAAGTAGCACAGAAAGGGCCTTGAAACCGGCAAGCGCACGAGAGCAAATATCTTGTAATTCGGCTTTTTGCTGATCGGAAGCCTCGCTAATGCCTTTAGCCATTAGCCAAGGTTGAGCTTGGTCAAAAGCTTGGTTGATTTTGTCGGCTTGAGCCATGATGGTGCGCACCGCACGCGCATATTCGCGAGCTTCAAAATCGCTGACAATTTGCTCAGTTAGTGTCTTGTATTCAGCTTCGAGTGCGGATTGATCGCCCAGGTAGGCCAGCTTGCCGTCAAAGTGTCGACTAATAAAGTTAGCAGCACGGCTGGCGATATTAATGTATTTGCCGATGAGGTCGGAATTAACTCGGGCGATGAAGTCATCCGGATTAAAGTCAGTATCTTCAACGCGACTATTGAGCTTGGCTGCCAGGTAATAACGCATCCACTCGGGGTTCATGCCAATATCCAAGTAGCGTAGCGGTGAAATACCAGTGCCACGACTCTTGGACATTTTTTCGCCGCTCATGGTAATAAAACCATGGACATGTAAACCATCAGGTATTTTGCGACCGGAGAATTTCAACATGGCCGGCCAGAACAGTGCGTGAAAATAAACAATGTCTTTACCGATAAAGTGGTATTGTTCGGTATCAGACTCAGGATCCTGGAGCGCATCAAAATCAAGGCCGACTTTTTTGCAATAGGCCTTTAAAGAGGCAAGATAACCAACCGGTGCATCGAGCCATACATAAAAATACTTGCCCGGCGCATCCGGAATCTCAATACCGAAATAAGGCGCATCACGTGAGATATCCCAATCGTCTAATTTGCTCTCTTCGATGTTGGTGCCGAGCCATTCGCGAGTTTTAGCTAAAACCTCGGATTGTAGATGCGGTTTGCCCTGGGCGTTTTTGCCTTGGGTCCAGTTTAATAGAAATTCTACGCAGCGCGGATCTGATAAGTTAAAGAAAAAGTGCTCAGAGCTCTTTAGGATCGGCGTTGTGCCGGTTAGGGTCGAGTAGGGATTGATGAGTTCAGTTGGCGAGTAAGCGGTGCTGCAGTGCTCACAGGCATCGCCGTATTGATCTTTGGCATGACAGCTTGGGCACTCGCCCTTGATATAGCGGTCTGCCAAGAACATCCCCTTGACCGGATCATAAAATTGCTCAATGCTGCGCTGACTGATAAAGCCCGCTTCTTTGAGGGCGAAGTAAATCTCGTGTGAGAGCTCGATATTTTCCTGGCTATGGGTGTTGTGCCAGTGGTCAAATTTAATATGGAAACCGTTTAAATACTTCGGGCGCTCGGCGGCGATGCCGGCTACCAGCTCTTCGGGACTAATGCCCTCACTCTCGGCCTTCAACATAATAGGCGCCCCGTGTGCATCATCAGCGCAGACAAAGTGGACGGTATGACCAGACATTCGTAACGCTCTAACCCAGATATCGGCTTGGATATACTCCATGATATGACCAATATGAAAGGAACCATTAGCGTAGGGTAAAGCAGTAGTAACGAATAGAGTGCGAGACATAAGAGACAATCAGTTTAAAAAAGACAAAAAATAAAGGATTAACAAATTAATCCTTTATTCTAATCTATTGGCAGTGATTTATTTTACAGAAGGGCAGTAATCGGATAAGAGAGTAGTTACTTGATCTCGTGGAATTCGACATCAGTGACCTCTGATTCGGTTGGTCGTGTAAAATTATCGCTTCCACTTGTGTATTTATTGCGGTAGCGGGTTGTGAAGTCTTGGGTTTTAGCGCGAGCGCGAGCTCTGTGTTCATGCCAAAATTGTTGGGGCGAAAATGACTTGCCGCGGATGCGGTTAATCACATACAGAACAGCCACCCCGACTAGCAGGGTAAAAATAAATGTAAAGGCCAATACTAAACCGATAAACGATATAGTAATAAAGGCTATAGTGGCAAAAATGCCTCGAAAAAGATCTTTCATGATACGAAATACTCCGTGTATTAATCTGGTTTTCGTAGTCTAAATAGCAATACAGAATTAATATGACATATTAGTATTTAATTCTACTTTATAAAATTGGAAAATCATCGGAATGAACGCAGAACTTGCAACCTTATACAGTCGCTTACAAAAAGAACTGGTCGATCCCAGTTTGGGAATTAATATCGGTCACAAAATCAAAGAACGTGACCTGACTCTAAAAAAAGGGGTGATGTCTCTAATTAAGGGTTCATCTCTTAATTTCAAGTTTGAACCCGGATATTTTTTGGGTAAAGACAAAGAAAAAGTCATTATACATATCCGTCAAATCGCCGAAGAATGCGGTTTTCCGGAAATCGAAATCGAGTGGTCAGATGCCATTCGTACTCACGTGGTACAAGGCGGCCTAAAGGCACTCAAATCGGTTAAAAATATCATCGCCGTGTCCTCCGGCAAGGGCGGTGTGGGTAAAAGCACAACCTCAACAAATATTGCTTTAGCTCTGTTGCAAAGCGGTGCCCGTGTGGGTATTTTAGATGCGGATATTTATGGTCCGAGTCAGCCTTTAATCTTAAATATCGAAGACGCCAAGATTGAAAGTGAGGGTGAGGGCGAGAGTGGTCGTATGAAGGCTCAAGAGGCTTACGGTTTAGCTGTAAACTCCATTGGCTTTATGCTGGAGGCCGACGCACCGGCGATGTTGCGTGGCCCAATGGTCGCTCAAGCAGTCGATCAAATGTTGAGTCAAACCGCTTGGCCTGATTTGGATTATCTAATTATTGATATGCCCCCGGGTACGGGTGATATTGCCTTAACTCTTTCACAAAAAGCACCATTAACCGGTTCTGTCGTCGTGACAACCCCTCAGGATGTGGCTTTATTGGACGCCCGCAAGGGATTACGTATGTTCCAAAAGGTTAACGTGCCGATTCTAGGGGTAGTGGAAAATATGAGCGTTCATGTTTGTACCAATTGCGGTCATGCTGAGCATATTTTTGGTGAAGAGGGTGGTAAAAATATGGCTGAGGAGCTTGAAGTACCATGGTTAGGTGCTTTACCATTAAGCCGTGCCGTGCGCGAACAAACGGATGCAGGTAAGCCGACTGTCGTCTCCGATCCTGAGTCGGAGTCAGCTAAGCGTTATCATTTGATTGCTCGTCGCTTGGCTTTTAATATCTCCGAATTGCCTGTGGATCGCTCCGGCGCATTTCCTAAAGTAGTTGTGGAGAACCTTTAATCTTAAATTATTTTAAGAAAACTACTTAAACATAAGTTAACAACTAATGGGTTCGACGAACAAAATTCTTCGTAAGTTTCCTTTTTTATTCTTAGCAGCTTTGCTTGGTACCGGCTTTGCAGATGCCGTTTTAGCTCAGTCAGACTCTATGACGGGGCCGGTTTATGAGCGTCAACAGAGAGAGGCTGTTGAGCGTGAGGCTCAAGTCTTGGCAGCAGCCGAGGCAAAAGCACTGGAAGAAGCCGAAGCCGAAGAGGAACTCAGGGTGCCCGAGGTCATCATTATGCCCGGTGGCCTGGCGCCTGAGGATTTGGAGGTTGTTAACTCAGCCATTTCTTCTGTAGTGCGTCAAGCCGATGATCAGGATAGCCGTGAGGCCGATCGAATTCGTCGTCGTGGACGTGATGCCGTGCTGACATCGCTAGCGACGCGGGGCTATTTTGATCCGGAAGTAACATTGGAAGTCGGTGAAGACTTTGAGGGCGAAACTTGGGATATTAGTATAGTGCCCGGTGAGTTGACGCGTGTACAGTCAGTTAGCAATGAGTTCACCGGTACGATTGCCAACTCACCGACCTACAAGCAACGTATTGAAAATCTACGCAAGGACTGGGGCCTACCCGAGGGGGAGGTCTTTATTAATACTATCTGGAGTCGCTCCAAAAGCTCGCTTCTAGAGCAGGTGGCTGCGGATGATTTCTACCTTGCCCGGATGACGCATTCTCAAGCCTTAATCGATCCGGACGAGTCTACGGCAGATTTGCTTACGGTGGTCGATAGTGGTCCGGCAGTGCGTTTAGGTCATACTGAGGTGCAGGGTTTGCGTCGTGTGCCTATTAGTTTGATTAGACGCTATATTCGTTATGAGCCGGGCGAGCAGTTTTCGCAAGAAAAGCTCGATGAGTGGCAGCAAACTTTACAATCAACTAATTTCTTTAGGGGCGCTTTTGTCACTATAAAAAAGCCCGATGATCCGGCAATTTACGGACAAGCAGAGGCCACTTTGCCGGTTCTGGTGCGGGTCACCGAGGGACCGGCGCGGATTATTTCTGGTGCGGTCGGTATTGATGATGTTAATACCTTCAGGGTCGAGGGCTTGTATCGTCAAAATGTGGTCTGGAATCAGGCGGTCAGTCTTGAAGCAGGGGCTAGCCTCAGGCTTAAGGAGCAGCGTGGTTATTTGGATATCTATCGGGCGCCTAACTACGATGGCACCATCGACAGCTTTGGTGTTGTCGCTAGGCGCTCGGATTATTCTGATGAGGAAGTATCTCGTTTTGCGCTGGGTTGGCGCCGGACGAATGAATTCAAACTGGATCCGGACAGTCGAGTGGAGTATGAGAGTCGTTATTCCGCCGCCCTTGCCTATGATTCCGTCAAGCGCAAGGGGCAGCCTAAATTTGAATTACCTAATGCCGTCATTACTTATGACCTGTTGCGTCGCGATGTTGACAGTAAATTTGATCCGCGTTCGGGCAATTTAATTGTGTTAGGCGTGGGCTTGGGGGCGGATTTAGAGCGTGGTGACCCATTTGCTCGCACTTCGATACGAGCTCAACAATGGTGGCCGGTGGGTCGTCGTGACAATATTACCGTGCGCGCTGAAGTGGGGTATGTACAAGCTAAAAGCAGCACTCGGATCCCCGATGACTTTGGCTATCGTACCGGAGGTGCCGGTTCAATTCGAGGTTATCGTTATTTTGGTATTGGCGAGCATGCCCATAAGAGTGTGATTGGGACACGCGCTTTAGCCGTTGCCAGTGTAGAGTACACGCATTATTTTAATAATACTTTCGGGATTGCATATTTTGTAGACGCTGGCGATGCTGCGCCAAAATTCAAGGATATGAAGCTGCATGTGGGGACCGGTGTTGGTGCCCGTATTAAAACACCAGCCGGCCCTTTGTTTTTTGATATTGCTTACGGTCATCGAGACCGTAAAATACGTTGGCATTTCTCCCTAGGTATGGCTTTCTAAGCACAAGGAATTATGAACTTTTTCAGATTCACCTGGTTAAGACTGATCGCTTTAATTCTGATCCTGCTTTTTTCTACATTGGCATTTTTGGTAGGAACGCAGCCGGGCAGTCGGTGGCTGTTAAATACGGTAATGGCGCAGATTAATGGTCGTATGTTGCAAATTGAGGGCACTATCTGGAGTGGCATCAGCAGTAAAGAATTGGAGGTTAAGACCCCGGCCTTAAAAATCGTTGCTAAAGATAATGCCCTAGCAGTTAATTGGCTCAGTTTGTTGCGTGCACGTTTGCAAGTCGTACACCTGATGACCGGCGACTTAAGCATCGAGCTTTTTCCAACAGAACCGCAGTTGGACGAAGAGTCTGCTGATGAGTTGATTCTGCCTATTTCTATTCAAGTTGATAAGGTTTCGGTGGGTAAGTTCACCATGACCGATCCTCAGGGTAAGAATTTACCGGTCGGACTCAATAACTTCGATCTTGAAAATCTTGTGCTTGACCATTCCGGCACCAAGGCCGATCTGCATCAACTCACAGTCACTCATCCCGATGTTAAAAGTGAGCTAAGCGGTACCGTCGAGCTGGAGAAATTAGCTTACCCTTGGCCGATGCATTTAACCCTAGACACAGTCAACGAGGGCCTTCACACTCAATCGCCACTTTGCGTAGATTATTTGCTCGGCAAAAGTGGTGATATCAGAATTCAGACTCGTTGCCAGATTGATGCCACAGTACAAATTGATGGTGGTCTCGATGAACTACAGATTAAATTGAAGGCCGATGGTGTGGGTCAGAGCTTAGATCTAGATGTTGATGCGGGTCTGGATTTAGAGTCTACGATGCCCTTGACTAAGGCCATTATTGATTTGACGATGGCTAAGGATATGCGTCTGCAAACCGAGATTAACTCGGTACCTCTATTAGTCGAAGGCGCCAGCGAAGAAGCAACAAAAAAGGCGGCACGACGTCTAGAAGGGACGATTAAAACGGATAAGTTCATCCTTGATTTAATACAGAGTGGCTCGCGTCTTGATTCAGACTTTAATTTTGCCGTTGATTTTGATCAGCAAGCGCAATTAGAGGCGATTGAGTTTAGGGGTGGTATTTTCCGCGGCAGTCGCTGGAATCTGGAGCCACTTCATGGTGGTTTTAATATCAATGCGGATTTCAGTCAGGTCTTTGTTGAAAAAGGCGTGACGGCATGGGAGCAGCTGAGTCTTAATCGCGCCGATATATTGCTACGTCTTGGTGAGAACAGCATCGAGTCCAAGGGGCAGTTTCTTAGTTCAGAACAAGCCCATGAGGGGCTACAGCTTGATGTCAATTTGCAGGATTTATCGCAAATCGCTGAAGAAATAGCCGGTCGAGCAGAGCTTAAAGTGAATATGCTAGGCAATATCAGTGAGCATGATATTAAGGCACAGATTAAATATGACCCCGAGGTGCCTAATCCGGAGTCACTCTCTGCTGCGGAACTGGCAGCGTCACAACATGGGCTGGGTAAAGAAGCCATTAATGCGCACTTTGATCTCGTGGGCAAATTACGTAGTGACGAGGGACGTTATCACTGGCAGGCTGCCTTAGATAATCTGCAGGCAGCACATGCAGGCTTCAAACTAGTGCAGCAAGGAAAAGCACAGTTAAGTTTTGATCAAACTATCGGCGATTATCTTTTTGAGATTGCCGAGGCTGATTTTGAGGTCACCCTCCCGGGTCAGCATCAGGGTGTTTTACATCATGTAAAAACCTCCTTAAGTCGCAGTGCTTGGGCCAGCGAAGGCACTTTTAACGATTTGATTGTTGATAATCGTTTGATGCAGTTGCTGGGGCTTGAGGTAAATGTTGAAGCCAAATTAGATGCCCTGGAGGCTCAGGACCTTGAGGCGATGGCTGATGAGGAGCTTAAGACGCATCAGCAAGCGCTAGCTGAGACGCGAGCGGCGATTGAGCGGAAAAAGCAAGTTCCTGCCGTTGCCTATGACGGTGATTGGACTTTAAAAGCGCAACCTGATTTATTAGGGACGATACATTTAAAGCGTCATTCCGGTCATACTATTCTGCCTTTGGAGCATCCTTTACCATTAGATCTTGCGGATATTGCGATCGAGTTAACTCAGGGTCTTGACGAAGAAGTTCAGCAGACACAGATTAAGGTCCATGGCCAAGGCGAGCGTTCTGAATTAAATACCGAGCTTAGCCTTGAGGGCGGTTTTGCTATGGCGGTTAAAAAAGCGGCGGTTGATTTGACTAGTACGGATGAGGGGTCGCTGAAGCTGGAAATCGATACGGTTCGCGACTTAACTCAGGAGCAGGTGCAAAATTGGCAGGCTAGGATTGAGGCCAACGCCCTTGATCTAAGCGCCTTTAGCTTGGGGCACTTACCGGATGAATCAGCACTGAATATTAACGGCACCATCGGGGCAACAGTTTTACAGCGAAAATTGATTATGCGACTGCAACCGGATTTGAAAATCGAATCCGGCAGTCGCTGGAATCACTTTGATTTGAGTGGACAAATTAAGGCGGTGGCGGATCTGAGTGGCGTCTTTGCCTTACCTCAGCAAATCGAATTGGACCCCAGTCTAGCAACGCCTAAGTGGTATCAGCTTAAACTAAGTGATGTGGATACTTTCATCGATCTAGATCGTTCCTATCTTAGTCTGCTCGGCGCGATAGGGCATCAGGACGATGAGCTTAAGTTAAATGTACAGATTCCTGAGTTAGCGACTTGGTGGCCCGGAACTCCGGGACAAGTACAAGCTGATATGTTGCTCAAAGGCGATCCTTCAAAGCATACTTTAAGCTTAAACGCTCTATACGATGCTTTTTTACTCGAGGATAAAGATAAGCAGCCTCTGTTAGTGAATCTTGACCTAAATGGCGAGGTGCGATTTGAGGCAACTAAGCCGCAAAACTGGGTTTTGTCTGCGCGTGCTTTAGACGCTTCCTATGCCGGTTTAGCCTTAAATAATCAAAAGCCCTTGCAGATTGATTTGATGCTGCCTACCGACAAGCAACAATTTAGTTGGCAAGTTGGTGAGACGGAGCTTAGTTTACGTTACCCTGATGGACGCCAAAGTCTGATCCATCACGAACACAGCGAAGGTCAGTCAAAGCATTGGGAAACTCAGGGAGCCATCAGTGATTTGATTGCCAGCATGACTCTCTATGAGTACTTACTAGCGGTAGTTGATAGCTTGCAGCAAAAAAAACTACTGAGTCCCCCAGAGACCCTTAAGCCTGAAGAGGAGTTGGTCTTTGATGCGACTTGGGCTTTTATGCAAGAGGATCAATTAAGCGGTGATTTTCATTTGACACGCAAGCATAGCTCCGGTTTATGGCCATTCCCTACGCCGGTGCCGTTGGATTTTGATAACTTATCGTTAAAGGTTCAACAGACTGGTGCTAATGCTTTGCCCGAAGAGTTTGTGGTTAGTGCAGAGGGCATGCATATCATGGCAAGCGGGGAGGGAGAAAATTCAGACCTTGATGCACATGTGTTTTTACACCCCACCAGTCCCTTTATGTTGGAGCGTGCACAAGTCAATTTAAGATTACCCGATGCCTCAAGCTTGAATGCTCATGTATTTACCGGCAAGGAGGGCGAGTTTGAAGAAAACACGCGTCTCTACGGTGTGTTGCAAACCAGCGGTATGCCCTTGGAAAAGATCAGTTATGGTGCGGTACCGCCGGGGATGATAAATGGCGATTTGCACTTTAACATTATCCTAGCCGAGGATTATACGCCGCGACAGGCTTTTTTGACCGGTGAGTTTCTCCAAGGCAGTCGTTGGAATAGTCAGCCTTTGCAGGGCGATATTGATTTTGGTCTGTTTTTCCAAGACCAACATAATTTCAGCCTCAGTAAAGCCGATATAGATCTGCGTTTGGGGCAGAGTCGTATTGTATCCAAAGGCGCCTTTGGTGAGCGTGATGATAGTTTGGCGCTCTCTGTTAAAGCGCCACGACTTAGTGATTTATGGCCAACTCTGCCGGGTTCTGTGGATTTGGATTTAAGTCTCGATGGCACCATCAGCGATAATAAGCTCGCCGCCAAAGGTCGTTTTAGCCAAGGCAATTTCAACCAAGTGGGTAAAGCCCCCATTGATTTTGATGTGCGTGCGACCGGCGGTTGGAAAAACTTGCAAGAAGGTTATGAGGGGTGGTCCGGCGTGATTGAGTCCTTAGATGTCAAGCATGCAGGCTTTGCTGTTAATCAACACGAGGCGGTGTCATTGAGCTTTATTCCTCAGGGAGCAGAGGGTAAACCGCAGTGGGATATCGGCGCTTCAACGCTCAGCATTACGTTGCCGGGCAATCACAAAATCAGTTTGGAACAGGGTGGCACTGATGGTCAAGACGGCAAGTTCAGTACCCAAGGCGCTATTCGAGGTTTGACTCTGACCCCACAACTGATTGATGATGTCAGCAATGCCTTTGGGCTGCAACTGGCGACCAATAACAATGGCAAGTCACTCAATCACGGCATTATTGTGAGAGGCCGTGAAACGCCGATCACTAATCCGCCGGTTTTTGATGTAGAGTGGGATTTTGATTTTGATGGTGCCTTAGCCGGTGCCGCAAATATCCTCCATCGTGGCGGTGATTTTATTTTGCCCAGTGATCCGCCTGTACGCTTAGGTTTGCAGCGTATGGATTTGCGGCTTAATAGTCAACCTCAGGGTGGTCAACGCAGTCTTTTAACCGCTGAATTGGATTTAGTCACGCAGAGCAAAGGCAATATCAAAGGCAGCGCTCGTTTAAATCTGGATGGTTTTAATCCGGTCTTTGATGGCACCACGCAGGCTCATATGGTCGGTCATATGGATGATATTTCCTGGCTGACCGGTTTAACCGGTGATTTGCTTGAGTTAGGCGGACGAGTTGATGTGGATGTGACGGCTAATTATCGTGGTGGTAATTGGGTGACCTCAGGTGGGGTAAAGGCACAGGATCTGCGCATTGTTGAGGTGGAAAATGGGATTCGTCTACTCAATGGCACCCTAGATCTGGGTCTAAATGGCAATGATGTGGTAATTAACCGCCTGCATTTCCCAAGTGTGATTCGTATTATTCCGAATGAGTGGCGTACTCGCCAGTGGATCGAAGAAAATCCGCCGGCTCAAAACGGTAGTTTGAATATTAATGGTAATTGGAATCTACAAAGTTCTCGCGGTAAATTGAATATTGTGCTCGATCACTATCCCTTGCTACAACGTACCGATCGCTTTGCCATGATGAGTGGTCAAGTCACGGTTGATGCGGCATTACCAAGCATCGTGGTGGACGGCAAGCTCACGGCCGATGCCGGTTGGGTCAGTGTGGACATTAAGGGCACCGCTCCGACCTTGGATTCTGATGTGATAATTGTCCGCAAGGGGGAAGAAGCCCCGGTGGCTAAGCAATCAGCCTTGGATCTCTTATTGAATTTTACGGTTGATCTGGGTCCCCGTTTCTATGTGGTAGGTTTTGGTTTAGATGCTGGTTTAGTGGGTGCGATTACGATTAAACAAGCAAATAATGAGCTGAGTGCGGAGGGTGAGTTTAATACCCGCGGCGGTGCCATTGAGGCCTATGGTCAACGACTGCAAATCCGCCGTGGACGTATTACCTTCCAAGGTGATATTGCTAATCCCGTGCTGGATATTGAAGCATTGCGTCGAAACCTTGAGGTTGAGGCCGGCATGCGCGTGGTCGGTAATGCCCGTAATCCTAAAATCACCCTAGTTTCTTATCCGGACGTCAGTGAGGTTGAGAAGCTTTCTTGGTTAATTATGGGGCGCGGTCCTGATAGTAGTGGCGGTGACCTCGCTATGTTACTGACAGTCGGCACCTCCTTGCTTGGTGGTGATCCAGCCAGTGAGCCTATTCATAAACAGTTAGGCATTGATGATATTACGATCCGCAAGGGCGATGTGGGTGAATCCGGTTCTATTTTGCCGCGTCGTACGGTTGCAGACAGTACCGCCTATCAGGGGCAAGATGATATTTCCGAGCAGTTTATTAAGATTACCAAGCGCTTGAGACAGGGCATTGACCTGAGTATAGAACAGGCCTTATCGGGTAGTGGGACGGTGGGGAGAGTCAGCTATACCTTAATTCGTAATCTCACCATTGACGCCAAAGTCGGTACAGTCAGCGGGATTGAGATGATTTATCGTCGACTCTTTAAAGACTAGTGCGATCATGCGCTTTTCTAAAGCACAGAGCATAGTAAACTAATGGTTTATGCATTTTTAAAGTATTGAATCGAGTAGGGAATCATGAGTATTAAAAACGATCGTTGGATTCGAGAGGCGGCTGCACAGGGCATGATTGAGCCCTACGAGCCGGGTCAAGTACGCCAGCTAAATGGCGAGAAAATCGTCAGTTATGGTACGAGTAGTTATGGCTATGATGTGCGCTGCGCTCGTGAATTCAAGATTTTTACCAATATCAACTCCACCATTGTTGATCCCAAAGCCTTTGACGAAAAGTCATTTGTGGATTTTGAAGGGGATGTTTGTATTATTCCGCCCAACTCCTTTGCTTTAGCTCGTACGGTGGAGTATTTTCGTATTCCTCGCAGTGTGTTGACGGTATGTCTTGGCAAGAGTACTTATGCCCGTTGCGGCATTATTGTTAATGTGACTCCCTTAGAGCCCGAGTGGGAAGGTCATGTGACCTTAGAGTTTTCAAACACTACCCCGTTACCGGCCAAAATTTATGCCGGCGAGGGTTGTGCACAAATGCTCTTTTTCGAAGGCGATGAGATGTGCGAAGTCTCTTACAAGGACCGAGCAGGTAAGTATCAGGGACAAACCGGCGTTACTTTGCCTAAGACCTAAAGTCGTTCATTTCTCTAAAAATCTTTACAACAAGCCATAGCACCGGTCCTGTATTCGTGCTATGTTTTGTTTTTTGGAACTAAGCTTTGACCATAGGGGTTACACATGAAATTCCGTTTTCCTATCGTTATTATTGACGAAGATTTTCGCTCCGACAGCGCTTCCGGCTTCGGAATTCGGGCCTTGGCAGACGCTATTGAAGCAGAAGGTGTGGAGGTTTTGCCGGTAACCAGTTATGGTGATTTAACCTCTTTTGTGCAGCAACAGAGTCGTGCTAGTGCGTTTATTTTATCGATTGATGACGAGGAGTTTGACTCGGATTCGCCCGAAGAGGTGGCGAGTGCGATTCGCCAATTACGCGCCTTTATTGCCGAGTTGCGTTTTCGCAATGATGAGATTCCAATTTATTTGCATGGTGAAACTCGTACCACTGAGCATATTCCTAATGATATCTTGCGTGAATTACATGGCTTTATTCACATGTTTGAGGATACGCCGGAGTTCGTTGCGCGTCATATTATTCATGAGGCCAGAAAGTATTTAGACACCTTAGCACCGCCATTTTTCCGTGCTTTGGTTAATTACGCGCAGGATGGCTCCTATTCATGGCATTGTCCAGGGCATTCAGGTGGCGTGGCCTTTTTGAAAAGTCCGGTAGGGCAGATGTTTCACCAGTTCTTTGGTGAAAATATGCTGCGTGCAGACGTTTGTAATGCGGTTGAGGAATTGGGTCAATTGCTGGATCATACGGGCCCGGTAGCCGAGTCGGAAAGAAATGCGGCGCGTATTTTTAAGGCCGATCATTGTTATTTTGTGACTAACGGCACCTCGACCTCCAATAAAATCGTCTGGCACGGTAATGTCGCCGAGGGCGATATTGTGGTGGTCGATCGTAACTGCCATAAATCAATTCTGCACTCAATTACCATGACCGGTGCGATTCCGGTGTTTCTGCGCCCGACCCGTAACCACTTAGGGATTATCGGACCAATTCCTTTGTCTGAGTTTGAGCCGGAGAGTATTGCTGCCAAGATTGAAGCCAATCCCTTTGCGCGTGAAGCCTTACGTAAAAAGCCTCGTATCCTGACCCTAACTCAGGGTACTTATGACGGGATTTTGTATAACGTCGAGATGATTAAGGAAAAGCTGGGCAACAACATCGATAATTTGCACTTTGATGAGGCTTGGTTGCCACATGCGTCATTCCATGAGTTCTACGAAAATATGCACGCGATTGGTGAGAAGCGTCCGCGTCCCCAAGAACCCTTAATTTTTGCTACGCACTCCACGCATAAGCTCTTAGCTGGTCTGTCACAAGCCTCGCAAATTGTGGTACAAGAATCGGAAACGCGAAAACTAGACCGTAATATTTTTAACGAAGCCTTCTTGATGCATACCTCCACTTCGCCGCAATACGCCATTATTGCTTCCTGTGACGTGGCAGCACAAATGATGGAGCCTCCGGGCGGTACTGCGTTGGTCGAAGAGAGTATCCGCGAGTCGATGGATTTCCGTCGTGCCATGCGTAAGGTCGCTTCTGATTATGGTAAGGACGAGTGGTGGTTCAAGGTCTGGGGGCCGCCACGTCTGGTGCATGATGATATTGGTGAGCAAGATGACTGGTTACTGGAGCCGGATGCCGAATGGCATGGCTTCGCTAATATCAGTGACGGTTTTACCATGTTGGATCCGATCAAGGCGACCATCGTGACCCCCGGTTTAGAAATTACCGGTGAGTTTGG
Organism: Alcaligenaceae bacterium; assembly: GCA_030538235.1. Lineage (GTDB taxonomy): Bacteria > Pseudomonadota > Gammaproteobacteria > Burkholderiales > Burkholderiaceae_B > Oligella. Next base: position 79,728 of record JAUNUJ010000003.1, read on the forward strand.
CGAAAAAGGTATTCCGGCCGGCTTAGTGAGTAAGTACTTGGCTGAGCATGGGATTGTGGTCGAGAAAACCGGTCTCTACAGCTTTTTTATTATGTTTACCATCGGGATTACCAAAGGTCGTTGGAATACCCTAGTGACTGCCTTACAGCAGTTTAAAGACGATTATGATCGCAACCAGCCTTTATGGCGTTGTATGCCTGACTTTGTTAAGCAATACCCACGTTATGAAAAAATGGGCTTAGGTGAGTTGTGTCAACTGGCGCATGAGGCCTATCGACGTCATGATTTAGCTCGTATTACCACTGAAGTCTATCTAAGCGAGATGGAGGCGGCGATGCGTCCGGCTGATGCCTTTAACAAAATGACTCGTCGAGAGATTGAGCGTGTCGATGTTGATGAGCTTGAGGGTCGTATTACTGCTGTCTTGTTAACGCCTTATCCTCCGGGGATACCGTTGTTGATTCCGGGTGAACGCTTTAACCGTACCATTGTCGATTATTTGAAGTTTGCTTGTGAGTTTAATGTCTCCTTCCCGGGTTTTGAAACCATAGTTCATGGTCTAAGTAGCGAGCAACGCGAAGACGGTAGCTTACGTTACTATGTTGATTGTTTAGCAGATGAGTAATCATAGACTGTCTGATGCGTAATTTAACCACCATGACTAAAACTCATAGTGATGTCATTGTTATCGGCGCGGGAGCGGCTGGCATGATGTGTGCCGCTCGCGCAGCCGCCTCCGGCTTGTCAGTGCAGTTAGTGGACCATGCTCAAAAGTTAGGCGAGAAAATCCGGATTTCCGGGGGCGGTCGTTGTAACTTTACTAATATTGGCGCGACCTGGGAAAATTATGTTTCTCAAAACCCGCGTTTTGCTCGCTATGCTTTAAATCATTACAAGCCCAAGGATTTCCTGGCTCTACTGGAACGCTATCAGATACCCTGGCACGAAAAACACAAGGGTCAACTATTTTGTGATAATTCCTCTCAAGACATTATTGAGGTATTAAAAAACGAATGCGACGAAGCGGGCGTACGTTGGCGTATGCCCTGCACCGTAGAGCGTGTTGAGCGCATCGAAAGTGCCGAGGGTGAGCCGCTTTATCATTTGCTGACTTCCGCTGGTTTGTTGACGGCCAAGCAGTTGGTGGTGGCTACTGGCGGCATGGCGATTCCGATGTTGGGTGCGACCGATTTTGGGCTACGCTTAGCTAGACAATTTGGTCTTAAGATAGTTGAACCCAGACCGGCCTTAGTTCCTTTGGTTTTTACGACGGAACAATGGCAGCCCTACGCCCAACTGTCAGGTTTGTCCCTGGAAGTGGTCATTGCTAATGCTCCAGGTAAAAAGGCCCAACGCTTTATTGAGGACGTGCTGTTTACTCACCGCGGTTTATCAGGTCCCGGCGTATTGCAGATTTCTTCTTATTGGGATGGTCATTCACCAATTTATTTAAACTTAAATCATAAAATTCATAACGAAAACTACTTGTTGGCTGAAAAGCGCAGCAGTAAGCAGCAGTTAATCACGATTTTAAGCAGTATCTGGCCTAAGCGATTTGCTCAGTTATGGCCGGAACAGCTCGGTTTTAAAACGGATTTTCGTATTGCTGAAATAGCAGATAAGAATCTAAGAGACTTAGCTCTTGCCATTGAAAACTGGTCTGTGACGCCCAGTGGCACGGCAGGTTATAAAAAGGCAGAGGCCATGAGAGGTGGTGTGGATACAGCCGCTCTGGAGCAAAAAACGATGCAAGCCAAACAGGTGCCGGGACTTTATTTTATTGGTGAAGTCGTGGATATGACCGGTTGGTTAGGTGGTTATAACTTCCAATGGTCTTGGTCCAGCGCTGTGGTTTGTGCCGACGCGATGGTGGCTGCGACACAAAGATAAGCGCAGCACACCATCGAAACTAAGGCACAGACTAATAGACAGCGCCTTGTTTTTTGAACTGATTAATTAGTCACTGAAATCGATAGCCGATAGGCGTTTGCCTAAGATGACCATCTCGCGCCCGCTCGGACTGTAGCCAGTAACACGAAAACCATTGTCAGTTTTTTGACCGCTCAATGAAAGCTCGAAATCACGCTCGGTGAAATCGAGGAAACTATCACTCGCGCTAGCGGTATAAGAACGGAAACGGATATTAGCAATGACATTGTCACTGGACTCAGTGGTAATAGTGCCTGAATATAAAAACTCGGCATCGCCTCCTCGGATACGGCAATCTTCAATGATAGTAATACCTGATTGAGCTGTTGAACCCTCAACTAGGGTAGCGTAGAAACCATTGTCCATCATATAACTCCTATATTGGTAGCAATTAATGAGCATTTACTCCTAATTACGATGTAAAAAGTGTAAAGGCTAATCATTACGTTTTTATTAAATTTTATTGTTATGTCTATGTGTGTAGACCGCTTACGATAACAGAAAAATATTCAGCAAAACAATTCAAATGTATTCAAATGTAATTAAAAATTGCTAAAAACCTGATATATAACATTATTTTCCTTTATATTGATTTGTTGATAGTGAGTTAATTTCGGTGTTGTGCTGCACCATAGCTCGGTAGTTCTACCTAAGACGACTAAAAAACTTTCCCGCTTTTGAATAAAAATAGTATGCTTGTAACTGTCAGTTTTCAAGTTGAAGGCGTGGCTTACAATATCGATTTATTGCCAAGCTATTAGCAACGCTGTAAATACCCAAAATCGTATCGTTGGCTGTAATCATAGAGACCTCATCAGCTAGTAATCGATGTATAACACCGAGCAGATGCTATGGGCTTAACTCGCCAAGGGCGCGTTGCTCTTAACACAAACTCAGTTTTCAGGCGGCGGTGACTGCGGGGGCGATCATAACAAAAGCAATCTAATTTTTAAAAAGGTGAAACATGCCGGATCAGCTAAATAAAACCCCTCTCTATCAGGCGCATCTTGATGCGGGTGCGAAAATGGTCGATTTCAACGCTTGGTTAATGCCCATCGCTTATGGTTCACAAATCGAGGAGCATCATGCAGTACGTCAAGACGCGGGTGTATTTGATATCTCCCATATTCATACGCTAGTAATTGAAGGGCCTGACGCCCTGGCGTTTTTACGTTATTTATTGGCTAATGACGTTAATAAGATCAATGGTCAAGCGGGTCGAGCGCTCTATACTTGTATGCTTAATGCGGACGGTGGCGTGATTGATGATTTGATCGTCTATTTTATTGATGAACTACATTGGCGTATTGTGGTAAATGCCGCTTGCGCAAGTAGCGACATGCAATGGATTCAAGAGCAAATACTACAGGGTGGTTTTGATGTTCAACTCAAAAGTCGTCCTGACTTAGCCATTTTGGCAGTACAAGGGCCTAATGCTTGTGAAAAATTATGGCAAGTGCGTCCACAGTGGCGCGAAGCCGCAGATTACAGCCCATTTAGTTCTGGCTTTGTAGCGGATGAGGTGATGATCGCTCGCACCGGTTATACCGGTGAAGATGGGGTTGAGGTGATTTTGCCCTCAGAGCAAGTACAAGAGCTATGGCAGGATTTATTGGCAGCTGGTGTCAGGCCCTGTGGCTTAGGAGCTCGTGATACCTTGCGCCTAGAGGCGGGATTAAATCTCTATGGAGCTGATATGGACCAAAGCACACAACCCTCTCAGGCGGGCTTATCATGGACTGTCAGCTTAAAGGACGAGTCTCGTGACTTTATCGGTAAGCGGGCTTTGATTGAAAATCCGCGCCACAATACCTTTTTGGGGCTTAAACTCAATGATCGTGGTGTGATGCGTGCCGGTATGGTTGTTAAAACCACCTTGGGTGAGGGCATTATCACCAGTGGGACGATGTCACCGACGCTTGGTTTTTCAATTGCTATGGCACGTCTGCCGCTTGGGCTCAAGGTCGGCGATGCGGTTGAAGTGGAGATACGTAGCAAGCGCTTATCTGCCACGGTGGTTAATTTGCCCTTTGTGCGTCATGGTAAGAGCTTGATTTAATAGACTATGTTAGCAGTGGAAAATTTGAATTTTTAATAAGTTGTTAATTGTTTTAAAATCGTTCTAACTGATTTTAAAAAACCTTGAAAAGCTGATAACAGCCGATTCAACTATGGAGAATGATATGTCTTTACCAAACGATCGAAAGTACACCTCGTCACATGAGTGGATTAAAGCCGATGGCGATGCGTTTATCGTCGGCATCACGGATAATGCCCAAGAGCAATTGGGCGATCTTGTTTTCGTCGGTGAAGTTGAAGTGGGTAATAAAGTCGCTGCCGGCGATCAGGTTGCCGTCGTCGAGTCGGTAAAGGCCGCTTCCGATATCTATGCGCCGGTGTCTGGTGAAATTATTGAGTTTAACGAAGCACTCGATGCTGAACCTAATTTGATCAACGATAACGCTCATGAGAACTGGATTTTCAAGATGACTGTTGATAATCCGGATGATATTGAGGGCCTGTTAGATGCGGCTGCTTACCTAGCAGAGCAGAGCTAGTCGATCGTTAATTAAAAATTACACAGAGCTCGGTAAGTTTGTAGTTGACTTAAACAATTAAAATATTCCGGTCTAGAGGATTTAAATTCTCCCTAGCTCTGTTTTCTCAGCTTCAATGGCTTTGTTTGGTGGTGCTTGACTATTCACGTGCCACTTATTGTCATGTTTAAATCGGTGTCTTATATGTTGCATAAATTTCAAGATCTTGCCCAATCCTTTGTTCACCGTCATATCGGTCCAAATGACACAGAGATAGCCAAAATGCTGGAAGTGGTGGGTGTCGATAGTTTGGATGCCTTGGTGTCCGAGATCGTACCGGAAAATATTCTCTCTAAAGAGCCCTTAGCCTTGGATAAATCACGGTCTGAGGCCGATATGTTAGCTGAGCTCAAGGAAATCGCCTCGCAGAACCAGGTGTTTCGTAGCTATATTGGACAGGGCTATTATGGCACCTTGACACCTAATGTAATCTTGCGCAATATCCTTGAAAATCCGGCGTGGTATACCGCATATACACCTTATCAGCCGGAGATTTCTCAAGGACGTCTGGAGGCGCTCTTGAATTTTCAAACGATGGTGGCGGATCTAACGGCGCTTGATATTGCTAATGCCTCTTTATTGGATGAGGGAACGGCGGCTGCTGAGGCGATGACTTTGGCCAAACGCAGCTCTAAGTCAAAGAGTAATACCTTCTTTATGTCCAGCTTTTGCCATCCTCAAACTCAGGAGGTGGTGTTAACGCGTGCAGAGGCCCTAGGTTATGAGGTGATAGTCGCTGATGAGATGGATGGCATTCCGGACTGTTTTGGTGTGCTGCTGCAGTACCCTCGAACTGATGGCACTGTGTGTGATTACAGCAACGTGGCGGCACAGGCCCAAAGCCATCAAGCCTTACTGATAGCTGCCACTGACTTATTGGCTTTGGCGCTTTTAAAGGCGCCGGGTGAGTGGGGCGCGGATATTGCCATCGGCAGTAGTCAACGTTTTGGGGTGCCGATGGCTTATGGTGGTCCTCACGCAGCATTTATGGCCTGTCGCTCAGAGTTTCGTCGTAATTTACCGGGCCGTTTAGTAGGCGTTTCCGTTGACGCTAATGGCGACTATGCTTTGCGTTTGGCTATGCAAACTCGCGAACAACATATTCGTCGAGAAAAAGCCACGTCAAATATTTGTACGGCTCAAGCATTACTCGCGATTATGGCCAGTATGTATGCGGTTTACCATGGGCCACGCGGTCTCCGCGAAATAGCCGGACGAGTTTATGCTTTGACGGCGGTGTTGCGTGAGGCTCTGGTGCAGATGGGACTGGATGTTAACAACAGCAGTTTTTTTGATACCTTGACCGTGACAACGCCGGAGGCGGAAAATATTCTAGACGCAATGCGTGATCGCGGCATCAATTTACGCGATGTGTCTGAGGAGGAGTTCGGTATTTCCTTGGATGAAACAGTAACCCTTGAAGACCTGCAAGATATCATCGATATTATGGCTGAGGCATTGCGACTCAAGGGGCCCTCAATCAATCATTTATTGCATAGCGCGGATACGCATGTGCCGGCCGCCTTTGCTAGACAAAGTCCCTATCTCACTCATCCGGTTTTCTCCAATGTGAATTCGGAAACCGATATGCTACGTTATATGCGTTCTTTAGCAGACAAGGACTTAGCCTTGGACCGCACCATGATCCCCTTAGGCTCATGCACCATGAAGCTCAATGCGACCGCCGAGATGATTCCAATCACTTGGCCTGAGTTTGCCAATATTCACCCATTTGCGCCGTTTGAGCAGGCCGCAGGGTATCAGGAGATGTTACAGCGATTGTCTGAGCAACTCTGTGAGATTTCCGGCTACGATGCCATTAGTTTGCAGCCGAACTCTGGTGCTCAGGGTGAGTATGCCGGTTTATTGGCGATTCGGGCTTACCATCGGGCTCAGGGTCAAGCACAGCGTGATGTTTGTCTGATACCGGCATCCGCTCACGGCACCAATCCAGCATCTGCTGTGTTGGCAGGCATGAAGGTCAAGATTGTTGCTTCCGATACCAATGGCAATGTGGATATTGAGGATTTAAAGCAGAAAATCGACGAAGTTGGTGACAAACTCTCTGCTCTGATGATTACTTACCCCTCAACCCATGGCGTTTTCGAAGAGGGGATTGTTGAGATTTGTGAGCTGATTCATCAAGCGGGAGCTCAAGTGTATCTTGATGGTGCCAATCTCAATGCCATGGTTGGTTTAGCAAAACCGGGTAAATTCGGCGCTGATGTGTCACATTTTAATTTGCATAAAACCTTCAGTATCCCTCATGGTGGTGGCGGTCCCGGTGTGGGTCCGATTGGAGTGCGCGAGCATTTGGCCCCTTATTTGCCAGCAGTGATTAGTGAGCGCGGTTATATGAATGGCGATGATGGTGAGGTTGGACCGGTGTCGTCAGCGCCTTTTGGATCGGCCGGCATTTTAGCTATCTCATTTATGTATATCAGCATGATGGGGGCCTATGGCTTAAGACGAGCGAGTAAGTTGGCTTTATTAAACGCCAACTATATTGCGAGACGCCTAGGGGGCGATTATCCCTTGTTGTTTACAGCACGCAATGGCCGCGTGGCTCACGAATGCATTGTCGATATCCGTCCAATCAAAGAGAGTTGCGGGATTGATGTTGAGGATGTCGCTAAGCGTTTGATTGATTTCGGTTTCCATCCACCGACCATGAGTTTTCCGGTGCCCGGTACGTTAATGATTGAGCCGACCGAGTCTGAGAGTTTGCAAGAGTTAGATCGCTTTGTGGAGGCGATGATTCAAATTCGTCGTGAAATTACGGCTATCGAAGAGGGGCGAGCAGATCCTGAGGACAATGTACTAAAAAATGCGCCACATACAGCGGCGATGCTGCTGGCAGACGATTGGTCTCATCCCTACAAACGACAAGAAGCGGCGTATCCATTTTCAGTAAAACAGCAGACCAAGTACTGGTCACCGGTGGCGCGTATTGACAATGCCTACGGCGACCGTAATCTTATTTGTTCATGTTTGCCTGTTGAGGCATACCAAGACAACTAGGCGTCAATTAATGCGTGTTTTAGTGCTCGCTGGTGGTGTTAACATAATTTGTCATAACCCCCCCCTGACGTTAGGCAGGGTGCTTAGGTGCTCGACTTTTTAAGCAACTCTAAAGCTGCACCACCACAGAAAGTAGCAAAATCACTTGGTGACTAAACCGTCGTGACCCATAGTTGACTTGTCTTAGGTAGATACTGAAAAAGCCATTGAAATTCGTAGTTAACGGTGGCTGTCGTGAGTGCCAAGAGCTATATTATGTTAAGTCGATTTGATTTGATTGATGTAGTCGCTACTGTGGATTCATTGATGGAGGTTTTGGGGGAGGGTATTATCGCTATCAATGTGGTACTGGACTAGGATGAAAAGAGGAAAAGTCTCTTCCACTTAGTTACTTAAACAGAATCCGTTTTAATTGCTCTTCATTTTCTACAATATCGGCCAAGGTATACTGGTCTAACACACTTAAAAAGCTTTGTGTGGCTTCATAGAAAGCGCGCTTAAGGTGACAGGCCGGACTTATTTTGCAGAGGGCTATTTGATCCTTGATGGCTACTTTTTCACCCGGGAATTTATTGGATTTCGGTGGTGAGACAAAGACTTTTTTGTCGATTGGGGTAAAGCAATCGACAATTGAAAAGTCAATCTCTGTTTGGCGGATAACCTCACCGATGTTAATGTCTTTTGTTTGCTTAGCTAAACGAATTCCTCCATTGCGACCACGCACACTGTCTATATAGCCAATGATGGCTAGTTGATGAACAATTTTGGTTAAATGGTTTTTAGAAATTTCATAGACATCAGCGATGTCTTGAATGTTCACCAGCTTGTCACGGTCATCTTGAACTGCCAAATAAATTAGGCAGCGCAGCGCATAATCGCTGTAGGTTGTTAAGCGCATTTGATTGTCATTCCTTTAAATGAGCCTATTTTAACCAAAATTACCGTCCACACGATTTTTGGCCAAGATAGGAATATAACTAATACAGAATAATATAAAGCAAAAAATCCATGCTGTCTGCGCAATCATCAACCACATAATATATGAGCTCATATCAAAGAGCGGTAAGAAAACCCGAGCGATAAAGGTGATGACTAATAATATAAACATCCAAACCACTGTTTTAGGGGGTTGATGGATATTACGACCAGTATGACCGAGGGATACACGCGTGATCATAGCGACCGTCATCATTGCAATACCCGATAACGCTAAGGCATGAACGGCGATGCTATGAGTACCGATTCCCCATGCCTGTAGTGCATAGAGAGCTAAACCGATACACATGCCGAAAAAGGCCAAGAAAAGTGACCAAAGTAAAGGCTTTTTCCAAATGCCGGGATGGTACCAACCCGCTAATCTAACTAAATTGACCCCAGCGGTAGAGAGAGCAGCAAAGCTTAGAAGAACAGGGTTTGGTAAAAAGACATCGGCGATAAAGAAAAGCGCAAAAAAGGCCAAACTCATCAGATCTAAAGTCTTAGAGTTTTTGATATTAACCTCGATAGTTTGACCGTAAGTTAACCCTTTTTGTATAAAAAAGGGTGTCACTCGACGACCGACGGTAAGTACTAAACCGATAATCAGATAAAAACCTAGATAAATGCCGATGCGATTAAGATTCATATCTTGAGTTAAAATACCGATATAGCAAAGCGCATTAGCGACAGCCAGTAAGAGTATTTTGGAGACAATGCCGATTTGACGTTTTTGCTTAGCTTTGACCACGGCGCGAGTTATGATGAAAGCCATCCATGACATAAAGATCATATCAGCAATAAAAGCCAAAACCACCAAGCTGACAGTTAAGCCTTGGCTGGGATTAAATGCCGTGATAGCCCAGAGCAGACGAGCGATGCCCCAGAAACTGAAAATCCCTAAGAGGTGATAGCCATAGGGCATGGTCACTCCGGTCCAAGTTTGGACAGCAGTCAATAAAAACCCAGCAATAATTGCGAGCGTGTAGCCGTAGAGCATTTCATGAGCGTGCCAGTAAAAGGGCTGAAAGACGACTCCGCCCAAGCTGAGCTTACCCATAAAGACAAAAATCCAGAGAAGCATGGTAATAATTGCAAAAATACCGGCGCTCGCAAAAAATATCCTGAACCCCATATTTAAAATCGGGTGAGGTGACGATGGCTTTCGGCCGGGAGATTGAATTTGCAGCATTAGAAATACTCCGTGATGTAACTATAAGATGTATATCAAATATATCTTTAATGGCTTTTCGGGTCAAGCGACTCGGGCTGTTTAGAATAAAAAATTCGCCTCTTAAAAAGAGGATAAAACCCGCTTTTTTTATTTAAAAGCACTGATGCCGGCAATCCCATGGGCACGGTATTCACGCGCTGTCAATAGATCGTCGGGGCTCAGGCCACCAATGGCATACACCGGTCTAGCGGCTTCTTTGGCTAAACTCTCAAAAGTCGACCAAGTAAGTGGTGCTTGATCCGGGTGACTACTACTTTCTTTGACATGTCCGAGCACAATAAAATCCGCCCCTAATAGACGTGCATATAAGATATCGGCTAAATGATGCGTTGAGATGGCTAAGAGCTTTGATTCCGGGATAGGGCGTTGCTCAAGCTGTAATGCATCGTCTGCACGTAATTGTACGCCATCGGCTAACTGCCACCAAGATTTAGGGTGTACGCTATTAATTAAAAGCTTGACGCCACGTTGCTGACATTGTTTTAAAAAACTCTCAAAAATATCCCTAAGCTCTTTACAAGCAGGGCCTTTAGGCCAATTCGGTTGACGGAACTGGAATAGGCCGGCGCCTTTGGCCATGGCTTGATCAAGATAGTCAGCCAGATCATCGGCAGATATCGTCTCGCTGAAATCAGGCGTGATCGCATAAATAGGAGGCAGACTTAACCAAGCAACAGGGGGCAGTGAAGCAGGCAATAAGTCACCCAGCTCAGCGGCATGTTCCGCGCGGGTCCAAGCGAAGTTTTGCCCCTCTAACCCTTTGGGTTCACCATCCCAAGCGGTGACTAGGAAAAATGCCAGTCGAACCTTGGTTTTGGGGTATTCATAATCAAAACTGACCCATGGCGTGGCGGCGGTGATAGTGACGTCCAATTCCTCTTTGAGTTCACGGATCAGGGCATCTTTTGGACTTTCGCCGCTTTCGATCTTGCCGCCCGGAAATTCCCACCAACCGGACCAGGACTTGTCGTCAGGACGTTGCGCTAGCAGCACCTCGCCATCGGCATTAATCATGACACCAACAGCGACGTCCAGGAAGGGTTTTTTATCAGGCATAAGAGCTCCTAATCTTCATCTATTAGCGACTGCAGTATCAATTAATCTTTAAGGTGTCTAGCGGTCCAGTCACGGGCAAAATGTCGCGCCACCCGACCCGAACGTGAACCGCGCTCAAGCGTCCATTGTAAAGCCTCGGTACGACTTTCTTCGATATGCTCTGCAGGGCACCCCATATTTTTCAGCCAATAATTAACAATACTTAAGTATTGATCCTGACTAAAAGGGTAAAAGGATAACCAAACACCAAAGCGTTCTGATAGCGAGATTTTTTCTTCAATGGCTTCACCCGGATGAATTTCACCCTGGGGGCCGCTCGTGGTTTCAAGGTTTTCAGCTGAGTACTCGGGCATTAAGTGACGACGGTTAGAGGTGGCGTAGATCAGGACATTGTCACCGCTATCGGCAATGGAGCCGTCCAAAATAGATTTTAATGCTTTGTAGCCTGATTCGCCTTGTTCAAAGGACAGATCATCACAGAAGACGATATAGCGCTCGGTGCGTTCGCGCACTAGGTCAACAATGTCAGTCAGATCCGCTAAATCTGATTTGTCGACTTCGATGAGACGTAGCCCCTCAGCAGCGAACTGACTCAGCATGGCGCGGACTAAAGAGCTTTTACCAGTGCCTCGGGTGCCGGTCATCAGGACATTGTTTGCCGGTTTGGATTGAACAAACATGCGAGTATTGCGTTCTAGGATTTCTTTTTGGCGCTCAATATGCAATAAATCAATCGGCTCAACCACATCAATTTTGTGGATGGGCTCCAACCAAGCGGTATTGCCCTTGCGACGCCAGCGGTAGGCGATGGCGTTCCAGTCAGTCGCCGGGGGGGTTGGTGGTAACCAAGCTTGTAGTTGTAATAAAACTTGTTGAGCGGTTTGCATCAGCTGTTCGAGACTGGGGATGGTGTTTTGGAGGTGCTCGGATTGATCCTGTTTAAGAATACTTTCACTTTTCTTCTGTATAGTCATAGAAACATTAAACCTTAGAGCGATAATTGATATCTACTAGTTGACTACAAGATTAGCACTGTTAAATTTTAAATTGGCAAATTTTCCCCTATAATAGAATGATTTTAGATTGTTAGATTGTTTTGAGGGGCAAGCGGTATTTGGGTGCTAATCTTAAGTACTTGGTGGTATTCGCTTATCATTCAAAGTAATTTTTCGAACTTTAATTTTTAATTATCAGGAAGAGTCTTGAGCGCTACGCAGATTTTAAGCCCTATCACACAGGATATGGAGGCTGTTGACTTCGCTATTCGTTCGTATTTGAATTCAGAAGTCGTTATGATTCGCACCGTTGGTGAGTACATTATTAGTTCCGGCGGCAAGCGCCTGCGTCCGGCGTTGGTTTTGATGATTGCTAATGCCCTCGGTTATCAACAAGTCGACAGGGAGTTCCAGGATCATCATCTGTTAGCGGCAACTGTTGAGTTTATTCATACCTCAACCTTGTTGCACGATGATGTGGTTGATGAATCGGATTTACGTCGTGGTCGCGAAACAGCTAATGCCGTGTTCGGCAATGCCGCCAGTGTGCTGGTAGGTGATTACTTATACTCGCGCTCTTTTGAGATGATGGTTTCTATTGATCGCATGGAAATTTTACGTGTTCTGTCTCAAGCGACCACGGTGATTGCCGAAGGTGAGGTGTTACAGCTGCTTAACGTTCACGATCCAGATGTGTCGGTAGAGCGCTATATGCAGGTTGTACGCTATAAGACAGCCAAGCTTTTCGAAGCCTCAGCCGAGATCGGCGCCATTATTTGTGATGTTCCTGATGAGTTAAGACAAGCGGCAGCGGCCTATGGTCGTCATATGGGCACCGCTTTCCAATTAATTGATGATGTACTGGATTATTCGGGTGATGCCGAAGCCCTAGGTAAAAACGTCGGTGACGACCTACGCGAGGGTAAACCCACTTTACCTTTAATTCGCGTTATGGACAAGGGTGCTCCCGAGTATGCTGAGTTGATTCGCAATGCCATTGAGACCGGCGATGCGGATTTTGCAGCGGTTGCTGAAGCGATCAAATCTACTGATGCCTTGCAATACACGCGTTCAATCGCTGAGCAAGAGGCGAAGCTCGCCGAAGAAGCTTTAGCAAACTTCCCGGACTCTATCTATAAACAGTCTTTACTTCAATTAGCGCGTTTCGCAATTGAGCGCGACAATTAAATTATTAATAAGGATTTAACCATGCCTGCTTATCGTTCTAAAACCTCTACGCATGGACGCAACATGGCCGGTGCACGAGCCTTATGGCGTGCTACCGGTATTCAAGACAAGGATTTCGGCAAACCGATTATTGCGGTTGTTAACTCATTTGTTGAGTTTGTGCCCGGACACGTCCACTTAAAAGATATGGGCCAGATGGTTGCTCGTGAAATTGAAGCTGCCGGTGGTATTGCCAAAGAATTTAATACGATTGCTGTCGATGATGGTATTGCCATGGGTCATGATGGCATGTTGTATTCCTTGCCGTCGCGCGAGCTGATTGCCGATTCGGTGGAGTACATGATTAATGCGCATTGTGTTGATGCCATGGTCTGTATCTCAAACTGCGACAAAATTACCCCGGGCATGTTGATGGCTTCTTTGCGCCTTAATATCCCCACAGTTTTCGTTTCCGGTGGTCCGATGGAGGCCGGTGTGATGCCTGATAGTGAGGGCAAAAGTGGCGAGAAAGTCATTAAATTAGACTTGATTGATGCCATGATTAAGGCCGGCGATCCGACAGTTTCTGATGAGGAAACCGAACTGGTTGAGCAAAACGCTTGTCCGACTTGTGGCTCTTGTTCCGGTATGTTTACTGCTAACTCAATGAACTGCTTAAACGAGGCTTTGGGCTTAGCTTTACCGGGCAATGGCACCATCGTGGCCACTCATGCAGCACGTAAGGAGCTATTCCTTGAGGCAGGTCGTAAAGTGATGGAACTGACCAAGCGTTATTACGAAGATGACGATGAATCAGCTCTACCGCGTAGCATTGCGACCAAAGCAGCTTTTGAAAATGCCATGACCCTTGATGTGGCCATGGGCGGTTCAACCAATACCGTATTGCACATTTTAGCCGCTGCCCAAGAGGGCGAGGTTGACTTCACTATGCAGGATATTGATCGCATTTCTCGTCACACACCTTGCTTATGTAAGGTTGCGCCGGCGACCTCCGAATATCATATTCAAGACGTACACCGTGCCGGGGGCGTGATGGGTATTCTGGCCGAGTTAAATCGCGCCGGTTTATTAGACACCTCTGTGAAGCATGTGGCAGGTGCTGATTTAGCCGATGTGTTGAATCGTTGGGATGTGATTTCTGCAGCACGAACTGAGGAAGCCGAGAAGTTTTATCGTGCCGCTATTGGAGGTGTTCGCACGGTTAAAGCCTTCAGTCAGGACAATTACTATCAGCAATTAGATACAGACCGAGCGGCTGGTTGTATTCGCAACAAAGCCAATGCCTATTCACAAGATGGCGGGTTAGCGGTGCTGTACGGTAATCTGGCCCCAAATGGCTGTATTGTTAAGACCGCTGGTGTTGATGAGAGCATTTTAACGTTCACCGGTAAAGCCGTTGTTTACGAAAGCCAAGACGCCGCCACTGAGGGTATTTTAGGCGATCAGGTCAAAGAAGGCGATGTGGTGATTGTGCGCTACGAAGGCCCTAAGGGCGGGCCCGGTATGCAAGAAATGCTGTACCCGACCTCCTACCTCAAATCCAAGGGTTTAGGTGCCAAAGCCGCTCTGCTAACTGATGGTCGTTTCTCCGGCGGTTCCTCAGGTTTAGTTATCGGTCATGCTTCACCGGAAGCTGCTGAGGGTGGTAATATCGGTTTAGTAGAAGAAGGCGATAAAATCGAAATTGATATCCCTAATCGTCGTATTCATTTAGCAATCAGCGATGAGGAGTTAGAGCAACGTCGTCAGCGTATGAATGATCGTGGCGCCGATGCCTGGAAGCCGGTCAATCGTCAGCGTCATGTGTCACAAGCATTACGCGCTTATGCGGCCTTAGCCACTTCAGCTGACCGCGGTGCGGTACGTGATGTGACTCAAGTCGAGCGCAAACGATAAGCGTTTATTAATAGATTGATCAGCTTTTTGATCAGCGTAGCCCAAAGAGCGGTCACTGATTTGGTGTATCGCTCTTTTTTTTGTCATTGACTAGAAAAAATATAATTAGGAGTACAGTAGCGTGCTTGCACAACAGGAAATTCAGACACTTAATGAGTCCAAGCAGTCAAGTGAGGTCTTATATAAAGAATTGCAAGATGATATTCGTTTCTTAGGGCGTTTATTAGGTTTTAGTATTCAGGAATCAGAGGGGCAGCCCTTATTTGAGCAGATTGAGCAGTTGCGTCGTAACGCCGTGAGTGTTCGTCGAGCTACTGTGAGTCAAGGTGCTGATACAGCCGAAAGCCAGTCGGTGATGCAGTCACTGATCAGCGAAATTAACAAGAAAAGTGATCAAGAGCTGAAGTCGTTAAGTCGTGCTTTTAGCTACTTTATGCATTTATCCAATATCGCCGAAGATAGACTACAACGTCGTTTAGACCATTTAGATCACCAAGTCGAAACTCCGAATGTGCATGGCTTAAGCGGTACCATTAAGCGCTTAAATGAAGCCGGAGTCAGTAGTCAGGCTATCTATGATTATCTGGACGAGTTGAATATTGTGCCGGTGCTAACCGCTCACCCGACCGAGGTTCAGCGTAAAAGCATTCTCGATAGGCATTTGGTAATTTCCGACTGCTTGCGCGAATATTATCTGATCGACGATCCACGCCAAAAAGAGGCCATTGCCGAGCGCATCCTTGGGCAAATTCAATTGCTCTGGTACACGCGTATGCTGCGTTTTGACACGCTCACGGTTGAGGATGAGATTGATAATGCGCTGAACTTTTATGAATCCACTTTCCTTAAAGTGATTCCTCAGCTCTACGCCAAGATGTACAAGTACCTCTCTAAAGACGTTGAGATCGATAGCAATAAGATTTCCCCTTTCTTGACCATGGGTTCGTGGATTGGCGGCGATCGCGATGGTAACCCATTTGTTAATGCAAACACCCTAAAGACAGCCATTGCAAAGCAGGCGGGGACTATTTTTAAGCATTATTTGGCGGAAGTCCATGCTCTAGGGACTGAGCTTTCGTTGAGCGATGCCTTTGCGCCGGCCTCAGATGAGTTGCGAGAGCTGGCTGACCGCAGTCATGACCGTTCGCCGCACCGCGAAGATGAGCCTTATCGTCGTGCCATGATCGGCATTTACTCACGCTTAGCGGCCACGGCGAAGCGTTTGACTAATAAACAGTTAGATTTGTCGCAGGCTAAATTCGGTCGTGTTTATGATGATGTAGAGGCCTTTTTAAACGATCTGAACATTGTCGCCGCTTCGTTAAATACATACCATGCGGCGCGAGTCACTGATTTGCGTCTACAAAATTTAATTTATGCGGTCAATGTGTTTGGTTTCCATCTGGCCACCATTGATTTACGTCAGAGCTCTGATGTGCATGAGCGTGTTTTAGAGGAGGTTTTCTTACGCGCCGGGGTGGAGTTCAAGGGTCAAAAGCTGATCTATAGCCAACTCAGCGAAGAGGATAAGTGTGAACTACTGCTCAAAGAGTTAAAGGAGATTCGTCCTTTGCTTGCACCTTGGCAGCAATACAGCGAAGAGACCGAGCGTGAATTAGATATTTTAAAAACCGCCGCCTCTATCCGCAAGAAATATGGTCATCGTGCCATTAGTCAGAGCATTGTGTCCCACACAGAAACGCTTAGCGATATGTTGGAGCTTCTACTCTTGCAGCAAGAAACTGGATTAATTTCGGTCGAATGTGATGCGGAGGGACAACTAAAGCCTTTTAAAGCAAATGACGGTCTGATTGTGGTGCCTTTATTTGAGACGATTCCGGACCTAGTTGCCGGTGCCGAGATTATGGATCAGTGGCTTTCAATACCTTGGGTAAAGCAGCGCATTATGCAATCTCAAGGTGGCTTACAAGAGGTCATGTTGGGCTATTCCGATAGCAACAAAGACGGTGGCTATTTGACCTCCAACTGGTCTTTATACGAGACCGAATTGGCTTTGGTAGAAGTGTTTAAAAAGCATGGGGTAGCCTTACGCTTATTCCACGGTCGTGGCGGCTCTGTAGGGCGCGGTGGTGGACCTACTTATGAGGCTATTTTGGCGCAACCTGCCGGCACGGTTCAGGGCAAGATTCGTTTAACCGAGCAGGGAGAAGTTATTCAGTTTAAGTATAAAACACCTCAAACCGGCTTATGGAATCTCGAACAGATCGTCACCGCCACTCTACAAGCCAGTCTTCTAGAAAAAAATGCCGCACAAACCAGTGAGGAATCTTGTGCCTTGGATGCGGTGGCTTGCGGTGAGCGTGGTTATCACTCAGTGGTACAGTTTATGTCCAATCGCTCTGAACAAGCTTATCGCGACTTGGTTTACGGTACTGAGGGCTTTGCTACTTATTTTGTTGAGAGCACAACCGTACGTCAAATTGCCGAATTAAATATCGGCTCGCGTCCGGCCTCTCGTAAGGCCGGGCATCGTATTGAGGACTTGCGAGCGATTCCGTGGACTTTCTCATGGGCTCAATGTCGTTTGATGATCCCCGGCTGGTATGGTATGGGCACCGCTTTAGAGTCATTTATCGAAGAGGGTATGGTGGATGAAGAGGGTCGTGATTTTACCGCACTGAGTCGCGAAGAACGCTTGCAGATGCTGCGAACCATGGAGCAGGAGTGGCCTTTCTTTAATACCTTATTGTCCAATATGGAGATGGTCTTGGCCAAAACCGATATGGCGATTGGTCGTCAGTACAGTACTTTAGTTCAGGATGAGACTTTGCGTGAGACCGTATTCACTCAGATCGAAAGAGAGTTTAATCTAAGCTTAAAGTATTTTAAAGAGGTGGTGCAGCATGATTTACTGGCTGACAATACAAACCTTAGAAATGCTTTACAAGAGCGTTTCTTGTATGTGGATCCATTGAACTATCTACAGGTTAAGTTGCTGCATCGCCTGCGTGAAGTAGAAGAGGGTAGTCTCGATAAGTCTGGTGAGCGTGGCAGTATTGCTCGTTCGGTACTCATGACGATCAATGGCATTGCTACCGGTTTAAGAAACACTGGTTAATCT
The DNA here is from genome assembly GCA_030538235.1 of Alcaligenaceae bacterium. GTDB lineage: Bacteria > Pseudomonadota > Gammaproteobacteria > Burkholderiales > Burkholderiaceae_B > Oligella. The sequence goes on from JAUNUJ010000003.1 coordinate 97,701, forward strand.
AGCGGGTTGAGCCGACATCATAAGGCGCGCCGCGCTAGGTCGCCACATACAAAAAGAGCCGGAATTTAATGATGATTCCGGCTCTTTAATTTAGTTGTGAATAATCATATTGTCGCGGTGTATCAGATCAATATCAGTCACTGCGCCCAGAATCTTTTCGATCTGTGCGCTTGGTTTGCCAATAATCTGACGCGCATCGTCTGCGCCGTAACTGACCAGACCACGCGCATATTCATTACCCTCCTTGTCGATACAGGCCACTAAGTCGCCGCGTTCAAAGTCGCCACGCACCTCAGTCACCCCAATCGGTAACAGACTCTTGCCATGGCGCGTCAAGGCAGTAATGGCGCCGTCATCCAGTACTAAGTAGCCGCTCACGTGTAAATGAGCAGCAAGCCATTGCTTACGAGCAGAGAGAATAGGAATCTTGGCGTATAGTTCGGTGCCAATGGATTCGCCATTGCTTAGGCGGATCAGCAGGTTTTCAACATGACCGCTGGCAATGATGGTGTGAGCGCCACTACGGGCGGCACGTTTGGCAGCGAGGATCTTGGTTAACATGCCGCCGGTGCCGACATGGGTACCGGCGCCACCGGCCATTTTTTCAAGGGCGGGATCACCGGCTTCGGCGCGGTGGATGAACTGCGCATCTTTGTTCTTGCGAGGGTCGCTATCATAAAGACCCTCTTGGTCGGTCAAAATCACATAGGTCTCAGCCTCGAGAAGATTAGCGACTAAGGCGCCCAGGGTGTCATTATCACCCAGTTGAATTTCTTTGGTGATGACCGTGTCATTTTCATTGATGATGGGGATGACACTTAATTCCAACAAGGTATTCAGAGCTGAGCGCGCGTTAAGATAACGGTGCCTATCAGCTAAATCCTCATGGGTTAAAAGCACCTGAGCAGTTTGAATGCCGTATTGCTTAAAGGCGGTTTCATAGGCTTGGGCCAGTGCAATTTGACCCACCGCGGCCGCTGCTTGCAACTGATTGACCAGCTTAGGGCGTTTGTTCCAACCAAGACGGGCCATGCCCTCGGCGATGGCGCCGCTAGAGACTAGCACAACCTGTTGGCCTTGTTGGTGCAGGTGGGCAATCTGCCCGGCCCACCGTGCAATCTCGTTGCTATCGATGCCTTTGCCGTTGTTGGTTAGGAGGGAGGAGCCAATTTTAATAATGACTCGCTTGGCATCTTTAATAAGCGCGGTTTGCTGGATCTCTGACATGGCGAATAAAGAACTATAAATTTAAGATTGAATTAAAAATAAGCTTAAGCAAAACCTGCTGCTTAAGCTTATTATTTTATCATTTTTCCTGAGAATGAAAGCTTGCTTAAGCCTCAGGGTCATCAGGATCAATACGCGGATCGTATTGGGGGTGATTAGGGTCTAGGCGCGGATCATATTCAGGCGAATTCGGATCATAACGAGGATCCAGAGTGGAGTCATCAATAGGCGCAGCGTCGCTAAATCGCGGGTCATCTTCAAGTTCGACTGGCGCTTGACGGCTTGGATCAAAGCGAGGATCTTCATGCTCGATGAGACCGGCGGCTTCGTCAGCGGCGTAGTTCTCGGCTGCTTTGACCTCATCAACAAAGTCCTGCAAGGCGTAGATCAATTGGTCTGTGCCTTCGCCACTCAGTGCGGAAATAGCAAATACCGGGGCTTGCCAACCAAGACGTTCGCATAAATCCTGTTTGAATTGCTCGACATCCTCGACCATATCGACTTTATTTAATACTAGCCAGCGTGGCTTGTTGTAAAGTGATTCGTCGTAGAGCTTGAGCTCGCCGACAATGGCTTCGATGTCTTCGGCAACCTTGGCAACGGCATCGATCTCGGGATCGATATTGTAAATATCAACGATATGTAATAAGACGCGTGTGCGAGCTAAATGACGGAGGAATAAATGACCCAGTCCCGCGCCTTCGGAAGCGCCTTCAATCAGTCCCGGAATATCGGCAATCACAAAGCTGCGTGATGGCGAGGTGCGAACCATGCCGAGGTTAGGGTAGAGGGTGGTAAAGGGATAATCGGCAATTTTAGGCTTGGCATTTGATGCTTTAGCAATAAATGATGATTTGCCGGCATTAGGCAGACCTAATAGACCGACATCGGCCAGTACCTTAAGCTCCATACGTAATTGCTTATGTTCACCGGTTTTGCCATAAGTGAATTTTCGAGGAGCGCGGTTAGTACTGGATTTAAAGTGTAAATTTCCCAAACCGCCGGCACCGCCTTCGGCTAGGGTGACTTGTTCGCCATGCTTATCGAGGTCAAATAACTGCTCACCGGTCTCTGCATCATAAATAATGGTACCTACCGGGACTTTTAAAGTGATATCATCGGCGCCGGCACCATACTGATCTGAGCCGCGGCCATTTTCACCGTTTTTAGCGCGATGAAGGCGAGCAAAACGGAAATCAATTAGGGTATTGAGGTTACGGTCAGCTAAAGCAAAGATGCTACCCCCACGGCCGCCATCGCCGCCATCCGGTCCGCCCTTAGGGATAAATTTCTCACGTCTAAAACTGGCCGAGCCATTGCCGCCTTTGCCGGCAATGACTTCAATGGTGACTTCGTCTACAAATTTCATAGTAATTATTTTAGTTTTCTTGGTTAATGTATTAGTTTGGCTGAGCTATTGTTTATCGTCCGGCAGGTTTGAGTTTTTTTAAGCCTTTATTTTAGCAGGACTAAGTACAGAGTATGAGGAGCACTGGTTGTTTTATTGAGTATAGCCGATGATTTAGAGCGACTTCCTATATGTAATGACTGCGTGGACAGGCGCTGAAATGATCTGAGTTAGGGCAATAAATCGTTTATGTTCAAACTAATTAATTATCATTTAATAAAAAACGCCGCTTACATCAAGGTAAACGGCGTTATTTCTGTGTTCGTAATTTGCTGGAAATTATTCAGCAGCGATTACTTGAACAGTAGGCTTGTTTAAAGCGCCTTTGCTTGTGAACTGAACTTGTCCATCAACCAAAGCGTATAGAGTGTGATCTTTGCCCATACCAACACCTGAACCCGCATGGAAGCGAGTGCCGCGTTGACGAACAATAATAGAACCAGCTGGAACTGTTTGACCACCGTATGCTTTAACACCTAGGCGTTTGGCTTGTGAGTCGCGACCGTTACGCGTACTACCGCCACCTTTTTTCGTTGCCATGATTTACTCCTGTAAAAAAGCGAATAAGCTATTTAATTAAGCATTAACCGCTGAGATTTCGATCTCGGTGAAATTCTGACGATGCCCTTGAGACTTTCTGTAGTGCTTACGACGACGCATCTTGAAAATTTTAACTTTATCGTGACGACCGTGTGCAAGAACTTTAGCCGTAACAGTAGCACCTTCAACTAATGGAGAACCTACTTTTAAAGATTCGCCTTCGCTGACGGATAGTACCTGGTCTAAAGAGATTTCTTGCCCGATGTCTGCAGGTATCTGTTCTACCTTTAGTTTTTGGCCGGGAGCAACGCGATACTGCTTGCCGCCGGTTTTTATGACCGCATACATTGTGGCTTAACCTCAAAAAATGATTAAAAATTAAATTGGACTTAACTCTAAATTAAAGCGATAGTTGATAATATTCGCGTGTCTTTTAGAGCTAAGCCGTAAATTTTCCCATAAAAAGTCTTGTCTGTCAATAGTTTAGCCGTGTTTTTGTCCTGATTTGTAGTGTTCAAGCTAAAGAGTTGCCAGGGAGGTCTTTAATAGGTGGAAGAACGGCGATTTTTATTTAAAAAAACCGCCGTTGTGGATGTTGCTAATTTAAGCTTTGAACGACAAGCTTAAGTGCGATACTCCGCATTGATTTTGACATAGTCATAGGAGAAATCGCAGGTGTAAACCGTTTCTTGGATATCGCCACGGTTTAAGGCGACACGGACGAGGATTTCTGCTTCTTGCATTACGCGATTGCCGTCTTCCTCTTTGTAGTCAGGGTGGCGACCGCCATTGGACGCGACTAAGACATCACCTAACCACAAATTGATGCCAGCGGTGTCCAAATCAGGGATATCAGCGTAACCGATAGCAGCTAAAATTCTACCTAGATTAGGATCGCTAGCGAAAAAAGCTGTTTTAACTAATGGTGATTGAGCAATAGAATAGGCGACTTTTAACGCTTCCTCTTGAGTCTTGGCGGACTCAACCTGAATGGTAATGAATTTGGTTGCGCCCTCGGCGTCACGAACAATCTTTTGTGCCAAGTCGATCGCAATCTCTGTCAGAGCATCGACAAAAGCCGCATAGTAAGGACTCTGTTTAGTAATCTCAATACCACTTTGAGCGGTAGCAGCGATAATAAAGGAGTCATTTGTCGAGGTATCGCCATCAATCGTAATACGGTTAAATGACTTTTCTGTGACCTCAGTCGTTAATTGCTTTAGCAAATGACACTCGATTTCGGCATCAGTGCCGATAAAACCCAACATCGTCGCCATATTTGGTCGAATCATGCCGGCACCCTTGGAAATGCCGGTAATAGTCACTGTGCGACCATTAATCTCAATTTGTTTTGAGCTGACTTTAGGTACGGTGTCTGTGGTCATAATACTGGAAGCGGCAGGTAACCAGTTTTGCGCATTAAGATCGGCAACCGCGGTCGGAATAGCAGCAACAATTCTGTCTGCCGGTAAAGGCTCAAGAATAACCCCGGTGGAAAATGGCAGAACCTGATGTTGGTCGACACCCAGTTCCGTCGCTAATGCCTGACACGTTTGTAAGGCACGATCCATGCCCTCGCTGCCGGTACCTGCGTTAGCATTGCCCGTGTTAATTAACAGGGCGCGGATTTCCTGATCGCATCCAAGTCGCGATTCACAAATCTGTACCGGTGCGGCCCGAAAGCGATTGCGCGTAAACACGCCGGCGACCGTGGTGCCCGGTGTGAATTTAAACACAGTCAGGTCACGATTGCCTGCTTTTTTGATGCCCGCAGACGCAATACCAATCTCAACGCCGGGTACGGCGTGAATGTTTTCCGGACTAGGGATGTGAAAATTTACTGCCATTTAATTTCCATCATGTGAACTCAAAGAAAATTTTGGTGCACGCAGGGCGTTCACCTGTCAATATTACAATTGTATCTTAGTTTATTCCTTTGATTTTCTTGTGACAGCAATGTCCCTAAAAAAGATCTAGGGTTAATACTGATGAGCAGTTTTAACCCTGTAGACACTAAAATCAGGCTAATTGCTGAAAGCTCGCGCGAGCCGCTTTAATCGTTTCTTCGATCACATCATCGCTGTGAGCAGCAGAAATAAAGCCGGCTTCAAAACCTGATGGCGCCAAGTGTACGCCGTTATCCAGCATGTGGTGGAAGAATTTATTAAAGGCCTCTAAGTCGCTAGTGGATACTTCAGCAAAATTCGTCGGTACTTTGTCAGTAAAGTAAATACCGAACATACCGCCGACTGAGTCTGCACTAAAGGCGACCCCGGCTTTTTTCGCTTCGTCGATTAAGCCATTAATCATCTTTTGTAACTGGGCACTGAGTTGCTCGTAAAAACCGTCGCGGGTGATTATTTCCAAGGTTTTTAAGCCTGCGGCGACGGAGACCGGGTTGCCCGAAAGGGTGCCGGCCTGATAAACGCTGCCAAGCGGGGCAATATGTTCCATGATATCGGCGCGACCGCCAAAAGCGCCTACCGGCATACCGCCGCCAATCACTTTACCCAACGTGGTGAGGTCAGGTGTAATGCCACTAATGCCTTGAACGCCTTTAGGGCCGGCACGGAAACCGGTCATTACTTCATCAAAAATCAACAAGGCACCATACTCATCACAGAGCGTACGCAAGCCCTCAAGGAAGCCGGGTTGCGCTTTGATTAGGTTCATATTGCCGGCATAAGGTTCAACAATAATACAAGCGATGTCTTTAGGATGCGATTCAAACGCCGCACGCACAGAGTCTAAATTATTAAATTCCAGTACCAAGGTGTGTTGGACAAATTCTTCGGGTACGCCGGCTGAAGATGGGTTACCGAAAGTCAATAAACCGGAGCCCGCTTTAACCAGTAAGCTGTCTGAGTGACCGTGATAGCAGCCCTCGAATTTGATGATTTTATTACGATTAGTGGCGCCGCGAGCTAAACGAATAGCACTCATCGTTGCTTCTGTACCCGAGCTAACTAAACGGACTTTTTCAATGCTTGGTAACAGTTGGGTGATTTTCTCAGCAAGTAAAATCTCCGCTTCAGTCGGTGCACCATAAGAGAGACCGCGCGCCGCCGCTTTTTGTACTGCCTCTACGACCTCGGGATGAGCATGACCGACAATTGCCGGACCCCATGAGCCCAAATAATCAATGTAGCGAGTACCCTCTGCATCCCAGATATAGGGGCCATCAGCCTTAGCGATAAAGCGCGGGGTGCCACCGACAGATTTAAAAGCACGCACTGGAGAATTGACGCCACCCGGAATAGTTAAGCAGGCGCGATCAAATAAAGCTTGATTGGTTGTCATGAAAATGCCTATATTAGTAGTTTAAATTTAAAATAAATTACTGAGATATTGGGCGGTGCCCTTAATATCTTCAGATTCGAATAATCCGCTAATGACAGCGATGCTATCAGCGCCGGCTTCGATGACTGTGCGGGCATTGTGCAAATCAATGCCGCCAATGCCGACTAGTGCCGGGCGCCGGCTCTCTGTTAAATTGAGTTCTTGCATATATGCTTTGGTTTCAGCAAATAAAGTGAGCGGGGCAGTGACGGCTTCGGGTTTGACTTGAGATGCAAAAAGCGCCCCAAAAGCCAAGTAGTCGACGCCCTCGGCTATCGCTTGCTGAGCCAGTTCAATCTCATTGTAGCAACTTACACCAATTAATAAATTCTGTCCCTGAGCCTCACAGGCTTTCCGTATCTCTGCTACCGAGCCGTCATCGCGGCCGATGTGGACCCCATCGGCACCACAATCCAGTGCAAACTCGACTGAGTCATTAATAAAAAATTGACAATGATATTGGTGGCAAATTGCTTTGGCTTCCAATGCTAGAGGCAACACCTCGATGGCGCTACGTTTTTTTTGACGCCACTGTAAGACCTGCATGCCACCTTCGCAGGCTTCTTTGATGGCGGTCAGGAGTCGTGTGCGGTCCTCCCACTCGGGAGTGATACCATAGAGGCCTCTAGCAAAGCTAATATTGAATTGAGTCATGGCGGGTCGTTGGAAAAAATTTCACCTGAACGTATTCATAGTGTAGGGATAGTTTAGGATGATAACAGTACAATGAGACCTTATCGGCTTATATATGTTAATTGATTATTACTTTTTTATAGATGAAAACTTGGATGTGTTTGGTTTGTGGTTGGGTGTATGATGAAGCAGCAGGGGCACCTGAAGAGGGCATAGCACCCGGTACAGCTTGGGAGGATATTCCCGATGACTGGATTTGCCCTGAGTGCGCAGCGCGCAAGGTAGATTTTGAGATGGTAGAAGTGTAAATTATGACACAAGAAAAGCAAAACTCGTTAGCCTCAGATCAAGGCTTTGACAGCTTTAATGATTTCAGTGGCCATTTTCTGTTGGCCATGCCCGGGGTCGATTCAGGTGTCTTCAATGGCAGTCTGATTTATTTATTCGAGCATTCGCCCGAGGGCGCCGGTGGTGTCATTATTAATCGCGCCACAGATATTGAGCTCAGTGATTTAGTTGAGCGTTTTGAAATAGCAATGCCTGAGGATCTACCGGAGCAAGTGGTCTTTTTTGGAGGGCCGGTGCAGCCTATGCGTGGGTTTGTCCTGCATCCTAAAATGCATTATGGTGAAGAGACTGTGATTGCTGAGTCTGAGAATGCGCTCACCCCGGAGTTGTTGGTCATCAGTAATTCCCGTGAGGTACTGGAGGACTATGTACAGGGTAAAGGTCCCGAACAGGCTTTTATCTGCTTTGGCTATGCCGGTTGGGGCGAGGGTCAACTAGAAGATGAACTAAAAGAAAATGTCTGGTTAACTATCCCTGCCGATCATGATTTGATCTTTAAGCACCCGATTCACGATCGTTATAATGCCGCCTTAGCCATTTTAGGTATTGAGTTTAGTAGTTTATCCTCACAAGTCGGTCATGCATAAATAAATCATGTCTGAAATACGTTATTTGGCATTTGATTTTGGATTAAAAAAAATAGGGGTCGCCATTGGTGATTCTTTGCTGAGACATGCGCGTCCCCTGAGTATTATCAAAGCCGAAACCAGGCAGCAGCGTTTTAGTCAAATCGAAGCCTTATTGTCCGAGTGGCAACCGGATCAAGTGATTGTCGGTTTGCCACTGACTCTAGATGGCAAAGAGCAGGAGGCTTCGGTTCGTGCTCGTCGTTTTGCGAATCAATTGCATGGTCGTTATGGGCTGGAAGTGACTCTGGTCGAAGAGCAAAACTCCAGTATGGAGGCGCAGGATCTAATACGCCAGTTTAAGCAGTTCGATGCTAAACAGGCTCGTCGTTTCGCCGATGACGATGACTCTGTGGCCGCCGCAGTGATCTTACAGCGTCATTTAGATTCCTTAGCTTCTTAAGTGCTAAAATATCGGGTTAAATAGAGATCATTTAACTCAGGAATTATCATGCAAATTGAATCCCCTAAACAGCAGCAACAGCAACAGCAGCGAAGTTTGGATGAGCTACCCATGGCTGAGGAGTTGTATCAGCGCCTAAAAACCGGTGTTGCTGAGTTAATCGCCAAATATTCCGCAAGCGATGTGCATCTGGTCGGTATTTATTCAGGCGGTGCTTGGTTGGCTGAGCGTCTCAAAAAGGATCTGGCTATAGCCACCGACAATGCCCTGTTAAACACCAGTCTGTATCGTGATGATTTCCGTAAGATTGGTTTGCACTCTCAAAAAATGCCCAGTTCAGTGCCCTTTGATGTCAGTAACAAGCATCTGATTTTGGTCGATGATATTTTATATACCGGTCGCAGCGTCAGGGCAGCGATGAATGAGTTATTTGATATTGGACGTCCGGCTTCCATTGCGTTGGCGGTCCTGATCGATAGAGGCGGGCGCGAGTTGCCGGTGCAGCCGGATGTGGTTGGTGAGGTCTTCACTTTGCCGAATACACAGCGCTTTGTGCTCTCTCAAAATGAAGAACATGTGTTTGATATTGCTCTAAAAGAGGTTGAAAATGTCTAATCCTCAACTAAATAAGCATGGTGAAATGATTCACCTGCTAAGTACCGAGGGCTTGCCATACGATGTGATTACTCATATCCTCGATACGGCCGAGACCTTTGTGCCATTAGCAGAGCGTGAGGTCAAAAAAGTCCCCATCTTACGTGGTAAGAGCGTTTTTAATCTCTTTTTTGAGAATTCTACGCGCACTCGCACGACCTTTGAGATTGCTGCAAAGCGTCTGTCGGCCGATGTGTTCAATCTAAATATTAATGTTTCATCCGCTTCAAAGGGTGAGTCGCTATTAGATACGATTGCCAATCTGACGGCGATGCAAGCGGATATTTTTGTGGTACGTCACCAAGCTAGCGGTGCCCCTTATCTCATTGCCCAACATGTGGCGCCGCATATTCATGTGGTCAATGCCGGTGATGGTCGTCATGCGCATCCAACACAGGCCTTATTGGATATGTACACTATCCGTCACTTTAAAAAGGATTTTAGTAATTTGACCGTGGCGATAGTCGGTGATGTGGTGCACTCGCGGGTCGCCCGCTCTAATATCCATGCGTTAAGTATTCTCGGTGTTCCGGAGATTCGCGTGATTGGTCCGCAGACCTTAATACCCGGCGATCTATCGCATATGGGGGTGCATGTTTATCATGATATGAACGAGGGTTTGCGTGGGGTTGATGTGGTGATTATGTTGCGCATTCAAAATGAGCGGATGAGCGGCGCCTTTTTGCCTTCATCGCACGAGTATTTTAAAAACTATGGTCTAACCATGGAAAAACTGGCCTTAGCCAAAGATGATGCCATTGTGATGCACCCGGGACCGATGAACCGTGGGGTGGAAATTGCCACGGATGTCGCCGATTCACCGCAAGCGGTGATTCTCGATCAAGTCACATTCGGTATTGCCGTACGCATGGCAGTCATGAGTATTGTTGCAGGAGCATCTGAATAATGAACATCCTAATCAAAAACGGTCGTCTACTCGATCCAAAAAATAAATTAGATGCTGTGCATGATATTGCCATTGCCGGACAACGCATTGTTGCGATTGACCCCGAGAGTTTCGACGCTGATCGTGTTATCGATGCCAGTGGTTTAGCGGTCATTCCAGGTTTAGTGGACTTATCGGTGCGTTTGCGTGAGCCGGGCTATGAACACCGCGACACCTTGGAAAATGAATTAATGGCCGCCTTGTCCGGTGGGGTGACTCGTTTGGTGTTGCCACCAGATACTGATCCCACCTTGGATGAGCCGGGTCTGGTCGAGATGCTCAAACATCGCGCCCGTGCCCTCAATCAGACCTATGTCTACCCGCTGGGAGCGATGACCGACGATTTAGATGGCGAGCAGATTACTGAGATGGTCGAATTAACGCGCGCTGGTTGCGTCGCTTTTTCGCAGGCTAATCGTCCCTTGCCTGAGCTAGGTACGCTTAAACAATGTATGCAATACGCTCAGAGCTTTAACTACAGTCTGTGGCTCCGCCCACATGAGCGTAGTTTAAGTGGTAATGGTGTGGCGGCGAGTGGAGAAGTGGCTTCACGTATGGGTCTAGCCGGTATTCCGGTGCAGAGTGAGACCATTGCCCTACATGCTTTATTTGAATTGCAGCGGAGCATTGGCGTGCGTTTGCACCTATGCCGACTTTCCAGTGCTCAAGGTATTGAGTTAGTACGTCAAGCCAAAGCCGAGGGGCTACCGGTCACGTGTGATGTATCGATTAACCATGTGCATCTGAGTGATGTTGATATTGGCTATTTTGATAGTAATTACCGGCTCGATCCGCCATTGCGTGGTCAACGTGACCGCGATGCGATTACTCGTGGTTTGCTTGACGGGACCATCGATGCGATTTGTTCTGATCATATTCCGCTAGATGATGAGGACAAATTAGTGCCATTTGCCGAGGCCATCCCCGGTGCCTCCGGTGTGGAATTACTATTTTCACTAGTTTATAAATGGGCCAAAGAAAATGACATTCCTCTGTTGGATGCTCTGACTAAGGTCACGTGTGAACCGGTCTCTATCTTACAACATGCGGCCCCTGCCTTCTCTTCTTGTGGTCAACTTTCTGTTGGGTCGCCGGCAGATATTGCCTTGGTCGATTTAGAGGAGTATTGGACAGTTAATCGTGAGAATTTGCTGAGCCAGAGTGTGCATACGCCATTTATTAACTATCAAGTGCCTGGGCGTGTGAAGCTAACCATCGTCAGTGGTCGCGTGATGTGGGAGGAAGAGGAGTGATTCTAATCAGACTTCTACGCTTTGTTATTCGATTAGTTTTACTCATCTTTTTGATTATTGTCGGTCTTTTTCTGACCGGTTTGGTTTTCCCGCTGATCTCTCAGTCTCAACGTGAACGTATCGTCAAAGGCTGGTCGAGGCTCTTGATTATGGTCCTTGGGGTTAAGGTCAAGATCGAGGGGGCGCCGGTCCAGGACAGTGCGGTGATGCTGGTAGCTAATCATGTGTCATGGATTGATATATTTATTCTCAATAGTTGTCGCACGACCTCTTTTGTGGCAAAAAAAGAGATCAAGGACTGGCCTATTGTCGGTCGTCTGGTGGCACAAGCCGGTACGATCTTTGTGGATCGTTCTAGCCGTACAGCCATGCGTGGTGTGAATAAGGAACTAGACGAACGCTACGCCAAGGGTATATGTACCGGGCTTTTTCCCGAGGGTACCACTTCTGACGGCCTCAGTGTAAAGAGTTTCTTTGGCGGTCTACTGGATGCGCCATTAAAAGCTAAAGTGCCAATTCAGCCGGTAGCTATTTTGTTTTACTTTAAGGGTGAACGAAGTGGATACCCATCTTTTATTGGTGATGAAACCCTAGTGCACAATATCTGGGTGCTATTGAGTAATCCCGGGATTGCAGTGATCGTTCGATTTCTTGAGCCTCTGAATCAACTGGGCGTGGCCAGCGATTTAAATCGTGTTGAAGCAGCTAATCTGAGCTACGAATTGATTAAGGCCGAGGTAGAGCGTGATGTGCTTACAGAGACACCGGTAGAGTAGAAGCTCTAAGCCTTTTTTTACTTTAGTTAGTCAGTGACCAAGGTTTATTTTTAACTATGTTATTGACTAATTAAAGACTTTTCGGGGTTTGACTAATCCTGATACTATACCCACTCTGTAAGACAGAAATCGCTTTACTCAATGCTGCATACCTGGCCCTTGGACTCAGGCCTTCACCCAAATATCTGACTAATCATATCTGGACTTCCTAAGCGTGAGACGATGCTATTTCTTCATCGTCCAAATTCGAGACGATAGATTCTCAACGCTATCCTCAAAATAAGGGATTTGTATTAGCTTACGATCATTTAATCGTATGGCGGTCAGACGACCACCCCACACGCATCCCGTATCCAGAGCCAATAAATGAGGGCGAATTAAGAGGCCAAGTGTTGACCAGTGGCCGAAAATAATTGTAGTCTCTGCAGCTTTGCGCTCTGACAGTTCGAACCAAGGCAGCACCTTGACGCCATGGTACAAGGGATGCATTTGCGGAGCACCTTTGTAGGAAAAGTCCATGGCGCCGCTCAAGTAACACATGCGCATTCGAGTAAAAGAGTTGATGACTACACGGTGGCGCTTGCTGCCCTTAAAGGAATCGTCCCAGTAATTGGGTTCATTACCAAAAAGATTGCTGAGTTTTTGTCGCCAGTTATCGGACTTTAAAACCTTTGTGCTGACCTCTTCTGCTAACTCCATCGCTTTAGCTGCGGTCCAAGGCTTCATGACCCCAGCATGCACCATTAGATGCTCGTAGTCATAGTGAGCTAGAGGACGCGTGCGTAACCATTCGATATAGTCGCTTCTGTTTTTGGATTTTAAAATCTCATTAATCGTGTCGGTAGGATGCTCACGTCTAAAGCCGGCAGCGACTGCTAGGCAGTGGATATCATGGTTGCCGAGGATGGTAATCGCTCGATCCCCTAGATCCATGATGCGTTTCAGGGTTTTTAAAGAATCCTTGCCACGATTAATAATGTCTCCGGCAAACCAAAGTTTGCAATTCGGATCATTTCTGATTTCAGGATGATTTAATAAACTATCAAGCTGTTGATAGCAGCCTTGCACATCTCCAATAGCCCAGATATTAGGCATCACCGAAGGCGTTGAGTTAAATACGCTGTGAACCGTTGAGTCTGCTTTGACAAGATTTCTTTTAGGCGATTTCTTTGTTTTCTTAGACATGAGCTTTGCTGTTTGGGCGATTCTTTCTTTCAATAAAATAAAGTGCTAGGGTTGCAATCACAAGGGCGAGCGTATTAGGCGCGAGTGCAGTTAACCAAGGCGGTAGGTTATTTAACATACCGACGTTAAGTGCTAATTGGTTGATCATAAAAAAGACCACACCAATCAGGATGCCGCCAAAAATCTTGAGACCGGCACCGCCCTTGCGAGTTTGCATAAAACTGATCGGCGCAGCCAGTGTAATCATCACTAACAGCGTAAAGGGATAAACGCTTTTACGCCATAGTGCGACGATCTGCCTATTGGATTGTAGATGGTTTTCATCCAAGTATTGGATATAATCCAACAAACCGATAATCGACATGCGGTCCGGTTGTAATTCACTGGCCAGCAAGCGTTCCTGAGTCAAGCTGGTTTCCAGTATGTAGTTATCTAGCGTTGAGCGCTTGCTTAGGGCCTCCATCGGGGCGTCAGGATCACTTAAGGCGGTTGCTAAATCAAACTCGGTGCGGATTAACTTGACCTGGCTTAGCTGTAGTTCCTTGTTTTGAAAACTGCCCTTGGCTGCATGAATTAATTCTTTGAACTTGCCCTCGGCATCAAAGTTATAAATGCGGATATTTTCTACATCAGTATCTGAACTGATGCGAGAAATATTGATCACTCGCAGTTCACCGCTTTTTGCGGGTTCTCTAAACCAATAACCGCTATTCATACGAGCACCACTACTTTTACCCAGTAGTTGTAGATTTAATTGCCCGGTCTTGGACTCGGCATAGGGCGTAACCCCCTCAGACAGAATCAGCGCAAAAATCATAATCGGTATGGTAGCGATCCACAGCATACTGAGTAGATTGCGACTACTGACCCCCGAGACGCGCAACACCACCAACTCATTACGCTGAGCCAAACCGGCTAGCGCAATAATGGATCCAATTAATAAGGCGATCGGGAGCAAATCATACATACGCGTCGGTATTTGCATAATCTGCAGACCGAGCAAAGCACCAAAAGTAAAACGCTCGTTGATATTGTCGAGGTTTTCAATCATGTCAAAAAACATGAATAAGCCAACCAATACGAGGGTGACTGCGATAGTGCTGCGGTAAATTTCGCTGGCGATATATCGACGAGCTGTTTTCATAGGATTAGTTTTCTAGGGGAAAATGCTATTTTAGCCCATTCTATAGGGACTGTTCAGATTGCATGGCTCGGCGTAACTCGCTAAGCACTTTAGCCGCATCTGCTTCTAGTCCATGCCAGATTCTAAAACTTTCTAAGCCTTGTTCTACCAACATGCCAAGTCCGTCAAGTAAATGTTCGACACCAAGCGCTTTACTTTGTTCCAGAAAGGCGGTGCTCCCACTTGCTTTATATACCATGTCATAAGCCAAGGCGTTAGTGGCAAAAATATTGTCAGGTATCGGTAAGGCGGCTTGCTCTAAGCTACTGGCGCTGGAATTAATCACAATATCCCATTGCCCCGGAATGTCTTCCAAGCCACTTGCACTGATGTCTATCGATGTGGCGCACAGTTCTTGAGCCTGCTCAGCTAATTCCTCAGCGCGTGTCACCGTGCGATTAGCAATATGCAGGGCAGTGCAATCTGCTTCAAGTAGAGGCAGCAAAGCACCTCTAGCAGCACCGCCGGCACCAATTAATAAGACCCTTTTGCCTTTGATTGAGTGAGCATGGTTGTGGATGTCATTAACTAAACCAATGCCATCAGTATTGTCACCATAGATCTCACCGTCTTCGCACCAAAGTGTATTAACTGCTTGGGCAGCTTTGGCTCTATCGCTGAGGTGGTTCTTTGCTAGTTCAAATGCCTCAAGCTTAAAGGGAATAGTGATATTCAAACCGCGACCGCCATTGGCAAAGAATTGCTTAACGGTGTCATTGAAGTGTTCCGGTTTAACCTCAACCTTGTCATAGACCAGATTCAAGCCGCTTTGTGCAGCCGCCAACGCATGTAAGGTTGGTGAGACGCTTTGCGCAATAGGATAACCAAAGACAGCGCAATGCACAGCTGCTTCGCTACTTACTTCATCTTGTGGTGTTATCTCTTCAGCCATGTCTTCAGCTATTTCTTCTGCACAGTTCTCTTCATCAATCCCTTCATCATCTAAACCATTAAGACTTGGGGGCGCAACAAATTCTATAAAACGACTCTCGGTCTTTAGTTTAAGTAAGTTAATTTGCTTGATGTTGATTTTAACTACGGTGCCGCGTTCGTATTCGGGTATGTCATCAACCAATAAGGTCAAGGGTGCAATGGTGAGGCGAACCAGATCATCACGTATCACAGTCGCTTCGGCTTCAGTGATGTTTTGTTGTTGCAGCCAGCGTAAAGTCCAGAAACGTTCAATCGTATCTTGGAAATTGCGCCATTGTTGATTAAGAGCATCAAAACTGCTCATGACCACTAATAAGTCCACATCTTTGTGTTTATAGGGTGCGACCAAGGGCGTAGACACACCATGTTCGATGGCGCTAATCAGTTGCTGTTGATTTAACAGGTCGACGTAGCGACGTAGTGGTGAAGTAATCCAAGCGTATTGGGGTACGCCCATGCTTTGATGGGGTACCGCATGAGAGCTTTGTTTGGCTCTACCGAATTGCTGCGTACGAAAAATACCCGGCACCTTGAGGCGACTGAGCATGCCGGACCAAAGTACATTGGTGAAAATCATCATTTCGCCAATCAATAGGTCAATCGGAATATCTCGACGACGTGGGACAAGCTGAACTTCGGATTCCTGTTCTTGCCAGTCACCAAGCAGTCCAAAGCTGAACTCAAGGCCTTTGTGATTTTCCGGATAACCTCGCACCTTATCACGTTTAGCGCTCAGATGTTGAGTTAAGCGCCAAAGTGGACGAATTAGAAAGTCATAAGGGATGTCAACGCCATCATCCGCTAAATTTTCGGCAGTCACCAAGTCATCATCAAACATTGATAAGCGTAGGTTTTCTTTGACGCGGATGCTTTCTACCTTGCTTTCATCGCTGATGATGTCACCGCTTTCAAGATTGGCAACAATGTATAAAGACACGCAGGGCTTAATTTCACCGGCATTAAGTGAAAAGGCGTTAATTAGATTTTCGCCTTGCATGGTGATTTTTTTACCCGGCAAGTAGATCGTGGACATGCGCTTACGAGCAGCCAGATCGAGTTCGGAATCCTTGGTCACGATCAGGGCAGGGGCGGCAATATGCACGCCGAATTGATAGACCTCACCTTCCAAGTGTTTGACTGAGAACGCGTCGTCAATTTCGGTAGTGGCGTCATTATCGATAGAGTAAGCTTCGACCTCAGCAAGAGGCAGTTCCGGAATTTTGGGAAGCGGCAATTCAGGCGTTTCGTAGCCTTTGGGAAAATGCTTTTCCAAAAAACCGGCCAATGTAATATCCAGTTCGTTTTTATAAACGCCCAGTTTAAGGAGCATTTCCTTAATATTGAGGCCACTGCGCGAAAGAGCGTCTTCAAAAGCCTTCCATGACAAACTATTTTTATTGGGTTCGGTGAGGAAGGTCTTAGTCTCAGCACGAATGTCCTCGGGGATTTGAAAATTAACTAAGCTCTCAACCCATTGTGCTTGTTGTTCGTCTTGTAAGCGCTTTTTCTCAATCGCAGCCAAAGCGGCGTCAAGAATTTCCGGGGGTGCTGCTCGGTATTGTCCCTTGCCGCGACGGTGAAAATACACCGGTGAAGCATGCAATTGCACTAACAGAGCCAGTTTTTCAATAATATCAGGCTCATGACCATAGTATTCTTGCGCTAATTCTTCGACTTTAAAGTCCTCTTGGGGCGCGAATTCCCACAAGAAAGCGGCGTCAATCTCGGCGGCTTGTTTTTCTGCGCTAGGTAAAAGCTCGACAAGAGAGCAAGGTGCCTTATCGAATTCGAAAATGACATTGTTGCGTCTGACCTTGCTGCGTTTGCCGGTGCTTAACTCGATTTGATAATTCGCCTCGGTCTCCGACAACACTCTGGCAACTCTGAACTGGCCACCTTCTTCAAAAATAACATTCATTGTTTTATAACTCAGTAGGGCTTTATTAGGGCTTAAGGGGTTTTATAGTTTAATAGAGACATCATTGGGTTTAAGCGTAATCGGCAAAGGCCAAGATATCATCGATGTAGTCGCTAAAGCAGCTAAAGCTATGATCGATGCCGGGCACCACCACTTGCTTGGCACCTTGATAGCGCTTTGTCATTTCTTGCCAATCCAATACCTCATCTCGGTCGCCTGCTAGTAAAAAGTAACGATCGGCGCTGATCTGAGTTTGGAATAAAGCCTCTAATTCACATAGATCTGATAGTTTAAACTCAAAGGGTCTAGCGTCATGAAAATAAGTCAATTGACCTAATTGTGTTGATAAATCGCGTGTAGCATAAATCGCCGGATTAATCAGTACCGCGCGACAATTGTGTTGTTCTGCTAAATAAGTCGCATAATAACCGCCTAAAGACGAACCGATAATCGTCAATGGATGACAGCCATCGTAATGATTGGCAATGATCTCGCTGCATTCTCGCATCGCTTGAGCTGGTGAGGGGGGTAGCTGAGGCATAAAGAATTGCTCGGATAGACCACGCGCAGCCATGGCTTGAGCCATTAGTTGTGCCTTCATTGATTGGGGAGAGGAGCGAAATCCATGTAAGTATAAAATCATCGTCTTAAGCGTACTTTTTCTTTAGGTTCGAAATCAATTTGCCATGAAAACCGCCAAAACCGCCATTGCTCATGACTAGCACATGATCGCCGGGTTGCGCTGTTGCGGTGACCGCCTCTAGCAGTTGTTCTAAATTGTGATGGACTTGAGTGGGTTGACTCATATTGGCGAACACAGTATCCGCATCCCAACGGATGCTGTGCTTACCCTCAGTCTCGTTATAACAAAATACCACATCCGCCAGTTTCAATGCGTCCGGTAAGCGGGCTGACATAGTGCCCAACTTCATCGTGTTAGAGCGGGGCTCCAGCACAGCCACAATACGAGCATCGCCAACCTGCTTGCGTAAACCCGCTAAGGTGGTACTAATGGCAGTGGGGTGATGGGCAAAATCATCATAGACGGCAATTTGCTCAATGGTGTCACGTAATTCCATCCGGCGTTTGATGCCTTCAAAGCTCTCGAGGGCCTCACAAGCCAGTTTGACCTCAACACCGACGTGCTCCGCTGCACTGATGGCGGCTAGGGCGTTTTGTACATTATGCACCCCAATCAGTGACCATTGAATTTCAGCGATAGACTGATTGTCATGGAATACCTCGAAATGGCTGCCCGATTCCGTGATTAAGCGGTAATTCCAAGCAACCGTCTCGGCCTCGGCCTCGGCCTCAGCAATGCCATTGCCTAAACAAGATTGCTCGCTCCAACAACCCATGGCAATCACCTCTTGTAGGGCCTGTTCAGCGCCGGGGTAAATCACCCGTCCGCTTTGTGGCACGATACGTACAAGATGATGGAATTGCTTCTGAATGGCCGCTAAATTCTCAAAAATATCAGCGTGATCAAATTCCAGGTTATTAAGCACTGCCGTGCGTGGACGATAATGAACAAATTTTGAGCGCTTATCAAAAAAGGCCGTGTCGTATTCATCAGCTTCAATGACAAAATACTTTTTTGACTTATCAAAACGCGCCGAAATGCCGAAGTTCTCAGCGATGCCGCCAATCAAGAAGTTTGGCTCCAGACCGGTATATTGTAAAATCCACGCCAACATGGAGGCGGCGGTGGTTTTGCCGTGAGTTCCGGCCACGGCCAGTACATGTTGCTGACGCAAAACCTGTTCGCCTAACCACTGAGGACCTGAGGTGTAGGGTAGGCCGCGGTCTAAAATCTCCTCCATCAGAGGATTGCCGCGGCTCACTACGTTACCGATAATGAACAAATCGGGCTCGAGCTGAATTTGCTCAGCACCGTAGCCCTCGATCAGTTCAATCCCTTGTTCTTCCAATTGGGTGCTCATGGGTGGGTACACCGCCATATCGCAACCTGTTACTTTGTGACCTGCAGCACGCGCAATTAGGGCCAGTCCGCCCATAAAGGTGCCACAAATACCTAGAATATGAATATGCATAAAAATTTCTCCTGCGGGCTACTATTTTAAGCATTTTATTAACTCTGCCGCTATGCTCGCTCTATTATGGCTAAAATCAGCTTGTAATTAACTCCTCACAGATGCAAATGGTTATTTTTAAGAAGCGAAATTTCTTTAAAAAACATATTGTCTTAGGCAAATTAAAAGGCTGGGTTGGCAAAATTGTCTCTTTGTCTTTACTGGCCGGTACTGCTGTTTTAATCAGCTCGATAGTTCCTCAAACAGCGAGTTTTGCTCAAGCCCAAGGTAATTTAAAGCTCCAAGCGATTACCGTTGCCGATATTGACGCCAACAGTCTGGAGCATTTGTTGAGTACGCCATTGCAAAATCTTGGTGGCACAGAAGTGCGGATTAGCGATTATCAAGATAAAATCATTGTCCTGAATTTTTGGGCGAGTTGGTGTCCGCCATGTATTGAGGAGATGCCGGACCTTGAGGCAATTAATAACGACTTCAAAGAGGTTCAGGTCATCGGCTATGGCGTGGATAGCGAGCACAATATCCGTCGTTTTTTGGATAAAGTGCCGGTGGATTTTACTATTTTGATTGGTGAACCCACAGCACTTCGTTTGATGCGTCAATTAGGCAATCCATCCGGTGGCTTGCCTTTTAGCTTGATATTTTCACCGGGTGCCGAGCTTGCTTATAAGATTATCGGTCAAGTCAATACCGAGGAGTTACGTGCCAAATTAGTGGAGATGGGCTCCTAAATTGTTTTGTTTGTAGCCTAGTTTTCTACTAAAATGGTAGAATTTAATGGACAGAAGCTGCCTTTTAACGTTAAATTAACAGATTGTCAGAATTTAAACGGCGTTATGCGTATTTTAATCATCAACGGCCCTAACTTGAATATGTTAGGCTTACGTGAGCCTGAGGTTTACGGTGCTCAGACCCTAACTGATATAGAGTCTGAGGCCCAACTCTTGGCAACTGAGCTTGGACTCACTGTCGAGTGTCTGCAGAGTAACTTCGAGGGTGAATTAGTCACTAGCATTCAGCGTGCGCGCGGACAGTTTGATGGCATTATTATTAACGCTGGTGCTTATACCCATACAAGTATTGCGATACGTGA
The DNA here is from genome assembly GCA_030538235.1 of Alcaligenaceae bacterium. Classification (GTDB taxonomy): domain Bacteria; phylum Pseudomonadota; class Gammaproteobacteria; order Burkholderiales; family Burkholderiaceae_B; genus Oligella. The sequence goes on from JAUNUJ010000003.1 coordinate 118,220, forward strand.
TGCGCTGGCAGCAGCAGAGGTGCCTTTTGTAGAGGTCCATTTATCAAATGTGCACGCCAGAGAGCCATTTAGACACCAGTCTTATCTATCAGATAAAGCGATTGGTGTGCTTTGTGGTCTGGGTTCCTTTGTTTATGAAGCCGCATTACGATATTTTGCACAAACAAAAAGAAATTAAAATTAAGGATTACGGGATAACCTTATGGATCTTAGAAAATTAAAAACGCTTATTGACTTAGTCGCCGAATCAGAAATTTCAGAGCTCGAGATTACTGAGGGTGACGGCAAGGTCAAGATTGTTAAGTCAAAGCCACAAGCTGAGATGGCAACAGTGTACTCACCAATGGCCATGCCACCACAGATGTACCCCGGTGCCATGCAGGCTCCTCAAACACCGGTAGCAGCTCCGGCTGCTGCAGCAGCAGACGCTGAGGCGGCACCGGCTCAGGAAGAGGGTTATGTGGTTAAGGCACCCATGGTAGGTACTTTTTATCGTGCGCCAAGCCCTAATTCACCGGCATTTATCGATGTCGGTAAGAGCGTCAACGAGGGCGATACCTTGTGTATTATTGAAGCGATGAAGCTATTAAACGAAATCGAAGCCGATGTGAGCGGTGTGGTTAAGAAGATCCTCGTCGAAAATGGCGAGCCGGTTGAGTTTGGTCAGCCTTTATTCGTTATTGCTTAATCGCCTTATCGTTCAATAAACGGTTAAATTATTCTATGTTTGAAAAAGTACTTATTGCCAACCGTGGCGAGATTGCCCTGAGAATTCAGCGTGCTTGCCGTGAGTTAGGTATTAAAACAGTGGTCGTGCACTCTGAAGCTGACCGAGAAGCCAAGTACGTTCGCTTGGCAGACGAGTCGGTCTGTATTGGGCCGGCTCCTGCTCAGCAAAGTTATTTACATATGCCGGCCATTATTGCCGCAGCTGAAGTGACTGATGCTGAGGCGATTCATCCGGGCTACGGTTTCTTAGCTGAAAATGCCGACTTCGCTCAGCGTGTCGAAAAGAGCGGTTTTGTCTTTATTGGTCCACGTCCCGAATCGATCGTCATGATGGGTGACAAGGTCAGCGCCAAGCGTGCCATGATTGAAGCTGGTGTGCCGGTAGTTCCGGGCTCCGAAGGTGCTTTAGGCGATGACCCTCAGGAAATCCTTGAAACTGCTCGTCGTGTCGGTCTGCCGGTAATTATTAAAGCAGCCGGTGGTGGCGGCGGTCGCGGTATGCGCGTGGTTAATAACGAGTCTGAACTGGTTAATGCCGTGCAAATGACTCGTGCCGAGGCCAAGGTTGCTTTCGGTAACCCTGAAGTCTATATGGAGAAGTACCTCGAAAAGCCCCGTCATATTGAGATTCAAATTCTCGCTGATGGCGAGGGTCAGGCCGTTTGGCTTGGTGAGCGCGACTGTTCTTTACAGCGTCGTCACCAAAAGATCATTGAGGAAGCACCTGCGCCGGGCATCGATCGTGCTTTGATTAAGAAAATTGCCGAGCGTTGCGCTGAGGCTTGCCGCCAGATGCGCTATCGTGGCGCCGGAACCTTTGAGTTCTTGTATGAAAACGAGGAGTTCTACTTTATCGAGATGAATACTCGTATTCAGGTAGAGCATACGATTACCGAGTGTATTACCGGTATCGACTTGGTACAGGAGCAGATTAAAATTGCTGCGGGTGTGCCATTTACCTTGAAGCAAGAAGATATCCAGATAAAGGGTCACGCTATCGAGTGCCGCATCAATGCCGAGGATCCCTACACCTTTATGCCCTCTCCTGGTCTCGTGACCAAATGGCATACGCCGGGCGGTATGGGCGTGCGTACTGATTCCCACGTATTTTCGGGCTATCGCGTGCCACCGCATTACGATTCTATGATTGGTAAGATCATTACCTATGGTCAGGATCGTCAGCAAGCGATTGCGCGTATGGATATTGCCTTATCGGAGATGATTGTCGAGGGTATCAGCACAAATATCGCCTTACATCGTGAGTTGCTGCATGATCCGGGCTTCCTCCAGGGTGGCATGGATATTCATTACCTAGAGAAAAAACTGGCTGCTCGTAGCAAGAAAGCTGCACAGTAATTACTTTGGTAAACAATTGATTATCAACCTTCGGGTGGTGAAGCCGAGCTTAGACTCGGCTTCTTGGTTTGTAGATAAAATTTGAGGAACGCTGATGCGTGAGTTAGTCATTCATTGTGATGAAGAAATAGCCGAAGACATTTCCGACTTCCTGCTCGACCGAGGCGCGTTATCCGTCTCTGTAGAAGACGCAGATCGTGATACCGATGAGGAACAGCCGCTTTATGGTGAGCCCGGCATGGAGCTTTTAGCTTACGCTTGGCAACGCAACCATGTGATCGCTTTATTGGATGACGACACGAACACAGAGACCTTGTTGCTGTCTCTAGCCGTTGAGTTTGGCGAGGATGAGTACGTGGTTTCCAGTATTACCGAGGTTGAGGACAAGGATTGGGTTCGTGTGACGCAAACTCAGTTTGATCCGATGCAATTAGGTGAGCGTGTTTGGATTGTGCCTAGTTGGCATATGGACAGTCATGATGTCTTACAAATTCGCCAAAACAAAGACAATCTGGTGATCCAATTGGATCCGGGTATGGCTTTCGGTACCGGTTCTCACGCGACGACTCGCCTCTGTGCCGAGTGGTTGGAGCAGCATCCCTTAGAGGATAAATCGGTGTTGGATTATGGTTGCGGTTCGGGGATTTTGTCCATTATTGCTGCCAAACTTCATGCCTCTGAAATCGTTGGGATTGATATTGATGCTCAGTCGGTCGACACTGCACGCAACAATGCCCTGATCAATCATTGCCAAGTTTATTATGGTTTGCCTGATGAGTTGCCAGAGGGGCGTTTTGATGTGGTGGTGGCTAATATCTTAGCTAACCCGCTCAAGGCCCTAGCACCTTTATTATGTAATCGAGTACGTCCCGGCGGCTCTTTGGTGTTGTCAGGCATTCTTGAGGGTCAATACGAGCAAATGATTGACTTCTATAAACCGTGGATACACCTTGACGTTTGGAATTCGGACGAGGGTTGGGTCTGTTTGCACGGCAAAGCTGAAGCCTAAGCCTAAGCAAATCTTTTACTTTATCCAGCTCAATTAATCTCCGGAATCGCTAATAGACAGCCTATGAAAACTCGCTGCCCCTCATGTGAAACCTCTTTGAATGTCACCCCTTCGCAATTGAAAGCACGGGGTGGCAGAGTGCGTTGCGGTGTCTGTCATTCAGTCTTTAATGCCCTAGATTATGCGGTTGCAAGCGCTCACGGCAAGCCGCAAAAATCATCGAGACGCACAGACTCTCGCCGTGAAGCTATTTACGATGAGCGCGATGCTTATGATGGCGAGCCTTATTATGATGAAAGAGATGATGATCGACTTTATCAGGATGAGCCCTTTTTAGAGGATTCACGTGATTATGATGATCGCTACGATAGAATCAGACACGATGATTATGATGACTACTATAGTGACTATCGCCGAAAGCGTCGTGGCGGCGGAGTGATTTGGGTATTGCTGAGCTTTATCCTGTTAATTGCTTTAGTCCTGCAGGGGGCAGTGGTTTTCCGTAATCAAATAGCGCATTACTTTCCATCCAGTCGATTAGCTCTGACTCAGCTTTGTGCCATTGCTAATTGTGAATTGGGTGGCACGCGCTCCATTGATCAATTCAGTCTACAAAATATCTCTCTCAATGTGCGTAGCGATGTGCCGGCGCAGGATTCGCAAACCGCATTGATTTTGCAAGCTAAATTAATTAATAAAGAAAATAGACCGGGCGATTGGCCATCGCTAATTTTAAGCTTAAAGGATGAGCGTGGACAGGTCGATAGACAGCGAATTATCAAGCCTGAAGACTATCTGGTATCAGAACTTAGAGTGCAGCCAATGGCCGCTTTGTCTGAGTATCCTATCTTATTGCGTTTAACCCTGGCCGGTGCCATGGCTACAGGCTATGAATTAAAACCTTATTACGAAGAGTAGTTATGTCAAAACAATCAAAAGAAGTCTTAATCTGTGGCTCTCTGGCCTTTGATACTATCACCCGCTTTGATGGTCATTTTAAAGAGCATATTTTACCGGATACCATTCATAGCCTCAGCGTGTCCTTTTTAGTGCCGACAATGCGCAAGGAATTCGGTGGTTGTGCCGGCAATATCGCTTATAACTTAAAGCTTTTAGGTGGAGAGCCGGTGCCGGTGGCAGCGGTTGGTCGTGACTTTGGTGATTATCAGCAGCACTTTGAGAAACTCGGTATTGAGCAGCGTGGTATCGCCGTATTGGATAATGTGTTTACGGCTCAATGTCATATCACCACCGATTTGTCCGGTAATCAAATCAGTGCTTTCCACCCCGGTGCTATGAGTTTTGCGGCAGACAATGACATTAGTCAGGAACAAGCCGTTTGGGCTATTGTTGCCCCTGATGCCAAAGACGCCATGTTTAAACATGCTGAGCGTTTACACGCAGCAGGCATTCCTTTTATCTTTGATTTGGGTCAGGCCATGCCATTATTTGATGGCCTTGATTTAGAAAAAATGATTAAAATCGCTCGTGTTTTAACCGCCAATGACTATGAAATGGCAGTCATCGAGCAGCGCACCGGTAAAAAGGTAGAAGAGCTTGCCAAGGGCCTCGAGGCTGTTATCGTCACTTTAGGTGGTGAGGGTTCAGTGCTGTATCATCAGGGTCAGAAAACGACGATTAAGGCGGTTCCTGCAGCTGCTGTAGAGGATCCTACCGGTTGTGGTGATTCGCATCGTGCCGGTGTCCTCTATGGCCTCTCATCGGGTTGGTCTTGGGAAGATAGTGCGCGCCTAGGTAATGTCATGGGTTCAATCAAGATCGCCTCCGGTGGACCACAAAACCATCGTCCTAGTCTGGAAGAAATCCAACAACTCTTTGTAGCAAACTACGAGAGTAATCCTTGGGCTTAACATTTGCTCAAGCCATGAAATATAAAAAGCGCCTGCATCATATTAAATGACAGGCGCTTTTGCTATCTTATGGCTATGTACTTAATCACATCATCAGATTGAACATAGGTGAGCTGATACCTCTTAAGCCAACCAACAAGAACTGACAAAGGATGATCAACACCATAGGCGATAAATCAATTGTTTGCATGCGATTGAGTACAGGCAAATTTCGAATTGGTGTCAGAATCGGCTCAAGCAAGGCTCTAAACAAGGTCATAGCCGGAGATAGAGGATTAATCCACGACATAATGGCATAAAACAGAGTTAACCAAAAGACCAGATTGAGGATGTTTTTAGCCAGTGTTAGTAAGGCTTCAAGCGGAATATAAATCAATAATGCTTGGACTTGAGTGCCCATAATCAGTAATAGCATCAATAACAGTTGCGCCGCACAGGTTAAATAAGCACCCACTAGAGAGGCGGTATCAAAGCGTCTTGAACTAGGGAAGATTTTTCGCAAAGGGATAACTAACCAATTGGTGAGCTGAGTGACATTGGCTACTAAGGGGTTAAAAGCCGGAATGCGTAGCCAGTAAAACCAGGCGCCCAGCAATAAAGCGGCACAAAATAGAGTGCCTATAATTTGAATTAAGAAAAGAAGCATGGAAGTCATAAATAGAGTCTCTTTAGGTACTTTCGTCCGTATCGTGTCTGCTTTTGCGGTTATAAAATAAAATAGCCGACTGGCTAAGTCGGCTATGCAGCCGGGCAAATCAATTAACTAGTATTTTAGCAGATCGATTTGAACCCTTAATTTTAAATCAGCAGCGTTAAACGCTAATTTATTCGGTAGCGTTATTTTTACCTACTGGAAAAGGCCATTTTGGTTCGACTGAGTCGTCGGGTATGCTGACCTTACGACTAACCACCTGCTTTGTGGCAGTTGGTGGATTAACCACAGGTTTTTTAACAGGTGCTTTTTTAACCACTACTTTTTTTGCTGGCGCAGCAGTTTTCTTGACCACTGCTTTGGTTGCTACAGTTTTTGTGGCAGTCGCTTTTTTTGCCGCGCTCACTGTTTTAGTGGCCACGGCTTTCTTAGCGGCTGTCGTCTTGTTGGTTGCTACTTTCTTGACGGCTGCTTTGGTTGCTACGGATTTTTTGGCTGCGGTTTTAGTCGCTGTCGTTTTCTTAGCAACAGCAGTTGTTTTCTTGGCCGTGGCTTTTTTAGCGATCGCCTGTTTGGCAGTACTTACGGTCTTAGTGACCGCGGCTTTTTTAGCTACGGTTTTTTTCACTGCTTTTTTTGCCGCTGTTTTTTTCACAACAGCTGTTGATGTAACGGTTGAATCATCAGAGGTTGCAGCGACCTCGGTAGTTTTAGTCGCGGTCTTCTTGCTAATGGCCATTTAATCGCTCCTTGATATTGTAAGTACTTAGACTTAGCTTAAGATTACTGTATTTTTAAATTTAGATCACTGATTTTAAGGTTTATTCTGACAAAACCCGATTAAGACGCTCTAAAACAACGTCGCGACCTAAAAGCGCCAACACGGCATCAACCGAAGGGGTTTGTTTCTGACCGGTGGTCACCACTCGGATTGGAATACCTAAAGCCGGCATTTTTACCTCTTTGGCGGCTAATGTTTCCTTAATCGTGGTAGCTAAGCTGTCAATTGACCAGTCTTCAAGTTTTTCTGCGCGCGCTTTAAAATCAGCCAACACATCCAAGGCTTCTGGAGTTAAAACCTGCGCTTTAAGCTCTGCGTCGGCTTCTTTGTATGGTGCAAAGAAAAGCATGGAAGCGTCAGCTAATTGTTCTAAGGTCTCGGCGCGATCCTTGAATAAATTCAAAATAGCTGAGACATCAAAACCATCGGTCTTGCCCCCACGAGCTTCAATGCGCGGTAGTACAGCATCAATCAAGGCTTCATCGCTGAGTTTTTTAATGTAGTGAGCGTTGAGCCAGTTTAATTTTTTAGGATCCCATTGAGCAGCGGCTTTGGAGAGGTTATCGGTATTGAACCACTCAATAAATTGCTGGCGACTGAAAATCTCGTCATCGCCATGACTCCAACCGAGGCGTGCCAAGTAATTAACCATGGCCTCCGGTAAATAGCCTTCACTGTGATATTCCATCACGCTGACAGCACCGTGACGCTTGGATAGTTTTTGACCATCAGGACCTAAGATCATGGGTACATGGCAGTACACCGGGATCTCGGCGCCGAGGGCCTCGAGGATATTGATTTGACGTGGTGTGTTGTTAACATGATCATCGCCGCGGATAACATGGGTGATGCCCATATCCCAGTCATCAACCACCACACAGAAGTTGTACGTGGGTGTGCCATCCGGGCGTGCAATAATCAAATCGTCTAATTCGGCATTAGCAATGGTGATAGGGCCTTTGACCATATCGTCCCACATCACCGTACCGTCTAGAGGATTTTTGAATCGAACCACCGGTTTGCGGTCAGCGGGGATTTCACCCAAGGTCTTGCCGGCTTCGGGACGCCAAGTGCCGTCGTATTTGGGCTTTAAACCCTTGGCGCGAGCGGCTTCACGCATGGCATCAACCTCTTCGGGGGAGCTATAGCAGTAGTATGCTTTACCCTCGTCGAGCAGTTGTTGGATCACTTCTTTGTAGCGGTCAAAATGTTGAGTCTGGTAAAAAGGCCCTTCATCGTGGTTTAAATCTAACCACTGCATACCTTGTAAAATTGCTTCTACCGCTTCGGGGGTAGAGCGCTCTAGGTCGGTATCTTCAATTCGTAAAATGAATTGACCCTGGTGGTGTCGGGCAAAAGCCCAAGAAAACAAAGCAGTACGAGCACCACCTAAGTGTAAATAACCTGTTGGAGAGGGTGCAAAACGAGTTCTAACGCGGGAAGTTGTCATGATTTCTAAAGAATTTTTTATACAAAATGTCGCCACAGATGATAAGGGCGTGATCTTGGTTTGAATTGTAAGCTTTACATTGTAGAATAGGATCTATCATACCATTAACAAGGCCGTTAGCTGTTTCTGAGTTCTTCTAGTGCTAGCATTTACTTCAAAGTCGCCCTTATGTACAAACACCGCCTAGCCTCTTTATTTGACCCCAGTTCTATTCTGGTTATTAGTGATATTGATTTACCCTTATCAAAGCATATTCCCAAGCGTCTCGAGCAGCACGTTGAGTGGCTCCGCTGGGATGTTGCCTCGCAGGAGGTCTTGTTAAGTGACACCTCAGAGCAGTCGGCGACGGTCACTACGTCTGTATCAGTTGAGTCGCCCGACTTGGCGCTGATTTGTTTGTCGTCCAAAAAAATCAGTTTAGCGCTGGAGGTGCTTTCTAAAAGACGTCCTAAGGCATTGATTATCTTGCCTTATACAGATTCTGATCCGGATTCGTTGAGTTTGCAGCCTAAAATTGCCGAATGGGCTAATGCACACAATTGTCTCTTATTAGGACCGCGTGCCTTTGGAGTTCAGCGCCCGATGCGTGGTTTGAATTTGAGCCGTATACCCCTAGTTCAGGCAGGCAAAGTGGCAGTGGTTTCACAGTCCCGGATGATCTTAATGTCAGTTTTGGATTGGGCTGCCCAGTCGGGTGTCGGTGTCTCTACGGCAGTCTCTACAGGTGAGGTCTCCGGGGTCAGTTTGCCGGAGATTATCGAGTACTTAGCAGGCGATACTTATACCTCCAGCATTGTTCTGTATCTGGATAAATTAAGCGATGGCCGTGCTCTGCTTAGCGCTTTACGAGCCGCTGCCGGTGTTAAGCCAGTCGTGGTTTTTCGTGCAGGACGGATGGATAGTGAGTTGTTGGGCGATGATAGTGTCTTTAATGCCGCGGTCAGGCGGTCAGGAGCGGTTAGAGCGAATTACATCTTGGAGTTATTCTCAGCCCTGAAGACAGTGAACCATATTCGCCGTCCCAAAGGCGGTCGCCTTGCTATTTTTGGTAATGGTCGAGCGCAGACCCAATTGATGTGGGATGTGTTGGGTTCTGCCGGTGATACGGCCAAGTTAGGCCATTTATCACGTGATACACAGCATACCCTAGCCATTCATTTAGGTCCGGGCTCAATTACCACGAACCCGGTCATTAGCTATAAGCCCTTTACCAGTGGTAGTTTGGTTGAAGCATTAAAGATTATCGTTGATGATCCGGCGGTGGATGCGGTGATGCTGATTTTGGCCCCTGATGAAGCGAGTGATATCGAAGAGGTGGTCCGAGGCTTGGCCGAATACGCACCGAAAGCGCCGAAACCGATATTTACCACCTTGTTCGGTGAAGAAATCATGCACCCCTTGCGTCAGGTGATGGATGAGGCGGGGACACCGGCATTTAGAAACCCTGAAACAGCATTTTTCGGCTTCAATACGATTAATGCCTATCACTATAACCAACAACTATTGCAACAAGTTCGTATACCTTTGTTGGTCAATACTGTGCCGGACGAAGAGACGGTTAACGATATTATCCAACAGGCCCGGGTAGAGGGTAGAAGCACGCTCAACTCTGAGGAAGTGCGGGCGGTCTTGCGCTGCTATAACGCCGATATCATCTGGAGTGATCAGATGGATGCGCATCGCGAAGAGATCGATGGTGAAGCGCCGTTTGCTCGAATTACGGTCAAAAAAGACCCTATCTTTGGCCCGTGGATTTATTTTGGTGAGGGCAAGCACGAGGTAAATGTCTCCGTGCATGATCAGGGCCAAGATCTACCACCACTCAATGCCTTCCTAGCGGCGCAATTAATTGAGCGAAGCCGTTTCTGGCGGTTGGAATTACACTTCTACGCAGAAGAGCATCACTTTGTGAAACTACAAAAATTGCTTGAGGTGGTCAGTGAGATAATTAGCGAGCATCCAGATATTGACAATATGCAAATCAATCCGATTGCTTTAGGGTTAAATCATCTGATTGTCGATGAGGCTGAGATCTGCCTGACCGCTGCTCCTCAACCCCGCGCTGTGGAGAGTGGTTATAAGCATCTGGCGATTCATCCTTATCCGCATTATTTAGCTGAACACAAGAGGTTTAACGATGGCATCCCATGGACTCTCAGACCGATACGACCGGAAGATGCCGATGCCTTACAAAACTTTATTCGCAGTTTATCCGACAGTTCGCGATATATGCGCTTTGTTTCTATGATGAGCGAATTAACGCCCAAAATGCTGACTCGTTATACCTATGTGGATTATGACAAAGAGCTGGCTCTGGTTGCGACAACCGAGTTGCCGAATCCGGCGAACCGGGGTTTGCCTCAAGAAGTAATTATTGGGCTAGCGCATTATCTACGTAATAGCGATGGTGTGGGCGCGGAGTATGCGTTAGTGATCTCAGATGATTGGCAGCGCCGCGGTCTTGGTCGCTCATTGATGAGTAAACTGATAGCACTGGCTAAACGTCAGGGTTTAGAGTATATCGAGGGGTTGGTTTTGTCCAAGAATCGCCCGATGTTGGGGCTGATGACTAGCCTAGGTATGACCAATGATCCGGACCCTGAGGATAATAGCGTCCGTAGGTTGTGGATGCCATTTGATTAAATTTTGAAGGCGGTATTATCAGCGAGATAATTAAAACACCTGCTTATTGCTCAGAGTCCGGAGAATAAGCAGATGTTTAGATGTGTGATGGAGGCGTTTTTCCTGTGCTTTATTTTGCGTGAGCACCGAGGAAGTTATTGATATCACGAATTTCTTCAGCGCATACTTCGTGCTGCATCGGGTAATCGAACCATTCAACCTCATAACCCCATTCGCGCAAGCGATCGCGACTTTGCTCACCACGAGCCATTTGTACCACCGGGTCCTGTGAACCGTGGATCATTAGGATCGGTGTGTCTTGGTTGGCCGGATGACGCTCTGCTTCAGTCAGTTCGGCGATGGGCAGGTAGCCTGAGAGGCCGATAATACCGGCGAGTTTTTTCGGATGACGTAAACCGGTCGAAAGAGCCATGGCTGAGCCCTGTGAAAAACCAATTAAAAAGATATTTTCAGAGGGGATGCCGCGTTCAATTTCACGCTCAATTAATGCATTAATATCCTCAATGGATTTGCGAATGCCCATCTCGTCTTCGCGAATGCCGCCGATATCCATGGTCAGTAGGTCATACCAAGCCGGCATCACGTAACCGTTGTTGACGGTGACTGGGATGGAGGGCGCATTTGGAAAAACAAAGCGAATATTCAAGGTTTCCGGTAAACGGAAATAAGGCGGTACCGGCACGAAATCATGGGCATTGGCTCCCAGGCCGTGCATCCAGATCGCACTATGGGTGGGGGTATCATCCCTTCTGGGATGAACTAGCTCAATACAATCTAAAAGTTCTTGGCTCATGAAAAATTGTTCCTTAAATTGGTGAGGGTGTTACTCAATTAAATCCTTTAGGAGTTGAAATAAAGCACGATAATGCTTGCGCTGCGGCGCTTGGTTTTCAGCTAGCGTGGCATTGGTGCTCTGTTCCTTACGGGCTGCACGAACAACACTGCGTAAGACTTGGATATCAACCGTGGGGAATTGTTCAATCAGTTTGGTTACTTCGTCATCACTTTCGATTAAGCGATCGCGAGTTAATTCGAGGCGATGGAAGCGATCGTTTTGCTCCTTGGAACCATGCTTCCATGTGTCTAGAAGCGTATTAATCGCGTCCAGATCGGCATGGCGCAAAAGCTTGGCGGCATAGTGCGTCTGGCGACGCTTGGCACCGTGGCTTTTAAAACTTTTTGCTTCTTCCAGAGCGCGGGTCATGGATTCATCAAGAGGTAATTGGCGAATTCTATCAACCGATAGCTCGATTAACTCCTTGGTTAAATCCACAATTGCGTTTAGTTCGCGTTTAACCTGTGATTTACTAGGGCCGTCATAGCCATTATCGTCAAGTTCGGGATTGTTGCTTTGGTCGGAATCTGTAGACATAGAAGTAATTAATGGTTTATTAATATTAGCTTGTCGTATATGATAGCCTGAGAGCTAAATCGATTGGCAAAAAACCATCTAATCATATTTACAAGGTTTTTAATTATTAATGAGTGTAACTAGTTCAGATTTTGATTTAATTGTGCAAAAAGCCTTGGCAAATGCCAAGCAATTAGGCGCCAGTGATGCAGCAGCATCGGTTTCCGAATCGTCCGGTTTAGTGGTGGGCGTGCGTCAGGGTCAGGTTGAGACCATTGAGCGAACGCGTGATCGTTCTTTAGGTGTTACGGTCTATCGTGGCAAAGCACGTGGTTCCGCATCAACCTCTGATTTGAGCGACAAAGCGCTGGCTGATACGGTTGAAGCGGCTTGGAATATTGCCCGCTATACGGCCGAAGACGAGGCCGCAGGTCTGCCTGCACCAGAGGATTTAGCGACCGATTTCAGAGATCTTGAGTTGTACAAGACGTGGGATATTGACCCGACGGCAGCCACAGAGTTAGCTCTACAGGCTGAAGAAACTGCCTTGGCCTATAGCGACAAAATCACTAACACCGAGGGGGCCCAGGTCGATACCGGCGGTGGTCGCTTTGTGATGGCAAATAGCGCAGGTTTTATGGGTGGTTATCAATTTTCTCGTCATGGCATTTCGGCTTCAGTGATTGCCGGCAAGGGCGATGGCATGCAGCGCGATTATTGGTATACCTCGAATCGTTATCCGGAGCGGTTGGAGTCCCCACAGCACGTGGGAGAGATGGCGGCCAAGCGGTCGGTGATGCGTCTTGGCGCTCGTAAAATTCCCACCGGTCGCTATCCGGTGATTTTTGATGCGCCTCTGGCTTTAGGTTTGATTGGGCATTTGGCCCAAGCCGTCAAGGGTGGTGCCCTGTATCGAAAAACCAGTTTCCTAGTGGATTCATTAGGCACAGAAATTATGGCGCCTCACATCAGTATTCACGAGGATCCTTTTATCCTTGGTGCCATGGGCAGCAGCACCTTTGACAATGAAGGCGTTGCCACTTCGGCTCGTGATCTGGTCAAGGACGGTGTGTTGCAGGGCTACTTGCTCTCGACCTATACGGCACGCAAACTGGGCATGCGTACTACCGGCAATGCCGGGGGTTCCCATAACCTGATCTTGCAGTCCAGCCTAACTCAACCAGGCGATAGCTTAGATGCCTTATTAAAGAAAATGCATCGTGGTTTATTGGTCACAGAGCTTATCGGTCAAGGGGTCAATTATGTGACCGGTGATTATTCACGTGGTGCCTTCGGTTATTGGGTGGACCATGGTGAGATCCAGTACCCGGTCGAAGAGATTACCATTGCCGGTAATCTCAAGGATATGTTCAAACAAATACAGGCGGTGGGGACAGATTTGATTACCCGCGGCTCTAAGACCAGTGGTCCGGTGTTGATTGAGCAGATGTCCGTGGCCGGCTCATAAGTCGTGAGTCTAGGGTAAATAGTTAAGGTTAAAGTGTTATATTTATGCTAGGATATCTCGCATAATTTTTTAGGAGTTGTAGACAATGGAAAGACGTTCGTTTTTGAAAAAAGCCGGTTTAGGTGTCGCTGCTGCCGGTGCCGCTACCGTATCAGCACCAGTTATCGCTCAGGATGGTCCATCAATTCGTTGGCGTATGGCCACGAGCTTCCCTCGTAACTTACCTGCATTGCACGGTGCAGCGGTACGCTTCTCAGAGTACGTTAGTGCAATGACTGATGGCAAGTTCCAGATTGATGTCTTCCCAGCCGGTGAGATTGTGCCTGCATTTGAGGTACTCGATGCCGTCTCTAACGGTACAGTTCAATGTGGTCACACCTGCGGTTACTACTATTTCGGCAAGAACCCCGCTTACTGTTTTGATACCGCTGTACCATTCGGTTTAACTGCGCGTCAGATGACTGCTTGGTTGATCGAAGGTAACGGTATGACTTTATTACGCGAGCTATTCGCTGGTGCTAACGTCGTTAACTTCCCATTGGGTAACACGGGCGCTCAGATGGGTGGTTGGTTCCGTAAAGAGATTAAGTCGCTAGAGGACCTTAAAGGCGTTAAGATGCGTACTGCCGGTTTTGCGGGTGAGGTTTTATCAAAGATCGGTGTTGTCCCTCAGCAATTAGCTGGTGGTGATGTGTATCCTGCGCTTGAAAAAGGTACCTTGGATGCGGTTGAATTCGTCGGTCCTTTTGATGATGAGAAATTAGGCTTTGTGAAAGTAGCACCTTACTACTACTACCCGGGTTTCTGGGAGGGTGGTCCTGCGGTTTCTTTATACACTAACAAGGACGAGTACGAGAAGTTACCTGAGGTATATAAGCATATCCTTGAAACAGCTTCTTTCCGCGCGACTAACGATATGTTAGCGATTTATGACTACAACAACGCCGGTGCCTTACGTAACCTGATTGCAGAGGGTGCAATCCTTAGAGAGTTCCCACGCGATATCTTGGAAGCTGCTTACAAAGCAACCACTGAGCTCTACAAAGAGTACTCTGAAAAAGACGATATGTTTAAGCGTTTACACGATGACTACATGGGCTATCGTAACTCAGTTGCTCCGTGGTTTAACGTGTTAGAGACTTCTTATACACGCTTCCTAGCTTACGCGATTAACCGTTTAAGCTAAGCCGTGGTGTGTCGATTCTTCTATTGAAGGCCTCCTGAGCCAGGGGGCTTTTACTGAAATACAACGCTAAAGGGTTGTTTTTACATCCTTTTAGCGTTTTTCTTTATATCAATTAATAATTTATGTTATAGTTATCGGCTTACTCTGCTAGTACTGTCAATTCGATTTTAATAATGGCATGGCTAGTATGAGGTTTTTAACTTTTAAGGATAAGAAATCATGAAGACTTTTGTGGCAAAACCCCATGAAGTCAAGCGTGACTGGTATATTATCGACGCAAAGGGCAAAGTTTTAGGACGTGTAGCCAGCGAAGTTGCACGCCGTTTGCGCGGTAAGCATAAGCCCGAGTATACCCCCCACGTTGACACAGGCGATTACATCGTAATTATCAATGCAGCTGATGTTGTCGTTACCGGCGCTAAGTTCGAAGACAAAAAATACTACCGTCATACCGGTTATCCGGGCGGTATCCGTGAAACAAACTTCCGCAAGATGCAGGAGCGTTTCCCGGGTCGCGCTTTAGAAAAGGCAGTTAAAGGCATGTTACCTAAGGGTCCTTTAGGCTACGCCATGTTCAAAAAACTCAAGGTGTATGCTGGCCCTGAGCACCCACACACTGCTCAGCAACCACAACAGCTTGATATTTAAGGATAAGTCATGATTGGTGATTGGAATTATGGCACGGGCCGTCGCAAAACCTCGGTAGCTCGTGTTTTCTTGAAAAAAGGTTCTGGTAATATCGTTGTAAACGGTAAAACCCTTGAGGATTACTTCGGTCGCGAAACCGGTCGTATGATTTCTCGTCAGCCATTGGCGTTATTGGACATGTTAGAAAGCTTCGACATCCAAGTTAACGTACGCGGTGGTGGTGAGAGTGGTCAGGCTGGTGCAGTTCGCCACGGTATTACTCGTGCATTAATCGACTATGACGGTTCTCTAAAGTCTGAGCTTTCTAAAGCCGGCTTTGTTACCCGTGATGCTCGTGCTGTTGAGCGTAAGAAAGTTGGTCTACGCGGCGCACGTCGTCGTAAGCAATTCTCTAAGCGTTAATTTTTATACGCCTACAGATATGCAAAACCGTCATCAATTGTTTGGTGACGGTTTTTTGCTTTTTAGGGGTGGGGTTATTAGGGGTGGACTAACTCAGTCTAATGTTGAGTGCTGACATCTGACGCTATTGTGTACAGTGTGGTTTAGGATTGCTTCTTTAGTCTAGGTTTAGTGATGGCCAGATAAGCAGCGATTATTACTAAACATAAGATCACCACAGCCAAGATAAATTCATACTTTTTAAGCATAAAGTACTCAGCAATAATGCCCGGGTCCTGTGGCAAAATCTGCGCTACGATATAGATTTCTGAGCCCAAAGGGATCAGTGCAACAGCACTCAGGAGCATGCTTAAAGCAGCTAGGAATAGATGAAAAACCAACCATCGGCGACCTTCAAACTTAGCACCAGTTTTCATAATCATCATCAGTCCGCTGAAAAACAACAAAACCAAAGCGGGGGCGGCTAGTCCCCAAGTGGCTATATTAATCAGATGACGACCATTTAAAATAACCGTTGCAGCTTCCTCAGCGCCGGGGACAAAATCCACTAACAGGTAAATGATCATACTGGCGATAAATAAACAGAGACCGCTCAGATGTAAGAATTTAAGATGTTTGTAGAGCATGTCAGATTCCTTTGAAATATATCGTTTCATCAATCAGCTAAACTTTTCTGATTCATACTTGTCCAATTTTTATCGTTTTTGTTCAGATTAATCAAGTTTAAGCGCCAACTTAAATTTCCGGTGGATTTAATGCTCTACTTAAAACAATCCTTAAGAGCGCCGTCGAATCAATTACAATTAATGTATCGAGTGTGCCTATGCACAAAATTAAAAAGAGATAGGAATTCCTCATGTCAGTTTCTAATAAGAAAATTAAAGTAGGTATCGTGGGCGGTACGGGCTACACAGGCGTGGAGCTATTGCGTATTTTGTCTCAGCATCCTCAGGTTGATTTGCATGCCATTACCTCCCGCAGTGAAGAGGGCGTTGCCGTTGCGGATATGTTTCCCAATTTACGTGGCAAAGTCGATTTGCGATTTGTGACCCCTGACAATGCCTCTTTGACCGATTGTGATGTGGTGTTTTTTGCGACACCTCATGGCGTGGCGATGTCACAGGCTGAGGAGTTAATTACTGCAGGTGTTAAGGTCATCGACCTAGCTGCCGATTTCCGTTTACAGGATACGGCAGTTTTTGAAACGTGGTACAAAATGCCCCATAGCTGCCCTGATGTACTGAAAAATGACAGTGCGTACGGTCTGGTTGAAATTAACCGCGATAAAATCAAAAATGCCAAACTGATCGGTAATCCCGGCTGTTATCCAACCACCGTTATTTTGGGACTCGCGCCCTTATTAGAAAAGGGTTTAATTGAGTTAAACGGGATCATCGCCGACTGTAAATCCGGTGTGTCCGGTGCCGGTCGTGGTGCCTCAGTGGCTAATTTACTGTCTGAGGCCGGTGATAACTTTAAAGCCTATGGTGTCAATGGTCATCGTCACCATCCGGAAATTAGCGAGCATTTAGCAACCATTGCCGGCGCCCCAGTGGGTCTAACCTTTGTACCGCATTTGGTGCCAATGATTCGCGGTATGTTCTCGACCATCTACGTGCGCATCAAGCCGGAAGCGCTAAACACCGATTTTCAGACGCTTTATGAGGAGCGTTACGCTGGTGAGCGTTTTGTTGACGTGATGCCTGCAGGTAGTTTGCCTGAGACCAGAACCGTGCGCGCCGCTAATGATCTACGTATTGCCCTAGCCCGTCCGGGCGGTGGTGATACCCTAATCGTTTTAGTGGTCCAAGACAATCTGGTCAAAGGCGCTGCCGGCCAAGCGGTGCAAAATATGAACCTGATGTTCGATTTGCCTGAGTCTAGCGGTTTAGACTTTGTGGCGGTGTTGCCGTAGTATGTTGGCCCGATCATTTTTATTGCTTCTCGGGGTGACTATTGGTGGCGGTTTGACCTATTACCATCAACAGGCTGAGCACCTCCGTAAGCAAGATGTCATGCAGGCTCAATTGGATGATCGATTGAGAAATGCCAATAGTCAGGCGGCAATTAACTATCAAGCCATTGAAAATCTTTACAATGAGCAAAAAGCTAGGGCGTTGATTGATAATGCCATGATTAGTCAATATAGTCGT
Source organism: Alcaligenaceae bacterium (assembly GCA_030538235.1). GTDB lineage: Bacteria > Pseudomonadota > Gammaproteobacteria > Burkholderiales > Burkholderiaceae_B > Oligella. Next base: position 135,919 of record JAUNUJ010000003.1, read on the forward strand.
GAGATCGAGCGATTAAATGACGAGGTGACGCGGCTTTATGGCGAGCTGGCTTTTTATGAGGAAATGATACCTGCTGGCCCCGATGGCTCTGTTAGTTTAAGAGCCTTTGAAGCTCATCAAGAGGGCAGATATATTAACTTTAAACTGATGCTGTCGGTCAGTGGTCGCGGTATGCAGCAACCCTTTGAGGGACGTCTGCAGTTTAGTGCTGTCGGAGAAAAAGACGGTGAGGAGCAAACTATTCCTCTGTATCCTGAGGTCTTGCCACTTGCTGATGCGGAGCCTACAAGCGGTTCTTTAATTGGCAGTATTTCGCAGACTAGTGGCGAATTCAAGGGGTTGGACTTGAAAGCCGCTCAGATGAGCCCCATATTGGAGTTGAGCTTTAGTCGCATTCAACGCCGTGAGGGTTTATTGGTCATACCTTTTGGTTTTACACCCAAAGAGATTACACTTAAAGTCCTTGAGGGCAAGAGTGTCAAGCTGAGTAAAACTCTGGTGCTCTAAGCGGCTGTATTCTAAAGATTTTTTAAATTCAAAACCACTATTCAAATAGTGGGTATATTAGGGTGCCAAGAGGTGCCATGTTAAGATTAACCAACCAGTTATTGTATGCGCTTTTTTTAGAGGCATTGGAGCAAAGATTATGAGTATTGAACAAGTAGATTTACAGACACCTCCTAGCCCATTAGTTTTTACTGATGCAGCAGCGGACAAAGTCCGTGATTTATTAATTGATGAGGGCAACCCTGATCTTAAATTACGTGTTTTTGTTCAGGGCGGAGGCTGTTCCGGTTTCCAGTATGGCTTTACTTTCGATGAGGAAGTAGCCGATGACGACACCAAAATTAACAAAAATGGCGTGACGTTATTGGTCGACCCCATGAGTTTCCAGTATTTATTTGGTGCCGAGATCGACTACAAAGAAGATATCGAGGGTGCTCAGTTCGTGATTCGCAACCCTAATGCCACCACCACCTGCGGTTGCGGTTCATCGTTTGATATCTAATTTTTACCTTAGATTAAGCCGGATGTAGGGAGCCTGCTACGTTTGCGTGGCGGGCTCCTGTCATTTCAGGGGTGCAAATTGGTAGTCTTTGCCTAAAGGCCCAAGCTAACCAAGCAAAGGCCATGGATTCCATCGCTTGAGTCGGTACCCCCAGAGCATCGCTTGTTTGTACCGGGTAGTCCAAAGCGATAGCTAGCTGGTGCATGATTTCAGGATTAGCTGCGCCACCACCAAAAACTATCAGTTCTTTACTGTCAGCTGCGTAATCCTTTAAGCAATTAACAATACAAGTGACAGTCAGTGTGACTAAAGTGGCTTGGATATCGGCCGCCTTGTAGCTTTGCGCGCTTTGATCGAGTTCAAAAAAGGCATTGAGCTTTGCTTCGAGCCATTGGCCGTTAAATAAATCACGACCGGTGGACTTAGGGGGTTGGCGCTTAAGCCAGTTTTCGCTTTCAAGTAAAAATCCTAATAATTCCTGATTAACTACGCCGCTTGCGGCCCAGCGACCGTCTTTGTCGAATTTTTGCCCTAAGTGCTTATGACACCAGTAGTCCAAGAGCATATTGCCGGGGCCGCAGTCAAAGCCCACAGTCGGGCGCTCCGGGTGCAGTAGGCTGAGATTGGCAATGCCGCCAATATTTAGCAACGCACGCGGTTTAGCTTGATCACGAAAAACCGCGTGATGAAAAGCCGGGATTAACGGGGCGCCTTGTCCGCCGGCAGCAATGTCTCGACTTCTGAAGTCCGAGATCACATCAATGCCGGTCAGTTCAGCAACTAGGGACGGCGCATTGAGTTGAATGCTGTAGCCGCGCTCAGGACGGTGCCTGACGGTTTGCCCGTGAATCCCTAAGGCGTTAATTTCGTCTGCGACTAAGCCATTTTCCAGTAGAATATTCTGAGTAACATCGGCGTATAATTTACCCAGTTCGAGAGAGACTTCAGCAGCTAGACGTAATTCATCAGGACCACTTTTATTCAGGCTTAAAATAATTTCTCTTAAACTAATCGGAATATCCAGACTGCTGGTGGCGATCAGTCGGGTAGGTTGCTCGGCAGTCATGTCGATTTTAACTAATGAAGCATCGACACCGTCAGTGCTGGTACCGGACATAATACCGATAAAATAAGAAGATTGTCGGTTCATAAAATGCGCCTTCGGAAGCAATAATTCAGCCTAAGAAAGGTTATAATCTAACACAAAATAGGCAAAGTGCCCCTAAGGCGCTTTCTCATCGTAGTTTTATACAAACATTTAAAAGAGTTTTGGAGTTTATCAATTCATGTCTGAGCAAGAAATTCAGATCAGCCAAGAAGTAAAAGACGAGATGCGCACCGTTTTACGCGGCTGTGATGAGCTGTTGGTCGAAAGCGAGTTTATGCAGAAAATGCAGCGTAGTAAGGACACCGGTGTACCGCTACGCATCAAATTGGGTTTAGACCCTACCGCACCGGATATTCACTTAGGTCATACCGTGGTGCTCAATAAAATGCGTCAGCTGCAGGATTTAGGTCACCAAGTGATTTTCCTGATTGGCGATTTTACCGCACTGATTGGTGATCCGAGTGGTCGTGACACAACCCGTCCACCATTGACCAAAGAGCAAATTGAGCTAAACGCCAAAACTTATTATGAGCAGGCAGCGATTATCCTCGACCCTGAGCGAACCGAGATTCGTTATAACTCAGAGTGGTGTGATAAGTTGACATCTCGTGACATGATTTCTCTGGCCTCGCGTTACACCGTAGCCCGTATGCTGGAGCGTGATGATTTCACTAAGCGCTACAAAGGCGGTGTGCCGATTTCTATTCACGAGTTTTTGTACCCCCTATTGCAGGGTTATGACTCGGTTGCTCTCAAGAGCGATATTGAATTGGGTGGTACCGACCAGAAGTTTAATCTTTTAGTGGGTCGTGATTTACAAAGAGAGTTTGGTCAAGAGTCGCAGTGCGTATTGACTATGCCCTTACTTGAAGGGTTAGATGGCGTTGATAAAATGTCTAAGTCTAAACATAACTACATCGGTATTACCGAAGACCCCGATAGCATGTTCGGTAAAATCATGTCAATCTCAGATGAGTTGATGTGGCGTTACTTTATTTTATTGTCGCGTTATAGCTTAGATGAGATTGAAGGCTTCCGCAGCGAAACCCAAAACGGCCGGAACCCTCGTGACTTCAAAGTGATGTTAGCGCAAGAAATTATTAACCGTTTCCACAATGCAGCAGCTGCCGATAGCGCTCTGCAAAAGTTTGAAGCACGTTTCCGTGACGGTCAGATTCCTGATGAGATGCCAGAAGTCGAGTTAAGCGGCGGCCCTTTATCGATTGTTCATATCCTTCGTGATGCCGGTTTAGCGAGTTCGGGTTCTGAGGCGACTCGTAATATTCAGCAGGGCGGGGTACGTGTTGATAGTCAAAAAATTGAAGACAGAGCGCTGCAATTAGGCGCCGGTACCTACGTGATCCAAGTTGGTAAGCGCAAGTTTGCCCGAGTGACAATTAAGTAGGTCTCAGTAGTAAAACCATCATATTTGGAGGTGTTTTATGAAGTTAACTAGTCATTCCATTCAGCATAATCAGCCGATTGATATTCGCTTTGCCTTTGGCAAAATGGATAAGCAAACCAATATCGCTTTATCGTCCAATATCAATCCTCAATTCAGTTGGAGCGGTGCCCCTGAAGGTACCAAGTCGTTCGTGATGGTTTGTGTAGATACTGATGTACCGAGCAAGCCGGATGATGTGAATCAAATCGATCGTGAAATCCCCGCTGATTTACCGCGTGTCGAGTTTTATCACTGGGCTCTGATTGATATCCCCGCGGATGCTAGCGAGATCAAAGAGGGTGAGCATTCGAAAACTGTCACTCCCAAGGGCAAGGGTGGTCCATTAGCACCAAATGGTCTGCGTCATGCGGTTAATAACTTCACCGATTGGTTTGCCGGCGACCCGGATATGAAGGGTGATTATTTTGGTTATGATGGTCCATGCCCGCCGTTCAATGACTCGATTATTCACCATTATCATTTCACCTTGTACGCGCTAGACCTTGAACAGTTGCCTCTGGAGGGTAATTTCAGCTGCGCAGATGTGATCAGGGCCATGGCGAATCATATTCTAGCAGAGGATACCATCACCGGCACCTATACCTTAAATCCTCGTCTAGCTGGGGAGTGAGTAGCTAAGGCGCGGTGAGATTTTTTGGGTCCTGTCACTAGATGATGGGATCTTCTGTTTGTTTTATATTTAAATTACTTTTACTCTATCTACATACACATTAGGAGTTTTATCAATGTTTGAGCGCAGCAATACTCTGGACAAAGTGGATCCGGAATTATGGGCAGCAATGCAAAAAGAAGATGAGCGTCAGGAGCAGCATATTGAATTAATCGCTTCTGAAAACTACACTAGTCCGGCAGTTATGCAGGCTCAAGGCTCACAGTTAACTAACAAATACGCCGAGGGTTACCCGGGCAAGCGTTATTATGGCGGTTGTGAGTATGTGGATATTGTTGAGCAGTTAGCCATCGATCGCTTAAAAGAGCTATTTGGTGCCGAAGCCGCTAACGTGCAGCCTAACTCGGGCTCTCAGGCTAACCAGGGTGTTTACCTCGCAGTTCTTAAGCCCGGCGATACGGTTTTAGGCATGAGCTTGGCCGAAGGTGGTCACTTAACTCATGGTGCACCGGTTAACGCTTCCGGTAAACTTTATAACTTCGTTCACTATGGTCTGGATGACAACGAAGAAATCGATTACGAAGAGCTTGAGCGTTTGGCTCAAGAGCACAAGCCTAAGTTAATCGTTGGTGGTGCCTCTGCGTATGCCTTAAAAATTGATTTCGAGCGCATGGCTAAAATCGCTAAAGACTGCGGTGCTTATTTTATGGTGGATATCGCTCACTACGCAGGTTTAGTCGTTGCCGGTCAATACCCTAACCCGGTTCCTCACGCTGACTTTGTGACTTCCACCACGCATAAATCATTACGCGGCCCACGCGGCGGTGTGATTATGATGAAGGCCGAGCATGAGCGCATTATTAACTCAGCTATTTTCCCAGGTCTTCAGGGCGGCCCATTAATGCACGTGATCGCCGGTAAGGCAGTAGCTTTCAAAGAAGCGATGGCACCTGAATTCAAAGCGTGGGGCGCACAGGTTCTTAAAAACGCTCAGGTTTTAGCGGATACTTTAACTGCACGTGGTCTACGCATTGTGTCCGGTCGTACCGAGAGCCATGTGATGTTAGTTGACTTACGCAGCAAAGGCATTACCGGTAAAGTCGCTGAAGAAGCCCTAGGCAAAGCGCACATCACGGTCAATAAAAACGCCATCCCTAACGATCCTGAAACACCGTTCGTGACCAGTGGTATTCGTGTGGGTTCACCGGCTATCACTACCCGTGGTTTTAAAGAAGCAGAAGCTGAGCTAACCGCTAACCTAATCGCTGACGTTTTGGAAAATCCTCACGACGAGGCGTTCCTAGAAGAAGTTCGCGCCAAGGTCAATGCGTTAACTGCGAAGTTCCCTGTTTATAAATAAGTAAATCCTTTGCTTTTGATACAGCTCACCTTGGCTATTGCTCCGGGGTGAGCTGAGTTGTATTTATTATGAAATGTCCTTTTTGCGATAATACTGATACCCAAGTAATTGATTCTCGTTGGCAAGACGAGGGTAATGTCATCCGTCGTCGTCGCCGTTGTCCGGGTTGCGAAAAGCGTTTCACGACCTTTGAGCGTGTCGAAAAGGTGATGCCAGTGGTGGTCAAGCGTGACGGCAGACGAACCGAATTTGACCTCTCTAAGGTCGAGGCCAGTATGAATATGGCACTCCGCAAGCGTCCGGTGAGTACTGAGGCCAGAGAAAAAGCTTTATTGGATATTCAGGATGCCTTATTTAATATGGGCGAAAAGGAAGTCAGTACCGATACGGTGGGTGAGCTGGTGATGCAGACACTCAAGGAGCTGGATCAAGTGGCGTATGTGCGTTTTGCCTCGGTTTATCAAAGCTTTGAGCATATCGACGAATTTGTCAAAGCCATTAGTGAGATGAAGGGCAAAAACGGTTCTCACAAAAATTAACTACGATGATGAGTCAAAGCGAGAATCTTCAACAAGCGTCGCAAGATGAACAGTGGATGCGCCAGGCCATTCAATTGGCTGAGCAATCACTCTATCTAACCTCACCTAACCCGCGCGTGGGTTGTCTTATTGTGCGTGATGGTCAGGTGCTGGGGCAGGGTAGTACGCAAGCAGCCGGCCAAGACCATGCGGAAGTTCAAGCAATTAAAGATGCCATTGCCAATGGCCATGAAAAAGTCATAGTAGGGGCGACCTTTTATGTGAGTTTAGAGCCTTGCAGTCACTATGGACGCACGCCACCCTGCGTGGATGCGATCATTCGTTGTCAGCCCGCACGGGTGGTGATTGCCATGGGCGATCCTAATCCCTTAGTTGGCGGGCGTGGCATTGAGAAAATGCAGCAAGCGGGGATTGAGGTCTGTGTTGGTGTGTTGGCGTCTGCAGCGCTAGCGTTGAATCCCGGATTTATTTCTCGCATGGCGTGTCGTAGACCCTGGGTACGTACTAAAATCGCCAGTTCCATGGACGGTAAGGTAGCTTTAGTTGATGGTGAGTCCAAGTGGATTACCTCGGCACCTGCTCGTGATGATGGACAGCATTGGCGTGCTCGTAGTTGTTTGGTTTTAACCGGTATTGGCACCATCTTAGCTGATGATCCTTTGTTAAATGTACGTGCTTTGGAGACTTCGCGACAACCTATCCGTGCGGTGATTGATCGTTTGTTTTTAATTGACGAACAAGCAGCGATATTTAATGGCGATCCGGTGTGGGTTTTTGTAGAGGATAGAGCCTTTACGGAGAGCGAATTAAAAAAGCAAGCTGTTTTAGAGCAAGAGAAACATGCGCTAGTGATCAAGATACCATTAAGTACAGCTTTGTCAGGGCTTGAGGTATTGGATTTGCAGGCCATTATGGCTTATTTGGCAGCTAATGAAATTAATGATGTGCATCTAGAAGCGGGTCCGCGATTAAATGCCGGATTTTTAGAAGCGGGATTAATCGATGAAGTGCTGTTATATATAGCTCCTAAAATTATCGGTCCTGGCAGAGAGGCTTTTGCCTTATCGCCTCTGGAGCATTTGAGTGATGCCACGCAACTGGTGTTTTTTGAGCAGCAGGCCGTCGGTGTCGATGTGCGCCTGAGAGCACGCGCTGAGCAGCGTTGGCAAAGGTTATTAGCTGCGGTTTCTGATTAAGTTGAGAGAAAAAAATGTTTACTGGAATTATTACAGGGATTGGTAAAATCACAGCGGTCAACCCTATGGGTACAGAGGGTGATAAGGATAGCGGTGTGCGTTTGCATGTTGTCGCTAATGATTTTGATTTAAGCCGTACTAAACTTGGTGATTCAATCGCGATTCAAGGGGCTTGCATGACCGTGGTGGCTTTTGATGCAAAAAGCTTTGAGGTTGAAGTATCTCGTGAGTCTTTAAATAAGACTGTAGGATTGGATCAGGTCGGTGAGGTTAATCTTGAGCACGCAATGCGTCTGGGTGATACCTTGGACGGTCATATCGTTGCCGGTCATGTCGATGGTAAGGGCAAGGTCAATGTATTTCAGCCGGTTGGCGAGTCTTTCGAATTGAAGATTCAGATTCCTGCAGAGCTCAGTAAGTACTTGGCATATAAAGGCTCTATCGTGGTCAATGGCGTTAGCCTAACGGTAAACTCGGTAGCGGATAATGCCGAAGGTTGCGAAATCAGCATTAATTTAATACCGCATACGCTAGAAGTGACGACCTTAAAGCATTTACAGCAAGGCAGTGAGGTGAATATCGAGGTCGATTTACTGGCGCGCTATGTTGAGCGAATCCTGAGTTTGCAACAGAAGTAGTCTAAAGTGGTGGTTCTTTGTGAGTGATCGTCGCTTTTGATTGCCGAGGTAGTTTTAAGGTGGTAAAATACTTGGCTTAGTGTGAAATAATCCCTGTCTTAGTGATAGTTTCATCCTGAGTAAATAGGATTGGTGGCCGAGTGGCTGAAGGCGCACGCTTGGAAAGCGTGTATACGGAGACGTATCGAGGGTTCGAATCCCTCTCAATCCGCCAGAAATTTAAAGACCTCGTGAGCGTTTGTTTGCGGGGTTTTTTGTTGCCTATATATAGTAGATTGGTATGGATTTATTGGACACTTATTGGACAGTTAGGAGTCCAAACCATGGCGATACAAGGAAGTACTCTCCCTAAGGCACACGAGTTGTCCGATCATTTCGTGTTTGCCGATAATCCAGTAAGCACAACAACCAAACGTTAAATCTATGGGTAATCACAGGGATGCAAAAATTACGAACCCATTCTACTGAAAATTACTGCAAAAAATGGGGTGATTAGCAGAGCAATTATAGTAGTTACTATAATATATGGTTAATGAGTGATAACCAAAGCCATTCTAACAACGGAAGATAAGAGACTGGACGCTATAAGCAAATCCAGTCTGCTTTGGTAAGTACTCTTTAATAAAATAAGAGTATTGATTAAAGCATGGAGGCAGTCATGAGACCATCCGAACTTATTCAACTTAAGCGTGCTGAAATCTATTTAATTTTAGATAAATATAAAACGCTTGATAATCTTAGAGTCTTTGGCTCTGTTGCAAAAAGAACTGATAGAGAAGATAGCGACATAGACTTCTTAGTTGACGCTCACAAAGGCACTACACTTTTAGATCTTGGTGGTTTGCAAGACGAATTACAAACTCTTTTAGGTGTTAAAGTTGATCTTTTAACGCCAAAGGACATTTCTAAGCACTTTGCGGAGGATGTATTAAAAGAGGCTATCCCTTTATGAGACAACAAAAAGATCTCAATGTGTATTTAGAGGAAATTCTTCAAGCAGCCAACTAGATTGACTCTTATACGAAAGACACGAGCTTTGATGAGTTTGTTAAAGACACAAAAACCTCACAAGCTGTGATCTTAAATCTTTTGATTATCGGAGAAAATGCTAACAAGCTTTTAAATTTGCACCCTGAATTCACTTAAGATACTGAATATTTAAGATGGACGGCTATGAGAGGAATGAGGAATCGCATAGCGCATGGTTATTTTGAAATGAATATGGAAATCGTTTGGGAAACGATCCAACAATCAATTCCTAACATCATTGAACAAATTCCAATGTTGATTGATAACAAGCGAAATCAAGAAAATGAGTTTGAACAAGATATAGAACGATAGCATTTTTACCTTAACACGATTCAAAACCACCTTGGATAAAGCCTTGGCGGTTTTTTTATGGAAAATTACTGCTAAAAATGGGGAAATTACTGGTAGGCGCTTAAGTAGAGATTGCCGTACGAAGATAAGAAATATTACCCGTCGTATCAGAGCGTTAAATCGTTTCTTCTGTGTCTCATCCTCAGGCAATGATGGCAGCGCATATAATTAATCATTAAAGAATTAATCCGGAAATCTTCGTGAACTACCGACTTATATTACTCATCGCAACCCTGTTGCCGATGTTTTTCTATTATTTATTATTAGCACTGGTGCCGACAATGTTGGCGACTCATGTGGTGTTGGGGATTCCTGCATCGATTTTCTGGGGTGTGGCGGTGATGTTTTGGGGTGTTTTGATGGCGATTGTTTACTTGATTTATCATCGTAGCAAAACCGAGGATCAGTAGAGCCATGTCGCAGTCTCATAAAAGCACTACACAATATTTTCTAGTCGGTCGCTCCATTGGTTCAACGCAAAATGCCTTAGCCTTGACCGGTGATTACCTGTCGGCAGCGGCATTTTTGGGCTCTATTGCTATGTATTTTGGACAGGGCATGGACTCCCTGTTTTATGCGGTAGCGACACTGATCGGTTGGGTCTTATTGTTGATTCTTTTTTCTGATAAACTGCGCAAAACTGAGGCCTTTACCTTTACCGATGTGATTAATCGGGGCTTTGACAGTAGACGTTTGAAAGTCTTGAGTGCCTCGACCAGTTTATTAATTTCCATCTTTTATTTGTTGGTGCAATTGATGGGGGCAGGGACCTTATTGTCATTGCTGTTTGACATTAATTACACTGGCTCGCTGTTAAGTATTGGACTAATGACTGCGTGTTTGGTGTTGTTTGGGGGCATGAAGGCGACCACCTTAGTGCAGAGCACCAAGGCTCTATTGCTCTTTGTATTTGCCGGTGTGATGAGTTATTTGGTGCTCAAATCTTTTAATTTTTCCTTGCCGCAATTGTTTGAACGGGTGACGGTATTATCTGACGACAAGGCTCTGATGCCGAGTCCGGCAATCAGCTCCGGCATTGAGCAAATCTCTTTGATCTTGGGACTGGTTTTGGGTCTGCTTGGTTTGCCCCATATTTTGATGCGTTTTTTTACCGTGAAAGATGAGCAGACAGCTTTGTATTCTGCTGCCGGGGCGACTTTTTTAATTGCGCTTTTCTTTACTCTTAATCTATTGATTGGTTTTGGTGCCTTTGTCTTGTTGAATGGGCAGACCCTTGACGGGGGTAATAATATGGCTTTGTTGCACCTCGCGCAGTTGCTGGGCGGCTCAGCTTTTCAATGGGTTTTGGCGATTCTGGTGTTTATTACCGTGCTGGCGGTGATTGCTGGTTTGGTGATGGCAGCCAGTGCCAGTATTACCCAGGATTTAATTCCGACCTTATTAGCTAAGCAAAGTAGTAATGTGCTGATTGCCAGATTGTCAGTGGTCGCGGTGTTTTTAGCAGGTGTGGGTTTAGCCTATTTATTTAAAGGGGTGAATCTAGCCTTTTTATTCGGCATAGCCTTTGCTTGGGTGGCGAGTGCACATTTTCCGGTAATGTTCTGCCGTTTTTACTTTAAGGGTTTTAATGAAAAAGGTGCCTTTTATTCTTTATTGATTGGCTCTCTTGGTAGTTTGATTTTTATTATTTTCAGTAATACCGTGTGGGTGAATATCTTTGGCTTTAGTGAGTTGCATCCCTATCGCAGTCCGACCTTGTTTATTTTGCCATTTAGTTTTTTAATTATTTGGTTGCTGCGCGAACGTAAAATTAATTAGTTGAATTATGAATAAATCAAAAAAAACGTCTATTAAAACACCGGCAACGCTCTTTTTAGATCGCCAAAAGTTACCCTACGAAGTCTTTGAATGTCATGGTGAGATTGAGGGTACAGCCGAGTTTATGGCCGAATTTCTGGGTGTGCCGGTGCACCAAGTGATTAAAAGTATTGTTTTGACGGATGAACGCAATAAGGGCTATATGGTCTTACAGCATGGCGACCAAAGCATTGATACCAAGACCTTAAGAAAGGTGTTCGGTGTCAAAAGCGTCAGTCCAGCATCGTATGAATTAGCTCATAAATGGACCGGCTATGAGTTTGGTGGTACTTCGCCATTTGGCATTAAGGGCAATATTCCCATCTATGCAGAGAGTAGTATTTTAGAGATGGAAAGCCTATATATCAATGGGGGGCGGCGCGGTGTGAGCTTAAAAATCACCCCAGATTTGTTGGTGAAAATTGGGGTTAAGCCGATTGAAGCGAGGAAGTGATTTTTAGGTAGACCCCTTATTGGAATACTGTTTTTTAGAAATTGAATTGTTATTTTTCCTGGGTGAGTAGCTAGTTTGTGAAGGTCTATAACTATAAATTAGATCTCTGCTATTAGAGCTTAAAATTGAAACATCTCTCAGCGTGTAAGCTTAATAAATCATACAGTTTAATGACGGGTACTCCCATAGCTAAAGCCGCATCCGGAAGTTTAATCGAACTCTTACTATAAGGTGATGGCGTTTCGTTTGATACGATTGTGTATTTGTTATTTTCTGTTTGTTTTTTCGATAAAGCAAAAGCAATAAGCCAAGCATCAGCGATTACATATAACCCAGATGATTACACAGAGCTATTTACACTATTAAATACTCCACTCAGCACTTATAGTGCCACTCTGAATATCCCTCATAAAATCTCTTTTGAAGTAAAAGGCGTGGTTTTTATTGGAGACATAACGCCCATGAATTTTTGAATAAATAGGATTATATAAACCATTCTTACGCTTGGCGTCCTTAGATCGTATTTGTATGTACTTACCATTGGATGTATGAATAAATCCATCTGGCGAGTTTAATATATTATCTCGCAGCTTCGCTCGAATACATAGGAAATCATCCTGCAACTGTTCAAATAACTCTTGGTTGTTATCAAGTTGAATATGATAGGCACTATGGAAATACCAACTTTCAGGATTCGTACCAACTTTACATACAGGCACATAAAGTAAATTACGAATTTTGCTGTATAGCCAACTGTCTTCAAACTCCATTTGAGTATCAATTAATTGGTCAAAGTTAGCTGAAATTTGACTAATAAACATAGTCTCCATTGGAGTGCCATTGGCATCAGCCTTGTTGGTTTTTAATTCACCGTCAAGAAAATCAAGATGTGAGCTATTGTTTTCTAAACCAATTAATTTCTCGAGAAACTGTCCAACAGCACCTTTATTAATTTTTAATTCACCAGTGTAATGAGGATATTTGGCTTGGTATTCACCTATTAGCTTACCTAAGGGTGTGTTTTTATTATCACGTAAGAAAGAGTACGCATCAACGAGTTTCATCTATTTCAAAATCCATAAGTGAGGTTAGTGGTATTTCCAGAGCCTCAGCTAAACGGATTAGATTCAATAATGCAGGATTCCTCTCTCCTCGTTCAACCATACCTATATAAGTCCGATGCATTTCTGCTTTTTCTGCAAGCTGCTCCTGACTAAGTTCTTTTTGGTTACGCAAATGGCGCACGTGGGCACCAAAGCGTTTGAGATGCTCTGTTTTCATAGGGATCGATTTTGATTGATTTACAGGCTGACTCAACATACAATAAGTATCATTGATTGCTAAGTCATCAACATCTTTACTTTCATGCTTAACAAATACTAGGGGACTTTATATGCATAGAGACATCAAAAAAGAAGACACTAACTTAATTGGTACCGTTGATTTTGTGGTCACTTGAGATAAGAATAGTGGGGAAATTAATGGTAGATTTTTTTGATAGCAAAAACCAAGATATAGACAAAGCTTAGATCGAATCTTTCCTGATTAACGTAATGTCGCAAGCCTTTTTTTGCTTAACTCATAAAATTGTTTATCTATATCAACACCGCAAAATTTACGATTATGCTTCAGTGCAGCAACACCAGTGGTTGCGCTTCCCATAAAGGGGTCAAAAATTAAATCACCTTCATTACTACCAGCCAAAATACAGCGTTCCAACAAAGCCAAGGGTTTTTGAGTAGGGTGTTTACCGAAGGATTTTTCACTTGTCGTTGGAGGCTTAATTGTCCAGACACATTTCATCTGTTTACCCTGATTCTGGTCTTTCATTTCATCATAATGAAAGGTATGGCGTGCCTTCTTATTCTTCTTTGCCCATAAAATAGTTTCTGTTGAGTGAGTAAAGAAGCGACATGACAAGTTGGGCGGTGGGTTAGGTTTCTCCCAAGTAATATTATTTAATAAGTGATAGCCAAGCTTCTGGAGGATATAGCCAATCATATAAATATTATGATGCGTACCCGAAACCCATATTGTGCCATTTGGCTTAAGTAAGGCATAACATAGTGTTAACCAACGCTCATAAAACTCTAAGTCAGCGGCAAAGCCTTGTGATTGGTCCCACTTGCCTTTATCAACGGAAACCATTTGACCATTCTGACAAGTAAATCCCCCATTCGATAAAAAGTAAGGCGGATCTGCAAAAATCATATCAAAACAACCATGCGGATGCTTATCCAAAATCCTTTGCATTAAGGTAAAGGCATTTTCGTTGTAGATCACATAATTTTCGTCAACATGCTTCTTTAATGTTGTTTCATTAGTCTTCTCTTGTTTCGCAATGTTTAAAAACTCAGTATTCATAAACTGCTAGTACTTCGCCGACTTTTAATCGGCTACTCCCTTTGGCGGCAATGTTTCTTTGTACATCAATTGTTTGTAACTGAGCTTCAGCATAAATTTCGCGTGTAAAGACGGTGTCATGATTAGACAATAAAACATGAGCTCCCTTAGTTGCAATTTCTTCAGCAACTGCTGCAAGACGTCTTTGCTCTGCTTCGCCAAAAGCGCCCTTAACATACGATGTAAATGAGGCAGTTGGGCTTAGAGGGGCATAAGGAGGATCGCAATAAACCACATCTCCTTGTTCAGCTAAGCGCATCGCAAACTCAAAATCAGAACACATAAATTGCATTCTATCGGCTTTCTGTAAAAAGCCTAACATCTCGGCTTCAGGAAAATAAGGTTTGGAATAACGACCAAATGGCACATTAAAACCACCTTTACTGTTATAACGGCACAAGCCATTAAAAGCATGTCTATTTAAGTAAATAAACAGTGCAGCACGTTCCTCGCCCTTTTCTATAGCATTAAACCTCTCGCGCAACTCATAAAACTTAAGCTCCTGATTATTCTCTGGAGTAAACAATGAACGAGCAAAATCAATAAAAATTTTCTTCTGCTCCTGCAAGATTTCATAAAGCGATATCAAATCAGGATTCACATCATTTAGCACATACTCATCAAAGTCTATTGCCAGCGACAGTGCCGCTGAACCAACAAAAGGCTCAATTAAACGACCACTATGTTTTTCTGGTATAAAATTTAGAATAAAAGGTGCTAATTTCGACTTACCACCAGCCCATTTCAAAAAAGGTTTCACAATTACGTTTACGACGTACTCCGTCGCTTCTCCAAATATTTGCTACTCTTTAAATTGCTTAGCCAATTTCTAATTACCGGTGCCAGTAAAGGCAGACTAACTTGTAGAGGCTAATTAAAGAACGTCACAAGATGACAAATACATCTAGTAGACAAATTAAACAAGTTCAATGAATCTATGCATTTTACACAATCAATGAATCTATGCATTTTACACAACCTGACCTTACTTGTTTGTAACATAGCCTACCTATATACTCGCTAAGCGCCGGATTAACTTATTACTATGCTATATGTATTATTGAGATAGAACAAAAGTCCTCAATACGCTTGACCATAACTCCGCAAGACTGGTAAAAAAAGGGATCTTAATACAAGGCTCAGTTAGACAATGATCAATGAACTCACCCCATCGGCGATTGCTAAGCAGACAAACTGAGTGACTACTGCAAAGCAATTTCCCCTACCTTAACACCTCGCATTCACCAATCTCACATTCTCGTCTTTAAATTCTCGCCCCTTTTGTTAGAATGGTGGCTTATCCCAAACTAACGGATTGATATGCGATTTTTTGCCTTAATTTTTCTCGCTGTTGCGCTGTTTTATTTCCTCTCTTTTAACGCCGGCTCCGAACGGAACGATGGTCTCTACGATCGCGCAGAGTCCGGTGAGGTGGTGGCACAAAGACAGTTGGGTGCTCGTTTGATGAATAGTATCGATGGCGATAGGAATTACAGTGAAGCGCAAAAGTGGTTACTTAAGGCCGCTCAGCAAGGGGATGCGGAGGCTCAAGGTCTGCTTGGTGTGATGTATCAAAACGGTCTTGGCACAGCGGTCGATCAAGAAGAAGCCTTCAAGTGGTTCAAGTTATCGGCAGAGCAGGGATTAGCCGAGGCGCAGACGTTTTTGGCAGCCATGTACGAAGAGGGTAGGGGCACCACCATTAATTATCAAGAGGCCTTTAAATGGCACGCGCGTGCTGCTGATCGGGACAATATCATTTCTCAAAATAGCTTGGGTATGATGTATATGGAGGGGCGTGGCGTGCCGCAGGATTATGCCAAGGGCAGAGAGCTTGTTCGTGCAGCGGCGGCGCGTGGTTACCCGCGAGCGATTTATAATCTGGCCACCATCAATGAACAAGGCATTGGCGGTGAGGTCAATATGCAAAATGCCCTGCGTTGGTATAAAAACGCCGCCTCTTTGGGGTTTGTTGATGCGCAATACCGATTAGCGACTTTGCATTTGGAGGGGCGTGAGGTACCGCAAGATTATGCTGAGGCCCTAAGGTTTTATGCGATGGCGGCTGAGCAGAATCATGCGGGGGCGCATTATCAGTTAGGGCAAATGTATCGTCAGGGTTTGGGCACCGCCGCCCAACCTGAATTGGCCCGCAGCCATCTTGATAAAGCCTGTGAATTAGGTGAGCAGCAGGCCTGCGGTGTGATGGACTAATGCGCTAAGGCTGAACCTGCTGCTAAAGTAAGAGCCAACCAATCACACCACCGACAATCACTACTAACCAGGGCGGTAATTTCCAGGCCATAAGCGCGGTTAGAGCAACTAAGGCTAAGGCAAAGTCTTTGCTGGAGCGAATGGCATCGACCCAGGCGTGGCTATAGAGCGCCGCCAGTAACAGACCAACCACAGCGGCATTGACCCCCATCAGCGCGGCACGGATAATGCGGTGATGGCGTAGACTCTCCCAAAAAGGCAAAGCCCCGACCACTAATAAAAAAGATGGTAGGAAAATCGCCAACAAACAAATCATGCCTGTCATAAACGCACCATAAGGCGTGCTCATTGAGGCACCTAAAAAGGCCGCAAAGGTAAATAATGGACCCGGCATGGCTTGGGTTGCACCATAACCGGCTAAGAACGCCTCTGGACTGACTAAGCCATTGGGTACTGTTTCTGCTTGCAATAAAGGCAAGATCACATGACCACCACCAAAGACTAAGGAACCCGCTCTGTAAAAGGCATCAAATAGCATCAAAGCCTGATTGGGAAAGAGCTTTGCCAACACCGGTAGGGCAAAAAGTAAGATAAAAAAGAGGCTTAACCAAACCACACCATGACTGCGTTTAATCGGTGTGCTGAGGGGGCTGTCTTGTTCATTTGCTTCAGGCTTAAAGATAAATGCTGCCAGTACAGCCGCGACCAACATGGCGCTAATTTGTCCCCAGGTGGAGGGAAAGAGTAATAAGTAACAGGTGACGGCGACCATGATGGTGATGCGTGGTCTATCGGGGCAAAGGCTACGAGTCATGCCCCATACCGCTTGCGCAATCACGGCCACCGCCACGATGGCTAAACCGTGTAAGGCTGAGGGTGGGATAATTTCGCTATTAGAGCTGATGCCGAAAGCAATTAAGATGAGGATTAAGGCCGATGGCATTGTAAAGCCTAACCAAGCGGCAAAGGCACCGGCGTAGCCGGCTTGAGAGATACCCAAGCCTAAACCCACTTGGCTGCTGGAGGGGCCGGGTAAGAAATGACATAAGGCGAGTAAATCGGCGTATTGACGCTCAGTCATCCAACGTCGACGGACGATTAACTCATCTCGAAAATAGCCCAGATGAGCAACCGGTCCACCAAATGAGGTCAGACCTAATCGTAAGAAGATCAGGAACACTGACCATGGACTGATTGAAGACTCGGGTTGCTGCTTAGACTTCGTTTCCTGCGGCGCCGGCGTACTTGAAGTTAAAGGTGTTTCTTTCATGCTCATCAATTTGCGAAATTAAATCGGTTTCCCATTTAAGGTATTGAATCGCGGCTGCCTTATTTCCGTGGTGTCTGTCATGCACGAAAAATAAGTAATCTATGCAGTCCTCGTTGCTGAGCATTGTCGCATCTTTGCTTAAGGCATGTGTTGTTTTTTCGAAAAAGCTCGCATCCACTTCAGATACATAAAGATGCTTAAAGCCTAATTGTTCGAGATCGGCGGCAAGTAGGGAGTTTCTTGACGGTTTATCACCCAGTAATAAAATCGGTGTTGATTTCGGTGCGTTTAGGATGGTTTGTGCTGATGCGCTTTGATTCAGTAAATGCGCTCTGTTTAGCCAGTGCGAATTCTGTAATCGACGCTTTCTAAAGTCCATACTGTTACGCGTATCGATAATTAGTAAATCAGCCTGTGCACTGATAACGTCATCAAGTTGTTCGGCTGAAAGCTGTGTGCAGTGCTTTAATGGCAGCTCAAATCCGTGGCATTCCGGCAATAGCTCAGCTAGCTTATCAGGTGCTGCTTCAGCAGCGGGTAAAAGATAAACAGTCCAGCTTAATTGCTTTAACCATGAAGCAACTAGAGGAGCACGGATGCCATCCGTGTCAATCAACACAATCGTGGCATTTCTGACCCCAATAAACTCATCGGTCGCTTGAATTAACTGACCGCCGGGAGTGTGACGTACTATCTGCGGCCATTGGGAGGCGGTAAATTCGTTTTTTGTGCGGATATCACAAAGATATGTTGTGCTTTGCTCTGCTTTGAGTAAGTCGGCAAACTCGCTGAGCGTGATATCACTTAGTTCAAAGCGTTGTTTGAGTGCTTGGCCTTTTTCTTGAAGTGCCAGTTGTAGCGTCTCGTCAATGTGCTCGGGGTAGAGACGGTCGGAACCATGCTCAAGTTGGAAATCTTCTAAATACCAACCCTGAGTGCCATTTTCTAGCGCATAAATCGGATTTTTTAAACCGAAATTAATCAGACTTTGGGCGCCAATGATGCTGCGAGTTCGGCCCGCGCAATTAATTACAATGGTCGTCTCCTCGTCTCCGACCATTTGTGCGGCTCTTAGGGCTAGTTCACCATTGGGACAACAGGCGGCACCGGGAATATTCATTTTCCGATATTCTTCAATCGGGCGCCCGTCAAGTATTAGCAGTTTTTTCGCAGGATCATTAATCAGTTTATTCAGTTCGTGAGCACTGAGGTGAGGGGTCTGGTACTCGATTTCCGCTAATTCACCAAAGGTCTTGCTAGGCAAATTGACCCCGGCAAAGGTATTAAAACCGGCGGCTTGCCAAGCGTCGATTCCACCATCGAGATAACTTATATCGCCGTAGCCAAGCGCCTTTAAATTAGCACCGGCCTGTTGCAGCAAATGGTCTTGAACGGCATTGGCATAGAGCACAATGGGCGTTTTAAAGTTCGGTACTAACTCTCTAAAACGACATTCCAAGAGGCTATAGGGAATAGAGACCGCAAAGAAAAGATGCGACTCACCATATTGGCCATGCTCACGAATATCAATCAAAGCGAATTCCTGATGCTCGTTGAGCATGTCTTTTAATTGTAAAGCATTAACTTTTTTCATAAACATAAGGCGTTAACGCGATTGCACACCAATGTCTTTGATGGTGTAGCTGTTGTCATCGAGATTAAAAGCTTTACGTTCGTTTAACATTTCAAGCGGACGACCGTAAAAATGTAAGTGACGAATCACGTTATCCTCAATTTTAACAGCATGAATATCATCACCTAATAAAGCCACCCCATTGCCGGGTCCGACCATGACGGTATCACGTTGTCTTAAGGTCGCATGACCGGGCACGGAACCGTCATCGAGACGTTCATAGATAAAATTGGTTTCGGTGCCGACTACACCGGCGATACAGGCCCATGTGGTGTGATCGTGAGGAACTACTTTTTTACCGGGTTTCATGATATTGAGGTATAGAGCATAGCCATCATCGCTTTCTTTGTGAATCAAGTAGCGATTTTGTAAACTCTCGTTATCCGGCTCTTCATACTGCTCTAGGCACCACCAATCCTGATGAGAGGCGAGTTCAATCAGAGCGTGCATGACCCGATTTAAACTATCGCGATCCACGCTTTGATTGAGGTATGATTTTGTTTGTTCAAATAGCGCTTGAACTGCTGCTTCTTTGAGAGTGGCCTGCTCAGCAGTTAACGGTTTGATATTGCTCATGAGATGCTCCTCGTACCTTATTTTTTTATTAATAAAATGCAGTGTAGCAGATAGAATTATGCATGAGTTATGGCATTTCTCAAGGACCCATTTAGTAATTAGAAAGATTCAGCCGCTATTTAGGCTAAGATATTTATATAAGGTATATGGAGAGGACAGATATGGACAATATTTATTCAATTGACGGGATTATCCCGGTAGTTCATGAGACGGCTTTTGTACATCCCACCGCAGTCATTATCGGTGATGTGATCATTGGTCCCGGTGTTTATGTCGGGCCCATGGCCAGTCTGCGTGGGGATTATGGTCGCATCATCATGAAAGAGGGCTCAAATATCCAGGATACTTGCGTGATTCACGGTGATGGTCGTCAGGATACCATTGTCGAGGAAGATGGTCATATCGGTCACGGAGCGGTGCTGCATGGTTGTGTGATTGGGCGTAATGTCCTTGTCGGGATGAATGCAGTGGTGATGGATGAGGTGCATGTGGGGGCCAATAGCATCATCGGTGCCATGGCCTTCGTTAAAAAGGGCATGGAAATACCTGAGTACAGCCTGGTTGCTGGGGCGCCCGCAAAAATCATAAAAACACTGAGCGATGACGATTTAAAGCATAAAGTGTTAGGCACTCATAAGTACCAGCGTTTAGTCAGACGTAGTTTGGCTAGTCTGGAGCGAGTACAGCCTTTGCGTGAGGTGCCTGCTGATCGTCCGCGTCTCACACCGGAACAAATTTTACCGGAATATTTATTAGATGATTTGAAGAGGTAATTAACTATATGGCGCTGTTTGCACCTGAAAAAATCAAAGAAAATTTTGAATTATTACAACAACGTATTGTTGAGTGTTGTGAGCGAGTTGGCCGCAACCCGGATGAGGTGCGTTTAATTCCTGTGACCAAGGAGTTTTCACCGGCGGTTATTGAGCTTGCTTATGCTTGTGGCTATAAGCAGGTTGGTGAAAATAAAGTGCAGGAGCTTGTCGATAAGCACGAGGCCCTTAAGCGGGATGGTGCTTATGAGGATTTGGAGTTAATTTTAATTGGCCATTTGCAGAGTAATAAAGCGCGTTTTTTGACGGATTATGTCAGTGAGTTTCATGCGTTGGATTCCTTACGTTTGGCGGCTCGTATTGATCGTTTTATGGAGGAAGCGGGTCGAGTTTTGCCGGTCTATGTACAGGTTAATACCAGTGAGGAAGAGAGTAAGTACGGCCTTCCCGCCTCGCAGGCACTAGCGTTTATTGATGAATGCGCTCAATTCAAGCATCTACGAGTGGTGGGCTTAATGACTTTGGCCATCAACAGTAAACATGATGATGAAGTGCGCCAATGTTTCCGTAGTTTGAGAGAGTTGCGTGACCAAGCTCAAGCTAAGCATCCGCAGCTAAGCCGTTTATCGATGGGCATGTCGGGTGATTTTGAGATTGCAATTGAAGAGGGCGCAACGGATATTCGGGTGGGGCAAATGATTTTCGGGCCGCGCGATATCCCCAATGAATTGGATCATTTCTGGCCTGAAGCCACAGCACGTCAGTAATCGTTTAAATCGAGACCTATCGATAGAACTGCTCCACCGGATTGGCGGAGCAGTTTTGTTGTGTGTAATTACTTGTGTGTTGTCTCACTAGGGGCGAATTTTAAGATACTAAAGCCGATCACCGCCGACAAGATTGAACCGATAAAGACACCGATTTTAGCGAGATCCTGATGTGCCGGCTCAACAAAGGCCAACATTCCAATAAAGAGACTCATGGTAAAACCGATACCGCACAGTATTGATACACCGTATAGTTGCAACCAACTGGCACCTCTGGGCTTTTGCGCAAAACCGCTTTTAACAATCAGGTAAATGGTACCGAAAATACCGATTTGCTTCCCAATAAATAGACCAAGAGCAATACCGAGCACGACCGGATGGAAAAGTTGCTCGACAGAGAAGGCGCCAAAGGACACACCGGCGTTAGCAAAGCCGAAGATCGGGATAATTAAAAATGAAACCCAGTTCGATAGAGCATGCTCCCAGCGTAACAACAGGGGTTCAGCATCGGTATGTGTTGCGGGTGCGAGCTCATCCTCTTCGCTACCCGGTGCCGCGACCGGAATGCTAAAGGCTAGGATCACGCCGGCCAACGTAGCATGGATACCGGAGTTCAGAATCAACCACCATAGTAATAAGCCGAGACCAATATAGGCCGGGCTCTTCTGATAGTTTTTGAGATTTAAACGAAGCAGCGCCGCAATCACTAGTACTGCGATTAATAAATAAATAATTTGCAGTTGGTGGGTATAGAAAAGACCAATAATGACAATCACAATCAGGTCATCAATCACTGCTAGGGCCATTAAAAAGATTTTCAAGGACATCGGCACGCGACTGCCTACCAACGCTAAAACACCTAGCGCAAAGGCAATGTCGGTGGCTGCCGGAGAGGCCCAGCCGGGGGCAGTGAGTGGATTATCCCAGTTAAAGTAGAGATAAATCAGGGCCGGGATAGTCACGCCTGCAAAGGCCGCCGCAAAGGGCAAAATACGTTTTTGGCGAGTACCTAAGTCTCCAATCAGGAGCTCTCTTTTGACCTCTAAACCAACGAGTAAAAAGAACACGGCCATTAAGGCATCATTAATCCAGTGCAAGACGGAAAGATTGAATATCTTCGATTCGAGCACGGAAAAATAGCTAGCGGCTAAACCGGAGTTGGCAAAAATCACCCCTAATATAGAGGCCAGAATAAGAATGACGCCGGCGGCTTGCTGGCTATTGAGAATTTTGGAGATTAAGCTTTGCTTGTTGCTGTGATTCATTAGATTGAGTTAAGTCATTTAGTTAATTAAAGAACTTAATTTTTGATGAGTAAAGGGCGTCATTCTACCATCTATTCAGAATCTTGTAAGCAGAGAAAACCCTCTAAAAGTGCTGTTTTACAAATTATTTAGAGTTAGTAAGCGCTACTTTTCAGGCTGATTTAAAGTCGGATACTGATATTTACTTACTTTTTAACACGAAATTTAATGCCCACTGACTTTGTAACAGACTAAGCTAGGAACTGCATTATTAAAGTCTAAACTATTAATGAGATTAATTTTTCAGCTTATCAAGGAGAAAAAAGATGAAAAAATTAGCATTTATTTTAAGTGCCTCAATGGCGCTAGTTTCAACCGCTTATGCACAAACCGCCGTCGATGTCGAGGCCACTGATGATTTAAATCGCAGTGCAGAAATAAAAATTGTCGAACGAGAGGTGGTGGCTACAGAAGTCGCTGAAGATTTAGTACGAGTTGATGAAACCGTGACCGTCACGGAAATTACGCCTAATCAAGTGGCAGGGGCTGAAGAGGTGGTGGAGCCTTTAGTCGGTGGTATAGAGGGACGTTGGATCGGTACTGTGCCTTGTGCCTCATGTCCCGGCATTGATGTGGATTTAACGCTAAATAGCGATGGTACTTTCACTGTGATTGAACAATACCAAGAAAATGTCGAGGCAAATTTTAATTCTACCGGGGTCGCTACTTATGTTGCGGATACGGGTATTTTGACCCTAAAAATGACCGATGGTGAAAGTCGTATCATGCATCTGCAAGAGGATCA
Organism: Alcaligenaceae bacterium; assembly: GCA_030538235.1. GTDB lineage: Bacteria > Pseudomonadota > Gammaproteobacteria > Burkholderiales > Burkholderiaceae_B > Oligella. The sequence continues at coordinate 159,181 of JAUNUJ010000003.1, forward strand.
GTTACTATATATAGACGCTGACGGCAATGCGCTTCCTGATTATATGTTAAAAAGAGCGCAGTAAAAAGTCGTTCACATATGAATTAGTCCCTTAGGAAGCTTTATGAAAAAGTTTGCATTTGCTTTGATCGGTGTAGCCGCTGCTTTGTCTACCGCCTGTGCCCAAGCCACCAAAGAAACTCAAGAGATGAGTGTCAGAGAAGCGGTAACCGCCGAAACAACGCCTGGTCAATCCATCGGGGATCCAACCCCCCAGGTGGTTGATTGGGATGGTCGTTGGAGCGGGGTGATTCCTTGTGACAATTGTCCGGGCATTGAGGTTGATTTAACCTTCAACAATGACGGCAGTTATCGACTCAGAGAGGCTAAACTGGAATCGCTAGAGGCGCCTTCACTAAGTGAGGGAACCGTCAGTTGGGAGGAGTCTACGCGCATTCTTACGTTGACTAGTTCTAGCAATGACACCAAGCAATTGCTATTTGCTGAGGGCGGAGCCGTCTATCTTGATGAACAAGGCAATCCGCTACCTGATTATCAGTTAAATAAACAGGCAGAGTACAGAGCACACGCGCAGCAATTAATCTTGCCTTTACAAAGCATTCGTGTAGAAGATAATCAGGTGTTTTTTAAGGGCTTATTAAACTTTAAAGAGCGGCAAAATGGCGGGTTCCAATCGGTCAAGGGCGAGGCTGTGATTGATTGCGCTAAAAAGCATGTGACTTTTAGGGATGCCAGTTACTATCCTCAGGTCGATGCCATTGGTGAACGTATTGTTAATATTTCACAAATGGTCAGAGGCGGTTGGAGTTTAGGCGATAGCGCGGAGGAAAGCGTGTTTGTACAGGTAGCAGAGACTTTTTGTCCGCAGATGTAGATTTAATTTATATGCATAGAAAAAAAGCTTCGGTTTTATATCGACGCTTTTTTGCTGCTTACTCAGATCCTGTCTTCGTCACTTTGCTCTGATTGTTTGGCGGCGAGTATTTTTCTTTGTTGCATCACGTCAAGGGCGACTTTATAGCAATCATTGACATGGGATCTACCGACAAATCGCATGGCGCCGTAACTGATTCCGCCGGCTAATACCGGGCCTAAAAAAGGCACAAACTTAAAACCGGTTTTGGCAGTGCCGGCTGTGGCTGCCTTGGCACCTGCTGTGGTCACTGTTTTAATCACCGCTTCTCGCGTAATCAGTTTGCCGATTAAGGCAGTACCAATTTTGGTAATGGCGATTAGCGTCATTTCTTTTAATTGTGGGTCTAAGGCTTCGATTTGTTCGGCTGATAAGCCAAATTTCTTGTTAATTTTAGGTATTAAATTCATCAAAATACTGACATCGGTAGCAATATCAATACCCGGAATCGGCACCGCAGCCACGGCACCGGAGAAGAAGGAACTGCTACTGACCAGCTCATAACATTCATCACGAATCTTAAGTAGGTGTAATTCTTCAATCGATAAGTTTTGAACGTCTTTGATGGCAGGATCAACGACGCCGGACTCAGTCTTTTTTCTAATATTTTTAAGACTGCTCACTGCTTTTTTAGGAATGATATTAGTAAATTTCGACATATGAAGAGAGGCACTATTCGAAGTTTTGAAATTGTTTAATCATTCATAATACGTCACTAAGCGCTGTCGTTTCAATGAGGAAGACATAGTTAGAGACTTAATATGGCTTGTCACCCATACTATAGACTTGGATCTATGGTCTTATAACCAACGACGGACTTGTTTTTTGTAAGTCAGATATTCGTTTTGGAATTTAGTCTGTAGCGCATGCTCTTCTGGCATAATCTGAAATCGCGTCATATATGCAATGTAAAATCCGATGCCCAGTATGGCGATGATATTGCCCAATTGTACCGCCCAAGCAACAAGTAAAAACAACATGCCTAAGTACATGGGATTTCGACTATAGCGGTAGATGCCTGTATTAACTAGCTTTGAGGCATCAGCCGGTCGTTTTGGGTTGCCGGTGGTTTTATGCCGCATAAAGGCGACAATGCCACTCAAACCAATGATGAGACCGAGCAGTATGAATAGACTGATGAGCAGAGTATTGGCTGACCAACTGTTATTTAAACTTGGAAAAAGCCGCGCTGCCAACCACATCAGCAGTCCACTGAGTAATGCCACCACAGGGGGAGGCAGGAGTAATTCTAAGGCTTTCATGATGATTAGTGACCTTGTGTTATTCAACTAGCAGGAGTGCATCTAAATCGAGGATCTTGATGTGTCGTTGGCCACTTTGCTCGATCCAGCCGGCCTCTTCGAATTCACCGAGTCGACGACTGACGGTTTCTGGTGTTGTACCAAGAAAAGAAGCAAGATCTCGGCGACTCATTGGTAGTTCATAGTGTTCAGAATTCATAAGTTCGACTTGTTTGGCTAAGTAATCTGCCAGACGGGCATTGATCGATGCGGTCGCGATGGTGGCGGTTTGTTTCTCACTGACTTCTAAGCGACGGGAGAGCTCTGCCAAGACATGTAAAGCGATGCCCGGATATTGAGTCAGTAATTCCTGCATATCAGCCCGATAAATCGTACAGACTTCAGATGTCTGTATGGCTTCGGCATAAGAGTCCTGGGCAGCGGAGGAGAACAGGGTTTCACCGGCAAAGTCGCCCGGGTTCAAAATACGCACTAATTGCTCTTTGCCTGACTCTGATAGTCGATAGACCTTGATTTTGCCTTTGTGCACGATAAAAAGCTTGTCTGAGGGGTCGCCGGCGCGATGAATCAACTCACCACGTTGATATACCCGCATCGTGGCTTTGTCAGCAATCACGCTTAACTCTTGATGAGGTAAGTGCCGGAAAATAGGAACTCGCGAAACACATAAAGAAGGGATATGTTCGCAATCGGCATCTGCTGTGGTTGATGTTGTCTTATCGTTCATAGCTAGCTCATAGGGGTGATGAAGCAGAAATAGGCACTCCGCTTAGTGTGATGTGGAGTGCCTTGTTTTTCAGTCTAGCCGAAGTGCAAGCTAGCTGGCAAGTCGTGTTTTTGTTGCCGGTGATTGCGACGCATCACTTTCTTTAGCTACCTTGCGCGCTCGGTAGCGTATCAGTCTGACTGCGTTGAGAGTCACGAGCAACACACTCAGCTCATGAATTAGCATGCCGGAGGCTAAGAAAACCTTACCGAGTAGCACGCCTGCCAGTAAAAAGACAACCGTACCCACGGCTAAAATCGTGTTTTGCTGCATATTGCTTACGGTGGCCTTTGCCAAAGAGTAAGCGTGAGCAAATTGGTCGAGTCGGTCCGACATCAGTACAATATCAGCGGTTTCCATCGAGATGTCAGTGCCGCCAATACCCATGGCTAAACCGACATCGGCAGTCGCTAGCGCAGGGGCATCATTGATACCATCACCGACCATCGCAACACGATATCCCTGCTCCTTGAATTTATTAACCCAGGTGACCTTGTCTTGCGGCAAGAGTTCGGCATGCACCGCATCAAGGCCTAGCTCATCACCCACCAGTTTCGCCGTGTGACGGTTATCCCCAGTTAACATGATGGCTTGTTTCACGCCACTCCTACGTAACTGTTGAATAGCGTCTTTGGCCTCGGCTTTGATTTGGTCAGCAATTGAGATAACGCCGACCAGTTTTTGGTCAATGGCAATGAGTACGGCGGTATTGCCTGCTTTTTCGCGAGCGGTGGCGTATGTTTCGACAGCGTCTTCAACTGAAACGCCATTTTCGCGCATTAATTGACGATTACCAATCAGTAGATGGTGTCCGGCAACTGTCGCCGTCATACCATTACCCTTAATAATTTGTACGTTTTGTGGCTCTTCAGTGAGTAAGAGCTCACGTTTTTTAGCCTCTGCAACAATGGTTTGACCCAGATGATGCTCTGATAAACGCTCGGCCTCAGCAACTAAACGGAGTAAGTCGTTTTCTTCCATACCCCAGCTCTTAACATCAGTGACCTCGGGTTTGCCTTTGGTTAAGGTGCCGGTTTTGTCAAAAATAACCAAATCGATTTTGGAGAGTCGCTCCATAATTTCCCCGCCTTTTACCAAGACCCCATTGCGTGCACCATTACCGATGCCGGCGACCATGGAAACCGGGGCGGAGATAACCAGAGCGCCCGGACAGGCAATAACCAAGAAGGTCAGAGCAATTTCGACGTTACCGGATAGTAAATAGACCAAGATGGATAAAATCACAATGGTCGGCGTATAAATCTGCGCAAAACGGTCCAAGAATTTTTGGGTTTTAGTCTTGGATTCTTGAGCTTCTTCGACCATTTCAATGATTTTAGAGAAGGTCGTGTCATCACCAATGCGGTCGGCCGTCACTTCAATATAGCCATTATCAATAATAGTCCCACTGAAGACACGGTCGCCCGTTGATTTGTTGGCCGGCACGGATTCGCCGGTGATAGCGGCTTCGACAATTAAGGCTTGACCGCTCACAATAGCACCGTCAACAGCGACTTTTTCACCTGAACGAATTAAGATGCGATCGCCTTTAACAACTTCTTCTACAGGCACTTTGAAGTGACCCTCAGGACGAATGACGGTGGCTTCGGTAGGCGTCTGGTCAATCAGATTACGTAAGGAAGAACGCGTTTTCTCAAGCGTACGTGATTCTAAATAGGCCCCGAAAATAAATAAAAAGGTGACGACTGCTGATTCGACATACTCACCGATAATCAGGGCGCCAACAACGGCGATGGTAACTAATAATTCAATACTGAAGGCTTTCATGCGTAATGCTTTGAAAGCTTTAATGGCAATAAAATAGCCGGCAAATAGGGAAGATGCAATCAGGATATAGTCCTTCCACTGCGAGAATCCGGCCAGATGCAGGATAAATGCCATCAGCAGCATCAGACCGGTGATACCGGCGATATGAGAGTTTTTAAGTTTGTTCATGTTGTGCTCCATGTATCATGTATCCGATTGAAGGGCGTCGGATATTAGTCACGGGATAATGACTAATATCCGAGCGGTGCCTTTATGACACTTTTTGTGAGAGAACTGTGTAGCCGAGTTTTTCGATGGTGTCTTGAATATCATCGGCTGTGGTTTTACCTTCATCGAATTCGACGCGTACGCGTCCTGAGTTAAACATCACTTGTACTTCTTGTACACCGTCTGCTTTTGAGACGGTGCTTTCAATCTTTCTGACGCAAGATGGGCAAGTGAAAGGTTCCATGTTAAATACGGCTTTAGTCATTTGATTTCTCCTAGTGGTTGTTTGTACAGTTTTATGATAAGAGAGGAGGGCCGCTTTAAACATTGACGGGTGACAAGTTTGAGCGGGTAGGTGAAAATATATTTTTAATGCAACTTAAAGGGACAAGAGCGCAGTAGCTGAGGGTAGGCGTAGTACGGAATTAGGCGGTTTTTAAGAACGCAAAAAAATCCCCCGAATCAGCAAAGTAATACGGGGGATAGTCTCCATTTATTCTTATTTAGCCATTTGTAAGCGCGAGGCTAAACCAATTTTGCGGACCACGAATTTTTCAAATTCAGCGACAAAGAATAATAAAAAGGCAGCGCCAAATACTTTGAGCCATTCCAGTAGCGATAGCCCCGCAGAGTTAAAAATAGTCTGCATAAAAGGCGCGTAGGTATAAAGTAATTGCAAGGGTATACAAGCGGCAATAGCAATTAAAACATAGCGGTTGCCGAATAAACCTTCGCGGTTTATCACCGACAGGAAGGTGTGACGGCTATTAAATAAATAAACCATTTCACAAACCACAATAATATTAACTGTCATGGTGCGCGCGACTTCTAAGCTGGTACCCTGATTGAGCTCCCACAAAAACACCCCAAGGGCGCCAATCATAATGACGATAGAGACCATAATCACTCGCCAGATAAAAAAGCCGGACAATAGGGGTTCTGTCGGCGGTCGAGGACGACGGTCCATGATGCCTTTTTCCGTCGGCTCAAAGGCTAGGGCGAGACCCAAGGTTCCCGAAGTGGCCATATTAACCCATAGCACTTGTGCCGGGGTCAGCGGTAGGACCAGCTCAAAGAGAATGGCAGCGATCACAACCAGCATCTCGCCGCCATTTGTCGGTAGCACAAAAAGGATAAACTTTTTAAGATTGTCATAGATGGCTCGGCCCTCGCTGACGGCTGAGGCAATGGTGGCAAAGTTATCATCTGCCAGTACGATATCCGAGGCTTCTTTGGCCGCATCGGTGCCTTTAAGGCCCATGGCTACACCGACATCTGCGCGTTTTAGGGCTGGGGCATCATTAACCCCGTCACCGGTCATGGCCACTACCTGTTGATTGTCTTGTAGAGCTTGAACTAAACGTAATTTATGTTCGGGCGCGGCGCGGGCAAAAATATCGACCTCCATTACCACAGTGCGCAAGGTATCGTCGTCCATTACTGCGACTTCAGCCCCGGTCAAGGCGGCCTTGCCGACTCCGATATTTAATTGTTCCCCGATGGCACGTGCCGTTTCAACGTGGTCACCGGTAATCATTTTGACGCGAATGCCGGCGCGATGACAATCGGCTACTGCTCGTACGGCTTCTTCACGTGGTGGATCGACTATGCCTATGAGAGCAAGCATCACAAAATCCGAGGACATATCGGAGAAATCCAGTAAATCACTGTGTGGGGCCGAGCATTTATAGCCTATAGCCAATAAGCGCAAGCCTTGGGCAGCCATATCAGTGGCCATGCGTCGCCAATAGTCTATGTCGAGTGCACTTTCGCCGTCTTTGCCTAATTGGCGGCTGCACATGTCCAGAATGCGTTCCGGTGCGCCTTTGGCAAATATCCAAGGTGAATTTTGTTCATCACAATGGTAGGTTGCCATAAAGCGATGTTGTGATTCGAAAGGAATCGCATCAATTCGAGCCCACGCTTCGTTGACGCCAGGCTCAAGCTGAATGCCGGCTTTTTGACCCAACACGCGTAAAGCGCCCTCAGTGGGGTCGCCGACAATACGCCAATTCCCATCTTCTTGATGCAAGCGAGCGTCATTGCACAATATGCCTGCGCGAATCGCTAAGTCTAACTCAGGGTGCTCTGCTAAGCTGATGGGACGACGGTCAATTAGCAAGTTACCTTCAGGAGCATAGCCAATGCCCTCGACATGGACGCGATAGTCAACACCGATAATGCGTTGAACGGTCATTTCGTTACGTGTCAGGGTGCCGGTTTTATCTGAACAAATCACCGTCACTGAACCCAATGCTTCCACTGCAGGTAAGCGACGAACAATGGCATTGCGTTGTGCCATTCGGCGCACACCGAGGGCAAGAGTTACCGTCATCAGGGCCGGTAGACCTTCAGGAATAGCAGAAGCAGTTAACGCCACGACCATCATAAGCATGTCACTGGCACTGTTGCCGCGCCATAGAGTGCCTAGTAAAAATACAATGGCTGAAAGACCTAAAATAAAAAAGGCCAGTTGACGAGCAAAGTAATCGACTTGACGGATCAAAGGAGTCGTTAAGTGGCGAATATCGGCCAACATCTGATTGATTTTACCGAGCTCGGTGTTGGCACCGGTGGCGACCACAATCCCCAAGGCTTTACCGTAAACCACGGTGGTACCGGAGTAGGCCATATTGAAACGGTCTCCTAAAGGGGCGTCCTGTGCTGCCTCTTCGGTGTGTTTATCAACGGCTAATGACTCACCGGTTAACGCGGCTTCTTCAATGCGTAAATTGCGTATATTAACCAAGCGTAAATCGGCTGGCACTCGGTCGCCGGAACTCAAAGCAACTAAATCACCCGGCACCAGCTCGCTGGCATCAATGTCTTGGCGCTGACCATCGCGAATCACCGTGGCGTGTAGTGACAACATGCTCCGGATGGCATCAAGTGCCGATTCGGCTTTACCCTCTTGAATAAAGCCGATGATCGCGTTAAGCACCACCGCTAACATCAAGACGCCGGTATCAATCCAGAAACCTAAGACCGCGGTAATAACCGCAGCGCCGATCATCACATAGAGCAATAGGTTGTGAAATTGCAGTAAAAAGCGTTGTAGGGGGCCGCGTTTCTTTGGAGGCGTTAGACGGTTAGCACCATATTTTTCTAGACGTTGTGTGGCCTCTTCATGGCTAAGGCCACCTTTTTCACATCCTAGTTTTTGTCTTACTTCAGCGGCAGTTAATGTGTGCCAGTTAGTGGTAGAGGCGTGCTTAGAAGTTTCTTCTGTTACGCGGTTTGTCATGCAAGAGTCCTAGCTATTATTAAACGGTCTATAGAAATAACGTGGGGGCGCCGTTTGGAAATTGAGCAAATACCCAACAAAGCTAAATTAACAAAAAATTTAAGATTTAAATTAACACCTTATACAGTTCAGGTGTTTGAAGAGTTAAAAGTCTTGATGGGATTTAGGAGTGATCTATTTGCTACCGTGTAGTTTATCACTTTAATTTTTATAATCGGTATTGAGAGTTTTAGTGGTTTTGTTTGGTGCACCGTATGTTATTAAAATTAACGACAAAAACTACTAAGAACTACAGTGATTCAGCACCCTTAAGATGCAATTTGCCAATAAATCGATACCTCCTGTAACTCACTCTGTTGAGACGATAAGATATACTTTTTTAATAAAATTCCGATGCTGTTGAATAGTTAAAGCTGACTAAGTGGTTTATAAACCATAGAGCTTAGGGGCAGTAAGGATTTTTGTTTTAGATAGTGTCAGTGCTTTATTTGCAATGAATTTCAAATAAAAGGAGAGTCATTATGAGAGCCGGTATCGCTGTAACCGCATCGTTGATAGCCGCTTGTTCATTGGCCTTTAGTGCCCAAGCTGCACCACCTGAAGGTAAAGGCCCGGGCAATAACGCCGGCAAGGGCAATCCTCAGGCTTCGGCTAATCAGGGCAGAGGAAATTCCGGAAACTCTGGCAAAGGTAATTTTAATCCCGGCAATAGTGCCAAAGGCAATTCCTCGAAGGCAGTATCCGGACCCGGAAATAGTGATAAGGGTCGCCCAGAGGTGCGTGGTAATATCAATAATAATTCCAACGTCGGCCGCGGCGAAGCGTCTAATCGAGGCGATAATTTTGATCGTCGTTACGATGCTCGAGGACGTTATTACGATTATTTTGATGATCGTCGGGATAGCAGTGGTCGCTTGCGTTCCGGTAGTTTGGTCGGTGACCTTGTTTACGCAGGTATTACCGCGGCTTTGGCGCGTGACTATGCCTCTGATGTCGGTTTAAGAGGTTACTCGACCTTGCCACCCGGCATACGTAAAAATTTAGCCAGAGGCAAACCGCTGCCTCCGGGGATTGCTAAGAAGATGGTTCCCGGTTCTTTGTTAGACCGTCTACCAAGACATTCGGGTTATGAGTGGCGAGTTGCTGGCTCCGATTTGGTGTTGATATCTGTAGCCACAGATATCGTTGCTGATATTCTTTACGACGTATTTAATTAACTCGATGTATTTAATCAGTGTTCTCAGGGTGCTTTGACCCTAATAAAAGCACCCTGAGATTTTAATCCTGCTGGCCGTAAAACTTTTCGACGAATGGTTTACGGAACATCTGATGACAAGCATAACAGCTTTGTTGTGTTTTTGAGAATGACTCGATGACTTTGAGTCCATCACCTTGTTTTGCTGCTTCGCCCATGGCGGTGGCGGCTTCTGTTACTTCCAAGTCAAAACCGCGAAATTTTCCTGCCTCACTACCCAACCAAGCAAGAATTTCGACCTTTTCCGACTGCTCCGGCTCTTCGTGGTTGGCGATTTTTGTCGCTAGCTCAGCGACGCGTTCCCAGTCATCTCTGGAAATTGCCGCTGTTACTGCTTCCATATCATGAGCGAGTTGTTCCATCACCTTGTGAAGACTAGTGGTTTTTTCAGTTTGTGCGATCTCTGCATATGAGTTGGTAGCAAATGTCAGTAGACATATTGGCAAGAAAACCCTCAAAAGAGACACTGGTTTAATGATGTTTTTCATACTAATCTCCTTAGGTGGTTTGTGTTCAGGTATTAATATTGACAACGAATGACAAGGTGTCTTGAGGGGTTATGGACAGCATTGAGCAGCACACAATAGACAGGCTATGTGATTGATCATACTAGAAGTTTCGAAGAGAACTACTTAGTATTTACCATATTACAGATAACTTGACGATAAAGCGCGAACACTTTAGGGGAGTCTAGGTGCATTTGTACTGCATCGCTGATCGTTAATGATTGTGTGACCAAGCCTTGGATCGCTCCCATAAATAGGATTGCTGCGGCGTCAACGTCGAGCTCAGGATTCAGCTCGCCTAGGGCTACACCGGCTTTGAGCTGTTTGAGAATTCGCTCTTTGTAATGTTGATTGAAAATCAGTACTTTTTGTTTGGATAATGTGCCATCGGGGCGCTGTAGTTCAGCAAGGATGAATCGAGAGACGCCCGGGAACTCGGAGACGTAGTTTACATGTGCCATGAAAATGGCTTCCAGTGCCTCGAGTGGTGATGTGATGTTTTTTGCGGCTTTATCTACCCGTGATAAAAAGCATTCTGAAATTGCCGCTAATGTCGTTAGTAGAATGGCTTCTTTGTTCGGAAAGTGACGAAATAGGGCGCCCTGAGTCAAACCCATGCGCTTAGCAATGTCTGTGGTGGTAATGTCACTAGGGTTTTGCTCGCCTGCGAGAGCAACTAATGCCATTACTGTGGCCGCACGGCGTTCTTCTGAGGGGAGGTTTCTAGGGATGTTTTTCATTGTTTATGTATCTGATAGTAATTGATAATAAATAATTGGGTGGTTACTTAGTAGCGATCAAATCATATTTAGGAAGTAATAGCTGTAATTAAGTTTGACGAATTATTTAGGATGCCTAAACCCTTACATTATTGATATTGATATTGATGTATTCGTAAAGCGATTTTTACAAAGCCTTGGCGTGATTATTTTAAAACGAGGGTGTTGATGCTTCGAGGGTCTAAGAAAATATTTTTAGTATCGTGTTTTGAAAAAACATGAGCTTGAAACTTGTTTTAAGCGATGTTTCTATAAGGTTAGGCTGTCTATGGTTGGGTCTCGTGTGGACCTGCTGATGTAATTAACAGCTGACCGTAGTGACAGCATAAAACCAAAAATGCAAAAAGCCAAAAATGCAAAAAGCCGCTAATTAGCGGCTCTCAGATGGTATTTGGTGGCCTGGGGGAGAATCGAACTCCCGACACAAGGATTTTCAATCCTCTGCTCTACCGACTGAGCTACCTGGCCAACAAAGAAGTTATTATATGCAACTATTTTGTAAAAGTGAAGTCCATATTTGAAATTGCTTAAAAAGGGCTTAATTGGAGCTTAAATAGAGGGTAAAAGTTGTTTTTTGGCAACAAAATTAGGTTTTGATGGTTCTTTTAGTTGCTGGTCGACTGTACGTCATCATCTGGTCACTGGCAATTCTGTTTAAAAACTTGATTTTGCTTAGATCTATAGTCAATTGCATAAATATATAGCGGTGTTTAATCTTTTCAATTTGTGAAATAAAAGCAAGAAGCTTATAATATAGGGATATTATCAAGAATTGCCGACGGTTTTTTCTTTGCAAACTAAAGACTTACATAGATAAGCCTTATCTGGCTTGAGTTTTTATCAATTGTTACATTGTTTTTTTGAGTTTATATGTCCACAGATGTTTTAACATTTGGCGTAAATCATCACTCTGCTCCGGTTGATGTGCGGGAGCGGGTGTCAATGGCTGGCGATCTTGTGTTGCCGGCCTTGCATGGTTTGCGTTCCATCTTTGGTAATTCGGTCAAAGAAGCAGCTATTCTCTCTACCTGTAATCGCACAGAGATTTATTGTGCCGCCGATCAGTCCATCGCAGAAGATATCCCAGCTTGGTTGGCTGAGTTCAACTCATTAAGAGATGATGAGTTAAGGCCGTATATATATCAATTAGATCAGGATAAAGCGGTACGTCATGCTTTCCGCGTGGCAAGCGGCTTAGACTCCATGATTTTAGGCGAGGCGCAGATTCTCGGCCAGCTAAAAACTGCTGTACGTGCAGCCGACCAAGCAGGTACCCTAGGTTCGACCTTGCACCAACTGTTCCAGAGAACTTTTTCGGTAGCAAAAGAGGTTCGAACAAATACAGCCATTGGCGCTCAGTCCATTTCATTTGCTGCTGCTGCTGTGCGTTTGTCAGAGCGCGTATTCGGTGATCTGAAAAATAGCGATGTGCTTTTTATCGGTGCGGGTGAGATGATTGAGCTCTGTGCCGCGCATTTTGCCGGTGCTAATCCACGATCCATTACCGTAGCTAATCGTACGCCTGAGCGTGGTGAGTTATTGGCTTCTCGGTTCAATGGCAACACCATGAAGTTAGCCGAGATGCCTGAGCATCTACATAAATTTGATGTGGTGGTTTCCTGTACGGCCTCAGCCCTACCTATTTTAGGTCTAGGGATGGTCCAAAAGCTCAACCGCAAGCGTCGCTCCAAACCCGTGGTTATGGTTGACTTGGCTGTGCCTCGTGATGTGGAGCCGGAAGTTGCACAGTTAGACAATATCTACTTATACACGGTGGACGACCTCGGTCGTTATGTGCAGATGGGTCAGGATTCCCGTCAGCGTGCTGTCGGTCAAGCCGAGGCGATTATTGATGCGCGTGTCTTGAATTTTATGCAGTGGATGGAGTCACGTCGCCTAGTTGTGCCCTTGATTCAGGACCTCAATAGTCATGCTGAGAGTTTGCGTCAAGCCGAATTAGCAAAGGCACGCCGTCTCTTAGCCAGAGGCGAGGATCCCGACGAGGTCTTGGAGTATTTAGCACGCAATCTGACTCAAAAGTATTTGCATGCGCCCATGTCTCGTCTGAATCGTTCCCAAGGCGCCGAGCGTCAAGAGCTGTTGGGCGTGGTGCCACAGTTATTCCCTTTTGAGGATGAGCATTAGCTAAGTTGCTCATTATCTTCTATGGCACTCGGCATATTCACTGCGGTCCGAGTGCCTTTATCGCTAATTTACTAATCCTTCCTCCTTTTTTAGAATTTTAATTATGAAAGACTCAATGCGTTCTCGCTTAGAGCAATTATCCCACCGCCTAGTTGAGGTGGATGCCATATTGTCTGAGCCTGAAACTGTAAATGATATGGATAACTTCCGTAAACTCTCGCGTGAGCGTTCGGAAATTGATCCCGTAGTGCAACTTTTTAATGAATATGAACGTGCTGAAGCCGATATGTCAGCGGCTCAAGAAATGATGAGAGATCCTGAGCTCAAGGAAATGGGCGAAGAGGAATATCATCTGTTGAAAGCCAAGCTGGAAGAGCTTGAAGATGCGCTACAAATCGAATTGTTGCCCAGAGACCCGGATGATGGTCGTAGCGTATTCTTGGAGATTCGTGCCGGTACTGGGGGCGATGAAAGTGCGCTGTTTTCTGGCGACTTATTAAGAATGTACTCACGTTATGCTGAAGAAATGGGCTGGCGTGTAGAGTTAATTTCGGAAGCACCCTCGGAGCTAGGTGGTTATCGTGAAGTAATCGCTCGAATTCACGGTGACGGTGCTTATGGTCGCTTAAAGTATGAGTCTGGTGCGCATCGTGTGCAGCGTGTCCCGGAGACTGAATCGCAAGGGCGTGTGCACACTTCCGCTTGTACTGTAGCCATTATCCCCGAAGCGGATGAATTGGCTGAAGTGGTGTTAAATCCGGCTGATTTGCGTATTGATACTTTCCGAGCCAGTGGAGCCGGTGGTCAGCACGTTAACAAAACAGACTCCGCAGTTCGTATTACCCATATTCCTACCGGTATTGTCGCAGAATGTCAGGATGACCGTTCACAGCATAAAAACAGAGCGCAAGCGATGAGTGTGTTAGCGGCGAGAATTAATGATATTCAACGCCAAGAAAGAGAGGCTGAGGAAGCCGCTGAACGTAAGAGTTTGGTGGGCACGGGTGATCGTTCTGAGCGAATCCGTACTTACAACTATCCTCAAGGTCGAGTGACAGATCATCGTATTAATTTGACCCTATACAAATTGCAGCAAATTATGGATGGCTCCTTGGATGAGCTAACCGGTGCCTTAATGGCAGAGCGTCAAGCGGAGCTTTTGGCCGCGCTTGGTCATGAGTAATTTGCTTCAAGATTGCCGCACAATCAAAGATGTTTTAAAGCTCCAACAGTTACCTTTGCTAGAGCGGAGGATGCTGTTGGAGTTTGTCTTTAATAAGCCGCGAGCTTGGTTTATTACGCATGACGACGAATTGCTTGATGAGCTGATTAAAGAGCGTCTACAGAGCCTTTTTGAGCGACGTTTAGCGGGTGAACCAATGGCTTATATCGTCGGTCAACGCGAGTTTATGGGCTTGGTGTTTAAAGTAACATCGGCCGTCTTAATTCCGCGTCCTGAAACCGAATTGCTGGTAGAAACTGCGTTGGCGTATTTAGCAGACTTAAAAGCAAAGGGTGTGACACAGCCCAAGGTCTTGGACATTGGCACCGGGAGCGGTATTATTGCTATCTGCATTAAGTATTATTTTCCTGAGGCTGAGGTGATGGCTTTGGATTTAAGTGATGACGCATTGGAAGTCGCGCAGGAAAATGCGCAAAAGCTGAATCTGCAGATTGAGTTTTTGAAAAGCGATTTATTCACTGCTCTGAAACCCCAAGAAAATAGTTTTGATTTAATTGTTTCTAATCCGCCTTATATTGACCATGAAGATAAACACTTACAACAAGGTGATGTGCGATTCGAACCGGCGATGGCTTTAACGGATTTCGCTGATGGTTTGGCTTTGATTCGTCGTTTGCTTGTCGAGGCACCGAAGTATTTGCGAAGTTCCGCTAGACCGCCTGTAGCAACTGCGTTGTGGATGGAGCATGGTTGGGATCAGGCTAACGCCATTAGGGAGTTATTAAACGAACAGGGTTATAAAGACGTTCAAAGCTTAAGAGACCTTGCCGCTATTGAAAGAATTTCCGGTGGCTTATGGTGTGGTAATTAGTCGGACCCCTTAAGACCTATAAATATCGGGTTTATATTTCAGGATGAGCGTTAATTAAGCTAAAATAAACTGTTATTTTGAGTTTAGGTCGTCGCTTTTAGCGCGCCGTATTTAAATTTGCCAAAGAATTATTTATTAAGGAAAAAATTATGAGTACAGAAGTTCGTACCTTTATTGATGAAACTGTTAAAAGTCACCCAGTGGTTTTGTTTATGAAGGGTTCTGCGCAATTTCCTCAGTGTGGTTTCTCCGGTAAAGCCATTAGTATTTTACGTGATCTAGGCGTGCGCAAATTAGTCACTATTAACGTACTTGATGACCAAGAAGTTCGCGAAGAAATTAAATCATACTCTAACTGGCCGACTATTCCTCAGCTCTATGTTAATGGCGAGTTCGTTGGTGGTTCAGACATTATGGACGAGATGAAAAACAGCGGTGAACTTAAAACTCTTTTAGATGAGTCCGGCGCAACGTCAGACTAAGTTTCATGAAAAAGCGTTTAGTGATTGGAGTGACCGGAGCAACGGGAGCCATTTATGCGGTTCGTCTGCTGCAAACACTCCAACCAATGCCGGAGGTAGAGACTCACTTGGTGGTGTCTTCTTCCGGCGTTGTTAATTTAAAGTATGAGATGGATATGGATCGTCATGATCTATATGCCTTGGCAGATCACTGCTATAACTTCAAAGATATCGGTGCGACGTTGGCAAGTGGCGGTTTTAAAACCGATGGCATGCTGATATTGCCTTGCACTATGCACACGTTAGCGTCCTGTGCGATTGGTTTATCAGATAATCTGATTACTCGAACCGCCGATGTGCATCTCAAAGAACGACGTAAATTGGTGTTGGCGGTGCGCGAGACACCGTTTAATCTGGCACATTTACGCAATATGACCGCTGTCACCGAGATGGGCGGTATTATTTACCCGCCACTCCCGGCCTTTTATCATCACCCTGAATCGATTGAGGAGATGGTGGCTCATACTAATGCACGCTTGTTGGAGATCTTCGATATCCATGTCGACTCGCCCACTTGGCAGGGCACTAAGCTTTAGAATCCACCGCGTTTAGGGTAGGTGGATTACGTGATCTTTTTCTTCACGAAATTGCGCATCAACATCAATCACGCCGTGGCGCAACTCTCTTAACGCACTTAGACCGTAGTGAGTACACGCTAAAATCGCAAAGACCGGCATCACTAAGCCCATAAAGGGAATTAGACAAATGACGCCACAGACTAAGCCGATTATCCAGAAGCCCTTATTGTATTTTTTGAGAATAAAAGAGCGCTCAGCGAGCGAAGCGTGTTCGGTAATCGCATCGACTTTGGCGATTTGAGAGAAAGCATAAGCAGTCCAGAATACGCTCAAGACTATTGAAGCAAAGGGTATCAACCATAAGGGTAGGGTAAGCAACCAACCCACCACAAAAATCACACCGACTTTAACAGCATTAAAAATACTGCGTGAATCAATAAATTTGCCACGTTTTTCTAAATCCTGATATTGGGTTTTGCCCAGTAGATTAACGGCTAAGGGTGTCACAGCAACGGCGGCAACGGATAAACCGATAATCAGACTGATAGCAGATAAAGCAATAAAAGCAATAAATCCACTTAACCAGTCGCTAACGGTACCCATACCCCAAAGCGAGGTGATATTACTAAACCAGCTCCATTTATTAGCACTTGTAAGAAACCAGTTATCTAAGGGATCCCAAGCCACAATTAGCAATAAAACTAAGCTGAGGACGGTCACACCAAATGGCATCAGTACAGCCATCAACATTTTTGGATGGAATTGACTTACCAGCGCTTTTGCTAGTGCATCAATGGGATTGACGCTAGTGGACATCTTTAAAAATCCTTAATTGTAAAATCATTAGACTGACAGAGAGTCATAGAGTTCGCATTTTCTAATGCATATCTGTGTGACATTATATGAGCTTGGGTAGGGGATTATTCAATACCTTGTGTGCTAAAAGCACGAAGATGTATTGTAGAAGTTTTTTTGCGCTTTAATTAAAAGTTTTTGTGGATATATTTATCAAAAAGTAATATAATCACTTTCTTCACAAAATATTTCATTTATTTGAAGTATCTATATATGCCCGGGTGGTGAAATAGGTAGACGCAGGGGACTCAAAATCCCCCGCCGCGAGGCGTGCCGGTTCAAGTCCGGCTCCGGGCACCAGATTATAAAATCCCTGATTATTCAATAGCTTATGCTGATGGATGTCAGGGATTTTTTTGTGTCCAAAATAGATTGCTATGGATTTATCAGTACAAGCTCCGCACTAGGGATTCCCTTAAAATTGCGGTTAGGTACAGTTTTGGTGCAGTGAGGTAGCGCTAACCTCATACTGAAGTACACATGTCTACGATTGTTAAGACATCCTCGAGCACTTGAAAAGCTCCTATTCGCAAGACAGGTTGGTCGTCCATGGTCAAGTCGTTCCGCACCAAGAGAGGGACGCCGAAGACTGTGCGAGCCGTACTGACGACGAAATGGTGCGTGGCGTATACATCCCCCGTGTTCCTGTCACTCAAGTGTTGAGCCATCAGACAACTCGCCGTGATATGCAAAGCTGCATGATCGTCACTGTGGGACGACTCCCACAGGCTGCATGGCATCCAGATGCGTTTAAGGGTAAAGGCTACGCCTGGTATCCTCATCCGTTTCTTACGATTCACTTCGGGCCGCGGTTTCCGAACCCGTCCTTGATGTAGCAGAAGTGCATACACGCTATGCTTGTGGGAGTGCAGGGCCAAAATGACCCGTAACCTCTGCCCTGAAGCTCCCTCTGGCGAGGGTGGAGGGTTCAGAGAGGCAAAGTCTCTTTGTGGATAGCACCCTAGTTCGTACAACGCTGGGATGGCTGAAAATCGGAAAAATCTATTGATCGGTAGAATACAAGACAATTTTTGTGCGAAGCATTTTTGCACGTTTTCTCAATCAAACACCAAAAATAAACCACCCTTAGTAACGTTACTAAAGCAAAGAAGATAAGCAT
The DNA here is from genome assembly GCA_030538235.1 of Alcaligenaceae bacterium. Lineage (GTDB taxonomy): Bacteria > Pseudomonadota > Gammaproteobacteria > Burkholderiales > Burkholderiaceae_B > Oligella. The sequence goes on from JAUNUJ010000003.1 coordinate 177,114, forward strand.
GGCTTAGATGGGTGAGTAAGAAATGGAACTAAGCAAAACGATATCTGTTATTGAGGGTGACCAGCGTGTGGCGGTCGTTAATTACGCACGCGCCTCAGTCTGCCAGGAGGGATTCTCGCTCAGTGCTGTAGATGAAGCACACGCACAACACTTTATTGACGGGAGAATTAGCCTCAACGAGTTTTTGAGGTGATGTAGAGTAAGTTAGGTTGTTGCTGGGATTTGCATTACATGTGCACTACAGTCTTTAGAAGTGGTGGAGATTTTTGTGGGGAAATCGCTTAAGATTTAACTAAGTGGCTTCGTTCTGCTGCTGTTTTCCAATGAATTTGTGATTTACTTATGCTCATGTCATCCTCCAGTGTTCATTCTTATTTCTTGCGCTGCATGTTAGCACGCAATTTAATGCTTTAATCTAGGACAGATTGCCTATTTGCTAGACGTTTGCAGCAACTGAAATAGTTGCTCACAAGCTTTGGGAATGAATGACTTAGCACTGCTGGCGATACCCAGCAGCAGCCCAGATGGCGCATGCTCTTGTTGGTGATACCAGATAGAGAGAGGCGTTGGCGATAAGCCGATTTTATAGGCTTGCGACACAATCTGTAAATCATCCAGATGTTGCTCTAACTCAACCAAAACTGACAGTCCAGCCGTCTTAGCCTTTAAGCCTAGATGGTCTAAATTTGTATGCAACTCATCTCTTTGGGCGCTGTATAGTCGCCTTGAGCGTTGCAAATGACGTAGAAAATGACCTTCGCGAATAAAGCGCAAAATAGACAATTGCATCGAGGGTGCCGGCGTTAAAAATAGCGCCGCCGCCCCTTCAGCATATACATCAATTAAAGAACGCGGAACGACGGCAAAACCGATTCGCAGCTGAGGATTAATGGTCTTACTAAAGGTGCCAAGATGAATCACTCTACCTGCTGTGTCTAAAGAAAATAAGGCGGGTGTAGGTTTGCCGTCTAATTGTAACTCCCCTAAATAATCATCCTCAATGACCCAGCTATTATTCGCCGCCGCCCACGCCAAGAGTGCCAGACGACGCTCTAATGACAATGGCATGCCCAGTGGCGCTTGTTGACCAGGCGTGACTACGGCTAAGACCGCGTCAGCTGCCTTTTGTGTAGCTAGTTCAATATTGATACCACTTTCATCAACAGGGATCGGCACTACGTCCAAACCCGCTACGACTAACGCATGCTTGGCCAGGGGGAACCCAGGATCTTCTACCCACGCTCGACCTGAGTTTATTTTCAAGGCCTTTAAGCTGACCCCCAACCCGCTGCAAAAGCCTGAGTTGATGAATACTTGCTCAGGTGAACACTCGATACCGCGTGCGATTGCCAAGTAAGCGGCAATTTCTCGCCTAAGCTCATACTCACCTCGTGGGTCAGGATAAAAGCCCCAGCCCGATGATTCATGACGCACTGCCTGAGCGCGAATCCTGGCAAATGCTTTGGCGGGAAAGTTCTCTTTGGAGGGGACGCCCAATTGAAACATTCCCTGGTTCTTGGTCATTTTCAGATACGTATCCATAAATGAACCTAGCTTTGGTGGGGCCTTATGCTCAGGGATTATTTTTCGCTTATAAATCACGCGGGTGCCACAGGATTTAGAAGCAGACACGAATTGGCGGTCGACCAAACGATCATAGGCAATTTTAACGGTGCCTCGTGACACCCCGAGTTGGCTAGCTAACACCAACCATGAGGGCAGGCGATCGCCTTCTTGGAGCAAACCAGAGAGAATAAGGGTTTCGATACCTAAGCGAATCTGCTCGGCTAAAGAGACTTTAGAGGTTCGATTTACGGTGAGTTCAATTGAATTCGTCACGACTAAACTCCTACAACATCTCACTATTCCTGGTACAAGAAAATAATCACTTTCTGGTTAAATACTTTGTACTACGCATAGTAGATAATAGCAGAGTAAACCAATTTTATAAGGATTTATTTCAATGATTAAGATTTTAAAAAACAGCTTAATTGCCATCAGTATTTTGGGTTGTGCAAGCTCTATCAGCATGGCGCATGGTGATGCAGAAACCGTTAAAGAAAATTTCTCGCGGGTGATTCCTAACATCCCTGGCAAGTCTTTAATCGCCTTAGAGGTTGATTATGCACCAGGCTCCGCTTCACCACCACATACTCATGCAAAGTCTTCTTTTATTTACGCGTATGTCGTTAGTGGTACTATGGAATCTAAAGTAGACGATGAGCCAGCACGCCTTTATAAAGCGGGCGAAAGTTGGTTTGAGTTGCCTGGCGCTCAACACACCATTAGCCGAAATGCGAGCGATACTGAGCCAGCTAAGCTATTGGCCGTATTTATCGTTGATACTGAAGATACCGAGTTAGTCACGCCGATGGAAACATCTAAACCATAAAATAAGGATAGTAAAATGAGTCAAAGAATTGATTATAATGCTGTCGCACCATTGGGTGCAAAAGCCTTAGGTGGCGTGTACGCCTATGTACTACAGTCTGGACTACCGAGTGAGCTTGTAGAGCTTGTTTATTTACGCGTCTCGCAAATTAATAACTGCGCATTTTGCTTAGATATGCATACACGTGACTTACTCAAGAAAGGGGTCGCAATTGAGAAGATCGTTCTCGTACAAGCGTGGGAGGAGTCAGGCAACTTATTTAATGCTACAGAGCGTGCGGCTTTAGCTTGGGCTGAGTCAGTCACCAATGTATCAAGCACAGCAGTACCTGATTCTGTCTACGAAAAGGCGAGAGAAGTTTTCTCTGAGAAAGAATTAGTGGACTTGACCGTTGCGATTAGCCTAATGAATGCCTATAACCGCATGGCAATTAGCTTTAGAAATATCCCTCAAGCGGCAGTGGGTAAATAATTACCTAAGCTAATACCCACGTTTAGGTTCTGGCTACTCCCGTTAAGTAGTGATAATTCGTCTATACTTGAGTATATTACTCAGGTATAGACCTTAATCAGATTTCAGGAGTTTGCCATGAGCTTCCCCGCTTTTTTCGAACATGCCCCAAGCATTCGCCTACGTGACCCACTTGCGCAATTTCTTGGTTCCGCCAAGGATGGCATTTTACAGTATTCGTATGGGGAGATCGTCAAGTTAGCAGGGCATTCTTGTCCTACGGTTGCGGGCGCCTACTTAATGACGATTAACGCGTTAAAGAAACTCTATGGTGAGGACTTGCCCGAGCGCGGTGCGATAAAGGTTGCCTTTCGAGATAGTCAGCAAGATGGTGTTACAGGGGTAATTGCCAATGTGGTTTCCTTTATCACGGGTGCCACCACAGATACGGGCTTTAAGGGCTTACGTGGTAAGTTTGATCGCCGTAATTTACTCTCATTCGACAATTCAATTGAAGGTTTAATCAAGTTTCAGCGCGTGGATACAGGCGCTGAGGTGACGGTCGACTTTAATTCTTCAATCGTACCTGCCCCTCCTGGCCTATTCCCTTCACTCCTACATGCACTTGAAGGACCTGCGACTGAACAAGAGAAGCAGGATTTTGCTGCTGCTTGGCAAGGACGTGTAGAGCAGATCTTGGCGCTTGCTGATGATCCTGGCTTGGTGGTATTAATTTAGTCCTGTCTTCGTCACCTTTTGACACACCCAAGCACTTCCCATATTTTAGAGTGTGTCGCGGGATTTAAGGTGTTTATTTGAGAAAAGAAGAATCGCTCAGGAACTGTTAGTGCTCCAAAAGTTAGCAAAGAAAACGGCACTTCTAGAGTACTAAAAACGGTTGCTTGCGCCACCGAATTACATACCTAACACTTGCTTAACTTGCTCATGTGTATAGGTTTCAGTGTGCTTTTTATTGTATTCTTTAGCTTCAACAAGAAGTTTTGCGTCTAATTCTTCTTCCATTTTTTCAATCAAACATTCTTTAAGTAAAGTAGATAGGCGCTTGCCATGAAATGTAGCATATTCAGTAAAAATACGTTCTTCAGTCGGGTTTAATCGAACACTGATAATAGACATAAGAATCTCTTTGAGGTAAGTAAGACAGTGTATTATTTGATTGCTGCATTAAGATGGATTATTGTCAATGCTTCACGTAATCTATTCAGCATTCATACATAACTCAGATGACCACTCACATTCCCAACGACATATCCTCACAACTATCCCAAACCCTTGCGTTAATTCAAGCTCATTTTGGCTCTAGCTTATTAGCGGTACATCTTTATGGCTCGGCGCTGGATGGTGGTCTTCAACGATATAGCGATATCGATCTCTTAGTGACCATTTCCGAACTTCCGCAGAAATTTTCACACGGTGCCTTTTACAATGAATTATTAACAATCTCGGCACCGCCTGGTGAGCGTGAAGACTTGCGTGCTTTAGAGATTACTGTATTACTTCATCATGATGTGGTGCCGTGGCACTATCCTGCGCGCAGAGCGTTGCAATTTGGTGAGTGGCAACGCAGTGCTATCTTGGCGGGTGTGCTTGAACCCGCTACTGTCGATCCAGATTTAGCGATTTTGTTAACGAAAGTGAGGCATAAGAGTATCGCACTGATTGGAGCGCAAGCAGCGAGCCTTTTTGAGCCTATCCCTGAGACGGATATGTATCAAGTATTGGCAGATACGCTCACTATGTGGAACGAAGCGTGTGATTGGTCGGGCGATGAGCGTAACGTGATATTGACCTTAGCGCGTATGTGGTATACGGCAGAAACAGGTGAAATTATTCCTAAAGATGCGGCTGCTGATTGGGTGCTGGAGCGTTTGCCAGCTGAGCATCATGCAATCTTACAAGAAGCAAAACTAGCCTATCTTGGGCGGGTAAAAGATGATTTAGCCGCTAAGCCAGAGCAGGTGACAAGTCTTATTTTGTATTTAAAAGAACAGGTGGCTAAGTCGCTTGAGCAGCACTAAGGCATTGCAAGCTTACTTTGCCAACGCATATACCTATCGACAATAAATCCTGTAATCAGCACGCCCAACCCCGCCCATAGTGCCGACACAAAGTTATGAAAAATAAGTGCAGAAAGCAGTACGATTGAGCCGTCGATAAGCTGTATCACGCGTCCTATGCCAATATTAAGCCGTTCGGCAATTAACTGTGCTGCTGTTGCCAAACCACCGCTAGAGGCCTTACCTGTGAAACACATAGCAAGTCCTATACCAATAAGCACGCTGCCGAATAATACATTCAAGTAAGGCTTGTCAAACAGGGCTGGATCAGGGAATAAATACACTAAAATTTCAATAAACGCTGAAGAGGCGGCAACGGCATATAAGGTTCTAAGAAAATAACCGCGACCATAGCGTTTACCGCCTAACAGCATTAGGCTAAAGTTAATCAAAAACACCGTAAGCCCAACAGGTATGCCAAGTAGATACAACAAGATAATACCGATACCAGGAGGGCCGCCCGTGACGATTTGATTCGGGGCAAAAAACACCACGATACTCGCGGATAGGAACAAACATCCGATAGTAATAATAAGAAGATTCTTTAGTTGAGATTGCATTCATTTATCCTAATTCATTAATACCTGAAAAAGCCATGATTAAAACCATGGTTAATGAATGCCATGATTCATGCCATGGCTAATGATGATTTATCAGGCCTATTGTTGTGATGAGAGCGACTTATTGATGAACTGTAAATTTCTGGTGATGTCATCGAGTTGTTCTTGCGTCATATCCTTAAAAACTGGCGCAAGATGCGCAATATGTTCTTGAAAAATACGTTCAAATAAGGCCTGACCTTCAGCGCTTAAGGAAATTTGTAGGCTTCTTTTATCATCTGGACTCTGTACTCTTGTAATCAGTCCCTTAGCTTCTAGTCGATCTAAAACCCCCGTCAATGTACCTTTGGTGGTGAGGGTTTCACGACCAAGCTCGCTAGTGCTTAGCTGACCTCTACCCCCCAAGGTGGCAATTACGTCGAATTGCGAGTTAGTTAATCCAACCGTGCGAACATGCTTATTCGAGAGAATGGTAAAAGACTGATATGTTGAGGTAAGTGCTCGTAAAAAAGGAAAAAAATCCATTGCTTCACCCTATGCTATTAATTAGTTTAGGGTATGATAGTACTAGTTAGTACTAAAGTCAAGGCTTGCTCGTAGATTACCTTCCTTGCTGCAACGTAATCTCTTTCTGTATTTCAAGCACTTTCTTGGGCCAGTTGCTTTTGATATAGGCGAGTACGGAAATAATTTCCTCATCGCTTAATATATCCTTATAAGCAGGCATATCGCTTTGGTATCGAGGCGGTGCGGTGCGTCCTGGCACTAGACCATTTTTCACCATATCGAACAACATGCCGTCGGGGTGGTGCCAAGTATGACCCGTTGTGTCATGCGGTGGTGCGGGTAGGCGGCCATTAGATAGGCGAATACGCCAATTGGCTTGGCCCTCTAATGACGCACCATGACAAGCGGCGCAGAGATTGGCATAGATCTTCTGACCTTGTAAACGCTGCTCTCCACTGGAGGGCTCGATAAATGCTAAGGTTTTTTGTGTGTTATTGCTGCTATATAGGAGTGCGCCTGCGACGACTAAGGTAATCGTAAGCGCACTGAGTAGCCATTTGGTCTTCTTGTTCATCTTTCTTAACCTTAGGCTGGTTTATTCAGCGATCACATTGAGTTGGCCGATCATGCCGCCTTCAACATGACCTGGAATTAAACAAGCAAAATCCACGGTTCCGCTTTGGCTAAACTTCCAAATCAGCTCACCTGTTTGACCCGGGTTAAGGGTGATCATGTTTGGTTCATCATGTACCATGTGTGGCGATAGTCGCATTTCTTCTGCATGCGCCATAAGTTCATCCATGGAGCCAATAACTAGCTCATGGGCTAGAGCGCCAATGTTTTTAACGACAAAGCGAATTGTCTCGCCCGTTTTTACTTGAATCTTGTCAGGATTAAAGCGCATCTCACTCATTGTTATTTCGATGGTGTGGTCTACTTCAGCAACTTTACCAGGTTCACCGTAGTTCGTATGAGAATGTTCAGCCGCATGTGTATGTTCAGCCTCATGTGTATGGTCAGCCGCAGAATCTTGTTGAGTTAAGGTGTGATGATGCGCTCCAAGACTATGTGGCATCGCTGCTCCATGATGTGTTCTAGGACTATGTGGCATCATCGCACCATGCTGTGAAGGTGCACCATAGTGCATCATCGGGGTTGTGGGGGGTATCGGTGTTGCTGGTTGTCCATTATCTGCCCAAACTATAGCTGATAGTAAGCTAAGAGCCACAATAGAAAGTGTTTTGTTCAACATATTTTCTCGCTAAATCATTGATTAATCATGTCCATACACCTGTCGCTGAGTTTTCTCAACGTTTAGGGATGATAAAAAACACTTTAAACAACTGTGGCTGTCAGGAGCATGACGCCTTCATTACATTTTTGTCATCTACCTCATCACTTAAATTTGTGTTGTAAACTCTTATCTCATAAGAAAGCATGTCTGGGGTGAAGGATGAAATTATTACTGGTCGAGGATGAGATTAAGACGGGAGATTATCTTCGTCAGGGTCTGGTGGAATCAGGTTTTGTTGTCGACTTAGCGCGTACAGGCTTAGATGGTTATCATTTAGCCATGACCGGTGATTATCATTTAATTATCTTGGATGTGATGTTGCCCGATGTCGATGGTTGGCAGATTATTCGTTCCCTGCGCGAGACCCAATCATCAACGCCGGTTATGTTCTTGACTGCTCGCGATAAGGTAGAGGATCGGGTAAAGGGACTGGAGTTGGGTGCTGATGATTATTTGGTTAAGCCTTTTGCTTTTTCAGAATTTCTTGCGCGAGTGAGAACTTTACTGCGTCGTGGTGCGGCTCAAATGCAAAGTACGCAATTGCATGTGGCGGATTTAACCCTAGACTTGTCGCGCCGAAGTGTACAGCGCAATGGACAACGTATTAATCTCACCAATAAAGAATTTGCTTTATTGGAGCTCTTGGTCAGGCGCCAAGGAGAGGTCTTACCACGTTCATTAATTGCTTCTCAAGTCTGGGATATGAATTTCGATAGTGATACGAATGTTATTGATGTCGCGATTCGTCGCTTGCGCGCTAAGATTGATGATGATTTTACGCCTAAACTCATTCATACGGTGCGTGGTATGGGCTATGTGCTTGATGTGAATACCTCAGAAAGTGATCCGGAATACAGTGCAAAATCAGAGCGTAAGCCATGAAGACCCAGGCTATTTCACTTGCCGTACGCCTGACGGCGATGATAGGCATGGCGATTATTGTTATCTTATTGTCTTTCGGCTGGCTAGTTGAACGCTCAATTAATCAGCACTTTATCGAGCAAGATGTGGGTGAGCTGAATGCGGTTCTGCAATCTATAAAACATGCGCTCATTACAATGCCGGATCAGCAAGCAGTCACTGTACAGACTGTATTTGCAAATGCGATTGCGGGTCATCATAGTGCTCAATATCACATTAGTACAGCTGCAGGAAGGGAGATCTATTCGACTTTAAATACAGATTTTGTGCGCCTTTTACAAACGGCACCGCCTGTCGAGTCAATCAACCTTGATACGGTGCAGAGCTGGCAATATCAAGAGCATAGTTATCGCGGTGCTGTGGTACAGTTTAATCCTGAAGCTTTGAGTGGTCTTGGAGATGTTGAAAGTCTACGACTTATCGTGGTCACAGGAATAGATTTCCATCTGTATTTTCTTGAGGATTTTCATCATTATCTTTGGCTATTAACCGTGATAGCTTGTTTGGTGGCTATTCTCATGACAATGTTGGCGGTGTATCAGGGGCATGCACCGATACGAGGCATGAGTCGCGAGATTGCTAAGATTAGCTCAGATCAGTTGCATGTGCGCTTAGATGAATCTTCAGTTCCAGCCGAATTAGTGAAATTGGCGCAGTCTTTCAATGGTATGTTAGACCGTCTGGAAGAGGGCTTTAAGCGTCTCTCTGATTTCTCTGGGGATATTGCCCATGAGTTACGTACCCCTATAACCAATATGCAAACCCAGACCGAAGTGGCACTTTCACAAGCGAGGACAGTAGAGCAATACCGTGAAATTTTGTATTCCAGTCTTGAAGAGTATGACCGTATGGCCAAAATGCTTAAGGACATGCTGTTTCTCGCGCAGGCCGATAATAAGTTACTGAAACCGGAATTGACTCAGGTAGATATTGAAGCAGAACTACTGATGCAATTTGATTTCTTTAGTGCTTGGGCCGAGGAGCAGGGCGTCGGGCTTACCCTGCATGGGAAGAGAGTTTATCTCTTGGGGGACCGCTTAATGATTCGCCGTGCTTTAAGTAATGTCTTATCGAATGCGATACGTCACACGCCGCGAGGTGAGCGCGTTAATGTTTATATTGAGTATATTGCTCAGAGTGATAGCTTAAGTATTCGTGTGCAAAACCCCGGTGACACCATAGCTGCACAACACTTACCGTTTTTATTTGAGCGCTTCTATCGGCCTGATTCATCGCGTCAACGCTCCGGTGAAGGCGCCGGCTTAGGTTTGGCGATTACGAAATCAATTGTCGAGGCGCATGGCGGGCGTATTACAGTGCACTCAAGAGAGCGTTTAACCACTTTTGAACTAAATATTCCAATGGTGCAGAGATGAGCAATTGTGACGAGTGTAAATTTAAAAGATCAGTTGCGTTTTAATCAAAATAAAAACACGTCTTATAAAGACGCTGCGAATTTGGAGTTGCTACTCAGCTAGCTCGCGGTTTCTCGTGCTTGGTAATAATATCGTCGCTAGTCCCAATAAGGGTAGGAAAGAGGTCAATTGATATACCCAAATCACGCCTTTTTGATCGGCTAGAAGACCTAGACCAGCCGCCCCCAAACCACCGATACCGAACATTAAACCAAACATTAACCCTGATATAAGACCCACGCGTCCGGGTGCCGCTTCTTGTGCATAAACCACCATGGCGGCAAAGGCTGAGGACATAATGAGACCGATCATGGAGGCAAAGATCGCTGTAAAGACAAGATTGCTATGGGGCAAAGCTAGGGCAAAGGGAGCGGCACCAATAAAAGAAATCCAAATAACCCGATTGCGACCAAGTCTATCGCCTATAGGGCCACCGGCAAAAGTGCCGATAGCAACCGATGCCAGAAAAACAAAAAGGAAGATCTGACTTTGCTGAATGCTAAGCTCGAAGCGCTGAATTAGGTAAAAAGTAAAATAATTAGTAAATGAGCCGATGTAGACAAATTTTGCAAACATCAAAGAGCAAATAACCACGATCGCCTGTATTAATTTGCAGCGGCTAAGCCCTTGACCGCTGCGACTGGAAAGACCTTTAAGTCGATTTTGGGCGTTTTCTTGAGACCAACGGCTGATGCGATAAAGTACGGTAATCGCAGTCAAGGCGATCAGCATCAACCAAGCAATGGCCGACTGCCCATAGGGAATAATTAATGCCGCAGCAAGCAGTGGACCCAGCGCTGAACCGGTATTGCCGCCGACTTGGAAAGCAGATTGGGCCGTACCAAAGCGTCCACCCGATGCCAAGCGCGCCACACGAGAAGCTTCAGGGTGAAAGGTTGCTGAACCGATGCCGATAACCGCAGCACCCACCAGAACCACAAAAAAACTAGGGGCCATTGCGAGAATACCGAGTCCGGTCATGGTGCAAGCCATTCCGACCGGCAATAGAAAGGGTTTAGGATGTTTATCGGTATAGAATCCAATCCAAGGCTGTAAGAGCGATGCGGTTAATTGGTAAATCAAAGCGATTAAACCGACTTGAGCAAAACTAAGATCAAACTGCAACTTCAACATGGGGAAGATTGCCGGCAATACCGCCTGAATTAAGTCGTTTAGCAAATGTGCTACAGCGATGGCGGCGACAATACGCGTGACAAATTGGTTAGCATCGGTTGTGCCGATGACTTTCTGTTTACGTTCTGCAGTTTGAGTGGTCATATTGGGTTAAATTGATTTTGTTATTAGCGAGTTTAATTCTAGATAGTTTTTTGGTGGAGTTTGTTAATTCAGCAGCTCGCTTTCAACAACCATATCCAGAATAAAAACATATCTTGAGATGTTATCCCTTGCGTTTTTATTATCGAAGCGTTTTAAACGCAAGACCTGGCGTAGACCCGGTGTGTGCTCATAATTCTGAATGGTTTGGTAAAAATTTTGCCAGTTACCGTGACTTTGTTTTAAGCCGCGCTCATTATAATCGACAGTTCGGGTTTGTAGACATTTGCTCTCGCCTAAAAGAGGGTGAATGCATGGTTTGGTTTGGGGTGCCACTTCCAAGAAGACAATCTCGGCGGCATTACCGTACTTAGTTTCTGCCTTAATTATGCCCTCCCATAGCCATTGTGCCCCATCGTCAAAGGTTAGAATTAAATGAGGTGTTTCACTGCCTTGTTGAATCTGCCATGTGGAGACGGTCGGCAGGCGGCGACTAAAAGTGTGTTCACGGTCCATCAGCGCTTTGTCCGAGCAATACATTTGTGTGCTGATAATATTATCAAATTTTATACTTGAACTATTTAATTGGTATTCGGCGCCCATGGCATTGCATAGACCGCTAATCCCCACGCTGTTATGAGCAAAGTTTAAGCTAAGCGGTTTGCTTTGCTGTTGAGACAGGGACCATGCATGATCCATGTCACCGTTGGCTTTCAGTGCTTTAGAAAAATGCCAATGATACTCAGTCAATTTGTTTGTGGAATTCATAGTTTCAGCACCTATCCTTGGCTTAGAGTGGGTACAAGCAGCAAGGCTTAGACTTGTCGCTATAAGAAGGCAGATGTGTCGTTGTTTGTGATTCATCGCTTGGCTTTTCCTATGTTAAAAATAACTTATAAGCGTTGCTTTAATCAGCTGCTGTGTTTTTACAATCGGCTTATTGTAGCAATTGGATATGTGTTTAAGCGCTTTAGTCATGGGCTGATCAGCTCCTCGTGATACTTATTAGCTGCGTATCTTAAATACCGAATATGCTTAAACAGGGATTAAATTATGGTTTCTGAGGTGTATTTGATAGTAAAAACATGATACATTAGTTTTATCTAAATTAAGTGGTTGATTTCAATTATCCCTTCGGGGTAAAGGAAAAATAATGACTAAAAATAATATTAAACTTAAAGAAACGATGACGACAGGAGATAGTAGTGCTGCTGCACTTGAGCATTCCTCAGGGTGGTTACAGCATTTTCCAATTGCACTTTTCGCCAGTGTGATGGGTTTGACTGGACTTTCTATCGCTTGGTTGAAAGGAGCCCATGTCTTGGGTCTACCCATGGTGGTATCTGATGTCCTGCGTTACTTCGCAACAGCCGTCTGGTTTGTTATTGTGGGATTTTATTTGCTTAAACTGAGCCGTTTTCCTGCGGCAGTGCATGAGGAGCGTGCGCATCCAGTTAAATTGAACTTCTTTGCAGCGATTTCTGTCGGCTTAATTTTAATAGCTATTGCTTGGACGCCTTCTGCTCCGGGTCTTGCTGCTTGGTTTTGGTTTGTCGGTGCTGTGGTACATCTATTGTTTACCTTGATGACAGTGAATATTTGGATCTTTCGTCCACCCTTCAAGATGCCACAATTGACCGCGGCTTGGTTTATTCCGGCTGTAGGTAATATCTTAGTTCCTATTGTTGGGCTTCAGTATGCACCAGCCGATGTGAGTTGGTTCTTTTTCAGTGTTGGCTTTGTTTTCTGGTTAGTGTTAATGACTTTGTTGTGCTATCGATTGTTTTTTTATGAACCACTGCCATTAAAGTTGCAGCCCACCTTGTTTATTATGATTGCGCCCCCGGCAGCTGGTTTTTTAGCTTATCTAAGTTTGAATAACGGTCAATTAGATGCGTTTGCTAAGATTCTTTATTTTTCTGCTTTATTTTTAACTTTGTTGTTAGCGATGCAGGCGCGTCATTTCTTGCGTATCCCATTCTTTTTAACAGCATGGGGTTATTCATTTCCCTTGGCAGCAATGACGATTGCTACGCTGGAAATGGCTACCTTAAGCGCTTGGGGATTTTATTTGATTTTTGGTAGCGCTATGTTGACGCTTGTAACTCTATTAATAGTTATTTTAATGGTTAAAACGTTATTGGCCATGGTGCAAGGCAAAGTGTTTATCCCTGAATAAGTTTTGATTTCAAGGGTCAAGCGCTTGATTAGCGATACGCACAACATGAGGTAGTAAGTTTGGGTCTGCTTCATCCAGTTTTTCAATGCTAAACCAACGGGCTTCGGCTGCGTCACTAGCAGCCAAGGCCTCACCCATGGTCCAACGACATAACACCGCAATCAGCACATAATGTTGTTCAATGCTTCCCTTTTGATTAGGCACAAATACGTCTATCGCATCGAGAACCCGAAGAGCCTCTGCAGTGACACCGGTTTCTTCTTTAAGTTCACGAATAGCAGCGACTTTGATCGTTTCGGCTATCTCAATTTTGCCGCCGGGAAACCCCCAACGGTGCTGATTGGGCGGGTTGGCCCTACGCACAAGTAGTACCTGAGCATTTCGAATAACGACAGCGATTGCTGCAGGGATAGGGTGTTTTAGAGCTTTGTCAGGCATCGGCTATTCGTGATCTAGAACAGGGTAAGCGGCAGCAATCGATGCTACTTAACGTAGCAATAACACCGGTTTAGTTGAGCCACTAATCAATTTTGTGGTGCTGCTACCGATAAAGAATTGGCGGATTTTAGAGTGACCATAGGCGCCTACGACCAAAATGCTGATTGCTTGTGTGTCGGCGTAGTTAATAATCGCTTGTTCCACCTCGCCCTCCAGAATATTTACCTTTAGTTCAAAGCCGGCATCTTGTAATTGCGCCTTAGCCCAATCGATTTCGGATTGTATTGGTTGGCTAGGGTTACCCACATAGACTAAATGCGCATTTAAACCAATTAAAAGCGGACTAGCGACAATACGTTCTACACAAACTTTAGCGGTTGGACTGCCATCAAAGGCTATTAAAAAAGATTTGGGCTGCTCAAATGGACTTGAGCTCACTAAGATAGGTTTGTGAATGGCACGGACGATATTTTCTATTTGAGTGCCGATTTTCTCCGATAGCCGATCAGTATTGGTGCCGTATTTGCCCATAATTAGTACACGGAACTCATCCTCTAGGGCAACGACGGTTTCAAGTAAATTGCCATGACGCTGGAAAGTATACGCTGCCAGATCATATTGCTGATGGATGTACTGTTTGGCTTCTTTAAGCAGCAGTTCGCCATGTTGAATTTGCGCCTTGGCTTTGCTTTCTTCGAGTTTGACGATCTCTTCCAGAAGAATTTCTCTGTCGCCTAAACCTAAGGCGCCACTAAAGTTTTGTGGTGTTTGCACCTTGACTTTGTCGATAACGTGCAGGAGTTCTAATTGTGCCGATAACTTCTGACTGAACCAAGCGGCGTAATCACACACGCTATGTGTGCCTACAGAGCCATCAATGCATGCAATAACTTTTGACATGTTTAATTCCCTTTAGAGATTTTTTAATTCGTCTAAATCAGCCGGTTTATCGTGAACGCCAAATTTGTCAATCATGGTTTGGCTGGCTTTGTTCATACCTAATACGTCGACCGGTGTCCCGTCACGTCGGTACTTCAGGATGACTTTATCGACCGCTGCTACGGCAGATACGTCCCAGAAATGCGCCTGACTGACATCAAGCACTACCTTTGATAGTACTTCTTTAAAGTCAAAAGAGGCGACAAATTTATCGACAGAACTAAAGAAAACCTGACCTTTAACAACATAAGTACGAGTTCTGGTGCTGTCATCGTAGCTGGATTCAACCGCCATATAACGTTCGATCTTGTTGGCAAAGAAGAGAGCGGATAACAACACACCGACTAAGACACCTAAGGCTAAGTTACTGGTGACCAATACCACCACGACGGTGGCAATCATCACGATATTACTGGACAGTGGATAAGAGCGAATATTTTTGATGGAGTCCCAATTGAAGGTGCCGATGGAAACCATGATCATGACAGCGACTAGCGCAGCCATAGGGATGGTTTTTAGCCAATCGCTAATAAAGACCACTAAAATGATTAAAAACACCCCAGCGACAAAGGTTGATAGGCGAGTACGGCCACCGGATTTAATATTAATCACTGATTGTCCAATCATCGCACAACCGGCCATTCCACCCAGAAAACCGGTGGCAATATTGGCTACACCTTGGCCTTTGCACTCACGGTTTTTGTCGCTCTGGGTATCGGTCAAATCGTCGACGATTTGAGCGGTCAACAGCGACTCAAGTAAACCCACTGCTGCTAAGGCAACTGAATAGGGTAGGATGATTTTTAAAGTCTCTAGATTCCATGGAATATCAGGCACCAGAAAAATCGGTAAAGAGCTAGGTAATTCACCCATATCGCCGACTGTGCGAATATCTAAATCCAGCACAAGATAGACAAGGGTCAGAACCACAATGGTTACCAACGGCGAGGGAATAATAGAGCCGATGGTGGGGATACGTGGAAACAGATAAATAATCCCTAAACCTGCCGCAGTCATGGCATAGACTTGCCAAGAGACATTAGTCAATTCAGGTAGTTGGGCCATGAAAATCACAATGGCAAGGGCATTAACAAAACCGGTGATCACCGATTTAGAGACAAAGCGCATCATATTTGCCAGTTTTAAATAGCCTGCCAACACTTGCAACATACCGGTTAGCACAGTTGCTGCAAATAGATATTCCAGCCCGTGATCTCTGACTAAAGTGACCATCACCACGGCCATCGCACCTGTGGCGGCAGAAATCATACCGGGACGACCACCGAAAAAGGCAATCACCACGGCAATACAAAAAGAAGCGTAAAGACCGATTTTGGGGTCGACGCCGGCAATAATAGAGAAGGCAATGGCCTCAGGAACTAGGGCAATCGCCACCACCAGACCCGATAGTAAATCGGCGCGAACATTGGAGAACCATTGCTCTCGGATAGACGGAAACATAGTAAGAATCTGTTGTTTTTAAATGTGCTTAAAATTAAAGGCTAGTGATGTGATGCGGCACATGTATCTAAAACGCTTAAAGCGTTATCGCAGCACTAGGAGGTGATGGGGTTATTTACTCTTGATAAAGCAACTTATCAATGTAGCGTTAAACGTCATAACTTATTGAAGTATTAAGCATTTTGAGTTTAATCAAGACGACATTATAAGGGATGCTATTTAATTAATCAGTATTTTCCCGAGGCTGTGTTTTTAATCGATTGTTTAAGCAACAGTTTTTATCATTTATCACCTGTGCCGGAGCTTATAGTTTCACGCTTTGAAGGCGTTTTCTATGATTTCACTAAGCCTTGAATAGACTATTTGCAACGAAGGTGTCGCTAGTATAAACACTCCTACCTTAAGTGCTTTAGCTCACGTATGATGAGATTTGCTTCTTTACTTAAAGTATTTCTGAGGTGATTTCATGAGTGATTTGCGCCTGTCCATTAATCTTGTCCTTAATGATGAGCTGCAAAGTGCGACTGAACCATATCCCACAAAAAACATAACAACAACCATGGTGCGGACAGCAGCTGAGCGTCTGAATCGCTTCGCACCGTTGCTGGCTTTTCTGTTTCCGGAGTTGGAAAAAACTCAGGGCATCATCGAATCACCCTTGATGCCCCTTAGTCTCTTTGATGGTTATGATTCACAGGGCGGCAGTTTTTGGCTCAAGGGCGATCACGCCTTGGCGGTGGCCGGTTCGGTCAAAGCACGTGGGGGGATTCACGAGGTTTTGGAATTGGTCGATCAGCTCAATGAAAAGTATTTCCTGATGCCTAATAATTCAGTGATTGATTTACTTTCTGAGCGTTCTCTAGAAGTGCTAGCTAAGTACAAGGTTACCGTCGGCTCCACCGGTAATCTCGGTTTAAGTGTGGGTATCATTGCTGCAGCTTTAGGTATGCAGGCGGTTGTTCATATGTCGACTGAGGCCAAAGAGTGGAAAAAGCAGCGTTTACGCGAGCGTGGCGTAAGCGTAATTGAGCATGACGGTGATTATGCTGAAGCGGTTGAGCTTGGCCGTGCTGAGGCTCTGTCTGATGCATTTAATCACTTTGTTGATGATGAACATTCTATTTCTTTATTTTGTGGTTATGCAGTGGCCGGAAGGCGTTTAAAAGCCCAAATAGAGCAGTTAGGGCTTAGGGTCGATGCGGAACATCCGCTTTTCGTCTATGTACCGTGCGGTGTAGGGGGCGCGCCGGGGGGTATTACTTATGGTTTAAAGGAGGAGTTCGGCGACTATGTTCATGTGTTTTTTGTAGAGCCTGAGGATTCCTGTTGTTTTGCGGTGCAGATGCAACACCCGGATAAACCGACCATCAGTATCTACGATGTCGGGCAGTCCAATCAGACGGAGGCCGATGGTTTAGCGGTGCCTATGGCGTCACAATTGGCAGTCAAGGAAATGCGTCCCCGTTTATCCGGTGTTGTGGTGATCGGCGAAGATAATTTACTACGTGATCTGTACCTTTTAAAAGAACAAGAAAATATCGAGATTGAACCCTCAGCGGCAGCCTCGCTAAGCGGACCGCGGGCTATTTTTAATACCTTAGAAGGTCAAAGGTATCTTGAAAAGCATGGTCTAAACGATAAAATGTCGCGCGCTAATCATATTGTCTGGGCGACCGGTGGCAGTTTTATGCCGGCCGAGGAATACAAAACTTTTTGGAAGCGAGGTAGATCGATGGTAAAGGGCTACGCGAGCAAGGGTGTCAGGGCAGAAAAAAGGGCTTAGTTTAGCGAACTATGCCAAACTAAGCCCTAAGCCTATTTAATAGTTTGAGGGCGATAACGCACCATGAACACTAGGCGATTTTGCCTTTGGAAAAGTAACCGGCCAAGGTATAGCAAATAATGGTAGTGCCGATAAAGCCCAACCCATAAATCACACCGATCAATAACCAGTCAATCGGACCGCCTGCATCGGTAAAGCCTGAAGATGACACCATGACCATCAGAACTAAGGCTAAAACACCACCGAATAGGCCAATAAGCTGTGAAACAACTAGGCGCTTAGTGACAATGGTCTTTTCTTTTAAGAGCAAGATGACAAAAGCGACCGTGCCGATAATGATAATCGCTAATAAGACCCATAATAAAAGGCCTAACATCTCTTGGAAAACTGCTAGGAAAACTAGAGGATCTAATGATTGCATAATTCTAACTCCTTAAGCGCGACCGCGTAACATGCTGATATAGGTGGGTTTCAGGGCCATGGTTTTCATAACCCAACTGGTCCATAGCTCCTCTAGTGGGGCGATGACGCCCGGGAACGAAGGCACTAAGTTGTTGTGGTAATCAAATTCGATTAGCATCGCACGACCTAAGCGAGTAATCATAGGGCAAGATGTGTAACCATCATAGAAGGCATCACTGCTTTTACCATCGAGTTCAGCCACCAGATGAGCAACGGCTACCGGTACTTGCCATTTGACACTGGCTGCAGTTTTGCCTTTAGGTACGCCAGCACTGTCACCAATGCCGAAAACGTTAGGGTAGCGTACATGACGCAAGTTATTACGATTAACTTCTAACCATCCCTCAGCGGCCCAGTTACCGGTTTGCCAAGGTAAAGGGCTATTTCTAATCGGCTCGGGAGCGCTCATAGGCGGGATCACGTTGATAAAGTCGTACTCTAACTCAACCGGACCGTCTGCGTGGTCAAAGGTAGCAATGCGACGATCGATATCGATTGATTTTAGGATACGGTTGTAATTGATTTCAATATCTCGCTCTTGAAACACCATACGTAATTTTTCGTGAACGATAGGTACGCTAAAGAGAGCATTATTATTTGAGTTGTAAATCATTTTTGATTTACTGCGAGTGCCGCGACGAGTCAAGTAGTCCTCGGTAACCATGGTGTACTTCAGAGGAGCACCGGCACACTTCATCTCAGTGTTAGGGCGTAAGAACACACCGACACCGCCTTTATTAGTGAACTCATCCATGGCTTTCCAGGTGGCGTTAGCCATTTCCGGACTGTGGTAAATACTACCCAAACCGTTAGTACCGATACGAGAGGTGTCCATACCCTCGATAGCATCGTAATTAAGTGTCATACCGGTGGCAACGAATAAATAGTCGTACTCAAAGCGTTGACCGCCTTCGGTGACCACGATATTAGCCTCGGGATCAAACTCGGCAACACGCTCTTCAACGAGCTTAACGCCGGCAGGGATATACTCGGCAGTCGTGCTGACAGAATAATCACTTGACTTAAGGCCGGATGCAATCAGAGTGAAACCGGGCTGGTAATAATGCGCTTTACGAGCATCAATAATTGTGATGTCAGCACCTTCTAGCTGGGCTGCTAGGTAATTGGCCGCAGTTAAACCTGCAGCACCGGCACCGGCAATAACGATGCGCGCTGATGTTTTTACTTTAGGGGCAGCTTGTGCCTCAAGTGGATTAAGGCCTAATGCGGCGGCACCCGTTGCTGCAGCAGAAAATTGCAGAAACGAGCGGCGATCCAAGCCTGCAGGTATTTTTTTATGGTCACTCATGAAGTTAGCCTCTTCCTGGATATTTGAAAAATGAGTTAAATATTGTTAATTTAGTTATAAGTATATTATTAATATAATTATTTAATCTCGCATAATATTAAAACCATCTAATTTAGTTTTTATTAAACCAGTTAGAAAGTTAATTTCTATTGATCTGCGTCAAAATATGATGATCACGGGGTGACTGATTGCGCGGGAACTTAAAATGCTCCTCTGAAATGCTACGATAACGTTCACAATATAGTAAAAGCTTAGATCTAATTTAGTAAAATTGCAACAATGTTTTATTACAACTTTTGTTGTAGACGGCAACCTTTGCCATTGGGGTCATGTCGGTTAATCGTCATGCGCCTGCCCTAAAGGTAGATTAGTGGACCACAATAAAAAGACCTGAAACTTTAAATTAAGTCTCAGGTCGTGTTTTTTTGCTCTGATATAGGAGATTATTTAAACGTGTTTCTTATAAAGTAGGGAATTCGCTTTAAAGGAGTGCAGAGCCTGCTCTAAATGGCTAGTTAGCGCGGCATCGATGTGTTCATCAGGTAGCGCTTGGTTATTGTTGTCTAGCAAATTGATGATGCCTTGTTCAAGCGCCTTTTTCAGATGATTGAGCATGTCTTCAATGCTATGTTCACCATCCATTAAATCAATAATTTGATGTTGAATAATAGTTAGTCCGATTGAGTTATGCAGATAATTGCTGAGATGGCCGGTTTCACGATAGTAGTGACGCATAATTTCCGGTATATAGGGGTACTTTTCAATCTCCCAAATAGGTGTTTCAGAGGGTAATTGATCCCAAATATGGCTAAGCCCGGTGAGTGAAAGACGACTGAAGATATTGGTTATATTTAGTGATAATTGCGGGTCTTTATGTATTTCACTGGCTTTTTTGAGCACCTGTTGCTTGTTAAAGACCTGAGGCGTTAACTCGGCCAGACTCTTCATAACAGCATAGTCTGCTTCATTATAAGTAGTGACCGGTCGATTATGACTAAGGATAAAGCGATGTTCTGCTGGCTTTAAGGTGGGCGTTTCTGAGTTGTTTTCTACCGCGACATTGCCTGCATAAACTGTTGTTGATTCGATGACGGAAGGGTTGCCTTCTTGTGTGGCTTCCTCAAGACAAAAATCAATCGAGTAATTGAGTTTGTCAAAAACCTCATTGGGGATTTGACGTTTGATTGTATCGCCAGCCTCTTGATGAACAATCAGTGATTTACGGAACTGACGGAAATATAGAAAATCCATGTACTGTTCCAGCATAATTTGATTGTTCTGACTGGCTTGGATTAATTCGGTGATTTTTTCTTGTGGCAGGTCATGAATAACACAGAGGCTAGGTTCCGCATCAGCTAAATAGCTTAAATTGTAGGAAGCTAGTTTTTCCGCAAAATCTAAAAAATAGCATGGTTGATTTACCGGCTCCAAAAGCTCATGGCCTAAATAAGAATCGGACTTGTTTTTAAAGTCTTCCCATGGTCTGTCGATCATTTGACGAACAGCACTGTTTTCGTGGCTTAAACCTTTAATAAATTCGACAATAGCTCGGCCCTGAGCTAAACGCTCTTGCGCACTGTGCTCGGTCATTAAGCGGGTATGGTACAGCATCATGTCACGGAGTACTTCCAGGCGCTTCCAACCCGGATAGACGTTATAGCTTACATAAGCAATACCATCGGCTTTAAGGTGTTTTTTAATCCCCGAAATAATGGCGTCTTGTACTTCGTTTGGCACCCAACTATAGACACCGTGGCAGATGATGTAGTCAAATAATCCGAGCTCTTCGTGATCTAGTTCGGTGATGCTCTGACACAGAAACTGCACCCGATTGTCTAAGCCGAGGGAGTTAATCAGTTTTTTTGCTTTTTCTACCTGTACAGTGGAATAATCGATTCCGACTAATTCAACCTCAGGATAAAACATAGCTAGGGGGATTAAATTACCACCTGAGGCTGCCCCTAATTCGAGTACGCGAAATTTTTTATTTGTTGGTGGGGTCAGTCCAAATAAACGCGCCACTGCAGAGAGTCTTGCCGGATGTGAATACGGGAAAGAGTAAGAGTCATACGGTAGGGCGTCATAATATTCAGATTTTGAGGGGATTTTTACGGACTGCATTGTCTCGCTCCGGAAAATGAAAATGTCTATAATTACTTTGATTATACAAATAATGCTAAGGGTCGATTAAAGTAGTTTTAAGCTTTATCTAATTGTTTGAGGTTCTATGGGTATAAAAACGATATATATTCCTGCCGGCGGTGGTTTTGAGCGGTTGGAAATAGGAGCTAGCGATGCGCGTGAGCCGACTAAAGGTGAAATAACCGTGCGCTTATATGCTAGCTCGCTTAATTATCATGATCTATTGGTTGTTAGCGGTGCGACTCCGCCGACTGAGCGACGTATTCCGATGTCAGATGGTGCAGGTGAGGTTATTGCTGTGGGCGAAGGGGTCGAGGAGTTTGTTGTTGGCGACCGTGTGGTCAGTACTTTCTTTCCTGATTGGTTAGATGGTGAAACCCATTCCACGGATTTCTCTCGCGTGCCGGGTGACGGTATTGATGGTTATGCGCGCCAGCAAGTGACTAGGCCAGCAACTGCTTTTACACATGCACCTGTGGGTTGGACTCATGCGGAAGCAGCCACCTTGACCACAGCGGGTCTTACCGCTTGGCGTGCTTTATTTGTAAACGGTAATCTGAGAGCCGGTCAAACGGTCTTGGTACAGGGCACCGGGGGCGTTTCCATTTTTGCACTACAAATGGCTAAAGCGGCCGGCGCGCGAGTAATTGCTACTTCTTCATCAAATGATAAATTGACAAAAATCTCAGCACTGGGTGCTGATGAGGTGATTAACTACCGTGAGGATCGACACTGGGGTCAAACCGCTCGTCGCATGACTAATGGTCGTGGTGTAGATCATGTCATTGAGGTGGGAGGCCCGGATACCCTTGAGCAGTCAATTCATGCCAGTCGGGTTGGTGCTCATATCGCGATTATTGGGGTCTTGAGTGGATTAAGTGCGCAGTTACCAATTGCCCAAGCGTTAGCTTATCAAGTGCGTTTACAGGCTATCCTAGTTGGTAGTCGGCGCATGCAGCAGGACTTTGTGAGAGCGGTAGAAGCGATTCCATTGCGACCCGTGATTGATCAGCATTTTCCACTGGAGGAAATTGTCGAGGCCTTTAAGTATCAGGCGAGTGGACAGCATTTTGGAAAAATTGTACTGGATATTTAAACGCTGAGGAATTAAGGTGATGCAAACAGCTCTTTGGCAGGTGGCCCAGATTTATCTTGATACACGTGATGTGGCAGCAGACTTATTACCCCTAAAAATAGCCGGTAATGAGGTGAGGTTTTTGCGTAGTAGTTTGCTTGATGATTGTCAATTCATGACCGATCAATCGGGCAATTGGCATCTGAGGTTTTTTGTAGGTACTGAGTTTGAGCAAAAACTATTTGTCCGCTTTACTAATGCTGATGATGTCATCACCATCAAGACTAGGCTGAAACGCACGCCGGGACCGAACTTAAATTATTTAACCATGTTAGTGTTCAGTGTAGGGGCTGATGATCCTGAGTTTATCGAGAGCAGGGTGGCAGGTGCTTCGAGCATTTTAAAGGATAGTCTGGCGATTCGCGATGGTCATTTAATCAGAACCGACTATCACAGTGGTTATGTTGATGGACGAGGAGAAATTTATTTATCGTCTCATGACCCAGACATCAATTTTCAACGCCATATTTTGCTCCATGCTCTGGCTCAGGCCTATATGCAAGTTATGAGTCAGTTAAAGCACCGTTTGAGACCGGGTTTAATTGGTCAGGGAGATATCCGCGTCCTACGAGCTGTTTATCAGGATTTTGTGCATTTCAACGCACATTTTTTCTTCTTACAACCGGCCTTATATAGTCGCCCGGCAATGTGTGAGGCTTGGCAGCGTATTGATGAAGCCTATAGAGTCTGTGCAGAAAATCGTGAGTTATTTGAAAAAATCAAATCCGTGCATTTTCTTTTGGATCTGGAAAACTCAGAAAAAGAGGCTGCTCATCGCGAAAGTAGTAATGCCAAAATGAATCAGTTAAATATCACCATTGCCGTGGTCGGTGTGTTGATTGCTTTATCAACTTGGTTGATTGAGTATTTGGGCTCTTAAAAAGGGTATTCAATGAATTTGTATAAGCTGGCTGATAGGCTCAGCTACTGACCAAGTCTTATTGAGAAAGACTTTATTCTGCATTGTTTTTCTTCGTCATGGATATCTTCGTGACTCAGTGACGGCCACTGCGTGATTGGCCTTGAAAATTTTCTTTTAGTCCTCATCTTGAAACACCATAAGTTTAAACCGTTACTGTAAAAAGGATTTAATTCAATGGTCGATCAGGTTAAAGAAGAGCAAAACTCAAATTCAAGTGCTCGAACGATGGGTTTCCAAACTGAGGTCAAGCAGCTTTTGCATTTAATGATCCACTCTTTGTATTCAAATAAAGAGATTTTCTTAAGAGAGCTAGTTTCTAATGCCTCAGACGCATGTGATAAATTGCGCTTTGAGGCAATTGCTAATCCTCAGTTATTGTCAGAAGATAGTGATTTGCGCATTCGTGTTAGCTATGACCCTGAGCTTAAGACAATTACGATTAGTGATAATGGCATCGGGATGAGTGAGGATGAGGTCATTAATAATCTTGGTACCATCGCCCGTTCAGGTACCAAAGAGTTCTTTTCTAAACTTACCGGCGATCAACAAAAAGATACTCAATTGATTGGACAGTTTGGTGTTGGTTTTTATTCTTCATTTATTGTCGCTGATGAGGTGATTGTACGTAGCCGTCGTGCCGGTTTAGCAGCTAATGAAGCGGTCGAGTGGCAGTCTAAGGGTGAGGGTGAATTCACTATTACAGCCATTGATAAAGACGCTCGCGGTACGGATATTATTTTATTCTTAAAAGAAGATGCAGAAGAGTTTTTGAATAGCTGGAAGCTGCGCAATATTATGCAGCGATATTCGGACCATATTTCTATCCCGGTTCAGATGGAAAGCGAGGAGTACGATCAAGATCAAGGTGAGACTATTAAAAGTGGCGCATGGGAAACTATCAACCAAGCCAGTGCACTCTGGACTCGTAATCGCAATGACATCACCGATGAACAATACACTGAATTTTATAAACATATCAGCCACGACTTTGCGGCTCCCTTGGCTTGGACCCATCGCCGAGTTGAGGGTCTAAACGAATATACCCAACTTTTATATATTCCGGGACAGGCGCAATTCGATCTATGGGATCGTGATGCCAAACACGGTGTGAAGCTCTATGTGAAGCGTGTTTTCATTATGGATGACGCTGAGCAGTTGTTGCCAATGTACTTGCGTTTTGTGCGAGGCGTCATTGATTCTTCTGATTTGCCACTCAATGTTTCTCGGGAAATTCTCCAAGAAAGTCGTGATGTCAGAGCCATACGTGATGGGTCGACACGTAGTGTCTTAGCCATGTTAGAGGAGATGGCAGACAATCGTCCTGAAGACTATAAGGCTTTCTGGAGTGAATTCGGTCAGGTTCTAAAAGAGGGTGTTGGTGAGGATCAGGCTAATCAAGAGCGTTTAGCCAAATTATTGCGTTTTGACTCAACTTATGAGGGTGCTGAGGCACAGGAAATTAGTCTGGTTGATTATGTGGCTCGTATGAAAGAAGGGCAAGATGCAATCTACTATGTGACAGCTGATAGTTATGCCGCTGCTAAGAGTAGTCCGCATCTAGAAATCTTCCGTAAAAAAGGCATCGAGGTGCTGCTGATGTCTGATCGCGTTGATGAATGGATGATGTCCTTCTGGGCCGAATTTGAAGGCAAGAAACTGATTTCAGTGTCTAAAGGGGCATTGGATCTGGATAATTTAGCCGACGAGGATGAGAAAAAACGTCAGGAAGAGGTTAGTGAAGAGTTTAAGCCTTTAGTGGAAAGACTGGAAAAAGCACTTGGTGACCAAATTAAAGAGGTCAAGGTGTCTTGGCGTTTAGTTGATTCACCGGCCTGTGTGGTGGTAGCTCAGCATGAGTTAAGTCCGCATCTACTCAGCATGCTTAAAGCTGCTGGTCAAGAGGTGCCTGATATGAAGCCGACTCTGGAAATTAATCCTGATCATGCCTTAATTAAGCGTATCGAAAGCAGTAGCGACGATGAGATTGCTGATTGGGCGTCGGTGCTTCTGGATCAAGCCTTACTTTCCGAGGGCGTGCAAATTGCTGATCCGGCTGCTTTTGTTAAACGAATAAATAGTTTATTTTTGAAGTAAATGTTTTGACTATTACTTAGTAATTTAATCATCACATGAGTAGTGTGTGATATTAGATTAAGGCAAAAAAAGTTTTTGGCTTGAATTTTAAGTAAAGGACTGATTTCTGTATTGAACAGGAATTAGTCCTTTTTTATGTGTTATTTCATTTTCTTTGATGATAGTAGCCAATCTACTTCAAAGATTTTCTGCCGTTCTGTGTTCGCAAAATAAATTCTCTATCACAGCTTTATCTTTTCCCAATGTACATGCTCTGTGTTAACTCAAGTTTAACCAGCGTCTGTTGCTGTTTTGGAAATCATGGTTGTATTTTGAGTCCGCGGATGATTGGGGTTGGGTTGACTCTAGGGGTATGTTAGAGACATAGAGTCAAATGTACGAAGGTCGACGATTTTTTAATCCACAAATAGGAGAGGCATTTGCAAGTGTTGATGAAGGCATAAAGTATATGATTGAATCCGGATATGTGAAACTTTCTACGCTCAATGACAGCGCCATCGGTAATACATGTCATCCACCTTGCTTAAACAGTGACCCCTCTCCTGAGTTAGTGCCCGGTGATGGTGCGATTATTGTGGCCATGAAGAAGGTCTCGGATTTTGAAGGCGTGATTATTCGTCCCGAAGCAGAAGGTGGGGTCGGTATCAATATGAATCATACCAAAGTTGTTAATCTGGGTTCGGGCACTGATGGTACAGATGTTATTAAGCTAAAGCAATTAAATCAAGCTATTGCCAAACTCCAGATTGATAAAGAAGGCAACGCTATGACAAGTTGGAATTTAAGTGCTGTTGATGGTGTCGTCTCTCAAGTTAATTGCAATAATACGGTTAATTTGTGTGGTGATGAAAATATAATTGTCACATAACAGCAAAATAGTGTTACATTAAAATTAAATGAGCACGTAAGTTTGAATCATTTGACGGTTGTTGGCGATACGGCGCTTAATCATGTCACAGTATCTGAGGGGGCGATCGTGGATCTTGGTGGTAAGCTTATCACAAACCTTGCTCCCGGTGAGGACGCTGGCGATGTGGTCAATGTATCGAAACTGCAGCAAATCCAGGGCAATGCGTCTAGTCAAATTGATCAATTACGCAATGATTACGATAATCGATTTAATCGTTTAGATAAGCGAGCAGAAGCCGGTGCGGCTGCTGCCATAGTGATTGCCGGTTTATCCCAACCTTATATCCTAGGTAAAAGCTTAGTGGCTGTTGGCGGAAGTACCTTTGATGGACAGGCCGGTTATGCAGCAGGATTATCTCGTATATCGGATAATGGCAAGTGGATCCACAGAGGATCTGTTTCGGGGTTCAGTCGTGAACATTTAGGCGCAAATGCGTCAGTAGGTTATCAGTGGTAGTTTTATTAAGTTCATCGAGGAAAGAAAATGAAATTTTTTCAAAATAAAGCAAAAATTGCAGCTATCGTGACGTCCTTGTTGCTTGTGGCCTGCGGTAATATCAGTAAAGTTGATCAGCATGGTATGACAGATGAGCCGGTTTGGCCGAGCGTTGACCGTGTGACTTTCCACAATAAGATGGGTACCTTTCCTGATTTAACATCACTCAAAGAAGTCAAAGCCGGTATGACTAAAGATCAGTTGTATTATCTTTTAGGTCGTCCTCATTTTGGTGAAGGATTTGTCGGTGTACGTGAGTGGGATTATTTATTCCATTTCCATACTCCGGGTCAGGGCACTAATGACGTCACAACCTGTCAGTTCAAGGCCCTATTTGATAGAGACGTATTTACTCGTAGTTTCTTCTGGAAGGCAGTAGATCCTGCTGAAGCTGTTTGCCCTCCAGGTGCACAAGGACCTCAGCGTTATACTATCGCCGCTAATGCATTATTTGCGTTTGACAAAGCAGATATTTCTTCAATGCGCGCAGAGGGTCGTCGTCAGTTGGATGATTTAGCGACTACGATTCAAAGTTTTGATGACTTAAAGGCCGTTACGGTTTATGGCTACACTGATTTGTTAGGCGATGCTTCATACAATCAGGGCCTATCTCAGCGCAGAGCCGATACGGTGCGCAATTACTTAGTTCAGCGTGGTGTGCCTTCGCACTTGATTTCTGCTCAAGGCATGGGTGAAACTCAGCCGGTTAAACAGTGTGACAGCCAACAGCCGCGTAATGAATATATCGCGTGTCTAGAGCCTAACCGTCGTGTGGAAATCTCTGTTGACGGTTCCGGACAGGTGAAAAAGTAAGTCAATAGTAAGACGACTTATTGTGCTTAGTTAAGGAAACACCTCGCTCAGTCCATCAGGGTTTGAGCGAGGTTTTTTATGGTAAAAGTCGAAAGCATGGCTGTTTAAGATTTGAGTTCATCTGCTTTATCAGAAAATAATTTCTCTATCGCCACCGCTAAGTTAAGCAATTTAACTTCTTCATTCTTTTTAGCCATTAATTGGTAGCCTATGGGTAAACCATCACAAGGAATGGGCATTGAGACCGCACAAAGCTCTAGATAATTAGCGGGCTGGGTATTTTGAGTCATTCCTAGAGCTAGACTCAGTCCTTTCGTAGTATCTTCAGCCTCTGATACCAGAGGTGACTGGATTGTTGTTGTAGGGCTAACAATTGCATCAAATGAACGGATTTGATTGTGGGCTGAAATAATGTATTCACGTCTTTTATTAATCAGATTTAAATATTTGTGAGCCTCTATATTTAATCCTGATTCGATCCTGTTTGCAATGACTGGGTCCATTTTGTCTTTATTAGAGATAAATCTTTCGACTCCCAAAACAGCAAGTAAATTGGTTGGCATTGTGAAAGGGAAATAATCTTTTCTTTCTTCAGCTCCATGTAGATTTAAGCTTTCGAATGATACCCCGGCTGTTTTTAAAAGTTTATTAGCCTTTTCAAATGAGTCTTGAACTGTTAGGCTCAGACCGTTATTAAAATGGTTGGAGGGTAAACCCAACTTAACTTTCTTCAAATCAACGTCGATATCAGAATGAGTATCTTGATTTGGATAGAGGATTAAGGAAAGCGTTTCAAAAATGAGTCGAGCGTCTTTTGCGCTTTGTGTTAATAAACCGATAGAGTCAACAGTTTCATCTAAAGGGAAAACACCATCCGTAGGCCAAAGGCCAAAAGAGGTTTTAAGACCGAAAATCCCGTTGAAAGATGCCGGGACACGTACTGAACCTCCTGAATCACTACCAATAGCAAACATGCATAAATTAGCTCCTACAGCAACTCCTGAGCCAGAGCTTGAGCCACCAGGAAAGCGTTTGTTTAGTACATCGGCACTACACCATGGTGTGCCTCTTGGGGAGGATACACCAGTAATACCTAAACAGAACTCAACAGTTTTCGTGCTTCCTAGAAAAACACAACCTGCACTTCTTAAAGCTTTAATAAAAGGGCCTTCTTCATTCCCCAGTATATCTGGCAATTCCATATTTGACCCGACTTTAGGGTAGGGCATGTTATCAATTAAAAATACGTCTTTAATAGCAATAGGTACTCCCATTAAGGGGCCTAAATAGACACCGGAATTTCTGAGAATATCCATTGCTTGAGCTGTTTTAATGGCAGCATCATAATTAACATACTCAAAAGCGCCGAAATGGTTGTCTAAACGTTTAATACGTTCTAGATAAGTTCGTGTTATTTCTTCAGAACTAATTTTGCCATTTCTAAAATCTTTTGAAAAGGCAATAACCCCTCCAGGGTACACAGGGGAAATATCGTCGTTCGTGACTGGCATTAGATCCATCATAATCTCCAAATAACTCTTTAAAGTCCAAGATAAGCTTTTTTAATCATAGGGTGGCCAATTAATTCATGTGAATTACCGTCTAAAACTAATCTTCCATTTTCCAAAACATATGTTCTATGACTGACTTGTAAAACTTGTTTAATGTTTTGCTCTACTAAAAGAACCGAGAAACCCATATCTGCTAGACTTCTTATAGCAGTCATCATTTGTTTTACATATAGTGGAGACAAGCCCAAACTTGGTTCATCCATAATCAAAAGTTCTGGCTCAAGCATTAAGGAACGGCCAATGGCGACCATCTGTTGTTGCCCCCCAGATAATGCACCAGCACTATGATTCTCAACTTTTTCCAAATCAGGGAAAATGCTCATGACTTTTGCATAATTTTCTTTACGATTTATACGCGCTCTTGGTAAATAGGAACCTAGCAAGATGTTTTCTTTAACACTTAAATTGGTAAATAACTGTCTTCCCATAGGGACATGTGCCAATTTGCGTTCAGCGAGTTGATGGGGTTCAAGTCCCAGAATAGATTGACCTTGAAAATAGATTTCACCCTTCCATGGTTTTATCATTCCCGAGACTGCCCTTAACATAGTGGACTTGCCACTGCCATTACCACCTACAAGACCTACAAGTTCACCTTTTTTAACTTCGAGTGACACATTAAATATAACTTGAAGAGTGCCATAACCTAGATCAACATTCTCTACGCTTAATACGGTTTCATTGTTAGTGTTCATTAATCTGTTCCTAAATAAGCCTCAATAACTGTTTGATCATTAATTACATCTAGGGCCTTACCTTGGGAAATCTGCTTGCCATTAGCTAACACTATGACGTGGTTACATAATTCGATAATTGCTTCCATTATGTGTTCTACCATGATGATAGAAATACCCGTATCCGTTAGTCCTCGCAAGAGTTCAACCATTTCCTTTAGGGCTGGGGGATTTAAACCAGCCATGATTTCATCCAAAAATAAAACTTTAGGTTCTAAGGCAAGGGCTTTAGCAAGTTCGAGGCGTCTTAATCTGGCTAAATTGAGGTCCGTGGAGAGTTGATTTGCGCGGTCTGCCATGCCAACTTTTTCCAAAGCTTTTAAAGCTGTTTTTTCAGCTTCAGACCTTTTGTTATGTTTTAAGAATGCGGCTACTAATACATTTTCAAGAACTGTTAATTCTTCGTAAGGTTGTTCAGTTTGAAATGTTCTTGCCATGCCTAACCTAGTTCTCATATATGGAGGTAAGCTTGTAATATCGTCATCATAAAAAATGACTTGCCCATTGCTTGTTGGTGCAAAACCAGTGATTGCATTAAAGAGGGTAGATTTACCTGCGCCATTTGGTCCAATTAAACCGAGAATTTCACCTTGTTTCAAAGTCAGGGATACATCATCAACAGCAATAAGCCCTCCAAATTTAACCGTGATATTATTAGCTTGCAGTACTTTTTGCATATTTCCTCCTGATTGTTCTTTGGATGATTTCTCCCACAATTCCTTTAGGCATTAGTAAAATGATGACAAGAATTAATACGCCATAAACCAACATGTTTGCTTGCGCAAAAACTGTGCGGAATAATTCCCCCGATATAATTAATAGAAATGCGCCGACAGCGGGGCCCCAGATGGTACCCCGTCCCCCAATGATTACAGTTAAGGCAATTTGAATTGATAAAAGCAAATTAAAAATAATATGGGGTTCAATAAAAGATAGATAAATTCCATAAATAGCGCCACCAAGTGAAGTTAAAGTACCTGATATCATGAAGGCTTTTAGTTTTATAGAGGTCGGATTTATACCTGCGGCCATGGCAGCTTCTTCATTGTCTCTTACCGCTCTTAATTGAAATCCAAATTTACTTTTAGCTATAAAAATCGTGATAGCGATTGTTAGTACCGCATACCCTAAGGCCAAGTAATATTGTGTGCCAGTGTCAAATAAATCTAGGCCTAGAGGTTCGGGCAAAGTATCAATAAAAACACCTGAGGCACCGCCGGTGAGCCAGCTTTCGTTGATAACGAACAAACGGACTATTTCAGCAACGGCGATTGTAGACAATGAAAAATACGGCCCATATAAACGAAATGTCAATTTACCCCATAAATAGGCAATTAGCCCTGAAACAAAGAAGAGAATCAGAATAAGGATCCACCATGGAATTTGTGGAAAGTGGACGGTTCCAAGAGCAATAAAGTAAGCTCCTAGGCCTACAAAACTAGCATGACCTAAACTAAGCTGGCCAGCCCAGCCACCTAGAATGTTCCAAGAACTTGCCCAACCTGTAAAAAGTAAAGCGGTTATTCCGACGGTTAAATAAGTAGGTAAAAGTACGGGATAAATTGCACCGATAATACCTAGGAGGATTAAAATAATTATGTGTTTATTCATACTCTTTTCACCGATTTACCAAATAAACCTTCAGGTTTAATTAATAAAATTACTAAAAAAATTAGAAGACCGTATGCGTCTCGATAGGCAGAGTCGAGATATGAGGCTCCCATGATTTCAATAATTCCTAAGATGAGTCCACCAGCAATAGCGGCACCGATATTTCCAAGCCCACCAAGGACTGTGACCACAAAAGCTTTGAGGGTAAATGTGGCACCGGTGACGACAGGAGAGGCAAAGAGTAGAGGGATTAGACTAACGCCGGCTGTTACGGCAAGAGCCATGCCTAAGCCAAATACAAGTGCTTGAATTCGTTTTGTATTGATACCGACTAGCTCAGCACCTAGGCGATTTTCAGAGACGGCTTTTATTGCTTTACCGACTTCCGTTTTATTTAAAAGTAAATATAAACCGACGATCATCAATGCCGTGGCTGTGCCAGCAAATAGCAATACTAAAGAAATTCTTACGTCTGCAATCTTAAGGGTGCTAGAAGAGTATGTTGTGTTTATAGATTGCGGCTCACCACCAAAGAGCAAAAGCAATAGATTTGCCGTAACTAAAGAAATTCCCAAAGTCGCTAGCATCATGGTCTCCGGTTGTGCGTCGATTATCCTAGAAAGGATTAATCGTTGAAGGAGGGCGCCAACAATAAAACCTAATGGTATGGCAAACACTAGCGTTAAATACGGGTCTATTCCAAAAATACTATTGAGAAGAACCGCAAAATACATGCCTAGAACAACAAAATCACCATGTGCGAAATTGATGGTTCTCATAACACCAAATACAAGTGTTAATCCAACACCAACTAACGCATAAACTGCCCCAATTAATATTCCGTTGGATAGGTTTTGTAGAAAAGATACTAAATCAAACATTGAAGTCCTTCCGTTGTAATTTTCTGTATTCCTAACGAGTTAGAAGAGTGAGTCTTGTCCTTGGATTTTGCTTCACTCTTCTAGCATTGATTATTAGTTAGAAAATTTAGCCTCTTTAGCAGAGATTTCATCTGGAAACACCGTTACATGTTTGCCGTCTTGAATTTGGATGATTAGACTTTTAATTGGGTTTTGACCTTTGAAGCCGTCATAATCCTCAAATGTTACATTTGTCACTGCTGTTTCTAAATCAGTGCTTTTTAAAGCTTCACGAACATCATCTCTATCAAGAGAGCTGGCGCGAGTAAGAGCGTCAGCGGCAACCTTTAATGCTAAATATCCTTCGGCCTCATAAAACGAAGGCTCTTCTTTTGCTTTTTCTTTAAGTTTCTCATAAAGCTCAGCTGTTCCTTCGTACTGAACGTCTGGACTCCAGGTTACTGTTGATACAATATTTTCGGCAGCAGAACCAACTTGGTCAATGAAACTTTGCATTGATGAGCCTGTATCGATAGCAATAACTTTTGCTCCCAGACCTGTTTCAACAATTTGTCGCGCAATGGCTATTCCATCATCTGCGTAAGAACCGGTTAACAGAATATCAACCTTTTCACCTCTAAATTTATTCAGAATAGGTCTAAAGTCAGTAGCGCCTTGATCGTATGCTTGGCGACCGATGACTTCATATCCTCTATCTTTAGCAAGTTTTTCTGCAGCCTCACTAACTGATGTTGGCCAAGCACCATTACCGTGCATGATAGCAAGTCGTTTTATGTTGGGTTCTTTTTTGCGCATTTCATCGAAGTAGTCAATATAAGTTTTGGCTACAATTGTAGAGTTGTGTTTCGCTCTAAATACCCATTCTGAGCCCGGTTTGGTAATAGAGTCATCAGCACTACCCAAAACAATGAACGGAATCTTTTGACGAGTTGCTGTTTTGGAAACAGGACCGGTAATACCGGAAGCATATGAACCGATAACAATAGGAACATTTTGACGATTTAATGCTTCTAGTGCTGATAATGCACTTTGAGCATCAGAGCGATCGTCGTTCTTGATTAATTCAAGCTGTTCGCCGTTAATACCACCAGCGGCATTAATCTCTTCGAG
Source organism: Alcaligenaceae bacterium (assembly GCA_030538235.1). Lineage (GTDB taxonomy): Bacteria > Pseudomonadota > Gammaproteobacteria > Burkholderiales > Burkholderiaceae_B > Oligella. The sequence continues at coordinate 210,995 of JAUNUJ010000003.1, forward strand.
TGCAACCTCCATACCAGTGTTATATCGAACACCGAATGCCGCAAAGTTACCCGACAAACTATTGATTACTCCAACCTTGACCTGCGCTACTGCAGGGATAGTAAGAGCAGACGCTAAAGCTGTTAGCAAGATCTTTTGTGATGTTTTCTTAAGTTTATATTTCATAAGTGTGTCTCCTGTAGTTACAGACGTGATTGGTGGATACTCCCTCTCGCTTAGATGATTTGTATAGGAATACCCCTGCGTAATTACTAACCGCTAATTTATAGTATGCTGTGTTTCGGAATGAAAATATTAGAGTTTCCACTAAATGAGACAATCAATTCCACTGTGTGGAATAACGGAGAATAGATGAAATCAACAGTGAACGCCTTAGCTAGGGGGCTTGATATCTTAAGATGCTTTTCAGCTGTGGAACCTACTTTATCGAATAGTGAAATTGCTGCTTATACAGGATTACCTCGTTCGACGGTTTCGCGGCTTACAAACACACTAGTTTCTTTAGGTTATCTTAGATTTAATGAGAAAACTAAACGTTATCAGGTGGGGGCGGCTGTCTTGGGCCTTGGCTACGCTGCTTTAGCAAATCTAAGAATTATTGATGTGGCGCGTCCACATATGCAAACTTTTGCGGATGCAACTAAAACCTTAGTTTCGTTGGCGACAAGAGAAAGGTTGTCAATGATGTATTTAGAATCCTGCTCCAGTGATATTAGTCTGACCTTCAAAATGGGCAGAGGTGTTAGTATGCCGATGTTAAGTACTTCAATCGGCAGAGTTTTTTTAGCAGCTATACCAGAGAGCGAAAGAAATTATCTTTTGGAAAGACTGCTTTCCAAAGAGAATGAAAAAAACAAATTAGCAATTATGGACAAGCTGCAAGAAGAGTTTCAAATTTATAAAGAGAGAAAGTATTGCAGATCAATGGGCGATTGGAAATCGGGTGTTAATGCCATTGCAACATCTGTTCCATTGAAAAATCTTGATTCTGATTTGATTGTACTGTCTGTTAGTGGTCCTGCTTTTATGGTGTCAGAAGATTTTTTAGAAAATAAATTATTACTAGATTTGTTGTCATTAGCGGAGCATATTGCTCGACAATTTGAGTAATTAATAATCTTTAGTAGCTTGGCTTATGCATTGGTATTAATGATTCTAAGTACAAAACAAGGGTAAATACCCTTGTTCAGTTTTGAGCAAATGAAATAAGCTAATCACTACAAAATGAACCTTGGTTTGTTTTTACATGATTGTTGGATGTAAATATAGAACTGATTAATTCCACCATTTTAAGGTGTTCAATAATATTCAACCCTAGCTTTGTTGAATCAAAAGGCAGCTCCTGTCTGTTAACACTATAATGCCGCAAAATAAGACTATCAAAGGGAGAAAACATGTTATTGGAAGAGCTAACCTTAAAAGAATTAGCACTACAGTTACGTAGTGGCAATATAACAGCATCTTCTTTAATGGGTTCATGTCAAGACGCTTACCAGCAGACAGAAGCAAAACTTAATGCTTATAAGACTTGGTCCGGCGAAAGCGCAAAAAGAGTAGCAACTTCTGTCGATTCCTTGTTAGCTGCAGGTTATGATCTCGGTCCGCTAATGGGTATCCCAATTTCAGTCAAAGATCTTTTTGCTGTTCCTAATACTCCTACATTTGCTGGTTCAGTTCGTGATTTAGGTGATAAATGGCAGATCCCAGGAACTTTAATCAAAAGTCTAATAAAACAATCTGCACCTATCACCGGCAAAACACATACTGTTGAGTTTGCTTTTGGTGGTGTCGGTATGAATGAGCACTGGGGTACACCACACAATCCTTGGGATAAAAATGTCCATCGTATTCCGGGAGGTTCCAGCTCTGGTGCGGGGGTGTCTTTATGTCAAGGCTCAGCTTTATTGGCCTTAGGTACAGATACTGCCGGTTCAGTCAGAATCCCCGCGTCGTTTACAGGAACGGTGGGATTGAAAACAACGATTGGGCTGTGGCCACGCGACCAAATAGTGCCTTTATCAAAAACGCTGGATACGCCGGGATTGTTGGCTCGTTCAGTAGAAGACGTAGCGTTTGCTTTTAATGCAATTGACAATGTTCTACGTGGTCACTCAAATCAGTTACCTAAGGTTCATAGCCTTAATGGAATTCGCATTGGCATTCCGGAATATTTCTTTTGGGACGATATTGACGCCGATATTGATGATTGCATCCAGCGAGCAATGAGAAAGTTAGAGGCAGACGGTGCAGTGCTGGTACCAATTAAAGTGCCAAATTGTACTGAGGTGTATAAAGTCTTCCAAGCAGGTGGTTTGGGAGCGCCTGAGTTGAGTTCTTTCTTGCAACAAGAACTTCCTGAAGCACTAGATAGTTTGGGTTCTTTGGTTAAAGTAAGAATTGAAGGTGCTGAGGACTTATCCGCCGTAGAGTATTTGCGTCGCAAGTCCTTAATTGAGCATTCAGCTATTAATGTAGAAAGTGTTTTTCAGTTAGTGGATGTTTGGCTTAACCCTACACTTGTGAAGACGGCTCCTACGGTTGATGAGTTAAAAGATATTGAGGCTTATAGAAAAGCTAATATGCTGGTTTTACGCAATACATCCATTGCCAATCTTATGGATCTCTGTGCCCTCAGCTTACCGGTCGGGTTAGATGCACAGGGTATACCTATTGGTCTTCAACTAACCGCAGGGGCAAGGCAAGAGAAGAAACTTTTAGCGATTACTATAAGGATTGAGGAGATTCTTGGTAAGGCTAAATATACATTAGGCAATCTGCCTAAATAATTATTTTCTATATTCTAGAGGGAAACTTATTATGAATAAAATTAAATTATTTACCTTAACGGGTGTTAGTAGCTTAGTGCTTGGTCTCTCAAGTGCTTATGCTGCAGACTTTAACTTCACTTTTGCACACGTGCTAGTGGAAAGTACGCCTAATGCACGTGCGGCTGAAAAGTTTAAAGAAGAAGTTGAAAAAAACTCTGACGGTCGTATTGCAATAAATATTCGTCCTGCCGCTCAATTAGGGGGTGACGTAGAAATTATTGAGCAGACTCAGATGAATTTGGTGCAGATTGCTATTCCACCTACCGGAAACTTGGCTAACTTTGACCAGAAAATGTTCCTTTTTGATTTGCCTTATCTAATGCCAGACAACGACGCCATGAAGCGTGTACTTGACGGTCCGGTGGGTCGGGAGGTGTTAGACGGTCTAGAAAAGAGTAATTTAAAAGGTATCAACTATTGGGGTGCTGGTTTCCGCAATATGACCAATAATGTTCGTCCTATTACTGGTCCAGATGACTTGAAGAACATCAAGATGCGCGTCTTACAGGCTCCAACTCTGATGACAACTTATCGCACCTACGGCGCAAACCCAACTGCAATGGCTTTTACTGAAGTCTATAACGGTTTACAGCAGGGTGTTATTGAAGGTCAGGAGAACCCATTAGCTAACATTGACTCTATGAAGTTCTATGAGGTTCAGAAGTATATGACTTTGACCCATCATACCTATCATACATATGCTGTTGTAATGAATAAAGCGGCTTGGGATTCTTTGCCTGATGATCTGAAAACCGTTGTTTCAGACGCATTTGATGTGAGCCGTGATTATGCTCGTGAATTAACCATCGAAGATGAGAAAGAAGTTCTTGAGCGTATTAAAGATGATATCGAGATTATCGAATTGACTGATGAGGGTCGTGCAGCGTTCATCGAAAAATCTCAACCAATCTATAAACAGTTCGAGAAACAGGTAACTCCTGAGTTGATTGCTAAAGCACAAGCTGCGGCAAAGGGTGAAAACTAAGGTTTAACCATGATTAATGCAATCAATCGTATCATTGATTGGATAGAAAATGTGGCGATGACCATCTTGATGTTCGTCGCCACAATTATTGCCATTGTCCAAGTCATTGCACGTTATGTATTTAGTAACTCTTTATATTGGTCTGAGGAGACCATTCTTTATTCCCTGATCGCCATGAGTTTTGTAACGGCGAGTATGGGGGTTAGGTATGGAGTTCATATTTCAGTAGAGGTTTTACAGGCGTTTTTGGGGCCTAAGTTAGCTCGCATGTTTAGACTAATAGCTTCTGTTCTTGGTGTGATTTTTGCCGTGACCTTGATTTATTACGGTTGGCGCCTCTTTGTTAACACAAACAACATGGGTCAGTTGTCTCCAGCTATGCAAATTCCCGTGGCTTATATTTATTTAATAATACCTATTTCCGGGGTGTTCATGTTTTTCAGATACTTAGGATTATTCCAAGCTATTCTACTCAAAAAAGAGAAGCAAGAACAAGATAAAGAGTTAATCGCAACCTAAAGGTTTTTTGTATGGTATCGGCTTTAATCCCGTTTTTCTTTGTTTTTTTGATATTAGGATTACCAATCTTCGCAGGTTTAGCGCTCGCTGTAACGGCTACGCTTTACTTCTTTGGTGCGATTGATCCTATTGTTGTTCCGATGAGAATGTTTTCAGGAATGAACAACTTCTCATTAATGTCTATTCCGTTTTTCATTTTAGCTGCTGAGCTAATGCGTATAGGAGGTCTTTCCGACCGTCTGATTGACTTAGCTCGTGCCTTAATTGGATGGATTCCTGGCGGACTTGCTGCTGCAACCGTTTTGGCTTGTTTGTTTTTTGGTTCTATTTCAGGCTCCAGCCCGGCAACGGTGGTTGCGATCGGGACGATTATGTTTCCTGCTTTAGTTAGTGCGGGTTACAGTAAAATGTTTGCAATAGGCTTGATTACAACAGCAGGCACTTTAGGTCCTATTGTGCCACCAAGTATTGCTTTAATTATTTATGGTTCTGTGACAGGCTCTTCAGTCGGCAAGCTATTTGCAGCAGGTTTAGTACCGGCCTTGTTGGTAGCCACTTTACTGATTACCTACAGTTGTTTTTTTGCGGTAAAGCATAAGTATCCTCGTGAAAAAATGCCTAGCTTTAAAGAAATTGTCTTAGCTTTTAAAAACGCAGCCTGGGGTTTGGGTTTGCCGGTTATTTTGCTAGGCGGTATTTATTCGGGGGTGTTTACGCCTACTGAATCAGCTGCCGCTGCTTGTTTATACGGTTGGTTTGTTGGTGCCGTTATTTATCGTAATATTGACTTTAAAAACACTTTAACTATCCTAAAAGACTCTGGGTTATTGGCCGGAACACTTCTCTTAATTACTGCTGGTGCTTCGGCTTTTTCTTGGATTTTAGCCTCTACTGGTGCGCCTACCCAATTGGCTACTGAAGTGCTTTCCAGCACCTCATCACCGGCGATAATTATGTTGCTCTTTAACGTAATTATGTTAGTGGCGGGTTGTTTCCTTGATAGTGCATCGGCAATTATTATTCTCGCTCCTTTGATGCAACCTATTGCTGCGCAAGTGGGCGTAGATCCAATTCATTTCGGTATTATTACCTTAGTGAACCTTTCGGTTGGCATGTTGACTCCGCCGGTAGGACTGAATTTGTTTGTCGCTATGCGTATATCAAGAATGAGTTTATATGAGGTCTTTACTGCTTCATTGCCATTTATTTTATTAATGTTAGTTGCTTTAGTATTACTAACTTATATTCCATGGTTCAGTATGGTGTTGCCAAATATATTATTCTAAGTTCTAAAGCCCAAAACAAAAATCGCAAATTACGTTAAGTAGTTTGCGATTTTTCTATTTTCTACATCTTAAAGTGTTCACCAAGATATACCTTACGCACATCCGAATTTTGAATCACTTCACTCGGGGTGCCGCTAGTTAAGACTTTGCCTTCACTAATAATATAAGCACGATCACAAATGCCTAAGGTCTCACGGACGTTATGGTCGGTGATGAGAACACCGATTTGACGCTCTTTTAAGAAGCGGATAATACGTTGAATCTCAATTACGGCAATAGGGTCAACGCCGGCAAATGGTTCGTCTAAGAGAATAAAACGTGGCTGGGTTGCTAAGGCACGGGCAATTTCAACGCGACGACGTTCACCACCGGATAAAGACATGGCGGTATTGGTGCGAATATGTTGAATTTGCAATTCATTAAGTAATTCTTCAAGCTTTGCTTGGACTTGGTTGCGACTGAATCGTTTGCCTGTACTTTCATCGTACTGTAGCTCTAATACGGCCTGAATGTTTTGTTGAACATTTAAGCGCCTGAATACGGAGGCATCCTGAGGTAAATAGGAGAGTCCCAATTTTGCTCGTTGGTGGATTGGCAAGGCGGTAATTTGCTTGCCGTCAATTTCTATTCTGCCGTAATCAGCCGGAATCAGTCCGACGATCATATAGAAGCTGGTCGTTTTGCCGGCACCGTTAGGGCCAAGCAAGCCGACAACCTCGCCACTGCGGACGGACATCGAGACGTCGTGAACCACCGTACGTTTACCGTAGGTTTTACGTAAACCGGTAGCTTGAAGTAGACCGTGAGGGCGATTAATAGCAGTGTTCTGACTGCTCTGGATATCTGTCTCAAGCATAGCTCTTAGATTTTTGGAGTTTGAATACTGGATGGCATGGGCTTGCCATTGTACTTTTTACGGCATTCTTCGACTGCGCGATCAGCTTTACTGCGTGGTTGAACTAAAGAACGTACGCGACCCGGTTCGGGGCTCTGCGGACCGCCAACGGCTGCATAGGTTTTGTTTTTACTATCATAGATTACTTTTTCGCCACGAACATTATCGACCGGTTGACCGCAAACATAGCGAGTGACCGTCGCTTGACCAATCATTGTTACTACTTCACTCTTGCCGTTGTATTCAGCGACTAAGCCAATCGCGCGGATAAGTTCATAGTTTTCAAGATCTTCCTCAATCAGTTCTACTAAATCAGCGCTGTTCATGGTTGCTTTGCCGTGTCTGAAGCCCTCTGCATCCTCGACAATATTCAGGTTGTCAGATGTTAGGCGAAACAAACCGCGCGTCAGAATTACGTTGCCACGGAATTGGGTGGTTTTGGAGATGTCATCGTAATTCAGCGAGTCTGATAGCACTAAGGTTTCCGGCTCTTGCTCCTCTTTTGTCTGAGCATAAGCGTAGGAGCCGAGAAAGACGGTTAAGCTGAGTGCTAAAGCGGAGATAATTTTCATATTGTCTCTTAATTTGAGTTGCTATTTGACGTGGGCATATCTTTGGGAGCGATACGTACACCACTATTTGCATAAACATCCAGTTTTCTGGTGTTGTTATTGTATTTCATTCCGTCACCCACTAAGCGAGAATCGCCTTGAATCACGATAGCCGATTGATCTGTTTCAATTATATCCTCATCTGGGTAGACGATGAGTTTCTCACTGCTGATGTCTAGCGCACTGTTTTCCGGTGTTTCGAAGCGATGCACATGGCCGTCTCCAATCATATGAATCAAGGTGATATTGTTATAAGCATAAGCGATATTAGAAGAGGCGATCACTCTGGGCGACTCATGGCGCTGACTGATAAGCTCCGGCTCATCAATCTCATAGGAACCATCGTGGGGATAGTGTCGCAATCGAGTACCATCCAAGCGTGTCACCGGAATGCCATTTTCGTCAGCTTGTAGCATGATAAATGCACCGGACCAGGAATCCGGTTCTTGGTTTGTGGCTAACTCCGGCTCAACCGGAAAAGCGCGATCGGCGTAATCTGCCGCCCACCAAGTAATTCCCACTAATCCGAGCAGCATAAAAAGAGCTATCAGAGCAGGCAGACGTTCTTTCATACTGAATCCTTAAGTTTGTGAGCCTATTGAATCACTTCACCCAGAATCGGGTTCTCATAGGAGAGTAGGGGGCCAAGCAATCCTTGACTGGCCAGAATCATATCACAATGTTCACGACCAGCTCCTTGACCGCCGGCCAGTTGGCTTACCCAATGCGCTGCTTGTTGCACATAGATAGGGGCATTAGGAACTGAGAGAGCCAGTCCCACTCTTTGCATGGCGGGGATATCAATGACATCATCGCCGATAAAAGCTACTCTGTTTAGTTCGATATTTAAGTCCTTGCTAAGTTCAATCAGAGCCTCACCCTTGTTGCGGACATTTTGCAGCAGATGGTTGACGCCCAACTCGGCAGTGCGTCGATTGGTGATCTCGCTTAGGCGACCGGTCATCAAGGCCACTTTGATGCCACTTTGCATCAACATTTTTATGCCGTGACCATCTAAGGCATGAAATCGTTTTTGTCCCTCGCCGGTCGCTGTATAGTAAAGACCGCCATCGGTCAGGACGCCGTCGACATCAAAAATGACCAAGTCAATATGACGAGCTCTTGCTTTGACTGAGTCGGGTATTTTAGAAAGAATTAATGATTCTGCAGGATGAGAAGTTTGTATTTTTTTCATAATTAGATCTTTAAGCTACAGTGATTAAATGACTTTGGCGGTCATTAAATCGTGCATGTTTAAGGCACCGACCAAGTGCTGTTTATCGTCAATCACAATGATTTGGCTGAGCTTGTTTTGCTCCATAATGGTGGCGGCATCAACCGCCATGGCGCGATAATGAATAGTTCTGGGGCTATGGTTCATAACGTCTTCAATTTTTATGTTACGGATATCGCCTTGTTGAGCGATTAAACGACGTAAGTCACCATCAGTAAAAATTCCGATGGGTTTGTTCTGTTCATCAGTAATAATCGTCATGCCAAGATGCTTGGCGCTCATAACCTCTAAAACCTCCGGCAGCAAGTGCTCAGCCGAAACAACAGGTAAGTCACCACCGCTGCGCATAACATCTTGTACATGAGTCAATAAGCGTCTGCCGAGTGCACCACCCGGGTGGGACAAAGCAAAGTCGCTGGCGCCGAACTGTCGCGCTTCCAGACAGGCAATGGCCAAGGCATCACCTAAAGCCAATGCAACGGTCGTGCTGTTAGTGGGTGCTAGGTTTAAAGGACAGGCTTCGCGCTCAATAGAACCATCAAGATACACATCGGCTAGTTTAGCTAAGTCGGATTTAGTGTCACCAGCAATAGCGATGATTTTAGTGCCTAGTCGCTTGACAAGCGGCAAGGTCGTAGAGAGCTCTATGCTTTGGCCCGAGTAAGAAATTGCCAGAACGATATCATTGCCGGTAACCATACCAAGATCGCCGTGCAAAGCCTCTGCTGAGTGTACAAAAAAAGCAGGTGTTCCGGTTGAGGCAAGAGTGGCGGCTATCTTGCGGCCAATGTGTCCCGACTTGCCAATCCCCATGACAACAACGCGACCTCGACAGTTGAGGATAAGCTGTGCTGCTGCAACAAAGTCATCTCCCAGACGCTGGCCAAGGCGAGTCAACGCATCAGCTTCAGCAAAAATGGTCTGCCGGCCGCTCGCTAAGATATCTGCAGGGTTGAAGTTTTTTGTGTTGTTCATAAGTAAAATTATACGTTAGGCAAGGGACTAATGTAGTGCTTTAATTGTTTAATCGTTATAATGAAAAACACTGTGTTTTCATTGTTAAAGGGCTTCGCAAGAGATGACCATCACTGACCCCCGTCAACGTGTTCTCAACACTATTCGTAATATTCCCGACTGGCCGGAACCGGGTGTCACTTTCAGGGATATCACACCGGTCTTGCAAGATCCCATCTGTTTTCGCTCCCTCATTGATATTTTTGTATATCGTTACATGCGTACCCGCATCGATTTAGTTGCTGGTGTTGATGCTCGTGGTTTTATTGTCGGTAGTGTGTTGGCCTATGAATTAAATCTAGGCTTTGTGCCGGTCCGCAAAAAGGGTAAATTACCTTTTGAAACCTTAATCGAGGATTATGAATTAGAGTATGGTACGTCTTCTGTGGAGATTCATACCGATGCCGTACGCCCGGGACAGCGGGTTCTTCTGGTCGATGACTTAATCGCAACCGGTGGCACCATGTTGGCTGCCAGTCGCTTATTACAGCGTCTTGGAGCCAATGTCGTTGAGGCTGTCTGTATTGTTGACTTACCTGATTTAGGTGGTTCAAAAGCAATAGAGACCGAGGGTTTGAGCGTCTTTTCTGTCTGTCAGTTTTAGTGAACCCGGTGGCTGGTTGAGATAATCAATCGATAGGCGCGATGGTGTTTTCTGATTGAGAATTTCCTACGGGGTCAAGGTGTTAGATCTCTGTGTTGCTGATTACTTCCTGTTGGGCTAATATAGATTTTATTAATATAAATAAAGTCAGTTCTACAGGAGAAATAAATGAAGAAATTACTTTGTGGCATCACCTTAAGTCTGGGTATGGCTTTAGCTGCACCGGTGGCTTTGGCTGAGGATATCGCTCTGAGCGCCCAACAGACTTATGAATTAAAGACCCGGGGCGAACAGCAAATATTATTTGTGGATGTGCGAGATCCGGTGGAAATCATGTTCATCGGCTCCACTGATGTGGTTGATAGCAATATTCCGTTTATGATCGTTGATCGTTACACCATCGATGAGGAAAAGGGTATTTTTCGTATGTACAGAAACCCGCACTTCGTCAATGAAATCAAAAGTGCACTCCGCGAGCGTGGCTTAGCTGAAGACACCATGATTGTTACTATGTGCCGCTCCGGTAGTGAGCGCGGCAAACCAAGTGCTGATTTCTTGCGTGAGTCCGGTTTAAATGCTTACTATGTTGAAAACGGCTTTCAAGGTTCAGCTATCAAAGAGGGTGAGCAGGCCGGTTTTCGTACTCAAAACGGTTGGCAAAATAGCGGTTTACCTTGGTCGCCCAAGATGAATGCCGAAAAGGCCTACCGCACACCAAAGACTGAACCGTTGCAGTAGAACCCTAGGCAGTATTATTGAGTTTGGTGGCTGCCCAAGAACCACTTGTAGCCAGGGTTATCCGTCTCATCGACATAGGGGTAACCTATGGTTGCAAGAAACTCTTTTAAAATCTTATTGTCACTTGTCGGTACCTGAATGCCGACAAGTACTTGCCCGGAATCTCCACCATTGTTTCGATAATGAAATAGACTGATATTCCAGTCCGGGTTCATTTGTTCTAAAAAGTTTTTCAAAGCCCCCGGTTTCTCTGGGAATTCAAAGCGAAATAATTGCTCGTTAACCGCTAGTGGCGAATGACCGCCAACCATATAGCGTAGATGAGTTTTGGCTAAGCTGTTTTTGCTTAAGTCATGAACCTGAAAACCTACCTTTTCAATTTCTTGGTAGAGTGAATCAGTTTCGCTAGCGTCATGAATCGCTACCCCTAAGAAAATATGGGCAATATCGGGATGAGAAATGCGGTAATTAAACTCCGTGACTTGACGATTACCAACCGCCTCGCATAAATGCCTGAAGCTGCCTCTTTCTTCGGGAATGGTGACTGCTAAAATGGCTTCGGTAGCTTCACCGACATCGGCGCGCTCGGCGACAAAGCGTAGTCGGTCAAAATTCATATTGGCACCGCTATTAATCGCGACAAAGGTACAATCTTTTAGCTGATGCTGTTGGATGTATTTTTTAGTGCCAGCTAAAGATAGAGCGCCCGAAGGCTCCAATACGCTACGGGTATCCTGAAAGACATCCTTGATGGCGGCACAGACTTCATCCGTGGTGACCGTAATATAGTCATCAACATGGAGTTTGGTTAATTTAAAGGTCTCCGCACCGACCTGCTTGACCGCCGTGCCGTCAGAAAATAGACCGACCTCGGGTAAATTAACTCGACGATTACGTTGCACGCTTTTGATCATGGCGCAGGAGTCCTCGGTTTGTACGCCGATAACCTTGATCTGTGGCTTAAGTGCTTTGATATAGGCTGCTACACCGGCGATTAAGCCACCGCCACCTATGGGTACAAAAATTGCATCAATATGATTTGGATGCTGTTGTAGGATCTCCATGGCAACCGTGCCTTGGCCTGCAATCACATCGGGATCATCAAAGGGATGAACAAAAGTCAGCCCCTCTTGCTCTTGTAGTGCAATGGAGTGAGCATAGGCATCAGAATAACTGTCACCATGCAGCACCACTTCGCCACCAAAACGCTTCACGGCCTTGACCTTAACCTCGGGAGTCGATACTGGCATGACGATCACTGCTCTACAGCCTAACTTGTTGGCAGAAAAAGCAACGCCTTGAGCGTGATTGCCGGCTGAGGCGGCAATCACGCCACGCTCTAGCGCAGACTTTGGCAAATTAGCCATTTTGTTATAGGCGCCGCGTATCTTAAAGCTAAAGACTGATTGCATATCCTCACGTTTTAATAAAATCGTATTGTCCATACGGCTTGAGAGGATTTTGGCTTTTTCCAAAGGGGTTTCAAAAGCTACGTCATAGACTTTTGACGTCAGGATGCGTTTAAGATAGTTGTCGACAGCCATTTTCAGAGATGTTTAATTGTAAATTGTCTAAATAATCTTTCAGATTAGCACATCTTTAGGGAAAATAATACTAAAGGTACTGCCTTTGTGCAGTGCGCTATCGATTTTGAGCTGGGCATTGTGGCGGATGACGATATGCTTGGTAATCGCCAGGCCTAGTCCGGTCCCGCCCGAAGCGCGAGAACGGCTTTTATCTACTCGGTAAAAGCGTTCAGTGAGGCGAGGGATATCCTGCATGGCAATACCGAGGCCGGTGTCGCGGACGCTAAAGACCGCCTCGCCATTGGCTTTTTGGCTCCAACGCACATTAATCGTGCCGCCGGCAGGGGTGTAGCGCACGGCATTGGTGATCAGATTTGTGATGGCCGAGAGCAATTCGGTCTGGTTGCCGAAAACGCTTAGTTCTGGATCGATGTCGTAATCAAATTTATGTTGATTGTTGGAAAGTGTTTCGGCCTGACGCGCCGCTACTTTTATTAATGAGCTCAGTTTGATGGTGTCGCCACCGCTTAGCTGACTGGATTCCAAAGTGGATAAGGTCAATAAATCAGACACGATAGCCTGCATGCGATGTGCTTGTTCGCGCATCAAGGTGCCGTAGTGCTCGAGTTGGTCTTCGCTGAGCGCTTGTGGCGGCAGTTCATTGATGGTTTCCAAGAAGCCGATGAGGACAGTGAGTGGTGTGCGTAATTCGTGTGAGACATTTGCCACGAAGTCTTGTTGTGCTGTCCGTAATTTTTCCAGATGGGTAATATCTTGGCAGAGTAATAAAAAGCCGCGGCTGGAGTGGCGAGTTAATTCGAATCGCAAGATGAGGTTTTTGCTGTCTTGGTGAGACTCCAAGATTAATGCTTCATTCCACTGACCGTTTTTGGCGTATTCATAAAACTCTGGAAAACGTACAATATTAAAGATATTGAAACCCACATCTCTTGTTATATCAATACCGAGAATTTTGGTCGCTAATTTATTGGCCCATTCGATATGAAATTCGGGGGTTAGGGTAATCGCCGCAGAGGGCAAGGCTTGCGCAGCTGAAAGAATCGTGTTGCTAGTGTATTCCAGATTCTCAATATAGCGAGTTTGCTGACGCAAATGACGATAAATTGGATGAATAATGTCTTCATAAAGTCCGACATTAGGAGGGGGCGGTTCGGTAGGCGTCAGTGCCCACTTGATTGCTTCGTTGAACTTTTTGCGATCCAGTAATAGGTAGATAAAAATACAGAAGGCATAAAGGTAAATCGCCCAGCTTATGCCGAATTGCACTTGTAATAAAACAAAGAATGCAGTGACAAGGACAAATAGGATAAGCCGGGATTTAAAACGCATCAGTACTCCTGAAGCCTAACTAATTGGAGAATTAATAATTCAGGATAGTTTACCCTAAAACTATTTAACTTTTGCGGTAAAACGATAACCACTACCACGAACGGTTTCGACCATCACATCATGTTGGGTAGCTTCTAAGGCTTTGCGTAAGCGACGAATATGCACATCAACCGTACGCTCTTCAAGGAAGACATGATCGCCCCAAACCTGATCCAGTAACTGGTTGCGGGTATAGACGCGTTCCGGGTGTGTCATAAAAAAGTGTAGTAATCGAAACTCGGTGGGCCCTAAAGAAATCTCAGTGTCATGACCGGTCACGCGGTGAGAGACCGGATCCAGACGTAAGCCATTGGTCTCAATTTCATCATCAGTTAATTGCGGAGCGCGACGGCGCAACACAGCCTTGATGCGAGCCATCAATTCTTTGGGAGAAAATGGTTTGGTGATATAGTCATCAGCACCGCTTTCTAAACCCTCGACCTTATCACTTTCCTCGCCCTTAGCGGTTAACATGATGATAGGGACTTCTTTGGTGCGATCGTCATTTCTGAGCTGACGGGCCATGTGTAGGCCGGACAGACCGGGCAACATCCAGTCAAGTAAAATCAGATCAGGGAGCTCGGCGTCAATTAATAGCCTGGCTTGTTCTGCATCATCTGCACGTAACACCTTGTGACCTGCAAAAGTTAGATTAACTGCAATCAGTTCTTGAATTGCCGGTTCGTCTTCAACTACTAGAATAGTACTTGCCATAATGAAGTAAAATGTTAAAGTTAATTAATTGTGATTATCGATTTAAAGTATTTATCAATGCATTCGGCTTGCAACAGGTAGCTTAGGCCCCACATTAAGCTAAATGCCGGTTGCGGCAACCAGTAAATACAATCAGACATTGATAGCGCCAAAACCCAATCATAACGATTGAGTATGACATGTTTGTGACAGTACGGAAAGATTACCATGGAAACACAGAAACACCCCTCGGAGAGCTCATTAAATCAAGAGTTTAGCGAGGATTCTTTAAAGCATAAAAAAGCAAGCCCCGAGCACAAAACAACCGCCGAAACGCATTTTGGCTATAGTACGGTGAGCGAAGACGAAAAAGCAGGTAGGGTGGCCGATGTCTTCCACTCAGTAGCCGCCAAATACGACATCATGAATGACTTGATGTCAGGTGGATTGCATCGCATCTGGAAGAAATTCACTATCGGTAAGGCCCGCGTTCGTGAGGGTATGAAGGTCTTGGATATTGCTAGCGGTACCGGTGACTTAGCGATGGCTTTTGCTAAGCGTGTCGGTTCAAGCGGTGAGGTTTGGCATACCGATATTAATAGCTCGATGTTGGCGGTAGGTCGTGATCGTCTTTTGGACAAGGGCTTTTTAGTGCCGTCGGTGGTTTGTGATGCCGAGCATTTACCTTTTGAAGATAATTATTTCGATTTAGTTACTGTCGCTTTCGGTTTACGTAACATGACCCACAAGGAACAAGCGTTGGCCGAGATGTACAGAGTGTTACGTCCGGGTGGTCGTTTGCTCGTATTAGAGTTTTCCAAGGTTTACAAACCGCTTGCTCCGATATACGATTTATATTCATTTAATGTCTTACCTGTATTAGGTAAGTACGTGGCAAATGATGCCGACAGCTATAATTATTTAGCCGAATCTATTCGTATGCATCCGGATCAGGAGACACTCGCGGAGATGATGAGAAATGTCGGTTTTGATCGCGTAAATTACAACAACCTGACAGCAGGCGTGGTAGCCTTGCATGATGGATTAAAACTTTAGTGCTATTTGTTTGTCTAACATCAAGCAATTCTTTCGACTAAATAAGATTTTTATATTTTTTTAAGGTTAATTTACATGCGTAAAACATTGACTCGCTTAATTACCGCTTTAACCCTTGTTATCTCTACCTTGACGCTTCTTGGTGTGACGATGGACGAGGCTGAAGCTCGTCGTATAGGTGGTGGTTCCAGTTTTGGTCGCCAATCTACCAATATCATGAAAAATCGCGCTCCGGCACAAGCGCCTCGAGCAACTCAAAACACCACACCTAACGCTAATCAAGCTACCGCTAACCGTGGTGGCGCAGCCGCCGGTGCTCAGGCACAGCGTTCTGGTATGTCCCGTTTCTTAGGGCCAATTGCCGGGATTGCAGCTGGTTTAGGTATTGCTGCCTTATTATCCAGTTTAGGTTTGGCAGGTCCTTTATTGGAATTCTTGTCTAGTGCTGTCTTGATTGCTATCGTGATTTTCGGCGTGATGTTTATTGTTCGTCGTTTGCGTGGTAACCAGGCTAGACCTGCAACTCAAGGCGCCTTTGGTGGACAGGGTAGTCAGCCACAGGATTTTTACAGCAGTCGTGAGACTCATGATTACACTAAAAGTCAACCGCAGGCACAAACCGGCCAAACTCGTGCGCCGGGTGTGTTCAATCGTGGCCCTGAGACCCAGTCGTCTTTTTCTGCACAGACTGAAGTGCAAAGTACTCAAGCAGCTCAGCCGCTTGATCCGTCTTGGTTCGTGCCCGAGGGTTTTGATACCATGACTTTCTTAAATGTCGCCAAGGATCAATTTGTTCGTATTCAGGGCTTATGGGATCGTGGTGATGTGGAGCAGCTCAAGGACTACTTAACCGATGATTTAATTACAGAGTTAAGTCCGCAAATCATTGAACAAGCCAGTCAGGGTGGTCACCCGACCGAAGTGGTCTTACTTAATGCCGAATTACTCGGGATGGAGCAGGTTGCTGGTGGACACTTAGCTAGTGTGCGTTTCTCCGGTATGCTGCGTGAGGAGCCGGGTCAAGAAGCCTTCCGCTTTGAGGAAGTCTGGAACCTATACAAAACCGCTGATACGGGTTGGTTATTAGCCGGTATTCAGCAAATCCCCAGTGGTTATGAGTCCTAGTTTAGACTTAAACTGAGCTTAATCATTTAAAGGCTTCTTTTTCAAGAAGCCTTTTTCCATTTCAATGGGCTAATAAGCTAAACTATATTTTTTCAATTCAACAGGGATCTTTATGTTGTCTTCCCTTTTTCAGCCGAAGCTAATCTTTGTCCGTCTTTTTAACTCTCTACTTAAGCAAGAGCCTTGGGCTCAGGAGCGTATTCAGCAATACGCGGGCAAAACGGTCAAATTTCAATTGCCGCTTTCTTCATTAGCATTAGCGGTAAACCAGAATGGTTCTGTGGCGTTGAGCGATCAAGCCATTGTGTCTAATGTCACGGTGACTTTGACCGCAGAGCAGGTGCCGGCGATGATGCAGGAGCTCAGTCGCAGTGGTTTTGCGGGTGGGCTAGATATTAAGCGTTTTATGTCTTATGTGCATATTGAGGGTGAAGCCGGTTTAGCAAATCTGGTCTCGGATCTAGCCAGAGATTTGCGTTGGGATAGACATTATCACCTGGCCAATCTTTTGGGCCCCGTGCTGACTTCTCATTTGCTCAGGACTGAGCGTGTGGCTTTGGAAAAAGGTCAAGAGGGCGTCGATACCTTACTGCGCGCAGGTGCTGATTTGCTAAGTCATGATCAGGATGTATTGGTAGCCAAAGTGCATTTTAATGATTTGAATCGCGAGCTTGATAATTTAAACCAACGTCTAACTGATTTGGAAAAGGCCATAGCTGCTTTGTCGAAGCGCTTGCCTGCGGAGTCTAAACATGTTTAGATTCAGAGTGTTTATTATTCTTTTTGCGATGTACAAATATGGTTTAGAGGAACTGCTGATTGATGCGATTCCTCAAAGACCGTTTTTGCGTCGTATGATCAGTATCTTTGGCAGAAAGAATAAGTACCGCGAACCTCGTGGAGTGCGTCTTAGACAAGCCTTAGAGAGCTTGGGGCCGATTTATGTGAAGTTTGGACAGGTCTTATCGACGCGTCCCGATATTGTGCCTCATGATATTGCTGAGGAGCTGGTGGCTTTGCAGGACAGAGTACCGCCATTTCCATCGGATGAAGCGGTTGCCATTGTTGAGAGGTCTTTACGCAGGCCACTTGAGACTATCTATGCCGAGTTTGAGCGTGAGCCCGTAGCCTCTGCTTCAGTCGCACAGGTGCACCGTGCGGTCACTCATGAAGGCAAACAGGTCGCCGTTAAGATTCTGCGTCCTAAGATTCTCAAAACTATCGAAAGTGATTTGGCCTTGATGCGTGCTGCCGCCTCCGTTGTGCATTGGCTTTTACCAGATGGTAGGCGTTTACGCCCTAAGGAAGTGGTGGCCGAGTTTGATAAGTATTTGCATGATGAACTGGATTTGCAGATTGAAGCAGCCAATTGCAGTCAATTAAGACGTAATTTTGAATTAGAAGGGCGTGAAACCTTACTTAAGGTGCCTGAGGTGTTTTGGTCTCTGACTTCAAGTCAGGTTTTTACCATGGAGTGGATTGATGGTACGCCTATCAATCAGATGGAGCAGCTGAAAGCGTTAGGGATTGATATTAAAAAACTGGCGCGCGAAGGGGTGGAGATTTTCTTTACCCAAGTCTTTGATGACGGCTTTTTCCATGCCGATATGCATCCCGGTAATATCCTAGTCACTCAGGATATTGACCCTAAGGGTCGCTATGCCGCTTTGGATTTTGGGATTGTTGGTACCTTATCAGAATTTGATAAAAATTATTTAGCCCAAAACTTTCTGGCCTTCTTCCAGCGCGATTACCGTCGAGTGGCACAGCTGCACATTGAATCCGGTTGGGTGCCGCCGGAAACTCGAGAAGAAGAGCTTGAGGCAGCAGTGCGCGCAGTCTGTGAGCCCTATTTTGATTTGCCATTGTCGGAAATCTCTTTAGGCGCTGTACTGATGCGTCTATTCCAAACCTCAAAACGTTTTAATGTGGAAATTCAGCCACAATTGGTCTTACTGCAAAAGACCTTACTTAATGTCGAAGGCATGGGTCGACAGCTCGATCCGGATCTTGATTTATGGCAGACTGCCAAGCCATTTTTGGAGCGTTGGATGTATCAGCGCATTGGTCCCCAAGGCGTTCTACATAAGCTTAAAAAGGAATCCGTGCATTGGGCACAGATTTTGCCTGAAATGCCGCGATTGCTACATAATTCCCTTAATGAGCAGACTAATTTGCCGAAGATTGCCAAGGAGCTTAGAGATCTTAGGCGTTCTCAAAAAAATAATCGCTTCTTACTGTATACGATGGCTATCTCGCAATTAATTATTGCTATTCTGGCCTTGCTCTATTGGAGATAGTTATGAAGATTCGTTTTGAGGATAAAATTTTGTCCCTCGAGGATTGCTTGCGTTTACTTGAAGAGGGAGAGATAAAGCGTCCGTTAGTCTTCACAAATGGGGTCTTTGATATTTTGCATCGTGGTCATGCCAGTTACTTAGACCAAGCGGCGCAGTTGGGCGCTAGTTTAATTATCGCGGTCAATACGGATGAGTCGGTCAGGCGTTTAGGTAAAGGCGATGATAGGCCGTTAAATCGTTGTGAAGATAGACAGGCGGTGTTGGCTGCTTTGTCCAGTGTGACCGCGGTCACTAGCTTTACAGAGGATACACCCTACGAAGTGATTGAACGATTAAAACCGGATGTGATCGTCAAGGGCGGGGATTATCAAATGCATCTTCTAGCGGAAACTGCCCTGGTAGAAAGTTGGGGCGGGCGGGCGATTGCTATCCCATTTGAGTATGAGCGTTCAACCACTGCGTTGGTCAAAAAGATCCGCCAACAATAAATTAAGCCGGTTTTAAAACCGGCTTAATTTATTTGGATTTAGAACTTGAAGTTTGAGACCACAGCGCCACGCAGTGGTTTGATATAGGACTCTAACAGAACCTCTTCTTCAAAGGTCGCTGCATCCGTGCGCACGATACGGTAAACACGCATCATCGGGGCCTGACCTACAGTGATAATTAAGCGACCGCCAATCGCTAGTTGATACTTTAAAGAATCCTCGACAGCAGGCACTGAGCCGGTCACTAAAATAGCGTTGAATTCGTTATTGCCCCAACCGGCACGAGCGTCACCCACTTCAACCTGTACATTGCTAATGCCGGCTTGTCTGAGGTTTTTCTGAGCTTGTGCGGCAATTTGCGAATCAATCTCAACACTATGAATTTGAGTGCAGAGTCGGCTTAAAATCGCTGCTTGAAAACCACTACCGGTACCAATTTCCAATACGGAGTCTTCAGGCTTAAGATCTAATTCCTGGGCAAAAAGCGCCTCGACTTTTGGGCAAAGCATCGTTTCGCCGGTTTTATTGCCGTCTATCTCAATAGGTACTTCCAAATCGGCAAACGCGATATTGTGATATCTGGGGCTCATAAATCGTGTGCGATCTAAATCCAACAAGGTCTCCAAGACTCTGCTATCAAGAATGCCCCAAGGGCGAATTTGTTGCTCAACCATGTTGTAGCGGCTAAGCTCAAGCGAACTAATAGGTTTATTCATACCCGACTCTCAAATTTTAAAAGTTTACTGGCAATATCAATCAATTCAGAAACTGCCTAATTTTAACTCTTATAGAAGATTAAAACTAGGTATTTACCACCATTGGTGGAAATGATGTAAGGGGCCATGGCCTGAGCCGACTCCCATGTTGTCTGACGCTTTGATGGCTTTGATTAAATACTCTTTGGCATCTTGAGTGGCGCGGACAATATCATTATCTCGTGTGGCCAAGGCGCAGATGGCGGCAGAATAAGTGCAACCGGTGCCATGCGTGTTTTTGGTGTCGATGCGTTGATTAGGCAATTCGATCATCTTATCGCCGTTAAATAATAAATCCACCAGTTCATTGTTCGGTAAATGTCCCCCTTTGAGGAGAACCCAGCGTTCATCACTTTGTTTGAAAAGTTTATGAAGTTTTTCGGCCAAAGGATACATTTGTTTGATCGTTTCGGGGGCTGATTGTTCAGCTAAAATTGCCGCTTCCAGTAAATTAGGTGTGATCATCGTGGTTTGTGGAATCAGTGCCTCAATCAAGGTAGGGATTGAGGACTGTGGCAATAAATGGTCGCCACCTTTAGCTACCATGACCGGGTCTAAAATACAGTGACGATGCCCTTTGTAAGCATTGAGCTCTTCGGCTACAGCTTCGATGACTGGGCTTTCCCCTAACATGCCTAATTTGATGCCGTCAATTTGCACATCGGCAAAGAGCGTTTTAAGCTGTAAGCGAATGAATTCGGGTGGAACGGGCATCACCCCGGTGACGCCTTGCGTGCTTTGTGCGGTGAGTGCAGCAATAACGCCGCAAGCATAAGTTCCTAATGCGCTCATGGTTTTAATATCAGCTAAAACCCCGGCGCCGCCGGACGGATCCACGCCGGCAATGGTTAAGGTTCGTTGAGTCATATGGTGTGATTCTCTGGACTTAAAAAAATGCTTCAATTGTGAGCCTTAGCTCAATACAAACTTAGTATAAGCTAAAATATAGGATTGTTCTAAATCTAATAAATCACAAAGGAAGGCATAGAAATGAGCACTAATAAAGCCTCTCACAAAACCACCTCCAAATCGACTACTAAAGTTACCTCAAAGTGCAGCTCTAAAGTAGCGACTGGGCAAGCTGTTGCGACAGTAGCTTCAGTGGATACGTCAGGTGATGATGGGCAGATTCAAGCAACAGCTCAGGATACGTCAACATTCCTACCGCCTGCGTCTTTAATTTCCCCAAATGAATCTGATAACAACGATGAGATTAAAGATCTGCTAACAGCTCGCAAAGAAGAGCTTGAGCTGAGTGTCGAAGAACTGGACAAACTTATCGAAGTGATGGAGGGTGATACGCTCTATGGTGCCAGTTTGGATGAGACTCGGGAGTTGCATGTTGAAGACAGAATCGATGCAAAGCTAGACCATCAGACACAAACAATTATCCAATTAATGGCTAAAAAGCTGTCTGCACCTATCGAGGAGCAGCAAGAGGTAGTTCGCGTGCTCTTTGAAGAGCTTGCTGACGATGAGCGTCGCGACTTATTAAGAGCGGTGCGTTCCGAGAAACGTCGTTTGGAAACACTAAAAGTTGCGGAATATGATCGTGTGCTCGTCGATAATTACAATGATGAGGGTGTCTATCCTTATAAGTACTTGATGTCTCGTCGTAATTATGAATATCAAAAGTACGATCTGCAAGTTGAGTTATTAAAATTACAATCATGGGTCCAAGAATCCGGCCAACGCGTAGTGATCATATTTGAAGGTCGTGATGCAGCTGGCAAGGGTGGCACGATCAAGCGTTTTATGGAGCACTTAAACCCTCGTTTTGCGCGTGTTGTCGCACTTCAAAAACCGACTGAAACAGAATCGGGCCAATGGTATTTCCAACGTTATGTACAGCATCTTCCAACCAAGGGTGAGATTGTACTGTTTGACCGTTCTTGGTATAACCGCGCCGGTGTTGAGCGCGTCATGGGTTTCTGTACTGATCCGGAATACTTCGAATTTATGCGTCAAGTACCGGAGTTTGAGCGTAATTTAGTGTTGAGTGGTATTCACTTGATCAAATTCTGGTTCTCGGTTAGTCGAGATGAGCAGTTACGTCGCTTCCAACAACGTCAGAACCATCCATTGAAACAGTGGAAATTATCGCCGATTGATATGGCTTCCCTAGACAAATGGGACAATTACACCTCTGCCAAAGAGGCCATGTTCTATCATACAGACACCAGTGATGCACCATGGACCGTCGTTAAGTCTAATTGTAAAAAGCGTGCCCGTTTAAATGCCATGCGTTATGTCTTACACCGTTTTAATTATTCTAATAAAGATCTTAAAACCGTCGGTAAAATTGATCCTCTCCTAGTGGGTCGTGCTAATGTCATTTATGAATTAGGTGAAAATGACTTGAGAAACCTCAATATGCAAGGGTCTTAGGCAGTATATTCACCACAGACTAAAGCAAATAATTCAAATTAGACAATCAATTAACTTATTAGGAGTTTTTATGGAATATCAATACGATCTTTTTGTCATTGGTGCCGGTAGTGGTGGTGTTAGGGCCGCTCGTTTTGCCGCCCAAACCGGGGCAAAAGTGGCTGTTGCCGAAACTAAAGATTTAGGCGGTACTTGTGTTAACGTCGGTTGTATTCCTAAAAAGCTCTATAGTTATGCTGCTCAATTCAATGAATCGTTTAGTGATGCCGCAGGATTTGGTTGGTCTGTCGGTGAGACCACGTTGGATTGGGAGCTACTTAAAAAGAATCGAGCTCAGGAAATTTCCCGATTAAACGGTATTTACGATAATTTAATTAAGAATTCCGGCGCTCAACTCATCCATGGTTGGGCCAGTATTGTTGATGCTCATACCGTCGAGGTTGACGGTCAGCGGTACACTGCCAAGCACATTTTAGTCTGTCCGGGTGGCTGGCCGATGGTGCCTGATGTGCGTGGCAAGGAACACGTTATCACGTCAAACGAAGTATTTGATATGGCGGAATTTCCTAAGCGTTTTTTAATTGTGGGTGGCGGATATATCGCTTGTGAATTTGCCTCTATTTTTAATAGTCTAGGCGCCGAGGTGACATTGGTTTATCGTGGCGAACAGGTGCTGAGAGGTTTTGATCAGGATATTCGTAAGCACATCACTGACGAGATGATTAAATCAGGCATTAATCTACGTGTACAAACCGATGTTCTTGCCATTGTTAAAGACGGTGATTGTTATACGGTTCACCTTAAAAACAATGACACATTAGAAGTTGATGCCGTTATGTATGCGACTGGTCGTGTACCTAGAACTGAGGGTTTGGGACTGGAAAATGCCGGCGTTGAGTTAGGCGACAAGGGTGAAATCAAGGTTGACGAGAATTATTGCAGCAATATCCCTTCGATTTTTGCCTTAGGCGATGTGACTGACCGCGTGCAATTAACTCCGGTAGCGACAGGTGAGGCGATGGTTTTGGTCGATCATTTATTCGGTCAAGGCGAGCGTAAGTTGAGCTATGACTATATTCCGACCGCAGTCTTTACCCATCCTAATATCGGTACCGTCGGTTATACCGAAGAGGAAGCACGCAAAAAATTCGGCAAAGTGAGTATTTATCGTGCCGAATTCAGACCGCTTAAGCACACACTCAGTGGCAATAACGCTCGCACCATGATGAAGTTGATCGTGGACAAAGCAACAAATAAAGTAGTAGGCCTTCATATGGTTGGTGATGAGGCCGGTGAAATCACTCAAGGCTTTGCTGTTGCCATCAAGGCCGGTGCCACCAAGGCCGACTTTGATAGCACTATCGGTATCCACCCGACGGCTGCCGAGGAGTTTGTGACTATGCGTGAACCGGTGGCAGATTAAAATGAATTAAACCACTATTTTATTAAAGCTCTAGTTGATGAAGTGAGACTGGAGCTTTAATTTTTTTAAATTTGCAAATGTGTGTTCAATCAATAGGGGGCTTTTTGTATGAGAGATAGTATTCTCGGAATACTGGAAAGTATTGGTGTCGCTGATAATCCACTAGTCGTCAAGATCGTGTTTTTTCTATGCATTGTGTTGTTAACGGCAGTTTTCTACTTTGCAGCGAAAATGATTATTGATCGTGGCTTTCGTCGTCTTTTGCAAAAAGGCAAGGGGTCTTTTTTACCTATTTTTGGTCAATCAAAAACATTGCATTATGCTTATTTGATGACGGTTATCCTGGTTTTTAGCTCGCTTAGCGATTTGCTTTTTGAGCCGGGCGATGACTTGCTGCGATTGATAGGTGTGGTCTCTAATGTTTTAACCCTGATTTTCTTTTCTCTCTCACTAGCCTCTTTTATCGATGTGTTGGGGCGGATGGCCAAGCGCAATAGAAAGCTTGATGCTTTGCCAATTCAGGGTTTTCAGCAGACGTTAAAATTGGTGATTGCGGTTATTACTGTCATTCTGATTATTTCAGTACTGATGGGTCAATCGCCGGGCATTGTTATCAGTGGTTTTGGTGCAATGACAGCGGTTCTTATGTTGGTCTTTCAAAATCCGATTATGGGCTTTGTTGCCGGGATTCAATTATCCGCTAACAATATGCTTAAAGTCGGGGATTGGCTAGAGATGTCTAAGTTCGGAGCTGATGGTGATGTGATTGAAATTGGCTTAACCACGGTTAAGGTACAAAACTTTGACAAGACTGTGACGACAATTCCGACCTCGGCCCTGATTACAGACTCCTTTAAAAACTGGAGTGGGATGCGAGAAGCGGGCGGTCGACGGATCAAGCGCCAGGTGTTTATTGACATTAACAGCATTCGATTTATTTCAGAAGAAGAGCTTCATGAAATGAGTGGTAGTCGACGTTTGACAGCTTATTTGGTCTCCAAGACTCAAGAGATCACCGAGCACAACAAGGAGGTTACTACCGAGGGTTTGGCGCGTTTCCTCGACCAACGTAATATGACCAATATCGGTACCTTTAGAGCGTATATTGTTGCTTACCTTAAACAGCATCCGCGGGTCCATAAGAATATGAATATTATGGTCCGACAAATGCAGACTACCGCCGAAGGTGTTCCGCTAGAGGTCTATTGTTTTACTAATACGACGGTTTGGGCCGAGTACGAAGGCATTCAGAGTGATATCTTTGACCATATTTTTGCAGTCGCTCATATTTTTGGTTTGCGGATCTTTCAGGCACCTTCCGGTTACGATTGGCGTTATGCAGCGGAAACCGCTTTCAAACAATCACAGCTTGAAGAGCGTACCGGTCAAACGTCATTTGATAACGATCACCCAGTTTAATTAATTTCAAAAGTTTCTTTAACCCTATACTATTTTTTATACTCGAGCTTGTTCCCGGCAGGCTTAGTCACATAACTCTTGAATTGATTGTGCTTTAATTTAGATTTATCTAAGCATCACTGGGATAAATACTAGCTTGTTATGAAAAAACGAGCGTTGTACAGTAACACGATGTAATTCAAATAAAACTAAAAAAGGGAGATTATGATTATCAGAATCATCGATTCGATAAATGAGGTGATTGGGAAAATTGTGTCATTAATTGCCATTGTTTTCGCAGTCATCATTATTTACGAAGTAATTATGCGCTACGCATTACATCAACCAACACGTTGGGCTTTTGATGTGACTAAGCAGTTGTATGGCTTTTACTTTATGATGCTAGGTGCTTATGCCCTAAAGCATCAATCTCATGTACGAGTTGACTTGTTGGTTCAGCACTTGTCTAGAAAAGCTCAAAAGTGGGTGGATATCGCTGGCTATCTTATCTTTTTCTTTCCTTTTAGTTGGATCTTTTTGACCCGTAGTTATGAGTTTGCTATGCGCTCTCTAGCCCAGTCTGAAACTACCTACGGGGCCGTTCAATTACCGGTTTATCCGCTGAAAATATCTATGGTTGTTGCCGCTGCTCTCTTGCTCCTCCAAGGGGTGGCCGAAGTGCTTCGCCTGCTACTTAAAAAGGAAGCTTAGTATTATGTCAGGTGAATATATTGCATTAATTATGAGTAGCTTGCTGCTCATAGGTCTTTTTATGGGACACCCTTTAGCCTTTGTGTTAGGTGGTGTCGCGGTGTTAGGGGCATTTATTGCCGGTAAACCCATGGTTCTGGGTATTGTGATCAATCGTATCTATGGTGATGTGCTTGATAACTATACGTTGATTGCCATCCCCTTGTTTATTTTAATGGCACGGTTCCTGTCAGACTCTGAGGTCACCGATAAGATGTTCGAAGCGTTACGTCATCTGATGTCAAATGTTCGCGGTGGCTTAGCGTTAGCGGTAGTCTTTTTGTCCATGCTTTTAGCGGCAACCACCGGTATTATCGGTGCTTCGATTACCGTAACCGGCATGATGGCCTTACGTCCTATGCTCAACTATGGTTATAGTCCGCGTCTGACGACGGGGGTGATTGCGGCATCAGGGTGTTTGGGAATTCTTATTCCGCCATCAATTATGTTGATTCTGATGGCAAGCTACTCGCCTTTATCCATCGGCGAGTTATTTGCGGGTGCATTAATTCCGGGTATTTTGCTAGGATTTTTATATGCTGCTTGGGTGGTATTTGTTGCTTGGCGTGACCCGGCCAGTGCCCCTTCGGTGCAACCTGATGAAAAGATTTCTCGTGCAGAATTGACCAAAATGTTGGTTGTCGAAGCGGTGCCGCCTATCTTATTGATTTTGGGTATTCTGGGGTCCATGTTGGTGGGTATTGCCACAGCCACAGAGGCTTCTGCAATTGGTTGTTTGCTGTCCTTTATCTTTGTGGTGATGCGTGGCAAGTTCCAGTGGCGTATGTTTCTCAGCGCACTGTATGAAACCGGTCGTACCTCTGCGATGATTTTATTTATCGTGGTAGGAGCTACGGCTTTTACCGGGGTCTTTAATATCACCGGTGGTTTAACTGCAGTACAAGATATGATGCGCGGTCTGGATATGGCACCTTGGGCCTTGATTCTAGTGATGCTCTTTATCGTCTTTGTGCTGGGTTGTTTCTTGGACTGGACCGGTATTGTTCTTTTATCATTTCCGATCTTGTTACCGTTGATTCAAGAAATGGGTATTAGTCTACTGTGGTTTGTGGTGTTGGTTGCTGTGCTTTTACAGACCTCATTCCTCACGCCGCCATTTGGTTATGCCTTGTTTTACCTAAGGGCAATTACGCCTAAATCTATTCCGACCATTGAAATTATTAAGGGCGTAATTCCTTTTATTTTCCTGGTTGTTTTCATGTGTATTTTAATCGCTATATTCCCAGCATTAATCACTTGGTTACCTGAAGTGTTATACGGGACTTAATTCGACAAGGAGACAATATGTCATTAATTAAAAAAACAGTACACGTTTTAGTAGGAACTGCCATTTTCGGTACGATGGGGCTTGCTCAGGCAGCGCCAAAAAAATGGACTATGACCAGTACTTGGCCGGCTTCTATTGAGCTTATTGAGGCTGATAAAAAATGGGTGGAATTAGTCAATAAACTCGCCGGTGACGAGTTGAAAATTGAATTCTTCGAAGGTGGTTCTCTGGTGCCGAGTGGTGAGGTATTCGGTGCGGTTGAATCCGGTACCATCGAGGCGGGCGGTGACTGGCCAGGTTATTGGGCAGGTCGTAACCCGGCCTTCTCCCCTCTAGCCACACACACCAGTCTCTTTAATGCCATGGATTACGCCAACTGGATTCAAGAGTGGGGCGGTGCGGAGATTTACAATGAAATCTTCGGCAAATATGGCATGGTCTATTTACCCTTCAGTGTCACTAATAATGAATCCGGTTTCCGTACCGTTGCTCCTGTGCGTAATCTTGAGGAGCTCAAGGGTAAACGTTTACGTCTCTCGGGTTTAGAGCAAGGCCAAGTGCTTGAGAAAATCGGTGGCACACAAGTCTCAATGGCTGGTCAGGAACTGTATCAGTCACTTGAACGTGGTGTGATTGATGGTGCAGAGTTCTCAACACCTAATGTAGACGTATCCGCTGGCCTACATCAAGTTACCAAGCACTGGAGTACACCGGGTTGGCACCAATCAGCCTCAGTATTTGGTGTGATGATCAACAAGAAAGCCTGGGATGCTTTAAGTCCTGAAACTCAAGAAAAACTCAAAATCGCTGCTAATGCGACGATGATGTGGGGTATTACCAATTCTGAAAAGCAAGCGACTAAGGGAGTACGTACTTTCCAAGAGGCCGGTGTTGAAATCCACCGCTTTAGCGAGGAAGATCTGAAAACTATTCAGGACGTTACTAACGAAGTGATGGTTAACGTTGCTTGTAGTCATCCTGATGCGGCTAAGGTCTATGCAAGCCAGCTTGAGTATCTAAATGACTATAAAGACTGGCGTGAGATGTCCAAGCCATTTAACCTAGGTCGCGGCATTGATGGTCCCGATTTAGAAAAAATCAAGGCTTGTGCAGCGAAGTAAGTCTTTAACTATCAAGCGTTATTGATGATGCATTAAAGCACCTCTTAGAGGTGCTTTAATATTTTTAATCCTAGATTTTTGTCCAGATAACAAGCTTTAATTAAACATAATTTGTATAAGTCGTGAAACACACTATCAGTCGCCTTGTACAATAAGAATCGTCACTTTTTTATCAGTATTATCGATCCCATTATCTGGGCAGAGTTTGTCTCATGTTATATCGCTTTTTAGTCTATCTGCGTAAACCCAGTAACCAATTATGGTTAATGCCCGCCGCAGGTGCTTTGTTAGCAGTGATCTTTGTCTTTGCTGCGTCTTGGGTCAACGTTTTTGTGCCACCGAGTTTTCTTCCGGATATTAATCTGGAGACGCTGGAAAGTTTATTGGATGTGATTGCCTCAAGCATGTTGGCGGTCAGTACTTTCTCTCTATCGATTATGGTGTCAGCCTTTGCATCGGCCTCAAATAGCGCGACGCCACGGGCCACCGAGCTGGTGATGAGTGATGATAATACGCGGATGGCGATTGCCAGTTTTATCTCAGCATTTATCTACGCAATAATTGCCAAGATAGCCTTAGGTTTGGGTTATTACGGTCAAAATGGCCGTTTTGCCTTATTTATAGCGACAATTTTTGTTCTTCTTTATCTGATTGTCACTTTAATTCGTTGGGTGCATACCTTATCGCAATTAGGACGTCTGGAAAATACCCTAGCAAAAATTAAACATGCCACTGAAAAGAGCTTGTTGCAAGCTCGGATCCAGGCGGATATGGGTGCAAGCCGTAAGGGTGAAGTGGATGCTCAGGCACATCAATTGAAGCTTAATCGCACCGGCTTTTTGACCCATATTGATATGGCCGGTCTACAAAAACAGGCTGAAGCGAGTGATTGCTATGTGCACATTGCCGTGCGCCCCGGCGAGATGATTTTACCTGACACGGTATTGGCCTATGTGCAAGCCAATTCAGGAAGTGATAAATCACCACAAAAAGATGTGCTTGATTGTGTTAAGAGTATGGCGAATTGTTTTGTCCTAGATGCCGCACGAAGCTTTGATCAGGACCCGAGTTGGGGCTTCATCGTTTTGAGTGAAGCAGGGCAGAGAGCGCTTTCCAGCGCGATTAATGACCCGGGCACAGTGATTCGGGTGATGAATGATATGTTGGCTTTATTTGTCGATGTGCTACCACCGGAGGCAGGTGAAGTCAGTCAACTTGACTATGATCGTTTATCGATTGCGCCGATTAATTATGCGGATTGGGTCGAAGACGCTTTTTTGCCTTTAATACGTGATGGCGCAGCTCTGGTAGAGGTTAATTTGATTATGCAAAAGGTCTTAGCAGGAATTGCACGATACGCGCCTGAGCAAGGTGTCCAAGCAGCGGCTAAGCAAGTTGCCGCGTTAGCCCTTGAACGTGCGCAACAAAAGCTGGACTTTGAGTCTGACCGAGAGCGTCTTGAGGCTAAGCATAAGGAACTGTTTCATTAGCAACCGGCATCATAGTCCGTTGTAAATCACACAAGCGTCCTGAGTTTACTGTCTCGGACGCTTGTGAGTTTTTGCAGTGATTTTGCCGACTCAACTATCGCTATAAAGTCGGCATGGAGAATTGTGCCCCCTCGCGAATCGCAGCGCTAGGCCAGCGTTGAGTGATGGTTTTGCGACGGGTGAAGAAACGCACGCCATCCG
This sequence comes from Alcaligenaceae bacterium, assembly GCA_030538235.1. Classification (GTDB taxonomy): domain Bacteria; phylum Pseudomonadota; class Gammaproteobacteria; order Burkholderiales; family Burkholderiaceae_B; genus Oligella. The sequence continues at coordinate 241,100 of JAUNUJ010000003.1, forward strand.
GGCCATACATAAATAAATCACCAAATAATGATCGCTTCCAACCACCGAAACTTTGATAGGCAACCGGTACCGGTAAGGGGATATTAATGCCGACCATACCGACTTTGATATTGTCTGAGAAATAACGTGCTGCTTCACCGTCACGGGTATAAATACAAGTGCCGTTGCCGTACTCATGGTCATTAATTAGCTGCATGGCCTCTTCCATGGTGTTAACACGCATAACCTGTAAAACAGGACCGAAGATCTCCGCTTTATAGCTATCCATGTCTTTAGTCACATGATCCAAGAGGGTGGCGCCGACATAGAAGCCGTCTTCATAACCTTCAGGTTTCATCTCGGTGCCATCAACGACTAGCGTTGCACCTTGTTCAACGCAACGACGGATGTGGGAAATGACTTTGTTTTTGTGTTCGACCGTAATAACCGGACCAAAGTCATTATTTGCATCATGATGTACACCGACTTTTAATTTAGCCATGGCTTCTGTCAGTTGGGCAATCATGCGGTCAGCGATGTCATCTCCTACTGCCACCGCAACGGAGAGTGCCATACAGCGCTCGCCGGAGGAGCCAAAGGCAGCGCCTAGCAAGGAGTTCACCACATTGTCCAGATCGGCATCGGGCATCACGATGGCGTGATTTTTAGCCCCGCCTAGGGCTTGACAGCGCTTGCCGTGGGCGGTGGATTTACTGTAGATATATACTCGGCAATCGGGGTTGAGCCAACAAAGCTGATGGCCTCAACATCTTTATGCTCTAATAGCGCATCGACGGTGTCTTTACCGCCATTGACCAGGTTTAGGACACCATCCGGCAGACCGGCTTCTTGCATTAATTGAACGACAAAAAGAGTCGAACTGGGGTCACGTTACGAAGGTTTTAGAACAAAGGTGTTACCACAGGCGATGGCCATTGGGAACATCCATAAAGGCACCATCACTGGGAAGTTAAAGGGGGTAATACCTGCCACCACACCGAGCGGATGGAACTGGCTCCAGGAGTCAATATCTGAGCCGACATTGCGACTATGCTCACCTTTAAGGAGTTCAGGAATGCCACAGGCAAACTCTACGTTTTCAATGGCACGTTGCAACTCGCCCCGCGCATCGTGGATAATTTTGCCATGCTCTTCACCAATCAAACGACAGATCTCATCGGCATGTTGTTCAAGTAATGCTTTAAACTTGAACATAATGCGAGCTCTCTGTAATGGCGGCGTTTTGCTCCACGCCGGGAAAGCGGCTTTGGCCGCGGCGACAGCCTGATCAATGGTTTTAGCATCGCCGAGTAGTACCTCTTTGCTGACGATGCCTTTTGAAGGGTTATAAACCGGTTGACTTTTTGCCCCGTCGCTGATGATTTGACCGTTAATGTAATGGCCTACTTTTTGCATTTGTCGCTCCTTTGTTTTGATTGGATTTTTAATTAAAATTCAACGCTGTTTACCATAAACCTTGATAGAGATTTAGCATCTCTTCTCGAGTCGGTACGCGTGGGTTGTTATTGGGTGATCCTGAGGCAAAGGCTTGATCCGCCATGGTTTCCAGTACACGGTCAAACTCTGCCTTATCAGCGCCGAATTCTGCCAAGGTAGGTACTTTGAGCTCTTGATTTAATTCTTTTAAAAACTTAACAAGCTTCATATTGGCTTTGGCGATACCATCATCTTCGCTCGCCACGCCCATGGCGACAGCACATTCAGCATAGCGGGTAGCGGCGAGAGGAATCGAGAACTCAGTGACAGCGGGCAAGAGCATGGCATTAGATAAGCCGTGAGGCACATGAAAAAAGGCACCAATCGGTCGACTCATGCCGTGTACCAAAGCGACCGAGGAGTTGCTGAAGGCAATCCCTGCCAGGGTTGATCCGAGCATCATCTGCTCGCGTGCTTTTTCATTGGTGCCGTCGTGATAGGCCGCCTTAATATTTGGTCCGATTAAGCGTAGAGCGGCTAGGCATTGTTGATCGCTATAGGCATTGCGCTTTTGACTGACATAAGCCTCAATCGCATGACACATAGCATCGATGCCGGTGTCGGCTGTTGTACGTGGGGGCACGCTGAGCGTTAGGCTGTAATCAATGATCGTGGCTTGGGGCATAAAGGCAGCACCGACACAGAGCAGTTTTTCATTATTTGCTTCGTCGGTAATAATAGTAAATTTAGTGCATTCAGAACCGGTGCCAGCAGTCGTGGGAATGGCAATGATTGGTAGGCTTTCTTCGTTCACCAAGCGAGGAAATTTGTAGTCGCGAATCACTCCGCCGAACTTTGCTAGAATCCCGATTGCCTTAGCGCTATCGATTGGACTGCCACCACCTAGAGCAATAATAGAATCAAAATCCCCCGCCTGGATCATCTGCACGCCAGCCATAATTGAGCTGTCAGTCGGTTCCGGAATCGTGTCTTGATAAACTGCCGCACTGATTCGATGGGGTTCCATGATAGCTAGGATTTTTTGCACATAACCCAGTTGCACCATCATCTTGTCAGTGACGATTAAAGGCTTTGAAACACCTAAAGAGGTCATCATGGCGGGTAGTTTTTCGCAGGCATTTTTACCGATTTCCATCATGCGTGGCAGGATGATAGTGTTAGACATGGGCTGTCTCCTACAGAGTATTGAGATGTCTATTTATATAAATCTAAAGTCAATTGGTTTTAATAACGATACATTACGTATCGTTATAGAGTTATTATATAGAATAAGAATCAGCAACAGAGCTAGGGTTTATCTCTAAATTCTGAGGGATTGCTTAGGGTGAATTGGAGAGCGTTCAGTGAAAAGAAAAAAGGGCTCAAGTGTTGAGCGAGTGATGCAAATTATTGAGATGGTGGCCGAGGCCCCGCGTCCTGTTAGTCCGGCTGAGCTGTCGTTGCAGTTGGAGATACCAAAACCTAGTATTCATCGATTGATCAAGCAATTGCAAGAGGAGGGTTTCTTGGCTATTGATGTGCAGGGTGGGGTCATTTGTGGTCATCGTACTCATAAATTGATGATGAACTTATTAAAAACTAATTTCATTTATAAGAGCGAACGTCAGGCGGTATTGCAAAAACTTTGTAATAAGATCGAGGAAACAGTAGGGATTGCCTTTATCCACGATCTGGAAATTGTTTATATGGACCGGGTGCTCTCGAACTGGCCCTTGCAGATTCATATACCTGAAGGTCATCAGATACCTATCTGGGCCAGTGCTAGCGGTAAATTACTGCTATCTTATTTGCCCAAGGAGCAGCGCAAAAAAGTTATCGACAGCATGCCCCTACAGGCCTTAACAAAAAACACCATGATCGATAAAGCAGCGCTCTTGACCTGCTTGGAGCAAACAAATAAAAACGGCTATGGGGTGGATAATGAAGAATTTATCCCGGGCATGGTGGCTTGCTCGGTGCCTGTGCCAAATGGCGATAAAAGACCCTATGCCACGATTTTTACTCACGCTCCCACGGTGAGAAAATCCATGGATGAGCTGCTGACTTATCTGGACGATATGCATTTAGCGGCGGCTGAGCTCGCCGCTATATTTGCAGCATTAGAATAATGACTTAAAGCTTTAAATGTCTAAGCTCTTTTCTGATGATTTTACCCGTGGTTGTCATCGGCAGTTCATTTAGAAAATGAATCTGTCGAGGATATTCATGGGCCGCGACTCGAGTACGTACGTGGTCTTGCAAGGATTTTTTAAGCTCTTCACTTTCTTGGTAACCCTCTTTGAGGACGACAAAAGCGGTTACTACCTCGGTGCGCTCCGGATCAGGCATACCAATCACTGCCGCCATGCTGACGGCTTGGTGACTGAGCAGACCATCTTCGATGGGACCCGGACCAATGCGGTAACCGGCACTGGTAATCACATCGTCATCACGTCCTACAAAAAATAGATAGGAGTCAGCATCCATCACCCCGCGATCGCCGGTTAGGAGATAATCGCCATTGAATTTGTTTTTACTTGCTTCGGGGTCATCCCAGTAATATAGGAACATCACCGGATCGGGCCTGAGCACAGCGATATCACCTTCTTCACCGGCGCCGACAACCTCGCCTTGAGGATTAATAATGGCTACCCGATGTCCGGGGACTGCTTTACCCATGCTGCCGGGTCTGGCATCAAACTTGGCGGCACAACTGGAGACGATCATATTGCATTCGGTTTGGCCATAAAACTCATTAATTGTGATGCCTAAGTTTTCACGACCCCAGTCCAGTAGCTCTTTGCCAAGGGTTTCGCCGCCGCTGGCGATGGAGCGTAACTTCAGCTGAGGCCACTGCTTACGGGGTTTATCTACGAAGCGCAGCATTTTTAACGCCGTAGGTGGCAAGAAGGTATGGGTAATTTGGTGCTTATTCATCAGTTCAAACGCGTCTTCGGCCTTGAACTTATTTGCTCGAGAGGCGACCACAGGTCGACCGTGATGCCATGCCGGCAGGAGTAAATCCAACAGTCCCCCAATCCAGGCCCAGTCAGCCGGAGTCCAGAAGACGGCATCATCACTGCTCATTTCATTGTTGTGAGAAGTTTCTACACCGGGTAAATGACCTAATAACACGCGATGCGCATGGCAAGCGCCCTTAGGCTTGCCGGTGGTGCCTGAAGTAAAGATAATAATCGCCGGATCATCGGCTCGAGTCTTTGCAACTTCAAATTCAGTACTCTGGGCTGTTAACTCTGACCAAAAAGAGTGCACTAGCTCGGTGCTGTGATCCTGATTAATATTGAAGATGCTTTTTAAGCCCGGAATCTCTTCGCGAATGGCCTCAATTTTAGCAAAACCGCCATCGTCAGTAATTAAGGTGCCAATATTGGCATGACTGATTCTATAACTGAGCGCATCAAGACCGAACAGGGCGAAGAGAGGCACAGCAATAGCCCCTAGTTTATAGGCTGCCAAATGAGCAATGCCCGTGGCTAGACCTTGGGTCAGTAAAATACCGATACGATCGCCTTTTTTGACACCGGCGGCTTGTAAGGCATTAGCAAATTGATTGGAATAATCGCGTAATTCATCGAAGCTATAGTGTTTAGTTTCACCAGCAACTTCTTCTATTAAAGCCAGGCGACCACTGCCGTCTGCCCATTTGTCACAGGTGTCTACACCAATATTGTAATACTCGGGAATGTGCCAGGAAAAATTGCTCATGATTGCCCCTTAACGGCGTTGATAAATAACAAAGTCGAAATCGTAGTCATTGTCAATGGGTTGAGGGTCGCGACTGATTTCCTTCCAAAGCTCCATATCCAGTTCCGGAAATGAGGTGTCACCCTCGATTTTATTGTGAATTTCAGTGGCGTAGACTTTATCGGCCAAGCCGGAGTCCAGCGCTTGGGCATAAATTTGCCCGCCGCCGATAATAAAAATATCTTGCTCCGGTGCTTTTTCTTTTGCTAAGGCAATGGCCGACTCTAAATCGTCAACTAATTCAGCACCTTCGGCTTCATAGCTGCTATTGCGACTAATCACGATATTTAAACGACCCGGTAGCGGGCGTCCCAGAGACTCCCAAGTCACGCGACCCATAATAATCGGTGAGCCCATGGTAGTCTCTTTAAAATAAGCTAAATCAGATGGTATGCTCCACGGCATCTGACCATGGTTGCCAATAATATTATTTCTTGAATAAGCAACAATAATATTTATACTTGACATGCTGTGTTCCTTTTAGACTGCAACAGGCGCTTTAATTAGAGGGTGATGTTGATAGTTTTCGAATTCGAAATCTTCGAATTGATAATCAAAGATCGACTCTGCTTTGCGCAATATTTTTAAAGTAGGGTAGGGGTAGACGTCGCGCGATAGTTGCTCTCTGACTTGTTCAAAGTGGTTAGAGTAAATATGCGTGTCGCCACCGGTCCAAATAAACTCACCCACCTCTAGATCGCATTGTTGGGCAATCATATGAGTCAGGAGTGAGTAACTGGCAATATTAAATGGTACCCCTAAGAAGACATCGGCACTACGCTGATAAAGCTGACAAGACAGCTTGCCATCAGCCACATAGAACTGGAATAGGCAGTGGCAAGGGGGTAACTTCATTTGATCGACATTGGCGACGTTCCAAGCGGCGACAATATGACGTCTGGAGTCGGGATTGTTTTTGATTTGCTCCATTAACTGAGCTATTTGGTCAATGCTGCCGCCATCGGGGGTGGGCCAACTACGCCATTGCACCCCATAGACAGGGCCTAATTCACCCTGTTCGTCAGCCCATTCGTCCCAAATGCTCACGCCATTGTCTTGAAGCCAACGCACATTGGAGTCGCCGCGTAAGAACCAGAGTAATTCATAAATCACGCTGCGCAAGTGGATTTTTTTTGTTGTCACCAAGGGGAAGCCTTGTTGTAAATCAAAGCGCATTTGGTAGCCAAAGTGAGAGCGGGTGCCGGTGCCGGTACGGTCTGATTTTTCGACACCGTTTTCAAATACGAAACGCATCATCTCCTCATACTGATCAGAACGAGACGCTTGCTTGGTCGGTAAATTATCCTTGAGACTCATGGTTTATACTTCCTCAATACGGTAGGAGTGCGTTACTTCGGCCGTTTTGTTGAGCATGGCTACGGCTGAGCAATACTTCTCGTGACTCATATTAATAGCACGTTCTACAACATTTTCCTGTAAACCACGACCACTGATGATGAATTCAAAATGAATTTTGGTGAAAACCTTAGGGTCGGTGTCCGCACGTTCTGACGTGATGTTTAAACGACAGCGACGAATGTCTTTGCGACCGCGCTGTAAAATCATCACCACATCATAAGCAGAACAAGCACCGGCACCACTCAGGAGCGTTTCCATGGGACGCGGGGCGAGATTATTGCCGCCACCCTCAGGAGGTCCATCAACTGTTAGTGTGTGACCGCTGCCGGTGTGACAGACGAATAACATACCATCCGGGCCATTCCATTCGACTGAGCATTGCATAATCTGATTTCCTCTAGAGTGTTAAAAGTGTTGTTTAGCTATTTATTGTTTTTATCTTGAATATAACTAATCATTATGCCTTTAGACCATAGGAATAACAATTGTTTGAAAGAGGATGTGTGGCTAGGCATCAAATTTTCTGCTTAAAAATCGGCACATTAAATACCTTTCATGGTTCAAATGTCAAAAATACAACATTTGACACTTTTGTTAGGGTTTTCATTAGTTTTTTCTTGCAACGCAGCAAAACTTTTGATATTATTTAGATGTTGTCGAGTTGATAGGTTTTTTGTTTTCAGCTCGCAGGAATTTAAACTGAAGTCTCTTTTTGTCTCCTTATCGTTTGGGGCTTCAGTTTATGCAGTTGTCTCCTCCACCCTCCTCCTTTGGTGGATTTGCCCGGAATCTTTTGATTCCGGGTTTTTTTTTGGAAACTCAAAAAAGTGCTATGCTTATTCAGAGCTTGGTGCTGAGATGTGTGTCTATTTTTGTCTATATCAAACTGATGTGACAAGCGTTTTAATCACAAATAATCACTGTTGCAAATTACAATAGATTTTAACGCTTTTAAATTTCCTAAGCTGTTAGACTTGCAGCTCACAGGGCACAGGTAGTAAGCAGTAGCCCGAGTCTCGAAGCCATCAAGTGATAATAAATGATTAATACTTTTTTATAGTAGAACGTTGTGACGGATGCTTGGCAATATCTTCTAATTTGTATTGTGGCCTTTTCGGTGGGCGGTATGATTATCGCGTCCGAGCGTTGGCATGGGCGCTTTACCGGTGATTCGGATCTGGATAAACCACAAGCCTCTCATGTGCGATCAACCCCACGTATTGGTGGGTTGGCGGTCTTTGCCGGGACGCTCGCAGGGCTGTTAGTGCTCGGTAAACCTGATAATACGACCTTAAATTGGTTTTGGCCGGCTTTATTTGTATCGGCTATGCCGGTTTTTGTGGCGGGTATCTTAGAGGATATTACTAAAGATATTGGGTCCGGTAAGCGTTTGCTCGCGGCTTTTGCCTCGGCTGCTATTGCCTGGTGGCTTTTTGGGGGTGTTTCTCGGGTCGGTTTTACCTGGTTTGATTGGGCCCTTAGTTTTTGGCCGATTTCTTTATTATTTACCATGGTGGCGGTGGGTGGTTGTACTCATGCTATGAATCTGATCGACGGCATGAATGGTCTGGCCGGCATGGTGTCTTGTTTAATTGCGATTTCACTGGCGCTGGTGGCCTATCAAGTGAATGACATGGCTATCTTTGCGATAGCGTTGGCCATGGCCTCTGCAGTGTTTGGTTTTTTGGTCTGGAATTTTCCTTTTGGTCGAGTGTTTCTGGGTGATGGGGGCGCTTATTTTATCGGTTTCATGTTGGCCGAGTTAGCAGTACAGTTGGTGGCGCGCAATCCATCCGTTTCGCCTTTTTATGCCATTGCAGTCCTGTTTTATCCTGTCTTTGAAACCATGTTTTCGATTTGGCGTAGACGCTTTATTCGTAAAGTACGTGTCGACCAACCGGATGCTTTACACTTACATCAATTAATTTTCAGACGTTTAGTCAGAGTGACCTTTAGTCGCGACAGTCGTTACCGTGTGCCGGCTTTATGTAATGCCTTGACGTCACCGTATTTGTGGGTGCTTTGTCTAATCGGTTTAGTGCCGGCCACGATATTCTGGGATAATTCTTGGATGTTATGCTTGTCCATGTTGATATTTTCCGGTCTCTATTTATGGTTGTATTCACGCTTGGTTAATTGGCGCTGCCCCCGTTGGTTGTTATTGCCCTCGGTATTTAGTCGCAGATAGTCATCATTTATAATTAAATTATCAAGAATTTAAAAAATTGTTAGGAGTTTGCCTTGAAGCTGGAAGATATTAAACTGGCAGTTATTGGTTTGGGTTATGTGGGTTTGCCGCTTGCCGTTGAGTTTGCTAAAAAGCGCTCTGTTATTGGTTTTGATATTAATCATCAACGCGTTGAGGAACTAAAAGCCGGTCAAGACCATACGCTTGAAGTCGAGCCCGAGGACTTACAAGCTGCCAAGTATCTAAGCTGTACTGATCAGCCTGAGGATTTACGTGAGGCTAACGTCTTTATCGTGACTGTACCAACGCCTATTGATGAGTATAAGCGCCCCGACTTGAGCCCTCTAATCAAGGCTTCCGAGATGCTCGGTAAAGTGCTTAATCAGGGTGATATCGTTATTTATGAGTCAACCGTTTATCCTGGCGCAACTGAGGATGATTGTGTTCCGGTTTTGGAAAAGTTTTCAGGTCTAAAATTAAACGAGGATTTCTTTGTCGGTTATAGCCCTGAGCGCATTAATCCGGGTGACAAGGATCGTCGAGTGTCCAATATCGTTAAAGTAACCTCCGGCTCTACGCCGGAAGCTGCTGAGTTAATTGATCAGCTGTATCAGCAAATTATTACTGTGGGTACACACAAAGCGTCAAGCATCAAAGTGGCTGAAGCAGCCAAGGTGATTGAAAATACACAACGTGATGTCAATATCGCACTAATTAATGAATTGGCGATTATTTTTAATCGTATGGGCATTGATACCGAAGCGGTGCTAGAAGCTGCCGGTACCAAATGGAACTTTTTGCCATTCCGCCCAGGTTTGGTTGGGGGCCATTGTATTGGTGTGGATCCGTATTATCTTACGCATAAGGCTCAGTCTATTGGCTATCATCCTGAGATTGTCCTAGCGGGCCGTCGTTTAAATGACAGTATGGGCACTTATGTGGTGGCTCAGTTAATCAAAGCCATGACTAAAAAGCGCATTCAGGTACAAGACTCACGTGTCTTAGTGATGGGGTTGACTTTTAAGGAGAATTGTCCTGATTTGCGTAATACGCGAGTTGTCGATATTATTCATGAGCTAGCTGAGTACAACATCAACGTCGATGTTTACGATCCGTGGGTTGATCCGGCAGAGTGTGAGCGTGAATATGGTATTAAGCCGATTCAGACACTGGAAGAGGGCGTTTATGATGCGATAGTCCTAGCGGTTGCACATCAGCAATTTAAAGCGATGGGTGTTCAGGAAATTCGTGCTACTGGCAAGGCGTCACATGTGCTTTATGATCTTAAATACCTATTTGATCAGCAAGACGCCGATATCCGTCTCTAAAGACGCACTTAAATCATTCTTTTATATAAGTTTCTTATGTCTACCAAGTTCGAACAAGTTAAACAACAATTATTAGCGCAGCCAAAAACTTGGTTGCTGACCGGTTGTGCCGGTTTTATCGGCTCTAATTTATTGGAGTTTTTATTAGCGCATAATCAAAAAGTAGTGGGCTTAGATAACTTTGCTACCGGTTTCCAGCATAATCTGGATGAGGTGCAAAGCTTGGTCACAGCTGAGCAATGGGCAAGTTTTCGCTTTATTGAGGGTGATATTCGTGATTTAGAGACATGCCGTGAAGCGGTTAAAGGTGTGAATTATGTGTCACATCAGGCAGCCTTAGGCTCGGTGCCGCGCTCATTAAACGACCCGATCACCACTAACGCGGTCAATATTGACGGCTTTTTAAATATGTTGGTCGCTTGTCGTGACGAGGGTGTCGAGTCCTTTGTCTTTGCTGCTTCTAGCTCGACTTACGGTGATCATCCGGCCTTACCTAAGGAAGAGCCAAATATCGGTAATCCCTTATCACCTTATGCTGTCACTAAGTACGTTAATGAGCTTTATGCCCGAGTCTTTGCTTTGAACTACGGTTTCAAATCCATTGGTCTGCGGTATTTTAATGTCTTCGGCAAACGTCAAACTCCTGACGGTGCTTATGCTGCTGTGATCCCCAAGTGGACCGGTGCAATGATTCATGGTCAGGAGGTGACAATCAATGGTGATGGTGAGACCAGTAGAGACTTCTGTTATATAGAAAATACGGTGCAAGCTAATATCCTGAGTTCTGTGCAAATGCCGACGTCGGGTTTTGAGATTTATAATGTCGCTTTGAATCATCGCACGTCTCTAAATGAGCTTTTCGGTTTTTTAAAAGAGTTGTTAGTAGAAAATGGCCTTAATTACGATAAAGAAGCTAATTATCAGGATTTTAGAGCCGGTGATGTACGTCACTCTCAAGCCGATATTTCTAAAATCAGCGAACAATTAGCCTATTTGCCGAGCCATAGTATTAGACAGGGTTTGGCTGAAGCGATGCCCTGGTATATCAACTTCTTGAAGTAGAACGTGTTTTTTAAGCGCTTAAAAACTCTTGATGGAGACCACCTGCGAATAGCCAAAGGCGCCTTGCGGGTGGCTTTTTTCTTGTTTATCGGGAAAATAGCGGGCGCTCTCAAAGAAATAGCAGTCGCTAATCGCTACGGGGTCAGTGAGGTGGTGGATGCGTATCAGTTCACTATGACGATGAGCACCTGGTTGCCGGTCACCCTGGTTGGGGTGTTTTCTATCGTTCTGATTCCGAGTTTTGTTAAGCTACGTCATGAAGCGGCCGAGGAGCAGCAGCGATTTATCTCACAAAGCGAAGGAATACTACTGCTTATCGGTGTATTGCTCAGTACATTGACCTTTTTTCTATGGCCTTGGGTGTTGGGCAACGCCGCTGTCGGTTTTAGTTCTGAAGTAAAAGCGATTAGTCAGACCTTGATTTATGGTTTTGCACCTTCGGTTTTATTGATCCTCTTGATCGGTCTTAGCATGTCGCGTTTGCGAGCACGTGAGCGTCATATCAATACGCTATTGGACAGTTTGCCGGCGCTCTTTATTTTGCTTTGGATTTTGGCTAGCCCGGGCGATACCACGGTGATGCCGTTATTATGGGGTACCTTGATTGGCTATCTTGTACAGACCTTTATCTTGCAGATATTGGCTGTGCGTGCTGAAGCAAGTAAGCGTTGGCTCAGGCCGTCTATTAGCTTGTCGTCACCCTATTGGGCCGCAGTGATTAGTGCCTCGGGCGTGATGTTAATCGGTCAAGTAGCGATGAGTTTTGTCGGTCCTTTGGATCAAATGATTGCCGCTAAATTGGGTGATAATGCCAATGCGACTTTAGGTTACGCAGCTCGTGTGTTGTCACTGATTATCGGTTTGGGGGCCGCCTCTGTGGGGCGTGCGGCCTTGCCGGTGCTTGCCGATATTCAGGCTCAGGGCGAGTACTTGCGGGCGCGCATGGTTGCTTTGAAGTGGGCATTAGGCATGTTGGGAATCGGTGTATTAGTGGTGATCGTGTTGTGGTGGCTCAGTCCCTGGTTAGTGCAGCTTTTGTTTCAACGGGGGGCCTTTACTGCGGATAATACGTTAACTGTGACGTCAGTGATGCGTTATGGTTTATTGCAGTTGCCTTTTTATTTTGGCGTTTTGATTTTAGTTCAACTGATGGCGAGTCAAAATCGCTATACTTTGATGGCATTGATTGCGGTCGCGAATTTTTCCTTAAAAGCCTTATTAAGTTTTTACTTAGCTCCTATTATGGGGGCCGAAGGTATTATGTTAGCGACAAGTTTGATGTATTTGCTGTCTTTTGTCTGCTATTTTGTAGCTGTGACTGTGATCAAGCCGGGACTCAAGAAAATCTAAGAATAAAGAGCTTTCCGATAGTCAAGCGCTGCTAAATTTCTTAAAATTATAACGAGCTTGGCTAAATTACAACAGGTCTTATGTTAAATAATCAATCCAATAGTCGCATTCTTCTGTATATTCCTTCCCTTCGTGGCGGAGGGGCGGAGCGTGTCGCTGTTGAACTGGCAAGACGTTGGGCTTACGATGGTCACGAAGTTATTTTTTTGACTCAATCCGAGCCTACCACTGATGCCTATCAACTTGATTCGCGAGTGCAACGGGTCAGTTTAAATACCTTTGCTAAAGTCGGTTTTTTTGGGCACTTGACGCAAATTACTCGCTTGCGCCGTGAATTAAAGCGTTATCGGCCTGATGTGGTGGTGTCTTTTATGACGTCGGCTTCGATTTTTGCGATTATTGCTGCCATGGCTTTACCTTGCAAAGTGATTGCTACCGAACATGCTTATCCACCCTTTCAGAAGTTGTCCGGAGCTTGGAAGCGACTGAGAAAGTTCTTTTATCCCAAAGCAGCGCAGGTGGTGACTTTAACGCAAGCAACGGCGGATTACTTAAAAAAAGCGATCCCCAAAGCTAAATTCAGCGTGATTCCAAACGCTGTCCAATGGCCACTTGATATGCATGAGCCGGAAATTCAAATGCACAAAGCAGCCGGTAGAAAGTGGCTCTTAGGTGTGGGTCGTTTACACCGCGTCAAGGGCTTTGATTTACTGATAGACAGCTTTGCTAAATTTGCCGATGCCTATCCTGATTGGGATTTACTGATTTTGGGTGAGGGACCAGAGCGCGATAATCTGGCTCAACAGATTGAACGAGCCGGCTTGCAGCAGCGCGCTTTTTTAGTAGGCCGCGTCGGCAATATGCAATGGTGGTACACCAAGGGCGATTTATTTGTCCTTAGTTCCCGCTCTGAGGGCTTGTCTAATAGCCTTCAAGAGGCCATGTCCTGTGGCTTGCCCTGTGTCGCTTTTGATTGTGATGTGGGGCCTCGTGAGTTGATTCGTCATGAAATTGATGGTTATTTGATTGAGCAGAGTGAGTCAGTGGACTCCCTAAGTGAGGGTATTGTCAAGCTGATCAATGACCCTGAGCGCATGTTGGATTATTCCAAGCGTGCCGTGGATATGCGTGACCGCTATAGTATGCGTCGCATCAGCGGTATGTGGAACGAGCTTTTCCAAGAAGTCTTACAAGAAAAAATCTAAAAGGCCATTTATGCAGCCTCTTGTCACGCCCCAACATGGTAGAAAAATTGCACTGCTTATCAGCTCGATGAATGCAGGCGGTGCTGAGCGAGTAGCAGCGGCTTTGGCCAATGGTTGGGTGGCCTTGGGGCATGAAGTGTGCATCGTCCCGTGTTTTTCTCAAGGTAGCGGCCAGTCTTTTTACCCATTAGATGATCGGGTTGATTTGCACTGGTTAGCACAGGATTTACCCAATTCCGGACTCCTTAGCCGTGTGATTAAACCCTTGGTTTTGCGTCGTTTGCTCAAACAACGTCAACCCGATGTGGTGGTGTCTTTTTTAACCAATGTCAATATCACTGCCTTATTAGCCACTCGTGGTCTAGATATCCCGGTTATCGTTTGTGAACGTACGAACCCACTCTCTGACAGTCACTTGCCGAGGCTTTTAAGGAAGCTTAGAAAAGTCCTTTATCCCCAAGCGTCAGCGGTCATGATGCAGACTGAAGCGGCGGCTAGGGACTATGCTGAGCGCACCCCGTCGGTGAAAAGAGTGCCGACCATTCCCAACCCGATTTCGGATGCTTTGCTGGATGAATTACAGGCTGTACAGGCGATGGTGACAGTTGAGGAGAGCCAGACAGAGCCTAGTGCTTCAAGACCTAAGGTACTGTTAAGCATGGGGCGCTTGGTTGAACTGAAGCAGTTCGGTTTTTTAATAGATTGTTTTGCTGAAGTAGCAAAGGATTTTCCTGATTGGCAGTTGCATATCTACGGTTCGGGCCCCTTAGCGACTAAATTACAGGGACAAATCGAGGCCTTGGCCTTATCTGAACAGGTTTTTTTAAAGGGCGCCACGACAAAACCATGGGAAACTATGCGTAGAGCTGATGCCTTTGCGATGACGTCTGAGCGTGAGGGCTTTCCAAATGTTTTGCTAGAGGCGATGGCTAATGGTTTAGCCACGATTGCTATTGATTGCCCTTATGGTCCGGCAGAATTGAGTTTAGGGGGCGAGCTGGGACTTTTGGTGCCGCTGAAAATGTCGCCGACAGAGGCTGTCTATAGTCAAATAACACGGTCAGATTTTATCGATGGCCTAAGAAAGCTGATGGGTGATGAGCTATTGCGCCAAAACTTAGCCCGTCAAGGGCAAGTCCATGTTCTCCAAACCTATTCGCAAGACAATGTGCTACAGCGTTGGGAGCAGTTATTTCAAGTTTTAAGTATAAAGTCAAGCGTAAATCACGTTAATCGCATAAATCACGTGACTCAACCGCTGCAAGCTGACGCAGTAGATTCTCTAACCGTCGTGCATTTGATCAGTGGCTTAGGTCATGGTGGCGCTGAGACGGTGTTATATCGCTTGGTGGCCCATGCTCATAAAGATAAGCATATTGTTTTGAGTATGCAGGATGAGGGTGTAATGGGCGATAGCCTAAGAGAGGCGGGGGTTGAATTGCACTGTCTCAATATGCCCGCAGGTAAAATGAGTCCTGCGGATTTTTGGCGTTTACGTAATAAATTAAAGCAGTTGGCCCCGGATGTCGTCCAATGTTGGATGTATCATGCCGATATAGTTGGTGGCTTAGCTGCGCGTTTGGCGGGCATCAAGGCGGTGCTTTGGGGGATACGTAATTCAGGTGATAATCTAGCCCGTAGTAGTCGCTCTTCCTATTTATTAGCGCGATATTTTTCTTGGACTTCTTATTTTATTCCGCGTTTGATTGTGGCCTGTGCTGAATTAGCGGCCAAGCGTCATATCGCCTGGGGCTATCAGCGTTCGAAGTTTCGCGTGATTCCTAATGGCTATGATTTAAGCCGTTGGCGGCCCTTAGATTCGGCAAGCAAAAAACAGCAAAGAGAAAATTTAAATTTGAGTCCGGATGAGGAAGTAATCGCGTTTGTGGCTCGATGGAATCCTTTAAAGGATCATGCTAATTTAATTCAGGCCATGTCGCTGCTCATTCAAAAGAGACCGACAGTGAAGTTGTTGCTGATTGGTGAAGGTTTGGATCAGGATAATGCAGAATTGATGGCGTTATTGGCAGAGGCCAAATTGGAAGTGTCTCACCATGTTTTGCTTTTAGGCCGTCGTGACGACGTGCCTGAGCTGATGCCTTTGTTGGATTTACATGTGTTGGCCAGTCTCGCGGAGGGCTTTCCAAACGTTGTGGCCGAAGCCATGGCGTGTGAAGTGCCCAATGTCGTTACCAATGTCGGAGATGCAGCTTTTATTGTGGGCTCCTATGGCTGGGTGGTATCACCACAACAGTCGGAGCTCTTGGCCGGCGCAATTAATCAGGCGCTAGACTTTTTAAAGAGTTCAGAGGCATCGGTGTTTAAGCAGCAATGTCGTCAGCGAGTTCTTGAAAATTTCAGTTTAGACAAAATGATTCAAAACTATGAGCAAGTTTGGCGAGAAGCCATAGAGAAAAAAAGAGTTCTGTGTCAATGAAAAAAATTTTAATTGCCGTCAATAATCCCGCTTTTTTTCTATCACATCGCTTAAATATTGCTCAAGAAGCAAAAGCGCAGGGCTACCATGTGATCGTCTCGACCATGGATGGTCCGGCGGTGCAGACTATTAAGGATCATGGTTTTGAGCATGTGGTTTTTCCAATGCGACGTAGCGGGATGAATCCTTTGACGGAATTGATGACGATTTTTTCTCTTTATAAGACGTTTAAACAGCTCAAACCGGATCTGGTTCATCTAGTCACTATCAAGCCGGTGCTCTATGGTGGTATTGCCGCGCGTTTAGCAAAAGTGCCGGCCGTGGTTTATGCTATTTCCGGCATGGGCTTTTTATTTACTAAGAAACGCGCTAAGTTTGACCCTGTTTCTCTGATTACTCGTCTGCTTTATCGCCTTGCCTTAGCGCACCCCAAGGGTCGAGTGATTGTGCAAAACACGACTGACAAAGCGTTGTTGCAGGAAATGAGTTCGCTTAACGATGAGCAATTGGTTCTAATTCGCGGTTCCGGGGCGGATTTAAATCGCTACTGCTATGTGCCGGAACCGATTAAGCCGCCACTGATTGTCACCATGGCTGCGCGTTTACTTAAAGACAAAGGTGTCATTGAATATGTTCAGGCAGCGCGTATAGCTGCTAGTCAAGGCAGAAGCGATATTGTGTGGCAATTGGCCGGTAGTCCGGATCCGGGTAACCCGGCTTCAATCACGGATAAAGAATTGTCAGCCTGTCAAACAGATATTCACTACCTTGGCGAAGTTGCCGATATAGCCAAGCTGTATAGTGAATCTCATATTATTGCCTTACCTTCTTATCGAGAGGGTTTACCGAAATCCTTAGTCGAAGCGGCGGCATGCGGGCGAGCGGTGGTCACTACTGATGCGCCAGGCTGTCGAGATGCTATTGAGCCCGGAGTCACCGGTCTTTTAGTAGACGTTTGCAGCGCCAAGTCACTATACGAGGCGATCATTGAGCTTAGTGATGATGACGAGCTCCGCCAATCGATGGGCCGGGCTGGCCATCAATTGGCTTTGGAGGAGTTTGACGAGAACGTTATAGCGAAAAAGCAAGTGGCGATTTATAAAGAGTTGCTTAAAAGCTAAGGCTTTAATCGGTTTAAAAGGGCAATTCGCTCTCGGGGGCCAGTTTTAAAATGGCTTCCCTAAACTCAGCCTTAATTCGATTTAGAGCCTCATCGTTTTGTGCCTCAAAACGTAAAACAACAACCGGTGTGGTGTTTGAGGCACGGGCTAGGCCAAAGCCATCAGCGTATTCTGCTCGTACACCGTCGATTTTATTAGTACTTTGGGCAGTGGGAAACACAGCTTCTGTTTGTAAGCGTTCAATCAAGGCATGAGGTTCGCCCTCTTGCATAGGGAGCTTTAATTCCGGGGTAGAAAGGTCCTGTGGCAAGGCTTCTAGAGTGGCATTAGGGTCTTCGACCTTGGAAAGAATTTCCAATAGACGAGCGCCAGCATAAAGGCCGTCATCAAAACCGTACCAACGCTCTTTAAAGAAAATATGTCCACTCATTTCACCGGCCAATGGGCAATCAATCTCTGCCATTTTAGCTTTTACTAGAGAATGGCCGGTTTTCCACATTAAGGGGACACCGCCGGCAGCCTTAATTGATTCACCGACGTGGCGACTGCATTTGACGTCATAAATAATAGTCGCACCGGGTACGCGCTCGAGGACATCCCGTAGAAACAAAATCAACTGACGATCAGGCCAGATAATCTGCCCGCTTTTAGTGACGACACCCAAACGATCGGCGTCACCATCAAAGGCTAAACCTAATTCACAATCACTGTTTTTTAGGTGTTCAATAATGTCTTGCAAGTTGTTGGGATCGGCCGGATCCGGATGGTGGTTAGGAAAATCACCATCGACTTCGCAATAAAGCTCATCGACTGCACAGCCCAAACGCTTAAAAAGCTCTGTAGCGGCCACGGCACCAACGCCATTACCGCAGTCCAGCACGATCTTCATGGGACGCGTTAGCTTTACATCACCGACAATACGTTGGATATATTCTTCAATGACATCGCGCGAGACAGTGGTTCCGACAGCAGAGTTGTCAGGTTCAGCCGCACTGTGATTGCTTATCAGAGCTTGCATGTCTGAATACAGAGACAGAATCTCAGCGCCGTGGATGGCGCGACCATCCAGCATAATCTTGAAGCCATTGTACGCGGGTGGATTGTGACTGCCGGTAATCGCCACAGCTAGGCCAATGCGATGCTCGGCAGCTTGATAATAGACCATAGGGGTAGGGACCATGCCGATATCTAGCGTGTTAATACCCTCGGTGCGCATGCCCTCAGCTAAAGCAGCTGCCAGTTCAGGACTGCTGTGACGACCGTCATAGCCGATAACTGCTTGTTGAATACCCAGTTTGATAGCCCGCATCGCCAGAGCTCGACCTAATAAAAGAGCGAATGTCGTATTTAATTCCGCCGGCACGATACCGCGAATATCGTAAGCTTTATAAACCTGGAATGGGAGTTCATATAATTGCGTCACAAAATTACCTTTGCTTGAAGAACACTACATTAAATGGTTAAAGCAGTATAATACCAGTACATTAGGATATGTCCGCATTCATCTATTATTTAGGTTCAATAATGAGTTTAATCAATGATTTAATTAGTATCGTTGGCGCTGATCACGTGTTAGAGGGAGAAGAAGCAGCGCCGTATTTAACCGATTGGCGCAATCGCTATACCGGCCGTGCCCAAGCAGTCGTTCGTCCGGCCAATACGCAAGAGATCGCTGATGTGGTCAAGCTGTGTGCACGTTATGAAGTGCCGATGGTTACTCAGGGCGGCAATACCGGTCTTTGTGGTGGCGCCACACCAAGCAACAAAGGCGATGCGGTACTGATTTTGACTACTCGTCTGAATCATATTCTAAATATCGATACCGTCAACGATACGATGACGGTACAAGCCGGTTGTATTTTGCAGCAGATTCAGGAAGCAGCGGAAAAGCACGACCGTTTGTTCCCTCTCAGCTTAGCCGCAGAGGGTAGTTGCACCATCGGCGGCAACTTAGCGACTAATGCCGGGGGTACCCAGGTCTTACGCTATGGCAATGCCCGCGACCTCGCCTTAGGTCTTGAAGTGGTCACTCCCGAGGGTGATATTCTTAACGGTCTCAAGGTTTTGCGCAAGGACAATACCGGCTATGATCTACGCAATCTCTATATCGGTAGTGAGGGTACTTTAGGTATTATTACTGCCGCCACTTTAAAGCTCTATCCACGACCGGCAGCAGAATGCACTGCATTAGTTGCTTTTGAAACTCTTGAAGATGCCTTATATATGTTGAATTATTCACGTAAAGGCTTTGCTTCAAAACTCGAAGGCTTCGAGCTGATGTCCGACTACTGTCTGAAAATCGTCACTGATTGCTTCCCCGAGCAGACATTACCTTTAAGCTTAGACTATCCTTGGTATGCTTTGATTCATATCGCTGATAGCCAAAGTGAGGAGCTGGCGCGCGAGACTTTCCATCGTGTTTTAGAGAGTGCTTTCGAGGATGATATTATTCAGGATGCCGTGTTAGCTGAGTCTATTCAGCAAGCGAATGATTTATGGCATTTGCGCGAGAGTATTCCATTGGCCGAGGCTTTGGTTGGTCAGGGCATTAAAAATGACATTTCTGTCCCTATCTCCAGAATCGCGCCTTTTGTCGATGATACAAATACAGCCTTGCAGTCATGGTATCCGGGCGTCCGTCATATTATTTTCGGCCATCTGGGCGATGGTAACTTGCACTACAATATCGGTGCGCCTCTCGGCGAAGAAGAGGGTTTCCTGTCCAAACAGGACGAGGCCTTTAAAATTGTCTTTGATAGTGTTGTTGACTATGATGGTTCCATCAGTGCCGAGCATGGCGTTGGTCAACTCAAAAAAGATATGCTACCTGACTACAAAGACGAAGTCGAAATCGCCGTGATGCGAAAAATCAAACGCGCTTTGGATCCTCTCGGTTTAATGAACCCGGGCAAAGTCGTTGATAGTGTGGATTTTGATTATTAACTAATCGGTCTACACCGCAAGTTTAGTTGATGCCTATCGTGCTTAGCTAGCATGGTAGGCATTTTTTTCGCTATGGGTTGATTAATTTAGTGGCGCTGGCATTTGACGCAGTAATAGGTGGCGCGTTGAGCTTGAACGATTTTTCTGATAGGTGTCTCACAGACATGACAGGGCTCATCTGCGCGATTATAGACATTGGCATGAATTTCAAAATAACTACCTGGCTCACCACTGGCATTTAAAAAGTCTCTTAAGGTGCTACCACCGCTTTCCAAAGCCGCGCTCAGGGTTTTTAAAATAGCCGCATGTAACCGCGTAACCCGGATTTTGGATAATGACTGAGCACTGATTTTAGGATTGATATTGGCGAGGAAAAGACTTTCAGAGGCGTAAATATTGCCCACACCTACCACCACATCACCATCCAACAGGGCGGTTTTAATCGACTTTTTCTTGGCTTTTAAGCCCCAGTATAAATGCTCGACCGTAAACTCCTCACTAAAAGGCTCAACCCCTAGATGGCGGAGTAAGCGATGTTGCAGAATCGGACCGTCGCTATGAGGGTGCCAGACCACAGCGCCAAAACGACGTGGGTCATTTAGCCGCACCGTGATGGCCCCAAAGTCCCAGATCACATGATCATGCTTTCTGAGTAGCTCATCTGCATGACATAAACGCATGGAGCCTGACATACCTAAATGCACTAAAAGCACACCGCTTTCAAAGTGCAATAAAAGGTATTTACCACGACGTTCACACTTTATTAATATTTGCTCACTCAAAAGCTCAGCTAACTCAGGTAAAATGGGCCAACGTAGCTGATTTTGATAAATGCTTAGCTTTTTTAGGCGCTGACCCTCGATAGCAGGAGCGAGTCCTCTGCGAGTGGTTTCCACCTCCGGTAATTCTGGCATAATGTTTTATTGAAATAGTATATTTGCTTGAGGCAATTTTGTTTTGCTAAAAAAAATACTCACAATTCTCACTCTATCACTTTCTGTCCAGACTAGTAGTCTGGCTGCGGCGGAGTACGCTCAAGAATTTGAACTGAGCGCTTTTCCTGTCAGTACACCCCATCTGGTTTTTAAAACTGAAGAGGAGATGGGTGAGATCGTGCTTAAGCCTTATGTGAGTGTAGAGGATATCTACCAACTCACGATCATGCATTTGGCGATAGAAGAAAATCAGTTTGATATTGCTGGCCCCATTGCACTGGATTTAGCCAAGGCCAAAAGCTCTCGAGAATTGGCAAAAATGGCCAGTGCCTTGTATTCTATGCTTGACGAATCAGAGCGATCGCTGGAGGCCGCTGCGTTATGGCGTAGCCTCGATAGCGAGAGTGAAGAGGCTCACCTCAATTACTTGATAGTTGCCGGACAGGCCGGCGAGTACGATGGTTTAACAGAAGAATTGAAGCGTCGTTTGGCCAAGCAAATTGTTCATCCTGAAATGGCTTTGGCCGAGGTGGCGGACTTCTTGCGCCGCTTAAATCAACCACAAAAGGCCCTGGAAATCTTCCAAGAGCTAGTATCTGAGCAGGCGCAGGTACAACCCGGTTTAATCAATATGTTTTTGTCGGATTTTGCGATGTATGCCGGCCAAGAAGAGATGGCTTGGAGCAACGCTCTCAAAGCGCTTAACGATAAAAACTTAAACCCCGAAGTCGGCGGGATGGCAGCGATGCGTTTATTGCAGCTGTCTGAGGGACCGCGCAATTTTCAAGCCTTGCACTTGGTGAGTCAATATATTGAAGCTAATCCGACTCAGCGTGCGGTGCGTTTGTTCTATGCGCATGTGCTGACGCGTGACAAAAAATTTGATTTGGCTTTGACTGAACTGGCCAAAATGAATGAACAAAATCCCGAAGACTTTGATTTACTTTACTACCGAGCACAAGTTGAGTATCAAGCCGGTAATTTACACGAAGCCGTGGCTTATTTAGAGCAATATCTCTCAGTTCAGGAGCAGCGCCGTCAAGCCTTGCCGGATAATCGAACCACTGCTCAGGCCTCTGCCACTGATGCGTATTTTTTAATGGCAAAGATATACGAGGAGCTGGGCGAGTACCAAAAGGGGATTGAGCAATTAGCCCTGATTGATGAGCCGCAGGCTCGATATGATGTTTTGACTGAGCAAGCCTCACTTTATATTAAGCTTAAAAGCTATACCCAGGCTCATGCCCTATTAGAGCAAATTCAGCCCGAAGACGATGAAGACGTTTATGTACGTGCTTTATTGATGAATGCAACGCTCAGTCGTGAGCGAGGTGAGTACGCTCAAGGCCTTGAATATGTAGAGCGTGCGCTTAAATACTATCCAAATAACCTTTATATACGTTATAGCCAGGCCATGATGTTTGAGCATATGGGTGAGGTTGACAGAGCGGTTGAGTTATTAGAGCAAATCCTGTTGGACTATCCTTATGAATCCGAATCCTATAATGGCCTCGGCTATGTTTTGGCTGACAATAATCTCCGCTTAAACGAGGCTCAGGAGTTAATTGAGCGTGCGTTGGCCATGTCGCCGGATAGCGTGCATATTCAAGATAGTTATGGTTGGGTAAATTTTCGTTTGGGTAATTTAGTGCTTGCCAAAAATTACCTTGAAATGGCCTGGAATCAGGAGCCTATGGCCGAGGTAGCGGCGCATCTGGCCGATGTGCATTATGCATTAGAGGAAAAAGCCCAAGCCTATGAGTATTTGCAAAAAGGCTATGAGTTGGATTCCGAAGATAGGGCTTTATTGGCTACCATTGAGCGTCTGGGTTACGAGGTGACCGAACCTAAGCTTGAACCTGTGCCCGATGTAATAATCGAGCCTATTGAGGTTTCCGAGAAAGCAAACGCCGAAGAAGTCGTAGCCCCCGAAGCACAAAGCTCAGGTGTTCAAGATCACGATCAGCCTCTTGATCAAGCTCCAACTGCCGATGATGCCGCGGTAGACACAAACCATAAAACACAAAGCAATTAGGTATATAGATATGCAGCAATTTTTAAAACGCTTTTTTGGCCCTTTATTTTTATTAAGCGTTGTCTTGCTATCGGCGTGCACGTTCACACCCATAGTAAATGATGAGCAGATTACTGAGGAAACACGAGTTGGTCGTTTTGCGGTGTTGTCTTTTGATAAGCGTGAAAATATCAATAAAGATGCGGTGCAAGGTGGTTTTGTTTGGCGTGATTTTGGTCGTTATTTGGAGTTGGATCTGACTAATCCTTTGGGCAATACCTTGGCGCGTGTTGAGGTCAATGATTTTCAATCGGTCCTAATTAATAGCTCAGGTCAACGCTTGGTTGCCGCTAGTCCGGACGATTTAATTGCCAGAGCTCTCGATGGTCGCCCTTTGCCGGTCAGCGGTATTCGTTACTGGGTCAAGGGAGAGCTTATGCCCTCTATCCCCGCACAAGAAATAGAGCGCGATGAACAAGGTCGTTTGTTGTCTGCTTTTCAAAACGGTTGGCAGGTTTCACTCAGTAACTATGACGCCAAGGGACCGACCCGTCTGCATTTGCTGCGCAATGAGCCTGCCGAGCGTATTACTGTGCGCCTCACTGTTGATCAGTAAGCCATCATGACAGCTGCCTTTGATATTCAGGCGCCGGCCAAGTTAAATCTGTTTTTGCATGTGACCGGCAGACGTGATGATGGTTATCATTTACTGCAAAGTCTTTTTGTGCCCATCGCTCTGTATGACAGTTTAAGCTTCAAGATAAATGAAGGGGGTCGGGTGCGTCGCTTAAGTGAGATTGCCGGGATTGCCGAAGCAGATGATCTGGTTATCAAGGCGGCTGGTTTATTAAAGGCGCATTGTGGTAGGGCGGAATTAGGCGTTGATATCGAATTGCAAAAAGTCATTCCCAGTGGCGCAGGGCTTGGGGGCGGCTCTAGCGATGCGGCAGCGACCTTATTGGCCTTAAATACGCTCTGGGATTTACAGCTAAGCAAAGAGCAATTATTACCATTGGCATTAAGTCTGGGTGCTGATGTGCCGTTTTTTTTATATGCGATGCCGGCCATTGTTGAGGGTATCGGTGAGCAAATTACGATACTGCCCAATGACTTGACGACTAGCTTAGGGGATACGCACTATGTGCTGTTCATACCGCAGTTGGCGATTCCTACTGTTAGCATTTTTAAAGCTCCCAATTTAAAAAGAGATACGCCTAGATTAACGCAGCAGCAATTAGTTAGTGAGCTAAGTCGAGCAGCGCCTGTTTGGCACTATGGTCACAATGATCTGCAGGCAGTTGCCTGTGCTCAGCATCTGGCGCTGGACAGTTTAAGCCGTTTTTTACTTGAGCAGGGAATCAACGCCCGTATGAGTGGGGCGGGTTCGGTTTTTTTTGCAGCCTTTGCAACAAAAGAACAAGCAAGCATGGCACAACAGCAAGTGTCAGGGGCTTATGCTGAATTGATACTCGCCGAGCCCGAAAATCCATTGTCTGCCCTACAGTTGTGTTGTTTAACAGTCGCTGCACACCCACTTCAATAGAGTCGATTTATTGCTCTGTTGCGTTTTTGAAACAATAAATATCCCTTTTTTATGAGAAAACGCTAAAGCACTTGTCTTTGTTTCAAAACGATGTATAATTTTATCTTTCAGGTGTTGGGCTGTAGCCAAGCTGGTTAAGGCACCGGATTTTGATTCCGGCACGCGAAGGTTCGAATCCTTCCAGCCCAGCCATCACCCTTGATGCTTTTAGATTGACCGTACGCTTACGACTAGTGCAACACAGATTATGTGCCTTTTTTGGTTGTAGCTAGTACGGTTTTTTTGTGCCAAAATTATTCTATCTGACACAATCTCAGGTATTGTCATGACCCATAACCCCAATTTGCACGAACAGGCTTTTGACCCACATCATTTTATGATTTTTACGGGTACAGCCAACCCTCGTCTAGCCGTTGATGTTGTTAATCACTTAAATATGTCCTTGGGGCAGATGACAGTCGGTCGCTTCTCTGATGGAGAGGTGATGGTTGAGATTCTTGAAAATGTTCGTGGCCGTGATGTCTTCGTCTTGCAGCCGACCTGCGCACCGACTAATGATAATCTTATGGAGATTATGGTGATGGTTGATGCTTTGCGTCGTGCTTCAGCCGGTCGAATTACTGCCGCTATCCCATATTTCGGTTATGCTCGTCAGGATCGTCGTCCGCGCTCTGCGCGTGTTGCGATTACGGCCAAAGTGGTTGCCAATATGTTGCAACGAGTTGGTGTGGATCGTGTGTTAACGATGGATTTACACGCCGATCAGATTCAGGGCTTTTTTGATATCCCTGTGGATAATATCTACGCCGGACCTGTATTGCTGGCAGATATTGCCAAACAAAATTATCAGAATTTATTAGTTGTTTCACCCGATATCGGTGGTGTGGTTCGTGCCCGCGCTTTAGCTAAGCAGTTAGAGGCTGACTTAGCAATTATTGACAAGCGCCGCCCACGTGCCAATGTCTCCGAGGTGATGAATATTATCGGTGATGTCGACGGTCGTACATGTTTGTTGATGGACGATATGGTCGATACGGCCGGTACCTTATGTAAAGCGGCTTCGGCTCTAAAGGATCGTGGCGCTAAAGAAGTTTATGCTTATTGTACGCATCCGGTGCTATCCGGTGGTGCAGTTGAGCGTGTGGCAAATTCAGCACTTGATGGTTTAGTGGTCACTGATAGTATTCCACTACGCGATGATGCCAAAGCTTGCTCTAAAATCCGACAACTCTCAGCGGCAGCCTTATTAGGTGAAACCATTGAGCGTATCGCTTCAGCCGAGTCTGTTAGCTCTTTATTTGTCGAGTAGCAAGTCATTTAAAAGGTTTTAGCTTGGGCGCTGGTCGCGGCGCCAAGCAAGCGTTTACTGTCATTTTTACAGTAAACGTAACTATCGCCTGATTGATTCAGGTATTTTTAATCTTGGAGTTTTTTTATGAAATTTTCAGCCACTACGCGTAGCGTTCAGGGTTCGAGTGCGAGCCGCCGCCTGCGTCGCGCCGGCCGAGTACCAGCCATTGTTTATGGTGGTAAGGATGAGGCCCAAAGCATCGAGTTAGACCACAACGAAATTTACCACGCTTTGCGTAAACCGGGTTTCGGTTCTTCAGTTCTCGAAATGGATCTTGGAGGCAAAGCGCAAAAGGTATTATTACGTGCAGTCCAATGGCACCCGTACAAGCCAATCGTTTTACACGTTGACTTCCAGCGTGTTCGTGCGGACGTTGCTATTGTTACTCGTGTACCTATCTCTTATATCAATGGTGACGAATCACCAGCGGTTAAATTAGATGGCGCCAGTATCAATATCGTTCTTAACGATATTGAAGTTAGCTGCTTACCGGGTGATTTACCATCTGAGATCGTTGTTGATCTCGGTGAAATGCAAAACGGTGACGTGTTATCAGTGAGTTCTATTACTGCGCCTAAAGGTGTTGATTTCTTGACTGCTGAGACTGAGACTATTGCAACTGCTGCTGTTGTTGCGGTTCAAGCTGAAGAAGCTAGTGAAGACGCAGGCGAAGCAGCTGATTCCGCTGCGGGTGAAGAGCCTACAGAAGAATAATTTCAATCAGAAAATATTCTTAACCCTTGCATGCGTTAAACTGGCGTGCAAGGGTTTTTTTATTTAATTTAGGAAAATGACAGAGCCAATTCGTTTAGTCGTCGGTTTAGGTAATCCCGGCGCCAAGTATGAAGCTACCAGGCACAATGCCGGATTTTGGATGGTCGACTTATTAGCAGATGACTTTCATGCTAACTTCAAGCTTGAAAATAATTTTTTTGGTGAAGTAGCTAAGTTCAGACGTGGTGGGGAAAGTATCTATCTACTGAAGCCGGCTACTTATATGAACTTATCAGGCAAAGCAGTACAAGCGATTAGCCATTTTTATAAAATTCCGCTAGAGAGCATACTGGTCGTTCACGATGAACTTGATCTGATGCCGGGACAGATTAAATTAAAAAAAGGTGGTGGGCATGCCGGTCACAATGGCCTGCGTGATATTCAGAACAAGATGAGCAGTAGTGATTATTGGCGTTTGCGCGTTGGTATTGGTCACCCCCGCACGCTTAACCTTAGCCAAGGGGTGGCGGATTTTGTGCTGCATATGCCTTCAAAAGAGGATCATGAGCGGATTTTGGACAGTTTGTACCGCGCAAGGCATGCTATTCCGGCCTTGCTTGATGGCGACCGAGATAAAGCCAATCGCCTCTTAGCCGAAGCGAAAACATAGGATTAGGCATGAGTGATAACAGTTTTTTTACTAAGCCGCAACGAGATCATAAAAAATCACCGACACCACATGAAGCCGAACGCTTTCGAGAGCAGTTAGGTGATTTTTTTCGATTTATTGTTAAACCTGATTTTCGTCGCGGCCATGGTCGAGGTACAGGCGATGGTTGGTTTAAAGACTGGCAATTAAATCTGCCTTGGAAGCGTTTATTCCAATGGGCGGCCTTTATGTGGGCGATAAACATCTTGGTTCTGGCCCCGATTGCACTAGTCGCTGCCGGTGGTGTTAATGCAACGCACCGCTTACAGTTCTCTTATATGTTGCTCCCATTGGCGGTACTATGGGCGCCGATTGTAGAGGAAATCCTATTTCGTTTCAATATACGCCGGCCCTTATTGGCGCTCTGGATGGTTCCGGTTATGATTTTTGTGCTCTTGATGCAGGGCACGGTCATCGGGACGCTTTGTCTGATTGCGGTGGTGGCGATTGTGATGATTCTCTATCCCAAGTTGGGACTTGATAACTACCGTGGGCGCTGGCGCTTACGCTTCAAGTATCTGAAGTTGTATCGCAAGTACTTCGTCGTTATTATGCATTTATTGGTTTTTGGTTTCGCCTATATACATATTTTTAATTATGAGTTTGACGCAATTAATGTGATGACGACCTTAGTGATGGTGATGCCTCAATGGTTTTCAGGTTTAGCCTTGATGTGGATGCGGGTTCGTTACGGTATTGGTAATGCGATTTATTTGCATGCCATTTTTAATGGCGGTCCGGTCTTTTTGATTATGACTTTAAAGCTTTTAGGCGTTCCTTTGACTTAAACCGCAAGGAGTGCTGTGAGTCTGCTTATTTAAGTCTTTTATGCAAAAACCAATAAAGCGTTATTTCTCTGTATATATCTGATTTTACGGTTAAAATAGCGGGTTATTATTTATATATATCTAATTAATTTTCAGGATTAATATGGCACTTCAATGTGGTATTGTCGGTTTACCTAACGTCGGTAAATCAACCTTATTTAATGCACTTACCAAAGCGGGTATTGCTGCAGAAAACTATCCCTTCTGTACTATCGAGCCTAACGTCGGTATTGTCGAAGTACCTGATCCGCGTCTTGATCAACTGGCTGAGATTGTTAAGCCTCAGCGCACTTTACCTGCGACGGTAGAGTTTGTTGATATCGCCGGTTTAGTGGCAGGCGCCTCTAAGGGTGAGGGTTTAGGTAATCAGTTCTTGGCCAATATCCGAGAAACCCACGCGATTACGCATGTGGTACGCTGTTTTGAAGATGATAATGTGGTTCACGTGTCCGGTCGTGTCGATCCTATCTCCGATATCGAAGTGATTAATACTGAGTTAGCCTTGGCGGATTTGGCCTCGGTTGAAAGAGCCTTAGATCGCGCGCAGCGCACAGCGCGCTCAGGCGACAAGGAAGCTCAAAAGCTTTGTGCTGTTTTAGAGCGCATTGTACCGATTCTTAACGAAGCAAAAAGCATTCGTAGTATGGATCTGGATGACGATGATTTAGCCATGATTAAAGGCTTTAGTTTTATTACTGCCAAACCGGTGCTTTACGTCGCTAACGTTCGCGAAGATGGTTTTACTGATAATCCCCATCTGGCCGCAGTCGAAGAGTATGCGGCGGCGGAAAAGGCTCAAGTAGTTGCCGTCTGTGCTGCGGTTGAAGCGGAGATTGCCGATTTGGATGACGAGGATAAATTGGTTTTCCTCGAGGATATGGGTATGGATGAGCCGGGTCTAAATCGAGTGATTCGTGCTGCCTACAAATTATTAGGTTTGCAAACTTACTTTACGGCCGGTGTTAAGGAGGTCAGAGCCTGGACTATTCGTGCCGGTGATACAGCACCGCAAGCTGCGGGCGTGATTCACACCGACTTTGAGCGTGGTTTTATTCGTGCTCAAACTATTGCCTTTGATGATTTTATTAATTTCAAAGGTGAAAACGGCGCCAAGGAAGCCGGTAAAATGCGCGCCGAGGGCAAGGACTATGTTGTTCATGATGGCGATGTAATCAACTTCTTATTCAATGTCTAATGTTTCATGAATAAATGGCTTAAGCGCAGTGGAGTTGCCTTAGTACTCCTACTACTGACAGCAGTGGTAGGCGGGGCGATTTTTTTGCTTAATTTTGACCCAAAAGTCTATCAAGATCGCTTGGTCAAAGAGATTAAACTGCGCTATGAGCGAGATCTTAAAATTAACGGGGATTTGGATTTATCACTGTTCCCCCGTATCGGTCTTAGAGTAACCGATGTCACTCTATCGAATAAAAACTCTGATGAGGAGTTTAGTTCGATGAAGGAAGTGCGTTTTGCGGTTGCTTTATGGCCTTTGTTATTTGATCGATTTTTGGTTGATCATGTTAAGGTCAACGGTTTTAAAACCCATATTATTCGTTATGCCGATGGCAGTCTAAATATCGATGATTTCTATGAGCTGCCGCTCGACTTTGACGAAGAGCATATGGCTCATCGTCGCCAACAGGCTGAGGCTGAAGAGTTGGTAGTGCCGACTAGTCCGATGGCAGCTAATGAATTCAAGATTGATATTGCTGGGTTGGACTTGGAAAATGGCAGTATTTTGGTTGAAGATGAAGCCAGTAAGCGTCAATTCAGCCTTGAAAACATGAGCATTTATACGGGTCGTATTACTTTTGGTCAGCCTTTTTCTTTATCCCTCAATGCCAAGGTAGACGCTCGTCACCCCACCGATAACGCCAATTTAAATGTGCGTGGCATGATGCGTCTTGATCCGGCCGGGTTTATTTATCAAGCGGAGCGCTTAAATGCGACGCTACAAGGTCAGATTAAGGGGTATAGGATCGACGAGGCTAGCCTAAGCGGTAATTTCAGTCTAGACAACTTTGCCGGTTACGCTAATGGTACGGCAGTGCAATTTCTATTAGGACTCAGTGCGCTCGAAAACAGTAATCGGCTATCTCATATTAAGTTCGATGTGCAAGCCGGTGAGGTAGGTTTAAATCGTATTGATACCCAATTGCTGGCAAAGGATCTAAAGCTTATAGGCAGTACGGCTGATGCGCAGAAACGCACTTTAGCGTGGCAGCTCAATAGCCCTAATTTGAATCTTTCCGGATTTGATGCAGCGGGTGATCCGCTAACCGGAACAGTTGAGTTTAGAGGTGAGGAAAGCATGGATCTCAATGTGTCACTTGATGGTTTCAGTGGCTTAGCCTCTAATCTCAAGGTGCGCGAAAATACCCTTAAGGGCCAATACCTAACCTCGGCTAATCGGGCCATTGAAATTGATTTTTCCTCACCCTTGACCATTAATATACTAACAGGTGAGTTTGCTTATACCGCTCTTAGCGGTTTGGTGCGTTTGAGTGATGATACTGTGCTACAAGAAGCGCCGGTCATTGCCTCAATCAATGGTGATTTGCGAAGCGGTTCGATGGATTTTAATGTTGATGCCGTCATGGACTCCGAGCGGATGAGTTTGGTCGGTTCATTAGAGAGTTTTTCAAAACCACAGATAGATTTTAAATTAACTGCTGAGTCGTTAGCGTTGGATCATATTTTGGGTGTCGACACCAGTTTGCCTTTGACTACCCTAGTGTTTGAGGCGGACCAGACTGTACCGTCGGTGACTCAAGCGACTGAACCGACCGCAACAACCGTCGTCTCAGAAGATCAACCGGGAGTTAGCGCAGAGGTGATAACAGATGCTGCGAAGATATCAAGTGAAACAATGACTGACGAGGCGGCTACAGATTCTAGAAGTTTAAGTTTAAAGCAAGAGCTTCTGTCTCGACTAAGTGGTGTGGGAGTGTTTGATATCGACAGGATGAGTTATCGTGATTTGGAGTTTAGTGATCTAGAGGCGACCATCCATTTTGGTTCTTCCAGTGAGATTAGAATTGACTCTTTACTAGCCGGGCTTTTTGGTGGAGAGCTGCAGGCTAAGAGTGATATGTCAATTGACGATGGTAGTGTCAGTCTTGATCTGAGGCTGAGCGATGTTGATATGCAGGCGCTCTTGCAGAGTTTAAAGGCGCGAATTTTGTTGAGCGGTAAAGCGGATATCAGTCTCGATTTGGCTTCCCAAGGGTTCAGTGAAAGGGAGTTGCTGCAAAATCTGCAAGGTCAATTGATGTTTGATGGAAGTGATGGCGCCATACAGGGTTTTGCCATGAATAGGGTGCTGGATGATATCAACTATGTCATTGATACAGGCGCGGGACAGTTATTATTTGATAGCAGTGAGCAAACAGCATTTGAGCGCTTAAAGTTTGTCGCCGAGGTCGATGATGGCATTGTTAATTTCGATAGCTTGGCATTCGAAGAGAGAGACTTTTCTCTGCACAATAAGGATCGTAACAGCCGTTATAATATGCTCAACGGCAATTTTGATTTGATTCTGCAGCTCACCTCAAAACGTCCGGTCAGTGTGCAACGACAGGGCGTTAGGGTCCAAGTCAAGGGTTTCAGTATTCCCATACAGCTTTGGAATGAACAGGATTCAATTCAAATTAAGACGGAAATTCAAGGACTATATTAATAAAAAGGCTCGCTAAATTGAATCGAGCCTTTGTGCTTAACGGCTATCGACAACTAATCAGACGGGTGGTTGTTTGTCGGCGGTGAGTTGACGAAATTTTTCCATCAGTTCCTCGTCTGATTCTTTCCATTCTGGGTCCGGAAAAATACAGTCAATGGGACAAATCACCTGACACTGCGGCTCATCGTGGTGACCGATGCATTCCGTGCACTTTGCCGGATCGATCACATATACCTCGGGACCCATATAAATCGCTTCATTTGGGCATTGGGGTTCACATACATCGCAGTTGATGCATTCGTGATCAATATAAAGGGCCATAATTTACCTTAAACTAAAAATTAAATGCTTAGCTTAAGCCTTTATTTTTTGTTAGGGCTTCATTTAAAAGCGCCACTTTTTCTTTGGCTTCAGCTAAGGATGCTTGGCGTTCATCGGCCTTTTCTTTGAGCCAACGCTCGACAGAAGGGAAGACCAACTTACTGACATCACCACCCATTAAGGCTACTTCGCGCACAAATGTGCCTGAAATAAACTGGTACTGATCGGATGGTGTCATGAACATGGTTTCTACATCAGGTAGTAGATAGCGGTTCATGCCGGCCATCTGGAATTCATATTCGAAATCCGAGACAGCGCGTAGACCACGGATAATAACGCGGCCATTATTTTCGCGGACGAACTCTTTGAGTAGACCGCTAAAACCCTTAACGGTGACGTTAGGGTAGTGTTCCAGTACTTCGTGAGCAATACTAAGGCGCTCCTCCAAAGTAAAACAGGGGCTTTTACCTGCACTGCGAGCAACTCCGACCACCACATGATCGAAAAGACTGGCGGCACGACGTACTAGATCCTCGTGTCCGCGAGTTAATGGGTCAAAAGTACCCGGATAAATTGCAATTTTCATTATATTTTTCCCTGATTAATCTGAGCAAGATATTATAAGATATTTAGACTTTGGTTTCAGAAATATAATGATACAAATAAAAGTGACTTGCGCCGGCTTTGTCCTCTCTAAGTAGTTCAAAAGAATCGAGCGGGGCTAAAGGAGTAGCACTTTCAACGTAAACTAGGGTGCCTTTTGTGCAAATTTTACTCAGGGCTGCGAGTGTTTCCTGCAGCAGCGAGTCATCAGCAAAGGGCGGATCAATCAGGATTAGATCAAAGCGACTGTCATCCATGCGCTTCAAGACCAAGCGGGCATCATGATCGTTGATGCGGACCTGCTCGAGTTGATGCTTATCACGGAATTGGCGCAAGGCAGCCACGGCTTTAGGGTGGCTTTCGACCATCTGTACATGTTGTGCGCCGCGTGATGCCGCTTCAAATCCCAGTGCGCCACTACCGGCAAACAAGTCCAAGACTGCTTTATCAGTAAAATCACCGTCCCAGAAATAGTTTAACCAGTTAAAAAGTGTTTCGCGCACACGGTCAGGAGTGGGTCGTAAACCATCAAGGTCAACAACCGCAATGGTGCTGCGTTTCAAGGCGCCACTAATAATACGAATTTTTTGCGGCATCGTGCGTGCTTTGGGTGATTTACTCATTGATCGAATCGTATCCTAATTTCGACTCATTTCCATTGATTTTATATTAATCTATAACATTGCTATAAACCAGTATAATATGGGCCGTAATAAGGTTATTGCAAAGTTTCTATAAATGTGCCAATGGCCATTAAGTGAGATAGTATGTTCAGATTTTTTAGACGTAAAAAG
The DNA here is from genome assembly GCA_030538235.1 of Alcaligenaceae bacterium. Taxonomy (GTDB): domain Bacteria; phylum Pseudomonadota; class Gammaproteobacteria; order Burkholderiales; family Burkholderiaceae_B; genus Oligella. Next base: position 274,767 of record JAUNUJ010000003.1, read on the forward strand.
TCAAAAGAAGAAAATAACGCCAGTCCGGAGACTGACGTTGTTCAGACAGTTGAAGAGCGTCAAGACGTAGAGGTCGCAGAGGATGTGGCGATCGTCAATGCTGTGGAGACTGAATCCATAGAATCCAAGTCAGTTTTAGAGGCAGCCACAGAGCCTCAAGAGTTTGAGGTTGAGACGCTGGCAGCGCCCGAGATGGCACCGATAGAGCATTCGGACGTTGTGTCAATTGCTACTCCTGAGCGCAAGCCGGAGTCAGAGACAATCGCTCCTGTTGAGAGAGAGCCTTCTTTTACCGCCGAAGTTCCTACGTCGCTTGAAACCGTTCAGCATCAGGAGATTTTTCCTGTCGAAGAGGCAGCGCATCATGCCACAACGGTTGAGGCGAGTACGCCAAAAGCATCATGGATGCAGCGCTTACGTAAAGGTCTTTCCCGAACCGGTTCGAGTATCGGTTCCTTATTTGTAGGGGTTAAGGTCAACGAAGAGCTTTTTGAAGAGTTGGAAATGGCCTTGTTGATGGCGGACGCAGGAATTGAGGCCACGGAGTCTTTGTTGAATAAACTAAGAGCTCGCGTCAAGCAGCAAAGAATTGAAGATGGTGAACAGGTCAGAGAGGCCTTAAAAGAGCTTTTAACTGAGCATTTACAGCCACTGGAAAAGTCATTTATGTTGCCCCTGGATGGTACCTCGGTGGTTATGATTGCCGGGGTTAATGGTGCTGGCAAAACAACCTCTATCGGTAAGTTGGCACATCATTTTCAGGCTGCCGGCGCCAGTGTCTTATTGGCTGCCGGAGATACGTTCCGTGCCGCAGCGCGTGAGCAGTTAGTTGAGTGGGGCAAGAGAAATAATGTTGCCGTTATTTCGCAAGATGGTGGTGACCCTGCAGCCGTCGCCTTTGATGCGGTCAATGCCGGTAAAGCGCGTAAAGCGAATGTCGTTATGGTCGACACAGCCGGCCGTCTACCCACACAGTTACACCTGATGGAAGAGCTTAAGAAAATTAAGCGAGTGATAAATAAAGCCGATAGTGACGCACCTCACGAAGTGTTATTGGTGGTCGACGGCAATACCGGTCAAAACGTGATCACGCAAATTAAAACCTTCGATGCCGCTTTGGGTCTTACTGGTCTAGTGGTAACTAAGCTTGATGGTACGGCCAAAGGCGGTACTTTAGCAGCAGTCGCTGCCGGTAGCCAAGGGGTTAGGCCGATACCGGTGTATTGGATTGGAGTCGGAGAATCATTGCACGACTTACAGCCATTTTCAGCCGCTGAATTTGCTAATGCCCTATTAGGTTCGTGACTGATTTTAACTGGTCGCGCGGTATCGCTGCCTTGCTCTTAATCTAAGATGGTCCAGGCCAAGACTTTTAGTAAGTACTGTTGAAAGTCGGCGCTTGCAGATAGCTTGCTCGCCTGCCGTGCTGCCTTAGTTTGCATCGCAGGGTCTAGGCAGTCGTCATTTCCTGTGGCGTAGGGCGAGGCAAGGCTTAGTTTTGAGAACTTCTCTTGATAGGTATTGAGGGTGTGTAGTAGCTCTTGTGGAGGGGCGATAATAGTTTCAGTTGCTCTAAAGGCTGACCACAGAAGAGACATTTTGTGAAGACCGCGACATAGATGATAGATATGTTCGGAGCAATCAAAATCCGCTTTGATTGACATATCAGAGCGTTCAATGCCGGCGATAATTGCAGCATTTCTGGCAATTTGCTCTAAATACGTTTGACTGTGCTTTTTTAGATGGTGATTGGTCTTGTCTAGGTCGTTGAACTCTGCACCATCATCCTGAAAAGCTTGCCATAATTTAAACTCTTTGAAAATGGTATTTATGTTGAGGTGGTCATCGGACTTGCTTTGTGCTGCTAAGGCAATGGCTTCATGAGCTAACGCGTCACCACGTTCAGCTTTGCTTCTGAAATCCAGTAGAAATCCATGTTGTGCTTGCCATGCTTCAGCAAGCTCAAAGATAGCGGCCGGTTCCCCCTCTTTGAGCTCGAATTCAATTTCGCACACCGGTATTTCAAGTGCGTCTGAGCGTATCACACCCACGTCATAGGCTAGTTCGATCAGACCGTGAGCTGTGTTTTGTAGTCTTAGCGTGCGATAAATATCGGTTTCAAAGCGACTAAGCAAAGGGCTTTTTAATTGGGTAAATGTGGATTCTGCCGGTGTTGATATATAAACTCCGAGATCTAGGGTGGCATCGGGGCGATGATGGTTTAATTCGATTTTACTTAAGGCGTCTGCGCCCGGTAGTTTGATGGTTTGTATCCAACCTTCGGGCTCTTTGCGTAAACGCAGAGCAATACCGGCTTTGGCCAGCTCTCTATCATGAGTATCAAAATAGTAAGCGTGCAAATGAATGGTCTCGGCCTCAGCAGTGTCGACAATGGCTTTTACTGCTTGGCGAGACTCTTTTAGTACATGAAGCTTCAGTTCTTGTTCGACTGACATATGAAAAGGCAGCCTAAACTATTTGTTTGTGGACGTATCACTCAGAACCGCTGCAATAGCTTCTTTGCCTTCGGCTAAACTTTTGTATAGATGATTTTTGCTCTGCTCAGGTAATTTACTGAGTAACTGTTCGACCCATTGGTTATAAGCAGTTTCCATCTTGGCATAGGCTTTTTTGCCTTTTGCGGTCATTTTAATAAAGGTGCTGCGACGATCTTGGCGATTGGTAGTGCGGCTAATTAAACCGACCTTTTCTAGTTGTAGGCTAATCGCAGTGATGTTACCGTTACTTACCATTAAGCGTTCAGACAGCTCGCCCATCTTGAGGCCTTGGGGTTCATTTGCCAGTTGTGCTAGCAAATCATACCGCGGCGCGGTCATATCAAATTCCAGACGTAAGCGGTTTCGGAGCTCGTTTTGAATCAAGTTGTTTAAAGCGGCTAGGCGAAGTACTAGTCGTAAGTCGTCACTACTGGAATCATTGATCCTGGTCTCTAAGTCGGTATTCATAGGGATTCCTTTATGGCTAACTTGTTGGAAAAAATTTAAAAGCCCGCAAATTTCGGTTGGCGAGTATAAACTAAGGTAAATTTGTTTTATCTTATAATGATTTTTACATAAAAAGCATATTTTTGCGATAGCTTAAATGTAAACTATTTTTACATAAGTCGTTTTTGTCAGTTATTTGTACGCTTCAAAAATACGCTATAAACTATTTCAAAGCTAAAGTTGTTGTTAGATTTCATGAACTATTTTTAGTTTTGACTGCTCTGCATGTTGATAAAGACTATTATCAGTCATTTTGACCCTAAAAAAATTACTCTTTAACCCTATGAAGTAACGCTTAAGGGTACAATAGCTTCATCTTTTTTAATAGTTGGATAAGTATTAATATGAGTTCTGAACAGAGCCGGAGCAAGGACTTAGTTGGAGCCGGTGAATTTTCTTCGGTTATTTCCTCAGTTACCGAGATTGTTGAGGAGTTACGCCAAGGTCGTATGGTGATTCTGGTTGATGAAGAGGATCGCGAAAACGAAGGCGATCTTCTGATGGCAGCCGATTTTGTGACGCCTGAAGCGATTAATTTCATGGTCACACATGCGCGTGGCTTGGTTTGTTTGACGCTGACAGGCGAGCGTAGTGAGCAGCTCGGTTTGGGTTTAATGACCAGTAATAACCAGAGTGGTTTCGAAACTAATTTTACGATTTCTATCGAAGCGGCTGAGGGGGTGACTACTGGTATCTCAGCGGCGGATCGTGCGACGACAATCAAAGCAGCGGTGGCTGCTGATGCGGGCCCCGAGGATATTGTATCGCCAGGTCATATTTTCCCGGTGCGTGCAGTACCTGGTGGTGTATTGATTCGTGCGGGTCATACCGAGGCCGGATGTGATCTCACCGCGATGGCCGGTTTAACCCCTGCGGCGGTTATTTGTGAGATTCTAAAGCCCGATGGCGATATGGCTCGTTTGCCGGATTTAATTGAGTTTTCAAAGCAATTCGGTATTAAGATCGGCACGATTGAGGACTTGATTCAGTATCGCAGTGAGCATGAGTCCATGATTAAGCGTTTGAGCAGTAAGCAAATGCTGACTCCTTGGGGTAGCTTTCAAGCCATCTCTTATCAGGACAAGACCTCCGATGCCACGCATATTGCCTTAGTGCACGGTGAGATTGAGCCAGAGCGCGAGGTTTTGGTGCGAGTGCACGAACCGGTGACTATGTTGGATGTTTTAGATTGCGAAGATAGCTCTCATAGTTGGGGTGTGGCTGCTGCACTTGAGGCAATCAGCAAGTCAGACTGCGGTGTGATGGTGATGCTTAATTGTGATCAGGCGCATAGTAGCGCCGAGGTCGCCAATCAGGTTGCTGCTTGGGGTGTTGAAACCAAGCTTGAAAGCCCTAAAGTTCGCAAACATGATCGTTATAATTTACGTACCTATGGTGTCGGGGCACAGATTTTAAGAGATTTAAATGTCTCACAAATGCGTTTGATGGCTACACCAGTTAAAATGCCAAGTATGGCCGGTTTTGGTTTAACCGTTACCGGTTTTTATCAGGATCAATCCGAATCTCATGATGCCTAGTGGCTCATCGAGCTTAATCAAGCTTTTACTACAAAGGACTTTACTATGAAACCCTACACTTTAGCGCCCGATTTAAATGGTGAAGATCTGCACATTGGCATTGTTTGTGCTCGATTTACTGAGGAAATTACCTTTATGGAATTAGAAGCTTGTCTGGCCCAGTTAGGTGAATTGGGTGTAGATGAGGAAAATATCATGGTGGTCACGGTACCGGGTGCCCTAGAGGCAGGTTTTGCTCTGCATGAGATGGCGCAAACTGACGAGTTCGATGCCCTAATCGCTTTAGGTGCAGTGATTCGCGGTGATACCTACCATTTTGAGATTGTTAGCAATGAATCCGCAGCAGCTATTACTCGTGTTTCTTTAGAAACCGGTGTACCTATCGCCAACGGTATTCTCACCACCGAAGACGAGGAACAAGCTCAGGTTCGCGCCGAACAAAAGGGCATTGATTGTGCGATTGTTGCGGTTGAAATGGCAAATCTTGTCAGTTATCTAGCACCGGAGTATGAATTCCTTGATGACGATGACGATGACGAAGACGATGACGACGACGATGATTTTGATGATGAAGTCTTCGACGAAGATGAGATCGACGAAGATGATGATGAGAAGTAGAAGGGAATAAGTTGAGTATTAAAAAAAGTGCACGACGACGTGCTCGCGAGTTGGTGTTGCAGGGTTTGTATGGTTGGTTTATCGCCCCTGATGGTGCCGAGATAGGATTGATTGAGGCCAATCTTAGAGAGCTAGAGGGTTTCGATAAGGCTGACCAAAAGCTTCTGGACAACTTATTGCATGGCGTCATTAACGAGCATACTGCCTTGCAGAGCGATATTGAACCTTATCTGGATCGACCGGTAAATGAATTATCGCCGGTCGAATACAGTGTGTTAATGATCGCGGCTTATGAGCTTAAAAACAGCCTTGATGTGCCTTATCGTGTCGTTATTAATGAAGCGGTAGAGATGACCAAGGAGTTTGGTGGTACCGATGGTTTCAAGTTTGTTAATGGCGTGCTTGATAAGTTAGCGGCTGAATTGCGCTCAGTTGAGGTGCAAGGCGGTCGCTAGTGGACGAGTTTGCTATCATTCGCCAATACTTCAGTCATAGTTCGGCCTCTCTTACTGAGAGTGCGTCTTTTGTGGGTATTGGCGATGATTGCGCGGTTTTAGATGTGCGGCAAGGCGAGTTGGTCATCTGTAAGGATGTATTAATTGAGGGTAGGCATTTTTTTTCAGATGTCGACCCTTTTTTATTGGGCCATAAGGCCCTGGCAGTCAATCTTTCCGATATCGCCGCCATGGCTGCCAAACCCATCGCCTGTTTATTAGGTTTGGCTTTGCCCAAAGCCGATGTCTCGTGGCTTGAGGCTTTTAGCCGAGGTTTCAAAACCCTTGCCGAGCGTTATGATTGTGCCTTAATCGGTGGTGATACAACGCGTAGCGAGCAGGGCATCTTTATTAGCGTGACTGCCTTGGGTACAGCAAATCAGCCACAGATCCTACGCTCAAAAGCCATGGTTGGTGATGATGTCTGGGTTAGCGGTGAACTGGGGGCACCCAAGATAGCTCTTGAGCTGTTGTTAAAACAAAAACAGATGATACTCAGCCGGAGCGAATCAGCGTTGCTTAAGGCGACACGTCAGCGACTTGAGCAGCCGGAACCCCAAGTAGCGCTAGCTCTTCAATTAAAGCCTTATATTCATGCCATGATCGATATATCCGACGGCTTATTACAAGATTTATCGCATATTCTTAAGGCCAGTCAGGTCGGTGCTTTGATTTATGCTGATAGGGTGCCTATACACGCTGCCCTGCTCGAGGTGAATGTCAAACAGCGCACAGAGGCTGTGCTGGCCGGAGGCGACGAATATCAATTATGTTTTACTGCACCTAAAAAATACCGCCCCGAGATAGAGCAATGTGCAGTAAACTCAACTGGTAAACTGTATCGCATAGGTCAGATAACCACAGGCAATGATTTACAGTTGCATGACTCAACAGGTCAAATAATAAAAAATCTACCCCAAGGTTTTAATCACTTTTTATAGTGTCAATTTTTGTGTTATGAAAGAACAAAGTATCGCTCCGCTTAATCCGCTAAAACCCGGTCTTGCCTGGATTCTTAAGAGTCCGCATCGATTTTTGGCTTTTGGTTTTGGCTCAGGTCTTATACGTCCTGCGCCGGGGACTTGGGGGACTTTATTAGCTTTGTTTCTCTGGTTGCCCTTATCTCATTTCATTAGCAATGAATGGGCCATGGCCGGCTTTTTATTCCTTTGTTTCTTATACGGAATTTATTGCAGTCAAAAAGTCTGCAATGAGCTCGGTGTCAGCGACCACGGTGGTATTGTCTGGGACGAATGGGTCGCATTTTGGTTAGTGCTGTTTATTACCACACCAATTGCCGACTCGCCTCTATGGTATCTGATTTACTTCGTGCTTTTTAGAATCTTTGATATATTAAAACCTTGGCCGATCAAATATTTTGATCAGCATCTGAAAAACGGCTTTGGCGTGATGTGGGATGATATCGTGGCTGCCATGTATGTGCTGTTTTCAGTGGCCCTTATTGTTCGATTGATGAGAGTGGTCTTAGGCTAATGAAAGAAGTTTTTGATGAGTTTGCTGAGCAATCTGCTTTACTAGGCAAGTATTTACAACATCATGGGGTCTTGTTGAGTACGGCAGAGTCTTGTACTGGCGGTATTTTGAGTGGCATTATCACCATGACACCGGGTTCCAGTCTGTGGTTTGACCGTGGGTTTGTGACTTACAGCAATGACGCCAAAATGGCCATGTTGGATGTGAGTGCCAATACTCTAGAAAAGCATGGTGCCGTTAGTGAAGAGGTGGCCATACAGATGGCCGAGGGTGTTTTGTTTAATGTCCCTACCTCAACCCTCGCCGTTAGTATTACGGGTGTTGCCGGTCCCGGTGGGGGCACCGCAGCTAAACCGGTAGGTATGGTCTGTTTTGGCTTAGCTAAACGGACGTCTGAGGGGATCGTGACCTTGCCATTTACCCGTCATTTTGAAGGCGATCGCGCAGAGGTTAGACTGCAGAGTTGTTACTTTATTATTGATCAACTGATCAATATGCTAGAGCCACTTTAGCCGACTAGGCTTTAATGGCTCTCTGGGTCGGCATTAATCGCCGGAGAGTATTGCTTAGGCTTCTTGGGGCTTGGTCTTAGCTGCTAAAAACTGTTCGCGCGCCAGATTAATGCTGTCACGAGTTTTGCGAGCTTCCTCAGCAGCGGCTTCTTGCCAATCGCTATCAGAGCTGGCGTATAAAATTGCTCGCGATGAGTTGATTAACAGACCCTGACCTTTGCTGTTGGCACCTGCCATCACAGTGGCTTCAATATCACCGCCTTGGGCACCGATGCCTGGCACTAATAAAGGCATTTCATCACCAACACACTCGCGCACTTTGGCAATTTCTTCAGGGAAGGTTGCACCAACGACGAGGGCACATTGGCCCGATAAATTCCATTTGTCAGCAACGGTTTTTGCTACTTCAAGATAAAGTGGGGTGCCGTCAGCTGATTCAAAGAATTGGAAATCCGAACCCCCCTGATTTGAGGTGCGACAAAGAATAATCACCCCTTTGTTTTCCCAAGCCAAATAGGGTTCGATCGAATCGAAACCTAGATAAGGATTGACCGTAATCGCATCTGCACGATAGCGTTCAAAAGCCTCTTTGGCATAATGATCTGCGGTGGTGCCGATATCGCCACGTTTGGAGTCAAGCAGGATGGGTAAATCGGGATAGGTACTGCTAATGTAATGGCAAAGCTGAGTTAATGCCATTTCAGCACCCTGAGAGGCAAAATAAGCAATTTGAGGCTTAAAGGCACAAACATATTCAGCCGTTGCGTCGACGATTCCTTTGCAGAAATCAAAGATTGGGGTCTTGCTTTGTAAAATGGACTCCGGCATACGCTGCTGATCAGGGTCTAAACCAACGACCAGTAAAGAGTTTTGTTTATCCCAAGCGTTTTGTAATTTATCAGTAAATTTATACATACAATTTATATCAGAGAATAGCATTTGTTGATTCAAATCTGCTGCCCTTATTGTAGGTCTAACCGGCATGCTATATCCTGGGAAACAGGCAAAATCAAAATAAAAGACAAAAAAAACGGCACCTCACAATGAGGCGCCGTTTTGTGCTATAGGCAGCTAATAGCTACTGATATGTCATGCAGTGACTTTGTTTAGAAGCCCATGCCACCCATACCGCCCATGCCGCTCATATCAGGCATAGCAGGAGCAGGACTGTCATCAGGTAGCTCAGCAACTGCTGCTTCAGAGGTTAGTAGTAAGCTGGCTACAGACGCTGCGTTTTGTAATGCAGAACGAGTCACTTTAGTTGGATCAAGAACACCTTGCTCAACTAAATCACCGTACTCATCAGTTGAGGCGTTATAACCGTAGTTGCCTTCGCCCTTGATGACTTCATTAACAACAACGCTTTCTTCTTCGCCGGCGTTAGCAACGATGGTGCGTAAAGGCGCTTCGATAGCACGAAGAACCAAGCGGATACCTGCGTCTTGATCAGGATTGTCACCTTTAAGAGCAGCAACAGCCGGTTTAGTGCGGATAAGAGCAACACCACCACCAGGAACGATACCCTCTTCAACAGCAGCGCGAGTAGCGTGTAACGCATCTTCTACGCGAGCTTTTTTCTCTTTCATCTCAACTTCAGTGGCAGCACCAACGCGGATAACAGCAACACCGCCAGCTAACTTAGCAACACGCTCTTGTAATTTCTCACGGTCGTAATCAGATGTAGACTCTTCGATTTGAGCGCGAATTTGCTTAACGCGAGCTTCGATGTTAGTACCATCGCCAGCACCGTCAATGATGGTTGTGCTTTCTTTAGCAACTTCGATACGCTTAGCTTGACCAAGCATTTCAACTGTTGCAGTTTCTAAAGACATACCGGTTTCTTCAGAAATAACGGTACCGCCGGTTAGGATAGCGATGTCTTCGAGCATGGCTTTACGACGATCACCGAAACCTGGCGCTTTAACAGCAGTAGTTTTTAGGATACCGCGGATGTTGTTAACAACTAGGGTAGCTAAGGCTTCGCCCTCAACGTCTTCAGCGATAATCAATAGCGGACGGCTAGATTTTGCAACTTGCTCAAGGATAGGTAGTAAGTCACGGATGTTGCTAACTTTTTTGTCATAAATTAGAACAAAAGGATCCTCAAGAGCGGCGACTTGCTTTTCAGGAGAAGTGATGAAATAAGGAGAAAGGTAACCGCGGTCAAACTGCATACCCTCTACCACGTCTAATTCGTTTTCTAAAGACTTACCGTCTTCAACAGTGATAACACCTTCTTTGCCAACTTTGTCCATCGCGTTAGCAATGATTTCACCGATAGAGGTGTCGCTGTTCGCAGAGATAGAACCAACTTGAGCGATTTCTTTAGTAGTAGTGCAAGGCTTAGAAAGTTTCTTAAGCTCTTCAACAGCAACGACAACCGCTTTGTCGATACCGCGCTTAAGATCCATTGGGTTGATACCAGCAGCAACGTACTTGATACCTTCCTGAACGATAGCTTGAGCTAATACGGTAGCAGTCGTAGTACCGTCACCGGCGCTATCAGAAGTTTTAGAAGCAACTTCTTTAACTAATTGGGCACCGATGTTTTCGAAACGGTCTTTTAATTCAATTTCTTTAGCAACAGACACACCGTCTTTAGTTACGGTAGGCGCACCGAAAGAGCGCTCTAGAACAACGTTGCGACCCTTAGGGCCTAAAGTGGTTTTAACAGCATCAGCTAGGATGTTGACGCCACGGATAATGCGAGAACGAGCATCATCACCAAAATATACTTGCTTTGCAGCCATGTTTATTTTCCTTGTATTGATCGAGCCTGAGAAAAATCAGGATGGATTAAAAATTCTTTATAAAATTTTCGCTGAGTCTTATAACAGCGAAAGGGCATCTATAGCGGGCGATTAGTCAATAATCGCTAAGATATCGTCTTCTGAGATGACTAATAAGTCTTCGCCATCAACTTTGACAGTCTGACCGGTGTATTTGCTGAATAACACTTTATCGCCAACCTTAACTTCCAAAGGAATAACAGTGCCGTTGTCAGCTTTTTTGCCGGCGCCAACAGCGATAACTTCACCTTGATCAGGTTTTTCAGCAGCGCTTTCAGGGATAACAATACCTGAGGCAGTAGTGCGTTCATTGTCTAAACGCTTGATGATGACGCGATCTTGTAAAGGACGCAATGCCATAGGAAACTCCTTAAAGAATTAGAAAATTAAATTAATACTCATAAGAACGGGTAAGTCTTAGCACTCTACCCCAATGAGTGCTAATTATATGGGCGATTGATTAACTTTCAAGAGAGCGATAATGAATTGTTACAATTTAACTAAAGCCACCGTCTAGAGGGGGATCGGGAAACCATAGAAATAATCCCAGAGTGCGAGGACTGTACTTAAACTGATAAATGATGCCAGAGTCATCACAATCAAATTGCCCGAGGTAGTACCACCTTCGCCGTATTGGATCCCAATCAGTGCATAGAGGGTGGCGGCAGGGGCTGAGGCCAACAGAACACCGGACATAACAGTCACCGGGTCCTCGACGCCGAAGAGTCTGAAACCTAAAAATATCAAACTAGGAAACAGCACTAATTTACCTAGGGTAATAGGTATAGCCCCTTTAATACTAGAGCGGAAGCGAATCGCGTTGAGATTGGCACCAATCGCAAATAATGCCACCGGAGCCGCAGCAATGCTGAGCATGGTTAAGGTTTTTCTGAGCGGTTCAATCACCCCAAGTCCCAGCAGCGAGAAAATAATACCACTGATAATCGCGATAATTGGCGGGCTACTGAAGATTTTCTTAAGTGCGGTCAGGAACAATTTAAAGATGTTTTTCTTTTTGCCGGCGGATAATTCACAGAGAAGAATGGTAGGTAAAACACCCAGTAAATTTTCAAAAAGTAGGTTCATACTTAAGAAGATCGCTGCTTTTTCAAAACCAATGACTTGAGCTAACACGGGATAGCCCAAAAAGGCCGTATTGCAAAAGATAAGACCAAGTCCATTAAGGGCTGATTGTACTGTTTTGCGACCGAGAAATTTAAGACTGATTAAAACGCCGGACCAATAAAGCAAAATAGTAATGCCACCATAAATAAAGACATACTCATAGATAAAGGCACTTCCGATATCCAAGGTAGAAATGGCATTAAAGACCAAGGCAGGGTAGGCAAAGTTGAGTACATAACTGCCTAAACCGCGATTTTGTTCTAAGTTTAAAAAACCAAGTTTAATGGCGCTATAACCAACACCAATTAAAAGAAAAAGTGGCAAAGTAATATTAAGAATCGCCAGCATAGGAAGCAACCCTGATTATTAGGAAAATCTAAAGCAAATACATTAGCAATAGCTAAAGTCTATACAGAAGATTGGAATTATTAGCAAAAATGTTCAATTTACTGTGTTAGTATCTAAACATTGGGTCGACAATATAAATTGTGATTAACGGCCAATTTAGTACCAACAAACAACAATGTATCATGTTGCATAAAATACATTAATTTTTCAACTAGATTATCAAGGAGTTCTTATGTCGTTACGTATTAATGATATCGCACCGGATTTTACTGCTGATTCTACCGAGGGTGAAATCAAACTACACAATTGGATTGGCGATAGCTACGCTATTATATTCTCACACCCCAAAGACTTTACACCGGTTTGTACCACTGAGTTTGGTGCCGTTGCAAAATTAGCTGCTGAATTTGAAAAGCGCAACACCAAGGTTCTTGGCGTATCAGTAGATGACGTCGAAGATCACGTTAAGTGGAAGAACGATATCAGCCAAGTAGCTCAAGTTCCTGCTAACTTCCCTATTATTGATGACACCTCGCTTAGCGTTGCTAAGTTATACGATATGTTGCCTGCTGAAGCTTACTTAGCAGATGGTCGTACAGCGGCCGATAGCGCAACTGTGCGTACTGTATTTATTATCGGTCCTGACAAAAAAGTTCGCTTAACAATGACTTACCCAATGTCTGTTGGTCGTAATTTTGCTGAAATCCTTCGTGCTTTAGATGCGATTCAGACCACTGACGGTGTTGCTATTGCAACGCCTGCTGACTGGCAGCCGGGCGAGGATGTGATTGTTGCGCTTAGCTTAGATGACGCTCAAGCTGAAGCCAAGTTCGGTGAGCTCAACAAGGTATTACCTTATTTACGTTTTGCTAAGTGCCCAGAGTCTAAGTAATTTCTTACGACATTTAAGCACTAGCGATCAGCTGTAAACTTAGGGCTTAGTTTCCGTATGGATTCTAAGCCCTAAGTGTTTTATGGCTCACGTCGCTGTGATTAGTCCAGCAAAAATGGTCGTCCGGTGACCGGGGTGCTGGGTGAGGCCATATCCTGTTTAGACATAATCCCTGCCTCATAGGCCAAGCGACCTGCGCGAATTGCCAGTTTAAACGCCTCGGCCATTTTGACCGGATTGTGGGCTTTGGCCACCGCTGAATTTAATAAGACGCCATCAAAACCCATCTGCATGGCAAGCGCTGCATCGGCCGGTGAGCCGATACCGGCATCCACAATCAGAGGGACATCAGGTAGTCGATTGCGCAAAATACGTAAGGCATGTGGATTAGTTAGGCCCTGACCTGAACCAATAGGCGCGCCCCATGGCATTAAGACCTTGCAGCCTACATCAAGCAGACGCCTGCAAGTCACCAGATCATCAGTGCAGTAGGGGAAGACTTCAAAGCCGTCTTTTACCAGTTGTTCTGCCGCATCAATCAGGTTGATTGGATCAGGTTGCAGCGTGTAATCGTCACCGATCACCTCTAATTTAATCCAGTTAGTCTCAAAGATTTCACGTGCCATATAAGCTAAGGTAATGGCTTCCTTTGCAGTCTTGCAGCCAGCGGTATTAGGCAGTAAGTGCTTACCACTTTGTTTGAGAATTTGAAAAAAGGGATTGTCCACCCCCTCAGTGGTGCTCTGGGTAAGAGGATTGGCGCCGGCGGGTAACTGGCGCTTTAGACCGACGGTAATAACATCGGTCTCAGCAGCTTCGATAGCCTCGGCCAATACCTTGGGTGAGGGGTAGAGTGCGGTGCCTAAGAAAAAGCGACTGCTAAGCTTAACGCCGCCAATATTAAATACATCCGACATAATCAATTAGCCCCCGGTGATTGGTGAAAAGGTAAAGACTTCGTCTTGTGCTTGTAAGATGTATTCAGCCCGTTGTTGACGTGGAATAAACACCTCATTGACAGCGGTCGCCACTAGCGAAGGGTCAGGCTCCTGACCGGCTTCTTGCTGTAATATCTCAATTAGTTGGGACAAGTCTGTGCCCTCAGGGAGTTGTTTATCTTCTCCATTAACTTTTACTGTTATCATTTTAAATCTCTGCTTTTAATCTTGAGCTAAGACCGCTATATCAAATGCCGCTTGCATTGCTTCTTCAATCATGCCGGGGGCAATCATCCAACCATGCCTGAAGAGACCATTTATTCGACTCAGGCCTGCTTCAGTTTCAATGCGTGGGAAGTTGTCGACCAATGCTGGACGTAAATTGGTTTCAGTGTGGATCAGTCTGCCTTCGGATAAGCCGGGTAATACGCTGTGAGCAGCAGCTAGTAATTCTACTGTGGTGCGTACTGAGACCGGTGAGCGATCCTCACTCTCAATCGAACTGGCACCGATAACAAAGACATTGTCTTGGCGCGGTACGATATAGACGTGGTAGCGTGGGTGTAGTAGACGCAGCGGTCTATTTAATTCAACCTCAGGTGCCTGTACCCAAAAGATTTCGCCACGCACGCCACGGACATTTTGACATGAAAGCTCAGTCGGGTGGGGGTGTTTAAGACGTCTGGCGCCTACCCCACGGGTATCAAAGACCCAATCAAAGTGATGCTTGTTTTCACCAATAACGATTTCGCCGGGATTTAACTCATCAACTGTGCAGCCCCAGTGCCAACTGACTCCCGTGGCCTCTGACCATAGGGCATTCATGGCTAAAGTGGTGTCTACCTGACCCTCAAAGGGCAAGAACCATGCGTGAGCAGGACCATGAACTGATGGCTCCATGTCCTTTAGCTCTTTGATGCTAATGGCTCTGGGGACATCCTCAGGGTTAGGTGACTTGCGATGCAGTAAACTGATCATCTGTTCGGCGGCGCCCTCATCACCTTGGTGGGCCAGCATCAAACTGCCATTGAGTCTCAGATCGATTTTGTTATCTGTGAGTTGCGCAATCTCACTCCAAATCTCCAGCGAGCGTTGACCTAATTGATAAACATAATCATCGCCGGTGTCCATCTCGGCTAGCGGACAAAGCATACCGGCGGCGGTCCAACCGGCAGCTATACGTGCATGTGGGTTAGGGGCCGGATCAAACACGTCGACATGATGACCATGGGTAGATAGGGCATAGGCCAATAAACGACCGGCCAAACCGGCGCCTGCGATTCCAATTTGCATAACAAACTTTAATTAAAGGTAGAACTAAAAATCAATCATATAGTATAGCGTGTGGGGGTGGTACACTAATATCTTTTTATATTGATGCAGGATAAAGTCTTGTCAGCAAAAGATGTGCTTCGGCACGTATTTGGCTATGAAGAGTTTCGTCGTGGCCAAGAAGCCATTGTTGAGCATTTGATTAGAGGCGAGGATGCTTTAATCTTGATGCCGACGGGTGCTGGTAAATCGCTTTGTTATCAAATTCCCGGCTTGGTCAGACCAGGTCTTGCGGTGGTGGTATCCCCTTTGGTCGCGCTTATGCATGATCAAGTTGATGCGTTACGCGCTTTAGGTGTCAGTGCGGTGAGTTTGCACTCCGGTATGGAGTGGGATCAATTACGCGCAGCGGAACATGCCTTGGAATGTGGTGAGGTGGAGTTTTTATATGTAGCTCCTGAGCGCTTTGAAAATCCTCGCTTTTTGCGTTTGTTGGACGGTCTGAAGATCGCTATTTTTGCGATTGATGAAGCGCACTGTGTGTCACAGTGGGGGCATGATTTTAGACCGGCTTATTTGGATTTATCCATTTTGCCCGAGCGTTGGCCTGAGGTGCCTCGGGTTGCCTTAACTGCCACAGCGACAGAGTTAACTCGTCAAGAAATAGTTGAGCGATTACAGCTGCAAGAGGCCGAACAGTTTATCAGCAGTTTTGACCGACCGAATATTCGCTACGAAGTGGTTGAAAAAAATAAAGAAAGACAACAATTACTCAGTTTTATTAATCAACAACATGCGGGTGATTCCGGCATTGTCTACTGTCTTTCCAGACAAAAAACTGAGGGCATCGCTACATTTCTACAAAAAGCGGGTATCAGAGCGTTGGCTTATCACGCTGGCCTTAGTGCTGAAGAGCGTTATGAGAATCAACGTCTGTTTCAACAAGAAGATGGGGTGGTGATAGTTTCAACTATTGCGTTTGGGATGGGGATTAATAAACCGGATGTGCGTTTTGTTGCACATATTGATATACCACGTTCCATTGAAGCTTATTATCAGGAAACCGGTCGCGCTGGTCGGGACGGTTTGCCGGCTACCGCGTGGTTAGCTTATGGTTTACAGGACTTGATGCAGCAACGCAAATTAATTGAATCCTCAAATGGCGATGAGGCGTTCAAGCAGCGATCGGCTGAGGCCTTAAATGCTATGCTGGCTTTTTGTGAGACATCGTCTTGTCGACGCCAACGCCTATTAGCTTATTTTGGCGAAGAGGCTGACGCTTGTGGTAATTGCGATATTTGCCTCGAACCGCCGGAACTATGGGATGCTACGGTGGCGGCACAAAAATTATTATCAACTATTTATCGTCTGCAACATGAATATGGCGAGGTTAGCGGCGCCAAACATCTGATTGATATCTTGCATGGTAAAAACACCGATCGCGTGATTCAACAAAAGCATGATGCGCTGACGGTTTTCGGTATTGGCCGTGACTTGGATGAAGGCCAATGGCGTGGTCTGATTCGTCAACTTTTGGCGGCAGAGTATTTGGAAATGGAATCAGAGGGTTTTAGGACGACGTATTGTTTAGCTAAAAAAAGCTTTGATTTGTTGCTCGGTAAAAAGAAAATTCGTCTAAGAAAAATTAATCCACTCAGTCGAAGTCGTTCCAATAATCAGATGCTGAGTCAAAATCGTCCGGTCTTTGATTTAACTCCTAGTGACGCCAAGCTCTTTGATGATTTAAAAAAATGGCGCCTAGAAGAGGCTAAAAGCAATGGCGTGCCAGCTTATGTGGTCTTTAAGGACGTTACACTCTATCAAATCGTCATCAATAAACCACAAAATCTAGAGGCTTTGGCGCAGATTGAAGGAATTGGCGATAAGAAAATCGCCAATTATGGGGCCGCCATTCTAAGGCTTTTAAAATAAGCTCGGACTATCGCTGTCCGCGCCACCTAGGCTACTAGGTGCCTTTAGGCCCAGGTGTTGCCAAGCGATCGCCGTGGCCATACGGCCGCGGGTGGTACGTTGTAAGTAGCCGTTTTGAATCAAATAAGGTTCAATCACATCCTCGATGGTGTCGCGCTCTTCGCCAATCGCGGCAGCTAAGTTATCAACCCCGACAGGACCGCCATTAAACTTATGAATAATGGTTTCTAGCAACTTTCTATCCATCAGATCTAGGCCCTGAGGGTCGACTTCCAACATGCTTAGGGCAGCTTTGGCGGTGGCTTCATCAATGAGACCGTTATTGCGTATATCAGCAAAGTCGCGAACTCGGCGTAACAGTCGATTAGCAATACGTGGTGTACCGCGTGAGCGATTGGCAATTTCCAGGCTACCGCCGGGGGCTAATTGTACTTTTAATAAATTGGCGCTGCGACTGATGATTTGCTGCAATTCGCTACTACTATAAAACTCCAGACGTTGAGTAATACCAAAGCGATCGCGCAGAGGATTGGTCAACATGCCCGCGCGAGTCGTTGCACCAACCAAAGTAAATGGCTGTAAGTCGATTTTGACGCTACGAGCAGCGGGGCCTTCACCAATCAAAATATCAATCTGGAAGTCTTCCAATGCCGGGTAGAGAATTTCCTCGACGACTGGTGATAAACGATGGATCTCATCAATAAAAAGCACATCGTTTTTTTCTAGATTGGTTAGGAGAGCAGCGAGATCACCGGCTCGTTCCAATACCGGACCGGAGGTCTGATGCATCTGCGAACCCATCTCATGAGCAATAATATGCGCTAGGGTGGTTTTACCCAAACCTGGAGGACCGAAGAGGAGAACATGGTCGAGCGCCTCACCACGTCGTTTGGTGGCTTCGATAAAAATCTCTAATTGCTCGCGAGCACGTGTTTGACCGGTGTAGTCAGCTAGACGCTTCGGGCGTAAGGCGCGCTCTACCGATTCCTCAGCACCGGAGGCGGATTGGCCGGATACCAAACGCGGTTCCGTCTCTAGTTGTGTGCTTAGATTATCGGAAAAAATTGCCATAACTACCTTTTTAAATCAATTACTTGGACAAAAGCTTTAAGGCTTGTCGAATGCCTTCGGTGACCTCGATGTTTGGGTCCAGCTCTTTGAGTACTTTTTGCAGCTCTCTTTCTGAATAGCCTAGGGCCATAAGCGCATTGGCAATGTCTTGACGCTGATTGGCAGGGCTAGCACTAGCAGATGTTGTCGGCACAATAGCCCCTAATTTACCACGTAATTCTAAAACAATGCGCTCTGCCGTCTTTTTGCCAATGCCCGGTATTTTACAGAGTAAATTCAGATCCTCTTCTTCAACCGCGAGAGCTAATTGCTCCGCGCTGATGCCGGAAAGAATGGCTAAGCCGGTGCGTGGACCGATGCCGGTGATTTTGATTAGGGTTCTAAAGGTTTGACGTTCAGCATCATGGATAAAACCATAGAGTTGTTGTACATCTTCACGCACCACAAAGTGGGTAAATAGTTGCACCTCTTGGCCAAGCTCCGGTAGATCGTACAGATCGTTCATCGGTACATGGACATCGTAACCGAGGCCATTGACATCGACGCAGATTAAGGGAGGTGATTTTTCAATTAGTTTGCCGCGTAAACGACCAATCATTTATTGCTCCGAGAATAAAATTAACCGATTAAACGGCCGCCGCGAATACGATGTTTGACCGTTAAGGTGCTTTTATTATGTTCTTGTAATCGTTGCGATAGGGGCGAGGCATGGGCATGACAAATAGCACAAGCCAGAGCATCAGCCGGGTCCGATCCGGGTTGAGCCGATAGTTTCAGGATATATTGCACCATGGCCTGGACTTGTTCTTTTTGAGCGTGACCACGACCTACCACGGCCTTTTTGATTTGTAGTGCTGTGTACTCGGACACCGCTAAGCCTTTTTGCGCCAAGCTAAGCATGGCGGCACCGCGCGCATGGCCGAGTAACAGAGTCGATTGAGGATTGGTGTTGAGGAAGACTTTTTCGATGACCGCCACCTCGGGATTATACTTTTCAATTACCTCAAAGAGATGCACACTGATCTCTCTTAGACGTTGATAAAGCTCTTGCCCCGAGGGTACCACAATGGTACCGCTAGCTACATAGCTGAGCTTGGCACCTTCTTGGTCGATGATGCCGAAGCCGGTTTGACGAAGTCCGGGGTCAATGCCCAAAATCCTCATGTAGTCTCAAATATCCTCTTTTGATGAGTTTAAGTTTTAGTGACGGAAGTGACGCATTTTAGTGAAGACCATGGCAATACCATGTTCATCGGCTGCGGCAATAACTTCATCATCACGAATACTACCACCCGGTTGGATCACACAGTTAGCGCCGGCTTCGACCACCACATCCAAGCCGTCACGGAAGGGGAAGAAGGCATCTGAAGCGACAGCAGTTCCTTTTAAGCTTAAACCATTGGCCTCTGCCTTGATGGCAGCAATGCGAGAAGAGTCTAAGCGGCTCATTTGACCGGCACCCACGCCCATAGTCATGCCGTCAGCACAGAACACGATGGCATTAGACTTGACAAAGTGAGCTACTTGCCATGCAAATAACAGATCCTTCATCTGTTTTTCAGTGGGTTGTTGCTTGGTCACCACTTCGATTTGAGTCGGATCTAAAGGGGTTAGATCAGGGTCTTGGATTAACCAACCACCACCAACACGCTTCGCATCAAAGGCGTTGCGACCGTCACCGGCAGGGATCTCCAAGACGCGGACATTTTTCTTGCTTGCTAAGAACTCCAAGGCTTCTTTACTGTAAGAGGTCGCTAAAAGCACCTCGAGGAACTGTTCACTAACCGCTTTAGCCGTGGCTAAGTCAACTTCACGGTTAAAGGCGATGATGCCGCCAAAGGCAGAAGTCGGGTCAGTTTTAAAGGCTTTTTGATAGGCCTGTAGAGGACCTTCAGCCATGGCTACGCCACAAGGGTTGGCGTGCTTAACGATCACACAAGCAGGTACTTTAAATGAGCGCGCGCATTCCCAAGCGGCATCGGCGTCGGCAATGTTGTTATAAGACAGCTCTTTGCCTTGGTGTTGCTTGTAGGTACCAAGTAAACCGGTAGCACCCTGGTTGCTGTCTAAATAGAAGGCAGCACTTTGGTGCGGGTTCTCACCATAGCGCATGGCTTGGTGTTGTTTCATTTGTACAGTGATAATATCCGGCCAAGTTTTTTGTGCAGGAGCTTCATGTTGAGCCGGTTCTGCGTCTTCTAGGCCACTTAAGTAAGAGGCGATGGCACCATCGTAAGCTGAGGTATGGGCGTAGACTTTGGTTGCTAAGCGTAAACGTAAACCGTAGGAGGTTTGGCCTTTTTCATCGAGCTCTTTTAGCACTGCTTCGTAGTCTTGAGGGTCGATAATTACTGTTACTCCACCTTTTTCTGTACCGTGGTTCTTAGCCGCAGCGCGCAACATGGCGGGACCACCGATATCGATATTTTCAACCGCATCGGCAAAAGTACAATCCACTTTAGCAATGGTTTCTTGGAACGGATAAAGATTGACCACCAATAGATCAATGGTGTCAATGCCATGCTCAGCAATCGTGCTTAGGTGATTTTCATCATCGCGACGAGCTAATAAGCCACCGTGAACTTTAGGGTGTAGGGTCTTGACGCGACCGTCCAGGATTTCGGGAGAACCGGTGTATTCGGCTACTTCAGTTACCTGAAGACCTTCGGATTTTAGAAGTTTGGCGGTACCACCCGTCGATAAAAGCTTAACGCCACGGGCGCTTAAGGCTTTGGCAAAGTCAACAATACCTGTTTTATCGGATACTGAAAGAAGTGCAGTGATTTGTTTCATAGTATTTTTATTTAAGGATTTCGTAGGAAAGAAGTTTTTTGCGTAAGGTGTTGCGCGTAATGCCTAGCATCTCCGCAGCTTTGGATTGGTTAAATTGGCTTTTCTCCATCACCATTTCGAGGGTGGCTTTTTCGACGCACTGCATGACCATACTCCAGATCTGAGTGGCCTCTGCCTCGTCTCCCAAGGTGTTGAAATAAGCCTCCAAATGAGCATGCACACAATCGTGCAACGGTGGGGTTTGGGGCTGCTTACTCATGATTAAAAATCTTTATTTATCAGCTGATTAATTTGTTATTGGGTTTTTATTATCGAGACTTAGGCGTTGAGCTCAAGCTCAGCTTGATGGTCAAACCAATCAGCTAGGACTTGACTTTGCAGCTGACAAGACTCGATCGTGTTTAAATGGCGACGTAAGGCGTCACTGCTAGGGAAGCGGCTCAAATACCAAGCGATATGCTTACGTGCAGTACGCACTCCCGTGTGAGCGCCGTAAAATTGATAGTGTTCCTCAAGATGCTCTAATAGCACCTCTTTCATCTCGAGTAGAGTAGGAGGGGCCAGCAACTCGCCGGTACTTAGATAATGGTCAATCTCTCTGAAGATCCAAGGATTGCCTTGCGAGGCGCGACCAATCATAACGGCATCCGCACCTGTATAGTCTAGCACCTGCTTGGCCTTTTGAGGGCTATCAATATCACCATTAGCTATTATAGGTAGTTTGACGAGTTTTTTCACCGCGGCAATGGTTTTATATTCTGCATTACCCTGATAAAAATCACATCGAGTGCGTCCATGAATCGTCAAAGCGCTAATACCGCTGTCCTCAGCTAGCTGAGCAATTTCTGTGGCATTGATGCTGTCTCGATCCCAACCGGTACGTATTTTAAGGGTGACCGGTGTATCATAAGGACGACATGCCTTAACTACGGCCTCTAATATCCGGGCGACCAGCTCTTTGTCTCTTAATAAGGCTGAGCCGGTAGCGACCTTGCAGACTTTTTTGGCCGGGCAACCCATATTGATATCGATGATTTTGGCACCTTTTTCAATATTAAAAACGGCCGCTTGTGCCATCATGTCGGGTTCGGCGCCAAGGATTTGTACCGCAATGGGGTCGACTTCGCCTTGGTGGTTTAAGCGTCTGGCGGTCTTGATCGTATCCCATAGTTGGGGGTTGCTGGCGGCCATTTCGGACACAGCATAGCCCGCCCCTAGGCGCTTACATAAACGCCTAAAGGGTCTATCGGTCACGCCCGCCATGGGTGCAACAAAGACTTTATTGGGTAACTGCCAAGGACCTATCTGCATAACTGCTTAATAATATTACGGAAATTAATTTTTTGAGGTAAAATCAATCGAGCATTATAACGCTCATTAGCATCACAAAGACGGTAGTAAAAGCTTTTTCTTCTTAATATGAACTTAACACTTGCTCATTGGCTCAGGCCATGGGAGTTTTCTCCGACCTTAATTATTTGCTTTTTGCTCTCAGCCTATCTGTTTTTTATGGGTAGTCGCAAAAAGCCAATCAATCTGTCACGCCAGATCTTGTTCTGGTCGGGATGGGTGTTGTTGTATCTCTCTATGCATACCCATGTGGATTACTACGCAGAGCGGGTGTTTTTTATCCACCGGGCACAGCATTTGGTTTTACACCACTTGGCGCCGCTGATTATTATGCTGTCTTATCCCGGCCAGGTGATGCGTGCCGGTATGACGCGCGGTATGCGTTTGCAGCTAAATCGTTTTACTCAATCGGCTTTTGGTCAAGCGCTGATTTATTGGCTTACCCATAAGCTCTTTATTCCATTCTTATTTGTCTTTTTGGTGATTATCTGGTTGTTCCCGACGATACAGTTTTATTCGATGTTAAATGTCAATATTTATCGATTTATGAACTGGTCTGTGGTGCTGAGCGGCATCCTTTACTGGAATTTAATCCTTGATAGACGACCCTATCATCCACCGGTGATTACAGCTAAAAGCCGTTTGGGCCAATGGTGGCAAAGACGCACTTTGGCCGGTAGTCCGGCCGTGATGTCGCCGTTAGAGCGTGTTTTATCACCTATGTTTACCATGGCACCGCAAATTGTGGCGGGGGCTTATATTGCCTTTAACTCGACTGATTTGTATCCGCTGTTTGAAATTTGCGGTCGAGCGCTTCCCATCACCGCAGTGCAAGATCAGGGGTGGGGTGGTCTGATTATGTGGGTGCCTGCGGGGGCGGTCGAGACCTTCGGGATTTTGGTTGCTGCCATGACTTGGTGGCGTCTCCATGCGCAGGGCAGGATTTATCATAAAAGTGATGTGACTGCTGCTTATGAGAGTAGACGGGTTAGGCCGGCTTGATTTTAAATGCGTGAGGGGTCTCAGCACTACCGTCATGGTTGTTTTTACACGCAAGCTATAAGCTCATAAGTAAAGGCTATGGGGCGCTTAATGACGCCTAGTCATTGCCACAATCTTCGCTAAATTTCTAATCGATTAAAGTTGCAAAAATAATGCAAAGAATTGGCTTCTCAATAACAGAGGCAGTTATGGCGTTAAAAATGTCCCAAAACAACTGAGCATGTAAAAAAATAATCACATGATGGTCATCGCTTTGTCATATGGAATCATTAGTCTTTATTGAAAATGAATTTCGAGGAGCTTATGATGAGCAAAATTGATTTTAAAAAGGCTTGGTTTGCTGCAAACTATATTTATCTACCATCAGTTGATTCAGCTGAGCGCGTAGCCAAGATCATCGGTGGCCGTGTTGCTTTTAATATTAAGGATGTCGCTAAAGAGCATCAGTGGCGCAACACCTGTGCAGTCAGAATGAGTTATATACTTAATCAATCTGGATTAAAGGTGCCTGCCACAATGGGGAAAACATCCTCAGGTGCTGACGGTAGTCATTACTTTTTTAGAGTAAAGGATCTCACTGTATTTTTAACGACAAATTTGGGTCGTCCCGAAGTTTTGAACAAAAACTCGCAAATTTCCACATTATCAGATAAAAAAGGGATTCTTTTGTTTGAGGTGTCAGGCTGGGGGGATGCAACGGGGCATGCCACGCTTTTTGATGGTAGTACGTGCTATGACGCATGTTATTTTAACTATGATGAAGCAAGGTATCGTAGCAATAGAATTCTTTTTTGGGAGCTCAAGTGAAAAATCAATTAAAGAAAATCTTTTCGGTGAGAAAATGCGATTTTTTCACTTTTTTTATCGCTTCAGCGCTCAGCTTGCTTGTGACTATAACGCCTTCACATGCGGCAAACGAAGACAGCATCACAGGGCCACGAGCAGCTGAACGGAGCTATGCGCAAAATTTTAAGGACATGGCGCTAGCCCGTTGTCTGGCCAAGGCCTACGAGGGTGATGCGTCCATTTTGAGTGATATAGCGAGTAGTCACAGTGCTTTAATCGAATGGACTTACTTTGACCTGGAAAATGCGCCTGAAGCCACTATATCTTTGGTTGAGGAGTTTTTGAGTCGGGATTATACAAATCCTCTTGCTGAAGCTGAAGCCCCGGGTTTGCGATTTGATTTTTTAAAGTGCTTGGATCTCTACCATAGCGCGGAACTGGATGCCTTAACGCAAGCTATGGTGGCAGAACCTAATGCTCGAATAGCGCCTTAGGGATTTTGTGTTGTCTGTCAAGGGATTAGAGACGACGAACCTAGCACTGTGTCGGAAAATCTTTAGCCGATTTACTGTTGAGTAGGGAAATTGTTTTGCTTTGCATAGCGATTCATACATCTCATCGAATCAAGCAAGGTCAATTGTTTTCAAATGGAGTCAATCAAAGTCTCCCTCAAAAATAAACGCCATTCCGAAATCAGAATGGCGTTATATATAACTTAATCTACAGCGCTAATATAAAATCGCTTATTTCTAATAACTAAGCAGAAGTCACTGAATCTGCTGCTGCCAAAGTCGTTGAGGTAGGTTCGGTATCAGTCGCGTGCGTAGCTAAGTGCTCAGCTTGTAGGGCATAATGCGCACCACAATAAGCACACGTCGCTTCGCCGGTTTGGGTGACATCTAGGAAAACACGTGGGTGCATACTCCAACGTGGTGCCTTTGGACCGGGACAATAAACAGGTAGGTCCTTGGCGCTGACTTGAATCGTTTCAATTTGCTTTGGTGCAGGCATATCTTCCTCCAGAATTACTATTTGCAAATATTGTACTCTTTAGGCGGGGGGATTTGTGCACTAATAGTTTAATTGCCTTGTTTTAGCAATTTAAAGTTTAGTCACTTAATTAGAGTAGTGAGTACTGCCTGTAGTAAAATGGTTAGTTACACCATAGATTTTATAAAGACATAGGTATTACATATCAATATGCAGAGTCATTCAAGCAATAACAATAATAATTCAACTACCTCAGAGATTAGCCAATCTGCAGATAGCGAAGTCTCGACTTTTAGTGATTTCGGTTTGCACGCCGATCTGTTAAAAGCCATTGCTAAAAGCGGCTATACCAAGCCGACACCTATTCAAGCGCAGGCTATCCCTCCCGTCTTGGCAGGACGTGATGTGATGGGGGCAGCCCAAACCGGTACGGGTAAAACAGCAGCTTTTACGCTACCGGTTTTGCACCGTATTATGCCTTTTGCCAGCCATAGCACCTCGCCGGCTAGACACCCGGTACGTGCTTTGATCCTGACTCCAACACGTGAGTTGGCTGATCAGGTGGCGGAAAATGTTCAGCGTTATTGTAGTACTTCAGCTTTGCGTTCAGCGGCAATCTATGGCGGGGTGGATATTCGCCCCCAAAAAGAGGAGCTGCGACAGGGTTGTGAGTTGTTAATTGCGACACCCGGTCGTTTATTGGATCACCTTGAGCAAAAAAACGTCAATCTAAGTCAAGTCGGAGTTTTGGTGTTGGATGAAGCTGACCGTATGCTGGATATGGGCTTTATGCCGGACCTAGAGCGCATTGTCAGTTATTTGCCAAAGCAACGCCAAAACTTGATGTTCTCAGCAACCTTTAGTCCGGAGATTCGTAAGCTTGCACGCAGCATTTTAAGTGAGCCGGTAGAGATCACGGTAGCTAATAAAAACCAGACCGCTGATACGGTGACTCAGATCGTCTATAACGTTCGCGAACAGGATAAACGCTCGGCTTTACTGTATTTGCTGATGACTCACTATTCAGAGCAGGTCATTGTATTTGCCAATACGCGCTTGGAAGTAAATCGCCTGAGCCGTTTCCTGACTCAAGAGGGTGTGTCTGCCGAGGCTATTCATGGTGATCGCTCGCAGTTTGAGCGTACTAAAACTTTAGAAGATTTCAAGGCCGGTAAGGTGCAGGTTCTGGTCGCGACTGATGTGGCAGCACGCGGACTGGATGTGGCCGGTTTACCTTGCGTGATTAACTACGACTTGCCATTTAACCCCGAAGACTATGTGCATCGTATTGGTCGAACCGGTCGTGCCGGTGCCGAGGGTACAGCCATTGCTTTTTATAATGAAGCTGATGAATCACAGCAATTAGCTAATATTCAGCAAATGGTCAATAAGGACTTTAAGCGAGAGCGTTTGGAAATTCCTGAGCAGTTTAGAGGTCGCTCCAAAGAGCAGCCGCGACGCTCTTCATATCATCAGCAGACCAAGCGTGAGCCGATTGATGCCTTTTTCTTTAAGCCCTATGAGCCTGATTTAAGTGATGCGGCGGCACAACCCTCAAAGCCACAAAATCAACAGGATAAAGATGAGCCGATGGTCGCGATATTGCTAGGGGGCGGTAGAAAAATCAAAACTCAGGATAAGTCATAAGCGACTCTAAAGTCTGAAGCCGCTATTAATCCTCGGCGGCTTCTTCAAGTAATTCAGCGATCGGGGCGGGTCCCTCATCACTTTTAATAATCTGACCGTCTTGCGTGTTGATAATCATGCGCTCAAGATGCCCTATGTACGGCAGCATGGTACCAAAAAATAGATTGGTGCCATTTTCCTGAATCAGGATAGTCGGGAAGTTTTCCACATCCAAATCATCTAATAAGGACTCTTCGTCCTCAATATCAACCCATAAAAATACATGCTCCGGGAATTTTTCGCTTAATACCTGAAAAGCATCTAAGTAACTATCACAGGTGCGACACCACGCCGCGCAGTAGCAAACAACGATGCGCTGATTATTGGCCTCAAGTGCCTGTTGAATTTCTTTGGTTTGCTCAAAAGGTTTTATAAAAAAAGACATGGATAAACCCGTAGTACGGAAGCGATTTGATAAACTTCTATTTATATTTTGCCATTCAAGTTATACCTGAATTAGCAAATACAGTCTATTATTATGGGCAATTTAATTAAGAAGTTTTAATTCACAGGGGAGAACCTATGCCTAAGTCTAGAAAATTCGGTTTAGTAATTGTAGGCGATGAAATCTTATCCGGTCGTCGACAGGACAAGCATTTGAGCAAGGTGATCGAATTGCTCGATACTCGTGGTATGGAGCTGTCTTGGGCGCGTTTAGTAGGCGATGATACCGACGAATTGGTTCGTATCTATAAGGAAACATTTGCTAGCGGCGATGTTGTTTTTTCGACCGGCGGCATTGGTGCGACTCCCGATGATAAGACCCGTGAGGCAGCGGCTCAAGCCTTGGGTGTGCCTTTGGTGCTGCATCCTGAGGCGGAAGCTTTGATTATGGAGTACGTCAATAGCAGAGCAGCCATTGGCAAGATCGATCAGGATATCGGGGCACCGGAAAATCAGCGCCGTCTGGCCATGGGCGTATTCCCCGAGGGTGCCGAGATTGTGCCTAATTTCTTTAATCGTATCCCCGGTTTCTTTATCAAGGATCATACTTTTGTGCCCGGTTTCCCCGAAATGGCTTGGTCCATGTTTGAGTGGGTCTTGGACAATAAGTACCTCGAATTGCAAAATAATCCGACCAAAACCATGGCGGTTAATGTCTACCATTTACCTGAGTCGCGCATTGCCCCGTCATTAGAGGAAATTGAGCTCCGCTGGGGTGATGTGACAACCTTTAGCCTACCGAAAATGGCCACGGGCGATACCCCGGGTTTTATCGATTTAGGGGTCAGAGGTAAAAATGATCTGTCTCTCAAAGAGGCCTATGACTTCTTGCGTGGCGAAGTGCTGCGAGTTGGTGGCCGTTTTAGTTATTAATTACAGAGGCATTCACTAAGTTTGTCTTGACCCTATGTCCTCAGAATCTCCTAAATACTCCATTCAGGTACTTGAAAGAGCGACTTTATTAGTCGAGTTGCTCGCGCAGTCCTCAGAGCCTTTAAGTCTCAAGGACTTAGTTGCCCGAAGTGGTTTAAATATCTCCACTTGCCATCGCATCTTAAATGATCTTGTGATTGGTCAGTTTGTAGAGCATTTAGCCGGTGGTCGCTACCAACTGGGTTTGCGCCTATTGGAGTTGGGTAATCTGGTAAAAAACCGTCTCAATATCCAGGAGTTGGCCTATCCTCAAATGCAGGAGCTGCATCGAATAACCGGTGAAACGATTAATCTCTCCATCCGGCAGGGTGATGATATTGTCTATATCGAACGCTGTTGGAGCGGACAGTCGGGGATTCATGTGGTGAGACCGATTGGGGGGCGCGCACCTTTACATCTGACCGCTGTGGGTAAGCTTTTCTTAGCCGATCTGGATGCGGTCGAGTTACTCGACTATGTTAAGCGTACCGGTATACCTGCCAGCACCTCCAAGAGTGTTAATGAATTACAACGATTAAAAAATGAATTAGCCGCTGTTCATCAACAAGGCTTTGCCATTGACAACGAAGAGTTAGAAGAGGGGGTACGTTGTTTGGCAGCTGCCATCTTTAATGAGCAGGGTAAAGTGGTCGCCGGTTTATCCTTATCAGCGCTAGCACAGCGTATTCAATATGCTTGGAGTCAGGATCTTAAACGTGCCGCAAAAGACATCTCTCGTGAGTTGGGGTGTTATCTATAAGCTTATGTAGTTGTTTGATCTATATGAAGTTTCTTTTATGCAACGCATTTTGTGCATCGCAACAAAATGCTTGACACAAGAATAGAACTTTGGAATAATAGCAATTGTTGCGCTGCAACACGAGTTTAAAAATAATGGCTGCAACAACAATTGAAGTATTCAAATCTATCACTGTCTCGTACTACTTAAGGAAATTATTATGAATAACCAAGTTCAACAGCAATTATTAGAGCGCCAAAAAGAAGCTATCGATACTTTCGTATCTGTTCAAGGTTCTTTATTCAGCGGTTTCGAAAAACTAGTTGATTTAAACCTAAAAGCTATCAAAAGCGTTATCGCTGAAGCTGCTGACCAAACTCAACAAGTTGCTGAGTTAAAAGACCCTCAAGAAGCTGCTAGCTACGTTGCTGCTATCGCTCAGCCTAACGCTGAAAAAGCAGTTGCTTACACTCAAGACGTTTACGCTATCATGAACGAAGTTAGCAAAGAGCTAATCAAGTTAACTGAAGAGCAAGTTGCTGAGTCTCAAAAGAAAATGGAAGAAGCTTTAGAGCAATTCGCTAAAAACGCTCCTACCGGTTCTGAAAGCGCTATCGCTTTACTAAAATCTAGCTTTGCTACTGCTAGCAACGCTTACGATTCTATCAACAAAGCTGCTAAACAAGCTGCTGAAGTTGCTCAGAACAACTTAGCTGCTGCTACTAACGCGACTTTAAAAGCAACTGAAAATGCGACTAAAGTTGCTACTAAAACAGCTGCTAAAGTTGCTGCTAAGTAATTAGTATTAGGCTAATTTAGCTTGAGGCTGAGCTTCAAGTTTTAGCTAAGGTACAAAATGCCCCTAGATCAATCGCGATCTAGGGGCATTTTTATTTGTTGAAGTATAAGCTAGGGCGCTGTAAAGATTTTGGCCCCTTGGGAGCCAGATCGATACGCAGTCAATTGCGCTTAGCTTTAAAATCCAAAATCAATCATACAATTTATAAGCGCTAGTGAAATAATTAATACCTAAACACCACTCGCTTTAATCGAATTGACACAATCTTTGACTAGCTGTGGTCCTTTGTAAATCAAACCGGTATAAATTTGCACCAGATCAGCACCGGCTTCGAGCTTTTCGACAGCGTCACGGCCTTGGTTAATACCACCGACACCGATAATTGCCACATCAGGGCCCAAGTGACGGCGTAAGGTTTTAATCACTTCTAGAGACATGGCATGAACCGGAGGGCCTGATAAACCACCGGTTTCATTTGCATGGTCAAAACCCTGCACATACTCTCTGGACAAGGTGGTGTTAGTCGCAATGATACCGTCCAGCTTATGCTCACGCACAACGTTGCAAATAACGATGCATTGCTCTTCACTGATATCGGGCGCGATTTTTAATAGGATAGGCACTTGTTTAGACTGCGCTTGGGCCAGTACCTCGCGCTCTTCGACCAAGGCGCTCAGCAGTTTGTTGAGTTCATCCTCACCTTGTAAAGAGCGCAGATTTTCGGTGTTTGGTGAGGAAATATTGACCGTGATATAGTCAGCGTGGGCATAGACCCCGCGCAAACCAATTAAATAATCATCAACAGCGTGTTCAATAGGTGTCGCGGCATTTTTGCCGATATTTAAACCTAAAATACCGCCATGGTCACGGTAGCGATGCTTTTGTACATTGGCTAAAAAGGTGTCGAGACCCTGATTATTAAAACCCATGCGGTTAATCAGACACTCTCTTTCGGGAATACGGAATAGGCGTGGCTGAGGATTACCGGCTTGGGCTTTTGGTGTCACCGTACCCACTTCAATAAAGCCAAAACCTAAAGAGCCTAGCGCATCGATAAATTCGCCATTTTTATCCAAACCGGCAGCTAAGCCGACCGGATTTAAAAAGGTTAGTCCCATCACTTTTTTTGGAATTTGCGGCACATTGGCAGTTAGACAATTTTTTAATAAATTGATGCTGGAAACTTTACTCAACATATCTAAGGTCTTATGGTGAGCAGTTTCGGCGTCCAGACGAAATAACAGTGGACGCACCAGCGGATAAAAGTTGAAATTTGAAAGCATACTCAATACGGCCTAAAAAATAATAATTAAGTTCTTATAACTGATTATAAGGAATCCAAGCACCATCACGGAAAATCTCGGCGGGTTGATAGTCTATTTTATAGTTTAGTTTGCTACAATCCTCAACCCAATAGCCCAGATAAAGCCATTGTTTTGAGGAGATTTTACATAAATCCACTTGGCATAAAATACCGTAGTGGCCCAAGCTGTTTTTATCCTCGGGATCATAAAAGGTATAAACAGCTGAGATACCATCATCGATAATATCAATTAAGGACACCATTTTTAATTGATTATCTTGGTCGCGATATTCCAGAAGAGCGCTGTTAACGTAGCTATTTAAAATAAAGTCCCGATAATCTGCACGCATCCGCGAGGCTTCGGCTTGCTCCCCATGACGCGCTGTTTGATAGCGCATATAGAGTTCAACATGTTCATCGTCCCAGCGTAAGGGGAGTTGACGACATTGCAGGTGTCGGTTCTTACTAATAATGCGTTTAAAACGCTTTGAAATCTCAAACTTTGCTACTTCAACACGTAGCGACAAACAGGCACTGCAACTACCACAATGAGGTCGATAAACAAAAGCACCACTACGTCTAAAACCCTGACGTAGCAAAGGTCCGAAATATTTGCTATTAACCTCATGAGGCGGCACAATGATCTGCGAGCTTGATTGCATATCTTCTAGATAGCTGCATTTACCGGGGGGCGAAAGATGAAGGTCAAAGGATTTAGTCATGAGCGATTTCAGTAAGACTGGCTTTGTGCATGACGCTTTATCACATCGTCTTGGATATAGTGACCATTAAATGAGATGCGTCCTGCGGGTAGGGCAGTAATTTGTGCACTCTGGCTGAGTTGATGGAGATGGAATTCATAATCTGAGCGAGAAATCAGGGTGGCTCCTAGGCTTCTTAAGTATGCTGAGTCTTGTTGGCAGTCAATTAGTTCAATACCCAGATTAGTCAGAAATTTGACTGCATGACTAAAAGCAATGCGTGATGCTTGTGATTGCTTGCTAAACATGGATTCGCCGCAAAATATCCTGCCCATCCGGACCCCATAAAGTCCACCCACTAAATCACCATCTTGCCAAGTCTCGAAACTATGGGCAAGGCCTTGACGATGTAATTCACTATACGCTTCAATGATTTCCTCGGAGATCCAAGCGCCGTCAAATTCTTGGCGTCGAGGTAATATGGCACAATTCCTGATAACCTCTTCGAAACGGTGATTGATAGTGACTTGAATGTCAGCTTGCGGGTTATGTTCTTCGCGGATAATGCGCTTAAGAAGTTTTTTAAAGTTTTTTGATATATGTAAATCTTGTGGACGTAAAATCATACGCTCGGCCGGTGCCCACCAGAGTGTGACTTGCTCACCGACAGGACTGCAAGGGTAATAGCCGTGATGATAGGCGCGCCAAACCAGTTTGGCTGTGACCCTTTCACTGACCGCAATCAGACCATCGGGGTCATCCAAGGCGAAGTGACTCGGTGGTAATTCACTCTCTTCATCAATTAAGTAAAGCGGGGTCATGGTTACTCAAGGATGTAGTTAAAGGGCCCGTAGTAGCCTGTGTCCAAAGCCCGCACATAATGCTCCAATGTGGTCTTGATGCTTCTAAAGGCCAGATTGTCCCAAGGAATATCCTTTATATCAAAATAGGCAGCCTCTAAGCTTTCAATGCCGGGGTCAAGATGATCGTCAAGGGCTTCCGCTAAATAATAAAGATGCACCTGATTAGCGCTTGGGACATCAATGATGGTAAATAAATCACCGATCTCAACCAGGGCGCCTGCTTCTTCGAGCGTTTCTCGCTTAGCGCCGGCCTCACTGCTTTCTGCTAATTCCATGAAACCGGCGGGAAAGGTCCACGTGTCATAGCGTGGTTCGATAGCACGTTTGCAGAGTAGGATCTTGTTCTGATAGACCGGAATGGCACCGACCACTAAGAGTGGGTTGCGGTAGTGAACCGCACCGCATTCTAAGCAGGTGTCACGTGGCATATTGTCCTCAGGTGGTATGATTCGACTGAGTTTTGAGCCGCATTGAGTGCAAAAGTTTTGCTTAACAGGGGCAGGGAAGAAAAAAGATACGTCGTGTTTGTTCATTAGCTAATCTTTATGAGATTTTTTACTATTAACTTCTTTGTGCTTTCTACTATAGCCTAGTTTAATCCCAAGGCAGTAGCTTCTTGCTTAAGTACTTGGGAGGCCTTGTACATCTGCTTGAGCGGGAAACGCATGCTGATATAGTCTTGACCGGATTCGATCGGTGGCGGTTCGTCTTGACAGTGAAAAGGCTTTAAAGTCAGCATGTTGTAAACATAGTCAATGTTCTTTTCCAGATCCTCAGGGATATCATCAAATTGAATCATCAGAGGCACCATGGAGTTAATTTGACTGGCTAGCGCATCGGCTTCCAGCAAGATACGGTTCAGACGAATAATATCCATCTGGCGTCTATCGGGTTCGCTCATCATGCGATTTAAACTATCCGTAAAGAGCGCATAGGCATCTTGCATTTTTTTGCGTGATAAGTGCATGGCTAATAAGCTCGGTTCTGTCGGCTCTGCTATACGCTGCTCTTTGGGCAAGGCTTGTAGCACCCGTACATAGGCAATCGTGTCGTGCAAGTAGTGATAAAGCGCGTCAATTGTGTTGCTAACGTACTTGGGCAGCTGATCTCTTTCCCACCAAGGTAGTAGAAAACTAAAGACAAAAGTAATCGCCGAAGCAATCAGGGTATCCAATGCGCGTTCACCCACCAACCAATAAAAACCGGGGGTGAGAAAGTGGAAACCAATCAAGATATAGACCGTGATAAAAACCGAACCGAGTCGGAAATTGTCCTTGATGTAGGTGTTGCCTAAAATCATCGCCACAAACATCACTGTCATAATCACAAAGTTATTATTAGTAATGGCAAACAGTCCGATGGTGATTATGCAACCAATCAAGGTGCCGATTAAACGCCAGCTTGTTCGTTGTTGAGTTAGCGTAAAACCGGGGCGCATGATGAGTAATACAGTGACCAGAATCCAATTGGTGTGATTACTAAGGTTCTGATAGACGCTGTCTTCTAGCGGCATTAAAAATAATAAGGCAGTGCCTAACTGCACAAAGAGGACAGCAGCAGTAACACGCAGTGAATAACGTACAATCGCCGACTTTAGACCCATTTTGAGCTGATTTAATAGTCGCGAAAATGAATAGTCATTGGTCGAACGAAATTGTAGCAAGGAAGGACTGATGGTCACGGCTTCCTTGGCACTTGCTACACACTCATGCCCGGACTGTCTGGGATCCGGCGGTCCTTGGAAGTTTTTAACATAGCGTAGGTTATTACTGATTTCTTCAACATTAAAGTGCGTGTTTCTCAGGCGACGATAAATTTGAATCACTAAGCTATAAATTTCGGGTTCTTCCTGTGGC
This sequence comes from Alcaligenaceae bacterium, assembly GCA_030538235.1. Classification (GTDB taxonomy): domain Bacteria; phylum Pseudomonadota; class Gammaproteobacteria; order Burkholderiales; family Burkholderiaceae_B; genus Oligella. The sequence goes on from JAUNUJ010000003.1 coordinate 309,019, forward strand.
AGGTTGTGTGCTCGAAACTGCTCGATTTCAAATTCCAAGGCACGTAACTCGGCCTTGACACTACTACGATAAGAAAGCGGTTCATTACGAATTAAGTCGGTGGCTGCGTGGTTTAGAGTGGCACTCAAAATAACCAAGGTGTCGCGCATAAAAAGCAAGGCATCATGGTCGCTCAACTTTTTTCGCAAATACTGATAGTCAGTATGAGTAGCCACCATATTGTCCATAATGGCTACCATCCGGTTAAAGATATTCCATAGCCGGGTCCGCTGTTCGTAAGTACTGCTTTCATCTGAGCTGGGTAAATGGCGCAAAATCATGTCTCGAGCCGCTTGTTGAGTCTCAATCATGCGCGAGGTTTGATTGATTAGTTTATGGAAACTTTTATCTAAATCGCGCTCTACATCATATAAACGGGCACGGGCCAACATGTAATTAGCGGTGGCATACAAAGCGCTGGCGATTATTAAACGCTGTTCGTACTTCCGAAATAGATAACTGATGCTGACACTAAAGAACCAATAGGAGGTACAGCCCAGAAAGGTCAATGCGCTATGCACCATGGCTTCATCATAGGGTTTGACAAAGTTATGGTTCATCAAAATAGCCAGTAAGGCTGCAAATCCAATCAAGGTGCCGGATTTGCCATAGACCGCTAGAATCGAATACAGGAAAACCAATGCGGTAATCATGACCCAAGAGACTTCGTGGTAGGGGCCGAGCAGGTTGACAAAAAAGGTCCCGACACTACATAACATCAAAGTCGCTAAGAGCTCATTGCTGCGAGCTCTCAAGCTATAGGCTGCCGGTGGATCGACAATCGACATGCAGAGCACGCCACTGGCAAAAGCCACCCCATGCTCATAGTCCTGCAAAAGACCGAAAAACACGAAGATGGCAACAAACAAACCGAAAGCCTTACGCACGCCGAAATACAGCTCCGGACTGTGGAAGAACTTATTGAGGGTATCGGTTCCTATGTGCACTTTGCAATCACCTAAATCTTAGCGCATGAAAACAAGCTCTTATTATAAACATTTGTAGTGCTTTCTTTGAGTTTTGAGGCAGTGGTTGCGCGACTGCATTTTGATTTATCGAGTAGGGAGGGTTTAATCCGCCTAAAGTGTGGTGTTTTATCTATGATTTAACTGACAAATAAGCTGATTTTAGCTCCTGCCATTGATTTTTTGATGGCAATGGGCTAATGTTTCACTTTGTGTCTTTTTTTATCATAAAAAAGCACTGGACTTATAGACGATAAATACTCAGTTACCCATTGAGTATCAGTGACAAGTCACACACATTGTCATAGCGCTATAGCCCTAAGTTTAGAAAAAATCTGTCGTATCTTGCCACAAGCAAATTCGCAGACTCCGTTTCTGACTTTTATGCATAGTTTTAATGCGATGTACAAGCCTCTGAAGGCCTTTATCGAGCTGAATAGCTGTTGTGGGTGGCGACTCTCCGTGAGGGTCAAAGCGCTGCGATGGCCTTCCGGTTGCGACAGATGCCGCTTCGTCAGGTGTGCGATGTACCGGTTATGAAAGGAATATAAAAATGGAACAATTAACGGGCGCAGAGATTGTTGTTCGCTGTCTGGCCGAACAAGGTGTTGAGCATATCTTCGGTTATCCGGGTGGCGCAGTACTATATATCTATGACGCTATTTTCAGTCAAAAAGATTTTCAGCACATTCTAGTGCGTCATGAGCAGGCTGCTGTTCACGCTGCCGACGCTTACTCCCGCTCTTCTAATAAAGTCGGCGTTGCTTTAGTCACCAGTGGCCCTGGTCTGACCAATGCCGTGACCGGTTTGGCGACGGCCTATATGGACTCGATTCCTATGGTCCTGATTAGTGGCCAGGTTGGCACCAAGATGATTGGCGAAGACGCTTTCCAAGAATGTGATGCGGTGGGTATTACCCGTCCTTGTGTTAAACACAATTTCCTCGTGCGTGATGTCAAAGACTTAGCCGACACCATGCGCAAGGCTTTCCATATCGCCAGCACTGGCCGACCTGGTCCGGTCTTGGTTGATATCCCCAAAGACGTTACCATCGATACGTGGCGCTATGCTCCCCCTAAGAGCGAGGTTAAAATGCGTTCGTACAATCCGGTGGTCAAAGGGCACCAAGGTCAGATTAAAAAAGCTGTTATGGCCTTACGTTCAGCTTCCCGCCCTATGGTTTATGCGGGTGGTGGTGTGATCTTGTCGGATGCTGCAGAGGAACTACGTGAGTTAGTTGATCTGCTCGACGCCCCATGTACGACTACCTTGATGGCGTTAGGCGGTCTTAATGCCAGCCATCCTAATTATGTCGGGATGCCGGGCATGCATGGTAACTATGAAGCCAATATGTCCATGCAAAACAGCGATGTGCTAATTTGTGTGGGCGCGCGTTTTGATGACCGTGTCGTTGCTAATCCTAAGCATTTCGGTCAGGTACAGCGCAAAATTATTCATATTGACGTGGACCCGTCTTCTATTTCCAAGCGCGTTAGAGCCGACTTGCCGATTGTGGGCAATGTCAAAGACGTGCTGCAAGAGATGAATTCACAACTACGTGAGCTCAAAGGTAATTCTGAGAAACCGGCTAAAAACATTGATGGTTGGTGGGAGCAAATTAATCAGTGGCGTGATCGTAAGTGTCTAGCTTATACGCAGTCTGATGATATTATCAAGCCTCAGTTTGTGGTTGAAAAGCTCTGGGAAGTGACCGGCGGTGAGGCCTTTGTCAGTTCAGACGTTGGTCAGCATCAGATGTTTGCTGCACAGTATTACGGTTTTGAAAAACCACGTCGATGGTTGAATTCCGGTGGTCTAGGTACCATGGGTGTCGGTCTACCGTATGCTATGGGCGCCCAGATGGCTAATCCCGACGGCATGTTTGCTTGTATTACCGGCGAAGGCTCGATCCAGATGAATATCCAGGAACTAGCCACTTGTAAGCAATACGGCTTTACTCCTAAGATTATTTGTCTCAATAATGGCTACCTCGGGATGGTAAGACAGTGGCAAGAGCTTGATTATGGTTCTCGTTATTCTGAGTCTTATATGGATTCTATCCCGGATTTCGTAAAGTTAGCCGAGAGCTATGGTCATGTCGGCATTCAGGTCACTAGGGTTGCCGACGTTGAGCCGGCGCTGCGTGAAGCTTTCTTTGGCGCTCACAAAAAGCGTCTGGTTTTCCTCGATTTCATAACCGATCCCGAGACCAATGTATGGCCAATGGTTAAAGCGGGCAAGGGATTAACTGAAATGTTAATCGACGGTATTGATGCATAGGGGTGAGACATGAAACACGTAATTTCGATTTTATTAGAAAACGAGCCGGGTGCTTTATCTCGCGTAGTCGGTTTATTCTCCGCTCGTGGTTATAACATTGAGACTCTGACAGTGGCACCGACAGAGGATCCGAGCTTATCGCGTCTGACCATTATGACCAATGGCTCTGAAGAAGTGATAGAGCAAATTACCAAGCACTTGAATCGTTTAGTCGATGTAGTCAAAGTCGTGGATTTGACTGAGGCGCCGATGGTTGAGCGTGAGCTTATGTTGATCAAGGTGCGCGCAGTTGGCAAGGAGCGCGAAGAGGTTTCCCGTCTTACGGAGATCTTCCGTGGGCGCATTCTTGATGTCACTGACAAGACCTTCACTATTGAGTTAACCGGTGTTCAGCACAAAATCGATGCCTTTATCGAGGCTATTGAGCCGGGCGCTATTTTAGAAACTGTGCGTAGTGGTGTGACCGGTGTCGGTCGCGGTAATCGTATTTTAAAAGTTTAATTAATTGTTTTTAAATATCTAGTAGTACAACGAATTTATTTATCAGAGGAAGTTATGAAAGTTTTTTACGACAAAGATTGTGATTTATCCCTAATCAAAGGCAAGCAAGTTGCCATCATCGGTTACGGCTCTCAGGGCCACGCTCACGCTTTAAACTTACATGAGTCAGGCGTTAACGTCACCGTAGGTTTACGTAAAGACGGTGCTTCTTGGCAAAAAGCCGCTAATGCCGGCTTAAAAGTTGCTGAAGTGGCTGATGCAGTAAAAGACGCAGATGTGGTGATGATTTTGTTACCTGACGAGAGTATTGCCGAGGTATACAAAAACCAAGTAGAAGCTAATATGAAAGCCGGTGCTGCTTTAGCTTTTGCTCACGGTTTCAACGTTCACTACGGTCAAGTAGTACCTCGTGCGGACGTCGATGTGATCATGGTGGCTCCTAAGGCACCGGGTCATACGGTTCGTAACACCTACCAAAACGGTGGTGGTGTACCTCACCTAGTTGCTGTTTACCAAGACGTTTCCGGTGCTGCTCGTGATGTGGCTCTTTCTTATGCCAGCGCTAACGGTGGCGGTCGTGCCGGTATTATTGAAACCAGCTTCCGCGAAGAGACTGAAACTGACTTATTCGGTGAGCAAGCGGTTCTTTGTGGTGGCGCAGTTGAGCTAATCAAGGCCGGTTTCGAGACCTTAGTAGAAGCTGGTTACGCACCTGAAATGGCTTACTTCGAGTGCTTGCACGAATTGAAGCTAATCGTAGACCTAATCTACGAAGGTGGTATTGCCAATATGAACTACTCTATCTCTAACAACGCTGAATACGGTGAGTACGTTACCGGTCCTCGCGTTGTGACTGAAGAGACTAAAAAGGCGATGCGCGAGTGCTTACATGACATTCAAACAGGTGAGTACGCTAAGAGCTTTATTCTTGAGCACGCGGCCGGTGCACCTACCTTGATTTCACGTCGTCGTATCAACGCTGAATCGCAAATCGAGCAAGTTGGTAGCCAGTTGCGCGCCATGATGCCTTGGATTGCTGCTAACAAATTAGTAGACCAAAGCAAAAACTAATTACGTGTTATTTACGGTATTAGGAACCGGTAGCTCCGCGCAGCTGCCGGTTTATAACTGTCAATGCCCTGCTTGCGAGCGGGCACGGGCAGATAGTCGTTTTATTAGACGTCCCGCCAGTGCTATGTTGCAAATTGGTTGGGACGTTTATTTATTTGATAGCGGCCTAATGGATTTGCGCGAGCGTTTTCCGCTGCCGACTAGCGATAGTGATTCCTCTCCTCGGCTTAAAGCTATTTTTCAAACGCATTATCATGCAGATCATGCCCAAGGTTTATTAAGTCTGCGGTGGGGTGTAAATATGTCATTACCGATCTATGGACCGGTGGACAACGAGGGTTTCGCTGATCTCTATAGAAATCCCGGTGTTCTAGATTTTTCTCCTACCTTAGAACCTTTTCAGCGGCTTAGTCTGAGTGGTCAAAATCGCCAGACAGTGGATATTACCGCTTTACCCTTAGAGCATTCGAGACCGACGCTGGGTTATTTAATCGAAGCACCCCAAGGCAAAGCTGTGGCCTATTTAACGGACACTAAAGGCTTATCTCCACGAGTAATCGAATTGCTACGCGCTGCTGAAGTGGATTATTTATTGATTGACTGTACTTTCGCACCAAGCGTCGACGCTAAGGGTCATAACAATCTTGATGAGGCGCAAGCTTTGCAGTCACAGGTGCAGGCTAAAGCCTTTTATTTGACGCATATTGATCATAGTTTGGACAGTTATCTGATCAAACATCCGGAACAATTATTACCGGGTGTGCGATTGGCTCAGGATGGTATGAGTTTTAACTTGATTTGAGCCTAAACTTACAGTCAACGTTAAGTTGATTAGCAGCATAGGTAGAGCTCTCGGGATTGAAACAGTAGAGGCGATGAAGAAAGTTCTGATTATCGGTTGCCCCGGCAGCGGCAAGAGCACTTTTGCTAAGGCTTTGCACCGAAAAACCGCTTTGCCACTAATTCACTTGGACCGACTCTATTGGCATGCAGACGGTACAGCGCTTGAACGGGGTATTTTTAAAGAGCGTTTGCGCGATGTCTTGGCCCAAGAATCTTGGATTATTGATGGCAATTATGGCTCTACGTTGTCCATGCGATTAGCTGCCTGTGACACGGTGTTTTTTCTGGATTATCCGACCGCAGTTTGTTTAGCGGGCGTATTGACTAGAAAGGGTCAAGCTCGTTCTGATCTGCCCTGGATAGAATTATCAAAAGACGACGATGAAGAGTTTTTACAATTAATTAGAGACTATCCTCAACATCAACGACCGCAGGTTTTGGATTTATTAAGTCAATATCCCGACAAGCAACAGCGGATTTTTAACAGCCGCCAAGCGGCCTCAGAGTATTTAGAGACTTTATCGTCATAGAGTTTTAAACATAAAAATCCCGAGTAATTAACACCGTGGTGAAATTAGCTCGGGACCGGATAGACTTAATTTTTGTTTAGCTAGTTGCTAATACAATCAATTTTCCGCTCAAGTGTTTAGGCGCCAAATACGCGGAAACGAGCGTCATCATCCATATATGTTTTATCGCCGGCAGGGCTTTCAATGCTACCGAAAGGCATTTGGGCACGTAAAACCCAGCCTTCAGGAATATTCCAACGTTGAGCGACGTCAGCGTCAATCACCGGATTGTAATGCTGCAAAGAAGCACCGATATTAACTTCAGCAAGAGCTAACCAAACCGCATACTGCGTTATACCGGTAGAGTGCTCGGACCAGATCGGGAAGTTATCTGCATACAGAGGGAATTGTTTTTGTAAGTTTTCGATGGGCTCTTTATCTTCGTAAAATAAGATGGTGCCTTTAGCAGCTTTGAAGCCATCGACTTTTTTGTCGGTTGCTGTAAAATCACCGTCACCAACTAGGATGCGTAAGGTTTCGCGGGTGATTTCCCATAATGCATCATGCTCTTCATCTAAAAGAACAACCACGCGTGAACTTTGAGAGTTAAAAGAAGAAGGGGTTTCTTTTACAATGTTTTTGACCAGTTGAGCAACTTCGTCATTAGACTGGGTGATGTTCTTACCTAAATGGTAAATCGAACGACGTTTTTTTGCTAAATCTAATAAACTCATGAAATCTCCGAATAATGAGGTCGATAAAGACTAAAGAATTCAGCAAGATATCCCACTGGGTCACCACAAAGAAAGACCAAGGGTGAGATATGCCGCTGTGGGAGAGGAGGATCTTTAGCTTTATCGAGGGTTATATTTTAAGGATTTACTACATAATAGAGAACTATTAAACCATGATTAGCTTATAGCCAAATGTTATAAGAATGCAAAACACATGATTTTATATAGTCAGGATATTATAACTGCATAGGCAAATAATAGGCTATTGAGACCCTAATATCTAATCGTTTAAAATTAACTGTGCCATAGTCAAACTTTATCGGAACCTTAGTGGCTAGGATAGCTGATGATGGTTGAAGCTTAGTTTTCTTTACTGTCTAAGCAAAGCTTGGGGGCGGTACGTGTTACCATTAAAGTTTCCCGTTCTAAACGAAATCTCTCAATTTAATAGGTACTTAAGTGAGTAATCAGTTAACAAATAATAATCAAAAACGTCCTATCTTGGCTAAAGAGGGTTGGCCATTTATTGCGCTTGCTGTGGTCTTAGCAATTGTCACCAGCTTAATCAACTCGTGGTTGGGTTTATTATTTATCTTGGTCGCGATTTTTGTGATTCAGTTTTTTCGGGATCCGAGTCGTCAAGCGCCGGTAGGCGACAGTTTGGTGTTATCACCTGCCGATGGTCGTATTGTGGCGGTTGAAGAGGTGGATGATCCCTATGCCGGTAGACGCGCGCTTAAAATCAGTGTGTTTATGAATGTTTTTAATGTGCATTCGAACCAGATGCCAGTGAGTGGTCGCATAGCAAAAGTTGAGTATTTCAAGGGCAAATTTGTTAATGCCGATTTAGACAAAGCTTCCGTAGAAAATGAACGTAATGCGATTGTCATCGAGCGTGCTGATGGGCAGCTCGTGACCTCTGTACAGGTGGCAGGTTTAGTGGCTAGACGCATTTTATGTTATGTCAATGAGGGACAGCAGTTGATGGCAGCGGATCGTTATGGATTTATTCGCTTTGGTTCACGTGTCGATGTGTATTTGCCCCTAACTGCTAAGCCATTGGTAGCGATCGGCGACACGGTGTCACATACCATCACCATCTTGGCTGAATTGGAGTAATTATGTTAGATGAGCCAAAAGAGCTTGCTCAAGAGGTAGACCAAAAGCCCGTCGAAGAAGTTCAGGCTTCAAGCAACTTTATTGATAATTTGATGGAAGAACCGGTTTTGGTCAATTCCTCAAATGTGCCTAAACGCGGTATTTACCTGCTGCCTAACGCCATCACCACGGCAAATTTATTTGCCGGTTTTTTTGCTATTATGCAGGCCATGAATCATCGCTTCGAATTAGCGGCGCTAGCGATCTTCGCAGCCATGGTGATGGATGGCATGGATGGGCGCATTGCGCGTTTGACTAACACCCAATCGTCATTTGGTGAGCAGTATGACTCCATGGCGGATATGGTCTCCTTTGGTGTAGCGCCGGCTTTGGTTATGTACACCTATACTTTGCATGATTTGGGTCGTTGGGGTTGGTTGGCTGCCTTTATTTATGTCGCGGGGGCAGCGCTTCGTCTGGCCCGTTTTAATAGCAATATAAATATTGTCGACAGTCGCTTTTTTCAGGGTTTACCAAGCCCAGCGGCGGCAGCGCTGACCGCCGGCTTTGTTTGGCTATCGGTAGACAATCGTTTACCGATTTCTGACCCGCATGCTTGGGTGGCTTTTGTGATTACGGTGTATGCCGGTCTGACCATGATTTCAAATGCGCCGTTTTTCAGTGGTAAATCCGGTTTTTTAAATGAGAAAAAATCACCGGCACTGCTGATGACGATGTTGGTTCTGGTTTTTGCCTTGCTGATGCTAAATGCACCGGTGGTGATTACCTTGGTGTTTTTATCCTATACCCTTTCGGGATGGGTGGTTATGTTTTTACGTTGGCGCAAGGCTAAACACCTGCGTGTTAAAAGAGATCGCTAATGACCCACCCCCAAACCCCTTATTGTTTAAGACGATAAGGGGTTTAGTTTAATGAGCAAAAAATAAAACGTCGTGTTGTATTTATTAGCCCTTAGATTAATGACTGCCTAAGCAGTTAATTGCCTGTATAATGCATCTATTTATTGTTTGCGATTTTAAAAGCCAAAACCCCCAAACCCAAAGTTTTCTAATCATCAGGTATTGTTATTCATGATGTTCAGCCAGCGTCGTAGTTTACTACCCAAGATCCCCACTTTGTTCAAACAGCGGTCTTTATCATTGTTACTGGTGGTGACGTTAAGTGCCTGTCAGACGGTGAGCGTTAATTCACCGGAAATGCAGAGCATTATTCCCTTAGAGTGGCCTCAAGAGCGACAGCAAAGCGGTACGGTCGGGGTGGATCCGCAACAATTAGCTTGGTGGGATTACTTTAACGATCCGATGTTACGTCAAGTGATTGCCGATGCCTTAGCGCATAATCGTGATTTAAAACTGGCTGTACTGCGAGTTGCTGAGGCTGAGGCGATTTTGCAGCTTAGGCGTTCTGATTTATGGCCGACCACTGGGCTTGATGGTCAAGCGTCGCGACGGGGGCTACCCGCTGAGTTGAGTCCTACAGGCGCATCACAAGTCGGTGCCGAATATGGTTTGATGGTTGGACTTAATAGTTGGGAACTGGACTTATGGGGTCGTATTCGCCATCTTAATGACGCTGCATTAGAGGAGTTTTTGGCGGGATCCTATGCCCGTCATGCGGTTCAGGCCGGATTGATTGCTGAGGTGGCGCGAGTGTATCTGTCGCTACAAACCCTAGATGAGCAGATTGATATTGCTCAAAAGAGTATAGCCTCACGCCAGGAATCCTATCGTATTTTTAAGCGACGTTATGAGGTCGGTGCGTCTTCTTTATTAGAGCTGACGCAGGTTGAGACCTTATTGATGCAGGCACGAGTCTTGTTATCACAGCTGCAGCAGCAACGTGGCGATTTACTTAATGCTTTCCGGGTACTGGTCGCTAAACCGAGTGATTTCAATGCGCCGGGTATGATCACAAAAGCTTCTTACCCAAAAGGTGGAGCTGTCGATACCGCCTTTAGTCCGATTGCTGTCGGGCTGCCTTCAGAGGTTCTATTGCAACGACCGGATATTGTCGCTGCGGAGCACCGTTTGCGAGCTTCCAGAGCAAATATCGCGGCAGCTAGAGCAGCTTATTTCCCACGCATTGCCTTAACCGCCGGTGCCGGTACAGCAAGTGCTCAACTTAAAGGCTTGTTTGATGGGGGTAGTGGTACTTGGTTGTTTGCTCCGGTGATTTCGCTAGCTATTTTTGATGGTGGTGCACGTGCGGCCAATCTTCAAGCATCAGAGATTCGTTCACAAATGGCTGTGGTCGAATACGAAAAAGCCATTCAACAGGCCTTTAAAGAAGTCTCTGATGCCTTAAATCATCGCTTGCGTTTGCAGGAACAAGTGCATTTAGGGCAGCGTGTGGTGCAGATTCAACAGGAGCGTGCACGCTTGGCACAACTACGTTATGACAGTGGTGCTGTCAGCTATCTGGATGTCTTGGATGCACAGCGCGATCTTTTGACTGCACGTCAGCAATTAGCACAAGACCAGGGTGGTTTACGTTTAAGCGAAGTGGCATTGTACAGTGCTTTGGGTGGTGGTACTCAGGTGGCATCTGATTATGTTTTGCCGATGATGCTGACTGATGAACAGGAAAGCTAATCAACCCCATATGGCATAGGCTATGAGATTATTTAATAAGAGGAAGTGTGAATAATGGCAGTAAATCGTCAATTTGGTGCTTGGATCAAGTGGGGACTACTCATCGCTATTGTGGCAGCCGCTGTTTATTATTTGACCTCATCAGGGGAGGACGAATTAGGTGAAAACTTTCCTTCCGGCAATGGTCGAATTGAGGCAACTGAGATCAATTTAGCCTCGAAGTTCGCCGGTCGCCTCTCTGAGGTGTTGGTACAAGAGGGCGAATACATTAAAGCAGGTCAAGCCTTGGCGACTCTGGAGTCGAGTAGTATGCAGGCGCAGTTGAGTGAGGCCAAGGCAAGGCATCAGGAAGTATTGCAATCTGTGGCTACCGCAGAAGCTCAGGTGGCGTTAAGACAGAGTGAGTTGGCTGCAGTTGAAGCCGGTGTCAAGCAAAGCGAAGCGGCACTGGGTGCAGCTCGTAGTCGCTATAATCGTACTCGGATGTTAAGCCGAGAAGGTGCAGCCTCCAAGCAAGAGCTGGATGATGACCGTGCCCAGTTAATACATGCCGAATCGTCGGTCACCGCGGCTAAGGCTCAAGTGGTGTCAGCACAAGCTGCGATTGATGCCGCTAAATCAGAATTGGTGACCATTGATTCGCGTATCGAGGCGGCCTTGGCGACCATTCAACGGATTGAATCGGATATTGAGGATACCACCCTATTAGCGCCTCGTGATGGTCGTGTGCAGTTGCGTTTAGCTGAACCGGGAGAAGTAGTAGCTGCTGGTACTCGCGTTTTGAATATGGTGGACTTATCTGATGTTTCTATGACTTTTTTCTTGCCAGAAACCGTGGCAGGACGTATTGCTATTGGCAGTGAAGCAAGAATTGTGCTAGATGCCGCACCGCAAACACCGATTCCGGCAATCATTACTTTTGTCGCCGATATCGCGCAATTTACCCCTAAGACAGTAGAAACTGCTAGCGAACGTCAAAAGTTAATGTTTCGTGTCAAAGCGCAAATCCCTCGTGAATTGTTGTTATCTTATTTGGACTATGTCAAAACCGGTTTGCCCGGTGTCGCTTATGTGCGTTTAGATCAGCGAGAAGACTGGCCGGTACATTTACAAACACGGTTTACTGCAGAGGTAGGGCGTGAGCAGTAAGCAAACACCGGTGATCAGATTATCAAATGTCAGTCTGAGCTACGGCAAAACCTTAGCGCTTAATAATCTAAGCTTGGAAATACCAAGCGGTCAAATGGTTGGCATGATCGGCCCTGACGGTGTCGGTAAGTCCAGCTTATTGTCTTTAGTTTCCGGTTCCCGCGTGATCCAACAAGGTGAGGTGTGGGTATTCGATGGGGATATGCGTAAAAAGTCTCATCGTGATGTAACTTGTCCGCGTATTGCTTATATGCCCCAGGGCTTAGGTAAAAACCTTTACCACACGCTCACTGTCGAGCAGAACCTACAGTTTTTTGCTCGCTTATTTGGTCATAATGCCAAAGAACGGCGTCGTCGCATTGATGATTTGACTCGTAGTACCGGTCTTTATAATTTTCTGGGCCGACCAGCCGGTAAGCTTTCTGGTGGGATGAAGCAAAAGCTAGGTTTATGCTGTTCATTGATTCATGATCCTGATCTATTGATTTTAGACGAGCCGACAACTGGCGTGGATCCTTTAGCGCGGTCGCAATTTTGGGATCTGATTGAGAGGATTCGCTCTTTACGTCCTCATATGAGCGTGATTGTAGCTACCGCCTATATGGACGAAGCGCAGGGTTTTGACTGGCTAGTGGCGATGGATGAGGGGCAAGTATTGGCCACCGGTAGTCCGCAAGAGTTAATGCAACAAAGCAATAGTCATAGCCTTGAGGAGGCTTTTTTAAGGTTATTGCCCGAAGAAAAAACAGCAGATCACCAAGAGGTGATTATTCCACCATTGGACATTGATGATGAAGTTGCCATTGAAGCCAAACATCTAACTAGACGTTTTGGCGATTTTGTGGCGGTGGATGATGTCAGTTTTAAAATTCGACGCGGCGAGATCTTCGGCTTTCTGGGGTCCAATGGCTGCGGCAAATCTACTACCATGAAAATGTTGACCGGTTTATTAGCGATGTCCGAGGGACAGGTTTGGTTGTTTGGGGACGAGGTCGATCCGAATAATCTGGATGCACGACGTCGCGTTGGCTATATGTCGCAGTCATTCTCTCTTTATAGTGAGTTGACTGTCTTGCAGAATTTGGTGATGCATGCCAAGATTTTTAATGTGCCTGCCACCGAGGTTGACGAACGCGTTGAGGAGATGCTAGAGCGTTTTGAGCTTAAAGAGCTTAAGCATACCTTACCGGATAATCTACCCTTAGGTGTACGGCAAAGACTCTCTCTAGCAGTGGCTATGGTGCACAAGCCGGAGTTGCTGATTTTGGATGAACCGACTTCCGGCGTGGATCCGGTGGCGCGCGATAAGTTCTGGTCATACTTGCTTGAGTTATCGCGCCGGGATCATGTGACGATTTTTATCTCAACCCATTTTATGAATGAGGCCATGCGCTGCGATCGCATGTCGATGATGCATGCCGGTAAGGTGTTAGATAGTGATACACCGGCCGCGTTAGTAGAAAAACGCGGGGCAGATAGTCTGGAAGAAGCCTTTATCGGTTACTTATTAGAAGCTGAAGTCGATGATGTCGTGACTGATCAAGAGGCTGCTATTTTACAAGCGAGTGATGATGCGGCGCCTATTAAATCGGCGACTAAACAGGTCAGAGGTTTTAGTTTTCAGCGTTGGTATAGCTTTGTTTGGCGTGAGGCCTTGGAGCTACGGCGCGATCCCATCACCTTGCTGTTGGCTTTGCTGGGGTCGGTTATCTTAATGGCGGTCATAGGTTTCGGTATGACGTCGGATATTACTAACCTTAGCTATGGGGTGCTAGATCGTGACCAGAGCACCGTCAGTCGTAGTTATAGTTTAAATCTATCCGGTTCGCGTTATTTTACTGAGCATGAACCTATTGTTGATTATGAGGATCTTGACCGGCGCATGCGCTCCGGTGAGTTGAGTCTGGCTTTGGAAATACCGGCTGATTTCAGTCGCAAGCTTTTGCGAGGTGAGCCGGTAGAAATTGGTGCCTGGATTGATGGAGCCATGCCGACTAGAGCCGAGACGGTGCAAGGCTATGTGGCCGGTATGCATGCGCATTGGTTAGGGACGGCTGCTGCCGCAATGGGTATGGCACCGCAGGTTCGTTTGAGTATTGAAAGTCGCTATCGCTACAATCCGGACGTACAAAGCTTGCCCGCCATGGTGCCTGCTGTGATGCCGATGTTGCTCTTAATGATGCCGGCGATGTTGGCGGCTTTGGGCGTCGTACGAGAAAAAGAACGCGGTACGATTTTAAACGTTTACGTGACGCCGGTAACCCGTGCAGAATTTATTCTGGGTAAGCAAGTGCCTTATTTTATCTTGGGTATGTTGAATTATATATGCCTCTTATTAATGGCTATCTATCTCTTTAAAGTGCCATTAACCGGCAGTTTATGGGCTCTGAATTGGTCCATGGTGTTTTTCTTGATTATCGCTACCGGCGTGGGGTTGTTAATATCAGCCTTAACAAAAAATCAGACGGCGGCGCTTTTTCTATCAATGATTCTGACCATGATTCCAACCACGCAGTTTTCGGGCTTAACTAATCCAGTGAGCTCAATGGAAGGTGGGGCGCGTTTGCTTGGTGAGATTAGTCCGGCGACCTATATGTTTATGATTAGTCGTGGGGTCTTTAATAAGGCGCTGGGTTTTCAGGAGTTGCAGGAGTATATTCAACCCCTACAAATTGCTGCAGTTGTCGTAGTGATCGCCGCTATTTTGTTAATGAAAAAGCAGGAGCGCTAACATGTCAGAAAGCGCCGTTAGAACACGCAATAACAAAAAGACGCCAAGCCATCGTGCCTTACTTAATATTTGGTTATTGGGTATTAAGGAGTTTTGGAGTCTGTTGCGTGAGCCGATGATGTTGATCCTAATCGTGTATATGTTCAGCTTATCGATTTATAGTTCAGCTAAAGCGATTCCGGATACCTTGAATCATGCAGCGATTGCGATTGTGGATGAGGATCAATCGATGTTATCTACACGTATCGTTGCGGCCTTTTACCCACCATATTTTACGTCTCCTAAAATGATCACCTATGATCAGATGGATGTGGAGCTTGATAACGGCAGTAGCACGTTTGTGTTGAATATACCGCATGGTCTGCAACGTCGTGTTTTGTCTGGTGAGCCTGCAGAGGTGCAGCTCAATATCGATGCGACTCGCATGTCCCAAGCCTTTACCGGCAATGGCTATATCAGTCAAATCATTAATCAGGAAGTAACCGAGTTTGCTCAACGTTATCGGGGAGAGGCTCAGCTGCCGGTAGAATTGAGTTTGCGTGCGCGCTTTAATCCGGTGCTTGACCCGACCTGGTTTGGCGGTATTGTGCAAGTGGTCAACAATATTTCCATGTTGTCTTTGATTTTGACCGGTGCCGCCTTGATTCGTGAGCGTGAACGAGGAACTATTGAGCACCTGTTGGTAATGCCGGTCACGTCGGCTGAGATTATGATGTCTAAAATCTGGTCGATGAGTGTGGTGGTATTGGTCGCCGCCTTGTCATCGCTAATTTTTGTAGTGCAAAAAGGCCTAGGCGTACCGATCGAAGGCTCGATTTTGTTATTTGCGGCCGGTGCGGCAGTTTTTTTGTTTTCAATTACATCAATGGGGATATTTATGGCAACCATTGCCAATAATATGCCGCAGTTTGCCATGCTGTTGATTATTACCTTGATGCCGATGCAAATGCTTTCCGGGGGCGTATCACCTCGTGAATCGATGCCGGATTTGGTACAGTATGTGATGTTACTGGCGCCGACCAGTCATTTTATTGACTTGAGTCAGGCGATTTTATTTCGTGGTGCCGGTTTTGATGTGGTCTGGGTGCAGTTTGTGGCCTTGGCGGCAATCGGTATGGTGCTTAATTGGCTGTCTTTGCGACGCTTTAAAGAGGCCATTGTACAAATGGCCTAAAGACGTCAAGCCGGCACGCTTATGAACGCATTCCGGCTTGATTCATGAGAAGTGTTTTGATTAGATGATTGGTTTAGACTTAAAGTTTCGGGTTGTTAGCTTCGAACTTAACAACCATAAAAGAAGCAATCGCGTTCGAACATTGGATCCGGGCCGGTGTGCCAACGAGTGACTTGCTGACCGTCTCGGCCCATATAAATGTGTAATAGCTGATTCCAGTGATTTGCTTCTTTGAAACGATAGCTCCAGATTTGCTCTCGCTTCTCGCCCAATCCTAGGGTCTGTATTTCAGCCGGGTGGCCAAACTCACAGAGTACATCTTGGGCACTCCAACGACCGCTATCCAGTTTTCTGAAGTTTTTTGGGGTGAGGACAGAATACACCGAATCAATTAAATTGCCATCAGCTCCCACATCAGCGCCATAAACGTACTGGCCCATCGGTTGGTAACTCCAGACTAAGCGCTGACCGCCATCAGGACGATCGCAGCTGTAATTGGCTTGACCCATAATACGTAGAGCTTCCATCGCTGGTGCATTGGCGGGGACATCCCTATAACTTGCACAAGCGGTGAGAGAAGCAACTAATCCAACTAAAACAATAGGACGGAAAAGGCCTTTGCCCGTGGCCTTTATTCGAGTTTGCGGCATTTTAATCACAGATTTCATCATTTTCTCTTAGGTGGCAGTTTTAAACACGACTTAAATAGTAAAACAGAGTATAATTATCGATTGACTAAATCAAAAACCACAGTACTGAGACACGTAAGTGTTTCATTTGTAGCAGCGACAGTTGTGGGTGATATAGTGCATTTCTATGCGATTAGTTTAGCAGATGTTATAAATCACTTGTGTTGCAGTGTGTTTAGATTAAGTCTCAATTTTTTGTTGTACCAAATTAGTTTTTTTTATCTCACGTTGACGGCCTGTCCGTGTCAACGCTAGTTATAAGGATATGTATTATGTCAGTTGCAAATATTGATAAAGCAAAAATCGTTTCTGAATTTGCTCGCAAAGAGGGCGATACCGGTTCACCTGAAGTTCAGATCGCTTTACTTACAGCTCGTATTAATGAGCTAGGTTCACACTTCAAAGAGCACGCCAAGGATCACCACTCGCGTCGCGGTTTATTGCGTATGGTTAGTCGTCGTCGTAAGTTACTTGATTACTTAAGAAAAACCAGCCCTAACGCTTACCGTGATCTAATTGGTAAACTCGGTTTACGTAAGTAATTGACCGGGTCTTTAGAAGTATAAGATTCAAAGCCGTGCACAGATAATCTCTTGTGCGCGGCTTTTTATTGTTAGTCCGACGAGTTATATAGAACCGTGATATAGCTCGCGGTTTCGGACAATTTTGTAGATTAAGGAATCCACATGTTTAATAAATTTACTCAATCCTTCCAGTATGGTGAGCATACTGTTACCTTGGAAACCGGTGAGATTGCTCGCCAGGCTTCCGGTGCTGTCTTAGCTTCTATGGGTGATACGGTTGTATTAGCCACCGTTGTTGCTGCCAAAGACGCAAAACCTGGTCAGGATTTCTTCCCACTGACAGTGGACTATATTGAAAAAGCCTATGCAGCCGGTATGATTCCCGGCGGTTTCTTTAAGCGTGAGGCCAAGCCCTCCGAAAAGGAAACTCTAACCTCTCGTTTAATTGACCGTCCTTTACGTCCATTATTCCCTGAGGGTTTTTATAACGAAGTACAAGTGATTGTGCATGTTATGTCTGTTGATCCAGAAATCGATCCTGATATCGTTGCTTTAATTGCAAGCTCTGCTGCAGTCGCGATTTCCGGCATTCCTTTTGATGGTCCTATCGGCGCTGCTCGCGTTGGTTACTTAAACGGTAACTATGTGCTAAACCCGAGTGCTAGTCAGTTGGACGAGTCTCAGATGAATTTAGTCGTTGCCGGTACGGAAGCGGCTGTATTGATGGTTGAGTCAGAAGCTCAGCAATTATCTGAAGAAGTGATGTTGGGTGGCGTGGTCTATGGTCACGAGCAAATGCAAGCTGCGATCAATGCCATTAACGAATTAGTTGAAAAAGCCGGTAAACCTGCTTGGGAGTGGGAAGCTGCTCCTAAAAACGAAAGCCTAGTAGCGCAAATTCGAGAAGCGGCTGTAGAGGGTCTTCAAGCGGCTTATAAAATTCGTGAAAAACAATCCCGTAGCAGCCAAATCAAACAGGTTCACGCTGAAGTTCAAGAGAAATTAGCTGCAGCCGCTGCTGAAAAAGATGAATCTATTGATGCGGTAGAAGTTGAAGATATTCTTTTCTCTTTAGAGTCTGAGATTGTTCGCAGCCAGATTTTAAATGGCGAGCCACGTATTGATGGTCGCGATACTCGTACAGTTCGTCCTATTTCAATCCGTTTAGGCGTATTACCACGCACTCACGGTAGCGTATTGTTTACCCGTGGTGAAACTCAAGCGATTGTGGTTGCAACCTTAGGTACTAAGCAAGACGAGCAGATTATTGATTCAGTGATGGGTGATGCACGTGAGCACTTTATGTTGCACTACAACTTTCCTCCATTCTCAACCGGTGAGACCGGTCGCGTAGGTACGCCTAAGCGTCGTGAGATTGGTCATGGTCGTTTAGCTAAACGCGCTTTAGTTGCGACATTACCTAATCACGATGATTTCCAGTACACCATCCGCTTAGTATCGGAGATTACTGAATCTAACGGTTCATCCTCCATGGCTTCTGTGTGTGGTGGTAGCTTAGCGTTGATGGATGCCGGTGTGCCGGTTCAAGATCACGTTGCCGGTGTGGCCATGGGTCTGATTAAAGAAGATAATAAGTTCGCTGTGCTGACTGATATTCTCGGTGATGAGGATCACTTAGGTGATATGGACTTTAAAGTAGCAGGTACCAAAGCCGGTATTACTGCTTTACAGATGGACATCAAGATCCAGGGCATCACGAAAGAAATTATGCAGGCTGCTTTAGCACAGGCTAAAGAGGGTCGTATGCATATTCTTGGCAAAATGGAAGAAGCCATTACCGGTTCGCGTGATGAGCTATCAAGCTTTGCGCCTCGTATGTTGACCGTTAAAATCAATCCTGAAAAAATCCGTGACGTCATCGGCAAGGGTGGTGCAACTATCCGTGCTTTAACTGAAGAAACTGGTAGCCAGATTGATATTAGCGATGATGGTTTAGTGACTATTTCCAGCGCTGATCTGGATAAAGCCAAAGAAGCTGAGCGTCGTATTTTAGAAATCACAGCTGAAGTTGAAGTGAATCAGGTGTACGAAGGGACTGTTCAGCGTATGTTGGACTTCGGTGCCATTGTACAGATTTTACCGGGTCGCGATGGCTTGCTGCATATCTCTGAAATTGCTAACTACCGCATTAACGATATTAACGATGTATTATCTGTTGGTCAGAAGCTACGCGTTAAAGTAATCGAAGCTGATGAGCGTGGCCGTATTCGCTTATCAATTAAGGCCTTAGGCGGCATCGAAAACGAAGAGAACTTACTGAGTTCTGCAGCTGACGCCGGTTCAGAGGAGTAATGTCGGCAATTTGAGTCAAACATAGGGTTTGTGACGAAAACCCCACGTTTCTAATTAAATTGTGGGGTTTAACATACAAATATGATATTTGACTCGTAACCTGCTTGCATTATTTGATAGGCTCTGTATAATAGATAGCTTAACAAGTCGGGGCATAGCGCAGCCTGGTAGCGCATCTGGTTTGGGACCAGAGGGTCGTAGGTTCAAATCCTACTGTCCCGACCATTAAACCCTTTTATAGCTAAATGGATTTAATGAATTGAAACTAGCCGTTAATCTTTATTGATTGGCGGCTTTTTTTGTCCCCCTTTTTTGCTCTCAATCCGTTGCTCTCTTCTGCGGCTCCTTCCTTTTACTTCGACTAAAGACTTTTCAAAAAAATAACCTGATAGGCGATGCTATGATGACTGTTATGGCCTTCATGGATAAGCTGTTTTCTATGCTCAGAGTCATTCATTGTTAAGTTTCGGAGATATGCTTATGATCAAACTGATTATTCCGCAGCGCACGCGCAATATTGGAAATTTTGAGGTCGGTCGCGTCTTGCCCTTTGCTAAACATCGGATGGTGGGTCCGTATATTTTTTTCGACCGTATGGGTCCCCAAGATCTTAAGCCAGATTTGCCTCTAGACGCCGACGTACTACCGCACCCACACATTGGCTTATCAACCATCACGTATTTGTTTGATGGTGAGATTATGCACCGTGATAGTGTGGGTTCAGAGCAAGCCATACGTGCGGGTGAGGTCAACTGGATGACTGCGGGCAAGGGGATCACTCATTCAGAGCGTTTTGAAAAGGCCAGAAGAGAGGGCGACTATTTGGATGGTATTCAAGCCTGGGTCGCATTGCCTGAGGAGCGTGAGGAGATGGAACCCGGTTTTTGGCACTTTGATGAAGCGAGCATGCCAGTATTTGATGATAAGGGCGTTTCCGGACGTTTAATCGCGGGTGAGCTAGAGGGACTGGTTTCACCCGTGCCGGTTGAGTCGCCGCAGTTTTATGTGCATTGGCAATTGCAGCAAGGTGGAAAAGTCACCTTGGTTGCGGAGTATAGTGAACGCGCCATTTATGTGGTTAGTGGTGAGGTTAGTGTGGGGCATCAGCGCATAGAGGCCGGTCAGATGGCGGTGTTAGAGCCCACTAAATCGGTTGATATTATGGCCCATACTGATGCTGTCGTCATGGGCCTTGGTGGCGAGTCGTTGGGACCGCGCTACATTGATTGGAATTTTGTTTCTTCTTCGCCGGAACGCTTAGAGCAGGCAAGAACTGATTGGCAAGCTGGTCGTATGAAGTTACCGGACCTTGATAATCAGGAGTTCATTGAAATACCTCCCAAATTGGGTCGTTATACCTCTTAATCGTTTGGGGGGCTTGGGTTGTTTAGGTGCAGGCCTTAGTCTAGACTAGACCTGCACATTTTTCGATTTAGCCCATAAGCTATCCACTAGCGCTTGACTATCAGTATAGTTACCTTCTTTAAGCCAAGCGGCAACTTCATCGGCTACCGGTGGAAAAACGGCCCTAGCCGGATTGGGGTGCTCAAGCCACTGTGCTAGAGACGCTTTCTCAAAGTCTTTAAAGACCACAGCACGATTTAAATCTTCCAAAATTTTGCCATTAGAATATTGTTCGACCTGTTTGGCTAGCGCTTTAGTGTAGATCTTTTTGCCTAAAACCATGGCCTCACTGCAGAGGCCGAAACCGGTGTTGCAAATGACACCGGCACAAGCAGCTAGATCTTTGGGGAAGTTCTCGCGACTCAAGGGTTTAAGTAACACATTTTTATCCTGAACGCTGTCATTGCCCTTACGATAAAGGATAAAGCGTTGCTGCGGTATCTTATGTAGCCATGGCACAACTTGTTCAGTTTCTTCAAACGGCAGGTACACCAGAATAAAGTCATCTTCACTGGTGCTTTGCTGATGGTCCATGGAAATCAGTGGCGGGATAATTGGTGCGTCGTAGGCGGCCCAATGCACCCCCAGATAGTGCTTGGCGGGAGCAAAGCTTTTCAGCGCTTGTGCGAGCAGGGGGGTGCCTTCGGTGCCGGGGATCGGATAGCATAAGGCATATTGATGGGCCAGACCGACTGAGGGCACACCTTGCAGTTTGGCGGCCCAAGCAGTGAGCGGTTCAAAGTCTGTTAAAACCAAATCATAGTCTTTGACATTGAGCTTTCTCAGATCATTGAGAAAACTTAATGGAGCAGCTTGAGTAACGGTTTTAAACCAGTTAACCGCACCCTGATGACTATAAAATGAAAAGCCTTTAAAAGCTCGGTAATCACCGAACATTTCCATATCAAAATAAGCGTCATTTGTACGACCACTAAAGACAAAATCAATCTCACAGCCTACTGCCAGTAGTGCCGGCAGCATAACGCGGGCGCGAGTAATATGACCATTGCCCGTACCCTGAACACCATAAAGAATTCGCACGTATAAAACTCAGAACTTATAAAAAATGATTAAGCGACAACAATTGCTAAGGCACCCCAAGCGCAAGCTAAACCGAGAATCATGCCGGCTAGGATATCACCGGGGTAATGTACCCCTAAAATCACCCGCGACAGACCAACTAGGGTAGCAAACAAGTAGGCCGGTACAGCCAAGGCAGGATATAGAGCCACCACGATGGTTGCAAAGACAAAGGCGGCAGCTGTGTGGCCTGAGGGGAAACTGAATTTGTCTGAAGGCGTGATTAGGCTCACGACGTCGACGATTTTGTGACAAGGTCGGTCACGCTTAATACTGTTTTTGAGTACAAAATAAATTGGTAGCTCAAAGCAATAAGCAATCACACCAGCGTAGAAAAGTGTTTTACCCTCTGGGCCACCCCAAATCATCATGGCCATACCAACCACTGCATAGAGGGGACCATTGCCCATGGTAGAGAGGATTTGACTTAAAAGAGCAATTACCTTTTTCTGGTTATGCGCAGATAACCAGAAAAATAATCTTGTGTCAGTGGCACCTAATAACTCTAACGTACTCGGTTTCATTGAAGACTCCTGTCAATTACACACTAATCCCTATCAACTGAGAAAATAGTAACACTGTGTAATGACAACTTTATGACATTTATTTAATGTCATAAAGGACAAAAAACAACAAAACGTGTGGTTAATCCTCTACTTGACCGTGATATTTGGTTTTACCGTCGTCGCCATTGCTGAAACGAACCTCCTCCGGATAGGGGTAAAAATCGTCCATTTGACCTGACTTTATACGGTTCTTTTTGCCTTGCCAAAAATCAGCGTTGAGTAGCTCGTGGTGATGTTTCATAAAGGTTTTGCGGACCACTGGATCGCCCAAGAGGAAGGTGCCGAACTCCTCGGGAAAGACATCGTATCTGTCGACCGGATACCAGACCTCGCCGGACAGCTCCAATTCAGGATAAGGTGCCGGCGGGATGTCTCTGAAATTACAGTCGGTCATGTATTCGATTTCGTCATAGTCATAGAAAATCACACGCCCAAAGCGAGTCAGACCGAAGTTCTTGAAGAGCATATCACCCGGGAAAATATTGGCGGAGGCTAGTTCCTTGAGGGCGTTGCCATAATCGACAATGACACGTTCCTTTTCTTGGTCCGTGGCCTGTTGTAAATAGATATTGAGCGGTTTCAAGCGACGTTCAACATAGCAATGCTTGACGATAATGAAATCTTCGGTTTCTTCCAGCTGTGAAGGCGCCAATTCGCGTAGCTCCTCGATCATTTCCTCACTACAGCGATGTCGCGGAATAGCGACATTGGAGTATTCAAGCGTATCAGCCATGCGACCTACACGGTCGTGCTTTTTAACCAACAGGTATTTAGCACGCACATAGTCTTGATCAAAGTCTTTATTAGGACCGAATTTATCTTTAATTATTTTAAAAACAAAGGGGAAAGAGGGGAGCGTAAACACGGTCATGACTAGTCCCTTAATCCCGGGGGCAAGAATAAACTGATCTTCTGAATAGTGCAGATGTTGCAAAAAGTCTCGCCAAAAGATGTTTTTACTTTGCTTATGTAAGCCAAGCATGGCGTACATATCGGCCTTGTTGCGCATTGGCATTAATTGCAATAAGAAGTTCACATAACCCGATGGCACATCCATAGAGACCAGAAAATATGCTCTGGCAAAAGAGAAAAGTACTGATATATGCTGTGGATTAAATAATGCCGCATCCACCTCAAGTTGTCCCTTGCTGTTATGCATAATGGCAATCGCAAAGGGATGACGGGCGTGACCATTCATGACCTGCCCCATAATATAGGAGCATTTATTACGGTAAAAGGGAGATTGTAAGATTTGTACGTGCAGGTTAAGCTCATTGAGAATATACCCCTCACCCAAATGTTCCAAGAGTGCTTGGTGAATATTTTCTACATCACGTTCTTTGTCAGCAAAGGGGACTTTCCAATCATAGAAATCCAATACTTTTGAAAAGCAGTTACGCAAATCCCCATTTTGAGGATAAAAAGATTTGAAAGTGCCGCGATCGGAGTCAATGTACTCAGTGGCGGCCGCCGGTTTGACGAAAATAAATTGATTTCGATAATAGGCTTTGTCCAGTAACTTGGTTGAGACCGAGTTAAAGAATGTCTCTGCCAATTCCGGTTGATAATGGTCGACTAATAAGGCGATATAAGCGGTTTTAGCGAAACGCCAAGTATCTTCATGCAAAATTACTTCTTGGTAATTTTCTCTTAACTCGGCAATGGTTTCCAGAACCCGCTCATCGTAGACTTGAATACGATCAGCGACTAAGCGTTGAATCTGTTGCCAGTCACGATTCTCAAAAGCCTCTTTGGCGTGGGCTGAGAAGGATCTGAAAATACGATAGTGTTTATTGAAACCGCGCAAAATGGTTTCAGCGATGTCGTGAGCGGTATCCAAAAATTCGGGATCAGCTTTGCAATGGTCGGGTAAGGTGTTGATAGACATAAATTACTAAGTATGAAGAGATTTTGAATGTCGAGACTTAATTTTAATAATAAATCTATAGTAGGCTAAAAGTGCAGCAATGACTATTAGTACTAATCTCTACTGCACTGCACAAAAGACCATTTATTAAAGCTAATTTTTGCGCTGCTCATAGTAGATACAGCCACTTTGGCTACCTAAATCACAGGCTTTTTTGTAGAGTTGTTGCGATTTTTGTAAATCACGCTCTACGCCGGTCCCGTCGTAGTACATACTGCCTAAAGCGGTGACGGCTTCAGCATGTTCGTGTTCAGCAGCCGCTTCAAACCAAGCGACCGCGGCTTGATAGTCTTGCTTGCCCATAATTAAGGCCCAACCTAGGGCGGTTTGGGCACTGGCTACGCCCTGAGTGGCGGGTTTCTGTAGCCATTTGATCGCTTCGTCAAAGTCTTGGGTACCACCTAATCCCTGGATATAGAGTTCTGCGAGACGAATGTTGGCATCGGCATAACCACCTTCGGCTGAGCGGCGATACCACACTAGTGCTTTGTCAGGATCTGAGTGACCGAGGGCGCCACTAAGATATAAATTAGCAAGTTGAAATTGGGCAGCGACATCACCGGCCTCGGCTGCTTGTTCAATGTTTTGTAAGTTATTGCTGTCCTGGGCTAGAGTAGGATAGTGAAAAAGCAAAGCCAAGCCTAAGAGTAGGGTCTTAATATATGTCATAACTGAGATCCTCGCGGTGCTGGTTAATTTATGCACATATATTCCATATTACCCTTATGGGTATAAAAAAACCGAGTTAAAAGCATAAAGCCTTTAACTCGGTTTGTTCTGTAAAAATTAAACGCTACAGAGTAGCTTAATTAATTACATATGGTCGATCATAACCTGACCGAATTCAGAGCAGCTAACCTGAGTAGCACCCTCTAGGGCACGAGCGAAGTCATAAGTTACTTTCTTAGACTTAATGGCATCGCCCATCGAAGAGATCACTAAATCAGCGGCTTCAGTCCAGCCCATGTGACGTAACATCATTTCGGCAGAAAGAATCACTGAACCTGGGTTAACCATGTCTCTACCTGCGTACTTAGGTGCAGTACCGTGAGTTGCTTCAAACATCGCAACGGTATCAGAAAGGTTAGCACCCGGTGCAATACCGATACCACCAACTTGAGCTGCTAAGGCGTCAGAAATGTAGTCACCGTTTAGGTTTAGTGTAGCGATTACAGAGTACTCTTCAGGGCGTAATAAAATCTGCTGTAAGAAAGCATCAGCGATGTTGTCTTTTACAATGATTTCTTTGCCGGTTTTAGGGTTCTTGAAAGAGCACCATGGGCCGCCATCGATAAGCTCAGCACCGAACTCTTCGCGAGCTAATTCATAACCCCAATCGCGGAAGCCACCCTCGGTGAACTTCATGATGTTGCCCTTGTGAACTAGGGTAACGCTGTCGCGATTATTGTCAATTGCGTATTGAATAGCTTGACGAACTAAACGCTTAGTACCTTCTTTGGAAACTGGTTTAATACCGATGCCTGAAGTTTCAGGGAAGCGGATTTGCTTAACGCCTAACTCGTCCTGAAGGAACTTGATTAATTTCTTAGCGTTATCAGATTCAGCTTCGAACTCGATACCGGCGTAGATGTCCTCAGAGTTTTCACGGAAGATAACCATATTGGTTTTCTCAGGCTCTTTAACAGGAGAAGGAACACCTTCGAAGTACTGGATAGGGCGTAAGCAAAGATACAGATCTAACTGTTGACGTAGCGCAACGTTAAGTGAACGGATACCGCCGCCAACCGGTGTGGTTAGAGGGCCCTTGATAGAAACAACATACTCTTTAACTGCGTCAAGAGTCTCTTCGGGCAACCAAACGTCAGGGCCGTAAACTTGAGTAGACTTCTCGCCTGCGTAAACTTCCATCCAGTGAATTTTACGCTCGCCACCGTATGACTTTTCAACAGCGGCGTCAATAACTTTGATCATAACCGGGCTAACATCAACACCAATACCATCACCCTCAATGTAAGGGATAATCGGGTTGTTAGGAACGTTTAAGGTATGATCGGCATTGACAGTTATTTTTTCGCCGTTTGCCGGCACTTTGATGTGTTGGTAAGACATGCTTTTCTCCATAACTGGTTTGCAATAAACAGACTAGTTAAATAATCGTTAATATAAAAGACAAAGCAACATGCGACGTTAACAGAGAATTTTTAAAGCATCGTCGCTCTGTATCGGTCTAAAGTTGGCTGTTATATACTTCTTATTGTCTAGTCTTATATAAGACTGGTTTAGTGTACCCTATTATCATCTAAATTACTGCTAATTTCGGTGAACTGTAATAAATTATTTATATGGCAATTTTTAATCCGACACGTGAACAAGTCCGCGATTTTTTTATTAAGACGTGGCAAAAGTATCAACAAAAAGCAGTCCTTAGCGGCATGGAGAAAATCGCTTTGGGCTGGATCATGAAGCACCCCGAGTACCATGCTATTTTGGATAATCCCGAGGCTAAAAGCAAAGACTTCACGGTGGCCGAGGGGCAGACTAATCCATTTCTTCATCTATCAATGCACATTGCCATTGAAGAGCAAATCTCCATTGATAGTCCACCAGGAATTCGCACGGCTTTTGAGCATTTAAGTGCAAAGCTCGATGAGCATGAAGCGCATCATGAAATTATGGAGTGTCTGGGTCAAGTCATTTGGCAAGCACAACGTGATCGCGGACCGCTTGATCAGCAACTCTATATAGAGCTATTGAAGCAACGAATTAACACGCATTAGTGACAGGAAACTAGTATGAATTTAAATCAATCATTTCAGAGCACGGATAGCTATATTGCTACTGACGATTTACGGTTGGCGGTAAATGCTGCACTTAGCTTGCAACGTCCTTTATTAATTAAGGGTGAGCCAGGCACCGGTAAGACCATGCTGGCTGAGGAAGTGGCCAAGTATTTAGAGCGTCCTCTATTGCAATGGCACATTAAGTCCACTACCAAAGCTCAACAGGGGCTCTATGAATATGATGCGGTCTCGCGTTTACGTGATTCACAGTTGGGTGATGAGCGGGTAAAAGACATCGCTAACTATATTCGTCCGGGTGTTTTGTGGCAGGCCTTTGAATCTGAAGAGCCGGCAGTGGTGTTGATTGATGAAATTGACAAGGCTGATATCGAGTTCCCCAATGATTTATTGCGCGAACTCGATCAAATGGAATTTCATGTCTATGAAACCGCCCGTACCATTGAGGCCAAGCACCGTCCCTTAGTGATTATTACCTCTAATAATGAAAAGGACTTACCGGATGCTTTTTTGCGTCGCTGTTTTTTTCACTACATTGAATTTCCTGATGCAGAGACGCTTAAACAAATTGTCGGCGTGCATTATCCGGATATTGATAGTGACTTAGTCAGTAGTGCAATGACTCGATTCTTTGAGTTGCGTGAGATTCCCGGACTCAAGAAAAAGCCTTCAACTTCGGAATTTTTAGATTGGTTGGCTTTATTAAGTGCTTCTGCAATTACTCCTCAAAGTCTGGAAAAAGGCGATTTGTATTTGGCCGGTGCGTTAATTAAAAATGAACAAGACATGTCCTTAGTAGAGCGTTTAGTCGCCATGGCCGGTGGTTTGGGTCGACGCTAGGGTAGGCGTAAATTATGTTGATTAGTTTCTTTTACCTATTAAGACAATACGGTATTCCGGTGTCAATCAATGAATTATTGACATTGATTGAGGTGTTGCGTCGCCCGATTATGGCGCCAACCCTAGATGATTTTTATCGTACGGCGCGGATGACGATGGTAAAGGATGAGAGTCATTTTGACCGTTATGATCAGGCCTTTGCCGCTTTTGTCAAAAAAGCTCAACCCATTATCGAGCAGTACAAGGAAATCCCTGAGCATTGGTTATTGGCCGAATTTAAAAAGCACTTAACAGAAGAGCAAAAAGCGGCCATTGAAAAGCACGGCTGGGACAAACTGATGGCGCTATTCAAGGAGCGTCTCGAAGAGCAAAAAGAGCGTCATGCAGGCGGTAGCAAATGGATTGGCACCGGTGGTACATCGCCTTTTGGGCATAGCGGCTATCATCCTGAGGGGATTCGTATGGGTGGTCCTTCGGCAGGTCATCGCACCGCGGTTAAGGTCTGGGAAGAGCGCAATTTCCGTGAATACGACAGTAGTCAGGAGCTCGGTATTCGCAATTTTAAAATGGCTTTGCGCCGCTTACGACGCTTTGCGCGAGAGGGGGCAGCAGAGGAGCTGGACCTCGAAGGCACAATTCGTGGTACCGCAAAAAATGCCGGTCATCTGGACCTGCAGATGATGCCTGAGCGCCATAATACGGTCAAGGTGTTGATGTTGTTGGATTCTGGCGGTAGCATGGATGACCATATTGCGATTGTGGAGGAGCTATTTTCCGCAGCCCGTAGTGAGTTCAAGCATTTAGAAGCCTATTATTTTCATAATTGTTTGTACGAAAGGGTCTGGCGTTATGAAGCGGGTCGTCGAGTCTATAAGAGTACTTGGGATTTGTTGCGCAGCTATAACGAGGATTGGCGCCTAATTTTTGTAGGCGATGCAGCCATGAGTCCCTATGAGATTATGCACCCTGGTGGCTCGGTGGAGCATTACAACAAAGAGCCCGGCGGTGTTTGGGTGAGACGGGCGGTTGAGCATTGGCCCAAATCCGTCTGGTTAAATCCTGAGCCGCAAAGGCATTGGCAATATCATCATTCGACAAAAATGTTGCACGAATTGGTGGGTGGTCGTATGTACGGTTTGAAGATGTCAGACATTGATGAAGCCATGCGTTTTTTATCTAAATAACGTCATTTGTGGCAGATTCGAAACAAAAAGGTAACATTTATGCAACAAAATACGCTTAAAGATCAGATGCTCTGGACAAGCAGTAGTTCACTTGCTATAGTTATGAACTTAACCTAATACATTAGATAAAGCACTCGTGGTGAAATAGGTAGACACAAGAGACTTAAAATCTCTCGGACATTGCGTCCGTGCCGGTTCGATTCCGGCCGAGTGCACCACAGACTGGAAGCTTGGCAGAGCGGTTGAATGCACCGGTCTTGAAAACCGGCGAGGGTTAATAGCCCTCCGTGAGTTCGAATCTCACAGCTTCCGCCAAAATTTAATTTACTGCATTAAGTTATAAGTACATTGAAACCCCGTAGACTTAGAGTTTACGGGGTTTTGTTATTTCTAGATGCATGTGTTCCTTAGGCTATTTTGCTCTTTCTAGGTGCTTTGACATAGTATCGATAGAAATAAAGATACCCTGAGTCGTATTAGCAATTCATTGCAATAAATCCTTAATATCTTTTCTTTATAATTTCGCTCGCCGGCAATTTCTACCCTAATCCGGTATCAGTGGAGCATTAATTATCAATGAAAAGTAGTCAGTTGAAATCGTTTTGGGTCTTAGATAAAAAGCGTGAACGCCTAACAAAGATTTTCAAACAATATCCCGAAATCAAAAGCGCACAAGTTTTTGGTGCAGATAAAAACAGCGAAGAGGTTGGTTTGGACATCCTGATTAGCTACTCGCGTGGTACCTCTTTATTTTCTTTGAGTGGTCTGCAATACGATATAGAGCAGCTATTTGATGGCTTACATGTCAATCTGATTAGCCAGCGACGTTATCGTGCCAATGCCGCTCGCGCCAAATCTAAAATGGCTTGGCTCTATCAGCAAGAAAACTGCTAATCAACATGACGAATTAGTTGGAAGTGGGTTGGCGATGCTCGCTATCAAACCAAACGTCTAATCCCTCCCTTAGCTGTTAATTGTCAATATCTGCAATAAATCTGCAATCATTTGGTCATAAACTATGGTGATTATTCTTCTTAATTTAGGCTCATAGCAGGAGCTTTTAACCATGCAAGCAAAGCAACAACCTCAATCCCAACACCTGAACAGCCACGACCCTGAAAACCTAAGCCTAACAAGGGTCCAGCAGCTGTCAAAAACTGTCGGTGAATTAGAGCAGTTATTGCGATCTCAGCAAGTCTCCGCACCAATAAATGAGCCGCTACACACCTTGGCTGAGGTCACTGAAGTACTTGAGGATGAAAGCGGTGTAGAGCACGCCTATTTGGTCAAAGTCGATGGCCTAAAATACCTCTGCGAAAAGGCGGCGAGCTGTCTTTTAATGCCTAGACCCGGGGATAGTGTTTTAATTAGCGGTCCGGATCGCGAGCATCTATATATTATTGCCATTATCAAGCAAGCTGCGCCGGAGCATGCCGAGCTGCGTCTTAGTGGTCAATTAACGATTCATACTGAGCAGTTTTCGCTTCAAGCCGCTAAAACCATTCAATTACAATCCCCCCATCTTGAGCTGAAAGCACAGACGGCACAGTGTGTTGTTGATAGCGCCGATTATGTCGGCAAGGAATTACGCTCTACCATCAGTATCACGCGCATGGTCGGCAAGGTCTATGAGGTCATTGTCGATAGACTTTCGCAAATGAGCCGCAATAGCTTCAGAATTACTGAGCAAGTCGAACAGGCTCGTGCCGGCACCATTGATTATCAAGCTGAAGATAGTGCCCGCATCCACTCCAAATATACGATGGTGACGGCAAAAGAATTAGTTAAAGTCGATAGTGAGCAAATCCATATGGGTTAATTGCTCTGAGAGCGTGACGGTTGATTAAAGCGTATCAAATTATTACCGAAATAGACTACATCAAGTCTAAGCTAAGGCGCTTACGGCTCTGTTATATGTCGTCACGATCTTGTCATATCTCTGTCATCACTTTGCCATAAAGTTGGACTAGACTGCCTTCCTGAATAGAGCCTTTTATTAAAAACCCTGCTTAGGCATCGATGCTTTGAACAGGCGTTTTGCCTTTTCCGGAATTAAAGATGACTACACGACATATGCATGCAAGCACTACCTTGGGTGATGAGCTGAAGTTCAAGTCACTTGAGGGTGTTGAAAAGCTGTCCGACTTATTTCATTACACCGTGGATTTAGTGGCCGAGCGTTGCGATTTGGATTTGGAGCAGTTGCTTGGCACCATGCTGGATATCCGTGTTGAGATTGAGCAGGGTAAGCGTTATTTTCAGGGTTTAATCACTCAAGTGCAGTATTTGGCAGCAGTCGATACCAATGACCGAGAGCATATTTATCGTTTTGAAGTAAACCCTTGGTTATGGTTGGCGACACAAAACACAGATAATCGCATTTTTCAAAACCTAACGGTACCCGCGATAATCGAAAAAGTTTTAACCAAATACCCATTTAGTTATGAGTTGCAGCTGCAAGAGGATTATCGAGAATGGCCGTATTGCGTGCAATACGATGAAAGTGACTTTCACTTTATTAGTCGTTTGATGGAGTTAGAGGGTATTTACTATTGCTTTGAGCACCAAGATGGTAATCATAAATTATGCCTAGTTGATAGCTCAAGCGCACACAAAACCTTGCCTGGCGCAACGTCGTTAATCAATTATCATGCCGATGATCAATCGATTCCATCCCATGGCCCGATTATTCGTGACTGGGCTTTTGTGGACAGTCTTTATAGTAATACGCATACGATGATTGACTACGACTTCGAGAAATCCTCACTCAAACTCGATGTGAGCTATTCGTTAAATAAAAATCGTGGCAAAACCATGGAAGTCTATGAGCCCTTAGTCGGTTATTTTGAATTGGATGATGGTGAGAAATATGTACGTGTCGCGGCTGAAAGTGAGGCTTGGAAGTCGCATACGATTACGGCAGTCAGTAACTATCCTTTGCTTAGTTGTGGACATACATTTGAGGTTGAGCGACTTAGAGCGGCAGAAAATCCCTATTTGATTATTGGCACTGAGTTCAAATTAGCAGAAAACTTATACGCCACCGATGGCGGGGCAGAGTCGACGGGACATCAGATGCAAGTTACGCTATATGCGATGCCGCATCATACTCAGTTTAGAGCGCCTAAAATTACCCCTATTCCAAAGGCTCAAGGTCCAATGACGGCCAAAGTAGTCGGTATTCAGGGTGAAGAAATTTGGACCGATCAATATGGCCGAATCAAGGTGCAATTTCATTGGGATCGCGAGGGCAGATATGACGACAATAGCTCTTGCTGGTTACGCGTCTCCAGTCCATGGGCCGGTGGCGGTTTTGGTGGGGTGCAAATTCCGCGGATCAATGATGAGGTGATTGTCGGCTTTGTCGGAGGGCAATTGGATCGGCCCATGGTCGTTGGTCGAGTGTACAACGCGGAAAACATGCCGGCCTTAGACTTCCCGGCTAATGCCACGCAAAGCGGTACGGTGACGCGTTCTAAATTTGGTGATTCCTCTACGGCCAATTCCATGCTCCTTGAAGATAAACCGGGTGCGGAGATGCTCGGTTTTCAAGCACAAAAAGATATGGATGCCCTGATTAAAAATAATGAAGACATCAATGTTGCCGGCCAGCAGCTTGGTGAGCACGGTGGTGCCACCGATCTGAGCGTGGGCGGCTTTGACGATAATATTTTTAAAGCTGCTTCCACCGAATCAAATCTGGCCAATCAAGTGCGCGCGATTTTGGGTAAATCAGATGAAACGGTGAACGGCCCTCGTAGCCACCAAATTGGCAGCGATGCGATGATAACCATGCAACGTGGTTTTGTACAAAACGTGGTGGGGGGGTTGGCTAATTATACCTATGGTGCAGGTCGTGATCGAACGGTTGAAACTGACTATACCCATAGTGCGGATAGCACGGTAACGCGCAAGGTTTCCGGTAGCGAAACATCTACCGTGGGCTCAGGTTATAGCAAAACAGTTAGTGATGGCCCCATGGAAATTGAAAGTGGACCAACGGAAATCACGGTATCTGGCGATACGGTGATTGACTCCAAGGTCAATCACGATAGTGAAGCGGGAGCCAATGTCACTGTGATGGCACCAAGCTTAGGTCAGTCGGCACCGACAGTGACTGAACAATATCAAAATGAAATTCTTATTACCGGTTTCAAAGAATTAATGGCTTTGCAAAGCACTAGCCGAGGTGATTTTAGTATTGGTATCAGCGGTATCAGTGAAGCGATGCAAGTGAATAAATTGAACTTGGCGGCGATCAAGGTAGGGCTTAGCGTCAAACAAGCCGAGTCAAGTCAATTAAAAGGTGAAATTATGGGGGTCAAGCTCAAAGTGGTTGGCCGAAAGGGTCAAAACACAGTGGTTAAAAATGAGCTGACAGGTATCACCATTGATAACCCCTAGCGCTCATTAAAGGATTAACGATGTTAGCAACGAATCAAATGATTGGTCTGGATTTGGCTTTTCCGGATGTGTGTAAAACACCACCGGCGCTGTTGCCTATACCTTATCCTGATCTGGCTTTTCCGATGGCAGCGATACCGGTAGCGGTTACGCTCTTATTTAATAATGCCTTTGCCCACAATTTGGCGACGCAAATACCGTTGACCCTCGGCGATTTTGCTGGGGTGGCTCTGGGTCTGATTTCAAGCACAGTGGCAGCCTCAAGTCGACGTCTATTAATGAATTCTTATAGCACATTGCTATTTGGCACACCGGCGAATCGTATGTGTTGTGGTGGACCTCAGAATCGTATGAACACGCTTGGTTTTACCTTGGTGCCCAGTTGTCCACATATTTTGATCTTGGCAGCTTAGTCAATACAGACAAAGAAGAGCATGATGAAAACTATCTTTAAAATCAGTGGTCCTTTTGCAGAGCAAGCATTGTTATTTCGTTCACTCAGCGGTAGCGAAGCGATTTCTTCTCTGTATGAGTTCAAGCTGCAGTTCCTCTGTGAGGATATAGGCTTTGATGCCAATGCTCTGATTGGCAAGGAGATCACATTAACGGTTGATATCGAAGAGAAGCAGCGTTATTTGAGCGGTCTGGTTACTCGTCTCAAGCGCATCGGACAGGAAACGGTGACCGAACGCTATTTTATCTATGAGGCAAGTATCCGACCTTGGTTGTGGTTAGCGACACAAACGAATCAATATAAAATCCACCAAAAGAAAACCATCCCTCAGGTCATCCGTGAAACCCTCGAAGACTATCCCTTTGACTTAGAATTTAGGACGGTCGGTAGTTACCGAGAGTGGGGCTACTGTGTGCAATACGATGAAACGGATTTTGAGTTTGTCAGTCGTCTGATGGAGCACGAGGGCCTCTATTATTGGTTTGAGCATAAGCTCGGACAGCATAAATTGATTATTGCTGATAATCGTCAAACTCATCAGCCGGTGGCAGCTTACGATTGTTTAAAATTTTACGATCGTCGTGCCGGTTTGGACCATGAAGAAGCGCACTTTTATCAATGGCAGGCGCGTTTAAATTTATCACCTAATAAATACGCTGCGGTTGATTACAATCTCAACAAACCTAATGTGAATTTATCAGTTCAAAAGAATTCCTCACAAAGTCACCATCACGGTGTGTCGTTAGAAATTTACCAAGCGATTGGTGATTATGCTGAGTTGGAAGATGGCGAACATTATGCTGCCATTAATATTGAAATCTTTGAAGCACAGCGTAAAACCATTCAGGCAATCTCAAATAGCCCCTTATTGACGGTGTCATCGCTAATTAGCTTAGAGCGTCACCCGGATGCAGCACAAAACCAACCATATTTAATAACTGCCATTGATTATGATTTGGCAGAAGCGTCTTATGCAACTCATGACACTCAACAAGCTAGCTCAGAGTGCCAAGTCACCTTGATTCCAGCCACGGTGCAATACCGACAGCCAAAATTGACCGCTATTCCTTATACCTATGGGCCGCAGACGGCAGTCGTGGTAGGGCCGGCAGGGGAATCTATCTGGACTGATGAATACGGTCGGGTCAAGGTGAAGTTTCATTGGGATACCGCGTTGATTGACGATGGCGACAGTTCTTGCTGGGTTCGTGTTTCCAGCCCTTGGGCTGGGGGCGGTTTTGGCGGCATGCAGATCCCCCGCGTTAACGAAGAAGTGATTGTCGATTTTCTCGGTGGACACCCTGATCGTCCGGTGATTGTCGGTCGTCTTTATAATGCAGACAATATGCCACCGGTAGAGTTGCCGGCCAATGCCACGGTGAGTGGGTTCCATACGCGAACCAAGGACGGTGGTGCCGATCAGGCTAACTCAGTGTTATTTGAAGATGCGCTGGGCAATGAATTGGTGAAAATGGTTGCCCAGAAGTCGATGGACTATTTTGTTAAAAATAACAGCAAACACCAAGTTGGCGGCTCTTCGGCGACCAATATCGGTGGTGCTCATCAATGGTCTTTTGGCGGTTTGCTCAAAAAGGCGGTTAGCGGTAATACCACCTACCAACATGAAAGTGGTCATACCTTAACAGTGAGTGGTGATAGCAAAGATACCGTGCACCAGCGTCAACGCCGCAGTTACACCGGTCCTAATACTGAAACGACCGGGGGTGCAGAGCAATTAACCGTGGCAGCAGAGCCGGCTATTCATTCCTATGAAAGCGGTTATAAGCAAAGCATTACCGGTTTGCGCAAAGATACAGTGTCAGCTAATAAACACAGTAATTTCCAAGATGCGGAAGATGTGCAGGTCGGCGGGGCCACGAGCTTGACCGTAGCGGGCGGTGAGATGTACCAAAATGCCAAATCCATTGATATGAAAACCGCAGATTACTCGATGAACTCAGGCGGAGCAATCACCGATCTGAGTGTTAGCCATAAGGTTGAAGCCGGTGCCTCCGAAAAGCAGATCAGCATGGAAAATACTGTCGATGCGGTGGCACAAAAGACCGAATTTATCACCGCAACACAGTTTGCTCTTAATATAGTCGATGAAAAACTCACCTTTAGCAATATTGATCTCAGCAGTTTTAAGGTCAATATGGTCGGTTTAGATGCTAGCCAACAAGTCCTAAAAGCAGCAGCATATGGTTTGCAAATTAAATTGGTGGCTACTGTTGATGACAAAGAGCAAACAGCAGGAAGCTTAGTCGGTATCGATTTTTCTAAAATGTCCAATCAGAAAGTGTTACGCGCCATTGCGCTAAAGCTGTAGGGTAGTCATGAAAATTACTAAAGCGACTCCTCTCAGTCTTCAAGTCAGGCCCTATCGTTGGCGAGGTCAATCGCGCATCGGTTTAAGCGTCTTGGTGATGGTTGACGCGTCCGCAGTGACACCGATTCTGGAGACTGAAACGATTCTCTGGGAAATTGCTAAAAGTAAGATGGATTGTGGGGGCGTTCTTGAGTACGGAGTGCCCAAAGTGAATCCGGAATTCCTCGTCTCGGGCATCGCTTATAGTGCCTTTGCTGAGAGTAAAAGCGAATTGGATGTGACGGTGCAGGTCAATGATAAGGTGCGCACTCTCCGTGTGTTTGGTGAGCGTCAGTATCAAGATAGAAAAATCAGTGCGCCCGCTACTTTTGAGCAAATGCCCTTAAGTTGGTCTCACAGTTATGGTGGCGGCCAGTATTTAAATAATCCGGAGGGCAAGGGTTGGATAGATTTAAATGAGCATCAGAGTACTGACAAGATCCCGCTGCCTAATTTAGAAAACCCTGAGCATCTTCTCGTGGACCCGACGCGCGCGCATGTCGCCTATAATTTTGGCGCCCAATCCATGATGTGGCCGGCGCGTTTTAGCAAAATCGGTAGTTACAGTGAGGAGTGGAAAAAGACGGATTTTCCTGGCTTTTTCCCGGATATGGACCCCGGGATCTTTAACGCGGCACAAGTAGAGCAAATCTGGCCGGAACTCAGCGAGTTGCCGCCAAATACCGAGTTTGCTGTTAGCAATATGAACCCGGACAAGGCGATCTGGAAAGGTCGAGTGCCTGCTTGGCGTGGTCGTTGCTTGTTAAAAATGCAAAAATCCCCTGAGGATGAGATGATCACTCAGGAAGCCTTCTTAAAGCTTAAAACGCTTTGGTTAATTCCGCATCTTGAGAAGTATTTGTTGATATTCCAAGAGTCCGTGCCTTGTTGGCATGACGATGGCTCAGAAATTAAGCACGTCTTGGCGGCACTGGAATGGGCTCATTCACCCAAAGAGCAGTCACATTATTTGGACTTTATGGACGAGCGTGAGGATTTTGAGCGTTCGGCTTTATTGGCTTATGCGGATGAGGATTTGCTGCCGGAAAATGTGCAGTATCACGGCTTGGAACCGAAGCCCGCCAACTTGGGGGCGATGAGTGACAAGCTGCATAAGTTACAACATTATATGCACAGTCTTGCTCGTGAGCATATTGAGGGCATGGGTTTGGAAGCGGATTACTATTTGCCCGAACAAGTCGGTCCGCAACCGCGTCCAGATTTGCGCTATTTGCCCGAACAGCAACGTTGGCAAGACCAACGGATTGAGCAGATGCGTCAACACTTCAATCAGGTTAAAGAAGCGCGTCAACGTCATGCCCTTAGTCGAGGGTTAGACCAGGAGCTCAATGAGCTGAGCGGTACGGATGAGTTGTATGAACGCATGCGCCGTGATGCAGAACAGGTCAAAGTTGATGAGCGAAGTGAGCAGAGCAGATTGAGTCAGCTAAGTCGGATGCAAGCTCGGCAAAGCCTTCATGAGGATGCGCGTCTGCAAAAGCTCGAAAAACGTATGTGGTCAATGACCGCACATTATGAGCAAGGCAAATATGTTTTAAGCAACAGCCGACAGCAAGACCGCACGCGTTTACTGGAGAAAATTGCCGGGGGCGAGTCGTTAGAGGCTCTAAACTTGAGCGGAGTGGATCTGTCAGGCTTGATTTTTAGGGATTTGGATTTTTCCTATGTGATTTTTAAACAAGCGAATCTCAGTCAAACCAAGTTTGAAAATTGTCGCTTTCAGGAAACGGCGTTTTGCTTTGCAAACTTGCAAGAAACCGAGTTTAGGCAATGTCAATTTGATAACAGTAACCTCAATCAATGCCATTTCAAGCAGGCACGCTTTGAGGACTGTCAATTTAGTAAGCTGATGCTCAGTCAACTAGTCTTTGAGCAGTGCGAATTCGATGCCTGTCATTTCAATGAGAGTATTTGGCAAAATCTTGAGCTAGTTAATTCAACATTAAAGCAATGCGCCGCTGACGGTTTTGCTTTGTTGCATAGCCGTCTTCAGACATCACAATTTGATGCCTGTGAGTGGCTTCGTTGTGCGATGACTCAATGCCAACTCAGCCAATGTGATTTTGATGATAACTATATTTTCAGAATGGCATTGACCTATGTCAGCTTGGAGCAGCTTAGCTTTAGATCGTCGTGGCTGGAGGCCTTGTCTATTGTTAGTGAGCAAACCCTGCTGCGCGTGGATTTTTCTGATACTTATATCAAAAACAGTTGCCTTCGCGGATTAAATTTTAAGGCCTGCCAATTTGATCGCGCCATTATTGAAAACAGTGAGTTCTCTACGTCGAGCTTTACAGATAGCACGGCGGTCGCCATGGAAACTCCGGATTCTGTGTTTATGCGGACGCGTTTTGTTGGCGCGGATTTCACTGATGCCAATTTAACTCATGGCACGTTCACCAATGCTGAGTTTTCAGCCGTGAATTTCACTCGCGTGAATTTCTTCCGTTGCGAGATGGGTCATACCACCATTCATGCAGATTGCATTGAACATGATAATTATCTAGAGCAAATCCAATTAGAGCCAAGCGCAAGAGAGGTCAGTGATGGTGCTTGATCAAGCGATACTTAAAGAGTGGTTGGCTAATGGCGTACCGATTCGCAATCTTGATTTCTCTGGTGTAGTCTTTGAGCAATGGGATTTCTCAGGGGTGGTCTTTGATCAAGTTGATTTTAGCGGCGCTCAGTTGATTGATGTGCGTCTTAATCAAAGCGTTTTTAATGAGTGTAATTTTAACGATGTGCAGTTTCTTTCTTGCCATGCCGACAAGGCTTTGTTTAATCAATGTCAGTTTCAACAAGCGCAGATCCATGATTGTTTCCTACCTGGGGTGAAATGGCAGGCTTCGGCGCTGGATCAGAGCGTTATTAATAAGAGTTATTTAAGAGAGGCAGGCTTTCTAAACTCCTCACTTGACGAGGTCAGCCTCAAGGCACTGGAACTTAGTGAGACGCTGTTTGCGAATGTTACTTTTAAAGACACACGTTTGTTCAATTGCCAGCTTTATAAATCAATTTTTTATGATTTGGATTGTCGAGAGTTGCAACTAGATAGTTGTCAGTTAAAGCATATCGTGTGGTCTAAATCTAATTTAAGTGGTCTTATATTTGAAGCGCAAGATTTAAGTCTGTGTGTCTTCACAGATTGTGATTTGAGTTTTAGCTCATTTAAACAAAGCAATTTAAGCCAAGCCTCTTTTAAAGGCGCCAATTTGACTCGGGCAAATTTTGATGGGGTAAAGGCACCTTATGGTGTTTTTGTTGAGGCCTATGGTCAAAATTTGAGTGCTCAGTCGGCTTATTTTAGGCAGGCTGTTTTTGTCGAAGCAAATTTTGAGCAAGCCAATTTTGATCACAGCGATCTTGCTATGACAGTTTGGCACAAAGCGAGCGCAGTCAATTGTCGTTTTGAACATTGCGATCTGGATCATAGCGATTTTTCATTTAGTCATTTAAGTGGGAGTAGTTTTGAGCAAGCTAAGCTACTTCAAACCCGTTTTCATCGTGCATTAACTGATCAGCCGGACTTAAAAAAGCGTGCGGGTGCCTTAGAAAAAGATGAGGCTCTGTACGAAGCTGAGTTATGGTCTGAGCAGCGTCGTCACCCATCCCGGTTATCACACAATGTCTCAGAAACTAAAAGGCCTTAACCATGAATCGTGTCGTCAATCTTAAAACTATTTTTGCTGAGCGTTTGCGATTCCTCTCACTCAAAGGGAGTGAAGAGCTTTCCACTTTATTTAAATACCGACTTGAGGCCGTCTCTGAGGTTTCGCCGATTGAGCAGAGTCAGCTCCCAGGCACCAATGTCACGCTTGAAATTGATACGGGCGCGAGACCTCGTTATTTGAACGGGATGGTGTCGACGGTTCGTTTAGCCAGTGAAAAAATTGCTGACAACAAAAAATACTTTATCTATGAACTGATTGTCGTGCCGC
This sequence comes from Alcaligenaceae bacterium, assembly GCA_030538235.1. Lineage (GTDB taxonomy): Bacteria > Pseudomonadota > Gammaproteobacteria > Burkholderiales > Burkholderiaceae_B > Oligella. The sequence goes on from JAUNUJ010000003.1 coordinate 349,197, forward strand.
AACTTTGGTACAGCACTCAAAGTAAGAATAGTCGCATTTTCCAAGATATGTCAGCGCTAGATGTGGTGCGTGAGGTCCTGCAGTCGTATGAGTTATTGATTGAAGAAAAGCTGATTGAGTCGTATCGCCAATGGTCTTATTGTGTTCAATACAATGAGACTGATTTTGCCTTTGTCAGTCGCTTACTGGAGCATGAGGGAATCTACTACTGGTTCCGCCATGAGGATGACAAACATTATATGGTCTTAAGTGACTATAAAGAGGGTCATCCTAAATTGCCGGTTAATGGCACGGCTTATTACTATGCTGAAGACGAAATGGTTTACGCCAAAGAGCAGCATATTTTTGATTGGCAGACAGGCGGTCAATTAACCGCCAGTAGTTACACCACACAGGACTATAACTTTGAAAATCCACGGGGTGATTTAAGCGGATCCAGTCGTCGTTTCAAACAACACACCGGTGGCAAGGAGTTGAGCGTTTATGAGCCTTTTGGCGGCTATGTCTCTGCTGAGGAGTCAGAGCATTATGCGCGTGTCCATTTGGAGTCGATTCAAGCATTGCAGCAATTTGCCGAAGCTCGAACCCGCTTAAGGGATTTAGCGGCCGGTTACACCATGGAATTACAAAACGCACCATATCCAGGGGATAACGGTGAGTATTTGGTGATAAAGGCAAATTACGATATCTCTATGGAATCCTATGTTTCAGGCTCGGATGATACGTATTACTTTGAGATTTCGGCTAGCTTTATTCCTAAAGAGACACAGTTTCGCGCTCCGCGAATTCACCGGGAACCCAAAATGGGTGGTCCTCAAACCGCCGTGGTCACAGGACCGGCCGGTGAGGAGATCTGGACCGATAAGTACGGTCGAATTAAGGTGCAGTTTCATTGGGATCGTGATGGTCAGTTGGATGAAAACAGCTCATGTTGGGTGCGTGTGTCATCACCTTGGGCCGGTTCCGGCTTTGGTGGGGTGCAAATTCCTCGTGTGGGTGAAGAAGTGGTGGTTGATTTTGTTGATGGTCAACCCGATCGTCCGGTGGTGATTGGTCGAGTCTATAACAACTTAAATATGCCGCCGGTTAATTTGCCCGATGATGCGACGCAAAGCGGTTTTTTTACTCGTAGTAAAAACGGCGATGCGAGTAATGCCAATCGCTTGATGTTCGATGACCGTCCAGGTCAAGAAATGCTGTCTTTTATCGCTGAGCGAGACATGAATACGCATGTCAAGGATAAACAGACTCAGAAAATCGTCGGTAATGTGCTGTCGGCGATTGCCGGCTATCGTTCGCATACCGCCCATAGTACCTCTGATGTTGTTTTAAAGAGTGGGCGCGATGCAAATTATGAATCGGATCACCAGCGAACGATTGACACGCAATTAACAGAATCGATCGGGGGTAGTTTACAAGAAGACTATCTGGACGGAGTAGATGAAACCATTACCGGTACTTTTGACAGTACGGTATCCGGTGCGGCGACTCATACCGTACAGGGCTTCCATCTGAATACCCAAGCCTCCGATGATGAAGAGGTTGCTGGTAGCGTCGAGCAAACTATCGGAGCTGCAGAAACGGTGACCATAAAATCATCCTCCAAACTGCAAACCGGTTCTTTGTCTTGGACCACCCCGAGTTTAGCCATGACGGCGACTGAAACAGATACTAAGCTACAGTCGGCTGCCGATATTAAGATAACTTCCTCGGCCGAGGTGGCGCAACAAGCGTCGGCCTCAATCTCCCATAAGGCACCGCTTTCTTTTAAGGCTCAGGTCACTTATAGCAATATGACCATGAATCACCAAAAGGATGTGCCGTTTAGTTTTGCCTTGACTGGTTTTAAAGAAAGCGCCGGGGCTAATGCCTTTTCTATGAATGTCGCCGATATTAGCGGCGTTATCAATACGAGCAGCGATCAATTCTTTGCGGCTAACGCGATGGGCGTTAATCTACAGCTGATTGGCACAGAAAGCAAAGCTGGTTTAACGGCAACGGATTTAATTGGAATTCTTTATATTAAAGGCTTTAAACAGTGGATTAGCGGCGCTGGCGCAGGTTCAGGCGCCGGTGCGGGTGGTGGTGGCAAGGGCAATGGCGATGGTGCTGATGGTAATGGCGGCAAGAATTCCGGTGATGGTAAAAATCAGACTTCAGAAAACTCGGCTTGCGATAACAAGAGTTGTTCGAATCTAGGTCGATCGAAGAAATCAATCGATTTCGCCTTAGGTGATGAGCGTTTTACCCATGTGGATTTTGCTTTACCTGGGGTGATGCCGATTGTTTGGGCCCGTCAGTATCGTTCGAATTGTTATGCCTATGATCGTGAGGGACCCTTAAGTGCCTTGGGACCGCGTTGGAATACGTCTTTTTTACAGTATATTTATTTGGAAGAGGCTAAGCCGGTTTTAGTTTCGGATGAGAGTCGCTTAGCCTATTGTCCTCAGGCGTTGCCTTTGCATGAAGAAATTTACGATCGTAAAGAAGAGTTATTCTGGTCTCAGCCAGCGCCTAATTTAATTGAGATACGGCGTAAGGACCACAGTGTGATGCGCTTTACTCAAATGGGGGCGGTCTATCGTTTAACACAGATAAGTGACGCACAAAGCAATACGATCACGTTGCATTATGATGAGCGTGCTCGTTTAGGGCGTCTAGAAAGTGATCTTTTTACGGTGCATCTGCGTTATACGGAGCAGGGTCAGATTCATCAGATTTATTACTACGAGACCGACGCTGTTACTGGTAGTAAAAGAGAGCAGGTCTTGGCTTCTTATCGTTATGATGCTGAGGACAATCTTATCGAGGCCACAGACCGTTATGAATTAAGCAATCGTTATCAATACCAAGCACATCATTTGATTACTCGCTACGAGGATAAAACTGGACGCGGTGTTAATTTAGCTTGGACCATGGATGGTGAGATTGGGCGATGCACTCATGAGGAGCATGATGATGGCTCGGATGCCTTAACTATTCGCTATGACCGGGCCAATCTCAGTACCTATGTCACTGACGGCTTGGGTCAAACGACCAAGTATATTTTTAACGCTGAAAATTACTTGATGGCGATTTATTATTGTGACGGTACCAGTCGCATTAATGAACGTGATGTCTTTAATAACATCACGCAAGTAAAGTATCAAGATGGCACTATCAGCCGCTTTATCTATGATGTTTTTGATAACTTGGTGGAAGTGGTACAGCCTGACGATAGCCGGATTCGTTATCGCTATGATGCGGATAATCACCTGATTCTTCTTGAAGAGCCTAACGGTAGCCAATGGCACCGCGCCTATAATGAACAGCATTTAGTAGCCGCTGAAACGGATCCGCTTGGTCATGTGACCCGATACCAATACAATACCAAGGGTCAAGTAATACGTATTGAAGATGCTAAAGGCGGCAATAAACACTTGTCCTACCATATGACTGGTGAGGTGGCTTCTTTCCGTGATTGTTCGGGTAAAACGACCAAGTGGGATTATGATTTCCTAGGTCGTTTAATTAAACTGACTGAAGCCAGCGGTACTACCGAAGAATATACCTATGATCGTTATGGTGAATTGGCCAAGGTAGCTCGCAGTGGTGTCAATCCGATTTACTTGGAGCACGATGCCGAGGGTCGTTTATTAAAATTTATCGACGGCTTGGATCGCGTGACGGCCTATCGCTACAACCCGGCAGGCCGCGTGCAAGCGCGTATTGATGCTTTGAATCATGAGGTCAATTACCAATACGATCCCCTTGGTCGTTTAGCGCTCCTTGTCAATGAAAACGATGACAGTTACCGTTTCAGCTATGATTCCCTAGGTCGTTTGGTGCATGAGCGTGCCTTTGACGGTAAAGAAAAGCAGTATCACGTTAATAAGCAAACGGGTCGCCTTGATGGTGTGACCTTTGAAGACCATCACATTGCCTATGAGTATGATGTGATGGGTCAATTGACTAAGGTCTTGAGCGTCGATGAAGAGCGCGAGTTTGCCTATGATGTGAGCGGTCGTTTGGTCTTTGCTAAAAACCCGCATGCCTTAAATCATTTTATCCTTGATGCCTTAGGCAATGTGGTGGAAGAAACGCATCAATACGATGTGTTCGGTCATCAACTGAGTAAGCAATGGCAATACGAATACGATGAGTTGTCCAATCTTATCCGTACCACGCGTCCCGATGGTCGTGAGGTGGATTATTTGCGCTACGGTTCCGGGCATTTGCACGGCATGTTGTTGGATAAAGAGCGTCTTATCGATGTGGAGCGTGACAATAACCACCGCGAGATTAGCCGTCATTGGGCGCAAACAATGTTGCAAACGACGACCTACGACGAGGCCGGTCGTTTGGTTCAACAACATACGCAATCCGGTCAGTACGTCAAGCAAAGTATTTTGCAACGTGATTATCACTACGATGGCGCCAACCAACTCAACGGCATTAAGGATAGTCGCAAAGGGGAAATAAGCTATCAGTATGACCCGATTGGCCGTTTACTGAAGGCCAATGGTCCGCTCGGTGAGGAACGTTTCAGTTTTGATCCGGCGCATAATCTGTTAAGTAAACAGGATGAGCAACAACGCCGCCACACACCGGACAACACCTTGCCAAGTGGCGTCTCCAAGGTGGTCGGTAATTTACTGAAGCGCATTAGTGGCTATCACTTTGATTATGACGCCCGCGGTAATTTAACTCGTAAAGAAAGCCACAAAGGCATTCAGACTTTTAGCTGGGATGCACATAATCAATTAACACGCAGTACGTCCTTTAGCAGTGCCACTGAACCTAAGCTGTGTACCGATTATCTT
>JAUNUJ010000011.1 GCA_030538235.1 Alcaligenaceae bacterium
GGCAGGTCGTCGTCGTGGCTTGGCCTTGGGCTTGGGCTCAGGTTCAGGCTCAGGGGCTACAACTTCTTCTGACGATTCCACAAGCTCTTCCGCTGCCGGTAAATTAGGATCTTCTAACTGCTCACCAAGCGGCATAGGCGCTTCCGGTGCGAAAAATGCCACCTCAACAATTTGTTCATCGGTATCTGCCGCCTGTGGTGCGTGGATGGCATGACTATAATTAATCAAAGCAATAGTTCCGCCAAACAAAGCACCCACACATAAGGCACTAATCAGGCGAACCGACCAGGTTGATTCCGGGTAAATATAGTTTGATTTTCGCTGCTCTTTCAATTTTATAGAAGTTGCTTTTTAACAACTTTTTACTGGCTTCTGACATAAAAGCAAATGATAACAATTATCATTACCCATGTCTAGCATTTATATCATTAAAAGATTTCTTGCCTAGAAACGCAAAACACCTAGCACGGAACAAGTCCGAGCTAGGTGTCGTAGTCTGTACAGTTTTTAAAGTAATTAATTAACTAATAATCATAGCCAACAATTATAGCTAGTAAAAGCTGATAATTTTATAACTTGAATAGCTTAAGTAATTACTAGTTAAAACTACTTAGATACCGGAGTAACTTCTTTGGCTTGAGGACCTTTAGGGCCGTCAGCAACTACAAAGCTTACTTCCTGGTTTTCTTCTAATGTACGGTAACCGTCTGATTCGATATCAGTGTGGTGTACGAATAAATCCTGACCACCTGAAGATGGTTTGATGAAACCAAAACCTTTTTGATTGTTAAACCACTTAACAACGCCGTTTTCTCTTGACATGTATAACTCTCGTAAAACTAAATAACCAAAATGAATTCTAATTTACTTAAATTACGATAATATGACTAAAAGGCAAAAGAATTTGGCTGTGGTAAAACTATCGATGTCAAAGTAATTCAGAAGTCAATCACAGTGTACATTAACTACGCACCTTTTAAATACAAAAAAACCCTTAATTGTTAAATATTAAGGGTTTTCCTGATAAAGTGTTTGTTTTTAATCAACAAAAAGGCTTATCGCTTGTTAAAAACAAGTTCATCGTCTTTGGCATCGACCTCGATCACATCTTTTTCACCAAACTTACCCTCAAGGATTAGCTTAGATAACGGGTTTTCAACCTTTTGCTGAATTGCACGCTTGAGAGGTCTAGCACCGAAGACCGGATCAAAACCTGCTTGTGCCAAAACAGCTAAAGCCGCATCAGTCATTTCAAGATCCATTTCCATGGTTTGAACACGTTCGATTAGACGATCAATCTGAATCTTCGCGATCGCTTCGATGTTTTTCTGATCCAAGGAGTGGAAAACCACCACCTCATCAATACGGTTTAAAAACTCAGGTCGGAAGGATTGCTTAACCTCTTCCCAAACCACGGCTTTGACCACTTCATAAGGTTCACCTTGCATTTGCTGAATATACTCTGAACCGAGGTTAGAGGTCATAATAATCACAGTATTTCTAAAGCTGACTGTACGACCCTGACCATCAGTTAAACGACCATCATCCAAGACTTGCAGCAGCACGTTAAATACATCCGGATGCGCTTTTTCAACTTCATCAAGTAAAATCACACTATACGGTTTGCGACGCACTGCCTCAGTTAAATAACCGCCCTCTTCGTAACCGACATAACCCGGAGGCGCTCCGATTAAACGAGCCACTGAGTGTTTCTCCATAAATTCACTCATATCGATGCGGATCATATGATCATCCGAATCAAAGAGGAAATTTGCCAGACTCTTGGTCAACTCAGTTTTACCCACACCGGTAGGACCCAAGAAGAGGAAGGAACCATAAGGTCGATTCGGATCGGCTAAACCGGAACGAGAACGTCGAATGGCATTAGAAATCAGATTAACTGCTTCATCTTGACCCACCACGCGCTGCTGCAACTTGTCTTCCATCGTCAGAAGCTTAGAGCGCTCACCCTGCATCATTTTGGACACTGGAATACCAGTGGCACGTGAGACCACTTCAGCGATTTCCTCAGAACCCACTTCAGTACGCAAGAGTCGTGGTTTTTCTTCGGAGGCTACGGCTTCTGCTTCTTTTAAGCGACGCTCAAGATCCGGCAATAAGCTGTATTGAATTTCAGCTAATTTTTCGAACTCACCATTACGCTGACACTCGGCCATTTCGGCACGGGCTTTTTCGATTTCCTCTTTGATTGATTGAGCACCCTGAACTGCGGCTTTCTCCGCTTTCCAGACCTCTTCGTAATCATTGTATTCACGCTGTAATTGCTCCAGCTCGAATTCAATATTTTTAAGATGACGCTTGGAAGCATCGTCTTCTTCCTTGCGCACCGCTTCGCGTTCAATCTTCAACTGAATAATGCGACGATCGAGTTTATCCATCACCTCAGGCTTAGAGTCGATCTCCATACGGATACGAGCCGCAGCCTCGTCAATCAAGTCAATGGCCTTGTCAGGCAAGAAACGATCAGTAATATAGCGATGCGACAGCTCAGCCGCAGCCACAATAGCCGGGTCAGTAATCAGCACCCCGTGGTGAACCTCATAACGCTCCTTAAGGCCGCGCAGAATGGCAATGGTTGACTCCACATCGGGCTCACCCACTAAGACCTTTTGGAAACGACGTTCTAACGCAGCGTCCTTTTCGATGTACTGACGATACTCATCCAAAGTGGTTGCGCCCACACAATGCAACTCGCCACGCGCCAAGGCAGGCTTCAACATATTGCCCGCATCCATGGCACCTTCGGCCTTACCGGCACCGACCATGGTATGCAACTCATCAATGAAGACGATATTTTGACCGTCATCTTGTGAGAGCTCTTTAAGAACCGCTTTGAGGCGCTCTTCAAACTCACCGCGGAACTTAGCACCGGCTAGCAAAGCTGCCAAGTCTAATGACAACACGCGTTTACCGCGCAAGGTCTCAGGCACCTCGTTATTGATAATACGCTGAGCTAAACCCTCAACAATGGCAGTTTTACCCACGCCGGGCTCACCAATCAGCACCGGATTGTTTTTAGTTCGACGTTGAAGAATCTGAATCACGCGGCGAATTTCATCATCACGACCAATCACCGGATCAAGCTTACCTAAACGAGCGCGCTCAGTCAGATCCAAGGTGTATTTCTTGAGAGCCTCACGGTTCGACTCACCCTCAGCATCCATCACATTGTCGCCGCCACGTACATCATCAATTGCCTTAATTAAGGCCGCTTTGTTCATACCGGCAGATTGCAAAGCACGACCCGCCGGGCCCTTGTCATCAGCCAAAACCAATAAAAAGAGCTCACTGGCCACGAACTCGTCGCCACGATCAAGCGCTTCCTTGTCCGTGCGGTTTAATAAATTATTTAAATCTCTACTGATTTGTAGATTGGTATTACCAGTGACCTGCGTCAACTGACTAATCTCAATATCCAAGGCACTGCGTAGACTGTTGACCTGCACCCCGGCACGTGCCAACAAACTACCGGCACCGCTATCGGGATCAGAAATAAGGGCCATTAGCACATGCACCGGCTCGATATACGCATTGTCATGGTGTACAGCAAGACTTTGAGCATCACCCAAAGCCTGTTGGAACTTGGTTGTTAATTTGTCAAATCTCATGGTTGATACACCTTAATAAATGATTTTGGGAATGAGCGACCAATGGTTTAAGCTTGGACTAATGCAGTATAAATAACCCACTCCCTATGATGTTTTACTAGATAAGGTGATTTTGATTTATTTCAAGGGCTTTTCATGTGATTTAAAAATTAATTTGCTACACTCAATCTCAGTTTCATTCTACTTGCGATTTACTTCCCACAATTCAAGTTCTTATGTATAAACATTTTCCTACGCCCCATTTTGTTGTTCTGGATACTTGTGTATTAATTTCCAATACGGTCAGAAAACTGCTGATACGCATGGCTCAGCATCAATGCATTGCGCCGGTCTGGGGCGAGTATATCGGCGAAGAATGGCGTCGCAACATCCCGAAAATCTGGGATGTCAGTGAGGACTTTGCTGATCGTGAGTGGAATTTTATGCAACAACAATTCCCCGCTGCCAATATGGGCGTGGTGCATCAGTTTGAAGAAAATTTACGGCACAGTGATGAAAAAGATCATCATGTCATCGCTTGCGGACTAAGTATGCAAGAAAAGGCCCCCGATCAAGCCATTTCAATTATTACTTGGAACTTAAAAGACTTTGCTCGACGGGAGATTCGTGACTTAGGCTTGTATTTATATAGCCCCGATCAACTACTCTCGATGTTATGGGCGGATCACAAAGAGTTAATGATCGATTTATTTGAATTCTTTGCAATTGACGCGATGGAAGTCGGTCGACCGGAGTTAACCGTACCCGAGTTCCTTAAGCGCGAGCGTCTTTTTGCTCTTAAAAAGCTCTATGAAGCAGAGCTTGAACCACGAGTCTTAATAAATTAAAAACAAACACAAAAAAACGGCGATTGGGGGATTATCGATTCATCCTAACGCCATTTTTAAACAAATCTAGCAGCTTAAGCGGTTTGCAAATCAACCGGGCAGTAGTCCGGATATCTAGCCGCCGGATCCAATAAACTGGCACCTACCTCTTGAATGTCATCTAAAGTTGCTTGTTTATCCTGATTTTCAATCCAACGACTCAAGTGACCACAATGCATCCAAGCAATTCGATCGCCCATAGCCAATGCTTCTGATTGATGGTGCGTCACCAGAATCGCTGATAATTGATTTTGCTTGAGAATATCACGCACTTCCATGGCTAAACGCTCACGGGTATCCACGTCCAGATTGGAAAACGCCTCATCTAAAAGCAACAATCTAGGCTGTGGAGCAATAGCACGAGCCAAGGCCACGCGCTGTTGTTGACCACCTGACAGCTCATGCGGATAACGCTTAATAAACTGAGTTAAACCGACCAAATGCAGCATCTCTTCGACACGCTCCGTAGCAGCCTTTTTGTCCCACTTGTGCAAGCCGAAACGGATGTTATTTTCAACACTGAGATGAGGAAAAAGTGCATAGTCTTGGAACATCATACCGATATGGCGCTCTTCGGGCGCCAGCATACGACCGGGCACCGAAAGCACCCTATCCTCTAGCAAAATACGACCAGCGGTAATCGGTTCAAAGCCGGCAATAGCACGTAACACCGTGGTTTTACCGCAGCCTGAGGGTCCTAAAAGACAGACAATCTCACCCGCTTCCAGATTCATACTGAAATCATGAACCACGCGGTTACTGCTATTGCCGTTGCCATAAACCACATCGACTTGTTCTAAGGTCAATAAACTCATAATTAATACTTTATTTTATCTTGGCTACGCGCCAGAAAAATCACCGGAATTAAGCCCACAGCGATAATTAATAAGGCGGCAATCACACCCTCTTCATACGTGCCGCGAGCGGCTTCAGCATAAAGCCAGGTAGCCAGTGTCTCAAAATTCATCGGACGCAATAAAAGTGTAATCGATAACTCTTTCATCGTATCCACAAATACCAATAAGGCACCGGTCCCAATCGCCGGTTTTAAAAGGGGTAAATGCACTCTAAAAAAAGTCCGCGCATAACTCTGCCCCAAGCTGCGTGAAGCGGTATCCAATTGCTGAGGAATACGCTCATAACCGGCCTCTAAAGAACCAATGGTCATCGCTAAAAAACGCACCATATAAGCAATTACTAAACCGCCGACACCACCCATAATATAGAGTTGCGGTGGCCAACTAAAGACCGACGTCATAAAGCCCGCAATCGCTGAATCAGCCCAAGCATAAGGTGTTAACAAACCTATCGCTAAGACCGTGCCCGGAATGGCATAACCCAAGCTACCGATACGACCGTAAAGCTTTTTAAATTTAAAGCGCGGATCGCGCATTACCCAGACAATCAGTAAACCCACAGTAACCGTAATCAACGTAGCAACGACTGATACATAGATTGTATTCCAGGCGCTTTTCCATAAATTAGAAGAAATTTCTTGACCTTGGGCCAGACGCTTATAAGCCTCCCAACTGAGATACCAAACCGGGGCAATAAAGCCTAAAACAATTGGCACCCAACAATACAGCATGGCGGCGATGCCTTTCCACCCCTTAAGCTCGCGAGGTTTAACCGTACTCATACGTTGCGTATTACTGAAACGCTGACGGCGGCGTGCATGGCGCTCAATATAGATCAATAACACCACCACGCCCATCATGATACAAGCGATTTGGGCCGCCCCGCCTAAATTCGAACGCGCTACCCAAGTATTAAAAATTGAAGTAGTCAGTGTCTGAATCCCTAAAAATTCAGACGCGCCGATATCATTTAGTGTTTCCAGTAGCGCTAAAACGACACCAATCACAATGGCCGGACGAGCTAAAGGCAGAATTAATCTAAAAAACGCTTGGCGCGGTGTGCAGCCGAGGATACGTGCCGCTTCAATCAAATTCACCGGTTGATTAATAAACATGGCCCGTGTGGCGAAATACACATAGGGATAAAGCGACATACTCATAACCAGTATCGCTCCCCACATCGAACGTGCATCAGGCAAACGAAAATCGCGCGGCGAGGTATAGCCAAGCAAATCACGGATAAAGCCTTGAATCGGCCCCAAGGGATGCAGTAAATCCACATAGGCGAAGGCCATAATATAGGCCGGCAAACTAAGCGGCAGCAATAAAGCCCAAAGCAATACTTTGCGTGTCGGGAAATAAAACGCAGTGACCAACCACGACGTGGTAGTCCCGATAACAGACACCACGATCGCCACACCCAACAACAAGATGATGGTGTTTTTGGTGGCGGTCGGCAAGACATAGCGCAATAGATTGGACCAGTGATCCACACCTGAACTTAGCGAATGCACTGCCAGTGCCGCGATGGGTAAAAAAACGATGAGTACAAAAACAAGCGCAAGGCTGGAACTAAAACTCCAACCTTGCACCTTTTGTAGCTTGGCTTGATTACTTGACATTTGAGCTACTAAAAATTCTCCAAGCTAGCTATTTTACAAAATAATTACTGATCATAGCCGACTTTATCAACTAATTCACTCGCTTCTTGACGATGTTTGGCAATTTCCAAGATATGAAGGTCGTCAATCACCAATTCACCAAAGCTAGCGACCACCGGATCTAGCTCAACACCTTCGCGTACCGGGTATTCGTAGTTACTCTTGGCATACATGGATTGACCCTTTTCGGAAATCAGGAAATCCAGTAGTTTAACCGCATTGTCCAGGTTAGGCGCATTTTTAGCAATCGCGGCGCCGGTAATATTGGCGTGCGTGCCATTGGATTTTGAATTAGCAAAGGTTGGGCGAATCACATTGATCGCCTCACCCCATTGGTACTGATCCGTGCCTGCTTCAGCATTTTTCATGCGACCCACATAGTAGGCATTGCCAATCGCAACATCACAAATACCGGCTAGAATATCACGCGCGCCTTCACGATCACCACCGGCGGCTTTGCGAGCTAGGTTGTTTTTAAGACCAGTCAACCACTCTTCTGCTGCCTCAACGCCATCATGCGCAATTTTAGCGGCAATTAAACTAGTATTGTATGGGTGCTGTCCAGAGCGTGAGCATAACTTGCCCTTGTACTTAGGATCCGCCAAATCCTCATAGGTCATTTCTTTAATATCCAAGTCTTTAGAGACATAGACAATACGATCACGTAAGGACAAAGCATACCAGTGCTTATTTGGATCTTTAAAGGCCGTCGGCACATGTTCTTCTAATTCCGGTGACACAATCTCCTGAGTCAAACCGGCATCTACCACATCTAATAAACGACCGATATCAACCGTCATTAAAACGTCTGCAGGTGAATTAACACCTTCGGAGCTGACTCGTTCGGTTAGACCGTCTTTAACGAAAACGGTGTTCGCCTTGATGCCGGTGTCCTTGGTAAATTCATCCAATAACGGTTGAATCAGACCAGGTTCACGTGTGGTGTAGATATTTACTTCATCGGCAATCGCATTAAAAGACGCAATACTTAACACCGCTGTGGCAAATATAGAAGAAACCTTAAACATACTCTCTCCATGTAAATGAGAATTATTAACATTCTCAATTATACGCATAGTTATTATTTAATTTCAAGTATTTTTTGGCAAAGAAATAAAAAAAGACTGCCAAAGCAGTCAATTGAATGTCTTGAAATAATTAGCCTACATACAGCAATAATTGACATAAAGAAAAACTAATTTTCAAGCTCTTTATCGCTCACCAATTGGATCAGGTACTCGTCATTACCAAGTAGATTCAACTGAGTTCGCGCACGCTCTTCAAGCGCTTCAGTACCACCGCGTAGATCGTCAATTTCCGCTTGCATGGCATTATTTCGAGCTTCCAGCGCTTTGTTACGCTGTAACTGAGCATCTAACTGCTGCCCCAATACATCAAGCTGTGCATAGCCGGAATCCCCCCAACGCAGAGGGATTTGAATGGCTATGCAAGCTAGCACGATGATTAAAAGCAGCAGCCTCATTACTTCGATTAAAACCGCGTGATCACTTAGAACTACTTACGGATATTGTAAAAAGCATCAACACCCGGGTAGACGGCGACTTCGGCTAATTCCTCTTCGATACGTAATAGTTGGTTGTACTTAGCCATACGGTCTGAACGACATAAGGAACCGGTTTTAATTTGCATGGCATTAGTACCCACAGCTAAATCAGCAATGGTCGCGTCTTCGGTTTCACCTGAACGGTGAGAAATCACGGCAGTATAACCGGCACGCTTCGCCATTTCGATCGCTTCGAAGGTTTCTGTTAAAGTACCGATCTGGTTGATTTTAATTAGGATAGAGTTACCCACACCCTGTTGAATGCCTTTTTTAAGGATTTTAGTGTTGGTCACGAATAAATCATCACCCACTAGTTGAACTTTATCGCCCAGCTTGTCACTGAGGATTTTCCAACCCTCCCAGTCGTCCTCGGCCATACCGTCTTCGATAGTGATAATTGGGTACTTATCACACCAAGAGGCTAATAAATTAGCGAACTCCTCGGCACTTAAGTCGATACCGCCCTCGCCTGCTAAGTGGTACTTACCGTCACGGTAGAATTCAGAGCTAGCACAATCCAAACCAATGGCGATTTGTGAGCCGGCTTCGTAACCGGCCTTGTCGATGGCTTGTAGTATTAATTGAATAGCAGCTTCGTGATTTTCAACGTTTGGTGCGAAACCACCCTCGTCACCGGTTGCGGTAGACATGCCCTGAGCATTAATTAAGTCCTTAAGCGCATGAAATACCTCAGTACCCATGCGTAAAGCCTCACGGAAACTATCAGCACCGACCGGTAAAATCATGAACTCCTGCATATCCAGGTTGTTATTGGCGTGAGCGCCGCCATTTATCACGTTCATCATAGGGACCGGCATACTAAATAAACCGGAACCGCCAAAGTAGCGATAAAGTGATAAACCGGCTTCCTCAGCAGCTGCTTTAGCGACAGCAATACTGACCGCCAAGATCGCGTTTGCGCCCAAGCGAGATTTGTTTTCAGTACCGTCTAAATCAATCAAGGTACGATCAATAAAGCTTTGTTCTTGGGCATCTAAACCTAATAACACCTCAGAAATTTCGGTGTTAATGTACTCAACGGCTTTTAATACACCCTTGCCCAAGTAACGACCTTTGTCGCCGTCACGTAGTTCATGCGCCTCAAGAGCACCGGTAGATGCACCCGACGGTACAGCGGCACGACCCATCGCACCTGATTCAAGTAAAACATCGCACTCAACCGTCGGATTACCGCGAGAGTCTAAAATTTCGCGACCAATAATATCTACAATTGCACTCATTAGAAATCTTCCTGTCTAAATAAAAAATTCGTAATTTTAGGTAATTAATCAGCTAAAGAAAATCAGAGACCAAAGTCATTTTCAAGCAAGGGTTGAGACTTGACTGTCTCATCTAATACTTTAAGGGTCTGCAGCAACGCCTTCATGCTATTTAAAGGCACTGCATTAGGACCATCAGACAAAGCATTGCTCGGGTCCGGATGGGTTTCCATAAATAAACCGCTGATACCCACAGCCACTGCCGCTCTAGCCAAAACCGGTACAAACTCACGTTGACCGCCTGATGAAGTACCCTGACCACCCGGTAGTTGTACCGAGTGAGTTGCATCAAAGACGACCGGACAGTCTGTCTGACGCATCAAAGCCAATGAGCGCATATCGGAGACCAGATTGTTATAACCAAAACTGGCACCACGCTCACAGACCAATAAATTCTTGCCGTCGCCAC
Source organism: Alcaligenaceae bacterium (assembly GCA_030538235.1). GTDB lineage: Bacteria > Pseudomonadota > Gammaproteobacteria > Burkholderiales > Burkholderiaceae_B > Oligella. The sequence goes on from JAUNUJ010000011.1 coordinate 10,267, forward strand.
CCGCTTCAAGGGCTGCTTCACGGGCCTTATTGACGACCTGCAACATATCTAAAGGCGCCAAAAACTGACCCTTTTTAATATTGACCGGCTTCAAAGTCGCGGCACAAGCGCGAATAAAATCGGTTTGGCGACATAAAAAAGCCGGTGTCTGTAATACATCCACCGCCTCGGCAACCGCAGCTACCTGTGTTTGATCATGCACATCGGTCAGCACCGGCACCCCAAGTGTCTCGCGCACATCGGCAAGAATCTGCAGACCTTCGGCCATTCCTAAACCGCGAAATGACGCACTTGAACTGCGATTGGCCTTGTCAAAAGAGCTTTTAAAAATAAAAGGAATTTGCAGCTCATCAGTGATCGCCTTTAACTCAGCGGCGATATCCATAATCATGGCTCGCGATTCAATCACACAAGGACCGGCAATTAAGAAGAAAGGCTTATCTAGACCTACCTCATATCCTGCTAAATTCATTAAGCTTCCTTAGCTGCTAGGGCAGCTTTAATATAACTGATGAATAAAGGATGACCTGTACGGGGCTTAGAAGTAAACTCCGGATGGAATTGCACACCTAAGAACCACGGATGGTCAGCTATTTCGATAATTTCCGGTAAATTATCTTCGGGTGTACGAGCACTGAAGACCAAACCGGCTTTTTCTAAGGGTTCAGTGTAAACGTTGTTCACCTCATAGCGGTGACGATGACGCTCGCTTACTGTCTCACCATAGATACTGGCAGCCAATGTACCGGGCTTGACCGGGCAAGACTGCAGCCCTTTACGCATAGTACCACCTAAATCGCTCTTATTATCACGCTTTTCAACATGACCATCGCGATCCTGCCACTCTGTGATCAAGGCAACCACCGGATGGGCCGTTGAGGGATCCAGCTCCGTGCTATTAGCGCCGCCAAAACCGGCGACATGACGTGCATACTCAATCGTTGCTAACTGCATACCCAAACAAATGCCGAGATAAGGTATACCATGCTCACGAGCATATTGAATGGCTTTGATCTTGCCCTCGGTGCCACGCTTACCAAAACCGCCGGGTACTAAGATGGCGTCTAAACGCTCGAGTACCTCGGTCTTACCCTCTTCGATATCAGTGGCATCGATGTATTCGATAACAACTCTGCTCTCGGTTTGTACACCGGCGTGCATCAAGGCCTCAGTCAGAGACTTATAAGACTCAGTCAACTCCATGTATTTGCCGACCATACCAATGGTCACGGTATGCTTAGGATTTTCCAGCGCATAGACCAGATTATCCCAACTTGATAAATCCGCCGCCGGGGCATCAATATCAAGCGCATCTAATAAAATCTCGTCTAGTTTTTGCTTATGCAACATAGAAGGAATTTTATAAATACTGGTCTCATCCCAGACCGAAATAACGGCATCTAGCGGGACATTGGAGAATAAAGAAATTTTAGCGCGCTCCTCGTCAGGAATCGGACGATCGGCACGACATAATAACGCGTTTGGATAGAGACCGATCTCACGCATTTTTTGCACTGAGTGCTGAGTCGGTTTAGTTTTAAGCTCACCTGCAGACGCAATAAAAGGCACCAAGGTCAGGTGCACAAAGGCTGCGCCATGGCGACCCAGACGTAAACTCATCTGGCGTGCCGCTTCTAAAAATGGCAATGACTCAATATCGCCCACCGTGCCACCAATTTCCACGATGGCGATATCGGCTTCACCATCAAAGGCACGCTTGGCGCCACGAACGATAAAGTCTTGAATTTCATTGGTGATATGAGGGATGACTTGAACGGTTTTGCCCAAATACTCGCCGCGACGCTCCTTACGTAAAACCGACTCATAAATTTGGCCGGTCGTAAAGTTGTTTTGTTTGTGCATCTTGGCCGCAACAAATCGCTCATAATGACCTAAGTCCAGGTCAGTTTCTGCACCGTCTTCAGTCACAAAAACCTCGCCATGTTGCAGTGGACTCATGGTGCCCGGATCAACATTTATGTAGGGATCTAGTTTGAGCATCGTGACCTTGAGGCCACGTGATTCGAGAATAGCACCTAATGATGCGGCTGCGATCCCCTTGCCCAAAGAAGATACCACACCGCCGGTTACGAATATGTATTTTGTAGACATGTCGATAATGCGCCCCTAAGGGCCTAGCTGGAAATTTAGATTATAGCCGAGAGAGGCTGATTATTTCACTATAAAGTCATAGTGTATTAAATTTAATGCAGCAAATAAAAACCCCCGAATTCGTTAAATCATAACTCGGGGGTCTGACTATCAGTGAGCTAATTACTCAGTGGTTTTGCCGTCAAAATGCTCTTCTTTTTCATTGGCCTTGACATCAACCACCACACCGTCACGATGCTCCGGCGGACCGTATAAAGTGTATAACTTCAGAGGCTCCTCACCGGTGTTAATGACATTGTGCTTGGCACCGGCCGGCACAATGGCACCGAAGTCTGCTTTGACCTCGTATTCAGTGTCATCGATAATCAGCTTACCCGTACCCTGTTCAAAACGGAAGAACTGATCATGCCCCTCGTGCACCTCAGCACCGATATCATCACCTGGCTGAATAGTCATCAGTACTAACTGCAAATGCTCACCGGTGTATAGCACCTTACGGTATAAGTCATTGTCTTCGGTTAACTCTTCGATATCGTCACAAAAGCCTTTTTTAGACATAAGCTACTCTCCTGTTTAAATAAAGTAAAAAAACACTGCTAATTAGCTAGCGCTGTGTTTCGTCCAATCAATCATAATATCTTAAGCTGAATGATCCTGTGTTTAATTGTAAACTATCGCGCAAAGATTAAGACCCTCCCTGAGACAAAACTCAAGGAGGGTCAAGACACTAGATAACGCTTAAGTTTATATTTAAAGCTTAAACTTATTGCGCTTCAAGTAAAGCCTGTACATCTAATAAAATTAACTCATTATCATCTGCTACGTTAGGCTGACGGCTAGTTGATTTAGGGTAATTGTTGTCATTACCAACAACGATATAGCGCTCACCAACCACATCCACGTTTTCAATGGTAAAGAACGGGAACTGGAATTTACCATCGATTAGATCAACTTTGGATTTTTTATTAGGGTCTTGAATATCCATCAAGTCAATGTAGCCGACTTTACGAATCATCTGCTGCTCAGGATTTAACTCGATTTTATATACGCGCTTAAAGTCAGCCACGTCATCAAAGCAACGAGTCACATCATCACCCTGTTTGCATGCCTTGTCAGCCGTGCCTTCAGTATCATCACGCTCAATGATCAGACCGTAACGCTCATCGATCATATTGAAATCACCGATTGAATGCTTGGCGTCTTCCAGTGGGTAGAAAAAAGATTTACCGGTGTATTTTTCAGTCGCCAAATCAAACTCTAAAACGCGCAATACAGGCTTACCGTCGACTTCTTCAAAAGCACTTTTCTCACTATTCCACAGCACACCCTCTAACAATGGGTATAAGGTTTTACCATCTGCTGATAAAGCCATGCCCTCAAAACCCTTGGAGCGACGCACTTGGAATTCAGGCAATTTACCCTCAGGACTACCGGGTAAAGTCATACCGGGATAGTCCGGTGATTTAACCACTTTACCGTCCACTTCGGTTTCAAAAACCTCAACAACCTGACCTTGACGGTCTAATTTTAATAAGAACGGACCAAACTCCTCACCAACCCAGAAGTTATCGCCAACCACTTGCAAGCTTTCAGGATCAAAATCCTCGCCGGTTAAATAACGGGTCTCAGTGTCTTCATGAGTAATACGGAAAGGTACTTTTTTATTCGCGTCTTTGATAAACACAGTTTCCATATGTTCCCACTGATCTTTTTCAAAATCAATTTTGTACAGATTAAAATACAAGGCGCTGTCGCTGGAATTTAGTTTATTACCTAGACCATTGTCAGTGAGAATCCAGAACGTACCGTCGCCATTATTCACAATACCGGAATGGCCTTGAATGGCTTGACCTTCAAATGGAAAATTCACGCCGGTAGGACGACCATTGGACTTACCCTCAATCACAGCTAATTCCTCAATGCGGTGTTTTTCGTGGAATTTACCATTAACATGTAAATCCTTAGGGGCATCTGCGGGCACTTGAATTTTAGTGTCACCGGCTAGGATTAAATGAGCTTCTAAGGTGGCGGGATACTTTTCTGCAGCGTGAGCGGCAACAAAACTCGCGCTCAAAGCAAATAAAGTTGAAACGATGGTGCTAGTGTATTTTAACTTCATCTTTTTCCTCTACTAAATTGGGGGGGAATAAAGATGAAGTATACAAATCGATAATTACAGGCTGACGACCAAGCAGTGACAATTTCGTGTCATGTTATTTTTCTTTTTCAGGAATTAACTTACGGAAAAATGGCTTATCGTCCGGATCCGGCGCCGGCTTTCTGACGACTAAGTCCTTGCAGATACCCTCAGGTGCAGCGGCAATAAAGGCATGCATGGACCTAAAAGTCTCTATCTCTGCCGGATCGCTCAGCTCTGACTCTTCCGACACGCCACCCAGATTAATCACATTCTCCTGACCGAACTCCTTAAGCATTTCATCAAAAGCACAACCGCAGAAATTAGCGTTTTGGTTACCGGCATAAAAAGTGCAGGCGTTAATAAAATTAAAACGAACGACGGTTATTTGGCGTTCAGGATCGTCTTTGCCATCACCGCAAGCACTGAGAGTCAAAGCTGCTAAGAGAGCTATTAAATATTTACTATATCGAGTCATTGGCTATGAATTGTTATATTTACTTAGGGCAGTATGCCATTAATACGTGACAAGTCAAAGAATTTACCGTGATTTTTTAGCAATCATCGTGGCAAATTGCATTTGTACGTAGCTACCATCCGGGTTACGACGATGCAACTGACCCACATCCTCGTTATATTTCAAGAATTCCCACCCCTGATAATAATCACGCAACTCCCCCTCTTTAAAACTAAAAGTTAAATCGGATTTCACCGGATAAGCCTCGGTATCCATCGCACAGACAATGATATTGATGCCACCGGGTCTAGTAGATTTTTGCATCTGCTCTATTAAAGGTGGAATAGTCTCGGGCTGTAAGAACATCATCACCACCGTACAAACCAACACATCATAGTCTGCGTTAATCGTGGGGTCTTGATTAAGATCTCTCACCGCGGTGCGAATAGTCTCAATACCCTCTTTTTCGATAATATTGTCGAGGATTTGAATAGCGTGGGGATTCACATCAAAGGCATCCACCGTAAAACCGTGCTGTGCTAAGTAAAGTGCATTACGACCACGGCCGGAGCCAATATCCAACGCCCTCTCACCCACAAAATACGGCGTAGCGGCTAAGACTTCAGAATGCGTAGCGCTGAGTCCGTAGGTGTCTTTGAAATAATCGCTTGGGAGCTGCGCAAGTGAGGATTGATTTTGTTTGGTCATAGTAAAAGATTTCACAATAAAATTGATTATCAAGTAAGCTATTTTAATGGAAATTTTTGACGTTTGAAGCTGACGCGATTTTTGAGCACAACTCATAGGGCTAGATTCCCCCTCTGCCACACGAGTTGTCCAATCATTTGATTTTGTAATTTGATAGTTGGTGACTATTAAGCTACTCAAAGCTGAACCTATAATTGACCTTAACCTAGCGCTTATTGCTATTAAATAGTAAACCCTATGATCACAAAATTTAAAAATACGCTAAAAATTTGGTGGCAGGCGATATTTCCTGAGTCTCCACTATATCCCACCCCCTCACCTATAGAAACTCAAGTGATGCCAAGGCATGAGTACGAGGACATTGATCAGTTGATGGGCTGCTATTTTAATCAGGACATGTGTATTATTTGTGATTGTGACAGTATAGAAGAGGCAGTCGCTTATTTTGTCGCCGACTATAATGAACAAACACTAAACACCTTGCTGCGAGAGATGACTCGTTTTGAAGCGGACTTTCCGGATGATTTAGACACAGCCTTTACAGTGCAATTTTCTCCCGAAGTCGATGTGATTCCGGTCAGTAATTTCTTTAGCCTCATCAGGAGTACGATTAAGCAAAGCTATCCGCATTTATTTCAAATACCGGATTAAGTTGCAGGCAAAAAAATACCCCGTCATCATATTGATTGACAAATAGGACACGTTTTGGTCACAGCCCAGAAAAAGGACAGAAAAAAACCGCTTAAAGCTGTAAACTTTAGCGGCTAATCACTTGATTTACTTAGTATTTAGTGGCTCCCCCAACTGGACTTGAACCAGTGACCTGCGGATTAACAGTCCGTCGCTCTACCGACTGAGCTATGGGGGAACTGAACTAAGCAAAATAATATTATGCGTGTATTTCAGATTTATTGCAAGCCATTTTGCTATCAAATTTAAATTTAGTCTTTAAATAGTGCTTTTATGCAACATTTACACAACAAACACTAAAAAAATACTTTGAACTTGAAATTTTAAGCTTGAATTAGTTGCGTTTAAAAACGACCTGTTTATGTTTTTGGCTTGAATAAGGTCATAACCATAGCATAAATTATGGCACTGTGCGCCGTTAATCCGCACTTCAATAAAAATCACTACAAAACCAAACAAAAACCCGGAGCTATCAACCCCCTAGTGCTCAAGCTTTAATAACAATCAAAACGCACTACCAACACACAAAGACCTTGCCCAACCAAACTAAGCCCTACTTAATCCACATCAATTGGCGTGACCGATACGCCCTGCTCCGCAAAGACTGCCTGAGCGACACCTAAGGCGTTTAGCGCGCGTGGGAACCCCACATAAGGAATCAAATGCATAATACAGCCAACAATTTCGCCTGCGGTCAAACCGACATTTAAACCGGTCACCACATGCATACCGATTTGCGGCGTTCCTTGAGCCACTAAAGCCGAGATAGTCGTTAAAACCTTTTGCTTATTATCCAGTCCGGGACGCGCGTAAATATCGCCAAAGGCGAACTCGACCACGTATTTTTGCAAATCCGGGGCCACATCCTTGAAACCCTCACCAATATCCATATGACCGGTGGTACAGTCCGCGGTAGGGACAGTTAATTCCTTGAGCTTATCCAAGCCCTTTTGATAACGTTCGCTTGTCATTTGTTGATATCTCCTTTGAAAATACGATAAATCACGTCCAACGGTCTATTTTAACAAATGACCATCATTAGACATGATCGCGCCAAAAATAAGCTTGAACAATGACTTATTGATTAACCGCTTGTTCAGTAACTACAGGGCTATGAATGGGGTCAAAGTGAGTCAGTACGGACATGACTAACGGCTCGGCATTTTTAATGCGCATTTCGACCTCATCAGAAATATCATGCCCCTCGGCAATTGTCATTGCTGCCGGTAAATCTAAATGTACCTCAACCAACACAAAATCACCGGCCTTGCGGGTCTTTAGATCATGAAAATCAACTAATCCGGGGGTGCCGCGAATGGCATTGCTAATTTTATCGAGGGTTTCTTTGTCAACTGAACGATCGGCTAAATCCATCAAGGCATTCCAGCCCATTTTCACCCCCATAAAGGCAATCATCGAACCGACGATAAGGGAGGCGACCAGATCAGCGTAGTTCACACCAAAGAAATTCGCTGCCAAACCCACTGCCACCACCACTGAGGAAATCGCATCAGAACGGGCATGCACCGCATTGGCCATAATCATGGTTGAATCAACGCGTTTAGCCTCTCTTGCCATATACCGGTATAGACCCTCTTTGCCGACAATGGCAGTTAACGCAATAAAGAAAGCCAAACCGGCGTTAATCTCAACCATCACCCCACTTTGAATTCGACCGACGCTAGTAATAATAATCTGCGCACCCACACCAATTAACAAAATAGCGATCACCAATACAGCAATGGTCTCAAAACGAAAATGTCCGTGGGGGTGGTTAGCATCCGGGCTTTGCTTTGAGAAACGATTGGCGACCAAGACCACAAAATCCGAGACTAAATCAGATAAGCTATGAAGTGCATCAGCAATCAAAGAATAAGAATGTGTAATTAAACCAAAGATTATTTGCAGTATGGTAAGAACTACGTTGACTAAAATACTGGTATAAGTGGTTTTATTAGCTGCCCTAATCCTCTCGACAGCACTGACATTAGATTTTATTGCCATAAAATTAAATATCCTAAACAAAAAATGAACAATTTTCACAGCGCATAGACAATTCAGGCTGTGTTGTGTGGGCCTATTGTAGCCAATAAAAGAGTACCGTCATCAAACGTTTATGAGAATTAATCTTATTCCTATCCCATGATCTATCGCTGTGCCTATCATAACTCATCAGCAAAAACCACCACATAAAAACACCATAGTTGTTTTTTCAACGTAGCACTGTAACAATAATGACTAGGCAGTAATTAGGTTACTATCTACTTATGCTAAATTAAAAACATCAATCTCCTTAACAATAAAAATCACGCTGCAAAGACAGCACAATATGGTCTGGACAAACAATAGCATTAGACGGATTAAGGAGTGGAGACAATGACGAAAATGCAATTCTCTATGCGAGATAGAACCGCGGATACCCTGCTGTTGACGCTTTATGCTCGGGCTAATGAATCACAAACAGCTCGACCGTTAATCCAAGATGACTACGCAATTAAGCTAGTTGAGCAGATTGACTACGACTTTTCTATCTTTGACAACACGCCGACGACCTCTGTCGGTGTGGCTCTGCGCAGTGTGCACTTTGATAATATGACGCGTGACTTTATCGAGTCGCACCAACAACCGATCGTGGTGGTGGTAGGTTGCGGTTTAGATACGCGCAAACAGCGTTTAGGCGCTATCACCGACAAAGCCATTTTCTATCAATTAGACTTACCCGATGTGATCGCCTTCAGAAAGAAAATCCTCCCAGCCGAGGCTAATGAATTTCATATCAGCGGCAGTCTACTTCAGACTAAGTGGAAGGACATTCTTCTGTCCAAACATCCCGATGGTGATTTCCTTTTTATCATTGAGGGTGTCCTGATGTATTTCTCCGAACCGGATAATCGTCAGTTTTTTGAACAAATCGCAGACCGCTTTAAAGGCGCCGAGCTTCAATTTGATATGTTTAATCGCTGGATGAGTCAAAATACTGCCCTGCATGAGGGGGTTAATCGAACCATGGCCACGTTTAAATTCGGCATCAACAATGAAAAGCAAATTGAAAACTGGCACGATGATCTTTGCTATGAACAAACCTGGTTACTTAACGATTTTCCGGACTGGTATCGTATGGGGCTTCCATTTGTGAGCATGTATCTGGTATCTTATGCTGTGCGTACCGCCGCTAAATTTCTTAAATTTACTATTAAGCAGCCAACAGCTTAAAGGGAGTCTTCACTGTGAAGCCAGTGCTATTAAGTCTATTAAATGTCTCAGATGTCGATCGAGTACGCCTCGGTGCCTATTATGAAGTGCTTCAAGTTAGCAATGTAGCCGAGGCCTCGACCCTACCCCCTGAGACATTACAACGCGTAGAGGCTCTATATGGCTCGGCGACTAGACAATTGAGCTTCGAGTTTCTCGATTCCTTGCCAAATCTGAAAGTGATTAGTAGTTTCGGCGTGGGTTTTGACCCTTACGATGAATCATATCTTAAAGCTCGCAAAATTCGTTTGGGCTATACCCCGGATGTGTTAAATGACTGTGTGGCCGATTTAGCCATAGCCCTGATGCTAGATTGCGCACGCGAATTAACTGCCTCCGATCGCTACTTACGGGCCGGTCGTTGGATTAGCGACGGTCAATTCCGTTTAGGTGTGAGTGTAACCGGCAAACGCCTAGGTATATTGGGTTTGGGTCGTATCGGCTTGGAAATTGCCGAACGCGCCAAGGGGTTCCGTATGGAGATTCTCTACCACAATCGTAAAGCGCGTAGTGATGTGCCGGAGCATTATCGCTATATCGAATCCCCTATTGAGCTTGCCAAACAAGCGGATTTTCTAATTGTTGCCACACCTGGTGGGCCCGCCACTGAGAAACTGGTAAATCAAGAAGTCTTGCAAGCCCTAGGGCCGGATAGCTATTTAATTAATATTGCTCGTGGTGCGGTGATTGATGAGGAGGCACTAGTCGAAGTCTTGAAAAACAAAGGCATCGCCGGTGCCGGTCTCGATGTTTTTGCTCACGAACCCCATGTGCCCGAGGCCTTACTTGCACTGGATAATGTTATTTTAACTCCGCATATTGCCAGTGCTACTGTGGAAACGCGTAACGCCATGCGCGAATTATCAATTCAGAACTTTCTGCATTTTGCCGAAAGCGGTGAGGTCAAAGTCGCCGTGCCTTGGGCTAATTACTCCTAAACCATCTGCTTCTAAAGCAAAAGGCGTCACACTACAATGACGCCTTTTCTAATTTGCAAGACTTAATACCACTTATACATAGCAAATAACAAAGAGACAAAAATTGTCAGTCCTATGATGATTTTCATCATCAGATCGCCATTGACCCCCAACCATCTAAAAAAGGCCCCAATGGTGCTTTGCCAATAAATATCAACGGTAGCGCTAAAAAATCGTAGAATCCAGAAAGCGATTAAAAATAGAAAAAGAAAACGAACAAGAACTGCCATCACAACACCACTCAAAAAAAGACGACCTCAGTGATTTTACCACTAAGGCCGTCTTCAGATTAATTGCAGCAAGTAAAGCCTGCAGGCAAGCTAATTACTCACCACCTTGCTCACGCGCAGCGCGTTTACGCTCATGCTCTAGTAAGTGGCGCTTACGTAAACGGATGCTCTTAGGAGTCACCTCGACTAATTCATCGTCATCAATAAACTCAACCGCATACTCTAGCGTTAACTGCACCGGCGGCGTTAAGCGAATTGCCTCATCCGTACCGGAGGCGCGGACGTTAGTATGGGCTTTTGAGCGAATCGGGTTAACCACCAAGTCATTATCACGACTGTGAATACCGACAATCATACCCTCGTACAAAGGCTCACCCGGTGACACAAACATACGACCACGGTCTTGCAAGTACCATAAAGCATAAGCTACCGCTTCACCATGGTTCTGACTGATCAAGACACCATTACGGCGACCGCCGATACTGCCCTCTTTGGCCGGTGCGTATTCATCAAAAATATGACTGATTAGACCGGTACCATGGGTGAGCGACATAAATTCAGTAGAAAAACCGATTAGACCACGAGCCGGGATACGGTACTCTAGACGTGTACGACCACGACCGTCGGATTCCATGTTAAGTAACTCACCGCGACGGCGACCGATTTCTTCCATAATCGCACCCTGGTGATCGTCGTCCAAGTCAATGGTTAACAATTCCATCGGCTCACACATCACACCGTCAATCTCGCGATAAACAACACGCGGACGCGATACGGCTAACTCATAGCCTTCACGGCGCATATTTTCTAAGAGAATGGTCAGATGCAACTCACCACGACCGGATACTTCAAATACCGTCTCATCATTGGTGTCTTGAACACGCAACGCCACATTGGATTTGGTCTCACGGTCTAATCGCTCACGAATTTGGCGACTGGTAACGAACTTGCCCTCACGACCCGCTAGCGGTGAGGTATTTACCATAAAGTTCATGGTCAATGTCGGCTCATCGATTTTTAGCATCGGCAACGCTTCAGGATGCTCTAAATCACAGATGGTGCAACCAATACCGATGCCATCAATACCGTTAATTAGTACAATATCACCGGCCTCAGCTTCTTTTACCTGTTCGCGTTGTAAACCCTTAAACTTAAGGACTTGATTAACGCTGGCATTAATCTGCTTACCCTCGGGACCGAACTTCACCGCAACGCGCTGACCCGGTCTGATAGTACCGCGGTTAACACGGCCAATACCGATAATACCCACATAACTGTTGTAGTCTAATGAGGTAATCTGTAGCTGTAATGGCTCATCGGCTTTTTCATCACGAACCGGCACATGACTAAGAATCGTCTCAAACAATGGTGCTAATGTACCTTCACGCACATCCGCATCCAGACCGGCATAACCGGATAAACCGGAAGCGTAAACAATGGGGAAATCCAACTGCTCTTCAGTCGCGCCTAATTTATCAAACAGATCGAAGGTAATATCAATCACATGATCAGGACGAGCGCCTGGACGGTCGATTTTGTTAATCACCACAATTGGCTTTAAACCTAAAGCCAAGGCTTTTTGAGTCACAAAACGAGTTTGCGGCATCGGTCCTTCAACCGCATCCACCAACAACAGCACACCGTCGACCATTGACAGCACACGCTCTACCTCACCACCGAAGTCGGCGTGTCCCGGAGTGTCAATAATATTAATATGGGTGCCTTCGTACTCAACCGCACAGTTTTTAGACAAGATCGTAATACCACGTTCTTTTTCAATATCACCTGAGTCCATGACACGGTCATCTACCGCCTCGTGGGCTTCAAATGTACCTGATTGGCGTAACAACTGGTCAACCATCGTTGTTTTACCGTGGTCAACGTGAGCAATAATTGCAATATTACGAAGCGCTCGGCTCATAAAATTATCCTATTTTAAAAGTTTCTCGGGCACCCAACGAGCGGGTACTTTTTCTAACGGAATTAAATGTTTTTGTAAATCAGCGGGATTATCTTCCGCCTCAGTTTGTATTTGTTCTAGGCTCACTGCATCAGACAACAGAAAATCACCCACACTCAAGCGACGTAAGGCACTCAGGTGAGCAAAGCACGCCAATTCGCGACCGATGTCCTGTGCCAATGTACGTATATAAGTACCCTTGGAGCAGGCCACATCGATAACCATACTATCAGCGTTCAATTCCAATAACTCGATACTGTAGATGCTTACTTGACGTGCTTCACGTTCCAAGACAATGCCTTGTCTGGCGTATTCATAGAGCGGCTTGCCATCGCGTTTTAATGCAGAATGCATCGGCGGAATTTGAGAAATCACTCCATTAAATTTCTCTAACACTGCTAAGACTCGCTCACGACTTACATCGATAGCGCCAAGCTCAGCACGCGCCACTACCTCACCGGTCAAATCACCGGAATCGGTTTCGGCACCTAAGCTTAAAGTCGCTCTATATGTTTTATCTGCTTCCAGCATTAAGGTGGAAATTTTAGTGGCTTGACCAAAGCAGCACACTAATAAACCGGTGGCAAAGGGATCTAGGGTTCCTGTGTGACCGGCCTTGCGCGCATTAAATGCTCGTCTAGCCCGTTGCAATGCATGATTACTGGATAAATCTACCGGTTTGTCCAATAACAAGACCCCCGTGATGTCCTCACCGCGACGTCTTCTTGACATGGACTACCCCTTAATTTCAGTATCGTCAAATGCGTCTAAATCATCGTCGCTATTTGGCGTCTCGACACCCATGGCCTTATCAATTAAGCGGCTCATCTCAATACTGCGTAAAAGATGATCATCATGGAAGAAACGCAATGTCGGCACCGTATGAATATGCAGCATTTTAAATAATAAAGAGTGCAGATACCCGGCCTTGTCATTAAGCGCCTGCTCCGCCACCTCGGGCTCCTGCCCAATCACGGTGAAATGCACCTTGGCATGCGCATAGTCGGCGCTTAACTCAACATAGGTTAAGGTAATCAAACCCACCGTGCTTACACTCAGTTCACGTTGGATCAAGGTGGCCAAGTCCTTTTGGATTTGCTCGGCCAGTCGCGTATTACGACTGCCGCTCTGCTTGGCCTTAGACTTATGTCTACTCATAAAAATCTCTAATTAAAGCGTACGTGCGATCTCTTTGATCTCAAAGACTTCAAACTGATCGCCAACCTCAATGTCATTACTACCACGTAAGGTGATACCGCAATCAAAACCTGAGCGAACTTCACGAGCATCGTCTTTGAAGCGCTTCAAGGAATCAAGTGCACCGGTCCAAATCACCACGTTATTGCGTAATTGACGGACCGAGGAATCACGACGTACTACACCCTCAGTAACCATACAACCAGCAACCTTACCAATACGGGAAATGCTGTACACCTCTCGCACCTCAACCATACCGATCACGTCTTCACGCTTCTCAGGCGCTAGCATACCGGACATCGCAGCTCTAACATCATCAATGGCATCATAAATGACGTTGTAGAAGTGCATATCAATGTCATTGTTCTCAGCCACACGGCGAGCTTGTACATCAGCACGCACGTTAAAGCCGATAATCACGGCATTAGACGCGGTCGCCAAGTTAACATCGCTCTCGGACACACCACCAACACCGGCGTACACCACCTCAACACGAACTTCATCAGTCGATAGTTTTTGTAAAGACTGAACTAAGGCCTCAAGTGACCCCTGAACGTCGGTTTTAACAATCAAGGATAACGTCTGTAGACCCTCTTGGATATTGTCAAACATCGACTCAAGTTTCGCCGCTTGTTGACGGGCTAATTTCACATCGCGGTACTTACCCTGACGGAATAAAGCAATTTCACGGGCCTTACGCTCATCGAGAATAACTTGCACTTCATCACCGGCCTTGGGTACATCAGATAAACCCTGAATTTCCACCGGATAAGAAGGACCAGCTTCTTCGACTTGTTTGTTGTTTTCATCGACCATCGCACGAACGCGACCATAGCTAGCACCGGCCAACACCACATCAGTACGACGTAAGGTACCATTTTGCACCAGAATAGTTGCAACCGGACCACGACCGCGGTCTAATTGCGCTTCAATCACAATACCGGTCGCAGGAATTTCGGCTTGAGCGGTTAACTCAAGGATTTCTGCTTGGAGTAACACGTTTTCTAACAAATCATCAATGCCCTGACCGGTCTTAGCCGATACCGGTACAAATGGCACATCACCACCGTACTCCTCAGGGATCACGCCTTCGGCAACCAACTCTTGCTTCACACGCTCAGGGTTTGCCTCAGGCTTATCAATCTTGTTAATAGCAACCACCATTGGTACTTCAGCGGCTTTAGCATGGCTAATCGCTTCACGTGTTTGTGGCATCACACCGTCATCAGAAGCAACCACTAAAATAACCACGTCAGTGGCTTCGGCACCACGCGCACGCATGGCTGTAAAGGCCTCGTGTCCCGGAGTATCAAGGAAAGTCATTACCCCACCCTCAGTTTCCACACGGTAAGCACCGATATGCTGAGTAATACCGCCGGCCTCACCGATCGCGGTTTTAGAACGTCGGATATAGTCAAGCAAACTGGTCTTACCATGGTCAACGTGACCCATCACGGTAACTACCGGTGCGCGCGGCACAAATGGTACATCGCTGAAATCGAAGCCCTCTTCTAAGAAAGTCTCCGGGTCATCCAGTTTAGCAACCATAGCCTTGTGACCTAACTCCTCAACCACAATCATGGCGGTTTCTTGGTCAAGTACCTGGTTAATGGTTACCATCTGCCCCATCATCATCATGCGCTTAATGACTTCAGTGGCTTTAATCGACATTTTGTGTGCCAAATCAGCGACCGTAATGGTCTCCGGCACATGGATTTCGCGTGAAATAAATTCCGGCTCAGGACGAGCTTGCTGCTGCTGTTGACGTTGACGCCCACCACGACCACGGCTACGACCACGACCACCGGCGGCACGCCAACCATCCTCTTGCGCCGTTGCAGCAGTACCGCCACCACGACGCTCTTCGGTTGCCGGCGCACGACGACCACGAGCACCATCAGTAAAGCTACTATCCGCACGATCAGCACCACGACGTGAAGGCGTGGCTACCGCTTTGCTTTCTTTTTTAGCGGCTTTTTTGGCCTCAGGCTTTTCTTCGGTGGTGTCAGCGGAACGAATGACTTTGCGCGGTCTATTTAACATCGCACTAATCGCTTGAGCCTCTTCGTCCGCTTTGCGACGAGCATCTTCGCGCGCTGCTTCAGCCTCACGCTCTTCTGCTTCTTGGCGAGCGGCGGCTTCGGCGGCTTGCTTTGCGGCAACCTGTTCGGCAGCTTGACTGTCGGAGCTGGCGGCAGCCGGCTTAGGCTCGGCGACAGCTTGCTGTTCACTTTGAGCGCTTTGTTGCGCTGCCAGTTCCTTGGCTTTTGCCTCTTCAGCGGCCTTAGCGGCAGCTTCAGCCTCAGCTTTAGCAGCGGCTTCAACGGCTTGGCGTGCCTGTTCTTCGGCTAACTTAGCCTCTGCAGCGGCTTTAGCAGCAGCCTGTTCTTCGGCTGCCCTTTTCTGTGCCGCTAATTCTTCAGCTGCTATTTGCTCTGCAGCCTCGGCTTTAGCTGCGGTCGGAATACTACGACGCTTACGCACCTCAACCTGCACACGGCTACCATCAGCCTGACGGATTTCAGAGGTCTTGCGACGAGTTAGAGTAATTTTCTTTGCTGCTGAACCGGTGCCATGACTCGATTGCAGTTTCTCCAACAATTTCTTCTTGGCCGCAGGTGTCACAATGTCATCCACAGAATTCAATTCCACTCCGGCGGAGCGTAACTGCTCTAATAAAGTATCAGCAGGCATATTTAAATCTTGGGCGAATTGTGAAACAGTATTTTTAGTCATTCGGCTCTCTTTTCAACAACAATAAATCTTATATTAATTAATCAATCCAGTTCGGCATCAGGAAAAAGACCCTATTGGGTCTCGCTGTCTTCGCTAGCGTCCTCTTCGAACCAGTGGGCGCGAGCTTTACTAATTAGCTCGGCGGCAACGTCCGGCGCCAGACCGGTATATTCAACTAACTCATCGGTAGCTAAATCAGCCAAATCGTCGCGGGTCTTAATACCCTTGTCGAACAGATCGGCAATCTGCACCGCGGTTAATTCCTCAAAGGCACGTAAATCCGGGGCCTCTTCGAGTTTTTCTTCAGTTTCAATGGCTTGCACCAATAATGAATTACGAGCACGGCTACGCAGTTCATTAACCAGATCCTCATCAAAGCCGTCGATTGACATCAGCTCTTCGACCGGTACATAAGCGACCTCTTCGATGCTGCTAAAGCCCTCATCAATCAGCATCTCAGCCACCTCCTCGTCAACATCCAGTTGCTCGGTAAACATCTGCGATAGACGCTGATTTTCGATATTTTGACGCTCTTTACTCTGTTCAGGGGTCAGAATATTAATCTGCCAACCGGTTAGCTCAGAGGCTAAACGCACGTTTTGACCACGAGTACCGATGGCTTTAGCGAGGTTTTCCTCATCAACCACCACGTCCATGGAATGCTTGTCCTCATCGACCAAAATCGATTCAACAACAGCCGGTGCTAAGGCGCTAATCACAAACTGCGCCGGCTCATCGTTCCAGAGAACGATATCAATCATCTCTTCGCCGATTTCTTTGCGCACTTCCATGACGCGGGAACCACGCATACCAACACAGGTGCCGACCGGATCGATTCGCTTATCATAAGCAACGACAGCAATTTTAGAACGCAAACCCGGCTCACGGGAAACGGCTTTAATCTCTAATAAACCCTGCTCAATTTCCGGCACCTCGTTTTCAAACAAAGCGCGCACAAACTCAGGTGCCGTACGAGAGACCATCACCGGTTGATTACGTGAATCACGATCGACACCGGTAATAAATGCACGTACACGGTCACCATTGCGTAAATTTTCGCGCGGTAGCATCTCAGCACGCGGCAAACGCGCTTCGACACGGCCACTTTCTAAAATGATATCGCCACGATCCATACGCTTAACTGTGCCGGAGAAAATTTCATCACCAAGCTGTAAAAACTCATCGAGAATTTGCTCACGCTCCGCATCACGAATACGCTGCATAATGGCTTGACGTGCTACTTGCGCCCCAATGCGACCGACTTCGGCAGCACCTAAGGGCTCAACGATATACTCACCGACCTCGATACCCGGTTGAATATCCTGCGCATCAGAGTAAATTTCCTGTCGGTCCGGCTCCTGTAGACCCGCCTCATCAGGCACTACCAACCAACGACGAAAACCTGAGAACTCACCGGTAGTACGATCAACCTTGACCACTACGTCAGCACCCTCTTCGTCCAACTGTCGTCTCATCGCTGACGCTAATGCCGCTTCCAGTGATTCATACACAATATCGGCATCGAGTGATTTTTCACGTGCCAGTGAATCCACGAGGATTAGAATTTCACGACTCATTTCTTCTTACCTTTTCTGAAATCTAGTACAGGGTCTAACTTGGCTTTTTCTACATCTGAGTAGCAAAAAACCATAGTTTGAGTATCTTTTTTTTCTTCAACAATCAAACTGAATACAGGATTCAATTCGGAATCCGCTTTGGTGGCTAACTCTGCAGGAACTTCTGCAGGCTCGCCCTCTAAGATGCCGGTAAACACCTTGCGATTATCACGGGCTGTGCGAAAACGAATCTCTGCACGCTCACCGATAAAACGCTTAAAATCTGCTATCGAACGCAATGGACGATCAACCCCTGGAGAACCAACCTCCAGACGCTTGTAATCGATATCCTCAACCTCGAAGATACGCGACAATAGACGTGAGACTTGCTCACAGTCGTCGATAGTTACCCCGCCTACTTTATCAATCGTAATGCGTAGTAAACCTAGGGGCGCACGCTCCACATCGACCAGCTCTAAATCCAAAGCCAGTCCCTGTACAGCCTGCGCAGTTAACGTAAATAAATCACTCATACATTAGAAACAAAAAATGGGCCTAAAGCCCATCATAAATAATAAGCCACCGCTACCCTCTGTATTGAGAGCACCTAGGTGCCCGGAACAACACAGATGAGCCGATGAGATAAGTAATGTAGCAGTTCATAGGTAGCAGTACATACGTAGCAATACATGCTAAACCGATGTTGCACCAAGACTAAGACTGTTACCTATCTCACTATCAGCCAAGCTAGGCCAACAGATAGTGGTCAACACAAGATTATAACAAACTAATCAATCACTTGCTAGCTCATTTGACAAAATCACATAACTCTAGCCGAAACGATCTAAGTCTAGCTGTTTTTATCACTACTAAGTGGTGAACGGCGCTTCTTATGCTCAATTTTGACATCGTGCGAACGTCTGGGCTTATAGGCATAATCTAACGCTGCATCGCTTAGGATAGGATCATGTGTGCGCTCTGCCACTCGAGGGCCACCACGCCTGCCACTACCACGGACCGCCTTTTGAGGTGCGGTCACAGTACGCCCACGATGACGAGATGAAGCTGCATCCGAGCCAGTCACGGTCAACCCTCGACGCTGATAACTACCCGGTGCAGCGGCACTACCCCCGGCAGCCACACTACGACCACGCGACCGATCGGCGCCACCCTCAAAACCCGGAGGCATGGCATTGGCATTGGACACCGGTTGACGCGGTTGCTGGCGACCTGGACGCCCTGGTTGACCCTGCTGACGACGAGCACCTCTGCCCTGCGGAGTCTGTTCAACTTGCGGTAGGGCCATGCCCATTTCAGCCATCAAGCCCAAGACCACATCAGCCTCCAACTCCTGCCAACGACCACGACTAAGATTACGTGGTAAGGTGATATCACCAAAACGCGTGCGGAGGAGACGTGACACAGTCAAGCCAACACTCTCAAACATGCGACGCACCTCACGGTTACGCCCCTCAAATAGGGTCACACGATACCAACGATTAGTACCTTCACCACCGATAAATTCGACCGTGTTAAATTTGGCCGGACCATCTTCTAGGGTAATACCTTTAAGCATCTGAGCTCGTTGACTCTCATCCAACTCACCTAAAATACGAACCGCGTATTCACGCTCATAACCGTAGCGTGGGTGCATCATACGATTAGCAAAATCACCGGAGGTGGTAAAAATCAAAAGACCTTCGGTATTTAAGTCCAACCGACCCACCGATAACCACTTCGCTGTGTTCATATTCGGCAAACGCGAAAATACCGTCGCACGACCTTCAGGGTCATCATGAGTCACAATTTCACCGGCCGGTTTGTAATATAAAATCACCCGTGGCGGACGATCAACTCGCGGACGACGAACAGTACGACCATTAACTCGCACCACATCCTCCTGACCGACACGCTGCCCCACATGCGCCGGTTCGCCATTCACACTGACACGACCAGCGATGATCAATTGCTCCATATCACGACGGGAACCGACACCGGCATCAGCCAACACTTTATGTAATTTAGGACGAATCTGGTCATTATTTAAAAACTTGGCGACCCGCTGCTCACCGTCAGCCGCTAAGTTATAACGACCTAAGTCGAACTCTTCCTCTTGCAACAAAGCGGTATCTAATGTCTCTTCTATAAAATCAATCGCTTGGGTCGAACTTGGGCGCCGCCCCTGACGACGCTGAGCGTGCGACTGTTGATGATGATGCGAAGGATGCTCATTGGACTGCGCATGAGGGCGACCACGACGCTGTGCCGATTTAGCGGCCGGTCGATGGACGGATTTAGCGGCCGGGTGCTTGGTGTTGCGATGCTGTGGGCGCGAATCGGCGTGCTCGCGCTTATTAACGCTAGACGATTGCCCATCAGCTCGCTGAGTTCGCTGCGACTCAGTGTTCTGTGGCGCACGATGATTTTTGCGAGTGCCGGCAACCTGCTTTGAGGCACGACGACGAGTTGTGCTTTGTGATGCTTCAGCTTGGCCGGATTGCTTTGCTGCGCCTGCCGCTAGCGGTCTATCAGTCGAATGAGTTGATTTATTTTCAGCGGCACTCGTGGCATCGGCACGACGGCGACGAAACGGCGTTCTTAATTTACGCCCACGACGATTGTCAGCGGTATTGCTATCCGTAGTTTGTGTGACTTGTTTATCCATTATTTTAATTAAACCTACTTATTGATCACTATCGGATCGATTTTCTAATTGTTCATTGACTGCGGCAATATCCGCATCGTTATTTGTACTTGCATCAGCGTCTGGCGCCAGTGCTGTAGAGCCATTTTCCAGCTTAGTCGCGTCTTGCTCACTAAGAGCGAAAGCAATTTCTTGCTGTAAAGCTACATAAGACTCATCATCGGCTACTAAAGCATCGTGGAAAGACTCCAATGGTGGCAAATCAGCGCGTGACTGCAATCCAAGATCACTCCAAAACTGCTCTGTGATACCCAGTAATGAGGGTCGTCCAGGGCCATCCCTATAACCCACCACCTCAATCCAACCACGGTCTTCCAGCGTTTTAATAATCTGGGAAGAGACCGTGACGCCTCGGATGTTTTCAATGTCACCACGGGTTACCGGGTAACACCAGGCAATAATCGCCAAGGTTTCCATCACAGCACGCGAATAACGCGGCGGTCGCTCCGGATTAATTAGTTCAAAATACTTTTGCATCGCCGGCCGACTCTGGAAACGCCACCCCTCAGCCACCTCAACCAAGGCCAATCCTCTATCCTGCCAACGAAGATGCAAATCCTCAATAGCCTGCAACACCAAACCACGATCCACATGATCGTAGTCAGCAAATAATTTGGTAATTTGATTAATACTCATCGGCTCGTCGGCGCATAACAATACCGCCTCGACGACTCGGCCAACTTCAGGTAAATCCATCAATTAAAATATAAGGAGGACAAAATTCAGTCTATAAGCAAGAACCGCTTAGTTGCTTAGATTCGTTCTTTTTAAAATGCCTAAACCAACGGTTGAGTCACATTTTAGCAACATTGGGTGGGAGAAAGCAATGTTTAATGGGGGAATGCTAGGTAAAAACAACGGATAGTTGGATTATCCATGCTCTATTTTGTTTAATACCAAAGTCATAAACATAACATTTAAACGCTACGAACTCCATGATTACATTAAACGACCTATAAACTGAGCCAACTCTCTTTTCGAAGGATTATAACAATACCTCCATTCGTCTAGCCTATCTGTACTTATGAGTTTGGTTGCCTCTAAAATCAATTCATCAATTTCAGACTCTTCTCTATTATTTGGCTGCAAAAAATATGATATACATTTAGTAATTGCTAATATCCACATAGAAACCTCTAATGCTCCATCCCATTTACTATAACTAGAGGTACTTGCTAGGGGCTGCTGAATCGTTCTTTTTGACTGAGTCAAACTTTTCCTTAAAGATTTTATTATGCGTAGCTGCTGCTCTTTACTAGCACCAGAAAATAAATAGGCAGAAATTCTTATGGACTGTCCCTGCACTGACTCTTTAAACGTTCTTGAAATTTCGCCATCTTTCACTTCTATTATTGAGAATAAGTCAAAAAACCAGATCCTACAAAGAACATCAATATCTACTCGGTTGTCCTCAATTAAAGAGCCTAAAACGTCATTAAAACACCAAGGAAAACAACTAAATAGATTTGAATGCCTCCCTCGTGAAAGTTGAATTATTTGTTCCAACTCTTTACTTGATAACTTAGAAGGCAATATCGATAATAAAAGATTGACTAGTTTTTGCCGAACCTGCTCCACAGGTTCATTTTTATAAAGCAGATGCTCAATTATCCAAACAAGAAATAGAACTTTATTCGCTTGAGGAATCCAATCAAGAGCCTCCAATATAATGGATAAGTCGCATGAGATCAATAATCTTTCTAATATTGCATAAAACCCCATCCATCGAAATACTCCGACATTACAACCCAATAGCGCTTTGAGTTGCGTATTAGTCATACACACCATTACCGATGGAACTATCTCACAAACCATCTGACTCAAGACAGATAACCTATAAACATCCGAAATGCTTAGATTAGAAGCTAGCTTAGCTACCTCTTCTTCAGCTAACGCAATTAGGGCATTTGGGTCATAATGCCAAAGTAATTTAATTGCGTAATAGTCAGATACTCTGAGCTTTTCATAACTAAACTCACGGCTCATGTGATGGGGTGATGGAAACCTATTTAAAAACCTCATTAACGGTTGTTTAAAGTCAATGGTTCCTATTCGTTTATCTTTGTCCTGAATTTCCTGAGATCTAATATATATAGACGAGTCTAGGAAAATTCTTAAATTATCCAAAAAGTTAGTCATACCAATCAGCTCTGGGTAAGACTTATTAATAGCCCGTGAGCGTGCCAACAACTCGCTAATAATATGCCAATCTTCGACAAATGCCTCATAATCACGTTGATTAGCTATACTTTTAATAAAATCATGGCGATCACCTAACTTTAAATCTCCATCCTTCATTAAAGAAAGAGAATGCATTTTATCTTTAAGTTTTTGACCACTTAAGCCACACAAAGATGATTCGCTCGTCCATAAACTTAAAATACAACCAGCACGTTTACTATCGAGAAACTTAAGATCATCTTGAGATACCTTCTTCATTTTGACTATAGAGGATGAATCATATAAAGTCTGTGTTGTAGTCAGTCCTGCGCTTTCTTTTTTATAAGTATTTTGAATTAATCTAGAAGCATACCTCTCAACCTCAAGTAAAACATCAGCTGGAATCGGTGTTATCAATAAAGGGAAATCTTCTGCTGCATTTTGCAAAGAGTTTGATAAATTATATCCTTTGATAGCCAATCCCTCTTCCCCCATAATTAAAATATATCTATCATGAAATTCACCCGCTTTTAAACCAAATAATTTAATTTTAAAATATTTAAAATATCGACTATTTTCCTCTATACTATTTAGTAAACTATTAATCCTTACTGTATCTTTGCTATCTCCCTTGGCAAATGCACCACACTTTGTATAACTTTCTGGCACAGAAGTAAAGACTAAATATTTAGCTTTGATTGAGGCATGCAACGACAGCAGTTCGACTCCTACTGAGTCAAAATAGGGGTCAAAAATAATAATTTCATTTGTAGAGAAGTCGGAAAACAGTTTTTTAAACCATTCTGTTAACTCTAACTTGCCACTATTATTATCTCTGTTTCTGCTGAGAATAAATTTCCCTTCCGATTTAGAAGGGCTCAATAATGTCAACAGTGGTTTAAGCTCCTGATTAACTGACACCCATGGCTCAGACTTTCTAATACTAATGAGACTCTTAAACTTAGGATTATCTTGAGTTCTGGTTTGTGCGACTAATGCTCGTGTCTTCTCTATCTTTTTAAGGTTTCTCTCTAACCAGTTGTAATGTGCAGTCCTATTATCAGAACTTAGCATGCTTGTACTTAGTTCAACCTCACGAATATAATACACACGATAGCGACAGCACAGTGAACTAACACCAGGCTTAGTATTCGCATAACCATAAATCTCTACTTCTGTTGAATCTGAGAGCAGGTTTACATCATCACTGACTTCAAATTTATATTCGAAAACATATTCACTTATTTGATTAGCTAAAGCAATAGAAGAGTAAATTATTTGTTTTTGATTTTGTATACTAAGACGAAATTGAAATCCGTCAGGCTCAGGTAACTGCTGTGAATCTAATCTTACACAAACTAAACCGCCAGCTTGTTGAAACTCAACATCAAGCAACTCTTTCTCACTAGCAGTTAGAGTTGGAAATTCTAATAACTCAAAATCTCCTAGTCGTATTTTATCAGTCCCCCTAAAATCTAGACCTGTATCCAAATTGAGTTTACTGACGATCAACTCAATTAATTCAGCATCGTAGCAATCATCAACAATAATTAATTCATTTTTATTTAATTGAATAATTGATGCACTTAAGGCTCCTGCAGAGCTATGCGGACTGCTGATAGAGTCATATTCATTGGCAGTCTGATTCAATAAATATGAAACGGGCTTATATGCTAAGTTGTTTTTATTTAAAGAAAAGCTACCAAATTGCTCATCGAACTCTGTAGGAAAGTTTAAATTAAGCTCAAAGTTTATTATAGATAATGGCTTTCCTTCACATAACTTTTCAAGAAAAGATGCTGTTACATCACTTTTGATATAGAGATTAAGTTTCGTGATTTGCCATGCATCATTGTTGATTCGTTCACTATATGACCATCGATTATTCGAATAAGTATAAGGAACTAGCCGACCATAAACAAGCCTCAACTCCACCCCATCTACAGTCGACAGTCGTAAGAGCCATAACTGAATTGCACATTCTTTCTTTTTATCAGAAAAGAGTCTCAATAATCTTGAATCTTCAACTAAATCAGTTAGCTTGAACGAAACTCCTTCTAAGTTTAGCTTAGGATTCAAAGTTACCCCTTAATATTGAGCAAAACTAACATCAAACTCCTATTATAAGAGCGCATTAAAAACATAAATTTTACTTTAATACTTACGGCTATAGTGATCTCGTTTTTTAAAAAGCTAAGTTTTCATTGGCGTATACTCAGGAATCCACTTCTTCAAACCAATCCTAACATCTGAGTCACTTACCGTATCCTCTAGCAACCAGTCATCCAAGTATTCTCCCAAGCCTTCAGGGACACTTCTAGAACGAGCGATTCGTAATTTAGGGTGCGGTGTCGAACGGGTTTCTTCGGAGTCGGTTAATAGTTCTTCGTAGAGCTTCTCGCCCGGACGCAGACCGGTGAATTCGATGCGAATTTGTTCCTCAGTGAATCCTGATAGTCGGATCATATTACGCGCTAAATCGACAATTTTAACGGGCTCACCCATATCAAGGACAAAGACCTCACCACCCTGCCCCATGGACGCCGCTTGTAAAACCAATTGTGCCGCTTCAGGAATCGACATAAAGTACCGATTAATATCTGGATGGGTCACGGTGACCGGACCACCACGGGAAATTTGATCCTTGAACTTAGGGATCACACTACCGGTACTGCCCAGAACATTACCAAAGCGAACCATATTAAATTGCGTCTGACTACCCTTGGTATGCAAAATCTCACAGACCATCTCAGCCATACGTTTAGTCGCACCCATGACATTGGTTGGATTAACCGCTTTGTCCGTAGAAATTAAGATAAAACGCTCTGCTTTATAATTCATGGCACATTGGGCCACATTCAGGGTGCCTAGGACATTATTACGAACGGCTTGCCAAGCATTATTTACTTCCATCAGAGGGACATGTTTAAATGCGGCTGCATGAAAGACCAAATGCGGCTTCCAGAGCTCAAAGATCTCATTCATGCGAACCTTGTCTTTGACATCACCGGTCAAAGGCACCACCAAAATTTCCGGTCGATTATCACGGAACCATTGCTCAATCAGATACAGTGCAAACTCACTGGTTTCAACCAAGACAAGACGTTCTGGTTTAAAGCGCGAAATTTGTCGACAAAGCTCACTGCCGATTGAACCACCGGCACCAGTAACCAAGACGGTTTTGCCCGTGATCATTTTCTCGACATGTTCGGTATCAATATAGACAGGCTCACGACCCAACAAGTCCTCAATTTTGACCGGACGCATCATATTAATAGCGACACGACCACTCATTAACTCAGCCAAACCGGGCACGGTGAAGACACTGGCTTTTTCTTTGGCGGCCATTTGAGTGATTTTCTGTAGCGTCTCGGCGGGCGCTGTCGGCATGGCCATAATCACGTGCTTAGCGCCATGATCACGCAAAGCCTCCGGTAAATCATCTACCGCGCCTTTTACTCGACAGCCCAGAATTTCTAAGCCCCACTTAGTACGGTCATCATCAAGAATAGCGACCACATTCCACTCACGAGTACGCTCCAACTCACGAATTAACATCGCCCCGGCTGTGCCAGCCCCTAAGACAATGACCGGTTTAGCAGAACCCTGCTCACGACCATAATTTAAATACTCTTTATAGATACGCCATAAAAAACGGCCTCCACCCATAATGAGCACCAATAAGATGGGATAAAGGGCCACGATAGAACGCGGTAGCTTGGCTTGCACACCAAAAAAAACTTCAATTATCAATAAGACAACAGCAGAAACTAGGACTGCCTTGATGACTCGAACTAAATCCGGAATGCTGGCAAAAAACCACATCCCACGGTACAGTCGCACCCAACGACAGGCGACGAATTGGGTAAATAAGAGAGTTAAAAGAACCCAATTCAATGGTTTATACAATGAAACAATTTGCCAATCGAAGTTGAAGCGTAAAAAATACGCCGCAAACCATGCTAGCAACACAGCCATCAAGTCAAAGATGAAAACCAGTACTGCTCTAAAACGTCTATTAAATGCCATTACTATCAGTCTATGAAAATTGGTTCTACTAATGAGTTGTCAATTTATATTGAAAACGCCATAGTGATTTATGCCGTGGCTTCCTGCATTACTTCATTTAAGACTTCAATTGTCTTATCAATCTCAGTCTCAGTTAAGGTGGGATGTACCAAAAACATTAAACTCGTCTCCCCAAGCTCCTTAGCAACTGGTAGCGCTTCTGCAGGTCTATAGGGTGTATTATCAAAAGCTTTTTCCAGGTAAACTTCAGAACAAGAACCGGAATAAGCGGGGACACCACGAGCAGTGATCTCATTCATAATACGATCGCGGCTCCAGCCCTCTTTTAGTTTCTCCGGTCTAACAAATACGTAGCATTTATACGCTGCATGCAAGATATGACTTGGAATCTCCGGAACACGTAGAGCTGATAAGGATTTAGCTGCCTGCCAGATTTTTGTTGCATTGAACAAGCGTTGTTTATGCCATTCCGGCATACGATTTAGTTGTATACGACCAATCGCAGCCTGCATCTCAGTCATACGCCAGTTTGTACCAAAATTTTCATGCAACCAACGAAATCCCGGTGCATGCTCACGCTCATAGACCGCTTCGTAGCTTTTACCATGATCTTTAAAAGACCACATTTTGCGCCAAAGTCGTTCGTCATTGGTGGTTACCATGCCACCCTCACCACCGGTAGTCATGATCTTATCCTGACAAAATGACCATGCACCCACGTGACCAATACTACCTACCGCTCGCCCTTTATATTCAGCGCCATGGGCCTGAGCACAATCCTCGATTACATATAGATTATGCTTTTCAGCTAAAGCCATAATGGTGTCCATATCCGCAGGCATACCGGCCAAATGCACTACCACGATGGCTTTGGTCTTTGGCGTTAATACTTTTTCGATTGTATGGGCTTCGATATTTTGTGTGTCAACATCAACATCTGCGAACACAGGTGTCGCACCCGCATTTACAACACTAGAAATAGAGGCAATGAAGGTACGTGGTGTAACAATCACCTCATCTCCCTCAGCTATACCCAAGGCAATCAATGCGACATCTAAAGCTAAGGTACCATTAGCAAGCGCTATAGCATATTTAGTGTCAGTAAAATTCGCGAATTCTTTCTCAAATTCACGACACTCTTGACCGGTCCAATAATTAACTTTATTTGATAATAGGACTCGTTGAATGGCTTCTGCTTCTTCTTGAGTATAAGAAGGCCAGGGAGAGAATGGAGTGTTTAACATATAATTCCTAACTTAATCTTCTACTAACTTCGCAGGGGTTCCAAAATACTTTCCGCTGCGTTCAATATTATCAACAACTACGCTACCAGCACCAACAAACACATCATTTGTAATATCAATTTGCTGTATAACACTACTACCAATACCAATCCAACTAAAGTCCCCTACGGTAACATTTCCTGCAAGATTTGTTCCAGGACAGATATGTACAGCATTTCCTAAATCACAATCATGATCAATTGATGCCGATGTATTGATGATTGATGCCTCGCCAATTCTTGTAAACGCATTAACGACAGCTCCAGCAAATACTACTGAACCGGTACCTATCTTTGCTTTTCTACTCACGATCGACTGCGGATGAATCAAACTAACCAGTTGGCCCCCTAGGCTTTTTAGCTGTGAATATTTAGCATAGCGAATCTTATTATTGCCAATGGCTACTATGACGCCCTCATAATCATCTAGTTTTTCACATAATTCAAAAAAACCACCCAACACCTCCCATGATTCATGTTGTGAATAATTAGAATGGTTTTCATCAAAAAAATGAATTGTTTGCCAACCAAGCAGTTCTGCGGTATCAGCAATGACTTTACCGTGTCCACCCGCTCCATAGATTGCTAATTTATTCATATTTTTGAAACTTTTTATCGCTCTTGTTCAGGTGTATTTGGCTCTATTGAATCCGCACATGTTGAACGTTGCTCAGTAGAACTCCCAGTAAACTTAGGCATAGTCGCTTCCCCAGTGGCACTAATGCCTTCTTTAACAAATACCTTCTTAAGTGTTAGTAAAATTATTTTTATGTCTAACAGAAAGGAGCGATTATCAACATACCACACATCTAGCTTAAACTTATCTTCCCAACTAATCGCATTACGACCATTAACCTGCGCCCAACCCGTAATTCCCGGACGAACTTCATGACGTCGATATTGATCTTGACTATATAACGGCACATACTCCATCAATAATGGTCGTGGTCCCACCAGACTCATCTCCCCCTTAAATACATTCCATAACTCGGGTAATTCATCCAAACTACTTGAACGTAGCTTTGCGCCAAAGGGGGTTAAACGCTGATCATCAGGCAAAGGATTGCCAGCCTCGTCGGTGGCATTCTTCATAGAGCGGAATTTATACATTCGAAATGGCTTTGCATCTTTACCCGGTCGTACCTGTGAAAACAACACGGGCGAGCCCATTTCTTTTTTAATCTTGAAATAAAGTAACACAAAAATTGGACTTAAAAAAATCAATCCAATAAAAGAAGCGACGATATCAAAGAGTCTTTTTATCATTTCTTACCGTCCACTACCCAATCAACAAACTTTTGCGAAAGTTCATATCTGTCAAACTGTTCTCTTGCGAGTCGTTGCGAGTTTTGCCCCATTATCACTAAGTCCTCTCGATGTTTTGCAGCATACTCTAAAGCATCAGCAAAGGCCACCGGATTCTCAGGGGGTACAGCAAAACCAGATTTTTTCTCATTAATCAAATCTGCTAACCAACCTGGATAGTTGTTGAGAACGGGAAGACCTGCAGCTATATAGTCAAAGAACTTATTGGGAGACGTACCATAATAAAATGCCGGTACATTAGCCAAAATCTGTAGTCCGAGATCAGCACTCGCCATTAAGCCGGCTAACTTAGTCTTATTCACAGGCTCATGAAAAACAATATTTTCAAGCTGTAATTCTGTCGCTTTCTGCATTAACGATTTTTTCTGCATGCCATCGCCAACCAATACAAGCTTAATCTCCCTAGATTGACGTTGCTTTAATTCAACTGCAACATCAATAAGTGCATCCAAACCATTAGCTAAGCCATGTGTTCCAGTAAAGATTGCCATCAAATCTGTACTCTCAACCCCCTCAGGGCGCCATAACTCGGTTTCGTGAGCAAAGATATCAAGATCACAACCATTTGGGATTGAAGCTACTAATTCCGGTTTAACTCCTCGTTTGATTATCCCTTGAACAATGCCTGGCGAGAGCCCCACTAAGCGGTCAGCCGAACGATATGAAGTCCATTCTAATATTGACATCAATCCAAGAACAACAGGATTTTTAATAACGCCCATGGCTTTCGGTAATTCTGGCCATAAATCACGCACTTCAAAAACAAATGGTTTCCGTCTAAACCACTTAGCTAAGATCCCAGGAATTCCTGCTGTTAAGGGTGTCGTGGTCGCGAACACAATATCATATGGCTCTTTAAAAGCGACTGTTATAGATCGTAAAGCAAACTTTAAAAACACTTTAACACGACCAATGAACGATAGGCTATTTGAATAACCTAGTTCAAATTCAATAACATCAATACCGTCAACCAAACCACGACGCATACCATTTTGAAAAGGTTGCGTCAGTCCAGTCTGCCCAGCATTAAAAGAACCACAAACCAAAGTCACTTGATGACCATTTCGAATTAATGCTTGGGCCATTGCATAGGAACGTATACCGGCCGAACCTTTAGGAGTTGAAAAATGCTGATGGAAATATAAAATCTTCATTATAATTCTCGAATTAAGGTTACAACTTTTGATGTGTTTTTAACAATAACCTCAATTACAGTTAGTGGTGTTTTTTTATAGTAATACCGTGATTCTTCACCGCTTGTAAGCGCCAAGCTAAACTCCCCATCTGATCCAATAGATAGACTAATTGAGCCATTGCTTATTGTGTTGCCGTCTAAAACCCAACTACCTGGCTCTAGGCGCCAACGAAGTACAGCTTCATCTTTAAAACCACTAAGCTGATCTTCAACTTTAATTTCAGTGTCAAAGACTTCAATATTTCTTATATGCTTACAGCCGAGATAATCAACATAACCGCAACTGAACTTATTTGGTTCATACCTCAAAGCTATTGGTTTTAACCAAGCGCCAAACAAAAAACGACTTAACCTAGGCATTTGTTGGTGATTATCAAACTGCACTGTGTTGTGACTCGACACACCACTAAAGTAATTTAAATCTGCTGATGTTGTGTTATAGCTATAAGTGCCACCATCACGTAATACATTTTGACCGTTCCACCACAAATCAAGATGTAAGACGTCCGACTGACTAGGACGGAACTTAAATACCGGAAGCTTAAAAGCTAAGAAAAACTTACCTTTTTGAGAAGTTATCAAACCACTTTCATGATAAAAGGAATTTTTATCTGGCAATGAAAATCCATTTCTAGGTTTCTTAGTCAAGGCAAAAAAATCCAAGACCTCATCATATCCACCAATTTCTTGATAATAGCTAAAATCACAAAATAACGTGCTCGCCAATTGCACCGACGGTCTAAAATCTCTGTAATCAGTACTAGTAACTGGAATTAACCGAGCGCCGTCGTTAGCTCCTAAATTAGGGGCATCACCATTTTCTTGGGTTAATACATACAACCAATTGCTTGCTTTTTTTAGTTGGGAATAAAGTTTGGAAGAAAATCTCGGTTGATTTAATTTCTGTCTTATTATCTCAGCAAGGCTATAAGAATCCAACATCACACGGTGATAATTTACCGAATATTGACTAAAACCGCCATCGGACATAATAAGCTTTTGTGCTCTATTCTCAAGCCATTTAAGGCCTAAACTTTGCCAATTTTGATATTTTAGATTAGGTCTAAGCGTGTTTAATAATACTCCGCCAATATATAAAGCCGCCGCTTCCGATGTTCCGTGGTTATTATCTTGCGCAATCGCGTAATCAATCGTTGGCTCAATACGACGTAGATGAATTTCAATCAAATTTAGAAGATTATTATTAACGGACTGTAGTCTATCTAAGCCAACCAAGCTAGCAACAATATGCATTACACGTATCGACGTCTCTTGCCCACACTTCCAATTGGGACCAATATAAGCAGGATTATGTATGCACCAATCATTTAACCACGCGTCCAAAGTCTCTAAAGCTTTGTCGCTCCGAGCTCGTTTTTCTTGATTAACGAACTCAAAAATCCAATCTAATCGGGAAGCCTCCCATATACCTTTGATGTCGCCAACTTCATCTGCAAAATCAGGTAGTTGATGCCAAGGTTTCTGAGGGTTAGGAAAGTTTTTACGTGTTAAAGGATTATAAAACCAATCTGGAAAGTTTCCGTGATAGCTATATTGTAAATAGCCAAATGCCTTCAGCTTACCATTAGACATGACGGTTGAATCCTGCTCTTTTTTAACAGAGAAGAATGGCCTTCTTGGCATAGTTGCAGATAGTTTCTGAACAGGATTTAATCCCGTCTTAATACCGAGACGATATTTTGCTACACGCCATAAATTAAACAGCCCTAGAGATAGGGCTGTTTGAGTCTTTATCACTAAACTCATTTTCCAAACTCAATGCATTGTTCAACCCGAGAAATCATCGTTTTAATATTCCAAAAATCATCGACTCTACGTTTAGCCTCCTTAGACATTCGCTCTAAGTTTTCCGGCTTTAAAACATGGTCAATAGCTTGAGCAAGATCTTCGATATTATTATTATCTAAAAGAAATCCTGTCACATTTGATTCTACCAGGTCTAATTCTGTGCCATCAGCAATTCTAGAGACAACCGGCTTTCCGAAAATCATTGCATGATTAATTACTAAGCCTCCAAGCCCAGGGACGACAACTAAATCAGAGGCTTCAAAATAACTTCCCACACCGTTAAAAATTTTACCAAAAAATACAATCTGATTTTCCAAACCCAACTCTTTTGCATACTGCATTAAGCAGTCTCGCTCTGGACCATCTCCAACAAACCAAAGATGAGTATTATTTTTATGAGTTGTGCTTTTTAACATAAAATTAAATGCTTCAATCAAATCTCGTGGTTTTTTATCTTTAGTTAAAGCACCCACATATAAAATAATATTTCCTGGATATTTATTTTTTAAACTCTCTACTAGTTTAGTGTCAACTTCGGAACGAGCTTTATCCTCATCCATACTATTGGGCGCAACAATGACTCTAACCTCGCTGATGCCTTTCTCCTTAATGTAATATTCTTTTGCCCAAGATGTTCTTGTCATCACACAATTTGCTCTTTTTAAAAGGAAATTAATGACAGGATCAAACAACTTGTTAACAATATTTTTTTTTCTAGTTCGTACCTTACCTAAACTCCACCAAACGTACTTTTTTTTAAATAATAAGCAATATATATATATTGAAATATTGTTTAAAAAATTGATTTCGCCTTCCGTAATAATCACATCTGGTCTATCTTTAATAAGTGAAAGAAGTAGAAATGGCGAAAAATATAAAGGATACCTCTGACCCTTAAATGAAAATATTGGTGACAACGACTTTAATCGATGGGTATCAAAACTAGTTTTATTGTTTGTTACAAACTTATCATCTTTTTTATTCTTAAAGCCACCATCATAAACAATGATTTTATGAGTA
This sequence comes from Alcaligenaceae bacterium, assembly GCA_030538235.1. Lineage (GTDB taxonomy): Bacteria > Pseudomonadota > Gammaproteobacteria > Burkholderiales > Burkholderiaceae_B > Oligella. Next base: position 43,804 of record JAUNUJ010000011.1, read on the forward strand.
GTTTTACTTATGAACTTACGTAGAAACTCAATTCGCCAATTTGCCAAATAGGGTTGAAAAAATGCTACTTTCATTAATAAATATTCCTTAACAACTCATAGATATCTTGATCAATCTCACGAATCACTTTTGCTGGAACACCAGCAACAATTGAATTATCAGGGACATCTTTGATTACAACAGCATTAGCACCAATAATTACGTTATTTCCAATTGAAATATCACCTAAAATTCGTGCGCCTGCAGATATATAAACATTATTGCCAATGACAGGTATTCCAACAGGATCTAATTGGCGCCCAATAGTAACCCCTTGGCCTATTATCACTTTGTCTCCAATAATAGCTTTAGAATGCATAACTACACCTATGCCACCATAAGCAAATTTAGAATCCCTTCCTATTTTTGCTGAGTAAGGCACAACACTGTTAAAAATCAAAAATATAAAGTATTTAATTAACAAAGGTAAAACTGGTATTTTCTTTTCATACAACCAATTTGATATTCGATAAAAAAGAATAGCGTTCATAATTTATCCTAAAACTTTTTTATTTATAAGATTCGTTTTTCTTTAATACTTGAGCACACATAACCATAACAAATATCACCAACATGAAATTAGCCATCAATGTCGCCCAAACTGCCCCTTGTAGCCCATACTGAGGGATTAAATAAAGATTAAAAGCAACATTAACAGCAAAAGAAACGAATGAAGTCAATAATAACAACTTTGCTTTATCTTGTTGAATCAAAATATAGTTTGATACTAGGTAAAATGGCAAGATAGCATGCGCTAAAAGCAACAAAACTAACTCATTGATATAAAATCCGTAACCTTTAATTAAGTTAAACTTAAATATCAAAGTGAAGAGGACAATACTCACAAAACTGCCTATTAATCCAATACCTAGCATCAACCCTAGTGTCTGTTTAACATTATTTAATAAGCTTTTTCTATCATCAGATTTATATATTTTCTTCTCGTATATAATAGACACAATAGAAAATAAAAATATCAAACCTGAGGCAAAGACATATATAAAACTATAATTTCCAACAGCATCAAAATCAACATAAGTCTTTAAAATAAACCTATCTGCAACGCCGATACCTAATAATGAGACTCCATGTAGCATTAAAGGGAAACCATGCAAAAACCTTTTTGTAAAATCAAACTTCTGAAAAAAGCCAGACTTAACAATAAAAACAAACATTGCAACAGTTGCTAATCCGGCAGCAAATAACTCAGAAAAAATATAAGCGGTAGGACTATAAAAAAAATAAACTACGGCCACAACAAATATCAAGCGAAATACAGAGTAGATTACTCTATTCAAAGCATAGCAATTATATTTTTCTTCGGCTCTATAATAAGTTAAATAAAGTTTATTTAGAGTCAAAAATAAAGCGGCGAATGCAATAAAAAATAAATCAAAAAGAAGTAAAATGACGCTCGTTAATAACCAAACAACTATAGTAAATTTAAAAGAAACAATTAACTCTTTCCCAGGCTCCCCTTTCAAAATCAGTCTGTCCTGCCCAAAAAGAAATAATGGCAAGAATAGTAAGATCATTGAGTAATTAAGACTGACTTCACCATACACTACAGGAGAAGCAAAGAAAGGGATTATAGCTAATGAAGCCCACGAAAGTACCTTTGCAAAAACCTCTGCAAAACCTATTCTTATTAAGGGATTTTTAAAATTCATAGCTAAAAACTATCGATTTGTATAGAGATATCTAGGTTTAATTATTTTCGTTGCTACATAAACACCCAAATAAACGATGGTCAATGAAATAATTACATTAACAAACGAACCACGAACAAAGTGATAAATAAAAGTAAATGAAATAGCAAAAAACAAGTATGATGATAAAACTTTTTTTGAACGATCAAATAAAGAAAATATTACACCATAACAAATGAAAACAATTAGTCCCAAAAATCCATAATTCAAATATGCATCACCAAAAACTCCTGGCGGTATCGTCATAACATCCAATCCTGTGAGCATCTGACCGATTAAAGAATCGGTTGTAGGTATTTTTTTATCATAAATAAAACTTGGTACAAAAGCCATTAACAACCGATAATAAGATTGTCCATTAAGGAAAAAGTCATGAATATATGCGTAATCGAAAATTCTAATAACCATATTTGCATAACCCATATCGCCAGATTTAACTGAGACAATAAGCATATCTTTCAATGACATACCTAAAGCCCCAGAACCTTCTACATAAACACCCCTTGCAAATCTGACAAAAACGCCTAATATAGAAAGAAGACCTAGCGCCAAAAGAAGCGGAGTAACTTTTACTTTTGAAGGTGTTTTGTTCCGATACTCGATTGCGCCCCGTGTGAATTGCATCCTCTTGAAAATATAAAAACCAACTGGAATAGCCAACAAATGAGTCATTATCATGGTTCTATTTCTTAAAGAAATAAAATATATGTACTCTAATAAAAGGAAAAGTACTAAAACCATCAACACATAAATAGGATTGAATTTCTTCCTTGCTAAAAAAACCCCTAATAATACATAAAAAACCGAAGAAAAATAAGACAGTAAGAGAGCCAATCCTTTACCACCTTGAACGTATTTCAATTCAACACGAGTCATATTTATTGCTGAAAACCCACCAACGGATTTCAACATCCAAAGTGCACTTAAAATAGTTAAAGCTCCCATAATATAAAGAGCTAAATCAAATCTACTACTATTAACAAGTATCAGTACACTCTCATCTTTTTTTCTGTAAAACAGAAAATAGACAGCGCAAAAAATATGAATAGATGCAATATTTAAGATATGATAAATTTCAATCGATCTAGGGGTTCCTGATAACACTTCTCCAGGAAAAAGAAATTCACTAATGGGTGACAAATAAAATAGTGTTAAATAACACAGGACGAACCAAAAAAATATTGACCTTAAATTTAATTGGTGAATGGCTTGAGTCAGTAACAAAACAAATGAAAAACAATAAATGAAGAAAGTGTAACCCTCTCCAAACCATGAGAGAGTACCACTTAATGTAGCAAAACAACTATTTAAAAAAATATAAATAAGATGTTTTTGAGATATCATTTAACAATACCTTTTGTATCAACAGTCTGCTGTTCATTTGTAAAAACTACTTTTTTAAATTCTTTATGATCAACCAAAATCAAATGAATATCAGCAGAATCTTTATCATCAATTGAAATCAACTTAACATTCTCTGGCATGCCTTTTGGCAACTCTTCAATATTTGGTTCTATCGCTAAAATATTTAAACCTTGTTCTGCTAACTTTTTTGTAATAGACAAAGCAGGACTTTCACGCAAATCGTCAATATCTGGTTTAAATGCTAAACCGTAACAAGCAATCGTAATGTCCTTAATTGTTTTATCTGGATTAGCTTGTAAGAAATCAGCAATCTTAATTTTAACTTGATTAATTACCCACTCTGGCTTATCATCATTTACTTCACGGGCAGTACGAATTAAACGCGCCTCATCAGGTGTTCTTGAAACAATAAACCAAGGGTCAACTGCAATGCAATGACCACCAACACCTGGGCCTGGTTGTAAAATATTAACCCGGGGGTGACGGTTAGCCAATTGGATCAACTCCCAAACATTGATGTCTAATTTTTCACAAATTATCGACAATTCATTAGCAAAAGCAATGTTCACGTCTCGGAAACTATTTTCTGTCAGTTTGCACATTTCCGCTGTGCGTGCATTTGTAGTAATGCAATCGCCTTTGACAAAAGTTTTATAAAGCTCTACCGATGCATGTGCTGATTTTTCGGACATCCCACCCACAATACGATCGTTACTAATTAATTCTTGAAGTACTTTACCCGGTAAAACACGCTCAGGACAGTGAGCAATTAATATGTCCGCTTCTTCACCATGGGTTTGTGGGAACGTAAGATCAGGTCGTTGCTCACTTAACCACGCAGACATTAGCTCTGTCGCACCAACAGGTGAAGTTGATTCAAGAATAACCAAATTACCAGGCTTTAAAAACGGCGCTAAAGCTTTGGAAGCGGTTTCAATATAAGCAAGGTCCGGTTCATGTGCATTTTTAAAAGGCGTAGGCACAGCAACCACATAAGCATCCGCGAAATCTGGCGTAGTCTGAGCACGTAATTTTCCGCCTGACACCACATCACGTACGATAGCATCAAGATCGGGCTCAATAATATGAACTTTACCTTGATTAATCAGATTAACAGCTCGTTCATTGACATCAACGCCGATTACCTTAACACCATGTGCTGCAAATGTTGCCGCTGTAGGCAACCCAATATATCCTAAACCAATTACACATACTTGCTCAAACTTCATCTTTATTAAGCCTTATTTTATCTAAGTGATCGATTATAATTTTTCGATTAAATAATCAACAATTCTTTGTGATGCCTTACCATCACCGTATGGATTATGAGCTAAACTCATTTTTTCATATTCATGAGTATCGCTTAATAACTTATCTACACTTTGAGTAATTAAGTCAACATCCGTACCCACTAATTTTACGGTCCCAGCTGCCACTGCTTCGGGTCTTTCTGTCGTATCTCTCATTACAAGAACTGGTTTTCGCAATGACGGAGCCTCTTCTTGAATGCCACCAGAATCAGTTAAAATCAAGTAACTACGATTCATTAAATAAACAAATGGCAAATAATCTAATGGTTCAATTAAATAGACATTACTGATATCAGACAGTAAACGTTTCACAGGCTCTTGTACGTTTGGATTTAAGTGGACAGGATATACAATATCCACTTCAGGATGATCCAATGCAATCTGACGGATTGCTTGACAAATCCTTTCAAAACCGCCCCCAAAGTTCTCGCGTCGGTGACCTGTCACAAGTACTAATTTGCGCTCTGAATCAAGGAAAGAAAACTGCTCAGCAAACTTTTGCTGCAACTCATCAGAACCTTCTAACTTTTCCACCACAGAAAGCAAAGCATCAATCACAGTATTTCCTGTTACTACAATACTATCGACAGATTTATTTTCTCTTAGTAAATTTTCTTTGGCTGTTGTAGTAGGTGCAAAGTGAAAATTAGTAAGTGTCCCGGTCAAACAGCGATTAGCTTCTTCTGGCCATGGAGAATAAATATTACCCGTACGTAAACCGGCTTCTACGTGCCCTACTTTAATTTGTTGATAATAGGCCGCTAAGCTAGCAGCAAAAGTCGTTGCTGTATCACCATGTACTAAAATCACATCAGGTTGATAATCTTTAAATACTTCCCGAAGCTTCGTAAGAATTGAGACGGTAACATCAGTTAAGTCTTGACCAGATTTCATAATATTCAGATCAAAGTCTGGTGTAATCTTAAAAAGGTGAAGAACTTGGTCTAGCATTTCTCTGTGTTGACCCGTTACACAAACTTTTGATTCGAAACCAGAGCAATCAGCCAACGCTTGTACCAAAGGAGCCATTTTGATAGCCTCTGGTCTGGTGCCAAAAATTGTAAGAATTTTTTTCATATTAAACCAATCTAATTATTATAGATATAAATCATCTATTAACAGTCAAGTAAAGCAATCCGTCCCTAGAACTCGGTCCACTCACAGGGACAGCCTTGTTTGAAAGATCAAACATCGCGAGAAAACCTGAGAGAACAATAATCTAGTATTGTAAGTCTTTTTGTCAGCTTTGTGCGGTGGTCACAGTGAATTTGGGGGATTGTTTACCATCTATTTAAGAAAAATTTAATTAATTATTAAGAATTTTTATTAAATAACAGATGCTTAAATGACTCTCTTACTTTCTCAGCGTATTGAATTGCACCAATTTGTAATGACCCAGCACTTTCTGCTCACATTATGCCTCTAAAGCCTTCAGAGGTTTCTTAAAGTTCTCCAGATCATGTCGCAACCAAAGTTTTTATTTCTTTGTAAAGTGCAATTAAATGCTCTAGCGTTAAATCTAATATTGGCTCATACATAAATGAATTGAGGTGGATATTAGAGCTTACAGTAATGCTTACTTTTTCTAGAGTATTTAGCGCTGAACTAACGGGCTGAAGCTGCTTGTACGCTTTAAGTAATCCAGAATACTGATTTCTAGTACCATTAAACCAGTAGCTGGTCTTATTGGTCTTACGTCTTATTTCCTGAGTTATGTATTTCTCAGCTTGAAGACGGATTGCCATAGATAAAAGCACTTTGTTTTCTAAGTTTAAACTATCATGTCCGGTTTGTTTTGCTAAAAGATCAGCTTGATTAAAAATCAGATGTAACATAGGTTTGGTAATCCCCCCATTTTTAACAGCAGTTGGCAGGGTAATCCCCCCACAAAACCATAGCAATTAGAAGTAGAATTTCTTATAAAGGAAATTCAATGAAAAGATCACGATATACCGACAGCCAAATCATGGCGATTCTTAAACAAGCCGAAGCTGGTACACCAGTGCCAGAGCTATGCCGAGAGCATGGTATGAGTAGCGCCACTTTCTACAAGTGGCGTGCAAAATACGGTGGCATGGATGCCTCCATGATGTCTCGGCTTAAAGAGCTTGAAGCGGAGAATCAGCGCCTTAAAAAGATGTATGCCGAAGAGCGTCTGAAGGCTGAGATTGCTCGCGAGGCCATCGAAAAAAAGTGGTAACGCCATCTCGACGAAAAGAGATGGCGCAACGCGCAGTCATGCAGTTTAGAGCGAGTATACGAGTGGCATGTGAGGTATTTAGCATCAGCCAAAGTTGCTATTACTATCAGCCTAAGCAAACCGATGAGAATGAGGTTATTGCTGACTGGTTGATTCGATTGACCACCGCTCAACGTGACTGGGGATTTGGCTTATGTTTTCTGTACTTACGCAACATTAAGGAGTTTAAATGGAACCACAAACGAGTTTATCAAATCTATTGTGAGTTAGAGTTGAACTTGCGTATCAAACCTAAGAAACGCATTGTCCGTGAACGCCCTGAGGCACTCGGTGCAACCACTGCGATTAACCAAGTGTGGTCGATGGATTTTATGCATGACCAACTGGCTGACGGCCGCAGCTTACGTCTATTTAACGTGATAGATGACTTTAATCGTGAGGGTTTAGGCATTGAAGTAGACTTCTCTTTGCCCGCTGAGCGAGTCACGAGGGTGTTAGATCAAATCATCGAATAGCGAGGCAAACCTGCGTGCCTACGGTGTGACAATGGACCAGAATCTCTTCGACAGTCTAGAAGAAGTTCAGCACGGAGCGACTGCTTGGCTCTGGACTTATAATAACGAACGCCCTAATATGGCTTTAGGTGGCTTCACACCGAGGCAGAAATTACATCAATACAAATTAAATAATTCTACTGCCAACTGCTGTTAAAAATGGGGGGATTACCCTATTACAACCTTGTTAACAAAATACAAATCAAAAACTCGTTACCGATAAATAATTTCGATAACGAGTTAGTAAGCCATTCTTTCTTAAAGCTTGAAGCTTGAAGTTTGAATCTTAAATTAATAAAGGACGCTGTTTATGATGTTCTGTATTGTCTTGATAAACAGTTCCCATATTAAAGAGTAAGGCTTCATCAAACGGTCTACCAATAATTTGCATACCGATAGGCATACCATCTTCATCAAAGCCACACGGTACGTTCAAGGAAGGTAAGCCAGTTAAGCTTGGAACTCCTGTAAACTGCATAATGGCAGCTAGCATATCCTCTTCTACACCATTTTCTATAACAACTTTCATTGCTCCGGCTTTAGTCGCCGTAAAAGGTAATGTAGGGCAGATAAATACATCCACCTTATCAAAAGCCTCCATGAACTCATTCCTTAATAAAGTTCTGTATCTTTGGGCCTGAACATAATGAGTAGCTAAAAGCATTTCACCCATTTCCAAAAGAATTCTCACGTCCTCACCATAACTTTCTGGATGCTCTCTAAGCCATTTTTGATGATAAGCCGAGGGCTCTACTGATTCAATTGTTAGTTGAGCCGAGATATTGCCATGAATGTTTTTTATATCAACATCAATAATCTCAGCACCCAATTCTTCATATACCTCTAACGCCTTTTTTACTGCATCATGAACTGGTTGTTGCAAATGGTGGAAGAAATAACCTGGAACCACACCAATACGCAAACCTTTTAAGGGCTTACGCAAATTAGTCAGATAGTCACTGACAAGAACACGTGCACTATTCTGATCTTTAGGATCATGTCCTGCAATACTTTGGAAAACAATTGCACAATCTTCTGAAGTTCTAGCCATTGGTCCCGCAGTATCCATACTCCAAGCTAACGGAATAATACCAGAGTTACTCACTCTACCGTAAGTTGGTCTAATGCCAGTCAGACCATTTATAGCTGAAGGTAGTCTAATCGAACCACCTGTGTCTGTACCAATAGATGCTAAACACATACCAGCTGCAACTGATGCACCCGAACCACCGCTAGAGCCTGCTGCAAATCTTTCTGTATTCCAGGGATTACGAACTGTCCCATAATGCGGGTTATCAGATGTACCACCCCATGCAAATTCATGCATATTTAATTTACCCAAAAAAATAGCGCCAGAGGAACGCAGGCACTTCGTTATCGTTGCGTCTTCTGATGGGACTTCATTTTCTAAAATTTTGCTGCCAGCGGTAGTCACTTTATTAGCGATAGCAACATTATCTTTTAGTGCCATAGGTATACCATGGAGTGGACCTAAATAATTACCACTTCTTATTAAAGTCTCATTAGCTTTGGCTATTTCTAGCGCCTCATCAGAATAAACAGTAATGAATGCTTTAATCGTTTCATCGTATTTTTCAATTCTAGCTAAACACGCTTTTGTTAGTTCTACCGGAGATAATTCTCTACGCTTTATTTTTTCAGCTGCTTCCGCTAGCGTTAGATCTGTTAACGACATATCATATCTCCTATTCATATACTTTTTCGTCATGCTTAAAGACCGTAATAGGAGTTAATGTTCTATACTCCTCTTGACTCATCTTCCGATTCAACTCGTTAGCTGCTTCTATCCAGTGTGAATAAGTTTCATTAAATAGCAGCACTCTTTCTTTCGTAAGATTCAAGTCAGCGATTTTAATAACAACCAATAAATCAGCTTCATCTAGTTTGTAACTTTTCATAATTGTCTCCATTAAGAAAAATCCCCTAATGCCATTTCATCAGAGAGGTCGTTAGGAAGCACTTCTTTTTCAATACTTCCTTTATTTAAAATTAAAATACGATCGGACAAACTTTTAATAAAGTCCAAGTTCTGTTCTACAAGTAAAATCGATAGCTCTGAGCTGACTCTTAATGCTTTAATCGTGTCAATAATCTCATCTAGAATAGAAGGCTGAATCCCTTCGGTTGGCTCATCTAAAAGCAACACTTTTGGATTGATAATCAGCGCTCTGGCAAGAGCAAGTAGCTGTTGCTCTCCACCACTTAAAGCGCCCCCTCTTCTTTCTAACAACGGTTTCAATCTTGGAAAAATATCAATTATTTCATCAACATCCCTAACACCAGGATGTTTGTTGGCAACTTTAGCGAAGAGTAGATTTTCATGGACGCTTAATCCTGTAAATATTCCTCTCCCCTGAGCGACATAGGCTAAACCCAAACGCGCTCTCTTTTCTGGCAACAGTTGCTTCAAATTTCGCTCATCCAAAAATATCTCACCACTTGTTGGTCTTAAATAACCCGCTAACGTCCTGAGTAATGTGGTTTTCCCCATTCCGTTGTGACCTAAAACACCTAATATCTCATTCTGTTCAATATCAAAAGACACATTAAATAAGACAGGAACCTTGCCATAGGAAGTATTAATTTTCTCAACTCTCAACATTTGTCTGTTCCTCTGCCTAAGTAAACTCTTCTCACCTCTTCATTTTGAACAACCTCATCAAATGTCCCTTCAAATAAAATTTCTCCTTGATTGAAAACAGTCACTTTTTCTGCGATCAGTCGCAAAAACCTAATATCATGTTCAACAACGATGACGCTAGCTTTCTCTGTTAATTTCAGAATAATCTTTGCCATCTCTCGAGTTTCTTCATCGCTCATTCCCGCAGCCGGTTCGTCGAACAGAATTAACTCAGGTTCATTAACTAACATCATCCCAATCTCAACCCACTGACGCTGTCCATGTGCTAACTCACCTACTTGTTTATCAAATAAATGTGAAAGTTCTAAAAGAGAACATATAGCTGCAATCTTCTTTGCAGGAGAATCACTACCTATCTGCCTTTGAGAAGCCAACATCAAATTCTCATAAACTGACAGTCCATCCATAACACTAGGAATTTGATTTTTAATACCTATTCCCAATCTTGCACGCTCGAAAGCTTCTAAATGTGTGATGTCTTGTTCGTTGAAATAAACTTTCCCCGAAGTCGGACTTTGTTGTCCGCTTATAATTTTAAAAAACGTACTTTTACCTGCACCATTTGGTCCGATTAAACATCTAAGCTCATTTTTCTTCATTTTGAAGTCAATGGCTTTTAATGCTTTTACCCCACCAAAATTCATGGTTAATTCTTGAGTTTCGAGTGCAATCATTGCTTAATCTCCTTCTTTGGGCGCACAGTAAATGAAACAAATTTGCCGATACCAAGAGGAAAATAAATAACAAATAACAACAGAATAAAACCCAAAAGAAGGTTGACCTGCCCAACTCCGGCCGTTCCCAGCCACGAGGTAATGTAATGAATGAGAATTGCGCCTATTATCGGACCTAGCAACGTATTTCTTCCACCAACAATCACCCAAATTACGATCATAGAGGCTTGTGTGAGACTAAACATCTCCGGTCCGACAAAGCTTCCCCAAGCGGCAAATAGAATTCCTGCCAGAGAGGCTAAGACACTTGATATTGCAAAAGCTGATAACTTTAAACGACGACTGTCATAGCCCAACAAATTCATACGTTGCTCATTTTCTCTGACTCCAAGCAGCTTCAAACCATATCTAGTTTTAATCAAGTAAGATAGACCAAGATAAGCCGCTAAGAGCATAACTAAGGCTAAATAATAAATGCCTTCAATACTATTAGTTGAAAACCCAAATATATGCCAATCAATACTCGGCACTCCTGGAATGCCGTTGGAACCATTGAGCCTCACACCCCCTACAGTGAAGTGAGCTGCAGAAGTTGCCAAGACAATCTTTTCTAATATCAAAGTAACCACAAGCGTCATAATACTTAAATAGATATCACTCAAACGACCATAAATAATGAAATAAGCAAGCAATAATGAGAACGCAAACGGAAACAATAGTGCGATTGCTATAGTCAAATAACTAGTTAATCCACTAAGGGTTGAAACAGCATAGACATATCCTGCTAAACCAAAAAATATAGTTTGTCCGAAACTTAGTATGCCCACATAGCCCCATAAAAAACCCATACTAAGCGCTAATAGCGCAAAAATTATTCCTGCCGAGATATCTAGAGTAATTGCTATATCGAATAAAAAAGGTACTAGTGCTAAAAGAACGAACACCACAAAGCTTGTAACATTAAGCTCGAAAACGCCTTTCTTGTATAAAACGAGATTGCTTATCATTTAAACCCCTTTCCTAAAGCTATTAGTAATACCTTTAGGCATAATTCTCAATACGATGACAGCCACAAAAAGCATGGCTATTTCGCCCAATATTGAAGACCAATGGTATGACACGAGACCATCAACTAAACCATATAATGTTGATGCTAAAGTCGCCCCTAATAATGGTAGTTGACCGCCTGAAATCACGGTAATAAATGACTTTGCAACAAAAAATGACCCCATGGTAGGACTAACACCAGTTAATGGGGCAAGAATACCACCAGCCACCCCTGCCATAAAAGAACCATAACCAAAGGTAACCATATAAATATTTGATCTATTTGCTCCTAAGGAACTTGCCGCTTCAGGGTTTTGCATTGTTCCTCTTACAAGCACCCCATATCGTGTTTTAGTTACTAACAAAAAAGAGACGAAGACTAGTACTAAGGTAGCGGCAATGATGAAAAGGTTATAACCTCCGATCGACACTCCAAGAATATTTATATTCCCGTAGTCTAGTGAAATCCCTTTTCCTGATGCTCCAAAAATATAGGTCACAGCACCCACCAATAATAAAGAGAGCCCCCAAGTTGCCAATAATGTATCCATTAGCCGACCATAGAGTCTTCGTATAATTAACCTCTCAATAATGATTCCTATAATGCCAACCCCTACTCCTGCAAGGAAGATACTTAGTAAAAATGGAATCCCTGCCTCATAACAAATAACGCAAAAAAATCCTCCGAGCATCATAAACTCACAATGAGCTAGATTAATAACTTTCATCATGCCGAAAATTATTGCTAACCCTAAACTAATCAAAATAAGAAAGCTTATTGAAAAAATGATTAAATAAATGGTATTCATTTCAATCACTTAATTTCTGGTTCGTACTGTCGTGTGTCGTCTGGATTTGTATTTAAATCACAAACCATTTGCACATCAGTAGGTTCGCGCTGTTCAAAGGATTTCAGAATATCAAACCCGCCGTCTAAATTTCCTTCGGCTATATGAATATTCATTTTGGTGTGATTCGTTTGACCATCCAGTGTGTATAAGCCACCAGCTCCATTAAAGCTAGTATTATTCAAATGTGCTATGACATCATCTGGGTTTTCGCTTCCTGCTTTTTTGACTGCTTCAGCCCAAAGCATCACCCCACGATAACCATATTCACCATATTCGCCAATGTAATCAGTTTCACCCGTGAACTCATGAAATCGCTTAACAAAATCTTGAGCAGAATCTAAGCTATCAATGAAAGAAGCCCCCGTAATTATGCCCTGATTTTCCTGCGCACTTAACATCACATTTTCTCGCCCTGCACCGTATACCGTTCCTATCAACGACATGTTTTTCTTGCCAATAGAAGATTCAAATTGTCGATAAAAACTCATGTGCGCATCCCCGACTAAAGCCGACCATACCGCATCCGGCTTTTTTTCTTGTAAACGACTAATTGCTGGTGCGAAGTTTGTTGTGTCTAAAGGAAAAAACTCAACTGCTAAATCTTGACCTCCATAATCTCGCAGATATTTTTGAATCCATTTACTTGTAATATGACCAAAGTTATAATCAGCTGCTAATATATAGTGTGTTTTTGCATTACGCTCATTCAACATATATTGGACTAAGGGTTCAATTTGCTGAGCTGGGACCATACCAGTACTTACATGACGGCTATCGCATACACCACCCTCGTAAATCGCATTATAAAAATATAGTCCTTTGTATCTTTGGACAATCGGTCTAACTACTTCACGAGCCGAACTTGTCACGCCACCTTGAATAACGGACACCTTTTCTCTAACAAATGCTTGAGTTGCATATTGGGAATATAGGCGATTAGTAGATTGCGCATCATAGAATAAAATCTCGACTGGTCTCCCCAATAAACCACCAGCCTCATTAATCTCATGCACAGCCATAGCAGCTGCCTGTGCTTGTTTAAGACTATAAATATTTAAACCACCGGTTTTATCCAATATCTGTGCAATCCGTATAGGTTTAGCCCCACTCAAATTAGCTTGTGCCAAAATTGGGTAACTACTTGCGTACAACAAACCACCGCCCAATAATCTAAAGAAACCGCGTCTAGAAGTATTCATCTCTGTCTCCTGTTGATATTTACCACTTTAAAAAAATCTTATCAGTGATAAAAATCAAGCGCATGTACACAAAAGACATGCGCTTGTATAAAAAAGACATTTAAGGGTTTACGATAGAAAAACAGGACAACTATTGATAAAAAAATCTTCAATAGACAAAATATAAGATTGAATCTATTGTGGTTAAGATGGTTAAAAAATGATCAAAAAAGAAATCAAAAACCACATTACATCTTGGAGGTCTTTATATGGAGACATTTTCACTCACTGAAGTCGCACCAACTTTCAGATACCAATATTGGAATGACGTAGTGACTAAGCGTTGCGCAGTCGCCTCACACAAGCCCCTTGGGTCAGAACAAGATTTTCACGCTTTCTTTAAAGCAAGTACAATCGATGACATTCAGCTTTGCGAAATGTCTGCTTCATCTCATACTTGGAAACGAGAAAAACATCACATAAAAAACCATAACTCAGGTGAGTTCCTACTAGCCGCAGTTAACTCCGGAAAAGCAATCCTCCAGCAAGATGATAAAGAAGTGTTTGTCAAAGAAGGCGGACTGGTTTTATATGATACTGCCAAACCGTTTCGCATCCTGCTTGAACCTGAATCTATATTGTTATTACGTATTCCCAGAGATAAAATCATCAATACATCACATCATGCCGAAAACTGCATCCTAGAGACAATAGCACCCAACAATCCAGTAACTGCTTTATTTATTAACACGATCAAAGAACTTTCTACAATTAAACTTTCGGAACTGAGCACCGTCACACAGGCTCAATTAGTTGACTCACTCCTCGGCCTCCTAGGAGCAACACTAGATATACATTGTTCAGCTAAAGACAACTCTTTACAGGATGATATTTTTATTAACGCAAAAAAAACCTTAATAAAACTATCACAAGAACCACAGGTAAGTCTGGATGAAGTAGCAAATGCACTAGGTGTCAGCTCTAGACATTTAACCCGAATCTTTGCTCGTCATGGTTTATCTCCAATAAAGTGGCTATGGGACTATAGGTTAGATCAAGCATACAATCTGATTAAGAAAAACCCAAAATTATCAATGACAGAAATTGCTTTAAACACAGGTTTTAATGACTCTGCGCATTTTAGTAAAGCTTTTTCAAAAAAGTTTGGGATATCACCTTCAAGGATAAAATGAAAGTGTTAACCCCCGAAACCATAACTTAGTTCCGGCTAGAACTCATATCTCAATCAGTTATACTCTCGCATCGTTGAACCACTTCTCGGACTGCGTTCCGGCTAGAGCTCATATCTCAATCAGTTATACTGCATATCGCCCCGTTCTGTTCTGATTCCTTGTTCCGGCTAGAGCTCATATCTCAATCAGTTATACTAGGCCGTGGGCGACCGGCAGTTGCTGACAAGTTCCGGCTAGAGCTCATATCTCAATCAGTTATACTGATGAAGCCTCGCAATTGGATACATTTGTAGTTCCGGCTAGAGCTCATATCTCAATCAGTTATACTTTGAATTGCATATCACGGTGCAAACGCAAAGTTCCGGCTAGAGCTCATATCTCAATCAGTTATACTTGCTCCACTGCTTTGGATATTTGGTTTCATGTTCCGGCTAGAGCTCATATCTCAATCAGTTATACTTTTACTCATAAAGATAACATTCCGGGTTCTGTTCCGGCTAGAGCTCATATCTCAATCAGTTATACTTTGATCTTCCGTAATAACCGGTAGTTCTGAGTTCCGGCTAGAGCTCATATCTCAATCAGTTATACTCCCATACTGTACAGATGAACTCGGGCAGTTGTTCCGGCTAGAGCTCATATCTCAATCAGTTATACTAGATCATCAAACATATAAACCATGCTGCTAGTTCCGGCTAGAGCTCATATCTCAATCAGTTATACTTCAGTTACGGTTTTTGCGAGCCTTTATTCAGTTCCGGCTAGAGCTCATATCTCAATCAGTTATACTACAGCGGCTTTAGCTGCTCTGCGGTCTCTAGTTCCGGCTAGAGCTCATATCTCAATCAGTTATACTCGAAGGAGCTTCCAAACCTGCCTCAACTAAGTTCCGGCTAGAGCTCATATCTCAATCAGTTATACTTCAATCAGTGGTTGTACATGAGCTAGCTCAGTTCCGGCTAGAGCTCATATCTCAATCAGTTATACTAAGGTGATTGCACGCCGGTAGAATTAGCCAGTTCCGGCTAGAGCTCATATCTCAATCAGTTATACTCACGATGGCTAAGATTGCCGCACGCGACAAGTTCCGGCTAGAGCTCATATCTCAATCAGTTATACTCTATCCCGATTTCGCATCAGCGCCTAATGTGTTCCGGCTAGAGCTCATATCTCAATCAGTTATACTACAAACCCCACAAGTCTTTGTTTTCAAATAAACTTGAGGGGTTTTTAGTAAAAAAATCCACTGCTTTTTCAGAACAATTCAAATTGATCCGGTGATTTTTTATCGGGCTGTTGTACTTGCCCATGAAAAGATATAATTCTTTCATACTGTTTATCCGTTAATTGCATAATATTAACTTTGCCACCCTTAGGTAAGGCTCTCTGAATTTTTTGACAACACGTATCAATTTGTTTGGCACTCGAAAAGAATCGCATATACACACTAAACTGCGCCATTTCGAATCCTTGATCTAATAAGAAGTTGCGGAATTCAGTAGCTTCTTGTCTTTCTGCCTTCTGACTAACAGGTAAATCAAACATGACAACAATCCACATAAGCCTATACCCCGATAACATGCCAGCCTCCTAAATGATATCCCCTAATGCAAAGGGTTCACTAACAAGTGGTAAATCCAACCTATCTTTTTCACCTAGAAAAACTTTCGCTAAAGAGACCGCCAGTTTTTGAGCGCACACTGTTACTGGGGTCGCTCCAGCTTGAGTTAACATATCGGAATACATGATACGAACTAATACTCTTTTTGTATCTGGCGTGATTTCACATAAGTCTTTCTGCGCTAATCTAAACACGCCTAAATCTACTAAAGGACGAAAAGGCTCAATTAAATCATCTACCAATCGCATAGCATTTAACGCATTACTATGGTGCAAGCCGATTGCCGGGTGAAGTCCTGCCGCAACAACGGCTCTAGCTACAGTAGCACGTAATACTGTATAACCATAATTCAACAAAGCATTAATATCATCGGCTTCTCTGTTTCTTCGAAATGAGTTGCCAAATAATAAAGTCCAGTATCTACGCGCTGCTTGAGCTTCAATATTATCAGGATCACCACTTCTAACTTTTTTAATCAATGAAGAAACTGGGACACTTGGCTCTCCAATAGCATTTAAAACACTGACTTGTTGCTCTAATTTACTCCGAACTATACTTGCCCAAAGTTGTTTTTTTAAAGGGCGTTTGGCCTCAATTTGTGCGTCAATTCGTTTTGAGGTCTCATAATTACCATCAATTGGCCAAAGCATACCAACAGCATTATGGTTTGATGCACATAAAACAAAAGGAGATCCTTGTTCCGCTAGAGCTACTAACAAATTATTTGAATATGAAAGGCCATGACTATTCGCAATCACAGCACAGATATCATCAATAGGTACACGGCCTATTTCTTGCCCCTCGCCTTCTGTGCTTTTGACTAACAAAAAACCTCTGAATAAAGACAAATGGCGATAATTCTCAGCAATTTCAACTATTCGTCCTACCATAGCCTATTACTCCTTAAATCCTGGATCTCTAAGTTTTCCAGTGATTGAAATAGTAACTTGACGCGCACGAGCTTTTTGAAGCGAACTTGCTTTTTTACTCACATAATTAAATGGATCTTTTTTATCTCTATTACGAGCATCCACATTTGCCTCATTATGAGGAGCCAAGAATATTTGTCCATTACTGCTTATTGTACACACTCGAAAAACTTGTTCAAGCCCATTATGTTCTAAACGTAGCATATCCCCTCTCATTAAGCGCATAACTAAAGGGCTACCATTTTGTGCTTTAAATTTATTACGCAATTGAGAAACATCACCCGACTTACGAACGATCTGATAAGCCTGGTAAGTTGAAACAATCATAGATTGCCATTTCCCATCTTCTTTTCTATAGATTTCAATACAGTAATTGCTATCACCTTTGTATGCTTTATAAGGCTTAGGGGATCCATCAAAAAGCACGCCATGACGTTCTATAGCCTTATTACTTGAAATTGGAATGACGGCCTTTAAGTTTTCTACTACCTCAACACGTTTACCATCTTCCAGTTTATGATGTCTAACTCGTCCCCCTCCTAATAGACCATAGGCCGTTTCATTGTGCATCGCTCCTTGATGACCATGCTCTGGTTTATGACTGACCCAAATATTTTCAATAGCACGGCTTACATGATTCTGATATGTGGGCCAAGGTAAAGCCAAACCCTCTAATAAACGACTTTTTTCTTGTTTTCGTGCATTTTGATTTGCCTTAACAACTCGCTGCAACAATGAAGGATCCGTAACACCAATTACACAAGCATCAATTGCATGGTGGCGGTGATCATAACGATTCTTTTCACCGTTAACATCCAATATATGATTTAAACCAAAGTGCCTTCTCAACATGGCGGTCAATTGTCCCGGAATGACCCATGTGTTTGCGGGACAAATCGCAGTTACATACTCTCTTACGACTTTACTCAAATACCTCGTATCATTAAGGGCCTTCGCTAAAAACTCCTCTTGGTTTAACCATTGTTGAAGGCCATCTGGGGCAAAACGATACATTTTTTCTTTTTTCATACTCTTAGCACGCAAAAGAATTTTTTCATACTCATAGCCTTGGATAGGATTAATACCAAACGCCTCGTAAGGTGTTCTATTAGCTTTAAACTTATTGACTTTGCGCAATGCTAAAGTCTTGTTATTCATACTGTCATCCAAGGTTTTTGAGAATGGTAATATATGCTCTATTTCAACCTCTCCATTAGGAGAAAACAATTTCTCAATGCTAATGTGCTCTCCAGAATATGGGCAAACCCTATCCATGGGATTAAAAGCCAGTTCTTCCCATAAAATCATTTTCTGTAAATCAGCTAGACTAACTAAATAATCTGGTTTACCAGTGCATTTTGAAATTTCTTTTCTTCTTAATTCGTTTTTCTGGGCATTGATTTGTTGCTCTTTTCTAATCCTCTCTCGTTCTTTCTTACCGCGTTTAAGATCTCGTGCTAACTCAATAACAACTTGTGTCGGGTGACCATATTCCTTGATTAGCTGATTAACTAAACCTCATACTTGATTTAACCCTATATGAACTGTTGGGTTATTAATTTTGCCATAGCGTACTTCAGGAATGTCTTCAGGATTGCTCGTACCAAATCCTACCTGTCTTTGCAAAATTTCACCGTAGTATGGTAATTCATCTAATATTTCACCATCAGCACTTTTATCTAAAACACTGTGACTCTCAAACCCAGCTGCCACTACGGCTTTATCATAAGTAATGACACTCTCTTTAAGCTTAGGCAAAATAAGATTTAATGCTCTCTCAGACAGTGCTCCGTAACCACTCTGTAAAGAGGTGTTGGCAATAAGCTTTGCAGTCTCTTGGGTTACCTCAGTATTAATTGTTAACCAAGTGATTAACTCACTTTCATTTTCAAGCTCTAATAGCTGTTTAACAATTTCTGTTTGTTTAACAAGACCGAATTTAAACCATTTAGTCCCAAATAAATTTTTGCCACTTAAAATAGCTGAGGTAGTATTACCCAACACCTCTACGTTATTCTCATCCTCGCCACTAAACCTAACCGTACTAGGAAAATTAAGTACTTTACGTAATTGAGTGAATGTACGTTTTTTATATTTTTCCAATTCTTGTACAATTAAATCTCGTTGTTCAAGTGTTAACTCTATCGGCAACAATTGCTCATTCAAATAACGTAAATGATTCGCTGTTTGATAGATTCTAGACTGCTGCACAAAAGGCAATGCTAGCGCTGCACGCTTCTCGTCAGTTAAAAAGGTACAGCGACCCGGATCAACCGGCCTTAAAGGGCGTTGAAATAATAATGTGTACTTAAGTCTCTGCTTTGCTTCGTAGTTATAAAGCTTGGGATTATATCGCTGTTGAACAGTCCACAATTGCTCAAACTCATCCTCAACCATGCTACGATCTATATAAAAATCGTAGTTTTTATCTTTTTTATTCCTACCACTTTCTTGTGGGATTAATGTTGTTCGTAATCGAGCTCTTACAGTTTTACCTTTAAGCATGCGCTGATAAAGGACTTCACCTACTGTACGTGCACCAACAGATTTTAAATACGTTTTAAAATCTGCTATCGCTGCTTTCATAACACTATTTTCATTATCTACTTTATCTGTTTTACGATTACTTTTAAAACCACGACGCTGATTGATATGGAATAAAGCTCGTCCAAACTCTTCTGGAGTCAGAGCATGGTCAAGCCCCCTAGCTCTTAATTCATATGGATTCAATTTAACTAAGGCCTTGCGTTGTTGCTCATCTTCAGGAAAAAAACCATATCTTACTAACTGACGTAGCATAGTGTTTTTCCGTTGTAAAAGACGATCTCTACGACGACGGGCTGAACGCGCATCTCGTCTAGATACTGCAAGTGATGTACCATCTTTTGGATTTCGCCCATCAGAGAAAATTCTCACACCAGAGCGGATAATGGCCTTTGGAATCCAAGGCCCTGTTTCTAATTCTTTTTGAAGAAGAAATATTGCCCAACCGATTGAGTTACTTCCCACATCTAACGCTAAACGATAATGCATATTAAGATCCTCTAAGTAGTTCTTTACAAACAAATAAAAAAACGATAAAATATAACTTCATCAATAATTGATTGAGATATGAGCTTTAGACGCTAACAAGCTTATTAAAGCACAAAATGAAGAGGCCGCTATATGCGGTCTCTTGCTTTTCTTCGGTCTCATTTTCAGTCAATGATCTCATACAATTTCAATCCTAAAAAAAACTCTAATTAAATATTAGTCGGACGTGAGGGATGATAGCGGTCTAATATTTGCTGTTCTATTCGAGTATCATCTTTAAATACCAAAGAAACTGCCTCTGTAATTGCTAACCATATCCCGGGCTCTTTTAGTATAGGCATCTCTTTCGCAAGCACATTGCTTAATTTCCCTCGATTTTGTTCAAGCGAACGTAACACCCTGTCCGCTTGCAAATCAGGCATTTCAACAATTTCATTGAGAGCAAGACGTGCGCGCCCATGATTATATAAATACCTTAACTGTTCACGCATCTTTTCTGTTAACGTCCGATTAATGATACGCGAAATAAATACCACATGGCTGCTTAGATTAGAATAACGCCACAAGGGACGCGCCTTGTCATCCTCATTAAATTTCATATTCGAAACAACGCCATCAGGGTAAGTTGTATGAATTTCCTCAAAAACAATACTCTCTCGCACAAGCTCCATCAAAAGCATAAAAACATCATTCAACACTAAATCATAGTTTCGACGCTCACCAAAACCGTCTGTAATCACCGAAGATACGGGCAATATTATTGGCTCAGGCACAACACCATCACGTCGCAAAGTATCATTTAAAGGCTATGTACTTTCCGCAAGATCTGGACTGGGAATTTGACGCTATTAGTAAGTTGTAAAAGAAACATCAGGATTACGTTGATGAATTCGACACAGATCAAACTGCCACTCAAACCCAAGGCGAACAAGATGATATCGGTGATGGTCATTCATTTTTTGATGAGTTTTTTAATGAATTCTTCAAACGTCAACAAGAAGAAATTAACGAACAACGTTATGAAGAAAAGCAAGCCTTAAAGAAACTAATTAAATCCTCATCCATCAACCGCCTATTTCGAAAGATTGCCGCTGTTTTACACCCAGACAAAGAAACTAACGAATCACTACGAGAACAGAAAAACAGTTTGATGAGTGAACTAGTACAGGCACGGAAAAACAATGACATTCTGCGCATCTTTGAATTTTACGCTAATTATGTGGGTGGTTCCCCACTTGAGGAGCTGGGCGAAAGCCTTGACGGCGTCAGCGAATTACTTGAGCGCCAATATAAAGATTTGCTTAAGATGAAAAATGAAATCCTAAACGAGAATCCAAGGGCTGGTATCTTATACCAGCAATTCCACCGCAAATCTACAACTGCTACTTCTCGCGCGATTAATAAACACTTAAAATTAATCGAAGTGCAAACAAAAATGGTTCAAAGAATCTGCCAAGAGACGACTAGTATAAAAAAACTTAAGCCCTACCTTGAGTTACATTATGACTTGTTTTCTCATGGAAAAATGTAGCTAGTTCATGATGCGGTAGATATGCTATGCTTTGACCTTCTAATCAAATTGATTGAGGCTATACGCCCTTTCCCGAACAGTGGGACAATTGATTTTTTTTAAAATCAAGCTGTATTTATGCCCTCATGCAAACTGCTATTACTTGGCGTGTAAAAGCTTATTTTGTGGCATGAACAATTATTGCTCAACGTCACTCAAAACTAGGACTAGTTCACTTAGATTTTCGCGTCGTTATTTTTCAGAAAATGCAACTTGCAACTAACAGCACCCCCTATTTTTCCTCGCACCTTCAAGAAATAGCAAGTTCATCTATCTATTTTTATAAACCCTTGATTTGATTACGCGAACTTTCTCGTCATGCAGCCTATTGAAACCCATCCACTACCACCCTTCGTCCCACCCCATGCCACCCTATTGATGCTGGGTTCTTTTCCGCCCCCGCATCATCGTTGGAACATGGATTTTTACTATCCTAATTTGCAAAATGATATGTGGCGGATTTTTGGTTTAGTGTTTTTTGAAGATAAAGACTACTTCCTCAAGGCGGACGGTAACTCATTTAAAGAAGAACAGATTCGTGACTTTTTATACCATAAAGGCATCGCTATCAGCGATACGGCTCATCGGGTGGTTCGTCTTGCCAACAACGCCGCGGACAAATCCCTGAAAATCATTGAACCACTGGATTTGAATCAATTACTCGATAAGTTACCGCATTGTCGAGACATCATGACCACCGGTGAGTTGGCAACATCTACTTTACTATCCTTGCTGCCAGCCGCGACTAAAGCACCACGAATCGCTGCCTCAAGTTCGGCCATAGTTAATGATAGAAACTTAGTTTTATATCGTTTACCTTCATCTTCCAGAGCTTATCCTCTTGCCTTAGAGAAAAAAGCCGCTACCTATCGTGAGTTCTTTGAACGGTTGGAAATGCGCTAGGACGTGAGAGAATTTTTTGCTTGTCGTACATGGAGAGGTAACCTACCCCTTTATAAAAGAAGCCGCTAAAAGCGGCCCCACGATCTGCAAAAATATCGTAATAAATGAACAATCACTCCAAGGTAAAACCAAGCTTTAGCGATACTTGCCAATAAGCGACTTTGCCATCAACCACCTGGCCACGCGTCTCAACCACTTCGAACCACTGAATATTACGCACCGTCTCACTTGCCTTAGCAATGGCTGAACTAATGGCATCCTCCATGCTGGTAGTGGATGAACCGACAATCTCAATTTGTTTATAAGTATGACTCATAACAAATTCCTCCTTGTTAAAAGATGAACTTTTATCTTAAGCTTTTTGTTTCATCGAAACAAGGGTTAACTAAATAGTCAGGCGCAAGAATTATATTTCTTCATTAAGCAACGAGATTAGATAATTCTGTGGCTTACAAAGAGCTTAGATTGCTCTCTCCAATTAATGCTAGAAAGATTAAAAAACACCCTATAACAGCTACAGTCTAGCTCTTCAATGGCCCACAATGCTTACAAAAAACTTAACACAACAAAACCCCTCTCTGGGGCTTAGAAACACAGGGTATGCAAGCAAGTATTTATCATCTTAAGCTACTTATTTTTCATATAAATTTATGGTATAAATACGAAATCCAACGCCTGCTTTAACCTTATGTTGATTGGATGTTTTAAAGGATATAAAGTGCCAAGTCTTCTCACTATTGACAGTCAAAACACCGCCCCTCATCTCGACAAAAAAGGCTTAGCCATTTTCGAAGATTATGTCTCTAATGCCTCCTGTTATTTAGAATATGGCTCAGGCGCGAGCACTTGGCACGCTCATCAATTAGGTGCTAGGCATATTATTTCCGTGGACTCCTCAGAGGATTGGCATAAAAATGTTAAAAACCAACTAAAAGGTGTCAATAATATCGATTTACTCTATTGCGACATCGGCACCGTCGGCAACTGGGGCAAACCTGTAAATGATGAGGGTATAAAAGACTATCACTCCTATATGGTCACTCCGTGGAAAATCGCTTATGAGAAAAATCTCGACGTTGATTTAATTATGGTTGACGGTCGTTTCCGAGTTGCCTGCTTTTTATACAGTCTGCTCTGCGCTAAGCCCGGCACCGTGATTTTATTTGATGATTATGGTCTCAGATTTCGCTATCACGTAGTCGAGAAGTTTTGTACAAAAGTCGACAGCTATGGTCGATTAGCAGAATTTCGCGTAGAAAAAGACTACGATCTGCCTGAATTAGTGGCTTGTATTGCTAAATATTCGATTATTAAAGATTGAAAACTCCGTTAACTTGCTATAACTGCAGTCGTTTGCTGCGGCACCTCTGCCTGATAGCCATTTCTGCGCGTCTCAGCTTAGTATGTTATAATATGTCTTTGTCACATAGACAATAAGACTTTCACGGGTACATGGTACTTAGCTCCTACCACAAACTTTGAACATTATTTGTTTAAAGCGCAACACGCTTGATAGCTTTTCAAGCACTTCATACATCATCCCCCAGCGGGATCATTACGATTTAGTATCCGTCCAACGCTCGCACTAGCGTCTTTTAGCTCTAACCGCTTTCTCAAGCGGAGCGCTTGCTTGCGTGTGTCTATTATTTGTCATTTTTTAGGAGAAGAACAATATGCCAAAAGAAGCATTAATTGAAATGAAGGGTATGGTTACCGAAGTTCTACCTGATGCGCGTTTTCGTGTCACCCTGGATAATGGTCACCCATTAATTGCCTACACCGCCGGTAAAATGCGCAGACACCGCATCCGTATATTGGCCGGCGACGAAGTGTCTTTAGAACTGTCACCATACGATTTAGACAAAGGCCGTATCATCTACCGTCACCTACCTAAGCGCACATCAAGCCACAGCTTTACTAAGACGTCATAATGCCTGTCGCGATGAATTAACATATCTCTCTAGTCCGAGCTTAACGTGGTTTTGAAAAATCACGTTAAGCTAGATGATAAAAATCGCCTGTCTGATTTAGCTAGACTTTTAAAAGAAGAAGTTCTCGAAGTAAAGGAAGCAAATTTGAGATGTGCATTACGTGAAGCTCCCTCATTTTTCATTACCAACGAGTGTGCGCCATCTAAACGCGCTTAAATATGAATAATCTATCCCCTAGATAGACCGCATCAATATTAAAGATTACAGCTTGTTATATAATAAGACTGTTTTTCGAAATCAAACCGCAATTCTTGTCAAATATTTTACTCAGGAACAGCTAATATTATGGTTAGACCAAGTAGTGCCTCTCAACCCACAGTGGATCATGTCGTCATGAATTCAAGTGATGAAATCGATCTTCTGGAATTGTTTAATACGCTCTGGAGACGCAAGTTTCTGATTATTCTTATCGCTGCACTAGGTTTTTGGGGTGCTTATGGTCTATCTCTATTAAAACAAGAAGAATGGCGTTCAACAGCTCAGGTGGTCGCTCCAAAACTTAGCAATACGACTGAATTAATTGAAAAAAATCGTCAAATCCAACGCATTGTTGATCCAAATGATGACATCAGTATTAGTGATCTTATGAATCGCGTCTTTAGCACCTTTCTCTATACCGCTGCAGATAGCGACGAAAAGTATAGTTATTTAGCACAGAC
The DNA here is from genome assembly GCA_030538235.1 of Alcaligenaceae bacterium. Lineage (GTDB taxonomy): Bacteria > Pseudomonadota > Gammaproteobacteria > Burkholderiales > Burkholderiaceae_B > Oligella. The sequence goes on from JAUNUJ010000011.1 coordinate 69,292, forward strand.
GGATGTGTTCAAACGACTCAGTATGGAAGAAGGCGCTAATGCCGGTCTGATCCTTGACAACCTAAGCAGACAATTATCGGTTCAATTACCTAGTGATAAACAAGAATCACTAGCCTCTTCTTATCTTCTATCCTTTGTCAGCGATTCTGCCGAAACGTCACAAAGCATACTGACTGGGTACATTGCTTATGTCAACCGCATAGCAATTGAGACCTCAAAAAATGAATTTGTTAATAATTTAGAAGCAATGATTGCAACGCGCAAGCAAAAAATCAATGATATTGAGCTCAACCTTCAAAACACGCGTAAAGTAAACATCGAAAATTATAGTGATGCACTTTTAACGGCACAAAAAGCCGGTATCAAAAGCAGTCCGGGTAGTCTACTGGGACGTAGCGATTCCAGCAATAATGTTGTTTTGGAAATTAATGCCAATCCTCAGCAACTCTACCTACAGGGCGAAGAGGTTTTAACAGCGCTACTTGATGTGGCTCAAAACACTCCAATCACCTACCCAACATCTTACTATCGCCTTCAATACGAAATTGAATCCTTGGAATCTCTGTTGGATGATCACCCTGAGTTTGAGTCTTTCAGCTACCTGATGCGTCCGACCTTACCACCCCAGCGTCAGGCGCCTAAACGTGCTCAGATGGCTGTCATAGGCGGTTTGATTGGTGGCGTCTTGGCTAGTTTATATGTACTAATGGCTGCTGCATTTGCTAACCGCCGTCGAACCCTTGAAAATACACCAGTTTAGGGTAATCCATCCAATTACTAGCGATAGCTTCATAAAACATATTAAAAACTCCCGCGCTTGTTGTAGAATCAGGCCGGGAGTTTTTCTTTATGGGTTCTAGCAATGCAGCAGGAATATTACATACATGACAGTTCAGAAACTCATCGCTAGTTTTAAATGCTGTCTTATATGTCTTATATATGAGGTAGGTTCGAACTATGCAACTTCTAACGTTGACATATAGACAAGAAAAACTCGCATCTGATTAACTAGCTGCTCAACATCTGTTAATAATGATTAAAAACAAATCTTAACCAGACATAAAAACGGAATCCCGATCCGGAAACCTCGCTTGTAATAACTCATCTAGACCCTCTTGCGTCTAACTAATACGCATCACTTTCTCAGCAATCGCGAGTAATTTATCATCGCTATGCCGTCTACCCACGATTTGCAGACCTAAAGGGTGTTTTTCTAAATAAAACAAGGGCAGATTAATACTCGTATAGCCAAGGATTTGCCAAGCTCTACTAAAAAAGGGATTACCTGTCCCTTCGGTTTTCAAAGGAGCAATTCCGGGACTCGCCGGCGCTAAAATAAAATCAATCTGATTAGCATCTAATAATTCCTCGAGTTGCTCTCCAAGTGCCGCAACTTTGGACTTATTATCCAACCACTGCTGATAGCTCATCGCAAAACCGGATTCGATTAGATCTGCTAACTGTTGACTGATTTCACCAGTACTGTATTCGTAAAAAAGATTACGCGCGACTTCGTAGGCCATGATTTTTTTCTGGCACTCGGTTAGTTCACCAAGCAGCTGATCTAGAGAGACATCCACAAAATCAAAACCATTATCCACCAAGTGCTGTTGAGTGGTAGTCAATTTCTCATAGACTACCGCTTCAGCATCAAATAATTCTTTTGCAGCAAAGACAGCAAATCTCAAGTCCTCAATAGAATATTTAGTCTGTGGGTGGGGGGATTTGGCATGTTGCAAAACGCGTCGCACCAACTTGATATCGTTCAGGTGATTTGCAAAAATACCCAACGAATCACATGCTGATGATAAAGGCTGTATATTGCGCAAAGAAAACTCATCACGACTACCCACATAAGCAAAGGTGCCACAGTAGGATGCCGGTCTAATCACGGAAGCAGCCGTTTGCGTGCCCAAAGCTATCGGCACCATATAATCCGCCACCGCTGCCGCTGAACCACTGGAAGAACCACCAGGCGTGCGATCCGGGTGATGCGGGTTATTTGTTTTGCCAGGAGAAAAATAAGCAAACTCAGTTGTCACCGTTTTGCCCATCAAAATACCGCCTGCATTTTTTAAAGCAGTCACACAAGCGGCATCATTTTGAGGGACTCTTTCAGCATAAAGGCTTGACCCCATGGTGGTCGTAATATCTTTAGTATCAATCACATCCTTGACTGCAAAAGGTAACCCTTTGAGAATCGATTTATCATAGAATTCCTTCTGGTTTTCGTATTCTTCAATGTAGCTATTAAGGTCAATTAAATACTGCCATGCCTGTACTCTGTCATCGCGAGCATCAATTCGACGATAAAAGTCCTCGACTATCTCAATCACCGTCGCCTGTTTCGTATCAATCAAGCGAATGAGTTCTGTTAGGGATTTGTTAAAGAATTGTGTATGCATAATCTCTTCACCCGTAAAAATTACTTCAACTGATTGAGTAAATTCGCATCAACGGCAGCAACGCCCCCACCAATACGGCCACTTTCACCACTTTTACTGATCATGCCTAAAACGACTAGAGGACCTTTATCTGTTTGCAAAATTTTGTCGTAATCAGCAATCGCCGCTCTACCACCCAACAAAGCCAAGGGTCCCATGGTGAATTCATGGACACGGGTCATATAATCTTCGGGAATAAATTTGATCAAGTTTTTAGCAGTAAACTGAGCAATATCAAGCACTTGACCTCCTAAGCCCAAGAAGTCCACTAGTGCACTATCACCAATGGCACCGAGGGCTTCCGCTTCTTCTAAACCACTCTCTTTATTCCCTTTCACTGCAGGGGCTGCAGTGGTTAACCAGACTCCCGGCTGATTAGAAAGCTGTAAACCGAATTCATAGCCATTACCACCCACTTTCGTAATAAACCTACCCTCTTGAAAATCCTCAAATGAACCAAGAATCAAAGCACTCATAGCCATCCAATAATTTAAAGACCAAGCCATGGCACCTCGTAAGAAATCAATGGCGCGCTGATCACTTAAACCCCAAGACTCAATCACTTCCGCTAATATGGCGGAGGCGGCCATGGTACGACCGTGTCCGTCGTCATTTCTTAAGAGAGATTGCTGCAGGATCGGCGCTAATAACACCGGCTCTTTGAAGTTTGCCGCCAACCAAGCTCCTAACGCCTGATTTAACCACGTTAAATGGTCAATAACTGCTTCTTGATAAACACCGACACGAGTGCATAAAGTCATCCCCTCATTAAGCACTGCGTATTTTTTATTATTTGTATTGTGCTTATCAGCAATCTCTAAGAGGTACATTGAGGGTGTAATCACACCGGCCAAAGGCACAACGGCATCATAGTCTTGAGCCGCAGCCAGCTTGATTTCACCGGCATTGAATAGCGCTTCTGCACCCTGTTTATCCGCTGCCCAGCCCTCATATTGAATCGCTAAAAGCATTGAATTTTTTACTGCTGCAGGAATCACTTCCCGACAAGTAAATGGTGGGCCTGCATGTAAAATTAATTTTTCCTCAGCATCGTCAATAATGTCTTTAAGTTGAACTAAGCCAGTCCAGATGGGCTCTATTTTTTGAGCGTTTAATAAAGCCTCAGATTTTTTTAATGTGGTCATCACTGACTCTCCAAAATTTTTATACTATTTCTATCGCTACAAACAGAAATGGCTATGCATCAATCTCCCGATAAATGTATAGCCATATCTGCACCTAGGGAATTAGTTAGTCCCGCTTAGTCAATCACTCGGACCCACGTTTCACTATTCGCCAAGGCGGCGGATTGGGCACGTGAACCGTTAAAATCACGCTCAATAGTCTCACCCTCTAGCGGTGTGCCATTAACTAACACTTGGGCATTTTGAGCTGGATGGAATACGGCCATCATTTCGTGTTTTTTAGTCTGCGTTTCATGGACCGCTAAATCCACAGGAATCGCCGGCTGACTTAAATCATTCCAATGCAATTCAATACTTAAATCCTCAGACTCTGAACGCACTGCTTCAACCACGCGTTTAGGGAACTCATTGGTCGTTGTAAATACACCATCAGTAATCACTTTCATCTGATCAAGCGCCACCGCTTTGCGGAATAAACCGAAGAAGCGGACAAAATTTTTCACCAAAAAATCGGCTAATTCTTTGTTGTCAGTGACTAAAAGACGTTGAGTATTCTCTGAATCTGTTTCATAGGGATTATCTAAAACCAAGATGGCTTTACCCGGTCCGTAATCAGAGCTGGCGATTCTGAAATAAACTGATAAGGAGCTAAAGTCACCATTTGGATCCTTTTTTAAGTAAATAAATGGGTTATCGCCCGTCCATTCCATCTTGCCTGTCTTAACACCTTGAATCATCATCTTCTTCTCCTAAAAAATAGTTATTAATTTATTTATCCGCATACTCGATGCGCAATTGTTCAAAATCACTACTTGGCTGCCATCCCAGGATGGTTTTTGCCTGTTGATTACTAAAAATCGATGCGCGAGGATTAATTTGGTAGAGGCGTGGATTTTGAATACTCGGTAGCTCACCGATAATGTCCTGATACCAATCTAAGGTAGCGTTAGGGTGAGAACTATCATCAGCGCTAATAAAGAACACCCCAAATTTCAAGCCTTCAATTTCAACTGCTGCTTCAAACGCTCTAGCCAAATCCTCAGCCCAGATGTAGTAAAACAACCAATGTCGCTCAGGATCATCAACAAATTCGATATACTCTTTGATCGTTTCAGGTAAGACAACAGCAAGAGGTCGTAAACAAATCACTTCCATATCTGTCGCATCGGCAAAAGACTTAGCCATTTGTTCCATGATAATCTTGCTAACGCTATAGGCCTGATACGGTTTATTTTCGTGCTGCTCATCCACCGGTAAGTATTGCGGCGTCCAATCTTTGCGCATCTCAGACAAACCACACGCAGAAATACTGGAGCAGAGAATGACTTTTTTCACCCCAGCATCGCGGCATGCTTGCAATACATGCCAAGTCCCTCTGACATTAACGTTGATATATTCCTCTTCGGGCGCTTTCCAATCAAAATCAATCGCCGCCAAATGAATGACCGCATCAGCATTTGCCACTGCTTTGCGTACCGCATCTAAATCCATCACATTAGCTTCAATAAAGGTCACATCATGTTCACTTGCTTTTAAATCAGCCACCACCACTTCGTGGTTTTTCATTAACTGAGCGACAACATATTTGCCGACGCGACCGGAACCACCGGTTACTACAACTCTTTTCATTCTTTACCTTTGAATATTATTTAGATATCTAAAACCAACTCGTCAGATATTGCTCTGGACACGCACAACATCATGGTTTCATTGGATGCCCTTTCATCTTCTGATAACACGTGATCACGATGATCCGGCAGACCACTAATTACCACGGTTTCACAGGTACCGCAGGTACCGTTACGGCAAGAACATTTGATGCGTACACCCTCTTTTTTAAGCGCTTCTAAAATGCTCTCATTAGCCGGCACTTCGATTGTTCTACCGCTACGACTTAAGGTCACGATAATCGGTTTCTCGCTATCCTCATCAACAACTGGTGCTTCAACCTTAAAGCGTTCCAACACCAACTGCCATTTCACTTCGTTTTGGGATTGATGAATTGTTTCAAGTGCATCTAATAAACTCTGCGGACCGCATGAATAAACCACGGAGTTATCCGGCAACGTATCCAATTTGTCTTTGAGCAGATAAGTACCTTTTTCACTAGAAGCATGAACTGTCACCCGTTGTGGATCAATGGCTTTAATTTGTTCTAAAAAGATAAAATCTTCATTGCTTCGTGCTAAATACAGCAAATGCCAATCCAAGCCCGCCTCTTTTGCTTGTGCAATCATCGCGTAAATGGGTGTGATACCAATACCACCGGCAATAAATTGACAAAAATCACCACCCTTAAATGCAAAGTGATTTTTTGGCTCACTGACGGTAATCACATCACCCTCTTGCAATATTTCATGGATAAAACGAGAACCACCACGACTGTCATCGTCTTTTAGAACAGCAATCTCCCAAGTCTGCAAATTTTTTGTATCACCGCATAAGGAGTATTGTCGATAGCATTTCTCATCATCCTCAGGAAAACCGGGAATATCTAAAGTCAACTCAATATGCGCCCCCGGTTCCCAACTCGGCAAATCAACGCCATCGGTTGCTGCCAAAGTTAGGCCCACGACTCTTTGGGATAATTGTGTTTTCTTTAAAATACAAGCCTGAATTGTATTGCTCTGCATCGCTATACTCCTTTCGCTACTCAACTTAAATTAAGCAACCACTTTTAAGTTAATTTTTGGTTGACCATTTTTCACGCGGTCATCTTCAGTTCGGTATTGTTCAATTAACCACTTTTGTAAGCGCTTAATCACGATTTCATCATCCGTCAAACGGCCACGACTGGCAAAACTGGACTGCATGCCCATTTGTGAACGACGCCATGCAAATAAGTCTTCAATCATTACTTGATATAAATCGTCATGCTCTTGAATAAATTTCTCCTGATGGTCTTCACGTTGCAGAGTAGACTCAGGGTATAACCATGAAACGCCATAATTTGACTGAGTCGCGCTCTTTGGTAACCATAAAAAGTACTTAACTTTGTCCGGCATTGCCACAATTAATAAGTTCGGAGCAACTGTAATATAAGAAAGCTGCGTACGCTCTTCATCGGTCAAGCCCTCTAATGGCGGCTGTAAAATGGATTTAGTATGAGTGGGTGCCGCGTCTTTATGCGATGAAATTAGGCGATAAGATACGATGCCTTTTTCAACCTCATTAAAGTCTACGCTTTCATCAACGGTTTCCGGACTAATGTCATACATATCGCCCCAGCTGGATGCATGCAGATAAACGCAGTGATAACACTCATCGTTAAAAATCTTCCAGTTCCAATCAAATGGCTCCATCTTTAACGGTTCAGCCGAACGCAATTCAGACATTTTATAATTTGCTAATTTCTCACCCAAGGCACCCAAACGCTCATTTAAATCTGGCGCTGTGGTGTCGTAGTTAATAAAGATAAAACCTTCCCACACATCGGTACGGATTTTAGGTAAACAAACACTCTTAGGATCGAAATCGGTATCGCGGTCAGTCAAACCCGGGGCTGAGACAAGCTCACCTTCCATGTTATAAATCCACGCATGTAATGGACATGAAATACGACGTACATTGCCCTGACCTTCTAACAACAACATGTTTCTGTGACGGCATACATTTGAAAGCACATTAATTTTGCCTTCACGATTGCGAATGGCAAATAATTGATCGCCACCTACTTCAAAGGTAAAGAAGTCACCGGAATTAGGAATATCGGTTTCACGACCAATACAAAACCACTGACTCTTCCAAACCGCATTTAATTCAAAATCAAAGAAATCTTGATCGGTAAAACACTCAGCCGGTAAGGCATAAACAGTATCGCTCTCTTGTTGGATATAGCTCTTATCGAATTCCTCAATCGCGATAGGGGAACGTAAATCTTGTTTCATCATTGTCTCCATTTAAAAAGAAAATTCGTTGATTTCTCTTTCAACATGGCTTCCATGATGCAACAAGACAAAGTAATTGAAAACTGAATAGAATTAACTTAGCGTTGAGATTTTCTAAATGATAGGGTTTTTGCTAATAATCGTATTTAGACCTAAGAAAACACCAAAATCCGCATATAACATAGAGACTTACAGGCACAAGGTAATTTTTAAACAATAAAAGAGCAAACTGAATATCAGATCACTCTTTATTTAAAAATCCTTAATTGAAAATAACTAACCGATGGATTTTAACCATTCAACAAAAAACTTAGCTTGTTCGTTGAGCTCTTTATCCTTTGGATAAGCTAAAAAATAGGCATACTCTTCTAAGCAGATCTGAGGAAACAACAACAGCAACTCGCCCTTTTCTATGAACTCCTTAAGCAAGGTCGGACAACTTAGCATAACCCCCTGTCCTGCAAGCACCGCCTTTAGGCGAACATTGGTGTCGTCAATATTAAAAGACTGTCTAACTGAAGCCGGTTTACCATCAGCTTTTAGAAACCACTCATCCCAAGCCAATAAACCTTCATCGTGAATTAACGTCAACGCTCTTAAGTCATCAGGCGTTTGAATAGGACCGTGCTTTTCAACAAAAGCAGGGGTACATACCGGCGTCAGATCGCCTGGCACCACTTGATGTGTGATTAATTGTGGCCAAGATTTAACCTTACCCCAAATAATTGCGAAGTCAATATTGTCTCTGGAGAAATCGGGCGCCTGCAGGTTATGAATCAAACTGACCTGTATATTCGGGTGTTCAAACCACAAATCACCCAACACCTTGGTAAACCACATCGTTGAGACAAAAGGACGCAAGGAAATCGTTACTCTTGAACGACCATAGGGCATCCGCACATCAGCTAAGGCCTGAGCAATTTCTGCAAATGGACGTTCTAGCTTTGAAAATAAAAAGCGGCCCTCTTCTGTCAACTCGACATTTCGATTCTTTCTGAGGAAAAGCTTGCAGCCAAGATACTCCTCTAACCACTTAATTTGGTGGCTAATAGCCGAAGGTGAAACTAATAAATCCTCAGAAGCTTGTCGAAAATTCAGCCTTTGTGCAGCCACGGTAAAAGTTCTTAACGCATTCAGCGCCGGCAGCTGTAGAAAATTACTCATGATCTTTTAGCGGTTCTACTAGCTCAATGAGATTTTCCTCAAAATCATAAATAAAAGCTAACATACGCGTACCGTGGTTCATTACTTTAGGTGGGGTTTTGATAACGACACCTTTGGACTCCAGATAAGCACAAGCCTCTCGGACATTATCCACCATCAGGGCCAGATGACCGAAGCTTTCTCCCTTGGGATAGGGCTCTTCTCGATCCCAGTTATAGGTCAACTCAATGGCCGTCGTCTCACCGGGAAAAGCTAAAAAAGTATTGGTAAAACGACCGGACTCATACTCTCGTTGTCGCGTAATCTGCATACCAAGGATGTCTCTATAAAATGCCAAAGCTCGGTTTTGATCTAGCACTCTAAGCATAATATGGTTAAAACTAAAACCGGGATTATTTAAAGACATTTTCTTCTCCTAAATTAAAGATTTGATTTGTTTTGTATTTGCTTTGCGAATTCTAAAAAATATGGCAGAGATGGATTGTTGTTTTCCTGATTCCACATCAAACTGATATAAGCAATTGGCATATGTTCCGAAAGCTCGACTGCCACCGGCACTAAATCACTATGCATAAACTTACTAAGCGAGCGTGACAAAAGTGCAGCACAGTTTTTAACCGCAGCCATGCTCATAATGCCACTCACAGAACTTGCTTCCGCCTCGATGATTGGTTTTGTACCGGCATGTTCAAACAATTCAAAAAAATACTTTCGCCAAATACGCCACTCATTGCTCGTACCAATCACAAAATGCTCATCTCTAAGCTCTTCCAGTCTTAGTCGCTCTCGATTTGCAAAAGGATGATTTTTGGGTAATAACAAGATAGGTTCATCAACAATCAAGGGAATACTATTAAGCAACTCATGTTCTTCAACCCCTGTATAAGAAAAACCAAAACCAATATCAATCTGGTCTTTTTGCAGTGCAGTGATCTGATCCTGAGTCGTCATAAAAATCATCTCGGTTTTAATGCTCGGATACTCACGCTTCAACTCTTCTATAAAGGTGGGCAAATGATCTTGAACAGCAAAATCGTTATAAGCGATTTTCAAATAACCCATCATCCCTGAACTGCTTTCTTGGGCAAACATAATCGCCCTATCCAGATGAACAAAGACTTTTTCAACTTCTAATAAAAAAAACTCGCCCGCTTTGCTTAAACGAACGTGACGCGTACTTCGATCAAATAACTCCACCTCAAGAGCATCCTCAAGGGCTTTAATCGTACGTGATAAACCCGGTTGAGTAATATGCAAGATTGCTGCCGCTTTTCTAAAATGCAAATGCTCGGCAACAACCATAAAGGCCCGTAAATGATGTAAGTCAAAATGATATGGGCTCATAATATAAATACTGAAAAAGAAAAAACAATATCACATTAATACCAAAATTGATATCAATAAGAGCGAAGTTGTTAATAGACAAGATGATGTGTGCGTATTAACTTTATAGTTACACGCAAATGAAACACTTTCGTAGAAATCAGTGCTTTGTTGGCGTAGTATTTACTCTCGCTGCGAACGAAGCAAATACTAAAAAGAAAAGAAAATATAATGATTTAAAGGTGATTCTAACAAATAAATTGCTGATGTCAAATAGCAATCATCAATTTAATTTGATCTAGATCATAAAAAATAGGAGACAAAATGAGCAGCCAACAGACTGATCATTCGGGTGATTTTACAATAATCAATCCAAAATTAGACAAAAAACATTTACACAAAGTCGTCACCGGCTCTGCTGCAGGCACCTTAGTAGAGTGGTTTGATTTTGCCTTATTTGGCTACATGGCCTTTTATATTGCCGGTAACTTCTTCCCTTCTGATGATAAAGTTGCCGGTTTATTAGCCACTTTTGCCGTATTTCTTGTATCGTTTATTTTACGACCGATCGGTGGGGTCTACTTCGGGAAGCTAGGCGATAAATTAGGGCGCAAAAAAATCTTGGCTTTAACAGTCTTACTTATGTCCGGCTCAACCGCAGCTATCGGCTTTATTCCATCCTACGACGCCATTGGTATCTGGGCCCCTGTGCTCTTAGTACTGGCACGTGTGGTACAAGGCTTATCTGCCGGAGGTGAATACACCGGTGCAACCATTTACACCGTTGAGCATAGTCCACAAAATAAGCGTAATAGCTACTCTTGGACCATGGTCGCCACCACCTTTGTAGCCTTTGCATTAGCGGCCGGTTTAAGTGCCTTACTAGTGAATGTCCTTGGTGAAGAGAGCATGATGGCCTGGGGCTGGCGCATCGTTTTCTTGATTGCTATTCCAATGGGGGCTGTGGCATTTTATATTCGTGGTCATCTTGAAGAGTCACCCGAATTCGAAATGATGCGTAAAAGCAAAAAAGAACACGGCAGTTATTCAACCATACAGGTATTAAAAACCGAGGGACCTAATGTAGTCAAGCTCTCAGGTGTGGTTGCACTCTATGCCTTGTCCTTTTACATCTTTTCAACCTATATGAATAGTTTTCTAAAAGGTGTTATCGGACTTTCTTCCGGCACAGCACTAACAGCAAGCTTAATTTCATTGCTTTTTGCTGCCTGTATCACTCCTTTTGCCGGCATCATTTCAGATAAAATCGGTCGTCGAAAAACACTTTTATTTGCCTGTCTCTGGCATGTGGTACTTGTCATTCCAGCTTATATGCTAGTAGCAAACGGTGCTAATTTTATTTCAGCTTTAATTGGCATGATGATACTCGGGGTTGGCGTGGCTATTATCGGTAGCGTTGTCGCCGTGCAGCTATCAGAGATGTTCTCGACTGATATGCGCTACACCGCTTCCGGTATGTGTTATAACTTTTCCTTTGCTTTATTTGGTGGTACCGCGCCCTATGTTGCAACCTGGATGACGGCCAATACTGCTAACTACCTATCCCCTGCCATTTATGTGACCATTGTTGCTGTTTTAGTAACATTGTGGGTATTTTTCTTTATCCCGGAAACCGCTAATAAACCGCTTCGCCGTTTCCACACTGATCCTCAATACGATAAAGAGAATTTTGAATCTTTGACTATTCCCTCTAGAAAGCTAGACGCTGCCGCCTAGTGAATCAAAGCCAGTGAGTGATGTTTGTATGATAAGTGCTGTTAGTATTCTGCAAGCCTTACTCACTGGTGTCTTTAGGGAAAGGCATAGAAAATATCATTTTCGGTAAATAAATTATCTTCTTTAGTACAGGAAGTATTTCATTACGCAATGAAAGTGCTTTTTGAGCTTGATAATTTGCTTAAAAATTCCGCTAAGTACCAAATACTATCAACCTCCATACTTCAATCCGCTTAAGCCTGTAACCATACCCTTAATTCAGTTAACGCCGGTAACTTAAGCTATTCTTAATTTCTGAATAATAATTTTCTACGCCATAAAGCTAAGTACCCTGCACCACTAACTCCCTTTAAGGTCGAATTTTCTGCTACATTTACAAGCATCATCGGCGCATTTCCTTAGCGCTAAAGATGTAAACTTAACGTTTTATTAGCTTTAAACAACTGCGCCAAAAATATAGATAGACTAAGCAGCTGTTAGGTAAATTTTTGCAGATAGACATGATGCGTATCCCTTTCTTGGTTTTTTTATTTGCTATTTTATTAAGCATAGTTTCACCGTTGACCTTTGCGGCACAAAGTCCTGCTGTCACTCCTGAACCTATTACCATTGAGCAATTACAAGCGCAACTGGAAGCGATTCCAAGCACCAGTAAAGACAATACCGATTTACAGTTACTGACCTCTAAACTAACTAAAATTCAACAAAACGCCCAGCTCTTACTAACTGAGGTAACACAGCAAGTCGTAGATTTGGACCAAAAACTTAGCAGCATCACTAAACCGGCGGTTGTAGCCGAAGGCGAATCTACGGCATCCACGCCAACAGAGAATACCGCTGAAGAAACCATCAAAGCAGATGCGGCACCGGAAACTGTCTTTATTGCCGAGCAACGAAGTGTTTTACAAAAAGAGCACGAAAAACTGGATGCTCAACGTAAGCATTTAATTTTGATTATTAGCGAAGCAGAGCAAAAAAGTAAGCTTTTAGTCGCAGAACGACGTCAACGCTTTAAGGCTGAACTATCCTTACAAGTGCGAAGTATGTTGAGTCCCACCTTTTGGAGCAATTGGAGTTTAGCCTTGTCCGGGGATATGACACGGATCCAAGAATTCAAAACCGAGGTCAGCCAGCTGGCTAAACGCGCGCTCAGTCCAGAGAATCGTTGGCCATTTGGTATCGGTGTATTTTTAAGTCTGTTGGTCTTCGTTTTTGCAAACCGATTTTTGAACCGAATCCTCAACTTGGTATTGATTAAAGTCATCCCGACAGGACGAGCTCGACGATCGTTTTATGCCATTTCCAAAGTGCTCTTTAGAGTACTTGCCATGGGCCTTGTCTCATTAATATTTTATCTAGGACTGAATTGGCACGAGATTCTAACAGCAGAATTTAAAGTTTACTTACAGCAAATTTTCTTTGCTATTTTACTCTCAGCCTTTATCTATGGGCTAGGTGAAGCGATTCTCTGTATTAAGCGTGATACCTGGCGTCTGGTTAATTTAAATGAACAAGAGGCGTATAGTTTGCGTCACTACCCGAGGCTTCTGACCCTGTTTTCACTTGTTTATCAATTCGTCACCAGTACCGCAAACTACATTGAAACCAGTTTCATCAGTGAAGTAAGCATTAATTCCATCTTCACTCTACTACTCTGCTTGTTGTCTTTAAGTTTTTTCTCACGTTTATCACGTGGTCGTATCCGCTTGAGCCCAGACAATGCACAAGATGCGGTAAATAAAGAGGCGACTAATAATACGGTTAACTCTTCGCAGGATAACTCACAAAATCGACCCGCCTATCCGATTTGGTTTGTCTCCTTGATTACTATAGGCTGGTTAGTGGCCTTACTAGCGACAATCATCACCCTGACCGGCTATGTCAGTCTCGGTTCCTTTATGGTCAATCAATTAGTCTGGACGGTCTTAGTTGTCTCAGGATTTTATATCGCTTGGAAGCTCGCGGATGACCTTTACCAAGCCTTGTTTGGTGCTCACGCTTTATTGGGTAGATATCTTATCGGCGCTTACAATGTCAGTGAAAATCTCCTTAATCAGTTTATTGTTATCGTCTCGGCCATCACTAAGGTTGCCTTAATTTATGCTTTAGTTAAGGTATTGCTACTCCCCTTTGGTACTAATATCACGGAATTTTCTAAATTCTCCAATATGCTAAGTACCTTCCTAGCAGAAAATACCTTTGCCCTGACCACCGGCGGCATCATCAGCGCTATTGTTGTTTTCATATTAGGCTTTTGGGTCATTAGAATCTTTAAATCATGGCTTGAAACTAAGTATTTTCCTAATACCGATCTGGAAAAAGGTGTGCAATCCAGTATCTCCACCATGTCTGGTTACTTGGGTGGGGTTGCGGTGATTGCTCTGACTCTCGGTTCCCTAGGATTGAGTTTTGATAAGATTACTTGGGTCGCCAGTGCCTTATCAGTGGGTATCGGTTTCGGTTTACAGTCTATCGTACAAAACTTTATTTCAGGTCTGATTTTACTCACTGAACGACCGGTAAAAGTGGGTGATTGGGTGGTAGTAGGCAATGACGATGGTGATATTAAACGGATTAATATTCGCGCCACTGAAATTCAACTGCTGGATCGCTCCACATTGATTGTGCCTAACTCCGAATTTATTACTAAGGCTGTGCGCAATATGACGCTAGACAAGAGCGAAGGTCGCGTCCAAATCAAGCTCCCTATACCCATCAGCACCAATCCGCGACTTGTGGCTGATATGATTCTTGAGGTGTTTGAAGAGCACGAATTAGTACTCAGCGACATGGCCCCGTTTATTCGACTGGACAGTATTGATGGCAGCAGTCTGATTCTATCTGCCACCTGTTACGTGCCTAGCCCTCGATTAGTAGCTCAAGTTCGTACAGAGCTTTTATTTGAGATATTGGACAGACTGCATCAAGCAGAGATCAACTTAATCAAACCTGTGCATATCAGTCAGCTTGGTGTCGGTGAAACCCAGCAAGCTCCACCGACTAAGGACAATACAGATATATTTAAGGTTTAAAATGATATTGCTTTTGAATTTGAATTGGAATAAAACAAAGACTCGAGATTAGAGGCAAGGTTTCGGCTTAAAAGCAAATTTTAGTGAAATTTTCTAATCGTTTTCGATTATCGATATTCGAATTAGCGTCAAAGGAAAAGTGCAGCGAGGATCTGATCCTAAACGCTGCACCAATTATCTTTAATAAATTAGACAGTACTGACAGCTAAATGTATCGATCTTCGGAATTGTTGATTAAAAATAGCTGATCTCATTTAATAAAAAGGCGTAACTAGCCACCACATCCTCCACAACAACTGCCGACCACCAACTTAAGCTCCAATGAGTCAAATCCACCGGCCGGATATTTTGCATGCACAGGCGGTTGATTAGGATTTAATAGGAAGTTTTGAGTAGCACTCAATAAAGACTCCATCACTAATCGAAGGACTAAACGAGCCAGTGGTGCTCCGGGACAGACATGAATACCGGCACCATATAATAAATTATGTTCGGCATTACGCTCAGGACAGAAATTATCCGGATCACCAAATACGTCTTCGTCACGATTAGCAGAAGCCCACAACAGCGTCAGTCGCTCACCTGCGTCCAAGCTGTGTCCACCAACGGTGACCTCTTTAGTCGTGATGCGACGATTTGAAATCAATGGCGGATGAATACGCAAAATCTCATCAATCGCCGCCGGCAACAACACCGGTTTCTCACGCAATTGCTGCTGCAATTCTTCATGCTCAGCTAAATAATGCACCAAGATACCGACACATGCTGCGATGGTACCCAGCTCCCCTACGGTCCAATTGCGGAGAATACTAACAATCACATCATCAGCTAAAACTTGCCCATCAACTGTCTCACGCATAAGAGCGTTAGTTAAATCATCCGGCGCATTATCACCAGCGGCACGGCGACTATCCAATAAAGAACGAATAAAACCATCAAACTCTAAGGCAATGGCAGCCATGGCGGGACGGTCTTGTGCTAAAGTAGCTTGATGATTTTTACGCACCCATTGCGTTAGTGGCTCTTGTAATGAAACTGGCCAACCTAGAAAAGCGCATTGTACTTGTACCGCATAGATACGCGCAAAGTTCTCGATAAAATCAAAGTCGGTATTTTTGGGACTGATTTGAACTAAATTATCAGCAATACGACGACAAACGGATTCGAAGTTTGCCATTCGTTGCTGATTAAAATAAGGATCTATTAATTTGCGGTAAACCGTATGTTCAGGTGGATCCATACCATTTGGTACGGACACATGTTTGGAAACCTGACTACTGAACGTATCATGATCCTCGATGACTGACAAAACATCGCCATGTCTAAACAAGCTCCAATGCAATTGTCGATCGTGCATGATCGGACAAACTTGTCTTAGCTTGTCATAGGCCCTTATAGGTTCAGCGGCTATAGACGCCTGATAGACGTCATCAGCCGAAACTTCATCTTTACTCATTAGATTATCCTCAGTGAATTACTGTCATTTTTTCATAGTACGATATAAAGAACATTGACAGCCATCAATGACAAAGCAGATTACTAATATATTAAATATAGCTTTTATGACGGGTTAGCTACGGTCCAGCGAAGATGAGCGCTCTGATAGTAACAATGCAAAGATTACGCGCTTCCGCATTTAAAAAATGCACAACACCTTAAACATCGATGGTCAGGCGAGAGGTTTCAACGCGCTGTAAACTCATAAAGAAAGAAACAACAAAATACACTGCCAGACCCACCAACATACCTACCACTAAATCAACTAGCGTCGCTAGGATAAAAGAGTCACCGACCATAGCAACGACTAAACCATGCAACCATGGCCAATTATGACTAAAAATACCGCCTGCAACTAGGAACATGGCAACAGTACCGATAATGGCCAAAGCATGCATTAATTTGGGCATAAAAGCAATCATACCGCGACCCAGTTTCTGTAGGAAAGTAGCGTCTTTTTGCATTAACCACAAGCCCATATCATCAAGCTTAACAATCAATGCAACAACACCATACACAAAGACGGTAATGCCCACACCGATAGCAATCATCACCAAAGTTTTTGACAAAATCCCCATCGTAGCAACCACTCCCATGGCGATGATAATGATTTCAGCAGACAAGATAAAATCCGTACGAATCGCGCCACGAATTTTTGTACGCTCTTCTTGGGCTAATTGCTCTTGACTTTTATTGCTATCAAGCACTGTTGTAGCGGCAGTAGCTTCGACTGCTGGTGAGTTAGCAGATGCATGAGTACGTTTAGCTTTAAAATGGTGGATCACCTTTTCCATGCCTTCAAAAGCTAAATAAGCGCCACCAATTAATAACAATACGGTTATCATGATTGGTGAAAAATAGGAAATCAATAACACAGCCGGAATAATAATTACTTTGTTAATAAAAGAGCCTTTAGTTACCTGCCAAATTACTGGTAACTCACGTTGCGCTGCGATACCTGTTAATTGATTAGCATTTACCGCCAAATCATCACCAACGATACCTGCGGTTTTTTTGGCAGCGACCTTGGTCATGGCAGCCACGTCATCAAGAACAGATGCCACATCATCAAGCAAAGTAAATAGACTCGCGAAGGCCATAATTTCCTCTTTAACTATTGTTGGTTTTTTTAGATAGATTTTAAGATACTTAGAATAACGACTGACACAGTAACGTAACGACTTTAATTGATTAGGGAAGTGTTAATGATATGTGGATTTGAAATGTTATTTCTAAGTGAATACGAAAATTATATCAATAGTTAAATAATTTTAAAATTAATATATTTATTGGAAATGGATTTTTATAATTAATAACAGAATTGTTAAGACTGTGCAAAATGAAGCGCGTCCCGAACCTAATTCAATTAAAAATAAATAAGTACGGGCAAAAACAGATACGGCCCAATCGCTATTAAAAGCAATTGGGCCGTATCTGAATATGGTTGCGGAGGCACGCAACAACCTTTATCTACAAGAAACGATTGATAGCTTTAAATATATATATATAACAAGTTTAAAAACCTTGGAGTAGCCAAAAGGAGTTGATTATTGAACCTACCCCATTCTTAACACAGCCCGAAAGTAGAATGTGCATCAATAGTTCAGCAAATGGCTTATGCTATACTTTAGTCGAAAGCCTGAACATTAATTCATTTAAGAGTGGCTTTATCTTATGCCTTCTAAGCGGCTTTATATTAGGAGTTTATTTTGAAGAACTTAAAAAGATTAGTAACACCTTTCTTGGCAAGTGTTTTATCAGTTTCTGTTAGTTATGCAGCAGCAGAGCAAGTACCCGCCCAAGGAAAAAACCAAGCGCAACAGCAACAGCAACAGCA